>NZ_JBBLYJ010000001.1:502500-1620681 GCF_037830355.1 Roseobacter sp. HKCCD5988 | reverse complement strand
AATCACATAACCTATTGATAATGCTTACGTGAGAGCATGATTGGTGCATAGGATATGCATCGAACCTGCTCTCGGGTGCGCCAGTTTTCTTTTTCATCTGGAATGCCGCCCCGCCGATCCTATAGCATATCGACAGATATGATTTTGGAGGGCGGGATATATGGGCAAGATTGCGATTGTGGGGGCAGGGCTGATTGGTCAGGCATGGGGGGCTGTGTTTGTGGCAGCGGGCCATGATGTTGTGCTTTATGATCCTATCGCGGGTGTTGCCGATGGCGCGGCGCCAAAGGTTTTGGCGCGGTTGCAGGATTTAGCCGATCACGGCCTGATTGCCGCACGAGAGTATCGCAGTCAGATCAGCGTGGCTGCGAACTTGGCCGCGGCGCTTGAGGGGGTGATATATGTCCAAGAAAGTGGCCCAGAAAAGCGCGATGTAAAGGCGGCCCTGACTGCGGAGATGGATGCAATTCTGCCGCCTGATGTGCCGATTGGCAGTTCAACCTCGGGCATTCCTGCCTCGTCCTATGCGGCTGATGTCGCGGGGGGCGCGCGCTGCTTGGTCGTGCATCCGATCAATCCCCCCCATCTGGTGCCCGCCGTTGAGATTGTGCCTGCCCCCTTTACCGCAGCTGAGGTCACCCAAAAAGTGCGCGATTTGATTGCACAGACAGGGCAAATTCCAATTACATTAAAGCGCGAGATTGACGGGTTTGTGGTTAACCGATTGCAAGGTGCGCTGCTGATTGAGGCGTTTAAGCTGCTGCAAAACGGCGTGGCCGCGCCCGAGGATATTGACCGCGCCATTTGCGATGGTTTGGGGATGCGATGGTCGTTTATGGGGCCGTTCGAAACGATCCACCTGAATGCACCAGGGGGCGTGTCGGATTATGTCACGCGCTTTGCGGGCATGTATCAGAGTATGTTTGAGGGCGATACAAAGATCAGCGATTGGTCATCCGCCTTAGACCAGGGACTGACGTCCTATTTGGATGCCCTGCACCCGCAAGACAGCCTGCCCGAGGCGCATCGCGCGCGCGATCTAAAGCTTATGGAGCTTTTGCGCGCGCGGCGTGCGGGGGATAGCAGGGGGTAAGCCTGTTAGCTTGCCCCTGCCTTTGCCATGTCGCGCAATTGGAATTTTTGGATTTTACCCGTGCTTGTGCGCGGGATCTCCGTGAAAATAAAATCACGCGGGCATTTGTAATGGGCGAGGCGGTCGCGGCACCATTCGCGCAGATCCTCTGCGCTGGCGCTTTCCCCTGATTTCAACTCGATAAAGGCGCAAGGCGTCTCGCCCCATTTCTCGTCTGGCTTGGCCACCACGGCCACGACAGCCACGGCAGGGTGTGCATAAAGCACCTCCTCCACCTCAATTGAGGAAATATTCTCGCCGCCCGAGATGATGATATCCTTTGAGCGGTCTTTCAGCTGAATATACCCATCTGGGTGGATCACCGCCAAATCGCCCGAATGGAACCAGCCGCCCGCAAAGGTTTTTTCGGTGGCGCTTGGGTTGCGGAAATATCCCTTCATCACGACATTGCCGCGGAACATGACCTCGCCCAAAGTTTCCCCATCGCGCGGGACGGGCTGCAATGTATCGGGATCAAGCACTTCCAACTGTTCCAGCGGCGTGTATTTTACGCCCTGACGCGATTTAAGCCGCGCTTGTTCGGGCAGGGGCAAATCTGACCATTCCTGATGCCATTCATTGACCACGGCAGGGCCATAGGTTTCGGTCAGGCCGTAAAGATGGGTCACATCAAACCCCGCCTGTTGCATATCGGCCAAGACCCGCTCAGGCGGCGGGGCTGCGGCGGTAAAGAAATTCACCTGTGATGGCAGTTGCTCTCGCTCCGGCGCATCCAAGATCACTGACATCACAATTGGCGCGCCGCATAGATGGGTTACGCCATCCTCGGTCAGGGCGCGCCAAATCGGCGCGCTGCGCACTTGGCGCAGGCAGACATGGGTGCCAATAATGGCGGAAATTGTCCAAGGAAAGCACCAACCGTTGCAGTGAAACATCGGCAAGGTCCACAGATAGACCGCGTGTTTCTGCATCGAAGTGATCAGCGCATTGCCCTGTGCCAGCAAATAAGCCCCACGATGGTGATAAACCACACCTTTGGGATCGCCCGTGGTGCCGGAGGTGTAGTTAAGCGCAATCGCATCCCATTCATCATCGGGCAGGGCCCATTGATAGTCAGGATCGCCTTTGGCTAGATAGGCCTCGTAATCTTCGGCTATTACATCGCTGCGCGGGCCGTCATATTCGGGGTCATCATATTGCACCAACTGCGGCTTGGATTTCGCCAGTTGCAGCGCCTCTTGGGCCAGTGGCATGAATTCCGCATCTACGATCAGGATTTTGCTTTCGGCATGGTCGATCTGAAAGGCGATAATGGCCGCATCAAGCCGCGTGTTAATAGAATGCAGAACAGCGCCGCACATTGGCACGCCGTAATGGCATTCCAACATGGCGGGTGTATTGGCAAGGATCACCGAGACATTATCGCCCTTGCGCACCCCGTCTTGTGTCAGGCGAGACGCCAATTGCCGCGCGCGCGCATAGAAATCGCGGTAACTGCGGCGCAAGGGGCCATGAATGATGGCCACATGATCAGGGTAACTGCCTGCAGCGCGCTCAAGAAAACTCAGCGGGCTGAGGGGTTGATGATTGGCCGCGCGCCGCGCAAGGCTTGGGTCATCGTGATAAATCTGGCTCATTTGTCCTGCCATTGTGGATGACGTTTTTCGATAAAGGCGCCTATCCCTTCTTCGGCATCATGGGTCAGCATATTATCCACCATAACCTGCGCGGCATAATTATAGGCTTCGGACAGCCCCATTTCAGCTTGGCGATAGAAGGCCGATTTTCCAGTGGCGAGGGTCATTGTGGATTTTCCGGCGATTTTGGCGGCCATCTCCTCGGTTGTGGCGCTGAGTTCTGCCTCAGGGACGGCCTTGTTCACCAACCCCATCTCAACCGCACGCGGGGCCGCGATCATATCGCCCGTCAACAGCATCTCCATCGCGTGTTTATGGCTGACATTGCGCGACAAAGCGACCATGGGGGTCGAGCAAAATAGCCCTATATGCACCCCTGGTGTGCCAAAGCGCGCGCCGTCTTCGGCCACCGCCAAATCACAGGTCGCAACCAATTGGCACCCCGCCGCCGTGGCCACGCCCCGCACCTCGGCAATCACGGGCTTGGGGCAGGCTACAATCGCCTGCATTACGGATGCGCAAAGCGCCATGATCTTGGTGAAATAGGCGCCCCCCCCATCGTCCTCAGCGCGGGCGGCGGTCAATTCCTTTAGATCATGACCCGCACAAAAAGCGGGGCCACGAGAGGCAAGAATGACCACCCGCACCTCAGGATCATCGCCTGCCGCATGGATCGCCTCAAGAAGGCGATTCAGCATCGCCTCAGACAGCGCATTGCGGCGTTTTTCGTCATTTAGGGTCAGACGTAAAATCCCCCGCGCATCAAGCGCGCTGTCTAGGATATTGGTTTGGCTGGCTATGGTCATGGCATCCTCTCCCGGATTAGGGGCTTAGCTGATCGTCACCTCAACATAGTCGGCGATGGAATTTGCAACAAAGCAATAACGATGGGCGCGGTGCTGCATCTCGTCAAGCGTTTCCTGATCCATCGAAAAGCCCGTATCAAATGTCACTTTGGGGTGCAGATCAATACGGGTCACGGCTATGCGGCCTTTTGGGCTTTTGCCCAAATGGGCCACGGCATGGTCTCTGTAGCTTGCCACAGGCCAACCTGCTTTCGCGGCAAGGGCCAGAAAGGTCATCATATGGCAACTCGACATCGCAGCGGCGAAGGCCTGTTCTGGATTGGTATAGGCGGCATTCCCGCCCCAATCCGGCGCGGCATCCCCCATGACCTTAGTGTCATCAGTATAGGTGATCTGATGGGCGTTGCTGTATTTCTGCGGGGTCAGCGTGGCCTCTTGGCGATGCCAGTTTAGGGTGATAGATAGGCTCATGACGCTGCAACCTTTCTCTCGTTACAATCAGATAAATTTGGTTTTGAAATCGGTGTCATACCCCTCAGGGGCGAGGGGTTGGCCTGTGGCCGCCAAAGCCCCCAGGCGACCGATTTCATCACAGCTTTTCGCGGCGGCCCCATTGCCCCCTGTCAAAATGGTCAGGTGATCATCAAGCCGCTCGATATAGGGGTATCCTGTGGCGGTGAAACTGATGACGCATGTATCGGTGTGATAGGATTGCACGGGCAGATCAGGTAAAATTGCCGTCAAATAGCCTTGCAAACGCGCAGCGGCCTCTGCGCTGCCCTGAGAGCGGAACCATGCGGTCATCTCAGCCTGAGTGGTCAGGCTTGGCGAGGCAGGTTCGCCCCCGATTTTCAGATAATATTTCCAATCGGGATATTGGATCGGGGGCAGCAGATACAGGTCTTCATCCATGCGCCCATCTTCGGGCATGGAAATCAGCGTGGGCATCTCGGCTAAGCGCGCCACATCATTGGGCGCGATTTCGGCCAAAAGCACGGTGCGTGCCATCACGTTCATATCGGGGCGGGCGGGCAAAAGCCTGTCGGTGCGCGCATAGCCCCCCGTGGCGATGACGACATGCCCCGCATCCACTGTTTCGCCCGTTGTAAGGGTGACTGTGCCCTGCTCCTGCGCCACGGCGGCGGCGTCAATCACCACGCCCCCCGCCTGTTCCATCGCGCGCTCCTCTGCGGCGCGCAACAAGCGGGGGTTGATCCAACCGCCTGCGGCCTCCCATGCGGCGGCTGTTCCTACGGGAAACCGCATAAAGGGAAAGCGCGCCGCAAGCCCTGCATCATCAATCCGCTCATGAGGAATGGCCAATGCCTCAGCAGCCTGCAGAAAGGCGTGCGTAAAATCCGCAGCGGGCCCTGCGATTGGCCCTGCCATCATCACCCCGCATGGGGTGTAGAACCCTTGCCCTAATACCGCCTCAAGTTCACGGTATCGCGCCATTGAGCGCAAGGCGAGGCGGGACCAATCCGCCTTTTCAGCAAGGCCGCGCGTGATCCTCCCTGCATCATGGTGGCTGCCAAAGGGGCCATCATGGGTTGCACGGTTTTGCGGCTCGGAGGGGCCGATTAGGGCCACGCGATGACCCATTTGCGCCAGATACCGCGCGGCGGCTGTGCCCATCAGGCCACGACCAACCACCGCGATATCAAAGCGCCCCCTCACAGCGACAATCCTGTTGTCTTGGTCAGTTCAGCAAAGCTTGCTTGGGTAACAGGGTCAAGGGGGATGCCCTTTTGAGCGCGTAAGGCGGCCACATCCCATTCGCGATCCCCAGGCGCCATGACGCGCGCGCCTGTGCGGGGCGTGCTGTTGCGCAGCTTGGTCAGGTAATGCTCCATGCCCGCAATGAATATCGGGCCTGTCAAAAAGGCCTCAGGGTCAATGGCAATCACAAATCCCCCCACGCCCCGCGGACGGGTCATGTCACCGCCCACCATGGCATCGAGATCGGGCGAGATTTTCATGCCCGTGAAAACCGCTGAAAAGATTTCTGCAACGCCCCCCAATGCGGCCCCCTTAAACCCGAATTCGCCCCCGAGCGGGGCCAACATTTCAGCTTTATTAGGGTCGGTTGTGTTCACACCTGCGGCGTCAGATGCGACATCTTCGGGCAAGGTCACGCCAAGGGAGGCATAAAGTTGCACGCGGTTATAGGGCACGGAACTGGTCGCCATATCCAAAAGCCAAGGGTTGCCTGCGGTGGGAAAGGCGATCGAGATCGGATTGGTGCCGTGAAACCGTTCGGCCCCGTCATGCAGGCGCACAAGACTGTCTGAATTGCCAAAGACCATGCCACCCATCCCGCGCTTGGCCAAGGCCATGGTATAGGCACCCGCAGCGCCGTAATGCGAGCTGTTCATCACCCCAACCGCGCCAATGCCCGCCTCACGGGCCAAATCGGCGGCATGATCCGCCGCGGCATAAAGCGCGCGTGCGCCATGCGCATCATCCGCATCCAACATGCTCGTGCCTGCACGGGTTTTGGTGAATTTGAGATTGGGGCGCGGGTTGACGCGCCCGCCGCGCATGACCGCCTGATAATGCGGCAAAAGGCGGAAGCCGTGGCTGTCTACGCCATGCAGGCTGGCATGCATCATGGCATCTGTAGTGGTTGTGGCTGTGGCCTCATCTGCGCCCGCAGCGCGCAATATGGCGTGGCTGAAATTTGTTATGGCCTCGGCACTGACCCAAATTTGATTATCATCCTGCCCTTGCGCTGTCATTTTATCCTCCCGCCAGCTTACAATTTCGCGCATGTTGCCTCAGTGCCACGGGCGATGCCAGTTAAGAATTTATCTCTCAATCCAGTGCGGCAATCAGCTGGGGGATTTTCTGTTTTACCTTGAAGAAACCCGCCGTGGCATGGGGCCATATCCTTTGATCCCAAGGGTCGCACCATTCGGCGAAGGTGATATTTGCAGCCTCAAGGGGCATGCGCGCCTCGGTGATCCAATCGAATAACGGCCCTTGCGGGATATAGGGGGTGGCGATTTGCACGGCCCCAAGCCGCGTTGCCATTTGCGCCAAGAGTTTTGGATCGCGCGCCTCGACCATTTCAGCGGTCAGGCCAAGCCGATTTGCACAATCGCGAATGGCCTCCGCCTCGAAGGCGGCGACATCTGGGCTTGCATGGCGCAAATGCGATTGGGTCAACCCCACCACGGCACCAACATCAAAGCCCGCAATATCGGCGCCTGTGATCCCGCAGTCTTCATCGGTGATCAGCAAAAGGGTTTTAGCCCCCGTCTGTGGCGCAACGGGGCGGCGCAGTGGCAGGGTCGGGGGCAGGCCATCAGGCTCGGTTGCTTCAAGGCCTTCTGTCACCACGGCCAAATCTACATCGCGCGGGGTAAATCGGTTTTGCGTGAATTTTGCAATATTCCACGCCTCAGCCGCATAGAATTTACCCCGCGTATGTAGGCCCGCAACCCATCGCCAGCCCAAGGTGTTAGACGCTGCATCCCCATCTAAGAGATGACGATGGAAGAAATCCGCGCCAAGCCGCCATGGCAATCGCAGCGTGAATATCCAGATCGAGGCAAACCACATCCGCGCGTGATTGTGTAGATAGCCCGTTTCAACCAATTCGTGCGCCCAATGGTCAAAGCAGTCTAGCCCTGTGCGCCCTTCGATGGCGCGGGTATAGGCGCGGGACAAAGGGCGATCTTGGTCGAGCGCGGCCATATCGGCCTCAAGACCTGACACGTAACTGCGCCATATGGCGGGGCGCATCTCAAGCCAGCCCTTGAAATAGCTGCGCCAAATCACCTCTTGAATGAATTTTTCAGCGGAAACTGCACCATGTGTGCCAAGCGCGGTTTTGACAACCTCTGCTTCGCGGATCAGGCGGCGGCGGATATAAGGCGAGAGGCGCGACACAGATTTATGTGCACCATGTCCCAGATCGTAATTGCGCCCATTGGCATAGGCCTTGCCCATTTTGGGGGTGAATTCGATCAGACGCGCCTCTGCCTCTGCCCGTGTGGCCTGCATGTTTTTGCCTCGCTTAGATGTGCTTTGCGCATCTAGCTAAGGCAGCAGGGGGCGAGGTCAACTGCGCCTAAGCGCCCTCAAACGGCGTTTCGCGCAGCTCGCGCGCGACCGCCTCATCCAGCGGTGGGGGGAAGGAGTTAAGGATAAAACCAAGCGTGCTGTAAAAGCCCACTGTGGCAATCAAATCAAAAATGCCCTCTTTGCCAATTTCCGCCTCAAGCGGCCCCTGCATCTGGGGGGGGATCGCGCGCGTGGTCATCAGGGCATCGACTGCGCGGGCGATGGTTTGATCTTGACCTGTGATCTCGTCAATTGGGCCTGCGAGACGCGCGATGCGGTGATCTTCAAACCCAAGGGCGCGCGCACGGCTGACATGATGCGCCCATTCATAATTCGAGCCCATCCAATGCGCGGCACGCAGGATCACCACCTCGCTCAATTCGGGGCCAAGCGCGGTTTTGACCACCACATGATCCCGCAAATCCGCCCAAGCCCGTAATAATGCAGGGTGATGTGCCATCACCCGATAGACATTCAACCGCGCCGCAAACCCCGCTTGCATATCCGCGATTTCGGCGGGCCAATGGGTGTTGTCTAGGGGCGGGTAGCGGGTCATTTTTGGGCTCATTCCTTAGAGGCTGCGCGCAAGGCGCAACCCATCATAAATTGCGGCATGGGTGTTGCGCGGTGAGACTGCATCACCAATGCGGTAGAGGTCAAACTGCCCGTCTGGATTTTTGATAATCGTTTGGGACTGCCCTGCAAGAAAGGCATGGTAATCCATCTCGCCCAAATTGCGCGACTGTGGTTTGAGCGCAAAATAAAGATCATCAAGCGGCGTTGTGCCTTGATTGACCACGACCTGATCTACCTCGCGGGTTTCGATTTTGTCGCTATAGTCACTGATTAAATGCGCGGTCAGGCGATTGCCTGTGCGCGTTACATGGCTGAGATACCATGTGATGGTCATCTGCGCGCCTGAGTGTTGCAGCGCACGAATATAGGGGGTGAGGTTCATGCCCATCACCTCGGGCGCGATGGCGCGGTCGCGGGTGACGATCTCAATGCTGCGGGCATGGGATGCTGCAAATTCCGCGGCCTGCAACCCCGCGTGATCGCCTGCCTCATCAAAGATCAGCATATCGCCTTCGGGTTTGACATCGCCCGATAAAATATCCCATGCGCTGCAAATGAGGTCGCTGCCCGTCTCTAACCCCCCTTCGCGGGCCATCCCGCCTGTGGCCACAATCACCACATCGGGCGCAGTCGCCAAAACATCTTCGGGTTCGGCATAGGTGTTATATTGCAGGCGCACGCCCAGCTTTTCGCATTGTGCAACCCGCCATTCGGTGATCGCCAGCATCTCGCGGCGGCGGGGCGATTGCGCGGTGAGGCGAATTTGCCCGCCTGCCTGCGGGGCGGCCTCAAGGAGATGCACCTGATGCCCGCGCGTGGCCGCAACCCGCGCGGCCTCAAGGCCCGCAGGGCCCGCGCCGATAATGGTGACGCGGGTCGGGGTGTCCGTTCGGGCAATCTTATGCGGTTGGCTTAATTCCCGCCCCGTTGAGGGGTTATGCAAACACAGCGCCTTTTCGCCCTGATAGATGCGGTCGATACAGTAATTTGCCCCCACGCAGGGGCGAATATCCTCCTCGCGTCCTTCGAGAAGTTTTGCCATGATATGCGGGTCGGCAATATGTGCCCGCGTCATCCCCACCATATCCAACTTGCCCGCAGCAATGGCATGGCGCGCGGTCGATAAATCGGGAATACGCGCGGCGTGAAAGATCGGGATTCCCGTTTGCGCGCGTAACTCGCCCGCAAAATCCAGATGCGGGGCCGAGGCCATGCCCTGCAACGGGATCACGCGGGTCAGGCTTGCATCGGTGTCGATATTGCCCCGAATGACGTTTAGGAAATCGACCAACCCGCTGTCGCGCAGGCGGCGGGCAATCTCTTGGCCTTCGGTGGCAGAAATACCGCCCTTGATATCTTCATCGGCCACAAAACGGACGCCAACGATGAAATCATCCCCAACGCGGGCACGAATGGCGCGCAGGACATCCATCGAAAAGGCCATGCGCGTCTCAAGCGTTTCAGCCCCGTATCGCCCGTCTAGGTGATTGAGGCGGGGCGACCAAAACGCATCCATCAAATGGCCGTAGGATTCCAATTCGATCCCGTCTAGCCCTGCATCCCTCATCCGTTCAGCCGCATCGGCATAATCACTGATGATCCGCGCGATGTCCCAATCCTCAAGCACTTTGGGATAGGCGCGATGTGCGGGTTCGCGCAGCGCACTTGGCGAGAGGACAGGCAGCCAATCGCCTGTGTCCCACCGCGTGCGCCGCCCCAGATGGGTGAGTTGGATCATCACAGCCGCGCCCTCGTCATGCACCTCGCGGGCAAGACGGGCCATATGCGGGGTAATCTCGTCCCGATAGGCCAAGAGATTGCCAAAGGCGGGTGGGCTGTCGCGGCTGACCACGGCAGAGCCCGCCGTCATGGTCAGCGCAATGCCAGCACGGGCGCGCTCCACATGATAGGCGCGATAGGCATCGGTGGGCAGGCCATCCTCGCTATAGGCGGGCTCGTGGCTGGTGATCATGACCCGATTGCGCAAGGTCAGATGTTTCAGCTGAAACGGCTGCAAGATCGGGTCTGCCATAGGATGCCTCTTAGCGGTTCGCGACTGTGTCAGCCTAGGCTGGCCGTGACGGGTTCTGCTTGTCAAGGAAGGGGCGCGTCACGACAAGGCGCGTTTGCGCCATTTGCGCCTAGGCGGCCTCTGCCATGACCCAATCTGCCGGCAGGGCATTGGCCAAGACCAATTCGGCATTTGGCAGGTCATTCGCATCGCGCCTTGCGCGGGCCGCTTCGGGGGTGTGGCCGTGATCAATCCATCTCTGCAACAGCCGCGCCTCGATTTCCGCGCGTGGAGGCATCAACATAATTGCGCTGTCCCAAAACTTGCGCAAATCACGCCATCCGTCTTGATCCAAAAGCAGATAATTGCCTTCGACAATGACAAATTCCACGGAGCGGGGCAGGGTGGCTGCCCGCGCGGCACTGCTCAATGGATCAGATGTTATGGCCGATCCTGCCCCCCCTCAGATGCAGGATCATGGGACGAAGCAGGCGCCAGAAAAGCCCGAGATCATCCCCACACCGCAACGCCCATATCTGCAACGTGAGGCCAGCACGGGCAGCGTGGTTTGGGAAGATTTTTAAACTTGATGGAACCGCTGAACGCAAAAATGGGCCAGCGATTTGGCCCATTTATTGATCTAATCGGTTGTCTTTTAGGCTCGCTTTGGTAAGACCCAATCAGGGCGCGGGAAATGACAGGTATACCCATTGGGAAGGCGCTCAAGATAATCTTGATGTTCAGGTTCAGCCTCCCAAAACGGGCCCACAGGCGCCAATTCAGTCACAACCTTTCCAGGCCAAAGTCCCGATGCGTTGACATCTGCGATAACCTCTAACGCGGTTGCGCGTTGTGCTTCATCGACATAAAAAATCGCAGTCCGATAGGACATCCCAATATCATTTCCCTGACGGTTCAATGTGGTGGGATCATGAATTTGAAAGAAAAACGCCAACAGATCACGATAGGTTAGGCGCTCGGGATCAAAGAAAATTTCAATCGCCTCGGCATGGGTGCCATGGTTGCGATAGGTGGCATTTTGAACATCGCCCCCCGAATAGCCAACACGGGTTGCACACACCCCATCTATGCGGCGGATCAATTGTTGCATCCCCCAAAAGCATCCACCTGCTAAAATCGCCCGTTCTTGCGCCATTGTTTACGCCTCCAACATCATCAGATAATCGCCATACCCTTCGGCTTGCATATCTGCTTCGGGAATGAAACGTAAAGCGGCTGAATTGATACAATAGCGCAAGCCCCCGCGATCCCGCGGCCCATCGGGAAAAACATGGCCCAAATGGCTGTCGCCATATTTCGAACGCACCTCAACGCGCACCATCCCATGGCTGAGGTCGCGCTTTTCGACTACCATTTCATCGCTGACGGGCTTTGTGAATGAGGGCCAACCACAGCCAGAATGAAATTTGTCATTCGACAAAAACAGCGGCTCGCCAGATACGATATCCACATAAATCCCGCGCGCCTCTAAATCGGTATAGGCCCCCGTAAAGGGGCGCTCGGTGCCATTTTCTTGGGTAATGTGGTATTGCTCGGGCGTCAGTGCCGCGATGGCCTGCGGCGTCTTTTTATATTTTGTCATGAGGAACGGCTCACTCCTTGTGGGGTTCGAGCCATAATGTGGGGGCGCTGCGCAAATTATCCAGTTAGAATGGCAAGTGACACAAAGACGTTACGCCGAAACGAGCACGTCTTTTGCCGAATTGGGCCGAATATTGGTTGACTTACCCGCCCCAATGGCGGACATCGCCGCAATCCATATGCACAAAGTTCGAGCGCGAATACCGCCCAACCCCACCTGCGGCGCAGCTTTCGGCCGCGCGCGCAATTTGACTGACGCTGCGGGAGGTGAGGCGCAAATCAGCCGCCTCGCCAACCATATGGAGTGAGTTGCGCGCAACACCTGACGAGCGTTGACGCAGCATCGCGTTGGTTGCAGGCGAGCGATAGCCAGACAACAACAGATACGGTTCGTTCGTATCCAAAAGGTTATGAGAGGCCGCCATGATGTCGAGGGTGCGCGGGTCAATCGCATGCACCTCATTTTGGCGCCAGTCGCGCATGAAGTAGCTGATTTCTTCAATTGCGGGGCGAATATAGTCGCCATCAAGCCAGTAAATCATATCCAGCGTTTCGCCCGTGCGGCCATTATGCATGCGCAATTTGCGAAAATCGCCTGCGCCGCGCAAAATCCCAAAGGCGTTGGCCGATACAGGTGCCGCCGCGATCGTTGTCGCAGCAAATGCCCGCAATAAGCCCCGACGGCTAATCAATTTCATTCCAGTCCCCATGCTTCTGCCCTGATTGCCACTACACTTCCTACGGGTGCCTCTGTCCCTGAGCTGGACGGATCCAGCGTGAATGGCAGCGGGCGGTTTTTTATTCGCACGTTACTCACGAAATATGACACAGGTGAAATGATTGTGAAAGTATTGATTAACCTCTTGGCGGAAAGGGTCTTTCGATTCGGCGGAAATTTGCCAATCGGTGTAATGTGCTGTTTTTGCGTAAAAATTCACCTGCCCCTACTCGGGTTTGGCCTCGTGGCGGCCATCAGACCCTCGTGAAGGGTGAAAAACATCTGTTGCAACGCTGCATAGGCGTGACGCCTGAGCGATCGTGCGGCCGCGATTGAACATGGACGGCGCGGGCCTTCTTCCCCATATTTGGCGTAGGGGTTCGTTTGAAAATAGGTATTATCGTGAGTGTTGAAAGAACTGGTTTTTGGGTTGAGTTGGTGGCTGGGGCGGGCTTAGGCCTGATCATCTCGGGCGATGCTGTGGCGCAAAGCCTGCCTGCCACGGTGGTCACCTCACCGCCATTATCGGCGCAGTTCTGGCAAGGTGTCGCCGCGCGCGAGGCAATGGCAGCCCGCTTTGCCAATAATCCTGAGGTATTCGCCTTTTATGCCGCACGCGACTTTGCGCCAATTTGGACGGGCGAGGGGCCTGAATTTGAGCTGCGCCGTGCTGCGCTGCTTGCGGCCCTTGAGGCATCGGGCGATCACGGCCTGCCGCGCGCGACTTATGACATCGCAGGTTTGCGCGCGGGCTTTGCAACTGGGGCGGATATTGCAACCGAGTTGCGCGCGGCTTTGACCTATCTGGAATATGCACAAGATATCAGCGCGGGGGTGCTAGAGCCTGCGACCTTGGCCGAAGACATTTATAAAACCACCCCACGCCAAAGCAGTGAGGCCTTACTTTCAGGTTTTGCTTCGGCCGATAATCCAATGATATATTTGTCAAATTTGACACCGCAGCACCCGCAATATGCCCGTCTTCAGCGCGCAATGTTTGATTTGGCGCGCGTGGTTGAAGCGGGCGGATGGGGGGCGCCTGTGGTGGCGGAAAGACTGGAATTGGGCGACCAAGGGCCCACTGTCGCGGCCTTGATCACGCGGTTGCAAGCGATGGGATATCTCGCCGAAGAGCCCAGTTCTGCATCCGTAACCCTATTAACCGCCAATGATGCGCAAACGGCGACCGAAGCGCCCGCATCAGCCCGGTTCGATGATAGGCTGTTCGGGGCGGTGATACGCTTCCAAGCGGATAACGGGTTAACCCAAGATGGAATTGTTGGCGCCAATACATTGGTCGCGATCAATGTGGATGCCGAAACGCGCCTTAAAGATGTGATCTTGGCCATGGAGCGGCAACGTTGGATGAATTTTGACCGCGGTGAGCGCCATGTCTTGGTCAATATCCCTGACTTCCATGCGACTGTGGTGGATCAAGATGTCGTGACCTTCTCAACTCGTTCGGTTGTTGGGCACCCCGATCCACGCCGTCACACGCCCGAATTCTCGGACGTTATGGAATATTTGGTCATTAACCCCAGTTGGACGGTGCCCCGTTCAATCACCACACGCGAATATCTGCCGCAGTTGCAAGAAGACCCCACAGCGCAAAGTCAGTTGGAATTGTGGAGCGGGGGCCAAGTTGTCGATCGCGCGCAGGTGGATTTTACCCAATACACGGCGAGCACCTTCCCCTATACGTTGCGCCAAGCCCCCTCGACCAGCAATGCCTTAGGGTTGGTGAAATTCATGTTCCCCAATCCGTGGAACATTTACCTGCATGACACACCTGCAAAAAGCCTCTTCGCGCGCGAAACGCGGGCCTATAGCCATGGCTGCGTGCGGCTGCAGGATCCGTTTGATTTCGCCTATCATCTTTTAGCCCCTCAAGAGGACGATCCCGAAGCCTATTTCGCGCGTATCCTTGCAACGGGTCGCGAAACAACGGTGCGGCTTGAAACGCCGATCCCCGTGCATTTGGTCTATTGGACATCCTTTGTGGACCCCGATGGGCGACTGCAGCATCGCGCCGATATTTACGGGCGCAATGCCGATTTGTGGCAGGAACTTGAGGCGGCGGGGGTTTCCGTTGCGGCAATCTCAAGTTAAAGGCAAAGGGTGGCCCCGTGGTTGGGCCATAGCAAAAATAAGGCGCATCCCACATGGCTGGCAGCAGCATTGAGCATATCGCCAAAGAATTGGGCGCAAAAGCCGAAGGCGCGGTTGGATTGGTCGTCTCGCGCCTGTCCGAGCCCGCCACGGCGGCCGCTGATCATCTGGCCTTGGCGATAACAGAAAAATATCTGCCCGATTTGGCCAAAGGGCAGGCCAAGGCCGCGATCGTGGCCGAGGGCACGGATTGGAAGGCCCTTGGATTAGAGGCTGCGATTTTAATCGCCCGCCCGCGCTACGCGATGGCGGGTGTCACGGCCCTAATGGATCAAGGGCCACATATTGTGGCCGGAATTCACCCCAGCGCGGTGATTGACCCAAGCGCCCAAATTGGCGCGGATGCCGCCATCGGGCCTTTTGTGGTCATCGGGGCGGGCACCATCATCGGGCCCCGCGCCCGCATCGCCCCGCATGTCAGCATTGCCGAAGGCGCGGAAATTGGTGCTGATGCGTTGATCCATGCGGGTGTGCGCATCGCGCATCATGTGCAAATTGGGGATCGTGTGATCATTCAACCCAATGCGGTGATTGGGGGGGATGGGTTCTCTTTCGTCACCCCAGAAAAATCCCAAGTCGAAATTGCCCGCCAATCCTTGGGGAAATCAGACGCGGCCCAGACCCCGCAATCTTGGGCGCGCATTCACTCCTTGGGGCGTGTCGTCATCGGGGATGATGTCGAAATTGGCGCGGGCGCTGCGATTGACCGCGGCACAGTGGCCAATACGGAAATCGGATCAGGCACAAAGATCGATAATTTGGTTCATATCGGCCACAATTGCCGCATTGGTCGCGATTGCCTGCTCTGCGGGCAGGTCGGGTTTGCGGGATCTTGTAGCGTGGGCGATCGCGTGGTTTTGGGCGGACAGTGCGGTGTCTCCGATAATATCGAGATCGGCTCTGATGTGGTCGCCGCAGGGGCCACCAAGATTTATTCTAGCCTTCCATCGGGCAGAATGGTGATGGGCAGCCCGGCTGTCAAAATGGAGACACATATCGAGATGTATAAGGCGCTAAGGCGATTGCCGCGTCTTGCAAAAACTGTGGCGGCGCTTGAGAAGAAATTGACCAATCCGAAAGGCTAGGCCTTTGGATATGCTGATGGAGGCAAGGTTTTATGTCTGGAGATATTTCTGAGCGGATCATCAAGATCATTGCAGAGCAAGCGGTGCTTGAGACAAGCGATGTCTCGCCTGAAAAAACACTCGAAGATTTGGGGATCGATTCGTTAGGGTTGGTCGAAGCCATCTTTGCCATCGAAGAAGAATTCGACATTCAGGTGCCGTTCAACGCCAATGAGCCTGACAAAAGTGATTTTGATATCTCATCGGTTGCGGCCATTGTGGCGGCAGTGGAAAAACTCGTGGCCGAGCAGCACGGATGAGACGTGTTGTTATCACGGGTCAGGGCACAATTAATGCATTAGGGCATGATGTGCCGACCACTTTGGCGGCGATGCGCGAAGGCAAATGCGGGATAGGCCCGCTTGATTTGCGCGATGTGGATCGGCTGTCCGTCAAAATTGGGGCGCAAGTGACGGGCTATGATCCAGAGGCGCTGTTCAACCGCCAGCAAATCGCGTTCTATGACCGCTTTACGCAATTCACCTTAATCGCTGCGCATCAAGCCTTGGATCATTCTGGCCTTGTCTTTGGCGGCGAGGCGGCCACGCGGGCGGGCGTGGTTCTGGGCACGGCAGGGGGCGGTGTTAATACATGGGACGAGAATTACCGCACTGTCTATGAAGAGGGGAAAAATCGCGTTCACCCCTTTGTTGTTCCCAAGCTGATGAACAATGCCGCAGCCAGCCATGTGTCGATGGAATGGAACCTTAAGGGGCCATCCTTTTCGGTGGCTACCGCCTGCGCCTCGTCAAACCATGCGATGGGTTTGGCCTTTCAATTGATCCGCGGCGGGGCCTGTGACGTGATGGTCACGGGCGGGTCTGAGGCGATGCTCTCCTTTGGTGGGGTGAAAGCTTGGGAAGGGTTGCGGGTCATGTCCAAAGATGCCTGTCGCCCGTTTTCGGCCAACCGCAATGGGATGGTGCAGGGCGAAGGGGCGGCGGTGTTTGTGTTCGAAGAATATGATCACGCCAAACGGCGTGGCGCCGAGATTTTGGCCGAAGTGGTGGGGTTTGCCATGACATCGGATGCGGCGGATATCGTTATGCCGTCTAAACAAGGGGCAGGTCGTGCGATTTCAGGCGCGCTCAAGGATGCGCGGCTGAACCCTGAGGATATTTGCTATATCAATGCGCATGGCACGGGCACGGCGGCTAATGACAAGGTGGAATGCGCGGCTGTTGCCGATGTCTTTGGCCATCACGCCGATGATCTGATGATATCCTCCACCAAATCGATGCACGGGCATTTAATCGGTGGCACAGGCGCGGTCGAGCTGTTGGCCTGTATCATGGCGCTGCGCGATGGGGTGATTGCGCCCACCATCGGCTATGAGGAGCCCGACCCTGAATGCGCCCTTGATGTTGTCCCCAATGAGGCACGAGAGGCCAAGGTTGATGCGGTTCTCTCCAACGCCTTTGCCTTTGGCGGGTTAAACGCGGTTTTGGCGTTAAAAGCAGCGCCCTAAGCGGGGCGCTGCTCATGATGGTTTATTCAGGTTGAAGGCTGGCAAAGGCTGCGGTGAACCCGTCAAAAGACAGGGTTAGGGCAACCTCTGCATCGGGCGCTGCAATTGGCACAATGGTGACAGCCGCCGCCGTGGCCCCCTCGAAGGCGTCAATATTGTCTTGGGTCAGACCGATTTGCACCACGCATCCACCGGGTTGGCAGAAATTGAACGGTAGGCGGTTTTCATCGAATTCATCGACCTTGAACCGAACACCTGGCAAAAGCAGCGTATCAATCGGGGTTGCGATGCTGATCGCGCCCACCGTATCGCCGCCGTCAATGACATCGGCAATACTGACCTCGGCCACGTTATTGCCATCCGTATCTTGCAGCACCTGCGAAATCAGACAGGTTTGCGCGTCGCCTTCGCCGCTGCAAATTTTTGTCCATGCGCCAAAGGTTTCAGTGTCTTGCGCGATTGCCTGTGGGGCCACGCCCCCGCAAAGCGCCAGAGCCAGAACCGTGTGCGAAAGGTGACGCGAAAATCGGGTCATAATATCCTCATATGCCATATGACCCCTGCGCTAACATAGCATGGCACCATTGTCAGCGGGTGCAGCGCGATATGATCTAAATTCTTGGCCGGCGGGGCAGAATTGCCATGTTTTCCATGCCGCGCGTTCCCAACAAAAAAGAGCCTCGAAACGAGGCCCTTTTTTGTTCAGTCTTTGCGACTGATTTATCGCTCCCTGTCGGACTGGCCGACTTATTGATGCGAACGCTATGTCAGGATTTTCATTCCGTCAACAGGGGTTTTTTATGAAACTGCGATTTTTTGCTGCGGGCCGATGAGGCACAAAAAAGCCGCGCCAGCAGAGATGCGTGGCGCAGCCAGTCCACAGGGAGAACAATGACGCCAACACCCAAGAGGAGGATACAAAACACACAAGCATCAGCATCACTGCAAATCATACGGGTACAAAAGCATTAAGAATGTATTGTTTGGGCAGGGTTACGAAATTTTGGGGTTACTTATGTCGGATGAGGCCATTTTTATCGGTGGCGGCGGGGCGAATTATGCCACGGCGCAGCAGCTGCTTTTGAAATACGCCAATCGCCACGGGCTGATTGCGGGCGCAACGGGTACGGGAAAAACCGTCACCCTTCAAATCATGGCCGAGGCCTTTTCAGCGCAAGGCGTGCCTGTGTTTCTCTCCGATGTGAAGGGGGATCTGTCGGGTCTGGCCGAGGCGGGCAGCGCCGAGTTCAAATTGCATGATGCCTTCATGTCGCGCGCAGAAAATCGGCCTTGCGCCTTATGAATATCGCGCCTTTCCCGTCAGCTTTTGGGATATTTTTGGTGAAAAAGAGCCATCCAATCCGGGCCACGGTGACCGAGATGGGGCCTGTCCTTCTGTCGCGTCTGTTGGAATTGACCGAGGCGCAAGAGGGTGCGTTGACCATTGCCTTTCGCCTCGCGGATGAAGAAGGAATAGATCTCCTTGATCTCAAGGATTTGCAGGCCCTGTTGGTTTTCGCGGGTGAAAATGCAGATCAATTGCAATTGCGATACGGCAATATCGCGGCCGCCTCTATCGGTGCGATCCAGCGCCGTCTATTGGTGTTAGAAGATCAGGGCGGGGCAGGTTTCTTTGAGGAACCTGCATTGGAATTAGCAGATTTAATGCGCTGCGATGGGGATGGCCGTTAGGTGATCACTATCTTAGCGGCGGATCGTCTGATGATGTCACCGCGCCTTTATGCAACCGCGCTTTTGTGGCTGTTGTCAGAACTTTTTGAAACGCTGCCCGAGGTGGGGGATCCCGATAAGCCGAAATTGGTGTTTTTCTTTTATGAGGCCCATCTTCTGTTCAATAACGCGCCAAAGGCCTTGGTGGAAAAGGTCCAACAGGTCGCCCGCTTGATCCGATCAAAGGGGGTGGGGGTGTATTTCGTCACTCAAAACCCCGCCGATGTGCCTGATGAGATTCTCGGCCAACTGGGCAATCGGGTGGAGCACGCATTGCGGGCCTTTACTGCCAAAGATCAAAAAGACCTGTGTCAGGCGGCGGACACCTATCGCCCAAACTCGAATTTCGACACCGCCGAAGCCATCCGCGAGGTGGGGGTGGGGGAGGCTGTGGTGTCCTTCCTTGAGGCAAAAGGCGCACCAAGCTTGGTTGAGCGCTGTTTGATCCGCCCGCCATCGTCCAAATTGGGGCCAATAGATGAGGCGGCGCGGCAGGCGATGGTGAAATCCGCGCCTCTGCAGGGCAAATATGGCCCTCCACTCGATCGTGAAAGCGCCTACGAGATCCTACAGGCCCGCGCCGCGAAGGCCGCAGCCGAGGCAGAAGCCGCCGCTGCACGCGAAGCCCAAGAGGTGGCCGAGGCAGAAACCGCGCGCGAGTTTACTGCAGCGCGCCGGTATACTGCGGGGGGCAGCCCCAAGCGAAAAGCACCCTCGCGCGGCGATAGTGTTGGCACAGCCTTTGCCAAAATTTTCGCCCGTCAAATGGGCACAAGGGCAGGGCGCGCGGTGATGCGCGGCGTTTTAGGGGCACTCACAGGGCGCTAAGATGTCCCTTGTTAGATCACGGCGCTGTGATCATGGGTGCGGCTCTTTCGCGCTAACCCCTTGGATGCGGGCGGCTTTGTCGTTACTCTTTGCCGCGAACGGACGGCAAAATCTAGATCATGCGGGTCGCGCTGTGATGAAGGAGGGCAGAGATGATCGTTGAATTTGGCCATTTTGCTTTGGTTTTGGCCTTTGCCGTGGCTGTGTTCCAAATGATTGTGCCTATGATTGGCGCACATAAAAATTGGAGCGCATGGATGGCGGTTGCCAGCCCTGCGGCCAGCTTGCAATTCGCGCTTGTGGCGATTTCTTTTGCCGCGCTGACCTATGCCTTTGTGACCTCTGATTTCTCGCTGAATTTGGTTGTTGCCAATTCCCATACCGACAAGCCGCTGTTGTATAAAATCAGCGGTGTCTGGGGCAATCACGAAGGCTCGCTTCTTCTATGGGTTTTGATTTTGGCACTATTTGGGGCCTCAGCCGCGTGGTTTGGTGCAAACCTTCCGCCGTGCCTGCGCGCGCGCGTTTTGGCCGTGCAATCTTCGGTAGGGGTTGCATTTTACGCCTTTATTTTGTTCACATCGAACCCGTTTTTGCGGCTCGAATTGCCGCCCTTCAATGGCCAAGATTTGAACCCGCTTCTGCAAGATCCTGGTCTCGCCTTCCACCCGCCGTTTTTATACTTGGGGTATGTTGGCCTTAGCATGGCGTTTTCTTTTGCTGTGGCGGCCTTGATCGAAGGGCGCGTTGATGCAGCATGGGCCAGATGGGTGCGCCCTTGGACATTGGCGGCATGGGTGTTTCTTACCATCGGGATCGGCCTTGGGTCTTGGTGGGCCTATTACGAGCTTGGATGGGGCGGGTTCTGGTTCTGGGATCCAGTTGAAAACGCCTCTTTCATGCCGTGGTTGATTGCGGCGGCCCTGTTGCATTCGGCAATTGTGGTCGAAAAACGCGAGGCGCTGAAAAGCTGGACAATTCTCTTGGCGATTTTGGCCTTTGGTTTCTCGCTCATCGGCACATTTATCGTGCGTTCGGGCATCATCACTTCGGTTCACGCCTTTGCCAATGATCCAGAGCGCGGGATGTTTATTCTTATGATCTTGGGCGTTTTCATGGGCGGGGCCTTTACGCTCTATGCTTTCCGCGCAAGCGCGATGGAGGCTAAGGGCGTGTTCTCAACTGTGAGCCGCGAAAGCGGTTTGGTCTTGAATAACCTTCTTTTGGCGGTGTCATCCTTTGTTGTGTTCATCGGCACAATCTGGCCTTTGGTGGCAGAGATGTTCTGGGGCCGCACCGTTTCGGTGGGGCCACCTTTCTTTAATGCGGCCTTTACGCCCTTCGCCTTTGCCATTGCGGTCGCCTTGCCCATTGGGGCGGTGTTGCCTTGGAAACGCGCGCAGCTTGGCCGCGCCATGCACCTGATGAGCGGCGTGGCCCTTTTGACCATCGCGCTTTTGGGTTTGTTTTACGCGCTTGGAACGGGGCGCTCCTTGGCGGGGTTGATTACCCTCGCGCTTGGGGTTTGGCTGGTTGCAGGGGCCGCGGTTGATCTGTGGCAGCGCACAGGGCAGGGGCGTGAGATTGCCACGAAATTTGGCCGCCTGACCCGCCTGCCGCGCGCCGATTGGGGCAAGGCCTTGGCCCATGCGGGGCTTGGCATCACCTTTATTGGTGTGGGGGCCTTGGTGACCTATCAAATCGAAGATATCCGCGTGGCGCAAATCGGCGAAGAATTCGATGTGGGCGCCTATCATTTGACAGTGCGCGATGTGCGCGAGGTGCAAGGGCCAAATTACATCTCAACCATGGCCTTTGTCGAAGTCGCCAAAGACGGGCGTGTCGTGGATGTTTTGACCCCTGAAAAACGGATATATCCCGTGGCGGGCATGCCCACCACAGAGGCAGGGATCGACAGTGGATTTACCCGCGATGTTTATGTGGCGCTTGGCGATCCCCAGTTGGATGGGGGGTGGGCCGTGCGCACATGGATCAAACCCTTTGCAAATTGGATTTGGGGCGGTGCAATTATCATGGCGCTTGGCGGGGCGCTTAGCCTGACCGATCGCCGCTATCGTGTCGCCGCAGGGGCCGCGCGGGATCGGGCCGCTATTGGGGTGCCTGCCGAATGACGCGGGCCTTCGCAAAAGCCGCGCTTGCCGCAATGTGGTTGATTTCAACCCCCGCGCTTGCGGTGCAGCCTGATGAGGTTTTACCTGATCCTGCCCTCGAGGCGCGGGCGCGTGAGATTTCAGCAGATTTGCGCTGCGTGGTGTGTCGCAATGAATCGATTGACGAAAGCAACGCCACAGTCGCCCGCGATCTGCGCATTTTCGTGCGCGAGCGGATCATGATGGGCGATAGCAACGAGCAGGTCATCGCAGAGGTGGTGGATCGATATGGTGAATATGTGCTGATGCGCCCGCCGATGTCGGGCAGCAATCTGGCGCTTTGGCTCGCGGGGCCTGCCTTGCTTTTGTTGGGCTTTGGTGTGGCCTTTGCCTTTATCCGCACGAGAGCGCGCAGCACGAACCCCACCGAAGCAGAGCTCACCCCAGAAGAGCAGGCCGCGCTTGCGCGTATTCTTGGCGACAAGCAAAGTTGAGCCTTCCAAACCCAAATTGAGGCGATCATGAACTACGAGCGGATCCTCTATCAATTGGATGATGGCATTGCGGTGATTACGCTCAATCGACCCGATGTCTTAAATGCGCTCGACACGCAGATGCGGGCCGAATTGACCTATGCGATAGGGCAGGCGGGGGCCTCTGCGCGGGTTTTGGTGATCACAGGCGCAGGTCGTGCCTTTTGCGCGGGACAGGATCTGGGCGATGCGGGCCGTGTGGCTGATCTCAATCTTGAGCGGGTCTTGCGGGATGAATACATGCCGCTGATCTCGGCGATTGCCGATTGCCCGATCCCTGTGATTGCGGCGGTCAATGGCGTGGCGGCGGGGGCGGGTGCAAGCCTTGCCTTGATCTGTGATATTGTCATTGCCGCCGAAAATGCGCGATTTATCCAAGCTTTTGCGCAAATCGGCCTCATGCCTGATGCAGGGGCAACTTGGGTTTTGCCCCGCCTCGTGGGGCAGGCCCGAGCTATGGGGGCAGCACTTTTTGGCGAACCTGTCACCGCGCGGGAGGCCGAAGCGATGGGGATGATTTGGCAAGCAACAAGTGAGGCTGAATTTGACGCCACATGGCGCGCCCGCGCCGCGCATTTAGCTAGTGGCCCCACACAGGCCTATAGCAAGATAAAATCTGCACTGCGCGCCTCTGCGCAACAGGGGCTTGAGGAGCAAATGTTGCAAGAAGCCGCGCATCAAGGCGCGCTCAGCCGCACGCGCGATTTCAAAGAAGGTGTTTTGGCCTGTAACGATAAGCGCAAACCCACATTTGAAGGGCGCTAAGGCCGCTTGCGCAGGCTTGCCCCAAGGGGCGCCAAAGTGCTAGGGATGCAAGGCCGCGGGGGGATGTGATCGTTCTACCCACGCAAGGCGGAATTTGATAAAGGAAGACCAAAATGACGGGCGAGACGCCGAAAGAGGCAGATATTCATCTGATCCAGCGGATTATTCCGCATCGCTATCCGTTTTTGTTGATTGACCGCGTGCGCGATATCGAAGGGTATCATTCGGCCACTGGCATCAAGAATGTCACCTTTAATGAGCCTCATTTTCAGGGTCACTTCCCATCCGCCCCCATTATGCCCGGCGTCACAATCATTGAGGCGATGGCGCAAACCGCCGCCGTGATGGTTGGGGTGGCTATGGATATGGCTGATCGCAATTTGCTTGTGTATTTCATGGGCATTGATGCCTGCAAATTCCGCCGCAAGGTTGTTCCGGGCGATGTGCTGGAGCTGAAAATCGAAACCACGCGCGGCAAACCCGGTGGTAAGGTCTGGCGCTTTAAGGGGCAGGCCACTGTCGAGGAAGAAATGGCAGCCGAGGCTGAATTTACCGCGATGATGGATCTTGAGGGTGCCACGGGGGGGCTGCGTAATGGCGATTGATCCTTCGGCCTCAATCCATCCTTCGGCTGTCGTTGAAAGCGGGGCAAATATCGCTGCGGGCTGCCAGATTGGCCCGTTTTGCCTTGTTGGCCCTGAGGTGACCTTGCATGAGGGGGTTGTGCTTAAATCCCACGCCGTGGTCACAGGATTGACCGAAATTGGCGCTGAAACCGTGATTTTCCCCTTCGCGAATATCGGAGATATTCCGCAAGATTTGAAATATGCGGGTGAAAAGACGCAGCTGATTGTGGGCAAACGCAACCGCATCCGCGAAGGTGTGACTATGAATACGGGCACAGATGGCGGGGGCGGGATCACCCGTGTTGGTGATGACAACCTCTTTATGACAGGCGCGCATGTTGGCCATGACGCAATCGTGGGCAACCATGTTGTGGTGGCCAACCAATCCGCTATTGCAGGCCATTGCATCATTGAGGATGGCGTGATCATCGGCGGGCTTTCGGGCATCCACCAATTTGTGCGCATCGGGCGCGGGGCCATCATCGGCGCGGTCACTATGGTGACCAATGATGTTATTCCCTATGGCCTTGTGCAAGGCCCGCGCGGGGCCTTGGATGGTCTGAATTTGGTGGGCCTAAAACGCCGTGGCGTGGCCAAGGAAGATATCACTGCGTTGCGCGCCGCCTTTCAGGCCTTGGCGCAAGGCGAAGGTGCATTTCAGGAACGCGCGCGCCGTCTATCAGAAGAGGCACCAAATTCCCAATATGTGCGGGATGTGGTGGATTTTGTGCTGAAAGGCTCGGATCGGTCATTCTTAACGCCGGGTTGAACGGGGGGATCATGCCAAAACGCGCAATCTTGGCGGGTGGGGGTGCCCTTCCGCAATCGCTGCTTGAGGCGGGGGACGCGATATTGGTCACCTTCCACGGCACGCCCGTGGATGCCCGCGCATCGCAGCAGATTGAGGCGCGGTTTGAGCAATTGGCCTCCCTGTTTGCGCGTCTGAAATCCGAGGGCGTGACGGAGCTGTGCCTTGCAGGTGCAATGCGCCGCCCCGTGTTTGACCCCACCGCGCTTGATGCGGGCACAGCCGCGCTGATGCCGCGCCTTATGACGGCCTTGCAGCAGGGGGATGACGGGCTGTTGCGCGCCGTGATCGCGCTGTTGGAGGAACAGGGGTTCACCATTTGCGCCCCACATGACATCCGCCCCGATCTCCTGGCGTCCGAGGGCATGATGGTGGGCGAGGTCAGCGCGGCCTTGCACGCCGATGCACATCGCGCTGCCGCCGTTTTGGCGGCCCTTGCGCCCCAAGATGTCGGCCAAGGTGCCGTGGTGGCCAAGGGCCAAGTTCTTGCGATTGAAACCCTACCCGGCACAGATGCGATGCTGGAATTCGTGGCGCAGACCTGCCCCAATTCGGGGGGTGTTCTGATGAAGCGCCCTAAGGCAGGACAGGATTTGCGCGTTGATATGCCCGGAATTGGCCCGCAGACGATTGCGATGATGCAAAAGGCGGGGCTGTCTGGCTTGGTGGTGCAGGCAGGTGGCGCGCTGATCCTTGAGCGGGCCGAGGTTCTCGCCCGAGCGGCATCGGCGGGCATCACCCTATGGGCCGCGCCGTGAAACTGTTTCTCATTGCGGGCGAACCTTCGGGCGATGCGCTTGGGGCCAGCCTGATGGCGGGGCTGAAGGCCGCGCGTTCTGACATTGAATTCTCAGGCATTGGTGGCCCTTTGATGCAGGCCGAAGGGCTAAATAGCCTCTTTCCCATGTCTGATCTGTCGGTCATGGGGCTAGCCGAGGTGCTGCCGCGCCTTCGGCATTTGTTCAAGCGCCGCGATCAGGCGGCCAATGCGGTGATTGAGGGGCAGATTGATGCGCTCATCACCATTGATAGCCCTGATTTTTGCTTGCGCGTGGCAAAGCAGGTGAAGAAACGCACAGCAAAGCTTCCTGTGATCCATTATGTCGCCCCAACTGTCTGGGCATGGCGGGCGGGGCGTGCGCGTAAAATGGCACGCTTTGTTGACCATGTGCTGGCGCTGTTCCCGTTTGAGCCGCCATTGATGCAGGCTGTGGGGATGGGCTGTGATTTTGTGGGGCATCCAGTCGCGCAGATGCTGCAAGCCGCGCCCGAGGACTGCAGCGCGTATCGCGCGGGCCTTGGTGTTGGGGCAGGGGATCCCTTGCTGTTGATGTTGCCCGGCTCGCGGCGGGGCGAAATTGTGCGGCTTGGCCCCCGATTTGGGCAGGTTGCGCGCGGGTTCCTGCAGGCGCATCCACGCGCCCATCTCGTTTTGCCTGCGGCCCCCGCCATTGCCGATGATGTCGCGCAGATGATGGCCGCTTGGGATCTTGGGCCAAGGGCGCACCTGCTCGACCCGCGTGCCGCGGGCGCGGACTATCCATATCAAAAATCGTGCGCTTTTGGGGCGGCGGATCTGGCGCTTGCGGCTTCGGGAACCGTGTCCTTGGAATTGGCTGCCGCAAAAACCCCGATGGTGATTGCTTATGATATGGCGCCGCTGTCACGGGTTTTGATGCGGTGGATGTTGAAAATTGACACGGTCACTTTGGTCAATTTGATCAGCGAAACCCGCCATATCCCCGAATTTTTGGGGAAAGCATTTGAACCTGCGCCTGTTTTGGCGGCGCTTGAGCGGTTGATGGGCGATCAGACCGCGCGCAACGATCAAATCCAAGCTGCCGAAGTGAGCATGGCGCGGCTTGGGGCAGGGGATCGCGACCCAAAGGCCCGCGCGGCAGACGCAGTTTTGCGGGTTTTGGGGAAGGAAATTGTGGGGTAAAATATAACCCCATATCCAAGTAATTGATTTTTATTAATTAATCAGAATTTATGCTTGCTAAAAAGACTTGACCTTACCCCGTCTCTGCCGCATAAGCCTGCCATCTTTAACGGGGGTCGCACAGGCGGCCTCTTTTTTCGGTCAAAATCTAAGACCAAGGAACGTATACATGAAAACCTTTACCGCAACTCCTGCGGATATCGACAAGTCATGGATCGTGATTGACGCTGAGGGCGTTGTTCTCGGTCGTCTTGCCTCGATCATCGCCTTGCGGCTGCGCGGCAAGCACAAGCCGTCCTTCACGCCCCATATGGATATGGGCGACAATGTCATCGTCATCAACGCTGAAAAAGTGCAGGTGACGGGCAACAAGCGGAACAAACCAAATTATTGGCACACAGGCTATCCCGGCGGGATCAAGAGCCGCACCACAGGCCAGATCCTCGAAGGTGCGCATCCTGAGCGCGTTGTGATGCAGGCGGTCAAGCGCATGCTTCCCGGTGGCCCGCTGTCGCGCCGCCAGATGACCAATCTGCGCGTCTATGCAGGTGCAGCGCACCCGCATGAGGCACAAAACCCCACAGTTCTGGATGTAAAATCCATGAACAAAAAGAACACGCGGAGCTAAACCATGGCCGAGACACTCTCTTCGCTCGATGAGCTGAAAGGCGCCGTGGCTGAGGGCTCTGCCCCTGCCGCAGGTGCGACATCCATTTCCGTGGATGCCTCCCCCCGCGAGCCTGTGCGCGATGCGCTTGGCCGCTCTTATGCAACGGGTAAGCGGAAAGATGCGGTTGCCCGCGTCTGGATCAAGCCAGGCTCTGGCAAGGTCACCGTGAACGGCAAAGAGATCAAAACCTATTTTGCCCGCCCTGTGTTGCAGATGATCTTGCGTCAGCCTTTCTCTGTGGCTGGTGTGGAAGATCAGTTTGATGTGATGGCAACCGTCAAAGGCGGTGGCTTGTCAGGTCAGGCAGGCGCGGTAAAGCACGGCATCTCTAAGGCGCTGCAGCTTTATGATCCCTCCTTGCGCGGCGCGCTGAAGGCGGCAGGCTTCCTGACCCGCGACAGCCGCGTTGTAGAACGTAAGAAGTTCGGTAAGCGCAAAGCGCGCCGGAGCTTCCAGTTCTCCAAGCGTTAATCTGGATCAACGCTTTTCAAGATTACAAAAAGGCTACCCGTTTGGGTGGCCTTTTTCTTTGTCCCTTTGACGCGTCCCCATTCTTTGCGCGGTCAATTTATATGGCGCGCGCATAGTCCTGTGGTGATGGCATCGGCCCGTTCTGTGCTGGATAGGCGCGATCATAGCCCTGTGTCGCCCCCCCAAGCTTGAAGAACTGCAATTCCCCCGCCATGCCCGTTGCGGCCTTCGTCATCGTGCCGCTGTCCTTGACCAATTCCTCGGCCATCGTGGCGTTTTTTTGGGTCGCGCGTTCCATATTGAAAATGGCGCTATTAATATCGGCAAGGGCGATGCTTTGTTCACTGACACCCGCCACGATCCCATCGACCTCATGGGCGACTTGGCCAATATCTTCGATCAGCGTGCTGATTTCGCGCGCGCTATCGGCGCTGCGTTGTGCCAATTGCCGCACCTCCGAGGCCACGACCGAGAACCCGCGCCCTGCTGCGCCCGCGCGCGCGGCCTCAATCGCGGCGTTCAGCGATAGCAGATTGGTCTGCGCCGCGATCCCGTCAATCACGGAAATGATTTGCGCAATACGATCTGAGCTTTCCTTGATTTTATGCATGGCGGCAACGGCATTAGCCACCACTGCCTCGCTCTCGCGGGTGCGGTCACGGGTGGAATTGGCCCCTGACAAAACCCGCCGCGCGGTGTCGACATTCGCCTTTGTCGAGGTGGTGAGTTCCTCAACCGCAGCAGCCGTTTGTTCGATCTGCGCAGCCTGTTCGGTGCGCGATTTGCCAATGCATCTGCGGCGCTGTTGATGGCTTGAACCACCTCCTTCACCTCGCGGCTGACATCGGTTGCATTGCACATCAGATTGCCCAATTGCGTTGCGGCCTCATTATAGGCCACAGCCACCTTTGCCAGATCAGGCAGTTGGCTGAGGGCGACCCGCGCGGTTAAATCGCCCTCGCGCAAGGCAAATAGCGCCTCTGCGATTTCTTCAATTGCTGTGACACGTTCGGTGATATCGGTCGCGACTTTGACAACACGGGTCAGATTGCCGTTCTCATCCTTAACGGGCGCATAGGTGGCTTGGATCCAGATGGTTTGGCCTGTCTTGGTGCGGCGTGGAAATTGATCCGTGAATATTTTTCCGCTCTTCAGATCATCCCAAAATTTCGCATAGGCCGCGCTGCGGGCATAGTCAGGATCCACAAAAAGGGCGTGATGTTTTCCCACCACCTCATCTAACCGATAGCCGAGTGTGGAAAGGAAGTTGTGATTGGCCGTAATGATGGTGACATCAATTTTGAAATGAATGACCGCTTGGGTATCATTCACCATGGACAGGAGAGCCTGATTTGCAATGGCAGAAAGGCGGGCCTCTTCGCCATCAATATCATGCTGATGTGGTGTGGCGCGCTGTAGGGTCATGAAGGAATCTGTCATCTATACTCAGTTACAGATGATAACGAACAGCTTAAGGTTGAGTTTAGACACGCGCGCAAAAAATATTTGTTGCAAAGATTTTAAATCAAAGCTTCGATTTTGCTGCGATCATCTTATCGCAGAAGGCCAGTGCCCCATGCATGGAATAGTTGAAATAGCCGTATGATCAAGCGAGAGATTTCCAGCCATGCGCGATAGGGCAAAACCGTCAAATAGCGCCATTTGGGCAGTTTGAAATCAGGCCCTTGGTTTTGGATTTGCGTCACCTCGCCCGTAATTTGCGCGCAAGGTAGGGGTTTGACGAAAACCGCCCGCAGGCCTGCAAGATATTCGAGGTCAAACATAATGTCATAGGCCAACCGCATGGGCAGTTGCCGCACCAACCATTTGGCCGCGCGCCGATTGACCATATAGGCCCCCGCACCTTTTTCTCGGGTCAGCGCCACGGCCAGACGGTAGCGCCCAGTAAGCCCGCTATAGGGAATGGCGCGGCCCGTGTTCACAGTTGAAAGGCGCAGAATATCCCATTCGCCCGCGCGCGCGACTGCGGCCTGCATGACCTTCGTAAAATCGGGCTCGAATGTAATGTCATCTTCTAAGATCAGCGCATGATCCGCGTCACTGTTTAGAAATTCGCGCAGGGCCTCGATATGGCTAAAGTAACACCCAACCTCAGCAGGCGCGCGTCTGCGGCCATGCAGCAGGCGATAGGCCAAATCGCTGAAATCAGGATGCGGAAACTGCAGCATTTTGCCATCCACCGCCGCGATCCGCTGATAGGGCAGGCCAATCGCCCGAAGCCGCGCGTCAAGTTTGGCCAAGCGCGCAGGCGCGCGATCCAAATTGATCACATAGGTTTTCACCTTATCAAGGGAGGCGCGTGCAGATTGGGGCATGGATATTATGATGGGCCTGTAAGTGTTGGTGAAAAAGGGGCTACAGGCTTGCCTGCGTTGGTGCAAGGGCCAAGGCGTAGGCAATGGTGCGGCACGACTGTGCAGAATATTCGCGCAAGCGCCCGATCTTGCGCCTGCACGCATCGAATCCCTTGCGCAAAGATTGATTTCTTCTAAAGGTCGAATGCTATGCACCCCTGATTAGGGGCGAATTTGGGGGATATAAATGGCCCGATCCTTTGATCTGGGAAGGTTCCTGCGCCGCGATGAGACCAAAGGAATGGTTCTGATCGCGCCCCCATTCATTTACGCGGTTTTGCTGCTGGCTGCCCCTTTGGCCGCGATTGTTTTGTTTTCCTTCTGGACGCAGGATTTCATGACGATTGATCGCAGCTTTACTTTGTCGAATTACCGCGAGGCCTTCACAGACCCGCTATATATGGAATTGCTGTCGCGCTCTTTGTGCATATCGTTATCGGTGACGGCCATCACGGTCGTCTTGGCCTTTCCCGTGGCCTATTTCGTGTCCTTCTATGTGGCCCCAGAACGCAAATCCTTGTGGCTGTTTTTGATCACAATCCCGTTTTGGACGAGCTACCTGATCCGCGTGTTTTTGTGGCGGGTGATCTTGGCCTATGACGGGCCTGTAAACGGCACATTGGTGGGCCTTGGTGTGATAGACGAGCCTTTGGCCTGGATCCTCTACTCGGCCAATTCCGTGGTTATTACCTTGGCGCATGCTTATGCCCCATTTGCGATTTTGCCGATTTTCGTCAGCCTTGAGAAAATAGATAGATCCTTGCATGAGGCGGGGCGCGATTTGGGGGAAAATCGTGTGATGGTGTTTTTGCGCGTCACATTGCCCCTTGCGATGCCGGGTGTTTTGGCGGCGGTTTTAATCGTGTTTATTCCGACAATCGGCGATTACGTCACCCCGCGTCTTGTGGGCGGGTCGGATGGCACGATGATTGCCAATATGATCCAAACACAATTCATGCGCCTCAATAACGCGCCGATGGGGGCGACCTTATCGGTTCTGGCAATGTTGATGGTGGGGTTTGTCTCGCTTGTGATGATCCTTGGCACATTGCGGTGGACACGCGGGGGCAAATCGAAATGAAGGGGCAAAGCCTTAAGATCTATGTGATCCTTTATTTGGTGTTTTTATACGCACCGATTGTGCTTTTGCCATTATTTGCCTTCAATTCGGGCACGGTCATCGCCTTCCCGTTGCAGGGCTTTACTTTTGGCTGGTTCATCGAGGTTTTCACCACTCAAGCCTTGGTTGAGGCCACGCGCAATTCTGTCTTTATCGCGGTCTCGGTTGCGGTCTTGTCGACCTGTTTTGGCCTGTTCGCGGCACGCGCGGCCACGCGGTATAATTTTCCTGCCAAAGGGGGAATTGTGGGCTTTGTCATGTTGCCCTTGGTTCTGCCCGAAATCATCGTGGCGGTGTCCTTATTGGTCGTGTTGATCCAAGCGGGGCTGTCCACAGGGATTTGGTCGGTGATTGCGGGCCATGTTTTGATCTGCACCCCGTTTTCAATTGCGATCCTGCAAGGCAGCTTTGCCAATATGGACAAAAGCCTAGAAGAGGCGGCTGTGGATTTGGGCGAAACACCGCTCAGCACCTTTCGCCTTGTCACCTTGCCGCTTGTCGCCCCTGGCATCATTGCGTCCCTTTTGATCTGCTTCACAATCAGTCTGGACGAATTTATTATCGCCTTCTTCCTGTCTGGGAATGAGCCAACCTTGCCCGTTTATATCTGGGGTTTGCTGCGCTTTCCTGCGCGGGTTCCTGTGATCATGGCGCTTGGTACATTGTTGGTGGCGTTATCGATTATTCTGTTGATTACTGCCGAATATTTCCGCCGCCGTGGCCTGCGCCGTGCAGGCAAGCGCGATGTTGGAGAGTTTTTATGACCAAGCAAGAGCCAATCATCCGGCTAGAGAATGTCCACAAATATTACGGCGATTATCATGCGCTGCGGGGCATCACGGCCGAAATCAGGCAGGGTGAGTTCTTCTCACTGCTTGGGCCATCAGGCTGTGGCAAGACCACGCTTTTGCGCGCGATTGCGGGCTTTGAGGATATCTCCTCAGGCGCGATCATGCTTGGCGGCAAGAATATGGAGGGGGTGGCGCCAAACCATCGCCCGACCAATATGGTTTTTCAATCCTATGCGATTTTCCCGCATTTGAATGTCGAGCAAAACGTAGCCTTTGGTTTGCGAAAATCGGGAATGTCTTCAGCGGATAAGACACGCGCCGTAGGGCAGGCCTTGGAAATGGTGGGCCTTGGGGGCTATGGCGCGCGCGCGGCACATGCGCTTTCGGGCGGGCAAAGGCAGCGTGTCGCATTGGCCCGTGCCTTGATCCTGAAGCCGAAGGTTTTGCTTCTTGATGAGCCGCTTTCGGCCTTGGACAAAAAAATGCGCGAGGTGATGCAGGTTGAATTGATCAAACTGCAACGCGAAGTGGGGATTACCTTTATCCTTGTGACCCATGACCAAGAAGAGGCTTTGGTCATGTCTGATCGCATCGCGGTGATGTTCGAGGGCGAGATCGCGCAATTGGATGGCCCCGAGCGCCTTTATCGCCGCCCTGTCAGCCGCAGGGTAGGGGAATTCATCGGGATGATGAATTTCCTTGAGGGCAGTTTGGCACATTCAGGCGGTTATTCTGTAGATATCGCGGGGCTTGGCCGCGCGGAGATCGCCCCCGAGCAAGTGGTTGGATCAGGCGCTGCGGGGGCCGTTTCCATTGGGCTGCGCCCTGAAACCCTGTCGATCCTCTTTGACGATGATCCCAAATCCGCGCGCACCGCCGAAGGTGTGGTGGATGAGGTCGTCTATTATGGCGATATGACCTATTATGATTTGCGCCTTGACGGGGCAGCGCGCCCTGTGCGGATTTCTATGCGCAATGTGGTGGGCCGCCCTGTTCTTGAGGTCGGCGCGCGCGCCCGCGTCAGTTGGGACCCGCGCGCATTTACGGTTTTCACTTAGCCGCGTTTTTCCACAAAAAACGTATAGGTGCCATTCTCTTGGTGAGATGAGATGAGGGCGTGGCCCGCCTCGGCGCAATAATGCGGCACATCAATCTGGGCCATCGCATCGGTGGCACAGAGCTTGACCACCGCACCGATCTGCGCCGCCCGTATCGCCTTTTGCAGACGTAAAACAGGCAGAGGGCAGCGCAAATCGCGCGCATCAATTTCAATCTCATATACGGGTTGGTCTTGCATGGGGTGTGGCTTAGCCTGCGGGCCTGCATGCCGTCCACAAGAATGTGATCTCCTGCGCAGACAGGCCATGGGTGACGCAGGGGCAAAAATACCCTAAAGCCAAACTCATGTTCGGAATCGATTTATATGACGCATCGCTTTTGCCCGCGGTCTTAGTCGCGTTAACCGCAGGGGTGTTGAGTTTTCTCAGCCCTTGTGTTTTGCCCATTGTTCCACCTTATCTGGCCTATATGGGCGGGATCAGCTTAGACGAGGCTAAGGGGCGGGGACGCAATCGTGCTGTCGTTGCGGCCTTGTTTTTTGTTCTGGGCCTTTCGACCGTGTTTTTATTTTTGGGCTTTACCGCCTCGATTTTCGGCCAGTTTTTTCTGCAAAACCAAATTCTGTTATCCCGTATCTCGGGCGCGGTTATCATCATTTTTGGCCTTCATTTTTTAGGGGTTTTCCGTATCTCGATGTTGGATCGCGAAGCACGGCTTGATGCGGGTGATCGGGGCGGGTCTGCACTTGGGGCCTATGTCTTGGGCTTGGCTTTTGCCTTTGGCTGGACGCCGTGCATCGGCCCGCAGCTTGGCGTGATCCTGACCTTGGCCGCGAATGAGGCCAGCCTTGCGCGAGGCACAATCTTACTTGGGGTATATGCCGCAGGCTTGGGGATACCGTTCCTGCTAAGCGCGCTGTTTCTTGAGCGTGCGATGGGGGTCATGGCGCGGCTCAAGCGCCATATGAAGCTTATCGAGCGGCTGATGGGGGCGCTTTTGATTGTCGTGGGGCTTGCCCTTTTGACGGGTGCGTTTTCCGCCTTTTCTTTCTGGCTTTTAGAGAATTTCCCAGCCCTTGGTGCGCTTGGTTAAAGATTCCTTTTTCATATAGCAATTTCCACTCTTTTGGCGATAGTCTGGCCGCATGGATCGGGTGGGTCATATCGTGCGCCATAGGGCGGTGTTCTTTGTGCCAGGGTTTGGCCCTGCGCCGCCACGCGCCTTGCGCGAACGGTATCGCCGCGAGGCCGCGAAACAGGCCCATCTCACCCTGCGCGCCGCCAATGGGATTTGGCTAAACAACACGCAGCGCTAACGGTAGCGATAACATCGCCCATGCCCCTATGCAGCCTTGTTTTATTGGCGTATGCAGCCAAAAAGGCGCAGCTAGAAAAAGGCGGTTTTACGATGTTTGATATGTTCCAAGACATGCGCACGCGCATCATGACGGATGCAGGTTTTATCGCCGCTTTGGATCAATCGGGCGGCTCCACTCCGAAGGCGCTGGCGCTTTATGGCATCACGGAAGATGCTTATAGCAGCGAGGCGGAAATGTTTGCGCTGATGCATCAGATGCGCGCTCGGATCATTATGGCGCGCGATTTTACCGCCGAGAAAATTCTAGGCGCTATCCTGTTCGAGCGCACCATGCGCGACACGATCAACGGCACGCCTGTGGCAGAACTTCTGTGGCGCGATAAGGGCGTTGTGCCGTTTTTGAAAATCGACAAAGGCTTGGAAGAGACGCGCGATGATGTGCAGCTTCTTAAACCGATTTCGGGCTTAACGGCGCTTTTGTCAGATGCGCGCGCCTTTGGCGTCTTTGGCACCAAGGAACGCTCGGTCATCCATGCCGCCAATGCTGGTGGCATCGAGGCGGTCGTGGCGCAGCAATTCGATCTTGCGGCAGAGGTCTGCGCAGCAGGGTTGGTGCCGATTATTGAGCCAGAAGTGAATATTCACGCAGATACAAAATCCGAGGCGGAAACCCTATTGCGCGATGCCATTGCCCGCCATTTGGATCAACTGGCCGTTGGCCATGAGGTGATGCTCAAGCTGACCATTCCAAATGAAGCAGGGCTTTATGATGGTTTGGCCGATCACCCCCGTGTCTTGCGGGTGGTGGCCCTGTCGGGGGGCTATAGCACAGACGACGCTTGTGCGCGCCTGTCGCAAAACCCAAAAATGATAGCAAGCTTTAGCCGTGCCCTGACCGAAGGCTTAAATGTGGCGCAATCCGATGCCGAATTTAACGCGGAACTTGGGGCGAATATTGATAAGATTTACCGCGCGTCTCTTTGAGCGCGCAGTTCCTTCAGGACAAATAACCTAATCGCCGTGGCAAGGCCCGAGGATAATCCACGGGCCTCGTCTATTTCTGCGGCTAGGGCATTCACCGACTGCCCGCGCGCAGCGGCAATGGTGCAGAATTCCTCCCAAAACGGATCCTCCAATGAGACGGAGCTGCGATGCCCGCGCAAGGTGAGGGAATGCTTTTGGGGGCGGTCAGTCATTCTGCATCATATTCTGAATCGGGGGTCAGTTTATGCTGATCCAACACTTCGCGTAGACGCGCCTCGCGCGTGGCGGCAAGTAATTTCTCAGTCTTTGATTGACCAAATTTTACAGAATTTTCAGATGCCTGTTCGCGGTTCTTCATGCGTTGTTTTTCCTTGCGCGCGCGGCGTAGATTGATGATCTGGCTCATACTCGTCACTCTTTGCAAGGTGGCTATCTGGCGGTTTCATCAGTGATTTGGCAAGAAAAATGGGGTGCCTGCAAGAGGCACCCCATCATCCGTGATGAAAATGCAGCAGTGATTAGCCTTTTGGGCCAATCATATCTTCGGGCCGCACCACGCGGTCAAAGGTTTCTCCATCGACAAAGCCCAGATTGATGGCTTCTTCGCGCAAGGTGGTGCCATTCTTATGCGCAGTTTTCGCTACCTTGGTGGCATTGTCATAACCGATCGTGGGCGCAAGCGCGGTGACCAACATCAGGCTTTCGCGCATTAGTTTTTCGATCCGCTCGACATTGGCCTGTGTGTCTTTCAGCATACGCTCGGTAAAGCTATCGGCAGCATCCCCCAACAGCTGCATGGATTGCAGCAGGTTATAGGCCATCATCGGGTTATAGACGTTCAATTCAAAATGGCCTTGGCTGCCCGCAAAGGAAATCGCGGCATCATTGCCCAAGATATGGGCGCAGACCTGTGTCATCGCCTCGGCTTGTGTTGGGTTCACTTTGCCGGGCATGATTGAGCTGCCTGGTTCATTTTCGGGCAGGATCAATTCCCCAAGGCCCGACCGCGGGCCAGAGCCCAAGAAGCGCATATCATTGGCGATCTTATAGGCGGCCATCGCCGTTGTTTTAATCGCGCCCGACATAAAGACCATCGCGTCATGCGCGGCCAAGGCTTCGAATTTATTGGGTGCGGTGATGAAGGGCAGGCCCGTGATCCGCGCCATATTGGCCGCAACGGTGGTGTCCCAGCCTTTATCTGTGTTCAGGCCAGTGCCAACCGCTGTGCCGCCCTGCGCCAACTCGTAAATGCCCGGCAGGGCCATTTTGATACGGGCAATCCCATTGCGGATTTGCTGCGCATAGCCCGAGAATTCTTGCCCCAAGGTCAGCGGGGTCGCATCTTGGGTATGGGTGCGCCCAATCTTGATAATGTCTTTGAACTCCTTGGCCTTCGCCTCAAGGGCGGTGGCCAGTTTGTCGAGGCCAGGCAGCAACACATCGCGCGCGGTCATTGTGGCGGCGATATGCATGGCGGTGGGGAAGGTGTCGTTAGACGACTGCCCCATATTGCAATGGTCATTGGGGTGAACGGGGGCTTTCGAGCCAATCACACCGCCCAAAATCTCAATTGCGCGGTTCGAGATCACCTCATTCGCGTTCATGTTGGATTGCGTGCCAGAGCCTGTTTGCCACACCACAAGGGGGAAATGATCATCAAGCTTACCATCGATCACCTCTTGCGCAGCGGTGATCATGGCATCGGCCAAGTTCGCGGGCAGTTTGCCGCTTGCCTTATTCGCCTCGGCACAGGCGCGTTTGATCACCCCAAGGGCGCGCACGATGGCAACGGGCTGTTTCTCCCACCCAATGGGGAAGTTCATCAAGCTGCGCTGTGTCTGCGCGCCCCAATAGCGGTCGGCAGGAACCTCCAACGGGCCAAAACTATCGGATTCGGTGCGGGTTTGGGTCATCAAAGATCCTCCAGTATGCTGTTGCATACCAAATAGGGCCTGCGCCGCTTAATCGCAACGGGGAATTTAGTGCATCGGCCGCGTAAAGCGATAGACGCGGGCAGGGGGCAGGTTGCGCCAAATCTTATCGCTGCGTGTCCATGACAGGGCCATCTCTTTGCGCAGATCGGCATTCACCGAAGGGTTTGGCCCATAGGTGAATTGTACAAAGCTGCCCTCGGGCGCGAGGCTGTTGAAACTGTCTTTGAGAATATCGCGCTGCACCCCGATGGGCATCGACAGGAGCGGCAGGCCCGAGATCACGGCCTGCACATTGTTTAACCCCAATCTGTCGAGATCACAGGCGCTCATGTGATGGACATTCACCCCTGCAAAACTCTCGCGCAGATGGGTGCAAAAGTTGGGGTTCATCTCAACCGAATGCAGCATGTGCGGGGCAATGCCACGGCCCAAAATGGCGCGGGTGATATTGCCCGTGCCCGGGCCCAATTCGATCACGGGGCCTTTATTGGGATCAAGACCTGCAACCATCTCTTGGCACAGCGCCGCCGATGAGGGGGCCAATGCCACAACCTGATAGGGTTTTGACACAATCTGAGAGAGGAATAGGCGTAGATCTTTGTTCATACCGCATCCGATGCAGGGATATTGTAATTTATTTATGTCGAATATGCGGGATGCCCACAAATTTCAGGTATTTTTTCTGAACCGATCCAGAGATACCACTTCGCCCTGCGCTTTGGCCCCTTTCGGGGCGGGGTCGGGGTCTGTGACGGGGTCATCCTCGGCGGGGGTGTCTGGATCGGGGGTGTCATCTTCGGCTTCCACCGATTCAAACCGCAGACCAAATTCAACCGAAGGATCAACAAAGGTGACAATCGCGTCAAAAGGCACGCGCAGCGCCTCGGGGTTGTCGCCAAAATTCAGAACGATGGAAAACCCGTCCTCATCCACCTCAAGCGCGTCATACCAATGTTGGATCACAATGGTCATTTCCGCGTCATAGCGCTCGCGCAGCCAATCGGCCATTTCCACATCAGGATGGCCCGTGGCGAAGGTGATAAAGAAATGATGGTTTCCCGGCAGGCCGTTATCCGCAACATCCTCTAGCACAGTCTGGATCAGCTTGCGCATCGCGTGATGCATCAAGCGACCATAGGGGATAGAGGCGTTGGAACTCGAACTCATCATCATTGCCTTTGCTGCATCTGCAGCCCCAAGCATAGAAGATTCGGAACGGAAAGAAAGCGCGGTTTTGGCCCGCGCCTCAGCTATTTGCGAGGATCAACCACGCGGCCAATCCCGCCTCGCAGCCGAAAAAGGTCAGGCTTTGACGCGACCACGCCTTGTCGCGCAGGATCGAGGTGATCCGACCAAGCGCCGCCCCCGCATAGGCCAATCCCACCACAACCCATGCCAGCGGGTCATTGATCAAAATCGCGCCCAGACCAAGGCCCACAAACAAACAGCCCGAGGCGGCAGAGACTTCGGTATAGGCCATATTGGTGGGGCCTGCGCGCATATCAAGCACATCCATCGTCCAACGCGTGGCCAACCACCCAAGCGCGCCAAGGGCGATGGTGATCGCGCCCGCCGCGAAATTTAGAATATCAACGATGCCCATCTGACCCTTCCAAGCCCTGTCTTTCCTCTTATTCGGCGGGGACAGGGGATTGGATCACTTTTCCTTGCATCTGCAAGAAAATCTTTTTCGCGATTTAGGTGGCAATCGGGGGGGGAGTGCAGGCTTCTGTTGCCAGGTGCCTGCGGACCCCGCCTTACGCGGCTAGGCGCAAGGGCTTAGTTTCGGCGACCCGAACTGCTTATGCAGCCAGAGCCATTGCCGGAGCACGGTTGTCATTTGCAACTGTACGATTTGAACCGATAACGGTGGTATCTCACCGAGACAAAGCTAACCCCTTTAGACGTTCGTCGATCCTATTTCGGCCCCATGATCCGCAAATGACGGGGTATGGTGGAGCCGCCGGGTACCGCCCCCGGGTCCGATCCGCTTATTACGAGCGCGTTTATGTCCATAGCCCCCCGGAGGGAGCAGGTGGAATATAGGCGCTGCGGGGGCGGATGGGAAGGGGGGAGCGCTGCGCCCCCGCGTAAATTGCCGCATGCGCAGAAAGCGGACTTTGCAAAGTTTGGCACCAAGACGCCATGAAGAACCATGAACGGTCCGTTGCATGCTTTCAAGCGGTGGCCGAGAATGTCGCAATTACGCTGCGGCCCAAACCGACTCTGATAGGTGGATTGAAGATTACGGTTCCCCAAATCGCCTTTGCTTGCATATGACGGCCATTACAGCGCGGTGAGCGAACGGCAACGGAAAACTTCCTCCCCCCCAAACACAAAACGAGCGCCTTTTCGGGCGCTCGTCTCATTCCACCATCTGACCTAAATCAGAAGCCTGCTTTGATCCGCACAAAGGCCTCGGCCTGTGCTTCGCGGCGGTCGTTGCTGATGGGCAGCTGTGCCAGAAGAGGCACGGTCACTTCGCCCAAGCCATTGGACTCGAGCGTTTCTGCGCCAAGGGCGGCAAGGGCCGCGCTATTGGCGGTGCCAAAGCCGCCATCAAGCAGGGGCTGTGCTGACACCTCGGACTGCATCGCGTTGACGAAGTCATAGGCCTTATCCTCGGACCCTGGTGCATCGGCCATTTTCACATAGCCGCAGAGCCAGACAGATGTGCCCTCGACCGTGTTACGCTCGAACCCAACGGGGAAGCCTTCATCGGCCAATGCCACGGGCACCTCGTTCCATGCCCAAGCCACCAGAACCTCGCCCGATGCCATCAACTGGCCCAATTCGGCGGGGTCGGTCCAATAGGTGCGCAGGTTTTCGTGAATCGAACGCAGCCATTCGGTGGCGGCCTCGAACTCGGCATCTGTGGCTTTTGTCCAATCGGTCACGCCCGTGGCGAGATAGGCCAGCGCATAGGCGTCATCCACATTGTCAGGGATCGACAAGCGGCCCGCGAAGGCGGGATCAGTGAAGACCTGCAGCGAGGCCACCTGTTCTGCGGTCACTTCCTCGGTGTTATAGGTGATCGCGGTCGTGCCGTAATCGGTGGGCAAGAAGAACAATTCAGACGTGCCCGCAAGCACATCTTGACCCACGAGGCTTGCATCGAGAGTGTCAAAGGCCGCGATGCGGTTCTGATCCCATGGTTCGATGATGCCCGACTCTTGCCACCGCGGCACGGAGCCTGCGCAAATATGGGTCACATCGGATTTGAACCCAGAGACAAGACGCTGAAACGCTTCGTCCTCATCCCCGAAGAACACAAAGCTGGGGCTTGCGCCATGTTGGTCGATATAGGGTTGGTGGTAACCAGGTTCTTCAAAGCCCGAATAATCGAACACGGTCAATTCGCTATCTTGGGCGAGGGCCACACCAGACATCGCCATCAGTGCAACAGTGCTAAAGAGCATTTTCTTGGTCATAAGCAGCAATCCCGATCCTGTGAGTTAAGGGAAAAATCGCAACGGACGCTAGGGCGAAGCCAACCATCACGCAAGAGGATTCGCGAAATTCGCACTTTGGGATCGGGCACGTGCCACAGCATTAAGCAGTTTGTGACCCGAGATTTTACCCCCCATACCTTGACCCGCCAGATGCTGCACTAGCTTGCATCCAAAAGATCGGGTTGGGCCTTGTGACACCGCCCCAAAACAGGAACTGCCAAGGCCAATCGCGCCAGCGGCCAAAGATAAAAAAGAGGGGCCATGACAGACGCGCCTGTCCTATACTGGATCCGCCGTGATTTTCGTTTCAGCGATAATCCCGCGCTTGTGGCCGCCGCCGCTATGGGGCCTGTGATCCCCGTTGTGATTTTGGATGACAGCATTGATCAGATGGGCGCGGCCCCGCGTTGGCGCTATGAAATGGGGCTGTGCGCCTTGGCCCGCGCCTATCATGCGCAGGGTCTTGATCTGGTGATCCGCAAAGGGGCGGCTGATGCGGTCTTGGCGGATCTTGTGGCCACGACTGGGGCCAAGGCGGTGCATTGGAACAGGCTCTATGACCCCCATGCCCGCGCACGCGACAGCGCCATCAAGACCGCGTTGCGCGATCAAGGCATCGCCGCGCAGAGCCATAATGGCCATCTCCTGTTCGAGCCATGGGAAGTGCAAACAGGGCAGGGCGGGTTTTATCGCGTCTATACCCCCTATTGGCGCGCGGTGATGGGGCGTGATGTGGCGCGCCCCTTGCCTGTGCCCGCCTTGCGCGGGGTAGATCACGCGCTTGACAGCCTATCGGCCGAAGATCTGAACCTTGCGCCGCAGATGCGCCGTGGCGCGGGCGTTTTGGCGCGCTATGCGCAAATCGGGGCCGAGGCCGCCCAAACCCGTCTGGCGCAATTCCTCGGTGACAAGGTGGCCGCCTATAAGGACCAGCGTGATTTTCTCGATCAAGACGCCTGTTCTAACCTGTCCGAGCATCTCTCGCTTGGCGAAATCAGCCCGCGCGAGATCTGGCATTTAGGGTGGGAAGCACATCGCCATGGTGCGGCGGGGGCCGAGCATTTTGTAAAAGAATTGGTTTGGCGCGAATTCGCCTATCATCTTCTGTATCACTCGCCCCAGATTGCGACTGAGAATTGGCGCCCTGACTGGGACAGTTTCCCATGGGCCACCGACCCGCATGCCCCGCAGGTTCTGGCGTGGAAACAGGGGCGGACGGGCATTCAAGTGATCGATGCTGCGATGCGCGAGCTGTATGTGACGGGGCGCATGCACAATCGCGCGCGGATGTTGGTGGGGTCCTATCTAACCAAACATATGATGTGCCATTGGAAAATTGGCCTTGATTGGTTCGCCGATTGCCTGATTGATTGGGATCCCGCCGCCAATGCGATGGGGTGGCAATGGGTTGCGGGCTCTGGCCCTGATGCGGCCCCTTATTTCCGCATCTTCAACCCAGAAACCCAAGGCGAAAAATTCGACAAGCACGGGCGGTATCGGGCGCGCTGGATTGCCGAACTGTCAAACCCTGCACCGCAAACCGCGCTTGATTTCTTTGAAGCCGCACCGCGGTCGTGGAATTTGCAGCCTAAAATGGGCTATCCCACCCGACCCATTGTGGATCTGGCCGAGGGGCGCGCGCGGGCGCTTGCCGCATATAGCGCGCGAAATTCTTAACACATGCAACGATGAGATGAATTCGCTTGAGCCTGCACAGGTTTAAGGCGAAACTGGCTGACAATGTCAGGGGGAATGATGACAATAAAAACAACCACCAAAGGTGAACCAAACCTACCGCGCTATTTTGAGGCGGTTTTTGCCAAATCTGTGGACATGAAAAACGGCCGTTTGGATATGGTTCTGCCCGATGGTCGCATCTTCCGTGCCGAAGGGGCTGGGCAGGGGCCTGTTGCTGAAATTCACATTCACAATGTGGATGTGTTTGCACGCTTGATCCGCGAAGGGGATCTTGGGTTTTGCGAGGCCTATTTGGATGGGTGGTGGTCAACCCCTGACCTGCAAGCCTTTCTAGATCTGGTTCACGCGGGCAATGACGATATATATGATGGTTTTTTGGGTCTCAAAATCGCCCGCGCCTACGAGCGCTTTCGGTTTTGGCTGCAAAGCAATTCCAAATCTCAGGCGCGCAAAAATATCTCTTATCACTATGATCTGGGCAATGATTTCTACAAATTGTGGCTTGATGACACGATGACCTATTCCTCGGCCTTGTTCCAAACAGGCCAAGAAAGCCTTGAGGCCGCGCAGATCGCCAAATACGCCTCGATGGTGGATCAGATGGGCGCACAGCCTGGGGATCATGTTTTGGAAATCGGCTGTGGATGGGGTGGGTTTGCCGTATATGCCGCGCGCGAACGCGGCCTTAAGGTTACGGGCCTAACCATCTCGCGCGAGCAGCATGATTACGCGGTTGATCGGATTGCCCGCGCGGGCCTGTCTGATCAGGTCGAGATCAAGATGCAAGATTACCGCGATGAAACGGGTGTTTATGATGGGATCGTCTCGATTGAAATGTTCGAGGCGGTTGGCGAGAAATATTGGCCCGTCTATTTCAAAGCGCTGCGAGATCGCCTAAAACCTGGCAAACAGGCGACTTTGCAAATCATTACCGTTCAGCATCGCCGTTGGCAGATTTACCGCAATACGGTCGATTTCATTCAGAAATATATCTTTCCCGGTGGTATGCTGCCATCGCCCGTTGTTTTGCGCGAAGAAGTGCAAAAAGCAGGGCTTGAGGTGGCGGGGTCAATTGAATTTGGCGAAAGCTATAGCCAGACCTTGCGGCGTTGGTGTGACACTTTCAACGATCGTTGGGATGAGGTGGCCGCCCTTGGGTTCGATGATCGCTTCCGCAGGATGTGGAATTTCTATCTAACCTCTTGTGCCGCAACCTTTCATTTCCGCAATTGCGATGTGACCCAAATCACGGTGCGCAAGCCAAGCTGAGGGATAGTATGACTGATCTCGCGCTTTACGGCACGCTGCGTGATCCTGATATCCTCAAGATTGTCTTAGGGCGGGCAGGGGGCGAGATGCCATCTGCCCGTCTCTCTGGCTATCGTGTGGCGATGGTTGCAGGACAGCATTATCCCATGATCTGGCCCGAGGGCGGGGCGGACTGCGAGATAGAAATTTTGCAAGGGTTGGATGCGGGCGATCTCGCACGGATTGATTTTTATGAGGATGTGTTCGGATATTCCCGCATAACCATTTCCCATGAGGCGCGACCGCTGCAGATTTATCTGCCACCTGAAGGTGGGTCTTGGCCGAAAGGTGGGGTCTTTGATCCTGCAACTTGGGCTGTGGCACATGGCGCACTCACCCGTTTGGCCGCGCAAGATATCATGTCGTCATATGGCATTGAAACGGCCAAGGTCGTTGCCGCCCGCCTGCCGATTATTCGCGCAAGGGCGCAGGCCCATCTGCGTGCGGGCGATCATCCGCCCGTGGGAAAGACCCCCAAGCGCAACATGAGCATCGTTCATCAAAACATTGTCTATAATGGATTTTTTAATTTAATCGACATTGCAGCCTCCTATCAACGATTTGATGGCAGCCTGTCTGATCCTGCGGGGCGTTTGATCCTTGATCTTGGCGAAGCTGTCACTGTGCTGCCTTATGATCCCAAGCGGGACTTGGTGCTTTTGATTGAACAATTCCGCCCTGCCGCGGTGGTTCAAGGTGATCCAAACCCATGGCTGCATGAGACTGTGGCAGGCATATGTGACGAGGGCGAAACCTATGAGCAGACTGCGCAGCGCGAAGCCCGCGAGGAAGCAGGGGTTGCGCTGCACGCGCTGCATCTAATCGGGCGGTATTACCCAAGCCAAGGGGCGGTTGCGCAAATCCTGATTTCTTACATCGGGCTTGCTGATTTGGCGCAGGATTATGACAGCACCCATGGCCTGTTGGCCGAAGGAGAGGATATTCGCGCCTTAACCTTACCCTTTGACGAAGCCTTTCGCCTTGTGCGGGAGGCGCGCCTGAGCAACGCGCCGCTTTTGCTGTCCTTGATGGCGCTTGATCGCATGCGTGCCGAGCGGGGCTGGCCCTCACAATAGCGCCAACGCCCCTTGAGTTATCGCCCCATCCCGCCTATCCCTTGAGAAAGCAAAGAATTCTTTCAAAAAGGGGGGCGCTATGACCATTTATTCCGATCTTTCTGCAGCGATTGGCAATACGCCCCTGATCCGTCTGAACAAGGTCAGCGATGAGACTGGGTGCGAGATTTTGGGCAAAGCGGAATTCATGAATCCCGGCCAGTCGGTCAAGGATCGCGCAGCGCTTTACATCATCCGCGATGCCATTGCGCGCGGTGATCTCAAGCCCGGCGGCACGATTGTTGAGGGCACGGCGGGCAATACGGGCATTGGTCTTGCGCTTGTCGGGGCCTCGCTTGGGTTTCGCACTGTGATCGTGATCCCCGAAACGCAAAGCCAAGAAAAGAAAGACATGCTGCGTTTGGCAGGCGCCGAATTGGTGCAAGTGCCTGCGGCACCCTATAAAAATCCGAATAATTATGTGCGATATTCGGGGCGTTTGGCGGCTGAATTTGCAAAATTCGAACCTAATGGGGCGATTTGGGCCAATCAGTTTGACAATACTGCCAATCGTCAGGCGCATATTGAGACAACGGGCCCCGAGATTTGGGAACAGACCGCGGGTAAGGTGGATGGGTTCATCTGCGCGGTCGGCTCGGGCGGTACATTGGCGGGGGTTGGTGCCGCGCTGCAACCCAAAGGCGTGCGCATCGGATTGGCTGATCCTGAAGGGGCCGCGCTTTATAGCTTCTACACCAATGGAACCTTTGACGCGCCAGGAACCTCGATCACCGAAGGGATCGGGCAGGGGCGCATCACCGCGAATTTAGAGGGGTTCACGCCAGATTGCGCCTATCGCATCTCGGATCAAGAGGCGCTGCCGATCGTGTTTGATTTGCTCAGCACGGAGGGCTTGTGCCTTGGTGGCTCATCAGGGGTGAATATCGCAGGCGCGGTTCACATGGCGCGCGAGATGGGGCGGGGTCATACCATCGTGACCATTTTGTGCGACTATGGCACCCGCTATCAATCAAAACTATACAACCCTGAATTCCTGCGTGAAAAGGGTTTGCCCGTGCCCGCGTGGCTTGACTGCGGCGCGGCGGATTTGCCCGTGGTATTTGAGTAATGATGACATTCGCACGACCAAGTTTGGCCCTGACGCGGCTTTTGATCGCTTTTGTGGTCTTGTGGCTTAGCCTCACAGCCGAGGTTTTGGCGCAAGACCCGCCCGATTACACCGCGTGGTCACAACTGAGCGCGCGCGCGCAGGTGATGATTGACGGGAATCGCGCGTCAACCTCGATGCTTGAGGCGGTGCGCGCTGAGATCGTCACGTGGCGCACGGTGTTTTTGGACGCGCAAGATATCAATGCCAGTCGCATCGCAACATTGAACGAACAGATCACGGCCCTTGGCCATGTCCCCGCAGAAGGAGAGGTCGAGCCTGCGGCGATTGCCGCAGAACGCGCGGATTTGACCCAACGCCTGACCGATGCAGAGGCACCCGCGCGGCGCGCGGAGGCAGCCTATCGCGAGGCGCAAGGCCTCATCGGGGAAATTGATGCGCAAATCGCCGCCCGTCAGGCGGGCGCCTTGTTGCAGCTTGAACCCGCCCCGATTAACCCCGCCAATTGGCCCAGTGCGGTTGCAACACTGCTTGGCTTCGCTTTTGCCGTAGGGCAGGAGGTCGTAACCTACTCACTGGCGCCTGCGCAGATATCCGCCCTTGGGGCGAACCTGCCGCTTGTGGCGATTTTTGTGATTGTGGGGCTTGTTCTTTTGACCCGTGGCAGGGGCTTTGTGGGGCGGTGGATGGAAATGCACCACAGCCCAAGCCGAACCCCCACAGCGCGGCTTGCCCTGTTTGGTCTGTCACTTTTGCATCATGCCATGCCCGTCATTGGGGTTTGGGTCTTGGCCTATGCGGTGCAGATCTCGGGCATGGTCGGGTTTCGCGCGGCGGTGTTGGTGCAAATGGCCGCCCCGATGGCGCTCAGCTTTATGGCGGCGATTTGGCTTGGGCGGCAGGTTTTCCCCCTCGATGAGACCAACCGCCCCCTTCTGCGCCTAGACGAGGCGACACGCGCAACAGGCCGCCGCTTGGCGCGGGTTTTGGGGGTTATTGTGGGGCTGTGGCTTTTGGTGAGGCAGGTCGCACAAACCGAAAATTTCACTTCCGCAGACCGATTGGTGATCAGTTTCCCAATCGTGGTCTTGGCGGGTCTGATGATGTGGCAATTGGGCCGTCTGTTGGCCGTTCATGTCAAAAATTCAGCCCAGTTGGACGGCGCGCGCCCCCTGATGCTGCGCATGACACGCGCGCTGTCTTTGGCGGTCATGGCGCTTGGTCTTTTGGGGCCGATTTTGGCAGGGGTTGGGTATTTCACCGCAGGATCGTCCTTCCTTTTGCCGATGTTGTTCAGCCTGTCTTTGCTTGCGGTTCTCGGCATCTTGCAGCGGGTGGTCACTGATGCCTACGGGGCCTTAACCCGCCGCAGCGAGGGGTTGGACGAGGCCCTGACCCCGACCTTGATCGGGTTTATCTTGGTCTTGGCCTCCTTACCCGCCTTTGCCCTGATCTGGGGGGTGCGGCCCGCGCAATTATCTGACATTTGGGCGCAGATTGTCTCGGGGTTCACCATTGGCGGCGTGACGATTTCGCCTCGCAATTTCCTGATTTTCGCGATTGTCTTTGCGATTGGCTATACGGCAACCCGCGCGCTTCAAAGCACGCTGCGCTATAACCTTCTGCCAAAAACCCAAATCGACCAAGGCGGTCAAAGCGCGATTTTGGCGGGAACGGGCTATGTTGGTATTTTCTTGGCCGCACTTTTTGCCATCACCTCGGCAGGAATTGATCTGTCCTCCCTTGCGATTGTGGCTGGTGCGCTGTCGGTCGGTATCGGTTTTGGCCTGCAAACAATCGTGTCCAATTTCGTCTCAGGGATTATTTTGTTGATCGAGCGCCCGTTCAAAGAGGGTGATTGGATCGAGGTCAATGGCCAGATGGGGTATGTGCGTGAAATCTCTGTGCGCTCGACCCGCATTGAAACCTTTGATCGTTCCGATTTGATTGTGCCGAATGCCGATTTGATTGCGGGGGTGGTCACCAACATGACCCACTCCTCCGACACAGGCCGCCTGATTTTGCCCGTTGGGGTGGCCTATGACAGCGACCCGCAGCTTGTGATGAAAATCATGGCCGAGGTGGCCGAGGCGCATCCGATGGTGATCTTGAAACCAAAACCAACCATCTTGATGGTAAATTTTGGGGCAGATGCGTTGGAATTTGAAATTCGCGCGATCCTGCGGGATGTGAATTTCTTATTGTCGGTGAAATCCGAGATGAACCTTGAACTGCTGCGCAAGTTCCGCGAGGCAGGTATCGAAATCCCATTCGCACAGCGTGATTTGTGGCTGCGCAACCCCGAGGCGCTTGCCGCCCCTAAATCTTGAGTGCTGGTATGAGTGAGCTTTTATTCCTGCAAGATGCCTATCGCAAAACTGCGCCTGCGACAGTTAAGGGGCTGACGGATGCAGGTGGGATCATCTTGGATCAAACCATTTTCTATGCCCAAGGGGGCGGGCAGCCGGGCGATAGCGGGTGGTTGGATTACGAGGGCGGGCGCATCGCCATCGCCACCACGATGAAGGGCGAGAGCGGGGATGTTGTTCTCTTGCCTGCCGAACCCGTGGCCCTGCCAAAATCTGGCGCGGCGGTTGAGCAGCGTCTTGATTGGGCGCGCCGCTTTAATCATATGCGCATGCACACCGCCTTGCATCTGTTGTCTGTTGTGCTGCCTTATGGGGTGACAGGCGGGGCAATTGGCGCGGAACGCGGGCGGCTTGATTTCGACATTCCCGATAGTTTGCCCGAGCGTATGATCCTGCAAGGTCAACTTAACGCATTGGTGGATCGCAACCTGCCCGTAACACAGCACTGGATCCTCGAGGCGGAATTGGATGCAAAGCCTGAGATGGTCAAAACCCTCTCGGTGAAACCCCCGCGCGGCGCGGGCCGCATTCGTCTTGTGCAAATCGGCGAGGGGGCAGCGCAGATTGACCTGCAACCTTGCGGCGGCACCCATGTTGCGCGCACGGGCGAGATCGGCAAATTGGAGATCCTTAAAATCGAAAACAAAGGCCGCCAAAACCGCCGCGTCAGCATCGGGTTTGCCTAAACTCGGGCTTCGGTGAAATTCTCTGCGGGGGATGTCAATTCACGGGTTGCACAAAGGGGGTGAAATCCTATAGGAGACCCCTCACGGACAGGTGGCCGAGTGGTCGAAGGCGCACGCCTGGAACGCGTGTAGGCGGGAAACCGTCTCCAGGGTTCGAATCCCTGTCTGTCCGCCACCCCACCCTTTGATGAGCTGCTTACATCGGATCAAACTGATCTGCGGCAAAGACCGTGTGGATGACATGGCCGTCAAACATCTCGAACAGCCGCTTTGATACTTCTTTGCTTTGCCATCTTGTGGGGGAATTCAGCGCCTCTTCGATGTCATCGCGGGTTTTGAATTTCATGGCCATCACAAGCGGGAAGGGGCTGTCGGGGTCATCGCTTTCCACTTCGCGCATCACGCGCAACTCTTGCAGATTGGGAAAGGCTGACCAAAGCGGCACAAGATTTTCGCACCAATGGCTGTGGAAGTCTGCCTCCATGCCATCCTTGATTTTACCCTTAAAAAAGGCGCATCTTACAAACATCTGTCCCGCTCCATTCTATGTGTTGCGGCGATAGGATTGCCGAAAGCCTGCGCACAAGCAAGGGGAATGGGATGGATGTTCGCCCCTGTGAAACATGGGGGTTATGTAAGCGAGAAACGGGGGCGGGTCATGGATTTTGGACTAAAGGGGAAACCCTGCATCGTGACAGGCGGGGCATCGGGGATTGGCGAGGCGATTGTGAAGGATCTTGTGGCCGAAGGGGCCAAGGTCATCGTGATCGACAAAAAACCCTGCAAGGTGGCGCAATTTGCGACATCCGTCACCCTTGATTTGACCGATGATGCGGCCTGTGCGGCGGCATTGAGCGATATTCGCGCTGAATTTGGGACGATTTACGGGCTTGTGAATAATGCAGGCCTCAATGATGGCGTGGGGCTAGATGCGGGGCCTGACGCGTTTCGGGCCTCTCTCAATCTCAACCTCGTGCAATATTACACCTTGATGCATCACCTGCATCATGACCTGCGCGCAAGCCGTGGCGCGGTGGTCAATGTGGCCTCAAAAACCGCTGTGACAGGGCAGGGCGGCACATCGGCCTATGTGGCCGCAAAGGCGGGCGTCTTGGGTTTGACGCGGGAATGGGCGGCGGAACTAGCCTCGGCGGGTGTCCGCGTGAATGCCGTTTTGCCCGCCGAGGTTATGACGCCTATGTATCAAAACTGGCTGTCGACCTTGCCTGATCCAGAGGGGATGCGCGGCAAGATCGAGGCCGCGATTCCCCTATCGCGCCGGATGACCGAAAGCGCGGAAATCGCGGCAATGGTGGTGTTTTTGCTCTCTGCGCGGTCGGGCCATACCACGGGGCAATGGATGTTCGTGGATGGCGGATATGTGCATCTGGATCGCAAGCTGACGCTCTGATCCAACTACATCACTGCCCCCACTTGCCACGGCACGAATTCGACCCCGCCAAAGCCCAATTCCTCGCTTTTCGTGGTGCCGCCTGAGGCCACGCGTAGGATTTCGCGATAAATCTCTTGCCCCTTATCGGCTAGGCTGATGCCGCCGCTGATAATGTCACCGCAATTGATATCCATATCGTCCCCCATGCGGCCATAAAGATCATCATTGGTCGAAAGCTTGATACAAGGTGTGGGCATATAACCCGACACAGACCCACGGCCCGTGGTGAATGTGATGATATTGGCGCCTGAGGCAATCTGCCCTGTGACCGAGCATGGGTCATATCCAGGACTGTCCATATAGACAAAGCCCTGCGCGGTCAGGGTTTCTGCAAATTCATAAACCCCCGCCAAAGGGGCAGTTCCACTTTTGGCCACCGCGCCCAAAGATTTTTCAAGAATTGTGGTCAGCCCGCCGCGTTTGTTGCCTGGGGATGGGTTATTGTCCATCTCGCCGCCATTTCGGGCGGTATAATCTTCCCACCACTGAATGCGCGAAATCAGTTTTTCACCAATTTCGGGCAATATCGCGCGGCGGGTCAAAAGATGCTCTGCCCCATAGATTTCTGGGGTTTCAGACAGGATTGTGGTGCCGCCCTGACGCACGATTAAATCAGACGCATACCCCATGGCAGGGTTGGCGGTGATGCCAGAATAGCCGTCCGAGCCCCCACATTGCATGCCTACCACCAATTTTGAGGCCGGCGCAGGGGCGCGTGTCGCACGATTGGCCACGGCTGCAATCTCGCGCAGCATGCTGAGACCCCGTTCAATTGTGCGCTTTGTGCCGCCTGTCTGCTGAATGGTCATATAGCGGAAACTCTCGCCATCGCGCAGACGGGCGGGGCCGATCAGGTCAGGCACCTGCATCACCTCGCAGCCCAGACCGACCAACAGGATCGCCCCAAAATTTGGGTTTTTCGAATATCCTGCCAAGGTTCGGAAAAGCATCTGATACCCTTCGCCCAAGCCAGACATCCCGCAGCCAGAACTGTGCACAATCGGGACAATCCCATCGACATTTGGGAAATCCTTCAAGAGCCCCGATTTTTCAGCAGCCTCCGCGATGAAACGGGCCACACTGCCTGCGCAGTTCACGGATGTCAGAATGCCAATATAGTTGCGCGTGCCGACCTGCCCATCAGGCCTATGATAGCCCATAAAGCTGTCGCTTTCATCCGCCGCAGGAAGGGGGGTGTTCTGCGTGGCAAATTCATAGCCGCGTTTGTGATCGCCAAAAGACAGGTTGTGGCTATGCACATGCGCGCCTGCGGCAATATCTTCGGTCGCATAGCCGATAATTTGACCATAGCGGATCACCGCCGCGCCCTTGGCAATGGGGCGCAATGCAAATTTATGCCCTTTTGGAATGTCGGATTGCGCAATCGTTTCAAAAGATGATAGAGCCGCGCCTGATCGGATATCGACCAAGGCAATTCCGACCGTATCATCTGCGTTCAGGATCAAAATATCTTGGGTCATCGCTGGCATCATTCATTCAAAGTGAGAGTTTACGATCTTGAAATTTCCACGGCAATCATACTAACATGCTAGAATTATCGAGATTGAGCGACATGATGCAAGAGAATTCACCATCAGACCCCGCGCAAGGCAGCGAATTTAGGCTGCGGTCTTTGGATGCCTATGAAGGAAATTTGGCACGGCGCACCTACGCCGCCCTGCGTGAGGCAATTTTGACCTTGCGCTACAAACCGGGCGAGGCGCTGCGCAAGCAGGATATTTGCGCAACGCTTGGCGTGTCGCGGTCCCCTGTGGCAGAGGCGATAACACGCCTATCTAACGAGGGTTTGGTGGATGTGGTGCCGCAATCTGGCACATTTGTAGCGCGCTTCTCGATGGAAGAAATTCGCGAAGGTGCGTTTCTGCGGGAAAGTATCGAACTGGCCTGCGCCGAGCTTTTGGCCGAGATTATCACAGACGAGCAGATCACCGAATTGCGCCGCAATTTGCGCCTGCAAAAGGTGATGGTTGAGGAGGGCGATTTTGCTGAATTTTATCGGCTAGATGGCGAAATGCACGATCTCATCATCGGCTTTACGGGGTTCAAGCAATTATCGACCATTGCCAAAACGGGATGGCTTCATGTGGATCGCGCACGGCAGTTGATCTTGCCCATGCCAGGGCGCGTGGCCGAGACATTGCAAGAGCATTACGATTTGGTCGATGCGATTGCCGCGCGTGATCCGCAAGCGGCGCGAAAAGCGATGCGCGCCCATTTGGGCCAGTTGATGAAATCTTTGATCCCGCTTGAGAAGACCCATCCAGAATTATTCGACCCCAGTTGAAAGTCAGTAAATGTCCTATCCTGCGAATAAACCCCGCTATGCCGCGCGTCTGAATGCATTCAAACCACTGGCCGAGGGGCGGGGTATTGCGGGCATGATTGCCGCCGCCGCCCGTGTTGAGGGGATGGATGCGGCGGATTTGAACTATCCTGATCATTTCGAAGGGCGTCCTGCGCGCGAGATTGGCGATATGTTGCGCGATAATGGCTTGGGGTTAAACGGGCTTGCGATGCGCTATTACTCTGACCCTGCCTTTGCCATAGGGGCCTTTACCAACCCAGATCCCGCAACACGGCGCAATGCGATTGATCTGACCAAACAGGGTCTAGATGCTTTGGCGGAAATGGGTGGGGGCGTGATGACCCTTTGGATGGGCCAAGACGGGTTTGATTACGCCCTTCAGGCCGATTACGCGCGTCTTTGGGGCGATACGCTTGATGCTTTGGCCGAAGTCAGCGCCCATAACCGCGATCTGCAAATTGCCATCGAATATAAACCCAATGAGCCCCGCGCCTTTGCGCTGATGCCCGACATGGCCACAACATTATTGGCCATTCGTGATGTCGGGGCCGAAAATTTGGGCGTCACCGTGGATTTTGCCCATGTGCTTTATGCAAATGAGATGCCCGCCCATGTGGCCTATCTGGCGCAGCGCCATGCCAAGATTTTGGGGGTTCACCTGAATGATGGCTATGGCAAGCGCGATGATGGCTTGATGGCGGGCACGGTGCATCCTGTGGCGACAGTCGAGTTATTCGTGCAATTGCACCGCATGGGCTATGATGGTGTCATTTATTTCGACACATTTCCCGACCATTCGGGCCTGAACCCGATTGAGGAGGGGCGCACAAATATCCTGATTATCGAGCGGTTGCGCGCCATTGCCGCAGAACTCGCCGAAAGTTCAGAGCTGTCTGATCTGTTGCAAAAGCAAAACGCGGCCCTCACCCAGCGATTGATCGCCGAGCTGCTTTATGGCGGGGTGATCCCTGATGGGCGCTGATATCCTTGTGATGGGGGCGCTGCATCTTGATGTGATTGTCAACGCCCCCGCTTTGCCCGCCCCAGACGAGACGATGATGGGCCAAGATGTGGCCTATCGTTTTGGTGGCAAAGGCGGCAATCAGGCGGTTTCTGCCGCCCGCATGGGGGGCAAGGTTGCCATGATTGGCGTGGTTGGCACGGATGATTTTGCGCAGCCTTTGCGCGCTGAACTGGCGCGCGCAGATGTCGATAGGTCCATGCTTGCCACGTGTGATGGGGCCTCAGGCATGAGCGTGGCCATCGTGCAAAATGATGGCAGCTATGGCGCCGTGGTCGTTTCGGGCGTGAACCGCCAAATCAACGCGCAGCAGGCAAAACTTGACCCCCCCCCCAAAGTGGTCGTGCTGCAAAATGAAATCCCTGTTGCGGAAAATCACGCGCTCTTGGCGCGTTTGCCGCAGGATGTCATCGTTATCTGGAATGCGGCCCCCGCTTTGGCGCGTGACGCGGTGATGATTGAGCGGGCTGATATTTTGGTGGTTAATCGCCTAGAGGCCGCAATGCAGGCAGGGCTGCCGCATGATCTGCCCGATCCTGGGGCGGCCTTAGCGCAGCTTGCGCGCGAAGGGCGTGCGGTGATCATTACACTGGGCGCGGATGGCTATATCGCGCAAGCGCGGGACGGCACTCGCTTTGAGGCCAAGGCGCATCGCGTGCCCGTCATCTCCACCCATGGGGCGGGGGATGCTTTCGTGGGGGCGCTTGCCGCTGAGATTGCGCGCGGTGCCGATTTAGCGGCGGCTGCGGCCTTTGCCCAAGGGGCGGCGGCCCTTCATGTCTCAACCCCGCTTGAGGGACGCGCCAATATTACCTCTGCGCAACTGCGCCATGCCTTTGGCCTATAGCGCCAAGCGATAGGCCTCGGCCGCCGTGCCGCCAAAGACCCGTGCCCGTTCTTCGGCGGTTAGAGTATGGGTCAGCTCCTCCGCCGCATGGCGCCATGCGTCATATTCCGCCCGCAGACGGCAGACGGGCCAATCTGACCCCCACATGATGCGCTCAGCGCCGAAACAGGCAAAGACATGATCCGCATATGGGCGGAGATCTTCGACTGTCCAACCTTCATTTGCCTCGGTCACAAGGGCCGAAAATTTCAAATAGGCCTTGGTGTCACGCGCCAAAGCGGCCATGCCATCGGCCCAAACCTGAAACGTCTCGGCGCTATGCGCGTGGATTTGCGGCTTCATGCAGTGATCAATCACGCAGCGCATCTCGCTGTGGCGGGTCAAGATGGTGTGGAAATTCGCCAAATGTCGCGGAAATCCAAGCGCGTCAAAGCACAGATCATGCTTGGCGATGGCCTGATAGGCCCATGCGATATCTGCGCGCAGCATCCAGTTATCGTCTTCAATATCTTGGATCATGGGGCGCACGCCCACGAATTTAGGATGCTTTGCAAATCGCGCTAAGACCGCCTCATCGTCTGGATTTTCAAAATCAATCCACCCCACAACGCCTGCAACAAAAGGCGTGGCATCGGCAAGGCCCAACATATAGGCGCTTTCCTCCACTGTTGGGGCGGCCTGCACCAAAACGGTTTTATCGATGCCATGACGCGCCAGATGCGGGCGTAAATCATCCGGGCCATAGGGGCGATAGAGCGTGGCGTTTGAGGGATCCATCCATCCATAATCGCCACGGGCAGGGTTCCAGAAATGTTGGTGGGCATCAATTTGCATCGTTCGTCTCCCCGTTGCGAATTTAGGCGGTTGGTGCGTCTTGGCGCATCAATCCTGCGGATTTGAGATCAGACCAAAGGGCGGGCGGGATTTGCGCCTGTGCCGCGCGCAGATTGCTGGCCATTTCTGCAGGGCTTTGCCCTCCTGGGATCACCGAGATCACCGATGGATGCATCAGCGGAAACCGAAAGGCGGCATCGACAAGGCGCACATCATGCGCGGCACAAACCGCCTCAATGGCCGCGACCTTGTCCAAGATGTGTCGCGGGGCAGGGTCATAGTTGAAATACGCCCCCTCGCGCGCACCTGTCGCCAAAATGCCCGAATTATAGGGGCCGCCAATGACAATCCCAATTCCACGCGCGGCGGAGAGGGGGAGAAAGGTTTCAAGCGCCTCTTGCTCAAGCAGCGTGTAGCGGCCCGCAAGAAGGAAGATATCGAAATCGCCACGCTCGGCCAGCCATTGTGACGCTTGCCATTCATTCAGACCCGCACCAAATGCCGTGATCACCCCTTGATCACGCAATGCGGTCAGCGCGGCCAAGCCCCCCCCCATGAATGCGGCGCGCTTTTCCTCAAGCACGGCATCGGTCTTGTGGGTGAAGAGGTCAAGATCATGCACATAAAGCACATCAATGCGGTCTATTCCCAAGCGCTCAAGCGAGGTCTCAAAAGAGCGCATCACACCATCATAGCTATAATCGAACACCTCGCGCCGCGCGGGCACATCAAACCATTTCCCGAACCCATCCCGCGCCTCTGGTGCTGTGACCTGCATCAGCCGCCCAACCTTGGTCGAGATCACATAGTCTTCGCGCGGTTTACCCCGCAGAAAATGGTTGATCCGCGTCTCAGAGAGGCCAAGCCCATAAAGCGGTGCAGTATCGAAATACCGCAACCCTGCATCCCACGCATCTTGCAGGGTGTTTTGCGCATCCTCCTCAGAGATCGCGCGATAGAGATTGCCCAAAGGGGCCGCGCCAAACCCGAGCTCGCTCAGCCTCAGCCCGCCATTTCCAAGGCGATCCCAATTGCGAAATTTGATCATTCTGCTCCCTCCAAGGTTTAACTGACATGCTAGTATGTTTTGCCTTGGATGCAAGATAGTTTCACGTTAGGCTATGTCTCGCGCAGGTCGCGCATGGGAGAGTGTCGTGCAGAAATTCAAAGCTATTTTTGGGGATAAGAAACCTGTCATCGCCATGGTTCATTTCGGCGCCCTGCCAAGTGCGCCGCTCTATGATGCAGAGGCAGGTATTGAGGGGTTGATTGCAGGCTGCAGGAAAGATTTGCACGCCTTGCAGGCCGCAGGCGTTGATGCGGTGATGTTTGGAAATGAGAATGATCGCCCCTATGAATTGAATGTAGATACTGCCTCGACTGCGACCATGGCCTATGTCATCGGTCGGCTGCGCGATGAGATCACTGTACCCTTTGGCGTGAATGTTTTGTGGGATCCCAAAGCAAGCCTTGCTTTGGCGGCGGCAACGGGCGCGCGTTTTGTGCGTGAGATTTTCACGGGCACCTATGCCTCGGATATGGGGGTTTGGGCGCCTGATGCGGGTGCGGCCTATCGCTATGGCGCGCGTGTCGGCGCGGGCGATGTTGCAAAGTTTTTCAACATTAGTGCCGAATTCGCCTATAGCCTTGATCAGCGCTCGGTCGCGGATCGTGCGCGCAGCGCCGTGTTCTCGTCTATCCCTGATGCGGTTCTAGTCTCAGGCACCATCACGGGTGAGGCCGCGAAAATGGAGGATCTCGAAAGCGTCAAAGCGGCTGTGCCCGATGCGCCCGTTTTGGCGAATACAGGCGTTAAGCATGAAACTGTGGCCGATGTTATGCGGGTCTCGGATGGCTGTATTATTGGATCGGCGCTCAAGGTGGATGGGCACACATGGAACGCGGTTGATCCTGATCGGGCCAAGGATTTCATGGATCGGGTGCGAGCAATCAGATGAGCGAGCAATTAAAAAAAGATCTTATTGATCTGATGCAGATCGTGGGCCTGTCAGGCCATGAGGATCGGGTGCGCCGCGCGATTGCGGCGCGTTTGTCGCAAATGGGTATTGCGCATGAAACCGACAGGCTCGGCAATCTCATCGCGCGGTTTTCAGGCGATCCTTATGCGCCGTCCGTGATGGTTTTTGCGCATATGGATCAGCTTGGGTTCTTTGTGCGTAAAATCGAACAAGATGGCAGCATCAGGGTTGAACGCATGGGCGGCGTGCCCGAGCGTGCGCAAGCCTCGCAGGCGGTGCGGCTCTGTATCGGGGAGGGGCGTGATATTGATGCTGTGATTGCCAATAAATCGCATCACGCAACCACCCCTGACGAGAAATATCAGGTTTTGACCACGCCGCAGATCCGCATTGATGCAGGCTTTACAGCCAAGGCCGAGGCAGAGGCCGCAGGGGTGCAAATCGGCACGCCCGTGGTCTATCGGCCCAATGTGATCGAATTGGCAAATGGCCGCATTGCGGGCACAGCCGTTGATGATCGCGCGGGCTGTGCCGTTCTTCTGGATTTGGCCGCGCGCCTTCAAGCGCGCAAATCAGGGCCGCCTGTTGCCATCGTCTTTTCGGTTCAAGAAGAATTCAATTTGCGGGGTGCAATGTCTGCTGCACAAATTTTGCAGCCTGATATTGCCATACAATTGGATCTGATGCTGGCCTGTGACACGCCCGACATGGCGGATCGGGGGGAGATGGTTTTGGGCGGTGGCCCCGGAATGTCGCTCTATTCCTTTCATGGTCGGGGCACCCTCAATGGTGTGATCCCGCACCCTAAGATGGTAGCCCTATTCGAAGGCGCTGCCAAAACGGCCAATCTGCCCCTGCAGCGCAGCGCGCAGGTCGGGGTTTTGACTGACCTATCCTATATTCAGCAGATGGGGCAGGGTGTTGCCGCAATCGATTTGGGCTTTCCATGCCGCTACACCCATTCCAGTCTCGAGGTTTGCGCGCTCAGTGATTTGACTGATCTTGCGCAGCTTCTTGAAACAGGGCTTGCGCAAATTGACCCTGATTTCAATCTCAACCGCGATTAAAGGGGGGCTTGGGCTATGGCCGTGTTTCTTGGCGTAGACATTGGCACCTATGAGACAAAGGGTGTTTTGACCAATGAGGTCGGCCAGATTTTGGCGCAGGCCGCTGTCAGACATGAGATGATCGTGCCACGCGCGGGTTGGGCCGAGCATCGCGCAGAAGAAGATTGGTGGGATGATTTCGTTGCGGTCACCAAGGCGCTGCTTGCCCAGTCTGGGGTTGATCCGCAGGAGATTGCTTGCATCGCCACCTCAGCCATCGGCCCCTGTATGCTGCCCGTGGATGCCGCAGGCACGCCCTTGATGAATGGCGTGCTTTATGGGGTGGATACCCGCGCCACCGCGCAAATTGACCGCCTTAATGCTGAGATTGGCGAAGATCAGATCTTGGCACGCTGCGGCAACGCGCTGACCTCGCAATCTGTGGGGCCAAAAATCCTATGGCTCAAAGAGACGCAGCCCGATCTTTATGCGGCCACAGCGAAAATTCTGACCTCGACCTCGTTTCTCGTGCATCGCCTGACGGGGGAATATGTCATTGACCATTACACGGCCGCAAATTTCAGCCCGCTTTACGATGTAACCACACAGGACTGGACGCAATCCTTAAGCGATCAGATCATCGAAACGGGGCGTTTGCCGCGCCTTTTATGGTCAAGTGAGATTGCAGGGCGGGTGACCGAACAGGCCGCAGCGCAGACGGGATTGGCCGTTGGCACCCCCGTCACGGCAGGAACAATTGATGCCGCCGCCGAGGCGCTGAGTGTCGGGGTGCAAGAGGCGGGTGACATGATGATGATGTATGGCTCTACCATCTTTATCATACAGCGCACCGCAGAAAGGGTGAGTGACGCACGGCTGTGGTATGCACCATGGCTTTGGCCCGACAGCCACGCCTCAATGGCGGGTCTTGCGACATCGGGCACGCTGACCCATTGGTTTCGCGACAGGTTTGCGCCTGACCTGCCAAAGGACACGGCCTTTGGTGCCTTGGCGCAGGAGGCGGCGGCCTCCCCCGTGGGGGCTAATGGCGTTTTGGTCTTGCCCTATTTTTCGGGCGAAAGGACGCCGATCCATGACCCGCTGGCCAAAGGGGCGATTTTTGGCCTGAACCTGACCCATAGCCGTGGCGACATCTATCGCGCCTTGATTGAGGGGATCGCGATGGGAACCGCCCATGTTATCGAAACCTATCGCGAGATTGGCCATGCACCCGAACGCTGTTTGGCGGTTGGGGGCGGCACGAAAAACCCGCTGTGGTTACAGGCAACCTCAGATTTTGGGAATATCCCGCAGATCGTCTGTGAAAAGACCATCGGCGCGTCATTTGGGGACGCATTCCTTGCCGCCTGCGCCATTGGGGCTGCGCGGCCTGAGGATATCAGCAAATGGAACCCTGCCACCCACGAAGTGGCGCCCAATCATAGTGCGGCGCATACCCGTCACTATAAGCTGTTTCGCCAATTATACGAGGACAGCCGCGGCGTGGCGCATAGCCTAGCTGGGGGGCAGTAATGCGGTTCGAGCGGATGTTGCCCCATCAAATTCGGCATGCGATTGCCGATAACACGCCTGTCGCCTTGGCGCTTGGGGTTATGGAATATCACGGCGAACATATGGCTGTTGGGATGGATCTCTTGGCGGTCACAGAGATCCTCACGCGTCTTGAGGCGGAGATGGATTTGGTGATCCTACCGCCCTTTGCCTATGGCGCGGCCAGTTATGCGGTAGCGGGGCCAGAGGGCACGGGCAGCATGGATATTGATGCATCCAAAATTTCGGCACTGGCCGAGGATATGTTTTTTGCGCTTTTGCGCATCGGGTTTCGCAATATTCACGGCATTATCCATCACCAATCGGAAAACTTCACCGCAGGTATGCCAACCGATCTGGCGTTCAAATTCGCGGCGCGGCGCGCCTTGTTTCGGTATCTGCAAGAGACGCGTGGCGAAGGGTGGTGGGGCGATAACGCTATGGTCGATTACTATGCTGAGCACGCCACGGGCAGCGACCCCTTCAACTGGATCAAAATTCACCCGCTCATGGGGCCCGAGGTGAAGGCGCATTATCCCTTTGATCATGCAGGGGCAGGGGAAACTGCCCTGATGATGGAGCTTGCCCCCGATGTGGTCGAGGCTGCACGCATGGCGCAGAACACAGCATGGTATACGTCCAGCGCGACCGAAGCGACACCAGAGCTTGGCGCGAAAGGGGTGTCCTTGATCATGGCTGAGATGCGCAAGCGCCTGAGCTAACACCCCGCGCGCGCTAAAGTGGTGTTAAATCCACCACACCTTTTTTCAGGATAAAGCAGCCGTAAGGCCCACTATCGGCGGTGCGAATGATACAAAAGGCCCGCTTTGCGGCCTCGTAGAAGGCAAATCGTTCCAGGGCCTCGACCAAGACAGGTGCGCCGTTTGAGGCATCCAGAACCTTCTGCATCTTGCCGAAAATGGGCACTACGCCTTCTGGGTCACCCACAACTTGCATCCGCCTAACGGGGGCAGGGACAAAGCTATCGAGCGGCATGAGGGACAGAATGGCGCGCGTTGCGGTCGGAATATCGCACCCCGCCATATCCAAAAGGCTGCCATAGGTCGTCTCTTTTGCGATTGTCACGGCGGGGTGATTGATGTCACAGATCACCAGATCATCCCCATGCCCCATTTGCATCAGCGCATAGACTATTTCAGCGGAAAGACGCTGATCAATGCCCTTCAGCATTATTTTACCGCCCCCGCCGCCATGCCTTTGATGATATATCTCTCAAGGATGATGCCGATAATGATCAAGGGCACAATCGCCGCAAAGGACAGCGCCGCCATAGACCACCATGAAATGCCCTGTGAGCCCGTTTGTGAGGCCACCATCACAGGCAAGGTCTTTGCCGCAGACGAGGTCAGAAGTGCTGCAAAGAAATACTCGTTCCATGTCAGCACAAGCGACAAGATGAACGCGGCCACCATACCGGGCAGGGCGATTGGCATCACAATGGTGCTAAAGGCCCCCCAGATCGACAAACCATCCACCAAAGCTGCTTCTTCCAACTCGGTCGGGATTGAGCTGAACTGATCCCGCATGATCCAAATAACAATGGGCAGAACCGTCAGCGTATAAAGCAAGATCAACCCGATCCGCGTGTCAAGAAGATCAAGCGATTTATATAAAACCAAAAAGGGCAGGGCCAAAACCACAGGCGGCAGGATCAACTGGCTGAGAAAAAAGAATGAGATGTCCGAATTGCGCATGAAGCCAAATTTATAGCTAAACCGCGACAGTCCATATGCGGCGCAACTGCCCAAAACCACCGCAAAAAACGAAGCGGTGACAGAGACAACGGTCGAATTCCAAAATCGCTTGAGAAATTCTTCGCGCACAGTGGATTCATTTCCGATTGTATCAGGTGACAGGCCAAGCGACCGCCACCCCAACCAATTGGGCGTGAAATCTGCCCAAGGGATGATATTGCCCTGCATCACATCAGGCGCGGTCTTAAACGCTGTTGTGGCTGTCCAAAAAATTGGAAACAGGCACACAACGGCCCAAAGAATCAACACGCCATAGATCAGGCCGCGCGAGAGATACCAAACGGGGCGAAATTTGCGGTCAGTGTCACTGTCTTTGAAAATCTGCGCCGACATTTTAATACCTCGGTTTCATCCAGCGATCTGCTAGTTTCATTAGGATTGTCATCGCAATCACGATCACAACCAAATAAACAATCGCCAAAAGCGTGCCATATCCCACATTGGATCGGTCACGATATTCTCGGAAAATAAAGCTGGTTACACTATCGGTCGCGCCGCCTGGCCCGCCCGAGGTGATGTTGATGATGATATCCGCCAATTTGAGCTTAAAGATAATGCGGATCAAAATCGCAGTGATGGAAACGGGCAACATTAAGGGGAAGGTCACCTCCCAAAATTGTCGCCATTTCGAGGCGCCATCGACCTCGGCCGCTTCGAACAATTCGCGCGGGATTGCCTGAAGCCCTGCAAGGATCATGATCATCATGAAGGGGATGAACGTCCACGCGTCCATCATCATGATCATCGCACGTGCAACCCCCGCAGAGCCGAAGAAGGACGGGCTTGCCCATCCCAACCATTGACCAAAATCGCTGATATAGGAGCCAATCAAAAACAGCGGGGCAGGCAGGTCGGCTGAAGGCTCGGAGGCGATATAGCGCATAAAGCGCGAAATCGGGCCAAAGCGGATTTCCAACATGGATTTACCAATCATCCAGCTGACCGCAACGGGGGACAGCATCAATGGCAGAAGGAAGGCCACACGAAAGAATTTGCGCCCTCGAATTTGCCCGTTCAGCAACAGGGCAAGGCCAAAGGCAACCGTATATTCCACAACAATCGCGGCGGTATACCAAAACATGTTGCGCATCGCGTTCCAGTAAAACGGGTCGCCCGCCATCTGCCGCAGATTGTCGATGCCATTAAATTGCCGCCCATCGGGCGAGGAGAGGTTCCAATCTGAAAAGGCAATGACCAATCCAAAGAGCAGCGGGAACACCACCATAGAGATCACAAATAACGCGGCGGGCAGAACAAACAATGTGCGTTTTCCATGTTCGCCGCGGATCAAAACCTGCGACACGCAAAGGCAGGTTGACCAAAATAGATACGCATAGAGGGAGGGCCGCCAATTTTCAAACCCGATGGACAGTGTGCCAATCCCATCGAGGGTTTGTACGGCCATAATCAATGCCATCAGCGCGGCTGATCCCCAGACAAGGGTTTTTCCCAAACGGCGGCGTTGATCCGAAATGTGATCTGCCGTCACCACGTGAAGCCTGTCGCCGTCTTCCATGCTTATCGCCCGATTTATCGTGTAAATGGATTAACAAGTCTGTGGCCGACCCCGAAAGATCGGCCACAGCGTGTTTTTGCCCTTAGAGCCCGAGAGAGGCGCGATAGAGGCTGATTTGAGTGTCTCTACCGATTTGATCGGTGATGCCTTCCCAGGCAGCGGCAATCGCATCGGCGGTCTCTTGTGCCGATCCGTATTGGCCGGCAAACCCTTTGGCCAGTTCGTCTTCCGCCACCGAGTAGTATTGGAAGATACCAGGGATACGCGGTTCAATTGCCGCGTTAGGGTGGTTGTAGCTATCCGCGTTCGAGCCCAAATAATCCTCAACATAATCGCGGTCATAGCCCGCTGCTTCCCACTCGTCATATTGGAAGTGCGAGTTACGATAGGGCTGGAAGCCCGATGGATATGCGGACATCCACAAGGATATATCTTTGCCGCCAAGATGCGCCGCCGCAGACCAAGCAGCTTTACGCTTAAGGTCATCACCCTGCACGTTTTTGGTGACATAGATGCCCCAGCCCAAATAGGCCATGTTGGGCGCCTCGTTGTAGGTGTCTTCCCACTGGCCCGTCTGCGAGTTGTAGACCCGGTCTGAGCCCGGATTAATGCCAAAGCCTACAACGTCACCGACTACGGACGTATCTGATGTGCGTGCGTTGGAGCCAATATCACCCCACCACATTAGCATCGAACCTGTGCCAGCCAAGAATTGCTGGAAGCCTGTTGTCCCGGGGTCAGCATTGATCTGATCTGCAGGGTATGCACCTGGAGTCTCGATCAAATCCATCACGTCTTGGATGGCCTGAACCCATGCGGGATTGTTTACCCGTGGGGCCATGGTGTCTGGATCAAACAGCCATGCTGGGTCACTTGGGTGCTTGGCATAGGCGGCAGCGCGGTTGGCAATAAAGTAGAAGCCAAAACCGCCCCAGCCTTTCAGCGGGTCAAGATAGCCATGCGCAGGCAGACCAGTGAGGGGGTCGGTCTTGCCCACCAAATCCTTGGTCACTTGGTTCACCTGTTGCCATGTGCTTGGCACTTCGGCCCCACCGATTGCGCCATCGCCGAAGTAATCCTTGCGATAGCAGAATGTATGGCAGTCTCCATCAATGGTGATGCGATATGTTTTGCCATCCCATGTGCCCACAGGTGGTTGCAAATACCCAACCAAATCATCGGCTTCGATCTGGTCTTTCACCCATTCTGGCATTTCATCCAACAGACCCTTGCCTGCTGTGTCGCCTTCAAATGGGGCGCCCATTTCGATGATGTCGAAGTCAACTGTGCCAGTGGCAATTGCCTGCTGCAAGCGGGGGTTATAATCGGCCTGTGCAAGGTCGATCCAGTTGATCTTCGCGCCTGTGTAGGCCTCCCATGGCTTGAGGAACCCGCGGAACAAGAAGTTATGCAGGTTTTGGTTGTTGAGGCCCAAGAAAGTCAGTTCAACACCTTCAAATTCGCCTTCCGCAACATTCTCTCGGACCGGACCAAGGCATAACTCTCCAACGCGCTGCCAGTCTGCATCGGTCGGTGAGCCCATTCCTACCCCCGGAATTTGTAGAATTTGAGCGCGGACGTCACTATGACCTGCTGCGTTCGCAACTTTAGGTGCTGTCAAGGCACCAGCGCCACCTACGGCGGCAATTGCGCCGACGCTGGCGGCACCTTTGAGCATATTACGGCGGCTCATCTGTGCAGCCACAATAGCTTTATACATTTCAACTTTCACGACTTATCCTCCCAGATATCTTCGCTTAACTTGTGCAGTTTCGACGCTAGCTGAGTCCGACGTTTGAATATTTTTTAGTTGCTAGCGATATTATCTTTCCAGCCAGCAATCATTCTGTCAAGATTCTAACATGTTAGTATGCATCTGGAATGGACAGAGAAAGACTTTCGATTTAGTTGTTAAAGGCCGACTGACTTAAGGAACATGAGCATGGCAGGGTTAGAAATACGATCGCTGATGAAGTCCTACAGTGATGTGATGGTTTTGCATGGTTTGGATTTAGACATCGAACACGGTGAGTTTGTTGTTTTAGTTGGCCCGTCTGGTTGTGGTAAATCAACTCTTTTGCGTATGATCGCAGGTCTTGAGGGTATAACGAGTGGTACAGTCCAAATTGGTGATCGTATCGTGAATAATTTGCCACCGGCTGAGCGCGATATTGCTATGGTGTTCCAAAATTATGCACTTTATCCTCACAAGACAGTGCGTGCGAATATGGCCTTTTCGCTGCGGATGCGCGGCATGGATAAGGCCGAGGTCAACAGTCGCGTTGATCACGCAGCTGAGATTTTGGGCCTGATCCCTTATCTTGATCGCTATCCCCGTGCATTATCAGGCGGGCAGCGCCAGCGAGTTGCTATGGGGCGTGCAATCGTCCGTGATCCGCAGGTGTTTCTGTTTGATGAGCCACTTTCAAACCTAGATGCGAAATTGCGCGTGCAAATGCGCACCGAAATTCGGGAATTGCACCAAAGGCTACAAACAACCACCGTTTATGTGACCCATGACCAAATCGAAGCGATGACCATGGCCGATAAGATTGTGGTCATGCAGGGCGGCTATATCGAACAAATTGGCACCCCACTTGAGTTGTACGACCGCCCGCGCAACGTCTTTGTTGCGGGCTTTATCGGCAGCCCTTCGATGAATTTCTTTGAAGGGCAGGTGGTCAAATCTGGGCGTTCTTTGGCGGCGCAGATCGGTGGTGCGGTGGTTTCCTTGCCAAAAGGGGCGGGCGTTGCCGAAGGCCAACAGGTCATCATCGGCATCCGTCCCGAGGCCTTGCAAATTGCGGATAAGGGGATTTCTGGCACGATTTCAGTGATCGAGCCAACAGGTTCAGAGACACATGTGATGTTGCGCCATAGCACGGGGCAGGATTTTACACTGATCTCGCGCGAGCGGCGCGATTTCAAGGTGGGTCAAACGATCACGATGACGGCTGATCCAGATGACCTGCATATTTTCGATAAATCCACCAAAGAACGCGTGTGATCATCACTATTCGAGAAAAAGGGGGGGTATCATGCTGAAAGGAATTGATCCAAGGCTTAATGCCGATGTTTTGCATGTTTTGCGCATGATGGGGCATGGCGATGTTCTGATCATTGCGGACACGAATTTTCCATCCGACTCGGTTGCCCGCGCCACGGTTTACGGCAACCTTTTGCGCATGGATAACCTCACCGCGGCCGAGGCGGTCGAGGCGGTTCTTTCGGTCATGCCCCTTGATACTTTTGTTGATGATTTTGCAGGCCGTATGGAAATTGTGGGCGAGCCTGACACAATCCCCGCCGTTCAGGCCGAGGTGCAGCAAAAAATCAACGCCGCCGAAGGGGCGGAGCGGCCCATGATCAGCATTGAGCGATTTGCCTTTTATGATATGGCGCGGCAAAGCTATGCTGTGATTCAAACGGGCGAGCGGCGTTTTTATGGCTGCTTCATGTTGCGCAAAGGCGTGATTGGCCCTGACGCATAGGGGAAATGGATGTCTAAGGCGATTGTGATTTTGGGCGTATTTGTGGCTGATACGGCCTATACCGCGCCGCGTCAGCCCGTGATGGGCGAGACGCTGATTGGATCACGTTTTGTGTTGGGGCCAGGTGGCAAAGGGTCGAACCAATCGGTTGCGGCCGCCAAGGCAGGCGGGGATGTGCATATGATCACGCGGCTTGGCCAAGATGATTTTGCCAAGATGGCGCTTGATCTTTGGGCCGAGTGCGGCGTGACCCCCCATGTCAGCCACCACCCCGAAAGCTATACGGGGGCTGCGTATATCTTTATCGAAGAGGGCAGCGGCAATAACGCGATTATCGTCAGCCCCGGTGCGGCCGCGGAGATCGCGGTTGCCGATCTTGAGGCGCGCGCCAGCGTCATCAACACGGCAAAGGTTTTCATGACCCAACTTGAACAACCTTTGTCCGCTGCAAAGCACGGGTTGAGCATGGCGAAATCCGCAGGGGCGCTGACGATCTTAAACCCCGCACCTGCGCAAGAATTAGGGCGGGATATCTTGGGCCTTTGTGATTATGTGACGCCCAATGAGATTGAGGCGGAGCAGTTGACAGGGGTGAAGGTGACCACGCCTGAAACTGCGCAATTGGCCGCGCAAAAATTGCTTAATCTTGGTGCCAAGGCGGCGGTGATAACCTTGGGTGAGCAAGGCGCCCTTTACCATGACGGCCAGCAAACCCTGCACCAACCCGCCTTTAACTGCGGCGCGGTGGTCGAGACAACGGGCGCGGGGGATGCGTTCAATGGCGGCTTTGCTGTGGCGCTTGCCGAAGGGCAGGGGATCGAGGCCGCGTTACGCTTTGCGTGCGCGACTGCAAGCCTGTCTGTCACCCGCCAAGGCACGGCCCCCGCAATGCCAACCCGCCCCGAGATTGAGGCGGTCGTGTCCTCGTAAGTCGCGCTTTGTGATTGCCGCGCTTCCCCGCTTTGGGTCATAGTCAAACGCGGAGAGGGGATGGGTTTGATGCGCAAGGCGAAAATCACGCTTAGGGATGTTGCGGCAAAGGCGAGGGTTTCACCCTCTGCCGTGTCGCGCGCCTTTACCGATGGTGCATCTGTTTCGCCTGCGATGCGCGCGCGGGTCGAGGCGGCCGCCGCTGCCCTTGGCTATCGTCCAAACGCCTTGGCCTCATCCCTGACCACTGGACGCAGTAAGTTGATTGGCTTGGTTGCAAATAATTTCCAGAACCCTGTCTTTCTTGAGATTTTCGATCAGTTCACCCGTGGCTTGCAGCAGATGGGGTTACGGCCACTTTTGGTTAATCTCAGCGATGTGAGCGATATTGAACAAGCCGCCGCAATGCTGCGGCAATATTCGGTCGATGGGGTGGTGGTGGCCTCATCCACCTTGCCCGCTGGTTTGGTCGAGCAATTCTACGAAGAGGGCGTTCCTGTGGTTCACGCCTTTGGTCGCCATGATCCGCAGGCGCGGGTCAATGTTGTGGGCATTGATAACCACGCTGCAGGCCGTTTGGCGGGCGAGACATTAATCGCGCGCGGCTACCGCGAGATCGGGTTTCTAGGCGGGCCAGAAGGGGCCACCTCAACCCAAGATCGTTTGGCGGGTTTCCGCGCGGCCCTTGCAGAGGCAGGGCTGACCTGCCGCGCGCGCTTTGTGCCCGCCTATCGGTTTGAGGCGGGGCAGGCGGCTATGTCCGCCGAACTGTCTGCTGGGCCTGCCGAGGTTTATTTTTGTGGCGATGATATTCTATCCATCGGCGCCATGGCCGCGATTGGCGCGGCAGGTCTAGGCTGCCCTGATGATATTGGCATATTGGGGCTGAATGATATGGCAATGGCCGCGTGGCCCAATATTCGCCTCACCACGATTGCGCAGCCGATTGAGGCGATTGTGGGGGCGGCGTTGTCGCTTGTCGTGCGCCTAAGTGAACACCCCAGCCCGCAGGCTGAGGCACAGATGTTTCCTTGTCATTTGGTCGAACGCGCAAGTTTGCGTGCGCTCAACCCCTGAACATGGGCGGGCGGGCCTCCTGCCACGCGCCGTGATCCTTGGCTGAGGCCACCGCCGCATAAACAGCCGCCAGCGAGCGACACCCATCTTCTGCCGTTGGCAACCCATCACGGGCCTGACCACGAATGGCATCGGCCAGATCGCAGTAAATATTGGCCACAGCCAAGGGAAACCCTTCGGGATGTGCAATGGCGACACGGCTGAGCCGCGTGGCCTCGTCATGCAACCCCCCTTCGCCCTTTTCGATGATCTCCGTGCGCCCGCCTGTGCGGGTATAGATCAATTGATTGGGCTGCTCAGACGCCCATCTTAAGCCGCCTTTTTCGCCAAAGACCTGAATGTCGAACCCGTGTTGGCGGCCAATCGCAACCGAAGATGTCCAGAGCCGCCCGACAGTGCCCTTGGACATACGGAAATTCACCATCGCGTCATCTTCGAGCACGCGCGATGAAATTGTTGAGGCGAAGTCAGCGGACAACGTGGTGACGTGATCATCACAAATAAACCCTGCCATATGCAGCGCATGGATCCCACAATCAGCAAACTGCCCAGAAACACCCGCCATCGCGGGGTCATAGCGCCACCGCACCCGTGGGTTATCGGCATCTTCCGCATCGCCGTGATGGCCATGGCTGAAATTGGTGACGACCAACCGAATGTTGCCCAATTCGCCCGCGCGCACCATGGCACGCGCCTGACGGATCATCGGATAAGCGGAATAGCAATAATTCACCGCGCAAATTCGGCCATTGGCGCGGGCGATTTTTACGATTTCTTCGCCTTCTTCGACTGTCACCGTCATGGGCTTTTCGCAAAGCACATTAAAGCCCGCTTCAAGAAAGGCTTTGGTGATTTCAAAATGCGTGGAATTTGGCGTGGCCACAGTCACGAGATCAATGCGATCCTCGCGGGCGCTTTCCCCTGCCAACATCTCGCGCCAATCGCCATAAGCGCGATCAGCGACAATTCCCAGACGCTGTGCATAGGCGCGACCCACATCTGCGCGGTGATCCAAAGCGCCTGCCACAAAGTCAAAATGCCCATCCGCCTGTGCGCCTAAGCGATGCGCAGGGCCGATCTGGCTGCCTTCGCCACCACCGATAAGACCCCATTTTAGTTTTGTCATGATTTGATCTCTTTTCGCTTAAAAACCAATGGATTGCAGATAGGCGCGGTTGGCGCGTGCGTCATCAATAGGGCGCACATCTAAGGTTGGATCGCAATCTTGCTCGACTGTGCACCAGCCTGCAAAATTTGCATCCAAAAGAACCTTGCGCACCGCCTCAAAATCTACATCGCCTTGGCCGAGGTTGCAGAAAATCCCCTGTCCGCAGGCCTCATAAAACCCTGTGCGATTGGCAATCACATCTGCCTTAACCTTGGGGTCTATATCTTTGAAATGCATGTAGGAAATGCGGCTGACATATTTTTGCATGAAGGCCACAGGATCAAACCCCGCATAGGAGTGATGGCCCGTGTCAAAGCAGATTTTCAAAAGGCCCTCATCAACCTCATCAAGCAGGCGGATCAATTCAGGTTCAAAATCCATAAATCCTGCCGCATGGGCGTGGATGCCAACCGTTAGGCCATAGTCTTCGGCGCCAATTCGCGCGCTTTCTACGATGCGGTCGCGAAAGCCAGTCCATTCGGCCTTATCCATCTGCACCGCCTCATCAGCGCGGCCCGCAGTAGGGGCGCGGCGCGGTGAGATACTGTCGATAATCACCAGATGCTCGGCCCCATGTGCCTTGAGGGCGCGGGCGGTGCGATGCGTGGCATCGAGCACATCCTCCCATGCGTCAGGGTCGTGATAGGGGCGGAAAATCACGCCGCCAATCAAGGTGAGGCCAAATTCATCAAGCGCCTCGCCCAAAATTGCTGGATCTTCGGGCATAAAGCCAACAGGCCCCAGTTCAATCCCGCGATAGCCCGCCTCAGCGCAATCCTGCAGGACTTTGCGCCATGTTGGATTGCGGGGATCATTTGCAAATTCAACACCCCAAGAGCAGGGCGCATTGCCGATTTCGATTGTCATAATGGGTTATGCCCTCGTTTAAACAGATGAAATATCGCACCACGCGCCTTGATCGCTTGAGGCGATTACGGCGGCAATCACGCGGTCCACATCGTGACCATCACGGAAGGTGGGCCAAATCGCCTTTCTCGTTTCAATCGCGCGCAGAAAATCACGGGCTTCGATGATGATTTGGTCTTGATAGCCCGTCCCATGACCTGGCCCTTGGCAAAAGGGCAGATAATCAGGATGCGCAGGCCCCGTTAAAATCTTGCGAAAGCCGCGCGTGGCTTCTGGCCCTGTCATCTCATAGAGCCAGAGCGCGTTTTGATCTTCCTGATCAAATCGAATGGCGCCTTTGGTGCCTGTGATCTCGTAAGCATAGCCCATTTTGCGGCCAGTCGCGATGCGCGAAGCATAGATTTGCCCCATGGCCCCGTTTTCAAAGCGACACATGAACTGCGCATGGTCGTCATTGGTCACCACGCCCTCGGGCCGTGATGTGTGGACGGTTTCATAAACCCCCATGACCGATGCAATGGGCCCCATCAGTGCAAGGCTTGCGTTGATGATATGCGGGGCCAGATCTCCCATTGTGCCATTGGCCATTCCCGAAGTGCGCCAATTTGCGGGCAGGTTTGGATCGGCCAAAAAATCTTCGGTATGTTCGCCGCGAAACCATGTGATTTGGCCAATTGCCCCTTGTGCAATCAGCGCGCGGGCATATTGGCTGGCAGGGGTGCGGATATAGTTGAAACCAACCATATTGGCGACACCTGCGGTCTCAGCCGCGGCGACCATAGCCTGACTTTCGGCCAAAGAAGCGCCAAGGGGTTTTTCGCATAAAACAGGTTTTTTCGCCGCGAATGCGGCAAGCGCGATGTCGTGATGTGTGGTTTGCGGCGAGGCGATGATGATTGCCTCCACCTTTGGATCATGGACCAAAACGCGCCAATCATCGGTCGCGCGGGCAAAACCATATGCGGCGCGATAGGTTTCTGCGCTTTTTGTGCTGCTCGCGCAGACCATTTCCAAACGGGGCCGCAGCGTGGTGTTGAACACCGCACCAACGGCGGACATGGCCACGGCATGAGCCTTGCCCATATAGCCGCCTCCGATAATTCCTATCCCAATTTCTGACATGGCGGCCCCTTCGTGAAATGCGCTTGCAAGCGGTTGCAAAAGAAGTAGCTTTGAACGCATAGTCATGCAAGCACGATTGCAGTGCAAGCAAGGTCACGAATGAGGGGCGGGGGCCAGTGTCCGAATTATCTGCGCAATTACACAATGGGATCGCAAAAGGCAGTTTCGTGGTTTTGGGCCGCGCGGGCATGGATCTCTATGCCGATCCGATTGGGGTAAAGGCCGAATTCGGCGAAAATTTTCGGGCTGATCTTGGCGGGTCGTCTGCGAATATTTGTGCAGGCCTCTGTAAATTGGGGATGAAAGCTGCGCTTGTGACTTCGCTGAGCGATGACACGGTGGGGCGGTTTATCCGAAACAAGCTGATCCAGTATGGCGTGGATGTTGGGCATATCCGCACTCTAGCGGGGGAATACCGCTCCTCCTTGGCGGTTTATGAATCGGTGATGGAGGATTTTCAGGTCTGCATCTATCGCAACAATGCAGTCGATTTTCAGGTCACGCCTGAGGATGTTGCCGATATTGACTATGGCCGCTTTGGCGCGCTTGTCACCGCAGGCACGGTTTTCGCAGCGGAACCTTCGCGCAGCGCCACCTTTGCCGCTTTTGATTTGGCTAAAAAAGCGGGTGTGCCGATTATATTTGATATTGATTATCGGCCCTATTCTTGGCCCTCGCCAGACGTTGCAGCCGATGTTCTGACCCGTGCGGCAGACGCATCGGCGATGATTGTCGGCAATGATGAGGAATTCGGATTTATGGCAGGCGCCTATGAGCGCGGTCTTGACGCGGCACGGGGCTTGGCCGCGCGCGGCAAATTGGTGATTTACAAAATGGGGGCCGAAGGCGCGATCACTATGACGGGGGATCAGGAACTTCGCACAGGCACCTATCCCGCCACGCCGCTTAAGCCTGTTGGGGCGGGTGATAGTTTTATGGCGGCAACTCTTGCGGCCTTGGCCAATGGTGCAAGCCTTGCCGATGCCGTGGATCAAGGTGCCGCAGCGGCGGCCATCACCGTCTCGCATCCCGGTTGTGCGGGGGCCATGCCCGACCGCGCGACCCTATCCCAATTCATCGAAATTCATCAGTAAAGGAGGGGCCCGATGCATATCCCACCCCATGACAACCAAAATAAACCCATCGTTGACGTAGATCACGACTTAGTGCCGCTGAATTATTTCAACATCGTTAAGCTGAAAAAGGGCGAGGTGTTCGACTATCAGGTTGCGGGATATGAGACCTGCATCGTGCCCGCTACGGGCAGTGTCGATGTGGATGTCGATGGCGCGTCCTATCCCCGCCTTGGCAATCGCGGGGTCGATGTTTGGGATGGCGAACCTGAGGGGGTTTATGTTCCCGTGGGCGCGCGGGTGCGGATCACATGTGTTAGTGACACGACCGAAACCTTCATTGCGGGGGCCAAATATGACAAGGTTTTGGAACCGTTTGATGTGCGCGAGGCAGAATTAGATGTGATCCAATACGGATCGGATGACACCAAAACGCATCGCAAGATCAAACATATCCTCGGCACTAAATACGCGGATAAGGTGGGGCGGCTCTTGGTTTCGGAATTGTTCACTGTAGGGGCAGGGGGATGGTCAGGCTTTCCCAGTCACAAACATGACACGGATAGAACAGATGACGCGGGCGAGATCATCGAAACCCGTCATGATGAAACCTATAATTTCCGCTTCCGCCCGAATTACGGGTCGGGTGTGCAAATGTTGCAACGGGTCGATAATGAGGTGGGCGAAGCCTATCATATTATGGATGGCTCGACCATTTTGCTTGATAGTGGCTATCACCCTTGCGCCGCGCTGCCGGGCTATGAGATGTATTACTTCACCATTCTAGGCGGGCGGAGCCAACGCTCGCTCAAACAATATTTCCAACCAACCCATGCCGAACAGATCCACACGATCCCAGGCATTTTGGATATGGTGGCCAAGTTTAAATGACCCGCGCGACCCTCACCGATGTCCTGACGCCCGCCTTAGCCCAAGGTTATGCGGTGGCAGGCGTGGTCTGTTTGGGGTGGGAAGACGCGCGCGCCTACACGCGCGCCGCGGAATTAGAGGGGCTGCCCATTATTTTGCAGGCGGGCCCAGGCGCGCGGGCGCATATGCCGATTTCGGTTTGGGGGGCGATGTTTGGCGAATTGGCCGAAAGCGTTTCAGTGCCCGTGGTCAGCCATTTGGATCACGGCACGTCATTTGAGGAGTGCGCCGCAGCAATAGCAGCAGGGTTTTCCTCGGTGATGTTTGACGGCTCGGCGCTGCCCCTGTCGCTAAACATTGTCCGCACCGCCGAAATCGCAGAGATGGCCCATGCGGCAGGTGTCTCTTGTGAAGGTGAAATTGGGTATGTCGGCTATGCGGATGGGGCAAAATCGCGGGGCACAGACCCTGAAGAGGCTGCCCGATTTGCCCAAGAGACGGGCATAGATGCAATGGCGATTTCCATCGGGAATGTGCATTTGCAACAAGAAAAGCACCACGGTCTGGATCGCAACCGCCTTGCCGCGATTGAGGCGCTTTGTGACATTCCACTGGTTATTCATGGCGGCTCAGGCGTGCCTGTGCGAGAGCGTCAAGATTTGGCGCGCATGTCTAAGATTTGTAAATTCAACATCGGAACCGAATTGCGCATGGGTTTTGGTGCGGCCTTGTCCCATGTGATGTCAGAGCAGCCCGCCGAATTTGATCGTATCAAAATCCTTGGCCAAACCGAGGAAGCCTTGGTCGCGCTGACCCGCCCCGTTTTGCGCGCGCTGAAACCCTAAACCTCCAGATCGTGCAGATGCGCCTGATAGGGTTTTGCGGTCGGGGGTAAGGTTTTCTCAATCCGATATTCGGGGTCACTCAACTGCATTTTCAGCGCATGCGCCACCTCGCGCAGCCCATCGACAAAGCCACGATTTGCAGGCGGCAGATCATGTTTGATCGCCTCATGCAGGGCGGGCAGATTGTGATAGGGCACCATGGGGAACATATGATGTTCGACATGGTAATTCATGTTCCAATAGATGAAACGGCTGATGGGGTTCATGTAAACGCTACGGGAATTGAGGCGGTGATCCAGCACGTTATCGGCCATGCCCGTATGCTGTAGTAAGCCCGTCATGATCAGATGCCATGACCCCAAGACGGCAGGGCCAACGCCCACCAACATCAACGGCAAGATCGACCCTGTAATCGGCACCAATGCCAAAACCACGGCGCAGATCGCAAGCCAAATCTGCGCAATCACCTGCGCCTTTTTCCAATAGCGGTCAGGGGTGAAACTGCGTTCTTCTTTGTTCAGCCCATAAAGGGCGTGGCGGAACGTGGCCTTGAACCCATCCCATGTATGGCTGCCAATAAAGAGCCATAGAACCCTAAATATTTGCGGCGGGCGCATGGTGATAATTTCGGGATCACGGCCCACGATGATCGTGTCGGTGTGGTGGCGGGAATGGCTCCATCGCCACAAGACAGGATTACGGAACAGCATGAAGCAAGCGATGTGATAGACCACGGCATTCATCCAAGGGGTCAAGAACGCCGTGCGATGACCTGCCTCGTGCCAGCGGCTATCTGCGCCTGCGGTGTAAAATGTGGCATAGATCACCCAAAATGGCGCTGACCACCATGACCCCCACAGCATGATCCCGCCTGTGGCAGAGGCGATCAAGACTGCGAAATAAAGGATCGTATCACGAATGGCAGGCCCGTCTTTGCGCTGCATCAGGCGGCGCATATCCTCGCGCGGGATATCCGAGTGATACCACTGCGCAGCAGCCAGACCCTTTTCCTCTGCCTCGACCGCAGATGCGCCAAGCAGGCTGTAATCTCGGGTGATTTTGTTCACGGGCATCCTCCCTTATGCACGCCTTTACAGATGCAACCATTGCCACTCATTTCTGTCAATCCTTTCCACGATTAACCGCTTTGCGCCTTGCCGCCCAAAGGGGCAGCGGTTAGGTTTTGCGCGAAAAGAGGCATTGCCAAAGGAGGGGCAACCCATGGGTCAGATTGATCAATCACAATTCGCCATATATCCGAGCCTAAAGGATAAATCCGTCTTTGTTACGGGCGGTGCATCTGGGATTGGCGCGGAAATCGTCAAGGCTTTTGCGGTGCAAGGCAGCCGCGTTGGTTTTGTCGATATTGATGCCAAAGGCGGTGCGGCCTTGGCCGCCGAATTGGGCGATACTGTGCATTTCGAGCAATGTGACCTGCGCGATATTTCTGCATTGCGAACAGCCTTCAAATCATTGGCTGAGGCCTGCGGGCCCGCACATGTTTTGGTGAATAACGCTGCCCGTGATGATCGTCATGACTGGCGGACAGTCGAACCCGATTATTGGGACGAGCGATATGCAACGAACCTGCGTCATATGTTTTTCGCCATTCAGGCCGTAGCGCCCGCGATGATTGAGGCGCGTGGTGGCTCGATCATCAATTTTGGGTCCAACTCTTGGATGCAGGCCAGTGGCGATATGCCCGCCTATACCAGTTCTAAATCGGCCGTGCACGGCCTGACCCGCACAATGGCGCGCGATTTGGGGGATCATCGCATTCGGGTGAATACGGTCGTTCCGGGCTGGGTGATGACAGAGCGGCAAAAACAGCTTTGGGTGACGCCTGAGGCCTTGAAAGAGGCGCTCGATCGTCAATGTCTGCCCGATGAGATCGAACCCGTTTATCTCGCGCGGATGGTTTTGTTCTTGGCCTCTGACGATGCGGCCATGTGCACCGCAAATAATTACATGGTCGAGGCTGGATCAATCTAAGCGACCAAGGGGGCGGCAGATTTGCCGCCCTTATTCCTTGCTTGGGACATCTTCCCACAGGACAAAGAAATTCCACCCGCAATAGATCGTGATGGCTGCGATGAATGCGGCCCACCCATAGGTTTGGTTCCAAATCTCGACCCCTGTCCAGAAGCAGAGAAATATGATCAAGGCCACCCGCCGCCACAGCGGGTTGAAAATGGGATCAGAAAGGGTTTTATGCGCGGCCATATCTCACCCTTTTCGCGCCTGATCCCACAGCGCTGACAAGCTGCGGTAGCGATCTGCCATTTGCGAAATTGCCTGCGCATCGCTGATTTGCCCCGTAAGCCACGCGCGGGCTGCATCGCCAAAAATTGTGCGCCCCACTGCAAACCCTTTGACCAAGGGCTGACGGGCGGCGAAGGCGAAACTTGCGGCCAAATCATCGGCGAGGGCATCAAGGCCCAAAACCAAAATCCCCCGCGTATGTGCATCGTTTGCCGTGATTGTTTGGGTCACAGCCCCCCAAGAGGCGTCATCGGCAAAGGGCTCCAATTTCCACCAATCGGGAAAGATGCCTGCATCATAAAAGCGTTGGATCACGGCGGGGGTAGTTGTCTGATCCACTGCGCCGCGTTTTGAGGGGATCACCTCAAGCAAGAATTCCAACCCATTGCGGCGGGTCGCCGCAAAGAGGCGGCTGACGGTGTCGATCTGGTTTTGCCACAGCGCAGCGTCATCTTGGGGATGGCAAAAGCACAGGCATTTCACCACATGATTGCGCGGCCACTCCTTAAGAACGCCGAAATCAGGGCCAAGTTCAGGTTCAAGCACCAAAGGGCAGGAGCCCGGCCATTCCACAGGGCGGCCAATCCAAAGCGGGCTGTCAGAGGCCGCCTGCAAGGCAGAGCGACCCAATCGGTTGTCGCATAAAATGCCATATCCCGCCTGATCATCCGCCACAACGCGCGCCGCTTGGAGGCAAAGCTCTTTGAACGCATCAATTTTTGCGGGGTTTGCCCCGTCCATCTCTTCAAGTTGCATACGATGGTCAAACGCAAAGATGTGCATATCGGGCAAATCTGGCCCCCGATTGGTGGCCCAATGAACCTGCTCTAACGGCCCATCATTGCGCAAGTCGGGCCGCGTGATCCCGCGTGCGAGGAAGAATTGTAGCTCCTCCCATGACGGGTAGGCGGGGGTGCAGCCATGACGAGACACCGCAAATGCGCCGCAGGCATTGGCGTATTTTAGCGCGGTCGCCCAATCAATCTGATCCGCGGGGCAATCAAGCCACCCTTTGATAAGGCCCGACATAAACCCGTCCCCCGCGCCAAGCACGTTGAATACCTCAATCGGAAAACCCTGACCTGCGATCCCGTCATCAAGGCTTGCAGGGATCTCGCCTGTGATTGCCACGGCCCCTGCGGCCCCACGTTTGCACACCAATGTGGCACCGCTGACCGCGCGCACGGCCCGAAGCGCCGTCAGCGTATCGGTGCTGCCGCCTGCAATGTGAAATTCTTCCTCCGTGCCCACGATAAGGTCAAAGAGATGCAAGGTTGATTGCAGTTTGGCCGTAACGGCCGCGCTTTCCACAAAGCGGCTTTCGCCATCGCCATGCCCTGCCACGCCCCAGAGGTTCGGGCGATAATCAATATCAAGGGCGGTGCGGGCACCCCCCTCGCGGGCTAAGCGCAAGGCTTTCAATACTGCGGCTTCGGTCTGCGGGTGGCTGAGATGCGTGCCTGTTGCCACGACTGCGCGGGCGCGCGCGATATAGGCGGGGTCTATATCGTCTTCGCACAGCCCCATATCGGCGCAATTCTCGCGATAAAAAATCAAGGGAAAGCGTTCTTGATCACGGATCCCCAACAGCACCAATGCGGTCAGGCGATCAGGATCGACTTTGATGCCCTCGATATTGACCCCTTCGCGGGTCAGTTCTTCGCGAATAAAGCGCCCCATATGCTCATCACCCACACCCGTGATAAGGCCAGATTTCAGCCCCAAACGCGCTGTGCCTGCGGCCATATTGGTGGGCGAGCCGCCAATATATTTGTTAAAGCTGCGCATATCCTCCAAGCGGCCACCGATTTGGGCGCCATAAAGGTCAACCGAAGCGCGGCCAATTGTGATGACATCAAGGTCTTTTTTCACGCTCATTGCGGATCTTTCCTTTGGAAGTCGGTGTTCAAGTGTCTTTTTGGGTCACATGGGGGATCAGCGGTGCCTCCGCCCCCTTTTGTAGGCGCGCCGCTGTCGCCACCACCAAAGCCTGCGCCACGCACATAGGCGCGGCCAAGGAGCGCGAGAGGCTTTGCTGATATTCGGGTACGGCAAACAGGATCTTTGCCGATTTTGCGAGGGGCGATAGGGTCGTGTCGGAAATGGCAATCACATCATGCCCCGCCGAGGCGGCCTGATCGACAATCTGCACAACCTCATTGGCGTAGTAGCGAAAGGATACAGCAAACAGCACGTCCCGCGGCCCCATACTGCGCGCCATATGGGTGGCAAGGCCGCCGCTGGCATCCAGAAGGATGCAGCGTTTGCCAATCATGGTCAGCAGATAGCGCATGAGCAAAACCACGGGCGAAGATCGATTTTGTCCGACCAAATAAATGGTTTCGGCCCGCTCCATCAGCTTGGCGGCGGCGGCCATATCAAGGCCTGAAATCTCATCAACCAGACCTTCGAGCGAAGCAATGTCTTGCACGATCATCTCGCGCAGGAATCCGATTTCCGAGATATCATCGCGCGCGGCCATCCCATCACGCAAGGATTGCACGCGCGCCCCAAATCCAGGCGCAGCCGTCTCTAGGCGTTGTTGGAATAGGGCCTGCACATCCCGAAACCCTTTATACCCCAAGGCCTGCGCAAAGCGCACGAAACTCGAGGCATGCACCCCGCAGCTTTCGGCAATCGCATTGACCGAGCGCACCGCCACATCATTTGGGTTCTGCGTCAGATAGAGCGCGATGGCCTGATAGGTGTTGCTCATCGCACTGTGACGTTCATGGATCAGGCGGATGAACCCCTCATAGGTATCAGGCGGCGGGGTATCGGTGGGGGGGGTGTTGTGATCCATCACGCCCCCGATCAGACTGTCGCGATCCACGCCTCGGATTTGGCCGAAGCTTGAATGGTTTCAACCAGATATTGAATGCGCAACCCCGCACGGAAGTTAAAGGGTTCAGGCGCGCGATCTGCGATGGCATCAAGATAGCCTGCGATCTCAATCGCCTTGAGGTCGTTAAAGCCAATCTGATGGCCCGGTGCCACACAGAATTGCCCATAGGGCGGGTGATCTGGGCTGGCCTCGATTTTGCGAAACCCCTGACGGCCTGTTGCGTCATCGGTGTTGTAGAAATGCAGTTCGTTGAACCGCTCGCCCGTAAAGATGAGTGCGCCCTTGCTGCCATAGACCTCGAAATCATGCTGCATCTTGCGACCCGTGGCGACCCAATTGGCCTCAATCGAGCCCGTTGCGCCATTTTCAAACCGCAGAAAGGCGCGCCCGACATCATCGACCTCAATTTTGCGGGTGGATCCAGTGGCATCCTTGCGGTGGTCAATCATGGTGACGCAATCCCCCATAACGCGGGTGATGGGCCCCAACAGATATTCTGCCGTGGCCAAGGCATGGCTGCCAATATCGGCCAAGGCCCCACCGCCCGCAGGGTCATGACGGAAGGAATAGGGCGCGTTTGCATCACGCATATAATCCTCGGCATGCACGCCGCGATAGCTGCGAATGTCACCCAATTCGCCGCCAGCAATCATCTCGCGGGCAAGCGCCATGATAGGGTTGCACAGGTAATTGAAACCAACTTGGGTTTTGATCCCTGCCGCCTCTGCCGCCATGGCCATCTCCTCTGCGTCACGCGCCAAGGGGGCCAAGGGCTTTTCGCAATAGACATGCTTGCCCGCCGCAATCGCTGCCATGGTCATTTCTTTGTGCAACGCATTTGGCGCGGTGATATCGACCACATCTATATCGGGGTTTTCGATCAAATCCTGCCACCGATCTGTGGCATGGGCAAAGCCAAACCCTGCCGCCGCGGCCTGCGCCCCCGCAAGCGTGACATCGGCCAGCGTGTGTAATTCCACCACATAGGGCAAATCAAACACCCGCGCGGCGGTGGCAAAGCCAAACACATGCGCTTTGCCCATAAAGCCCGATCCAATCAAGCCGATGCGAAGTTTCGGTTTAGCTGCCATTGATTGCCTCGTGATTGACAATGAGCGCAGGATCAATCCTGCCTTTGATAAAGTTCAGCGCGTTTTCCACACAGGCGCAGGCCATACGTTCAGCCGCCTCATTGGACAGCCCGCCAATATGGGGCGACAGGATCACCCGCGGATCCGAGAAAAGTGGGTTATCAAGGGCAGGGGGTTCGGATTGGAACACATCCAACCCTGCCGCGGCCACCGTGCCATCCTTGAGCGCAGCCAACAGGGCCGCCTCATCGACAACGCCACCGCGCGCCGTGTTGCAGATCACTACACCGCGTTTCAATTGCGCAAAGGCGGCGCGATCCAACAGCGCGCCTTTGGCGGCGGGGATATGCACCGAAATGAAATCAGCCTCAGCCAAGGCTGCGGATAGATCTGTCACTTCTTGCGCGGCCCCTTCGGGCCATGCGCCCATTTGGGAAAGATAGGGGTCATAGGCGGATATATGCATGCCAAACCCATCGGCCATTTTCGCCAAACGCCGCCCGATGCGGCCATAGCCGATGATCAAGAGGCGTTTGTTATACACTTCGCGCGCGCTCAAAAGATTACGCCAGTTCCAATCGAACCCTTCGCTACCACGTGTGGCGAAATGCGCTTCTAGCGCCTGTTTCGCCCCTGCAAGCATCATCATCATGGCCTGCTCGGCCACGGAGATAGAATTCACATCCCCCACAATGGCCAAGCCAATCCCGCGGGCAGATAATGCATTTACATCCACCGCGTCATATCCCACGCCGTGGCGCGAGACGATTTTCAGGTCTGGTGCAGTTGCAATCATCTCAGCCGTTAGGGGTTGTGTGCGCAGCACAAGGGCATCGGCCTGCGGCAGATAGGGCAGATAGGCCGTAGGTGCGGGATCGGTCACATAGGTGACATCCACGCCCTGCGTTTTAAGCCGCTCAAGCAGCGCCTCACCCGTTGGATGAAGCGCCCCTGCAACCAAGAGCCGTGTCATCAATAGCCCCCTTTGCCAGCACCCGTGCTGTCCGAACCACCGGCGCGGCCCACAACCTCATGCCAGCCTGTGACCGCCGCGCGGGCTGATTGCGCCAAAAAGCGCACATCACCCCCAACAGTGGTGAGGCGATAGCCCCACTCAATGGCGCGGGCAGCATAGGCGGGGCTGCCACAATGCAGGCAGGCGGCGATTTTGTTCTTGCGACATACGGCGGCAATTTCCTTAATCATCGCGATCATCTCGGGTTCTTCGCGGTCAAATCCTGGGGGCAAACGCCCCGCTTGGGTGCCGAGGGTCAAATCAGCAGGGCCTACATAAATACCGTCTAGGCCAGGGGTCGCTGCGATCTCCTCAAGATTTTCCATGCCTGCCGCGGTTTCGATCATGGCAATGGCCAGAACCTGCGCATTCGCGTCTTTGACGTTGTAACTGGGGTCAGCAATCACCGCGCGGGTCGGGCCATAGCTGCGCTGCCCATGCGGGGGGTAGCGCAGATAGCTGACGAATTCTTCTGCTTCGGCGCGAGAATTGACCATGGGGCAGATGATCCCCTCAGCGCCCATATCCAAGGCCTTCATGATCCAACTGGGGTCACGCCACGGCACGCGGGCCATGATCGTGGGGCCTGCATTGCGCAAGGCCTGCACCATCGGCAAAGCCATGCCATAATCCAACGCGCCATGCTGCATATCAATGGTGATGCTGTCAAAACCCTGCGCCGCCATGATCTCGGCGGTAAAGCTAGAGCCGATGGAACACCACCCATTCAACGCGGGCTGATCCCCTTGCCATAAGGCCTTGAGTTTGTTTGCTTTCATTTCTAAACTCCCCATAACTGCGGTCGCGATTTGGGGGAATCCCTCGCCCAAAGTTTAAGCAAGCGCACAGTCTTTCAGCGTCACTATTGCAGCGTCAAAAAGTTTTTGCAATGATCGTTGCATCAAAATTTTTTTGTCAATATACATTTCGTGTGAGGACGAATCTAGCCTAGGGGAGGGGTGCTGGTATGAGTAACCGAGCAAGTGCAAACGGCACTGTGCGTCTAACTATGGCGCAGGCGATCGTGCGCTACATGGTTAATCAATTCACCATCATTGATGGCGAGGAGGTGCCGCTGTTTGCAGGGGTGTTCGGGATCTTTGGCCACGGTAATGTCACCTGCTTGGCCGAAGCACTAGAGCGCGTTCAAGATCAGCTTCCCACATGGCGCGGCCAGAATGAGCAATCCATGGCCTTGGCCGCGATTGCCTATGCCAAAGCAAAGAAACGCCGTCAGATCATGGTCGCGACTTCATCGGTCGGGCCAGGTGCCACGAATATGGTCACCGCCGCGGGTGTTGCGCATGCCAACCGCTTGCCCGTCTTGTTGTTGTCGGGCGACACTTATGTAAACCGCTTGCCCGATCCTGTGTTGCAGCAGGTCGAGCATTTCGGGGATCCAAGCATCACGGTGAACGATAGTTTCCGCGCTGTGACGCGCTATTGGGATCGGATCACCCATCCAGCGCAGATCATCCAATCCTTGCCTGCGGCTGTGGCCACGATGCTAGACCCTGCAGATTGTGGGCCGGCCTTTTTTGGCCTGCCTCAGGACACGCAGGAATTGGCCTATGATTATCCAGAGGCTTTTTTCGAGCGCAAAGTTTGGACTATCGCCCGCCCACGCCCCTCGCGCGATCAGGTCGAGGCGGCGGTCGAAATTTTGAAAACCGCGAAAAACCCCTTCATAATCGCGGGGGGTGGGGTGCGCTATTCTGGGGCCGAGGCCGCGGTGGCAGATTTCGCGAAGCGCCGTGGTATCCCGATGGCTGAAACCATTGCCGGCAAGGGCGGCGTTGTGTATGACAACCCTGCCTATGCAGGCCCAATGGGGATTGAGGGCACCGAGGCCGCGCGGCAATTGGCCGAAACGGCGGATGTGGTGATCGCCATTGGCACCCGTCTGCAGGATTTCACCACAGGATCATGGACAACATTCCCAAAGGATGCGCGGTTTATCAATGTCAACGCGGCGCGGTTTGATGCGCAAAAGCACCGCGCACAGGCCGTTGTGGGGGATGCGTTTGAGGCGATTACCGAGATTGATGCGCAATTGGGGGATTGGTCTGCCCCTTCCGCCCGTATGACGCAGGCACAAAAATGGTATGCCGAGTGGAATGATTTCTTGGACAAGGGCCAAGCCCCCACAAATCACGCCGTGCCATCCTATGCGCAGGTCATTGGTGTTGTGAACCGCATGGCGCGCCCCGAGGATGTGATGGTGACTGCCGCAGGCGGATTGCCCGGTGAAACGATCAAAAATTGGCGCTGCAAAGCACCGCACACCTATGATTGTGAATTCGGCTATTCCTGCATGGGCTATGAGGTTGCAGGGGGCTGGGGCCACGCGATGGCGATGGCAGGCAGCAAAGGCACACCCATCGTCATGGTCGGGGATGGGTCTTATATGATGATGAATTCCGACATCCATTCCTCGGTGATCTCAGGCCATAAGATGATTGTTATCGTCTGCGACAACGGTGGTTATGCGGTGATCAATCGTTTGCAGACCAATACGGGCGGGGCAGGGTTCAACAACCTGCTGAAAGATTGCCGCGTGAAAGACCCAGCCAATGTGCGCCATGTTGATTTTGCAAAACATGCCGAGGCCATGGGGGCCTATGCGCGCCATTGTGACAGCCTTGCCGATCTAGAGGCCGCGATGGAATGGGCGCAGACCACCGATGCGACAACGGTGATTTCAATCGCCTCTGATGCCTATACTTGGACAGATGGCGGTGCGGATTGGTATGTGGGCGTGCCCGAAGTCAGCCCCCGTGAAAGCGTTCAAGCCGCCCGCAAGGGCCAAGAAGAATTCCGCAAAAAACAGCGGATTGGAGTGTAAACCTCATGTTGAAGGCCAAATTGGGCATTGCCCCGATTGCATGGTGGAATGACGACCTGCCTGAATTATCAGATGACGTCAGCCTAGAGGAATGTCTGACCCAAGCCTCGGAGGCAGGGTTTAGCGGCATGGAAACAGGCCGCCGCTTTCCAATGGATATGGCGGTTTTGGGCCCGATCTTGGATCGCTATCGGATCTCGGTTTGTGGCGGATGGTTTTCGGGTGAATTGCTTGATGGGGATATCGAGCGCGAAAAGGATCGCATTGCAGAGCAAATGGCGTTTTTCCAAGCCGCAGGCGCGCCGTGCATCGTCTACGGGGAAACAGCGCGGTCTGTGCAGGGCAAGCGCGAGGTGCCTTTGGCGCAAAAGCCAGCGATCAGTGAGGCCGAGATGGCCGCCTATGGGCGCAAGATGTCGGACTTTGCCGATTGGTGCGCGGCCCAAGGGATGCCGATTTCCTATCATCATCACATGGCCGCTGTGGTCGAAACCGAGCCTGAGCTTGATGTGTTTATGAAGCATTCTTCGGTTCCGCTGCTGTTTGATGCAGGGCATATGGCTTTTGCGGGCGGGGATAATTTACGCGTAATTGACAATCATCATGCGCGGATCTCTCATGTCCATACGAAGGATATTCGCAAAAAGGTTGTGGAAAAAATTGACAGAACTAGAAATAGTTTCCTTGATGCAGTGGTTATGGGAGTCTTTACTGTACCAGGCGATGGGGATCTCAATTTTTCTAGCATTATTGCCGCACTCGAAGGTGTCGGTTACGAGGGCTGGTTTGTTGTGGAGGCAGAGCAGGATCCCAAACTGAATTCGCCTCGTGAAATGGCGTCACTTGGACACAGAGTACTATCAGAGTTGTTTTCTAAATCTGGATATAGTGTAGAAATATAATGATTTTTAAAACTAATTTTTTTAGCATAGCCTCGCTTAAAATATTTTCTGTTTTTCTTTATTATAACTTGCGGAAGTGTTTAGTTAGCGCTAACAGGGCATTGTGCAATTAGATTTTGGCGCGGGATGCATTCTTGTGAGTAGTTTAGTTGGTAAAATTGCTGTTCTAACAGGCGCCACTCAGGGCCTTGGGGCAGCAATCGCTCGCGTATTTGCAGAGGCGGATGTAGAAGGCCTTATTGTTGTAGGTCGTAACGCTGCGAGAGGTCAGCGTGTTTGCGATCTTATCGCGGATGAATTTGGCACCCAATGTCACTTTGTGGGCGCGGATTTGGCCGATTTAGATGCCGTGCGTGGCATTATTCCTGCTACCAAGGCGCATTTTGGTCGATTGGACATTTTGGTAAATGCAGCAGGCATGACCGATCGCGGAAATCTGCTGAACACCAGCGACGCTCTTTTTGATAAAATGATTGCGGTCAATACACGCGCACCGTTTTTTTTAATGCAGGACGCTGTTTTGCTGATGCAAGAGGTTGGTGTTCATGGCAGCATCGTGAATATCGGATCCGCATCTTCGAGGGTGGGGCAGCCGTTTCTTGCGCCTTACGCGGTATCAAAGGGCGCGCTTGCTACGCTGAGCCGCCATGCGGGGTTTGCCCTGATGCGCAATAGGGTGCGGGTGAACCAATTGGATATCGGATGGATGAATTCCGATGGCGAACGCGCCTTGCAAGAGGCGGAGACGGGAGATCCAGGCGCCCTTGATCGCGCCGCAAAAGAGTTACCTTTCGGAAGACTGCTTGACCCGGTGGAAGTGGCAAAAGCAGTGTTGTGGATGGCGTCAGACGATAGTGGAATGATGACGGGCTCTGTTATTCATTTCGATCAATCTGTCTGGGGCGGGTATGATGGACAGGCACCTGCGCCTGCTCATGCATTGGTGCCGTGAGGAGGGGCCAAACGTGAGGACGCGCGCGTGGGTGTTTCAAAGAATTCTGCCATAAGCGCAGAATAACAGCTCTTCGGAGCATATAACTTGGGAGGAAGACCATGAAGAAACTCATTCTCACCGCTGCAGCAGCTGCTTTGATGGCAGGTGCGGCACATGCTGAGCGTTATGTTATGATCACCCACACGCAGGGCACAGACCCGTTCTGGCCTGTTGTGGAAAAAGGTGGTCGTGATGCAGCTGAGGCTGTAGGCGCGACCCTTGAATATAACTTTGACGTATCTGGCGACATGGCTGCAATGGCGCAGCTGATCGAAGCCGCAGCAGCAACGCAGCCCGATGGCATCATCGTATCGCTGCCTGACGCAGACGCGCTTGGTGGAGCAATCCGGTCCGCTGTTGCGGACGGCATTCCTGTGGTTACTATGAACTCAGGTCTTGAGTCATCCGCAGCGCTTGGTGCCTTGATGCACGTAGGTCAGCCAGAGCGTTTGGCAGGTCAAAAAGCAGGTGAGCGCGCCGCAGCAGAAGGCGTGACCAACGGGCTTTGCTTGAACCAAGAAGCGTTCAACACCGCGCTTGTGGATCGTTGCACAGGCTACTTCGAAGGTGTCGGCGGCGATCTGAACATGATTGACGTGTCAAACGACCCTGCACAGATCGAAACCCGTACCGCAGCGGCGCTGCAGGCAGACGCATCCATCGATGGCGTTTTGGCTGTTGGCCCACATGTCTGTGAAGCGGCAAACCGCGCGATCAAGGAAGTTGGCGCAGACGTGCATTTGGCATGTTTCGACCTTTCCCCCGGCGTTATGGACATGATCCAAGCAGGTGATGCGGCCTTCACAATCGACCAGCAGCAGCGTCTGCAGGGCTATATGCCTGTGATCGTTCTGCACCTCTACAACACAGGCGCAGGCCTGTTGCCTGGTGCGAACATCCCATCTGGCCCAGGCTTTGTGGATGCATCAAACGCGGCATCGGTTTCTGCACTCGCAGGTATCGATCGCTAAGTTTTTTGATCAGTCAAAACATGAAACAGGCGGGATTTCCCGCCTGTTTTCAGCTTCAAAATCCAGATAAAAACAGGATGTGAGATATGGCCGATCGAAGCGAAGCGAACAGGCTTCAACAAGAAACTGCCTTTCAAAAAATCTTACGCCGTCCCGAGATCGGCTCTTTCGTGGTGATGATTATCATCATTGTGGCCTTGGCGATTGCCTCGGATGGTAAGGCGTTTAACCCCTTGGGTCTGAAAAATAACATCGCGATTATTGCCCAATATGGGATCATTGCCACAGGGGCCGCTGTGCTGATGATTGCAGGCGAATTTGACCTGTCAATCGGTTCGATGATTGGCTTTGCGGGCATGTCGATGGCGATGATGCTGAAATGGGGTTTGCCCTTTGGTCTGGGCGAAGCAACCCCCGCCGCAGCGTTTTTCATCACCCTTGCGATGACCTTGGGGATTGGTTGGGTGATTGGCATGATCGTTGTGCGATCTGGCCTCTCGAGTTTTATCGTGACCTTGGCGTTTTTGTTTTTCTTGCGCGGGGTTACCGAAGTTTGCTTCCGCCTGATCAACCAATCGACCCAAATCTCGGGTTTGCAAGATTTTAAACTGGAAAGCTGGTTCGCCGACATCATGGGCGGCGAGGTTTTCGGGTGGTTCTATGATATTTGGTTCGCGCTTGGCGGTAATCTTAATCGCAATGGCGAACAATGGGTTCACGGGTTTGACGCGCGGTTTTTCTGGTGGATTGTGATCGCAAGCGTGGCCTATTTCGTGCTTAGCCGCACGCAAATCGGCAACTGGATTTATGCGACAGGCGATAACAAAGAGGCCGCGCGGGCCAATGGCGTACCAGTCGATAAGGTGAAAGTGGGCCTGTTCATGTTCACCGCCTTTTGCGCCACGATGTTTGCCGCATGTCAGGTGTATGACACCAACACATCAGATGCCGCAAAAGGCAATTTGATGGAATTGTTCGCGATTGCCATCGCGGTTGTGGGTGGCACACTAATGACGGGCGGCTTTGGATCCATCCTTGGCGTGGTCTTTGGGGCGATTACCGTTGGCCTTGTGGCGAATGCGGTGTTCTTCATTCCTGCTATCGATGGCGCATGGTTCCGCGTGTTCCTTGGCGGTATCCTGCTTGCTGCGGTTTTCGCCAATGAGCGTATCCGCAAGCGTATTACGGGAGGGATTTAACCATGGCCGAACCATATCTTCGCGTAGAAAATCTGGTCAAACGCTTTGGCCCTTTCACAGCCCTTGGTGGTGTTGACCTTGAGGTCTTTCCAGGTGAGGTGCATTGCCTTCTGGGGGATAACGGGGCGGGCAAATCGACCCTGATCAAAACCCTTGCAGGTGTTCACCAACCCACCGAAGGCAAAATCTATATCGAAGGCAAACCTGTCACCTTCCGCTCGCCGCGGGATGCGTCTGCGGCTGGCATTGGCACAGTGTATCAGGATTTGGCCCTGAACCCGTTGATGAGCGTCACCCGTAATTTCTTTATGGGTCGTGAATTGACAGGGCCCCTTGGCAGCTTGCGCATGAATGAAATGAACCAGATTGCGCATGATGAGATGCTGAAAATCGGTATTGATTTCTCTGACCCCACGCAGGCGGTTGGCACAATGTCGGGCGGACAGCGTCAGACATTGGCGATTGCGCGTGCGATTTATTTCGGGGCCAAGGTTTTGATCTTGGATGAACCAACATCAGCCCTTGGTCAGCGTCAGCAGATGGGTGTTTTGAAAACAATCAAACGCGTCCGCGCACGCGGGGACATTGCGATTATTTTCATCACGCATAACGAAATCCATTCGCGTCTGGTGGGGGATCGCTACACGTTCCTTGCGCTTGGTAAAACGATTGGGGCGGGCACCGCTGCCGAGATCGGTGACAAGGAAATGCGCCGCTTGATGTCAGGGGGCGCTGAGATGGGCGACCTTAAGGCAGAGCTAGACGCGATCTAATCTCGCTGTAACTGACAGCAGGGGCCGTTCGCGGCCTCTGCATCCGCGGGGTCATGTGTAACCAGAACCGCAGGAATATTGCGCGCGCGGATATGTGCAAAAACAAAGCGGCGCATCTCATCTCGCAATTCCATGTCCAAGGCCGAAAAAGGCTCGTCCATCAACAGCGCGCGTGGCTCTGCCAAGAGGCTGCGCATCAGGCTGGCACGGGATTTCTGGCCGCCTGAAAGGGTGTCGGGGTCTGCCCCATAGAGGCCCGCAAGGCCCGCTGTCTCAAGGGCTGCCTCTATGCTTGCGCGGCGCGCCGCGCGGTCGGCGCTTGACCGCAGGCCAAAGGCAAGATTGTCACCAAGGCTGAGATGGGGAAAGAGGCACGGATCTTGAAAAATCATGCCCACCCCGCGCGTTTCGGGGGCCAGTGGGGCGAGGTCTTGCCCCTCAAGGGTCACATGACCAGTCGCCGTGACGGATGGGTCAAGATGGCCTGCGATTGCCGCCAAAAGGCGTTTGATCATGAGGTCTCTCTCTCAATGCGTGTTCGGTGAAAAAGCCACCCATGCCGCGATGAGGCGGGTGAGTGTTGTAATGGCGCAGGCCGCCGCAAAAATAAACGCAAAGGCGGGGAAGGCCATGGGGAAAAGGCAAAAGACCACAAATGCGGCAATTGTTTCGGCCCCTTCGGTCAGGCCGCCCAAATAATAGAACCCTTTTTGTGGGAAGGCTGAAGAGTGCAATCCGCGTTTCGCGGCAATCACCGCATAGGCCATAAATGACACGCCCGTGCCAATGAAACTGGCCAGTAAGAGCGCAGCAGGAAGGGCGTTGCGGGTCGGATCTAAGAGCGCAAACCCAATTGGGATGCTCGCGTAAAAGAGAAAATCAAGCGCGATATCCAAAAACGCGCCCCGATCTGTTGGCCCCGCGATCCGCGCCACAGCCCCATCCAACCCGTCACAAAGGCGGTTGAGCAGGATGAACATAAGACCCAGCCCAAAGTGCCCCATGGCAAGCGCAGGCAGGGCGCACAGCCCCAGAGCAAAGCCAAACAAACTGATCTGATCTGCACTGATACCGGCCTTGTACAAGGCTTCGGCAAAGGGTCGGGTCAGGCGGCGTTGCAGGGGCAATAGGCGGGCATCGATCATTTTCCCAGCCTCCAGGCGTGAAACCGCTGCAGCAGCGCAAGGGCGCGGGGGTTCACGCGTGCTTTGCGCCAATTCCCCGCGACATATTTATTCGCCTCTGCGAGGGTTGGATAAATGTGAATGGTGCCCAAGATTTTGTTCAGCCCAAGCCCGTGTTTCATGGCCAAGGTGAATTCGGCCAAGAGATTTCCCGCCTCTTCCCCGATAATCGTGGCCCCAAGAATGCGGTCACTGCCTTTTGCGGTCAGCACCTTTACAAACCCCTTTGTGGTGCCATCGGCAATGGCGCGGTCAAGATCATCGAGATCATAGCGCGTGACCTCATAGGCCACGCCCTTGGTTCGGGCCTCGGCTTCGGACAGGCCAACGCGGGCGATTTCGGGATCGGTAAAAATCGCAAAAGGAATGGTGCGATAATCGGCTTTGCTGCGCTTAATATCCCCAAACAGCGCGTTTACGGCGGCGTAATATGCCTCGTGGCTTGCCGTATGGGTGAATTGATAAGGGCCTGCGACATCGCCTGCGGCGAGGATGTTGGGGAAAAGGGTTTGCAAATAGTCATTCGTGTCGACCTTGCGATCTGTGACAATCCCCAATTCTTCAAGGCCAAACCCCGTCAGGCGCGGGCTGCGCCCGACTGCAACCAAAAGATTATCGGCCAGGATCACCTCACGGCCCTCTGGCCCTTCGATTTCCACGGCAATCTGATCACCCGCACGGCTCACGGATTGCGCCGTGGTGCTTGTTTTGACGGCAACCCCATCCCCCTCTATCGCGGCCTGAAGGGCGGCGCTGACCTCCTCATCCTCGCGCGCCAAAAGCCGCGGCGCGCGTTCGATTTGTGTGACCTGAACCCCAAGCCGCGCGAAGCTTTGCGCCAATTCGCAGCCAATTGGTCCACCCCCTAAAACCACCATGGATTGTGGGGCGGTTTCACGGGTTTTCATCTCTGACCACAATGTGTCAGAGGTCAGGTAGGGCACATTGGACAGGCCCGTGATGGGGGGGATGGTCGGGGATGCGCCCGTGGCCACGATGATCGCGCGGGTGGATAAGGTCGTGACGCTGCCATCATTTTGCGTGATCTCAACATGCCAAGGGTCACGGATGCGGGCATAGCCTTTGATCACTTCAACCCCCAAACCCTCGTAGCGCTCTGCGCTGTCATGGGGCGCGATGGTTTCAATCACCGCATGAATGCGGGCCATGATGCGCGGGAAATCCACCTTGGGGGGCGTGGCGATGAGGCCGTATTCCTCGGCATGGGCAATGTCATGGGCGCGCTCGGCAGATTTGATCAATGCCTTTGAGGGGACGCAGCCAAAATTGAGGCAATCCCCCCCCATTTCGCTTGCCTCAACCAAGGTGACCTTGGCCTTGACCGCAGCGGCGATATAGGCCGAAACAAGACCAGCCGCGCCTGCGCCAATCACGATCAGATTGCGATCAAAACGGGCAGGGCGCGTATAGGGGCGATAGGCGCGATAGCGTTTGATGCGCGCAATTGCAAATTTTGCAATCCATGGAAAAAGGCCAAGCGCTGCAAAAGATCCAATCAGCGCGGGCGACAGGATATCAGCAACGGCTGTGATCGTTGCCAATTGCGTGCCTGCGTTCACATAAACGGCCGTTCCTGCAAGCATCCCCGCTTGGCTTACCCCGTAAAAGGTCAAGGCCTTCATTGGCGATAGGCCCATTACCAGATTAACCACGAAAAAGGGGACAATCGGCACAAGGCGCAAGGTAAAGAGGTAAAAGGCCCCATCGCGTGCAAGCCCACGATTGACCCCCTCAAGCCGCGCGCCAAATCGGCCCATAACCCAATCCCGTGCCAGATAGCGGGCGGTGAGAAAGGCCAAGGTCGCCCCAAGGGATGCGGCAAAGGACACCATCAACAGCGCTGACCAAAAGCCGAAAATTGCTCCTGCCCCCAAGGTCATCCAAACCGCCAAGGGCAGAGACAGCGCCGTGACCGCCACATAGATCAGGAAATAGAGGCCCCACAAAAGCCCTGCATTTTGGTCGCGCCATGTTTGCGCGTCATCGACAAAGTCGCGCAGCCCCTCAAGCGATAAATCAAGCGTGGATAGAGCCCAAAACCCCAAGACAATCAGCGCCACCAAAAATGCGGCTATTGCGCGTTTTTTCATCTTGGTCCCCTTAGCCTCATGCGACAGCGTTTCACCGCTTTTGAAGAAGAATCCCGCGCGCGCCTAGTCTTATTTCTCTCCCTCACACCCATGTGAGGGGGGTGTTACCGCATGACCAAAACGGGGGCTTTGCAGGATTGGATCATCTGCGTGGTGGTTGAGCCGATCATCAATTGGCGCACACGGCTGTGGCCATAGGCCCCCATCACCAAGAGATCATGGGCGGCGCCAGTGCTGCTGTCACTGTCACAGAGCCGCGCAAGCAGGTGCTCGGGCTCGCCCGCCTCAATGAGGATGTCAGCGCCCATTCCTGCCGCGGTCAGACGGTTTTTTGCCGCCTCAAGCGCTGTGATTTGTTCGGCGCTTGGTGTTCCCGCAAAAACCAAAGTGACGGCGCGCTTTGAAAACGCGGGCAAAGTGGCGACATAATCGACTGCCTTTGTGGCAGAGGCCCCACCATCAAATGCGATCAAAAGTTTTGAAATAGCGGCAAAGCTGCGATTGGCGATAAAGACGGGGCGGTGCGCGCTGCGCAAAATCCGTTCAAGGTTTGACCCCAGATGCGCCATGGCGTGGCTTGCCGCTTCGCCACGTTTGCCGATCATGATCATTTCAGCCGCTTGTTCTTTGTCAGCCACTGTATCCACAAGATCCCCCTGCCGCAGGCGAGTTTCGACCTCGACCCCCTCGGCGCTGATAAGGGCGGCGGCATCCTCTAGTACAGCGCGGCCTTGCTCTTGGGCCAATTTTGCGCGGGCTTCGTCAATTTGTGACAGCTCGGCCAAAAGGCGGCTGCGCGCACCAAGGCGAATTGCGCCGCTATAATCCCCCCGATCATGCCCCGAACGGCGACCTAAGATATGATAAAGCTTGACCTTCCACGCGTTCTGCCGTGCGATCCATGCTGCGTAATGGCACAGGCTTTCGGAATAGGCCGAGGCATCCACAAGCGCCATCAGGTTTGGTTTATCGGTCATCACACAATCCCCTCAATGGCCCGTCAGCGCATCCAAAGCGCCAGGTTTGTCATGAATGGCAAGTTTATCAACGATGGTCTCTGAGGCCTCGTTTAGGCCGATGACCTCAACCTCAGCACCCTCGCGGCGGAATTTCAAAATCGCCATATCCAAGGCTGCCACGGATGAAATATCCCAGATATGGGCATGGGTCAGATCAATGGTGACACGATCCAAGGCTTCGCGGAAATCAAAGGCCTTCATAAAATCTTCGGAGGAGGCAAAGAAAAGCTGGCCTTCAATCCGATAGTTGCGATGGCGTCCATCGGCGGTGATACTCGATGTAACGCGAAAGAGCTGCGAGATTTTCCACGCAAAGAAAATGCCAGAGAGAAGCACCCCGACCAAAACGCCAATCGCAAGGTTGTGCGTGTAAATCACAAAGAACACGGTCGCCAACATCACAATAGAGGAGGATTTGGGATGCTCGCGCAAATTGGTGATGGATGACCATGAAAATGTGCCAATCGACACCATGATCATAATCGCGACCAAGGCAGGCATCGGGATAATCGCCACAACATCGCCAAGCGAGACGCAGAGGATCAATAAGAAAATTCCCGCCACAAAGGTCGAAAGCCGTCCGCGCCCGCCTGATTTTACATTGATAATCGACTGCCCAATCATGGCGCAGCCCGCCATCCCGCCGATAAATCCCGTGGCGGAATTGGCCAGACCTTGGCCGATGCATTCTTGATTGCGATCTGACGCTGTGTCGGTCAGATCATCCACAATCTGCTGTGTCATCAGGCTTTCCAACAGGCCAACAACCGCAACGGCGAGTGAATACGGGAAAATGATCTGCAATGTTTCGAATGTCAGCGGGATATCAGGGATCAAAAATACGGGCAGCGTGTCAGGCAATTGTCCCATATCGCCCACGGTGCGCACATCCCACCCCATGAACACACATAGGGCCGTCAACACGATGATCGTGACAAGGGGCGAGGGAACAGCCCGCGTCAGACGCGGGAAAAGGTAGATGATCGCAAGCCCCGCCGCGACCAAGGGATAGGTCAAAATCGGCACATTGCGCGGGTCAAGCTCGGGCAGTTGCGCCATGAAGATCAAGATGGCCAATGCATTCACAAATCCTGTCATGACGGATTTTGAAACAAAGCGCATCACATAGCCCAGCCGCAAAAGACCCGCCATGATTTGCAAAAAACCCGCCAAAACCGTGGCCGCCAAGAGATATTGCAGCCCGTGATCGCGCACCAATGTCACCATCAAAACGGCGGTGGCGGCGGTGGCAGCCGAAATCATGCCAGGCCGCCCGCCTGTGATTGCGCAAATCACAGCGATGGAGAAACTGGCGTAAAGGCCTACTTTGGGGTCAACACCCGCAATGATGGAAAAGGCGATTGCCTCAGGGATCAGGGCCAAGGCCACAACCAATCCTGACAAAAGATCGCCACGGATATTATGCGTCCATTCATGGCGGTAATGCGCGAGAGATATCATCAAATCTAGTCCCTTGCCGGCCTTGGGATACCAAGGCGGGGTCATGTCCGATCAGCGTGATCAAGCGTTGATTTTGGCCGCGAGGGGCCAGTGCGCCCCCTATGCTGTTCGGGCGGGTTTTAGGGGGAAAAGCCGAACTTGCCAAGCCCAGAGGGCAAAGTCGCATTTTGGCTTGAGTTCGTGATGCCCGATGCTAACGCTGCCAAAGATGCAGTATAGCCGTGCCATAAATCCTGATCCAGCCGCCTTTGCGGATGTGTTTTTGAAAAGCTTCACCGCCTCTGCAGGGGCGGAGGAGGGGGGATTTGTATCAGCACTCGCGGCTGACTTAATCAAAACTACCCCAGAAAATGACATCGCAGCCTTTATTGCCCATGGGGGCGACCTGTGCGTGGGCGCGGTCATTTTCACGCGGCTCTATTTTCCGCAGACAAGTAGAATTGTGTTCTTGCTCTCGCCAATGGCGGTATTGCCAAACCATCAGGGGCAGGGCGTGGGGCAGGGGTTGATTGCTTATGCCCTGTCACAGTTGGTGGGCGATATTGTGGTCACATATGGCGACCCTGCGTTTTACGGAAAAACGGGGTTTGCGACCATTGACCCTGCGGTTTTGCCCGCACCTTACCCGTTAAGCCAACCGCAATGGTGGATTGCACAATCCTTGACAAAGGCCCCGATTTTGCCGCTAGAAGGCCCCGCGACCTGTGCGCCTGCCTTGCAAAACCCCGCATATTGGTAGGCCCCACCACCAACGCGGTAATGATGTGACCCAGACCCTCACCCACAATGCCCGCCTCAGCGTGGCGCCCATGATGGATTGGACGGATCGGAATTGTCGTTATTTCCATCGTCTGATGTCGCGTCACGCTTTGCTTTATACCGAAATGGTGACCTCCGCTGCTTTGGTGAATGGGGAGGCTTCACGGCATTTGGCCTATGATGCGGCCGAGCATCCCGTTGCGCTGCAATTGGGAGGCTCTGATCCTGCCGAATTGGCGCAGGCGGTGAAAATTGCTGCGCCCTATGGGTATGATGAGATCAATCTCAACGTGGGGTGCCCGTCTGATCGGGTGCAATCGGGCTGTTTTGGGGCGGTTTTGATGAAAACCCCACAGCTTGTCGCAGATTGCGTGCGGGCCATGCAGGATGCTGCGACTGTCGAGGTGACGGTGAAATGCCGCATCGGGGTTGATGATCAAAACCCCGCCGAGATTTTGCCCGCATTTTTGGAACAGATGGCAGAGGCAGGGGTCAGGCGTCTGACAATTCACGCACGCAAAGCGTGGCTTGAGGGGCTAAGCCCCAAGGAAAACCGCACCATCCCGCCGCTTGATTACGCCTTGGTGCGGCGCATGAAGGAAGAATTTCCGAACCTGCTTCTATCGATCAATGGCGGTGTTGAGGATCTAGACGCGGTCGCATCCCACCTCAGGGATGGGCTTGATGGGGTGATGGTTGGGCGCGCGGCCTATCATAGCCCCTATTTGATCTTGGGCCACGCGGATGCAGTGATTTTTGATGACCCGCGCATAGCGCTGTCGGCGCATGAGGTGGCCGATGCGATGATCCCCTATGCCGAGCGCCATATCGCGCAAGGCGGGCGGTTGCATCATGTGACGCGTCATATATTGGGACTATTTTCGGGGCAGCCTGGCGCGCGCGCATGGCGGCGCATTTTATCGACCGAGGCACAAACAGCCGACGCAAGTCCCAAGGTGATTGCGCGCGCGATGCAAATGATGAGTGAGCCTGCCTAGTTTGGCCCCCGTGCCGCGCGCCCGCCACGGCGCTTGGTCAAAAGATTTGCACGGCTTGGCAGGGCCTTCATGATGTCAGCGCGTTCTTCGGGTGACTTGCGGCCCCATGTGCTGATTTCATCAATCGTGCGATAGCATCCTGTGCAAATCCGTTCGGTCGGATGAACAAGGCAGATTTTTATGCAAGGCGAAGCGATTTCTTCGCGCGACCAAACCTCATCCACCATTGCCTGCCCTGCCTCTATTCTGCGCTGCGGATGACCCGCATGCGATCTAGTGATCCTTGCAATATATAGCTTGCAGCGACCGCATCAATCACCTCGGCGCGACGTTTTCGGGACGTATCCGCCTCTAAAAGCGCCCTTTCGGCGGCCACAGTGGATAATCTTTCATCCCAAAACGCGGCAGGCAAATGCGACAGGCCCTCAAATCGGCCAATATTGCGCAAAAAAGCGCGGGTTGATTGGGCGCGCGGGCCTTCGCTGCCATCCATATTGCGGGGCAGGCCAAGGATCAGGCCGCGAATATCGCGTGCCACCACCAGTTTCGCCAATTCGGCGGCGTCTTGGGTGAATTTCTCGCGCCTGATTGTGACCAAAGGGGTTGCAACGCTTTGGAACAAATCACTGATGGCAATGCCAATGGTTTTGGTGCCAAAATCCAAACCCAAAATCGCGGCGGGCGGCGCTGTGGCCGCGGCAAAGTCGTGAAGGTCGACAAAACCCTCGGTCATTGGGACAGGCCTGCCTCGGCAGTGTCCAGCACTGTCGCAGCGCCGTCTTGGCCCGCAAAATTTGCGCGCGCCTCAGCCAGAATCGTGCGCGCTTCATCAAGGCGGCCCAAAACACCCAAGGCCGTAATCAGCTGTGCATATTCTTCAACAGTGCCACCCTCATTGGCCAAACGGGCCGATAAATTGCCAACCATGCCCTCAATCATTGCAGCGCGATCTTCGGCGCTCATTTGAGCAGCGGCTTCCATTTGCGCAGCATCGGGGCCGCGAAGACTGGCGTCTTCACGGCGGGGTTGAGGCAGGTCATCCACATTGATGGGATCACCCGCAAGGAAGGCCACTTCTTCAATCTGCAAACGGATGGGTTCAAGCCATGGTGCATCAGACGTGCTTTCGGCCAAAAGAGTGCGCCAGATTGTATAGGCCAGATCAGGGCGGCCCCCTTGGGCATACATGAGGCCCATGTAATAGCGCGCGGTTCCATTGCGTGGCTCTTGCGCGATGGTCTCGGTCAACACGGCTTCAGCCTCGGGCGAAACATACCCGCCCGCCGCCAAAATCATCATTTCCGAAAGATTGGCCCTTGCGGCCACGCCCTCGGGGCTTTCTGGGGCAAGCAGGCCGACAAGCTGTTCTTGCGCGGCCACGGCAGCTTCGAAATTGCCAAGGCGCAACTCGTTTTCCGCCAAGAGGCGCCACCCTGTTGGGTCATCGCGCCGCTCCGTCATAATCGCGCGCAGACGTTCAACCAAGGCCTCAAGTTCTGGGTTTTCGGGGATGGCAGGGCGGGCCGACACCGAAGCCTCGGCTACCGCCTCGGCCTGTGAGGGGCGGGTGGCGCGATTTTCTTCGATCCGTTCAATGCGGGTTGTAATCGGCATATCTGGATAATTGGGCACCCCCAATTGCACATAGACCAAAACCGCAAAAGCCAGCGTTGCGACCAAACCCACAGGGATCAGAACCTTGCCATTGGTTAGGCCCGTTCCCGCCTCTTGGGCCGCTTGCAGGGCGCGGTCTGCCTCAATCAGGCGGCGCGAAACTTCGGCGCGGGCGCGTTCTGCATCTTGCGGCGATAGCACGCCACGCGCTTCATCGCGCCCAAGTTCCTGCAATTGGTCGCGATAGACCTGCACATCATAGGCTTCGGTTGGGGTTGTCTCGGATACGCCGCGCAGAAAAGCACGCAGCAAAATCAAGATAGCTGCCACAGAAATTGCAGCAGTTGTGATCCAGAAAACCATCAAGCCTATTCTCCTGCGAAATGTCGTCTTGGCCCAGATGTAAGCCCTTGGCCCGCAGATCAAAAGGATAATCGTGACACAAAGCCGCGACCATCTTGCGCAGGCCCGCAAAGCACGGCAAGAAATGCAGGAATTGCGTTTTGCATCTGGTCGTTTTTGCGCGCAAATATGCCGCCCGCAGTATCCTTTTGCGTCCCGAACAGGGCCAAACAGAGACAAGTTTTCAGGAGTGTCTTTCGCCATGCGCCACTATTCTGTCTTTGCCATCGTCAAAGAGGCATTGGGATATCACCAAGGTTGGGAACGCGCGTGGCGCAACCCAACACCAAAGGCCCAGTATGACGCGATCATCATTGGCGCAGGCGGCCATGGTTTGGCTACGGCCTATTACTTGGGTAAGAATTTTGGCATCACCAATTTGGCCGTGATTGAAAAGGGCTGGCTTGGCGGCGGGAACACGGGGCGCAATACCACGATCATTCGCTCGAACTATCTCCAAGATCCGTCTGCCGCGATCTATGAGAAATCGCGCAGCCTTTATGAAACCCTGAGCCAAGATTTGAACTATAACATCATGTTCAGCCCGCGCGGCGTGATCATGTTGGCGCAGACCGAGCATGAAAAGCGCGGCTATTTGCGCACGGCACACGCAAATTCGCTGCAGGGTGTTGAGACACGCTTCATCACCCCGCGCGAGGTCAAAGAACTTTGCCCGATCATCCATCTTGAGGGGCCGCGTTATCCTGTCTTGGGCGGTCTGTGGCAGGCGCGCGGCGGCACGGCGCGCCACGATGCGGTGGCTTGGGGCTATGCGCGGGCCTGTTCGGCGATGGGGATGGACATCATCCAACAATGCGAGGTCACAGCCATCCACCGCGAAAATGGCGCAGTCAGCGCGATTGAAACCACCAAGGGCCGCATTGGCTGCAATAAATTGGGCATCGTGGTGGCGGGCCATTCCAGCCATGTGGCCGATATGGCAGGCTTCCGTCTGCCCATTGAATCGGTTGCGCTGCAGGCGCTTGTATCCGAACCTATTAAGCCCTGCATGGATGTGGTGGTCATGGCCAATACGGTGCATGGCTATATGAGCCAATCCGACAAAGGTGAAATGGTCATTGGCGGCGGCGCAGATGGCTATAACAACTATACACAGCGCGGCTCTTTCCAGCATATTGAGGAGACGGTGCGCGCCTTGGTCGAGACATTCCCGATGATTTCGCGCCTTAAGATGCTGCGCCAATGGGGGGGGATTGTCGATATGACGGGGGATCGTTCCCCGATTATCTCCAAAACCCCTGTTGAAAATTGCTTTATCAACTGCGGTTGGGGCACGGGCGGGTTCAAGGCTATCCCCGGATCAGGTTGGGCGATGGCGGAACTTATGGCCAAAGGGCATTCACCTTTGGCCGATGAGTTTGGCCTGAACCGCTTCCGCGAGGGTCGCTTCATTGATGAAAGCGTGGCCGCAGGGGTGGCGCATTGATGCCTGCCTTGATGTTTAAGATTTACCAAAGCGAGGTTCAGCTATGCTGCTTTTGACCTGCCCTTATTGCGGTGTCTCCGCCGATGAGACTGAACTTTCCCCTGGTGGTGAGGCGCATCTCAAACGCTTTGGCCCGGGATCTTCGGATGAGGATTTTGAAGGTTATTTGTTCATGCGGCACAATCAAAAAGGCGTGCATTTTGAACGCTGGCGGCACACATATGGCTGTGGCAAATGGTTCTTGGCGGCGCGCTGCACCGCGACCCTAGAGGTGTTTGGAACCTATAGCGCACAAACGCCCGAACCCCCCAAAGAGATTATTGCAAAGATACAGGCAAAACGCCTTGATTGGAGCCTGACATGAGCCATCGTTTGCCTCAAGGCGGCCGTCTGATCGACAAGGCCCGCACGGTTTCTTTTGAATTTAACGGCCAGAAAATGCGTGGGCTTGCGGGCGATACGCTGGCCTCTGCGCTTTTGGCGGAAGATCAGATGTTGGTGGGCCGCTCGTTCAAATATCACCGCCCGCGCGGTATTGTGGCCTCGGGCGCGGAAGAACCAAACGCGCTTGTCGGTTTGGGCCGTGATGCGCGGTTTGAGCCGAACCAACGCGTGACCACCACCGAATTGTTCGAAGGACTTCAGGCGCAAAGCCAAAACCACTGGCCGAGCCTTGAGAACGATATCGGCGTGGTGAACAATTACCTTGCGCGGTTCTTGCCTGCGGGCTTTTATTACAAGACATTCATTCACCCGCGCCCGTTTTGGAAGCATGTGTTTGAACCCATTATCCGTCAATCCGCGGGTTTGGGCAAAGCCCCCAAAGATCGCGATGCAGATCGTTACGAGCATTTCTACGCCCATGTTGATCTGCTGATTATCGGCGGCGGTATTGCAGGGCTTCAGGCTGCGTTGGACGCAGGCAAGCAAGGCAAGCGGGTGCTTTTGGTTGAGCAAACCGCTCATTGGGGTGGCCGCGCGCCTGTCGATGGAATCGAATTGGGCGGTAAATCTGCCGATGACTGGATCACCACGACACTGGCCGCCCTTGGCAAGATGAAGAATGTCACCTTGCGCACCCGCACAATGGGGGCAGGGGTCTATGATCACGGCTATGCCTTGGCCTATGAGCGCGTGACGGATCATGCGCCGAGCGTTGATGCCCCCCGTCATCGGTTGTGGCGTATTCGCGCCGCACGCATCATCACCGCGACAGGTGCGATTGAGCGCCCGCTGTCTTTTGCAGGCAATGATATTCCGGGCGTGATGTTGGCGAGCGCCTTGCGCGATTACATCGTCAATTATGGCGTGGCTGCGGGCAAGCGTATCGTGATCGCCACCAATAATGATGATGGCTATCGCAGTGCTTTGGTCGCCAAAGAGGCGGGTCTTGAGGTTGCAGCCATTATCGACCCACGCCCCTCTGCAACTGGAGATTTGATTGAAGCCGCCCGTTCTGCGGGGATTTCGATCAAGAAGGGGATGGCCATTGCGGAGGCGCAAGGGGGCAAGCGTGTCACTGGCGTAAAAATCTGCACGCAAGACAGTGATGGCAGCACGGGCGAGGTCATTGCCTGTGATGCAGTCGGCATGTCGGGCGGATGGTCGCCTGTGGTGCATTTGTGGTCACATTGCGGTGGCAAGCTGATTTGGGATGAGGCGCAGGCCTGCTTCCGCCCCGATCCCACACGCCCGCCGCTCAGCCATGATGGCGAAGGGTTTGTTTTTGTGGCAGGGGCGGCAGACGGGTATTCCACTGCAGCAGCCTCTTTGAAATCCGCGCAGGCGGCTGTTGCGGCCGCCACAGGTCAAGCGGTGAAATCGCGCCTGCCCAAAGTGGTGGAGCCTGAATTAGGGGCCTTGGCCCCGATTTGGATCATGCCCGCCCGCGCACCCATTCAGAAACGTGCAAAAATGTGGCTTGATTTCCAAAACGATGTGAAAGTGTCTGACGTTCAGTTGGCCGCGCGCGAGGGCTATGAAAGCGTTGAGCATACCAAACGCTATACCACATTGGGTATGGCGACTGATCAGGGAAAGCTTAGCAATATCAATGGCCTTGCGGTGCTTGCTGATGCGCTTCAGGCGCAAATCCCTGCTGTGGGAACCACCACATTCCGCCCACCCTATACGCCCATTTCCATGGGGGCCATCGCAGGCGAGGCGCGTGGCGCGGTTTTCCAACCGCTGCGCCGCACCCCGATCTTTGACTGGCACGCTGAACATGGCGCTGATTTTGAGCCAGTGGGTCAGTGGCGGCGCCCCTATTGCTATCCACGGGCGGGCGAAGATCGCCACGCAGCCGTGACCCGCGAGATCAATGCCACCCGCGGCTCGCTTGGTCTGCTTGATGCATCGACCTTGGGCAAGATCATCGTCAAAGGTCCTGATGCGGGGCGGTTCATGGATATGCTCTACACCAATATGATGAGCACCCTGAAACCGGGCCGCTGCCGTTATGGTCTTATGTGCAATGAGAACGGCTTTTTGATGGATGACGGCGTTGTGGCGCGTCTCGATGAAGAGACGTTCCTCGTGCATACCACCACCGGCGGGGCTGATCACATCCACGCGCACATGGAAGATTGGCTGCAATGCGAATGGTGGGACCTTAAAGTATACACGGCCAATGTGACCGAAAGATGGGCACAGGTGGCCGTGGTTGGCCCAAATGCGCGCAAGCTTTTGGAAAAGCTCGGCTCTGACACGGATTTGTCGGCAGAAGCCTTGCCCTTTATGGCGTGGACAGATGCGAAAATCGGCGGGTTTGAGGCGCGGGTGTTCCGCATTTCCTTCTCGGGTGAGCTGTCCTTTGAAATCGCTGTTCCTGCAAGTCAGGGATTGGATTTCTGGAAAAGCCTGATTGAGGCGGGCGCAGAATGGAACATTACCCCCTATGGCACCGAAGGGCTGCATGTCATGCGGGCTGAAAAGGGCTTTATCATGATCGGGGATGAAACCGATGGCACGGTAATCCCACAGGATTTGGGCCTTGATTGGGCGATTTCCAAAAAGAAAGAGGATTATTTGGGCAAACGCGCACAGGCGCGGAGTTTCATGGATAATCCCGATCGGTGGAAATTGGTCGGTCTTGAGACGCTGGATGGTGGGGTTCTGCCAGAAGGTGCCTATGTGATCCGCGCAGGCAAAAACGCCAATGGTCAGAACAATGTCCAAGGGCGGGTGACATCGACCTATTATTCACCAACCCTGAAACGCGGGATCGCGATGGCGCTGATCCATGATGGCCCTGATCGCATGGGCGAGGTGGTGAATCTCACCGATGGTAAGGGTGGTCAGATCAAGGCACGGATTTGTTCGACCATCTTCTTTGATCCCGAGGGGGAGAAGCAAAATGTCTGATCTCAGCACCCTAACACCTTATGTCAGCGTCAGCGAACTGCCACTGCAAGGGATGATCACCTTGCGCGCAGATCTGTCCCAGAAAACTGTGGCGACAGCGGTCAAGGCCATCACGGGCCTTGCCATGCCCGCCCCGCGCGCAATCCTTGAGAAGGGCGCCTATGGGGTCGCATGGATGTCACATGACGAGGTGATGATCCTCTGCCCCTATGCGGAATGCGCTGCCCATGTCGCCAGTTTGGACAAGAAATTGGCCAAGCTGCATCATTTGGCGCTCGATATGTCCGATGCGCGCGCGGTGTTTGAGATCACCGCACCCACAGCGGGCGCATTGCGCGATTGTTTGGCCAAACTGATGCCCGCGGATTTTCATCCCGACAGTTTTGGGGTTAATGAATTGCGCCGCAGTCGCGTGGCACAGGCGGCAGCCGCAGTTTGGTTGACCGATCCAAAGACAGCGCGGCTTTTTGCGTTTCGTTCGGTCAAACAATATGTCCATGACCTGCTCCGCGTCTCTGGCGCAAAAGGCGGCGAGTTGGGGTATTTCTGATCTGCCCCCCTTGACCTTTGGGGGCTATGCCCCCCATCTGTGGTCTAGAAATTGAAACCGCGAGACGAGGGGATAAACCCATGGCTTTTACACTTCCTGACCTGCCCTATGCCCATGATGCGCTTGCCGCAAAGGGGATGTCGGCCGAGACATTGGAATTTCACCACGACCTGCACCACAAGGCCTATGTCGATAATGGCAATAAGCTGATTGCAGGAACCGAATGGGAAGGCAAATCTGTTGAAGAAATCATCACAGGCACCTATCAGGCAGGCGCTGTGGCCCAAAACGGCATCTTCAACAATGCAAGCCAGCATTGGAACCATGTGCAGTTCTGGGAAATGATGGGACCAGGTTCGTCGGCCATGCCATCGGAATTGGAAAAGGCACTGGTTGATAGTTTTGGCTCGGTTGATCAGTTCAAGGCTGATTTCGCCGCCGCAGGCGCTGGTCAGTTTGGTGCGGGCTGGTGCTGGTTGGTGCAGGACAAAGATGGCGGCCTTAAGGTTACCAAGACCGAAAACGGCGTGAACCCGCTCTGCTTTGGTCAAACGGCCCTGTTGGGCTGCGATGTGTGGGAGCATTCCTATTACATCGACTACCGCAACAAGCGCCCTGCCTATTTGGACAATTTCCTGAACAACCTCGTGAATTGGGAAAACGTGGCCTCTCGGATGGGCTAAGCCCTTTGAGGGCAGCGTTCATTGAACCAATAACCCCTCGCGAAAGCGGGGGGTTTTTTCTTTTCCCGTCAGATTTAATGCAAAGCTGGGCATCGATCGCAAATGCCCCCCCTTGACCTCCCCCGTAATCCCCCCTCACATGTGATCATAATCACAGAACCGAAGGCGATGCTTCATGACAGAGGCCACCAAAGGCGTTTTGGCGATGGTGGGGGCCTGCGTGATTTGGGGCTTCTCCGCGCTTTATTATAAATTACTGTCGGACATTACTTCCTCAGAAGTCCTTGCGCACCGCACGATATGGTCAGCTGTTTGCTTTGTTATAGTTTTATCAATCCAGTCCCGTCTTGGCGAATTGCGCGTCGTGCTTTCTAACAAACGTTCGTTATCTCAAGTATTTGCTGCTGCAGTTTTGGTTTCAACAAATTGGTATTTTTTTATCGTTTCGGTAAATCTTGGCCATCTGATGCAAAGTTCGCTCGGTTTTTATATATTTCCGCTGGTGGCCGTAGCGCTTGGGGCATTCATTTTAAAAGAGCCGTTTACGAGATCAAAGAAGATCGCTGTATTGTTGGCGGGACTTGCGGTGGTACAACTAACCTTAGGCTTGGGTGTCGCGCCCTGGATTTCATTGATTTTGGCATTCAGCTTCGGTTTTTATGGCTTAATCAAACGTCACGTAATTGCTGGACCCGTAGTTTCGGTGACAGCAGAGGTATCACTACTGATGCCACTCGCTATGGCATACCTTGCATGGCTCTATTCTACCAAAAGTGGCTTTTCTCCCGACCTTACAGAATTGATTTTATTGATACTGTCAGGGCCGCTGACGGCTATACCGATGATACTTTTTTCTTATGCTTCGAAACGTACTGCATTATCGACAATCGGATTAGTGCAATATCTTAATCCCACAATACAATTCAGCGTGGCTGTTCTCATTTTTGGCGAAGCTATGACGCTTTGGCATACAATTACGTTTCTAATGATCTGGTCAGGACTCGCAATCTATTCGGTAGGGGCTATGCGCCCTCAGGCAGCGCGATAGGCAGAGAGCCGCGCCAAAGTGTCGGCAGGCGTATCTACCGTTTCAACAAAGCCCAACAGGCTGGCATCGGCAAAGCCGTCTGTGACGATATGGTGCAACAGATGGGTCAGCCTGTCCCAATAGCCTGCGGTGTTCATGAGGATAATGGGCTTATCATGGAGTCCCAATTGCCGCCATGTCAGCACTTCAAAAAACTCGTCCAAGCTACCAGCGCCGCCTGGCATCATCACGACCGCATCGCAATTCATGAACATCACCTTTTTGCGCTCATGCATTGTCTCGGTGATGACAAAACGCGTCAGGTCGCGTTTGCCGACCTCGCGGGCCATCAGATGGGTTGGGATGACCCCGAATGTGTCACCACCTGCTTCTTGCGCGGCGCGGGCGATATGCCCCATCAGCCCAACATCACCAGCCCCGTAAACAAGGCGCATTCCCGCCTTTGCAATCCCAAGGCCTAAGTCGCGCGCGGCCTTTGCATAAAGGGGATTTGCCCCGTCCCGCGCGCCACAAAAGACACAAACTGAAAAATCGCGCATCGGGCCTATCCTTTGGTTTTTGCATATTGGGTCGGTTCTGTGATAGCCGCGTTCGACAAAGGGCTCAACTGTTGCGGCGATGTTAGTGTGGCGCAGTTTTGTGACAGATAGGTTTCGCAACATCTTGCGGATGGTGCTAAGCGTGGTGCAATATGTGCGCAAGCCCTTCGGATTGGGGATAAATATTTACGCTCGCAATGCGGTGCGATCATGAAGGTAGAAAATATGGCAAACGGGTCAAAAGTTGCGGGTGGCTTGTCGGGGCTTGGGATGGGCATCATCGCCCTTGCCATCGCCGCTTTGGGTTATTTGGGCTGGCAAGTGGTGAACGAAGACCGCGCTGGTGAGGAGGCCGTAGCAGAGGCGCCTGCCGCGGCAGATGACGCCACAAACGGCACGGCAGCGCCAGAGCCCGCAGAAGAAGTGGCAGCGGAAGAAGTTAGTACAGAGGTTACAGAGGAAACCGCTGCTTCGGAAACCGCAGTAGAAGTGGCATCGGAAGAAATCAGTACAGAGGTCGTAGAGGAAACAGCTGCTTCTGAAACCGCAGTAGAAGCGGCTGCGGAAGAAGTCAGCTCTGAGGTCACAGAAGAAACCACTGCTGCTGAAACCGCGAGCGATGAAACCACTGCGCCCGAAACACCTTCTACGGCGCAGGAGGCGGCTGATGTGGCTGAGGCCGTGGTCACGACCGCGCCTGTTTTGGATGTTATCCGTGTCTCGCCCGATGGCATGACCGTGATCGCCGGCAGCGCGATGCCTAATGCCGAGATTTATCTTTTGCTGGATGGGGTAGATAGCGCGGATGCTACTGCGGATCGAGCCGGCAATTTCGTGCTTTTGTCCAAACTTTCCCCTTCGGACAGTCCGCGTCTTTTGTCGGTTGAAGCGACCGATGAGACAGGTGCGCGGGTGGCTGCAGCACAAACCTTGGTCGTGGCCCCAATTGCCGCGCCTGTGACTGTTGCAGAGGCTACAGACGAGGCGGAAACAGTGACCCAAAGCACCACAACGCCCATCGTTCTGCAATCAGACGGGCAGGAGGTTTCGCTAGTGCAAGGTGGCAGCACCGATGGCGCGGCCCTCAGCATTGACACGGTCAGCTATTCCAGTGCGGGGGATGTTCAAATTGCGGGGCGTGCCGATAGCGGCGCTGCTTTGCGGGTTTACCTCAACAACGCGCTTGTGGCTGAGGTGACAGGCGCCGAAGATGGCACATGGCGCGCCGATGTCGCCAATGTTGCCGCAGGTGCTTATGATCTGCGCATAGATCAACTGGCCGCGGATGGCACAGTGATCGCGCGGTCTGAAACCAGCTTTATCCGCGAGGCTGCGGCTGAGATTGCGGATGCCGCAGGTGGCGCGCAAAACGCCATTCGTGTGGTGACAGTTGAACGTGGCTTTACGCTATGGGGAATTGCCGAAAATATGCTAGGGTCTGGCTTTGACTATGTTCAGATTTTCAATGCCAACCGCGACCAAATTCGGGATCCCGATCTGATTTATCCGGGTCAGGTCTTCACCATCCCTGCGCAATAGGTCGCGGGGGTAGGGGCGGGATCGCTCAAGCGGGGCTCTGGTCATCAGCGCCCCGCTTCTTTACGTTTGGGTCACCCGACCAAATCCGAGTCTCCAAATAATGTCCGCACCACATACAAACGCGCCAGTGATTGATCCTGAAAGTCGCGCCTCTAGCATGATCACCTTGCGCAAGGTGGGTCCCTATCTTTGGCCCAAAGAGATGCCTTGGGTGAAATATCGAGTTGTCTTTGCCCTCACTGCGTTGGTGGTTGCCAAATTGGTGGCGGTTGCGGGGCCATTTGCCTATAAGGCCGCCGTGGACGCGCTTGGGGGGGACGCGCCAAGCCCCGCTTGGGCCCTTGGCCTTGGGGCGGTTGGCCTGACTGTGGCTTATGGGGTCGCGCGCGCGGGCAATGTCGGCTTTCAGCAATTGCGTGATGTGATTTTTGCCCGTGTTGGGCAACGCGCCCTGCGCATGATCGCGATTGAAACCTTCCGCCATATCCACGCCTTATCGATGCGGTTTCACATCACGCGGCGCACAGGCGGGCTAAGCCGCATTATCGAGCGCGGGGTCAAGGGCGTAGATTTTCTTTTGCGGTTTTTGCTGTTCTCAATAGGGCCGCTGATCCTTGAATTACTTCTGACGGGGATCATCCTCGCCACGGTGTTTGACATCAGCTATTTGGCGGTTCTGATTGTCACCATTGCCCTCTATGTTTGGTTTACCTTTAAGGTGACAGAATGGCGCGTCAAAATTCGCCGCCAAATGAATGATCAGGACACCGATGCCAATCAAAAGGCGGTCGATAGTCTTTTGAATTTTGAAACCGTGAAATATTTCAACGCTGAAGAGCGTGAGGCACAGCGTTATGACCGCGCGATGGCGGGCTATGAAGAGGCGGCGATCAAGACCAATTACTCGCTCGGGTTTCTAAACTTCGGCCAATCATTGATCATCACCACGGGTCTTGTGATTGTGATGATCATGGCGGCCCATGGGGTTGAGCGGGGCGATTTGACTGTGGGCGATTTCGTCATGGTCAACGCGTTTATGATCCAAATCACCATGCCATTGAATTTCTTGGGCACAGTCTATCGCGAAATTCGACAGGCTTTGGTTGATATGGGCGAATTATTCACGTTGCTTGAGCAGCCCGCCGATGTGCATGATGCCGCTGATGCGCAAGAGCTGAAGGTGAGCCGTGGCAAAGTGGAATTCCGCGCCATTGATTTTTCCTATGAAAGCACGCGCGCGATTTTGCACGGGGTGGATTTCACCCTAGAGGCGGGTCAAAGCGTGGCACTGGTTGGGCCGTCTGGGTCGGGAAAATCCACCATTGGGCGCTTATTGTTCCGCTTTTACGATCCCCAAAAAGGCCAGATTGTGATTGACGGGCAAGATGTCGCCAAGGTGACGCAAAGCTCGCTGCATGATGCCATTGGCGTGGTGCCGCAGGACACGGTTTTGTTCAATGATACGATTTTCTACAACATCGCCTATGGCCGTCCCAATGCCACCCGTGCCGAGGTTGAGGCCGCCGCAAAATCTGCGAAAATCCATGATTTCATCGAAAGCCTGCCCGAAGGCTATGAGACAATCGTGGGGGAGAGAGGCTTAAAGCTCTCTGGTGGTGAAAAGCAGCGGGTGGGGATTGCGCGCACCTTGTTGAAAGATCCCCCCATTCTTTTGCTCGACGAGGCGACATCGGCCCTTGATACGGAAACCGAGCGCGAGATTCAGGGCCAATTGCGCGCGCTTGGTCAAGGGCGCAGCGTGATCATGATTGCGCATCGCCTGTCGACTGTGGTGGATGCGGATTTGATCATGGTGCTTGAAAAAGGCGTTATTGTAGAACGGGGGCGTCACGATGGTTTGGTTGCCGCAGGTGGCCGTTATGCGGCCATGTGGGCGCGTCAGATGAGTGAGCAGGAACACGCGCCCCAATAAGGGGCGCGATTGTCTTTACTGTGCGGCGTGAACAGTCGGGCCTGCAGGTTTTGTCTTTTGATCTTCGGCTGTGTCATCCTCCCACAAGATGAGGGGGTTTGCCGTTTCCAATGCCGCGCGCGCCAAAGCGTAATCTTGGGTGCGCTGTGACAAGCGCGCCGCGCCAATGCGCGCCAAGGCCTGCGCAATCCAGCCTAAAATTTCATTCCACCAGACCCGCACCGCCAAAAGCGATGGCGTGAAGACCAGGGTCAGAACTGTGGCAATGCCCAATCCAAAGACCACTGCCGTGGCAAGGTTTTTCCACCACAGGGCAGTCGGGCTATCAATGGTGTAACCGCCATTTGCAAAATCAAGGCTGATGCCAAACATCATCGGCGCAAGCCCCGCCATCGTGGTGATAGTGGTCAAAAGAACAGGGCGAATGCGCGCCTCGACTGTGCGGATGATCGCCTCAATCGGGGCCAGATAGCGGCTATATTCTTGATAGGTGTCAATCAGAACAATGTTATTGTTCACCACAATCCCCGCCAAGGCGACAATGCCCGTTCCCGTCATGATGATCGAAAAGCTTTGCCCCATGGTCAAAAGCCCGATCAACACCCCTGCGGTCGACAAGACAACCGCCAGAAGCACCAGCACCGAATTGTAAAACGAATTGAACTGCGCCAGCAGGATGATGAACATCAAGCCCAATGAGGCCGCAAAGGCCTGAGATAAGAAGGCCTGACTTTCGGCTTGCTCGGCTTGGTCGCCGCCCCATTGCCAATTCACGCCATCGGGCAAAATCGTGCCTGTTTCTAATGCAGCGGTGATATGGGCAATCCGTTCATTGGCCGTGATAGCCGTCAGGGTAACATCGCCGCTTAATGCATCGTCAAACTCGGCGCGGCTCACGCCTTCGGCCAAGGAATGACGGACATAGTCGCGCCCATCTATGCTGAATTCAGCGGGCCTGTTGGCGTGTTCAGGCGCCGCATTGCGCAGCAAGCCCAAGTCACGATCCCCGACAGTCACCCGCATAAGGCCCGAGATAACATCGGCCTTCACTTGAAAGATGCGCGATTGATCAAGGCGTTTGATCTCTGCCAAACGGCGCACGGGTTCCCATGTGACGAAATTTGACAGCGGCACCAATCCATCTGCGGTGCGCACGCGCAAGGTGTCTAGGGTCGACAGGACGCGGGCATCTTCCGGAAAACGCACGCGAATTTCAATCTCATCATCCGATGTAGGCACGCGCATCCGATCAAGCAAAATCCCGCGCGTGACCAATTGTACCATAGCGCCCACTGTGGCCACATTCGCGCCATAGCGGCCGGCGGCCTCGACATCGACATTGATCTGCCAATCAATCCCCGGCAGGGGCAGGGTATCTTCGATGAGGGTCAGTCCCTCGAGGCTCTCGAAATAGGCGTGAACGTCTGCCGTAGCTTGCTGAAGCTGCACCCAGTCATCGCCTGTTAGTTCGAGATCAATCGGCTTACCATTGGCAGGGCCATTGGCCTGCTCGAATATCTCAGTATGAATGCCGGGAATGGTGTCCAACTCCGCTTGGATCGCATCAAGGATGATGTTGCCATCGGCCCGCGTGCCCCAGGGGGCGAGGTCGATTTGAACCTGACCGATTGTGTCCTCAGGGGCGCTTGCGCCGCCTGTGTTATTGTTCAATCCGCCATCACCCGAAAACGCAAAGACATCGCGCACGCCCTCGAACCCAAGCACCCGCGCCTCAACCTGTGCGACCAAAGCGTCTTTTTCTTCGACCGCCAGATTGCCGCGCGCGCGCACATAGACAATTGCGTTTTCAGGCTCGGTTTCCACGAAGAAATCCACGCCGTTATTGTTGGCCCCGTAATAGCTGAAGGTCACGACAACAAAGCCCAAAACCGCGGCAATGGTCAAAACGGGGGCAAACGGGTTGCCCACCAAACGCTCTATCAGCAGGCCCAATCTTGTGCGCTTATATCCGCCCTCAACCCGTTCCACCAAGCGCGGGCGGATCAATGTGCCCATGACAACCGACATGGCCAAACCTGTAACCGAAAAAGCCAAAACGCCCGGCAGGATCGCAAGAAGCGCAGGGGTGTCTGGCCCTGCGCCACCGCCACGCATAACCATCAAAGCGGATTGAAACAGGACAAAACCCACTACAACCGCAAGACCGATGCGGATGGCGCGACCTGGCACAAGGCGCATCAATAGAACACCAAAGCGATCCGCGCTGCGCGACAGACGGGCGGCCACGCCCCCCATCACAGGCAGATAGACCAACGCCACAATCAGAGAGGCGGATAGAACAAAGATCAACGTGACCGGGAGCATCCCCATAAATTCACCCGGAACCCCAGGCCAGAATAACATCGGCAGAAAGGCGCAAAGCGTGGTCGCGGTCGAAGATATAACGGGCCAGAACATCCGCTTTGCGGCATCTGTATAAGCCTGCATAGGGCGTGCGCCCTCAGCAAGGCGTTTGTCGGCATATTCGACCACAACAATCGCGCCATCAACGAGCATCCCAACGGCCAAGATCAGGCCGAACATCACGATATTTGAAACCGCGATGCCCATGATGCCCAAAAAGATAAAACACAATAAGAATGAGGTGGGGATGGCAAAGCCCACAAGAAGCGCCGATCTTGTGCCAAGCGTGGCCAGAACAACGATCATCACAAGCGCGATTGCAGTCAAAACCGATCCTTCAAGCTGTGCCACCATCGAGGCCACGGTCTTGGATTGATCCAAGGAGGTGGTGATATGAACAGCGGCGCGTAATTCCTCGGGCCATTCCGCCTCGAAGGCGGCCACTTCTTGGCGCACCAATTCGGCGGTATCGATAATGTTAAACCCTTGGCGCTTGACGACCTGAAGCGCAATCGTGGGGTTCCCGTTAAAGCGCGCAGCGCCCGTGCGATCCTCATAGGTGAGGCGAATTTGCGTCAAATCCCCTAAGGTCACAACGCGGTCACCATTTACCTTGACGGGCAAATCATAAACGTCCTGCGGGCTTTCAAACGAGGATGGAATGCGCACAGACAAGGCACCCGTTGGGGTGTCGACCACGCCTGCCGCGATCAATTGGTTGTTGTTTACAACCGCCGAAATCAATTCCTGCGCCGTGACATTATAAGCCTCAAGCGAGAGCGGGTCGATCAAGACCTCCAACATCTCATCGCGCGCGCCTGCAATCCCCGCCTCCAAAATAGGCGACAACCCCTCAAGCCGTGTTTGCAAATCCTGCGCAAGGCGGATCAATGTGCGCTCGGGCGCGTTGCCAGACAGCGCCACGATGATGATTGGAAACTCCGAAAAATTGATTTCATTGATGGAATAGTTCTCCGCCCCTTGCGGGAATTGCGTCTCGGCCCGGTTCATGGCATCGCGCACATCGGCAATGGTTGCGGATTTATCCCATCCAAATTCAAACTCGATAAAGATCCCTGCATAACCTTCGGCGGCGGTGGAGTTGATGGATTTCAATCCATCGAGATCTTGAAACTCGGCCTCAATCGGACGCACCAATTGGCGCTCGCTATCTTCGGCGGAAATGCCGGGGAAGGGGACAGAAACAAACAAACCCGGAATATCAATATCAGGTTCACCCTCTTTGGGCAGTCCGACATAGGCGGCCGCACCAACCGTCAGCGACAAAACGATAAAGGCCACGACCATCCGCGCACGGGCGGCGGCCCAATCGATGATCCCGGTCATTGTGCCCCTCCAAGCGCGGATTGCGCTGCATCAATCGTGGCGTTTTGGCCTGTGGGGATGTCATGGATCGAGACAGGCACGACCTGCCCCCCGTTTGAGACAAATTCCTGTCCCACGATGATAATGTCGACCTGCTCAGGCAGCCCTGTGAGTAAGGCCCCATCAGGCGTGTCGCGCAGGATGATGACGGGGTAAAAGGCAACAAGATTATCTTCGGCCACGACACGCAGCCCCAAATCACCCTGATCATCCAAAGTCAGCGCAGAACTTGGCACCAAATGGGCGGCTGTCCCTTCGGTGGCAATGGCGATATCGGCACTTTGGCCATCCCCAATGCTGAGATCGGGGTTTTCTGCCTCAATCTCAACGCGGAAGGTGCGGGTTTGCGGATCAGCGGAACGCGCAACAAATCGCACAATTCCGTCCACCTCACGCCCATCCACCAGCCGCGTGGTTGCCGTTTGGCCGATGCTGATGCGCGCCAATTCAGCCTCGGGCAGGAACCCAACGAATTTGATTGGATCAAGATCAATGACCGTGGCGCATAATGCGCCCGGCTGCATCAATGTGCCCAGTTCCGCAGTGTCGCTTTCCAACAGCCCGTTGAAGGGGGCGCGAATTTCTACGCGGGCCAATTCTTCGGCGGCGCGATCAATGGCCGCCTCAGCCGAGCGCAAGGCGGCCTCGGCGCTGCTGAGGCTGGCTGAGGCGCTGGCCGCGCGTGTCTCAGAGGCAAAACCGCTCTCATTCAGGCGGGTTGCGGCATTGGCGTCAAGTTGCGCGGCTGCAAGTTGCGCCTCAGCGGTGCTGCGCGCGGCCTCAGCCTCGGCTAGGGCTGCAGCGCGGGTGCCTTCATCGATTTGGCACAGAATATCACCTGCCGTCACGGATTGGCCCGCCTTGATCGGGTCTGAAATAATCCGACCCGAGGTTTCTGCGCGAATCTCAACAAAGCGCGCGGCCTCGGATCGTCCGCGCAGACGCACGGCATCGGAAATCACCTCAGCACGGCTTGGCAAAATCACCACGCGCATCGCATCCCCAAATGTGCCGCTGTCCGTTTGCGCGGCCTCAGCCGCCGCAGGGCTTTCACTGTCGCGCCCCATCAAGGCATCGCGCTGAAAAATCAGCACATAAAGCGCCGCGCAGACCAAAACGGCCGTGATGACTGGAAAAATGCGCATTAAATAACCTCTTTTCGGGGCGGATATATGATCTGATCACGCCCGCTGATCTTCTGTGTTCTGCGTTTGGTTGGGTAACGCTTTCTGTCTCATACGAGTGAACTGTTGCGTTTAGATTAGTCTTTTATACCTACGTCCGCAAGAATGAACGGAATGGTTTAGTTTTTATTTTGTGACAGAATTTGACCATCTGTTGCGAATACGCCGTTTGGGTGCGGTTGCACTTGGCAAAGCTCTGTGCTTCGCGTTAAGTGAGGCACGTGGGTTTTGATATCAAAGAAAGAACGGCACAGCATGAGCCAAAGCGACAGTTTCATTGATGAAGTCACCGAAGAATTGCGCCGCGATCAGCTGTTTCGCGCGCTCAAAAGGTGGGGCTGGATTGGCGTTTTGGCTGTTGTCGCATTGGTGGGGGCCGCGACCTATCGCGAGATCAGCACAAATCGCGATCTTGCGGCGGCGCGTGATTTTGGGGACGCGGTGATTGCTGCCCTAGACCTGCCCGATGCCGAGGCCCGTGCTGCGGCCCTCGCTGAGATCACCCCAAGCCGCAGCAATCAAGAGGTGCTATTGGCTTTCATTCGCGCCTCAGACCTTAGCGAAAGCGACCCGGTAGCCGCTGCAGCGGCGTTGCGCGCGATTGCAGATGCACCCGATCTCTTGCCGCGTTATCGCGATCTGGCCCTGTTGCGTGCCCATATCCTTGCCCCCTTGGAGGACCGGGGATTGGTCGATGCAACATTGGCGCGTTTGGTCGAGGATGGTGCGCCTTTCGCAGGCATCGCGCGTGAAATGCAGGCGCTAGAACTCTTAAAGGCGGGCGATAAAGAGGGGGCGATTGCAGCACTTGAGGCCTTGTCTGAGCAATCCGTTGTGACCCTGTCACAGCGTCAGCGGATCAGCGCCTTGATCTTCGCGCTGCAAAGTGGCGCTACGATCACGGGCCAAAGCGCGTCATCTGAATAAAGGGACAGGTTTCATGCACAATACCGTTTCTTACGCAAAACCTGTAGCGCGGCTCTGCGGTGTCAGCCTCATCGCTTTGGCCCTTTTGACGGGCTGTGAGCGCGAGCCGATCTTGCAAGGTGAACGGTTCGGAACACGCGTGCCTTTGGCGCAAACCCTGATAAGCGAGGAAGGGGTGGACGCCACCGCTGAGGCGGCGGATGCGGCCCTCGTGCCTTTCACGCAACCAACAGCGCAAAGTTTGACGGAGTGGCCGTTGCGCGGTGCGAATGCCGCGAATGCGATCCCTCCGCTTGGGTTTTCGCAATCAGCAAGCCTGCTGTGGTCAACGGATATTGGCCAAGGCAATGGCAGACGTACCCGACTGACCGCTGACCCGATTTTCACAAATGGCGCAATTGTTACGCTTGATAGTGATGCAGGGCTTCAGGCGACCTCGCCCGAGGGAGCCGTGATTTGGCGCACTGATTTGACCCCTGCAAGCGAACGCGATGGCGGTGTCTCTGGCGGCGGGGTTGGCGCCGCAAGTGATCAGATTTTTGCAACCACTGGATATGGTGAATTGCTGGCCATTGATGCCGCAAGCGGTGCTATTTCATGGCGTCAACGTCTTGGGGCAACGCTTGGCGCACCAACTGTGGCGGGCGGCGTTGTTTATGTGACGGGCCGTGATGATCAGGCCTATGCCGTGGATGCGGCCACGGGGCGTGTGCGGTGGGAAATCCCCGCAACTGGGGCCGCCGCGGTCTTGTCAGGAAGCCCATCCCCTGCGCTGACCTCGCGCTTGGTCGTGTTTCCCTTTGGCTCGGGCGAGTTGACAGGCGTGCTGCGCCAATCGGGCGTGCGGGTCTGGTCGGGTGCCATCGCGGGTGAGCGGATCGGTGTGGCTTATAATTATATCAACGATATCACCTCTGACCCCGTTCTGGTGGGGGGCAGGCTTTATGCGGGCAATCTGTCTGGCCGCGTTGTCGCGATCGATGCGGGATCGGGCGAGCGTCTTTGGACAGCGACAGAAGGGGCCTATTCTGGTCTGATCGTTGCAGGAAATTCCGTGTTTTTCGTATCTGACCGCAATGCGTTGATCCGTCTAGATCAAGCGACTGGTGAGGTGATTTGGGAAACCGAATTGCCCCTGTACGAGGCCCGCCGCGAGCGCCGCCGCAAGGCCGTATTCACCTATTACGGGCCGATTTTGGCGGGTGGTCATTTGATCTTGGCCACGGGCGATGGGGAAATTCTGCGTTTTGACCCCGAAACAGGTGCGACGCTTAATGGCAACCTTACCCTGCGGGGCGGGGCGGCAAGCCAACCCATCGTTGTCAATGATACGCTTTATGTGGTCAGCGCAGATGGTCGCCTGCATGCCTATCGTTGAGCCGTTAAGCCTGTTTTAACCATAGGCTGATAGACCCTCCCCGTCATTAACCGCAGAGCAGGGAGGGCGGGCCCATGCTTTCGGTTCGGGCGATTTCACACCAGATCCTAAGCCATGAGGGCGGCTTTTCCGATGATCCCGATGATCCGGGCGACCCCACAAATCTTGGCATCACCTTGGCCGCCCTGCGAAATGCAGGGCGCGATTTGGATGGCGATGGTGACATCGACCGTGATGATATCCTGCGCCTCACGCGCGCTATTGCCATCGAAATCTTCGGAGAAGATTACTATCGCGCCCCGCGCATATATTTTCTGCCTGGGGCGTTGCAGTCTGTCGTTTACGATATGCAGGTGAATGCGGGGGCGCAGGCAATCATTTTGCTACAACGCCTGCTCCGCGATATGGGGTTTGACCGCGCGATTAATGGGCTAAACCGCCTGCCGCGTCCTTTGATGGCGCTGTCGGTCATTGGCCTATTCGCCTTTGCCATGATCGACCCTGTGGCTTTTTCCGCGCGCATGACGGGTTTGGCGGCCATCCCCGAGCCGCTTTGGTGGCTTTTGGGGGCGGTGGTGAGTTTCTATTTTGGCGCGCGCGAAATGTATTATGCCCGCATACCCGACACACCGCCGCAAAGATCAGCACGCCGATGGTGGCCTTTTGGCCAAAGGGGCAGTCACGAAAATCCCGCGCTTGAGGAATGGCGCGCCGATTAAGGCGCGCGCATCACCTTGGCCTCTGGGTCAAACAGGGGCTGGGGCAGGGGCGTGGCCTTGAGGGCATTGCCCAAAACCTCGATGGTGAAGCCATCCGCCTGATCAGCATATTCCTTCTCCACATATCCCATCGCAACCGATGTCGCGCTGGCATGGGCATAGCCGCCAGATGTAACCCAACCGATGGTTTTCCCCTGAAAATCAATTGGCTCATCCCCGATCACATCGGCATCATGTGCGTCAATCGCGAAACTCATTAGACGTAAAGCTCCGCCCGTCTCCCGCTCGGCCAAGGCTGCGGCTTTACCGATAAAATCAGCGGGTTTATTATAAGCCACAAACCGATCAAGACGGGCCTCAAGCGGGCCATAGACGGGGCGATATTCGCGCGCCCATCCGCCAAAGTTTTTTTCCAAACGCAAAGAATTGAGCGCCCGCAGACCGATAGGACGCAGCCCGTGATCCGCCCCAACGCGCAACAAGGCCTCAAAAATTTGGCGCTGGAATTCTGGGCGCATCCAAATCTCATAGCCCAAATCACCTGTAAAGCTGACCCGCCCAACATAGGCGGGGGCCATGGCCACATCCATTTTCGCAAAATCCATGAAGCGCATCTTCGCCATATCAGGGGCAATTTGCGCAAGGATGTCGCGCGCCTTTGGCCCTGCAATATGCAGCCCGCAAAGGCCCAAACCGATCACCTCAATGGTGACGTCTTCGGTGCTCAATTTTTGGGCCTCGAACCAACGGGCATAGAAATTTTCAGCCATGCCAGAGCCAAACAGCATATAAGTCTCAGGATCTAAGCAGGCGCAGGTGAGATCACCTTGCAGCTTGCCATTTTCCTTTAACATCGGTGCCAACGTCATCCGACCGGGTTTGGGCAGGGCACAGGCCAAAACCCGGTCAAGAAACGCGCCTGCATCCGCGCCCGCGATCCGAAATTTCGAATAGCCCGATATTTCCAACAGGCCCGCAGCCTCGCGCAGGTTGCGCGCCTCGGCCCCAACATGGTCAAAATCACTTGAGCGCCGCCATGAAAATTGATCTCGCACACCTTCCGGCGCGAACCAAAGCGGCACTTCAAGCCCCCAAGATTCACCCATCTGCGCCCCAAGCCCAACCATGCGATCATAAATTGGCGTTGTCTTATGCGGGCGAGCGGCCTGCAATTCCTCATTCGGGAATTTGATGGAGAACCGCCGCGAATAGTTTTCTTGCACTTTCGGGTTGGTGTAGCTGAGGGTCGTCCAATCGCCATAGCGCGCGACATCCATCGCCCACACGTCAAACCCAGGATCCCCTTGGGTGATCCAATTGGCCAGCGCCAGACCAACACCCCCGCCTTGGCTGAAGCCCGCCATAACCCCGCAGGCTGACCACATCCCCTCAAGCCCGCGAATAGGCCCGATCAACGGGTTTCCATCGGGGGCAAAGGTGAAGGGGCCATTGATGATCTGTTTGATGCCCGCATTCGCAAAGGCGGGGAAATGTTCAAACCCCACTTCAAGGCTTGGCGCGATGCGGTCAATATCGGGTTGCAGTAACTCATGCCCGAATTCCCAGGGCGTGTTGCGGGTCGACCATGGAACACAGGCCTTCTCATAGGTGCCCATAAGCATCCCGCCACGTTCTTGGCGCAAATACAGCTCGCCATCGAAATCGACCGCATGGATCACTTCGCGGCCTGTTTTTGCGTTGATCTCGGCCACTTCGGGCATGTCTTCGGTGATGAGATACATATGCTCCATCGCCAAGATGGGCAGTTCAAGGCCCACCATGCGCCCCACTTCGCGCGCCCAAAGTCCGCCTGCATTCACCACATGCTCGCAGGCAACGTCGCCTTTGTCGGTTTGCACGATCCAACCACCATCGCGCGCGCGCAGGATGCCCGTCACCATACGGTGGGTCTGATAGCTGGCCCCAAGAATTTTGGCGGATTTGGCATAGGCATAGGTCACACCAGAAGGGTCAAGATGGCCATCGACAACGGTGCGCAAAGCACCCGTAAACTGCCGCGGATCAAGAAGCGGCATCAGCTCATGCGCCTCTTCGGGGGTGATTACTTCGGTTTCAATACCCTGATAGCGCCCTTTGGCAGAGATGGATTTCAACCAATCAAACCGCTCAGGCGTGGAGGCCAACATCACCCCACCTGTCATGTGAAAGCCTGTGGCCTGACCTGACAGCTCTTCAATTTCTTTATAAAGATCAATCGTGTATTTCTGAAGCTTGGCAACATTTGGATCACCGTTGATGGTGTGGCACCCGCCCGCTGCGTGCCATGTGCTGCCCGAGGTCAGTTCAGACCGTTCGATCAAAAGGCTATCTGTCCAACCCGCTTTGGCGAGGTGGTAGAGAACAGATGCCCCCACAACACCACCCCCGATAATCACGACCCGCGCTGTTTCAGACATCCATACCTCCCGTTGAGATGATCCTTACCTTGCACAAAAACTAGACTGCCAAGTGGCGGCTTAGGTGCTTAAATTCGACCAAATTGGGGGGGCAAATGCCGCGAATAGGCTAAAACGCGGGGCGCTGGAAATCAGGCGGCCAGTTCGACCCACACCGGCACGTGATCTGATGGTTTTTCACGCGCGCGGATTTCACGATCTATTCCAACATCTTGCAAAAGATCAGCCGCGTAGGGGCACAGCAAAATGTGATCAATGCGGATCCCATCATTGCGGTTCCACGCCCCCGCTTGGTAATCCCAGAACGAATAATTGTCGCCACCTTGCACCCGTACGCGAAATGCATCTGTCAGGCCAAGGTTCACGATTTTGCGAAACGCCTCGCGGCTGGTTTGACGCGCCAATGCATCCTCGCGCCATGCATCGGGGCGGGCGGCATCTTCGTCTTGGGGGATGATATTGTAATCCCCTGCAAACAAAACGGGGGTTTCTTCCGCCAAAAGTTCGGCAACACGCGCCTGCATCCGCGCCATCCACGCCAATTTATACTCATATTTCGGGCCAGGGCAGGGATTGCCATTGGGCAGATAAAGCCCGCAAATCCGCAGCGCCCTTTGACCGACCACTGTGGCCTCAATCCAACGTGCCTGCTCATCCTCCGCGTCACCGGCCAGGCCGCGGATCACATCTTCGAGCGGATATTTTGATAAAATCGCCACGCCGTTGAAACTTTTTTGACCATGGGTTTCCACGTTATAGCCCTGGTCCTCGAAAATCTCGCGGGGGAAGGCCTCGTCAACCGATTTGATCTCTTGCAATAGCGCCACGTCAGGGGCCGCCTCATCCAACCATTGCGGCAGGGCATCTGTGCGCGCTTTGATCCCATTGATGTTGAATGTGGCTATTTTCATAAGCGCAGGCCTTTTTAATCAATGGGTTAAAGAGAAAAGCTAATCCCGCAGCCGCAGGATGACGCGGCATTTGGATTATCGATCACAAAGCGCGCGCCAATTAATTCCTCGGAAAAATCAATCACGGCATTGGCCAAAAACGGCAGCGAGGTTTCATCAACCACAACCTTTTGGCCTGCATCCTCCAAGATCAGATCACCATCGGCGGGATCATCAAGCCGAATATCATATTGAAAGCCAGAACACCCGCCCCCCTCAACGGCCACGCGCAGCGCCTTCGGGGCAGGTGTATCTGCGTTAATCTCAGCCAGACGCGCAAAGGCGCGAGGGGTTACTTTGGGAGGTAGGTTCAAATCCATCGCCATCTCGTTTGGGCAAAAATTGCTGTGATTGCGGGCTGTTAGAATAGAGTGTTTTTCAATATAAGACCGCCAAATTGAAACGGCAAGGATAGGGATCATGCACGCAAACTATGCCTGCACTCCGAGCGATAGTCGCGGCAGGCTTTACCCCGAGGCGGAAAGTGGTCACAGGTCTTGCTTTCAGCGCGACCGCGACCGCATCATCCATGCCTCTAGTTTTCGCCGCCTCAAGCACAAGACTCAAGTTTTTGTCGAGCATGAGGGCGATTATTTTCGCACCCGTCTGACCCATTCGATCGAGGTCGCGCAGGTGGCCCGCACGATTGCCCGCGCCCTTGGGGCGAACGAGGATTTGACCGAGGCGATTGCGCTGGCCCATGATCTGGGCCACACGCCCTTTGGCCATACGGGCGAGGATGCGCTTTGCGATTTGATGGCGCCCTATGGCGGGTTCGATCATAATGCGCAGGCCATTCGCATCGTCACCAATCTCGAACGCCATTATGCGGATTTTGACGGGCTAAACCTGACATGGGAAAGCCTTGAGGGGATCGCTAAACATAACGGGCCTGTAGCCGCCCCATATCCTTGGGCCTTGGCCGAATATAATGCGCGCCATGATCTAGAATTGACCACCTATGCCAGCCTTGAGGCGCAGATTGCTGCAATTGCGGATGATATCGCCTATAATCACCATGATCTGCATGACGGGCTAAGGGCAGGGCTATTTGAGGTGGCCGATATTATGGCGCTGCCCCTTGTGGCGCCGTGTTTTGGCGAGGTGGATACGGCCTATCCCAATCTTGACCCAACCCGCCGCAGGCACGAGGCGTTGCGCCGCTTTTTCGGTGTATTGGTTGAGGATGTGATTGCCTATGCCACCACAGCCCTTGGCGCGCTTGACCCTGCGTCGCCGCAAGATATCCGCCACGCGGGGCGCGCAATGGTGCGGTTTTCGGATCAGGTTTTTGCTGATCTCAAAGAGGTGCGCGCGTTTTTGTTCACCCGCATGTATCGTGCCCCGCGCGTGGCCGAGACACGCGCAATCGTCACGGATGTCGTGAATGATTTATTCCCGCATATGATGGCCCACCCTGACCAACTGCCCCGCCAATGGCAGGCCGAAGTGCGCGCAGCGCAAGATGACACCACGCTTGCGCGGTTGGTTTGTGATTATATCGCGGGCATGACGGATCGGTTCGCACTGCAAACCCATCGGCGGATCTTCAACCGTGACTTGGGTCTTGGGGGCGTCTTCTAAGGGGCCTTGTGGCATTGACCTTGCTCTGCAACCTGATAGAGCAGGGCGCAAGACAATCAGGATGATAAAACATGATGCTTTTTGCCGATATTCGCGCCTTGGTGATTGACGCTTTGGGTCAGATGGAGGCCGCAGGCACGTTGCCCGCAGGGCTTGATTTCGCCAATGTCGCGGTTGAACCCCCGCGCGATGCGGCCCATGGCGATATGGCAACGAATGCGGCCATGGTTCTGGCAAAACCTGCAGGGCTAAAGCCACGTGATATCGCCGATGCATTGACCCCGATCCTGATGGCCGACCCGCGGATTGAGACCGCCGATGTGGCGGGGCCAGGCTTTCTGAATCTTCGCCTTTCCGCGCAGACATGGCGCGAGATGCTGCGCGGCATTGCGCAGGCGCGCGGTGCCTATGGTCGCGTCAATATCGGGCAGGGGCGCAAGGTGAATATCGAATATGTGTCGGCCAACCCGACAGGGCCCTTGCATGTGGGGCATACGCGCGGCGCGGTTTTTGGCGATGCTTTGGCCAGCCTTTTGGATTACGCAGGATATGACGTTACGCGCGAATATTACATCAATGATGGCGGGGCGCAGGTCGATGTTTTGGCGCGTTCGGTGTATTTGCGCTATCTCGAGGCGCATGGTCAGGCTGTGTCCTTTGAGGATGGCACCTATCCAGGCGATTACCTGATCGAGGTGGGTCAGGGCCTGAAATCCGAGGTTGGGGATGCGTATCTTGGTCGCCCCGAGGGGGAATGGCTTGCCCCCGTGCGTGATTTCGCCATCGCGGCCATGATGCGTCTGATCGAGGCTGATCTCGACAGTCTTGGCGTGAAAATGGATCACTTCTTTAGTGAAAAATCCCTCTACGGCACGGGGCGGATTGAAGCCGCGATTGAAGACCTCAAGGGTAAGGGCCTGATTTATCGCGGTGTGTTAGAGCCACCAAAGGGCAAAACCCCAGAGGATTGGGAGCCGCGCGAACAAACCTTGTTCAAATCGACCGAGCATGGCGATGATCTGGATCGCCCGATTATGAAATCGGATGGCGCATGGACATATTTTGCCCCTGACATCGCCTATCATTATGACAAGGTCACCCGTGGCTATGATGAATTGATTGATGTCTTTGGCGCCGATCATGGCGGCTATGTCAAACGGATGAAGGCCGCCGTGGCGGCGCTTTCCGGAAACAAGGTGCCGCTTGATATTAAGCTGACGCAATTGGTGCGCCTCTTCAAAGGCGGCGAGCCGTTTAAGATGTCAAAACGCGCAGGCACGTTCGTCATGCTGTCAGATGTGATCGAGGCGGTTGGGCGCGATGTCACGCGCTTTATCATGCTGACCCGCAAGAACGATGCGCCTTTGGATTTTGATATCGACAAGGTTTTAGAGCAATCCAAAGATAACCCCGTGTTCTATGTCCAATACGCCCATGCCCGCATTCAATCGGTGCTGCGCAAGGCGGGTGAATTGGGTATCGCGATAGATCACAAAAATCTGGACGCGATCAACGATCCTGCTGAATTCGCGCTTGTGGCGAAACTCGCGGAATGGCCGCGTGTGGTCGAGATTGCGGCACAATCGCACGAGCCGCATCGCATTGCGTTTTTCCTCTATGATCTGGCCGCTGAATTCCACGCTCTGTGGAATAAGGGCAATGCCGCACCCCATCTGCGCTTTTTGCAAGAAGATGATTTGGCAACGACTTCGGCAAAATTGGCCCTTATTGATGCAGTAGCCGTTGTTATTTCCAACGGTCTTGGTATCTTAGGGGTAACACCTGGGGATAAAATGTAAGGCGAGAAACGTCTTCACCCTCCGCAGGCCAGAGGCAGAGCAGGATAGTGCCGTGACATAAGCCCATAAAACAAAGGGCATCACGGCGGAAAAGGGCAGGCATGGCGGCTTATGAAAAAGAACCTCCCGCGCAAAGACCGTTTCAGCGCATAGCGAACTCTGCGCAGGCCAGACGCCCTGTCGGGGGGATGGCGGTTGATCCGGCGCGTCTTTTTGCCAACCCGCCGCAAAGATTTGATCCCCCATCCGCGCGCGCGCCACAGATGCCGCAAGCGGGGTGGGATCCTCTCAGCGCCACAGCCGAGCCTGAACTTCAGGCCTTCGCCGATCAGACCACCGCGAGCCTTGCCGAGGTCGAACGCACGCAGTCTGTGCGCAAGCTGGGTCTTGGGGTCATGGGGCTGATGTCGGTCGCCATGGTGGCGCTTGGGGCGTATTGGGGATACGAGGCGCTGAAACGGCAAACCCTCGGTGTGCCCATGATTGCCGCACCATCCGAGCCGTTTCGCGTGCCGCCGGATGATCCGGGCGGGGTTGAGGCAGATCACATGGGCCTTGCCGTGAATGAGATCGCCGCAGGGCGTGAGGCGGGGCCTGCAGCCGCGCAAATTATCCTCGCGCCGCCGCCTGTTGATTTGATTGAGGATGTGACCCTTTTGGTGACGCCTGAGGCTGAAATGCCCCAAGCCGCGCCTGAATTGGACATTATCGCGCCTGACAGTTTTGAATTGATCGGGCCGCCTGCGCCGCCTGTCGCGGATGTGCCGCAGGCGACCGAAGATTTAATCACCGCGCTTTTGGCAGAGGCTTTGGGGGAAAGCCCGAATGCGCCTCAGCCTGATCTTGCGCCTGAGGTCGACAGAATTCCTGCCTCTGTCGCGGGCGTGGCTGTATCACTTATTCCAACGCCGCGACCCTTTACGATGGATCTGAGCCTTGCGCAGGTGCCCAGTGATGCTAGCCGTGATGACGCCATTGAAATTGATCCTTCAACCCTTGCCGCGGGGGACATGGTTGTGCAGCTTGGCGCCTTTGACAGCCCCGATGCGGCGCGGCGTGAATGGGATCGGCTCGCGGCGCAATATGATGGCTTTTTCGAAGGGCGTGGTCGCGTGATTATGGCGGCCAGTTCGGGCGGTCAGGAATTCTTCCGTCTGCGCGTAGCTGGGTTTGACGGGGTGGATGATGCACGCCGTTTTTGCACGGCGCTCTTGGCATTGGGTCAGGCCTGTATCCCTGCGACCATTCGGTGAGGGAGCAGGGCTATGTCTATCCCTTATTCTGCCACAATCCTTGGCCTGCAGGGCCTAAGTTTGTCGGCGGATGAGGCGCAGTTTTTTCGCGGGGCCAACCCTTGGGGATTTATTCTTTTTGCGCGCAACATCGATACCCCCGACCAACTGCGGGCCTTAACCGGTAGCTTGCGCGATTGTGTTGGGTGGGATGCGCCCATTTTGATTGACCAAGAGGGCGGGCGTGTGCAGCGCATGGGGCCACCGCATTGGCGGCACTGGACGCCGTCCCTTGATATGATCGCAGGCCGTGACCCGCACTCGGCTGCGCGCGCCTTATATTTGCGCGCGGCCTATATCGGGCTTGAGATGCGTGCCTTGGGGCTTGACGTTAATTGCGCGCCTTTGGCGGATGTCGCGCGTCCTGAAACTCATGCGGTGTTAAAAAATCGCCTTTACGGGTTTGAGCCTGACACAGTTGCAACCTTTGCCCGTGCCTATGCCCAAGGGTTGATGGATGCGGGCGTTGCCCCGATTTTGAAACATCTGCCCGGATATGGGCTTGGTCAGGTGGATAGCCATCTAAGCTGCCCCCGTGTCAGTGCCCCGCGCAGTGAATTGGAGGCGGTTGATTTCGCGGCCTTTCGGCCCCTGATTGATCTGCCAATGGGGATGAGCGCGCATATCATATATGAGGCACTTGACCCCGACCTGCCTGCAACCCTGTCCCCTGTTCTGATGCGGATGATCCGCGAGGATATTGGGTATCAAGGGTTGATGATGACCGATGATATCTCGATGGGGGCGCTTGGCGGCAGTTTGGCAGAACGCAGCACACAGGCCCGCGCGGCGGGCTGTGATGTGATTTTGCATTGCAATGGCAAGCTTCCTGAAATGGAGGAGGTCGTTGCCCATTCTGGTCAGTTGGATGGGATCGCGGCAAAACGCGCGCAGGCGGCACTTTTGGCCCGCAAATCCGCGACATCGCTTGACTTATATGCGATAGATGCCGAACTTCGCAGCCTAAGCGAAAAAGGCCCAATATGAGCGATACACCTGCGCTGCCCCCTGAGGCGGCAAATGACAATCTTCTCGCCGATCCTGGTGAATGGGATAGCGTGGCCGAACGCCGCGCGGCAGAGGCGTTGATTGTCGATGTCGATGGGTTTGAAGGGCCGCTTGACCTATTGCTGACATTGTCGCGCACGCAAAAGGTGGATTTGCGCAAAATATCGGTTTTGCGATTGGCCGAACAATATTTGGCCTTCGTGGAAGAAGCGCGCAAATTACGGATTGAATTGGCAGCGGATTACTTGGTTATGGCCGCGTGGTTGGCCTATCTCAAATCGCGGCTCTTATTGCCGCCTGATCCCGAAGAAGAGGGCCCATCAGGCGAAGAATTGGCGGCGCATTTGGCCTTCCAATTGGAGCGTTTGAGCGCCATGCGCGAATGCGCGGCCAGGTTGATGGCGCGGGATCGTTTGGGACGGGATCGTTTCGTGCGTGGCATTCCCGAGGCCGTTACCCATGCACGCAAGGTCAAATATACCGCAAACCTTCTTGATTTGATGCAAGGTTATGCGCGGATAAGAACCCGTGATGATTTTCGCCCCTTTGTCATGGATCGCGATAGCGTCTTTACAATGGAGCAAGCCCTAGAGCGGATGCGCGGCCTGATCGGATATGCGGGCGAGTGGACGGATATCTTGACCTATCTGCCCGATGGGTGGGGCATGGATCCAAAAAAACGCCGCTCTGCCACCGCGGCCACATTTGCGGCGAGTTTGGAATTGGTAAAGGCGGGAAAATTGGTCATTCGCCAAGCGGAAACATTCGCGCCAATTGAACTGAAACGAAGGGATGATGAAAGATGAGCGGCGTGGCGGATACACCTGAAACTTCCCCCGAAACACCTGCTGAAGCACACTCAAGCACGCCTGAGAAGAGCCTGTTTCAAGCGCCCCCTTTGGCAGAACAGGAACGCATGATTGAGGCATTGCTTTTTGCTAGTGCCGAGCCTGTCTCAATCCGCGAGATGGAAGCACGTCTCCCGCATGGTTGTGATCCTGCTGAAGCCTTGCAACTGCTGCGCCGTCGCTATGAGGGGCGCGGTGTGAATGTGGTAAAAGTGGGGGATGCATGGGCGATGCGCACCAGTGCTGATCTGGGCTTTCTGATGAGCCGCGAAACGGTCGAGACACGGAAACTGTCGCGCGCGGCAATCGAAACCTTGGCAATCGTGGCCTATCATCAACCTGTGACACGCGCCGAGATTGAAGAAATCCGCGGCGTGTCCGTCAATCGGGGCACGATTGATCAATTGATTGAAATGGAATGGATCAAATTTGGCCGCCGCAAGATGACGCCGGGGCGGCCCGTCACATTCGTGGTAACGCCTGCGTTTTTGGATCATTTCGGTTTGGAATCTGCCCGCGATTTGCCGGGCGTGAAGGAATTGCGCGATGCAGGGCTGCTCGACAATCGCCCGCGCGGCTTGAACCTGTCCGAGGAGGGCGCAGAAGCCCCAGAGGAGGAGGAGGGCGGTCTTCCCTTCGATATGGATGACACAGATGAGGATGGCGCCTTGTTCGAGGATGACGCGCCCTGATTTTGCCCCAATATCCTGGTATCATCTCACATGGCCCGCGTTCTACGGGTCTTGTTTTATGGGCTGCAATTGAGGGTGAGATGAGCAACCTTATTTCGGCACTGATCCGCATGGTGATGAGGCGGATAATTTGGCGTGGGGTGAATAAAGCAACCGACCCTGTCGCGCGGCGAGGTGCAGGGGGTGATCCTGCACAGGCCCGTGCGACTGAGCGCCGTCTGCGCCAGACTACAGGTCTTATGCGGCGGTTCATGCGGTTCTGAATAAAAAAGGCGCAACCAATGCTTGCGCCTTTCTTGTTCGATTTCTGCTGCTTAGCAGGAGAAATACATCTTGTATTCCACAGGGTGTGGGGTGTGTTCGAAGGCATAGACCTCCTGCCACTTAAGCGCGGCATAGGCATCGATTTGATCCTTCGTGAACACATCGCCTTTGAGCAGGAAGTCGTGATCTTTTTCCAGCTCTTCCAATGCCTCGCGCAAGGATGCGCAAACAGTTGGGATTTCGGCCAATTCTTCTGGGGGCAGATCATACAGATCTTTGTCAGAAGGCTCACCTGGGTGGATTTTGTTCTGAATGCCGTCCAGACCCGCCATCAACAAGGCCGCGAAGGCCAAGTAGGGGTTTGCAGATGGATCAGGGAAGCGGGCTTCAACGCGCTTGGCTTTGGGGCTTTCTGTCCATGGAATACGCACGCAGCCCGAACGGTTCCGTGCAGAATAAGCGCGTAGAACGGGGGCTTCGAAGCCGGGGATCAGACGCTTATAGCTGTTGGTCGATGGGTTGGTGAACGCGTTCAACGCTTTGGCGTGCTTCAGGATGCCACCGATGAAGTAAAGCGCCTCATCTGACAGATCCGCGTATTTGTCGCCTGCAAACAAGGGCTTGCCATCTTTCCAGATCGACATGTTCACGTGCATCCCCGTGCCGTTATCGCCTGCCATAGGCTTGGGCATGAAGGTGGCTGTTTTGCCATAGGCATGGGCCACGTTCTGGATGATGTATTTATATTTCAGGATGTTGTCGCCCTGTTCGGTCAATGTCCCGAAAATCAGGCCCAATTCATGCTGACAGGTCGCCACTTCGTGGTGATGCTTGTCCACTTTCATCCCGATGGATTTCATGGTCGACAGCATTTCAGACCGCAGGTCTTGGGCTTCATCAATTGGGTTCACAGGGAAGTAGCCGCCCTTGTGGCCCGCGCGATGGCCCATATTGCCCATCTCGAACTCAGCATCGGTGTTCCATGCAGCTGCGACCGCGTCAATTTCGTAGCCCACTTTGTTTGGGGCGACCGAGTAACGCACATCATCGAAGATGAAGAATTCGGCCTCTGGGCCGAAATAGGCCACATCGCCAATACCTGTGGATTTCAGATAAGCCTCTGCCTTAACGGCGGTGCCGCGTGGGTCACGCTCGTAAGGCTCGCCCGTGTCAGGCTCAACCACGTTACAATGCACGCACAGGGTTTTCTCTGCGTAGAACGGATCAATATAAGCGCTGTCTGTGTCTACCATCAATTTCATGTCGGAGGCTTCGATGCCTTTCCAACCAGAAATCGAGGAGCCGTCAAACATGAAGCCCTCATCAAGGAAATCTTCATCAACCAGATCAGACATCACGGTAACGTGCTGGATCTTGCCGCGCGGGTCTGTGAAACGAATATCGACATATGCGATGTCTTCGTCTTTGATCAGTTTAAGAACCTTGTCTTTGCTCATCGTGACCTTCCCTTACATTTTGGTCTTTGGGGAGTGAGATAGGGCCAAAGCGACCCTGGCTATTTTGGCCTCATGCCTTAGAGCGCGTCTTCACCAGACTCGCCTGTGCGGATGCGGATCGCTTGCTCGATGGTGGAGACGAAAATCTTACCGTCCCCAATCTTATCGGTCTTCGCCGCGTCAATGATCGCCTCAATCGCGCCATCGACCATATCATCGGAAAGAACAACTTCGATTTTCACCTTAGGCAAGAAATCAACCACATATTCCGCGCCGCGATAAAGCTCTGTATGACCTTTTTGACGGCCAAACCCTTTGACTTCGGTCACCGACAAACCTTGAATGCCGATTTCCTGAAGCGCTTCTTTCACTTCATCAAGCTTGAATGGTTTGATGATCGCTTCGATTTTTTTCATGTGGCCCTCGCCTTCCTGCGTGCATTGCGCCCTTCTGACACCATGTTGTGCGGGGCGGGGCAATCTGATTGCCCGCTCGCGCTGCTCTCTCTCAAGGGAAATTTGAGGACTTGCAACATATTTGTGCGCTGCGCACAAAATTTAATCAGTTTGAAAACTGTGGCTTTAGGCTGCGGCCTGATCGACCGAACGGGCCGCCTGTAGGATCAGCCCGTTGGCAAAAATCTGGACATCGCGCGTAAATTGCAAGGCCAACAAGCGCGCCTGTGGCAGATCGCGGTATTTGACGCCCCGCTGCCCGATGAAATCCCGCGCAAAGGCCATGTCACCTAGGCGCGTTTTCAACAATTGACTGGGAAAGAGATCACAAGGCTGCGTCTGGTCAGAGCCAAGCGCATAGGCCTCAAGATGCACCACGCGCAGGGGTTGGGCGATATGCACAGGCATCAGTGCCTGAAGGGGCAGGGCGCCAATACTGGTGATGACACGATCCCCCACATAGAGATGTTCTGCAGGCAAGGCCCCCTCAAGGGTAAGAATGGGCAAATCTGCCATGATGAGCTGCGTCTCAAGCGCGGGCTTTGCGTCATTTGGGCTTTGCACCAAATCGCGCAACCCCATAAGCAGCGCAGGGCTGACGGGAATTGTCATGTGTTTTGCTCGCATTTTACGCGGGTCTTTGCCCGCTTTTGCCTCTGTGGTGAGGTAACATCAGAAATAAGGCGAAATTGTGGCGCAGCCTTTGGTGCGGGGCGATGCGGCCTCTGAGAAATTGCAAAAAGGGTAATTTTCCCCCTCGCACTCCGCAAAAGCCTCTGCTAAGGACAGCGCCGTTGCGGGTGTGGCGAAATTGGTAGACGCACCAGATTTAGGTTCTGGCGCCGCAAGGCGTGGGGGTTCAAGTCCCTCCACCCGCACCAAATCATAAAAATATGATTATACGTATCATGGCCTTAGTGATTTATTTACGCAGGCCGTCCACCTTATTATCCACCTTTTTTGTTGCGCGTCCCACGCGCGCGCATGACTGTGTATTTGCTCCCGCCCGCGCGTGCATCGCTCCCGCTGGTCTGAATAGCTTAGACCTGCAACATGCATATTTAGACCGAATTTATCTGAGGGTATGAAGGTAGAAATTGGCCCCCCATGTTTGATGCGGTTGCTGATCGTATCTGCCATGAAGATCGTGGCTGACTACCGCTGGCTCACCTGACGGCCCAAAATTCCCTGCTATTGGTCCGCGGAAGTTGTAATCTCTACCGCCAGAAACCCATCGAGGGTTGAGTGGACGAAAAACCCCATTTCCTATGTTGATAGCTATTTGGGCTATCGCATCATCAAGATTGGAAGACATCATAGCTGGATTGAGCGAGCGAGTTACTAAATCCAAATCTCCATCGCCATCTAAGTCGATAACCTCCGTTTCATCAGCGAATGCAATGTTGTTCTGAGGCGTTCTGTATCCTTGGTTCCACATGCGTGATGCAGTTTGATCGACAAACACACCGGGGTCTGTTTGCATTAAGATTTGCAAGAAATGGCCTTGCCACATTCCATCGCGAGTGGATTGGGTGAGTATAAGGTCTACAAGGCCGTTGCCATCTAAATCAATGCCGTCAGCATCGTTCGTGAAGGTGTAGTAATCCCACCTATTGGTGGGCAAATCGGTTTGAGTGCTGCCATTGAAAGTTCCGTTGCCTTCATTCCATAGGATGTGACTAACTACGTTATCATCATCCTGTTGTTGGTCACAGCGAAGCAAAAGTAACTCAGGGGCATCGTCATTGTTTAGATCAATCAACCGTAAGCTTGAGTATTGGTTATATGCTCTGTTTCGGTAGAGATGTATAAGGTTCGGGTTAGTGATGTAATCGGCGAGTTCGCGTTTTTCAAAAACGCCCTGCCCATTATTCAGAAGCACATAGGGTTCGTACTGATTAGAAGACCTATGCGTGGAGACGACGATATCTATGTCTCCGTCATTATCAATATCGCCCCCATCAGCCCCGTGAGACATGTCATCTATTTGAGGGATATTCGTCGCGGTGACATCGATTGGGCCGACAGGGCTGGATAGTACGAGCATGTTTTGCGCGCCAGGAAACGGATTTCGATCCAAACCATGATCGGCGATAAAAAAGTCGTCTATTCCGTCACCGTTGAAGTCTGCTATCACGGCTTCCCTTTCGTGTACCCCGGCCAGGTTATGGGGGCCATTTGCGAACTCAAGCTCGGTAACTACGCCCGGCTGATCAGACAGGTCCAAAATCAAGAGCCGAGAGTTCTGCTCGACGGCTAAACCGTTGTTCGCAAGGTCAATAATATGTTGACCCACTATCACTTCATCGATGTTGTCATTATCAAAATCGCCTGCCCCCAGTACCATTGACACGACGCCTGTGCATTCAGGGCAATCGTAATTGGAGCCACGTATATCGCTCGTAAATATTTTGCGCGTGTTTAAGGTATTGGGTGGAGTGATAAGCTGAGTTTGATCATAGAATGGGTCACCAAACCAACTTTCCTCAACCTCCTGCATTAGGGCAAGCAATGTTTGGACAGAGTTTTGTTCGCCAGGATTTGCATACTGATTGAAAAAAGCGTCAATAGCGCCTTCAGTTCGGCGACCCCATAATCCATCAGCTACACCCGCGTTGAAACCGAGGTTGTTTAATTGCGATTGCACATTCTGTGTAAGTCCTCGGTCGGCTCTGAAGTCTGCGGACAAATCTTGTGTATGCGATGCAGACGCCATTGAACAAAAAAAGGCGGCTAAAGTAAGCCTATGGAGCGTGTAGATAGGCATCGCGTTTCTCTCGCCCAATGTTGGAATAATTTTTGGATTAAAGCATCACAGTTTAGCCTGTGTCAAATTATGGTGGCCCAACGTTTTGCGCGTGTGGCTGCGTGTTTGCTCCCGCGCGCGCATTGCTATCGTGCTTCTGCTAGGCTGACTTGATAACGCCTGGAACCTGACGTCACTCCATCAAACAGCTCACCTTCAGAAATATTTCCAATTATCTGAACGTATTCCTCGGGACTGTCACAACACCAATAATCGAGGAAGCCTTCCAGGCTGAGGTTGCCCTCTAAATCATAACTCACCGCCATATTGGCTCGAAATGCTTCTGACGGCCCCATGGACGCGTCTACTAGCCATCCTGCTTGAATTTCACCGCGCCCATTTTCCAACTCGAGTATATCCCTTGCGGTTGTCTCATAATCATTCAAAAATTCATTGAATAACGACCATGTGATGACGTAGCGCCCGTTCCATTCATCATTTTGATCAATTGGGTGAGCGGTTTGGTTTTCTCGCAAAATTGTTGCACCTGAATTCTGTAAGACATTGTCATACAAAGGCCCCCCGGAGCGTGTGAGTTGGTTTCGGCTTAGCCATTGACCATGCAGCGCCGCAAATTGCTGTGGTTCGTTGTAAAACAAATATGTTGCGAAGGAATTTTGTGGATTTGGCGATCTTACTTGTTGCAAGTTTCCACTTGCGTCATAGCACTCATCAAATCTTTTGGTTCCCGCATAATTGTTAACTAAGTTGGGGTTTTGAACCACCGACAGCGCGTAGCTGAACATATCTTCAACCGTGCCGCCATTGTTAACCGACAGGCTCCAATCGATTTCGCTTATTCTTGACCATTGAAATAAAAATCCATCCGAAAACATGGCTGCCCAGGCGACATAGTCCGCAGCATAACAGCCCCTCATGCTATCGAACGCCGGGCTGCCATCAGGCCTGATTGCAGACATATATCGGTGAAATATCAAATAAGCATTCTCGACTAGCTCGGCAGATTGAGTGAGTATTCCTACCCTTAGCATTGCCTGTGCAGCTAGCGCAGCAGCGTTTTGACATTCATCAGAAAACATGTCTCCGCTAGTTGGCCGAGAACAAAATCGCTCCGCTGTGGGATTGTGCAATTCGAATGGAAAAATCTGCAAAACGCGCTTTATCGCCCAATTTTTGTAGCTTTCATATTGTTCTGGTTCCCAGTTAAATCCAGAGTGCAATAATTCTACGCCAGCTGTTACTTGGTTTATAATTAAAATATACATAAAATTAGTATTTGCACCTCTAGTGTCAAAATAGAGATTTTGTGGCGCGTCAGTTTCAACCCATGTTTCTACTAGGCGCTTGGAATACAACAAGGACTGCTCGGCTTGTGATGAATTGGACAGTGCAGAAAGGTAAAGCAAAGGCAGGGCATCAGCGCATATTACTTGTGCATCAACTAAGCTTCCCTCTAGCCAGGAGCCACTTCCATCTAGATTTTTTGACGGATCGGGCATGATCGCCTGCAGCTCGGGAAGCCAGTGACGGCAAAAGTTCACGTCTGCGGCATTTGTGGCACTTTCAACAGTCTGAGAAAAATTGCGGTATTGCTCGTTAAAGTATTGTCTGGGGGCCGCTATATTTGAATATATTGGCTCAATAGTATCTAAATTTATGGAAGGTATAACTACACTGTTTGCTCGTGAATATTCACGTAGCTCGAGTATTCCATCATATGCTTTAGGTAAGTCTAAATTCAACTTTATGCGCAGGTCACAGTTTAATCCCCGCGATTGAGCGACCTCAAATGTTTCCCGCAATGGTAAAACTCTCAGCGTTTCGCAAACTTGATCGTCGGACAGAGAAAATGGATGGACGCTTTGGGTCACCAGTGAGGCAAGAAGCTCAGTTGGTCTTACACTGTAGTTCCGAAAATCAATGGTGAACTCAATTAAATCAGACGTTGGGTTGCCATCGAATTGAAGATTTGCGCGCTGCAGAAACTGCTCTAGTGCATCAGCTGTTTGACGGCCATATTGTCCGTCAACCGGCCCGGGGCGATATCCAAGATCTGCCAAAGCCTGTTGGAGTTGTGCTACCCCATCTGCTTTCGACTGAAGGGGATAAAGTAACGCCAGCAACGTGAACAAGTTGATTAATAAATTTTTCATTGAAATGCTTCAGCAACGAGACACGGTTGGGTCTAGCTAATTGACGAAGTCTCATAGGTGTCAACAAATTTAATTTGTACTAGCTTAGCTAATAATTTTGCCATCTTGTGGCAGACGCCAGTTTAAGATCGTCAATTAGCCAAACTCTGTTCGTGTTGAGCGTCCTACACGCGCGTGGCTGTGCTAGTTTCAGTGCGGAACTTGACACAGATTTGTATGTGGTTAACGCTCATGACAAGCAGTGTGAAATTTTACGAAGGACCGGTTTTTTTGATTAGATGTTTGAAATTATACTGCGCGGTCGCTTTATTGCTCCCATCGGTTGCCTTGGCTAACGATACAGCCCGCATTGCCCAGTCTTTACTGAACGAGTTGGGTTACTCTATTGCTGTTGATGGTGCTTGGGGGCCGAACAGCCAGAGGGCCTTGGAGTCATTTTACACTCAAAATAACCAAGTTTTTGACGGCACTTTTGATGAAACAGAATTGGCTGATTTAACGGCAGCAAATAACCCGATTGCAGCAATTATGGATGCGGAAACTGCTGCATTATTTGGCACTCACGAACAAAATATTGCTTCTGAAGATGGGCTTGAAGTTGTTGAGTTTGAGGGACGTACCGCCGCTCGTTTTACTTTGAGATATGCCGATGGTGGTGGAACGGAGGACTGGAACCCAAATGATATTAACGGAAGAGCGCAGCGCATTCAGGTCAGAGAAATACCTGAGTATGGCGAAATGCGGGATGGGTTTGAATATTGGTACAAGTTTTCAATGTATATCCCCACTCCGTTCGGTGCGCGCGGTCATTCAAACTCTCCGTGGGATATCAAGTTCCGAGAGGGCGGTGTCCAAATGTATCCAACCTTCTCGTTTGTTAATCACTGGGGAAATCTTACATACCAGGCTCCTGAAGAAGAGGTTTTCTGCTGGGAAGCCGAAGATCAAAATGGCAACACAACAGAGATGTGTGGCAATGTGGGTTTAACCGCTGTGATGACCTACCCGCCACTCTATTATGACCGTTGGGACGATTACGTTTTACAGGTAAATATGCGCGAGGGTCAGGAGATAACTCGCATTTTCCGCAATCAGGAACTTTTGGGCGTTCTGCCCGGTGATGTGAGCCGCGACGGAGATTATGCTGGCTTTAAGTTTGGCCTTTACCGTTTCCGAATATCGGGTGAGCCATTAGACGAAACGATTTACTTTGCAGACGTCATGCGCCGGTCAAGCTGCGAGGAGTTGGGTATTGGAAACTGCGGGGCCATGACATCAGCTCAGTCGGTACCAGGCATATATGGCGCAATGGAAATAACGCGCTGCGGTATTGAGCCATATGAAAATCGTCCATGTCCTACGCTGTGCCGAGGCAACCAGTGTAACAGGCTGCAATAACATTACATCAGTATGTTATTATCAGCCGTTGCGTGTTTGCTCCCGTGCGCTCACCCGCAGCGGCATCACCGCTTGCCCATGCTGCCCCGCCCGAAACTGCAAAGGCCAAGGCTGCGGCCAGTCCGATTTTTTGCGTCAGATCACTTACTCCCTTGTCAGTCATTATTCGCACGAATGACTGAAATTGACGCCGTCACAAGGCTCGTTTGGGCGTTGATTGATCTGATTTCAAGTCAGGCTTGCGCGACAAATTCCCGCAAACCCTGACGCCCCTCCCTTGCAGCATTGCGTGCAGGTCTTTAACGATAGCGCCAAACGCCAGTGATAAGGGAGCGCGTTATGGGATCTGAGCCAAAATTTCACCCGCATGGACAGCATTTGATTGCAGGCCACTGGCGTGCAGGGGAGGGGCAGTTTACATCGGCCCCTGTGGATGGTCAGGGTCACGCGGTTTCAAAGGGCAGCACGGCTTTGGTGGATCAGGCTGTTCAGGCCGCTGAAACTTCATTTTGGAATTATAGCGCCACATCCCGCGCAGCGCGCGCTGCATTTCTCAACAAAATCGCGGATAAGATTGAATCGCGCGGCGAGATGATCACCGATATTGGGACCCGCGAAACGGGCCTGCCTGCCGCGCGCCTTGAGGGGGAGCGCGGTCGCACCACGGGCCAGTTGCGGATGTTTGCGGCGCATATCCTAAAAGAGGACTATCTTGATTTGCGCCATGATGCAGCCCTGCCTGATCGCGCGCCCTTGCCGCGCCCTGATTTGCGCATGATGCAGCGGCCTGTTGGCCCTGTGGCCGTGTTTGGCGCTTCGAATTTCCCGCTCGCCTTTTCAACGGCGGGGGGCGATACGGCCAGCGCCTTGGCGGCAGGCTGCCCCGTGGTGGTCAAGGCGCATGAGGCGCACCCGGGAACGGCTGAAATCATCGCTGAGGCTATCTTGGCCGCGATCCGCGTCTGCGAAATGCCTGAGGGCGTGTTCAGCATGATTCATGGCGGGGCCTATGAGGTGGGCGGCGCGCTTGTGCAACATCCATTGATCAGCGCGGTTGGCTTTACGGGATCGCTCAAAGGCGGGCGCGCCTTGTTTGATCTTTGCGCAGCGCGCCCAACCCCAATTCCATTTTTTGGCGAATTGGGCAGCGTGAACCCGATGTTCTTGATGCCTGCCGCGATGGCCGCGCGTGGCGCGGCGATTGGCACGGCGTGGGCGGGATCGCTGACCATGGGCGTGGGGCAGTTTTGCACCAATCCAGGGATCGCCGTGGTGATTGATGGGGCTGAGGCCGATGCATTCGTGGCCGCCGCAAGCGATGCGCTTTCTGCAACCGCGCCGCAAGTGATGCTAACCACAGGCATTGCCGAGGCCTATCGCAATGGGGTCAAAACCATCGGCGCCCAAAACGCGGTGCGTGAGGTTTTGGGAACCATGTGCGACAACCGCGATGCAGCCCCCTATCTCTACGAGGTGAGCGGTGCAGATTGGTTGGCCAATGACGCGCTTGGTCACGAGGTGTTTGGCCCAATGGGGATGGTTGTGCGCGCCCGTGATCTTGAACAGATGCGCGAAATTGCCCTCAGCCTTGAGGGGCAGTTGACCTGCACGTTGCATATGGATGACGGCGATCTGGCAGAGGCCCGCGCGTTCTTGCCGATCCTTGAGCGCAAAGCAGGCCGCGTTTTGGCCAATGGTTTCCCCACTGGGGTCGAAGTCTGCGATGCAATGGTGCATGGCGGGCCGTATCCAGCGTCTACAAATTTTGGGGCGACATCCGTGGGTTCTTTGGCGATCCGCCGCTTTTTGCGGCCTGTTTGCTATCAAAACATGCCTGAAGGTCTGTTGCCCAGTGAATTGGCAAAGTGAGGTTGGATCATGGGTGTGCATGCAAGCGCGATAACGACACAGCCAAATTTCCTAGGTGAGGGGCCTTTGTGGCATCCGTTGCGTGGCGAATTGCTGTGGTTCGATATCATGAACAAAACCCTGTTTGCGCTGAAAGATGGCGCTCAGCGCGAATATGGGTTTCCAGATTTGGTTTCGGCGGCGGGATGGGTCGATGAGACCCGTATCGTCATCGCCTCTGAACGCGCGCTGTTTGTGTTTGATTTGGACACAGGCACCGCCACGCCATTGTGTGATCTTGAGGCAGATAACCCCGTGACACGCTCAAATGATGGCCGCGCGGATCATCAGGGCGGGTTCTGGATCGGGACGATGGGCAGGAAGTTCGAAGAGGGGGCAGGAGCGATTTATCGCTACTATAAGGGCGAGTTGCGTAAATTATTCGCCGCCGTGACCATACCTAATTCGATTTGCTTTTCGCCTGATGGCAAGATCGCTTATTTCTGCTCGACCCCAGATCAGCAGATTATGCAAGTCGGCCTTAATTCCGATGGATGGCCCGATGGGCCAATTTCGGTCTTTCTTGATCTGCGACGGGAGGATTTGAACCCTGACGGGTCTGTGGTGGATGCCGAAGGCTATGTTTGGAATGCGCAATGGGGCAGGGGCCGTGTTGCGCGATATGCCCCGGATGGCAGGCTTGAGCGCGTGGTCACGCTTGACGGGCGGCATTCCAGTTGCCCCGCCTTTGGTGGGCCTGATCTTCAAGACCTCTACATCACCTCCGCACAGGAGGGGATGGAAGCGCCTGATGCGCCGCAAGGATTGCTTTATCATGCACGGCTTGAGGTCAAAGGAGTGGCTGAACCACGGGTTATTTTGCCCTAATTTATGTGAATGCAGAGGCCAAGCGCCGCTTAGCCCGCATTTCGGGGTTGAACGCCCCCCTGCCTGTCAATAGTAAGGCGCAAATTCCCTTTTTGCGGGTCGCCTTTGGGTGACCACCGTTTTCGATTGCGAGGAAAGCAGATGAACGTCACGGAAACCCTAAACGAAGGCCTAAAGCGCGCCTATGAAATCACCATCACGGGTGCGGAGCTCGAAGCCAAGGTCAATGAGAAACTGGCCGAAGCGCAGCCTGAGATTGAGATGAAAGGCTTTCGCAAGGGAAAAGTGCCGATGGCGCTTTTGAAAAAGCAGTTCGGCCCCCGTGTCATGGGCGAAGCGATGCAAGACGCTGTTGATAGCGCAATGCAAAACCACCTTGAAACATCTGGCGACCGCCCTGCGATGCAGCCTGAGGTCAAGATAGTGAACGAGGATTGGAAAGAAGGCGATGATGTCATCGTCTCGATGTCCTATGAGCGTCTGCCAGAAATCCCTGATGTGGATTACAAGAAGCTGAAGCTTGAGCGCATGGTTGTTCCTGCATCAGACAAAGAGATTGACGAGACACTGGCGAAACTGGCTGAGACAGCCCAAAATTTCGAAACCAAAAAGGGTAAAGCCGCCAAAGATGATCAGGTCGTCTTTGACTTCGTAGGCAAGGTCGATGGCGAGGCCTTTGAAGGCGGCAGCGCCGAAGATTACCCACTTGTTTTGGGCTCGAATAGCTTCATCCCAGGGTTCGAAGATCAGTTGATCGGCGTAAAAGCGGGCGAAGAAAAGCAGGTTTCTGTAACCTTCCCTGAGGAATACGGCGCTGAGCATCTGGCAGGGAAAGCAGCGACCTTTGATTGCACGATCAAAGAGGTCAAAAAGCCCGTTCCTGCGGCGTTTGATGATGAGCTTGCCAAGAAATATGGCGCAGAAAGCCTTGAAGCCCTGAAGGGTCAGGTGTCGGAGCGTTTGCAGGCTGAATATGCAGGGGCCGCGCGCCAGATCACCAAGCGCGCTTTACTCGATCAGTTGGACAAGCAAGTTAAGTTTGCTCTGCCCCCAAGCCTTGTCGAGGCAGAAGCCGCGCAGATCGCGCATCAGCTTTGGCACGAAGAAAACCCTGAGCATCAGGGCCATGATCATGGTGAGATCAAACCAACCAAAGAGCACACAAAACTGGCCGAGCGCCGTGTGAAGTTGGGCTTGCTCTTGGCGGAATTGGGTCAGAAGAACGAGGTTCAAGTGACCGATGCGGAGTTTACCCAAGCGGTCATGAACCAAGCGCGTCAATACCCTGGTCAAGAGCGCGCCTTCTTTGAATTCATTCAGAAAAATCAGCAAGCGCAGCAGCAGCTTCGCGCACCATTGTTCGAGGATAAGGTCGTTGACTATGTCTTTGAGCAGGCTGAAGTGAAGGATATTGAAACCACCAAAGCCAAGCTTGAAAAAGCTGTTGAGGCCTTGGACGAAGAGTAATCTTCGGAAGACTTATTACAGCGTTACGAAAGGCCCCCAATGAAGATTGGGGGCTTTTTTTGTGGTGTTTTGGGGATTTCGACGTAAGCTAAAGACGGGTGAAATGCACATGTGGGTCGCGCCTGCCATTCGCGACTTGGGGATAAACCAAAAAAAATGAGGGACGAAGTCATGCTACGCGTTTTACTATCAGCCTGTGCCGTGATGTTTGCATCTGTGGTCACGGCAGCCGCCTGTCCAACCTTTGCCAAAAGCGGCACTTATCTGAGCTTTACCGGGGATCAGCTCTATTCACCGCAAAGCTATTCGACCATGGCAACGGGCGGGGCGATGCTCAGCAGTTGCGGCATATCTGGTGCAGGATCAGTCTCGGCAAGCCCGCAATATACGCTAAACCTGTCAGGAATGCAGGGGTATGATTTTGAGATCCAAGTGAACAGCAGTTGCGATGCTACGCTACTTGTGAATTCAGCGAATGGCATTTGGTATTTTGACGATGACAGCAACGGCAATCTTGATCCGATGCTGCGTATTTCGGGCAGCGATGCGCTGAATGGGCAGGTCGATGTCTGGGTTGGTACCTTAGGGTCAAATTGTTCGGCTACGATTGAATTTGAAACATGGACGGCGAGCACCGCCGCGCCAAGCAATTCGGGCAATTGTCCGACCATCGGCCTGACGGGGCCAAGCTATGATTTGAACGGGCCGCAGCTATACTCACCCACCAATTTCTCTGCATCGGCCTATGGCAGCGGCGAGATTTCTGGGTGTGGTTTGCCTGGTCATGGCTGGTTCACGCCTGCACCGCAATTTTCCTTCAACCTCAGCCAGATGCAGGGGTATCGGTTGGAATTGCAGGTCAATGCGAGCTGCGACACCGTGATGTTGGTCAATACCGCAGATGGTACATGGCTGTTTGATGATGACAGCAATGGCAACCTTGATCCTTTGATCAATGTTTATGGGCCATCGGCGCTAAATGGGCGTGTTGATGTTTGGCTTGGCACATATAATGGTCAAAGCTGCCCCGCTAATTTGGAATTGGAGACTTGGACGAACTGATCCAAGCCAAGGTGGTAAACAGAAAAAACCGCGCCCTGTTTGGGGCGCGGTTTTCTTTTGGTTTGCAGTCTGAGAAACGCCTATGCGTTTTCTTCACCTTCGTCTGCTGCCTCTGCCGCAGGTGCAGGGGCGTCTTCGTCATCGTCCATCTGAGCTGCGCCGATATCGTCAAAGAGTTCTGCAATTTCGAATTCTGCTGCAGCTTCTTCTTCGGCGGCCAGTTCTTGGATTGACTTACCAGAGGCTTGCAATTCTGCCTCTTCGGTTGAACGTGCCACGTTGAGGGTGATGGTCACATCTACCTCAGGGTGCAGAACGACAGACACAACGTGAAGGCCAAGCTCTTTGATCGGCGCGGTCAGGGCAACCTGCTTGCGATCAATGCTGAACCCTGCATCGGTGGCCGCATCAGCCGCGTCACGGGTGGTGACAGAGCCGTAAAGCGCACCAGAATCAGAGGCCGAGCGGATCACAACGAATTGCTGACCACCCAAGCGGGCTGCCAAATCCTCGGCTTCTTTCTTTGTCTCAAGGTTGCGCGCTTCAAGCTGGGCTTTTTGCGCTTCGAAGGCCTTGAGGTTGTTGTCATTTGCACGCATCGCCTTGCGCTGTGGCAAGAGATAGTTGCGCGCATAGCCGTCTTTTACCGAAACGACATCGCCCATCTGGCCAAGTTTGGCCACGCGTTCAAGAAGGATCACATCCATATCGGTTTCTCCTTACTTCACTGCATAGGGCAACAGCGCGAGGAAACGAGCGCGCTTGATGGCCTGTGCCAGCTTGCGCTGGTTTTTTGCGGATACGGCAGTGATACGTGCAGGCACGATCTTGCCACGCTCAGAGATGTAACGCTGAAGCAAGCGCACATCTTTGTAATCGATTTTTGGCGCGTCTTCCCCGTCAAACGGGTCGGACTTGCGGCGGCGGAAAAACGGTTTTGCTGCCATGATTCTATCCTTCCCTTAAATTAACGGCGCTCGCGGCGTTCGCCGCGTTCTTCGCGTTTTTGCATTTGAACCGAAGGGCCTTCTTCGTGGGCGTCAACCTTGATGGTCAAGACGCGCATCACGTCATCATGCAAGCGCATCAAACGCTCCATTTCATGCACGGCGGCCGATGGGGCGTCGCTGCGCAAGAAGGCATAATGGCCTTTGCGGTTCTTATTGATTTTGTAGGCCATGGTCTTGATACCCCAATACTCGGCATCAACCACGGAACCACCATTGTCCTTGAGGACGGTGCTGAAATGCTCGATCAAGCTTTCAGCTTGCGCGTTGGACAAGTCCTGACGCGAGATCATAACATGCTCGTAAAGGGGCATGTGAACTCCGATACTGTTCGGGCGCGTTTCAAAGACCGATGCGTTCCACTTTCGCCCCATCAGTCACGAGGGATCACGCCGTTGCATTTATATTAGGCGAAAGTTGCCTGCCTTATACACAGATCACGGCAGGGTGCAAGCTGTAGCGGGCTTGCCGTAAAATCAGGGCAAAATTGCGGTTATGAATTGCCCTTGCCCCCTATATCTTGTAGCCATAGCCCCAAGACAAACAAGTGGGAGAGGCAATATGAGCCGTGCTTTTATCTTTCCGGGCCAAGGGGCGCAGACCATTGGAATGGGCCGTGATTTGGCTGAAACCTATGCCGCGGCGCGCGCGGTCTTTGAAGAGGTGGATGAAGCACTGGGTCAAAACCTGTCGCATTTGATTTGGGAGGGGGATCAGGACGAATTGACCCTGACCGCCAATGCGCAACCTGCATTGATGGCAACGTCCATGGCCGCCGTGCGCGCGCTTGAGGCCGAAGGGTTTGCCCTTAAAGATCACGCAAGTTCTGTGGCGGGGCATTCTTTGGGCGAATATTCCGCGCTTTGTGCGGCAGGTAGCCTGTCGGTGGCGGATACGGCCAAGTTGTTGCGCATTCGTGGCGATGCAATGCAAAAAGCTACGCCAACAGGGCAGGGCGCGATGGCCGCAATCTTGGGCCTAGATTTTGATACGGTGGCGGATTTGGCCTCTGACGCGGCTGAAGGGGATGTTTGCCAAGCGGCCAATGACAATGACCCCGCGCAAGTTGTGATTTCGGGTCATGCGGCGGCGGTAGAGCGCGCCGTTGAGCTTGCCAAAGCACGCGGGGCCAAGCGCGCTGTGATGCTGCCTGTCTCTGCCCCCTTTCATTGCGCGCTGATGCAACCTGCGGCCGATGTAATGGCGGAGGCGTTGGCAAGTGTCACGTTAAACGCGCCTGTTGTGCCATTGGTCGGCAACGTGATGGCGGGGCCAAGCAATGACCCCGCACTGATCCGCGACAATCTGATCACGCAGGTCACAGGCCGCGTGCGGTGGCGCGAATCCGTGATGTGGATGGCGCAAAATGATGTGACCGAGGCGTGGGAGATTGGCGCGGGCAAAGCGCTGTCTGGGATGGTCAAGCGCATTGCGAGCGAGATGGAGACAAAAGCAATCGGAACGGCCGCGGATATTGCCGCGCTTAAGGGATAAGGACGGGCTTTATGTTTGATTTGACAGGAAAATCTGCGCTTGTAACGGGCGCATCTGGGGGGATTGGTGCGGATATTGCGCGCGCGTTGCACAGCGCGGGGGCAGTGGTTGCCCTATCTGGAACGCGGGTTGAGCCGCTTGAGGCCCTCGCCGCTGAACTGGGTGAGCGCAGCCATGTTCTGCCGTGCAATTTGTCCGATGCTGAGGCGGTTGAAGCCCTGCCAAAACAAGCCATCGAGGCCATGGGTGCGATGGATATTTTGGTCAATAATGCTGGCATCACACGCGATAACCTGTTCATGCGGATGTCAGACGAGGAATGGGCGCAGGTGTTGGAGGTTAATCTGACCTCAACCATGCGGCTGTGCCGCGGCGCGTTGCGCGGTATGATGAAATCGCGCTGGGGTCGGATCATAAATATCAGCTCTATCGTGGGGGCAACGGGCAATCCAGGGCAGGGGAATTATGCAGCCGCGAAAGCGGGCATGGTGGGTATGTCAAAAAGCCTTGCCTATGAGGTGGCGAGCCGTGGCGTGACTGTGAACTGTGTCGCGCCAGGTTTCATTGCAACACCGATGACAGATAAGCTGAATGATGATCAAAAAGCGGCCATCAATGTCAAAATCCCTGCAGGGCGGATGGGAACACCCGAGGAGATCGCGGCAACCGTGCTGTATCTGGCATCAAATGAAGCGGGATATGTTACAGGGGCCACGTTGCATGTGAATGGCGGCATGGCGATGCTGTAACAGTTGTGCCGTTATGGTGGGATTGAGGCATTGCCTTATTTCGCAAACATGCTATAGCGGCGCTGATTTTTACCGAAAGGCTTTGCTTTTCGGCGGCTTTGGTTCTGACATTTCTCTGTGTGAGTCGGTTAGGATCGGGATTGAGCGGCCAAAATTGGCCCAGTGAAACAGTGCAGGGGATAAACCCACGCACGAAAAGGATGAGGAAAGAACATGAGCGATATCGCAGGTCGCGTGAAGAAAATTGTTGTCGAGCATCTGAGCGTAGATGAAGACAAAGTGACTGAGAACGCGTCTTTCATTGACGATCTGGGAGCGGATTCGCTCGATACAGTCGAGTTGGTAATGGCGTTCGAGGAAGAATTTGGCATCGAGATCCCCGATGATGCGGCGGAAACGATCCAGACTTTCGGCGATGCGGTCAAGTTCATCACCGACGCGCAATAAGTCATTCCCCCACAGTCCGCCTAGTGGCTGAGGGAAAGGTTTTGAAAACGGCATCGTTGCGGCGGTGCCGTTTTTTTGTGCCAAAATGGCAAGGGAATCTGCCTGATTTCTGCGAGAGGGATTGCCCATCTTGGCACCCCTAGGCTATCAACGTGCATGCTTTCGCGAAACGAGAGAAGGGCAGTGAAGATGCGGCGCGTTGTTGTGACAGGATTGGGACTGGTGACACCTCTGGCCACAGGGGTGGAGGAGACATGGTCGCGGCTTTTGGCGGGCCAATCAGGGGCGGGAACCATCACCCGCTTTGACGCAAGCCATCTGGCAACGACCTATGCCTGCGAAGTGAAGCGCGGCGATGGGTCGGATGGAACCTTTAACCCTGATCTTTACATGGAGCCGAAAGAACAGCGCAAAGTGGATGAATTCATCCTCTATGGCGTTGCGGCGGCAGAGCAGGCCATCAAAGACGCGGCATGGGAACCCGAAGATCGCGATGCGCTTGAGCGCACAGGTGTTTTGATTGGGTCTGGCATTGGTGGCTTGGCCTCGATTGCGGAAACATCCATCACGCTGAAGGAAAAAGGGCCGCGCCGCGTATCGCCTTTCTTTGTGCCAGGTGCGCTTATCAACCTGATCTCTGGGCAAGTGTCGATCAAATATGGCTTCCGTGGGCCAAACCATGCGGTTGTAACGGCCTGTTCCACAGGCGCACATGCCATTGGGGACGCGGCGCGTCTGATCCAATGGGGCGATGCGGATGTGATGATTGCAGGCGGTGCAGAAAGCCCGATTTGTGAAATTGGTATTGCGGGCTTTAACGCGTGCAAGGCGCTGTCGACCAAGCGGGGCGATGAGCCGCAAAAAGCCAGCCGTCCATGGGATAGCGACAGTGACGGGTTCGTCATGGGCGAAGGCGCTGGCGTGGTTGTGTTGGAGGAATATGAACACGCCAAAGCGCGCGGCGCAAAAATCTATGCGGAGATTTTAGGCTATGGCCTGTCGGGCGATGCGCATCACATCACCGCCCCACCGCCTGATCATGAAGGGGCCGAGCGCGCGATGCGTGCCGCGCTAAAGCGTGCAGGGCTAGCGCCGTCAGATGTGGATTACGTCAATGCGCATGGCACCTCGACTATGGCCGATACCATTGAATTGGGCGCGGTTGAGCGGTTGATGGGGGATCATGCGAAAAATCTGCTGATGTCCTCAACAAAATCCGCAACAGGGCATTTGTTGGGTGCAGCGGGCGCGATTGAGGCGATCTTCTCTATCTTGGCCATTCGTGACCAAATCGTCCCCCCAACAATTAACCTTGATACGCCTGCGGCAGAAACGGCCATCAATCTTTGCGCCAATCAGGCTGTGAAGGGCGAGATCAATGTGGTGCAGAGCAATTCCTTTGGCTTTGGTGGGACAAATGCCTGTCTGATTATGGGGAAAGTCTGACATATGTGGAAAAGCGTGGCTGCGAATGCGTTCAGCCTGCTGATTGTGCTATGTATCGCCGTGGCTGGCGCGATCGGGTGGGGTCAGCGGGAATTTACCAAGGAAGGGCCGCTTGAGGGGCCGATCTTTTTCGAGGTGCCGCGCGGTGCGGGCCTGTCGCAAGTGGCCGCGCGTTTGGCCGAAGCGGGGGCTGTGACGCATCCTGCAATTTTTCGTTTGGGCGCAGAATATAGTGACATGGCAGGCGCTATTCGTGCAGGGTCTTTTGAAATCCCTGCGCGCGCCTCTATGGAGGAGATTTTGGGGGTCATCACCCAAAATGCCGCCCCCGTTTATCGTTATGTTGCAACCTATGTTCTGCGCATTGATGGCACGGGCGAGCAGCGTCTGGTCGAGCGGGTGCCTGGCACGGGCGAAGTTATTGAATTGGCTGAATTTGCCTATGATGCTGAAATCCCAACAATTTACAGCGAAATCACCGAAAGCGGCGCAAGCATTGCCTATCGCGTGTCGATCCCAGAAGGTTTGACATCGTGGCAGATTGTTGAAGGGTTGAAATCAGCAGAATTTCTAACCGGTGAGGTAGCGGAGATCCCTGCCGAAGGGTTGTTGGCCCCAGACACCTACGAGGCCACGCGCGGCATGACGCGGGCGGAGCTGTTGGTTCAGATGCAAGCCCGCCAAGAGGCCATTTTGATGGAGGCGTGGGCCAATCGTGCAGAGAACCTGCCAATCAGCACTCCGCAAGAGGCGTTGATCTTGGCCTCAATCATCGAAAAAGAAACGGGGCAGGCTGAAGAGCGCGGGGTTGTTGCCAGTGTCTTTACCAATCGTCTGCGGCAGGGAATGCGTTTGCAGACTGACCCGACTGTGATCTACGGCGTCACGGAGGGGCAAGGCGTGTTGGGGCGCGGCTTGCGGCGCAGTGAACTTGACCGCGTAACCCCGTGGAACACGTATCAAATTGACGGCCTGCCACCAACGCCGATTGCAAATCCAGGGCGCGCTTCTATTGAAGCGGCGTTGAATCCTGACGACACGAATTACATCTTTTTCGTGGCGGATGGCACAGGCGGTCACGCCTTTGCTGAAACATTGGCCGAGCATAACGGAAATGTCGCGCGCTGGCGCGAGATTGAGGCGGATGCACGAGCCAATTCTGGAAATTAACCGCGGCGCAGGACGAAACGGCAGGCGTCAGCGCCTGCAGCAGCGCAAGCTGTTTCACGGCAGATGACATCAGGACTGACGAGGCGGCGATAGTGCCGTTCAAAAACCGCGCACTGCCATTAGCACAACAGACCCTATTTTCCCAGAACGCAGCATCGGGTTGGGGGTCACGGGATTGGTCGCATCCACGCTCACGGGCACGCTGAGCACATGGGCGATTGGGGTCGCAGACGACCCCTTGCGATTTGGATCAGGCATATCTTTGGGTGTCAATTCATGGGGAAACGGGCCGCAAGCGCCGCTTGTTTATTGGTCACCAGCTGCCCTTAGCCTGACTGCAGAAGGCGTGTGTTTTCAGGTGGAACGGTGCGATTGGTGGCGCATTATATTCAATTAAGCCTGCCCGATTGGGTCTAACCCGCCCCAAACTTTGAAAGCGCATTGGGTTTTCAAATATGCTATACCTGCTATATCGGTCGTCTGAATTGACGTGATGGAGGCAGAATATGGCCCAAACACACCCAAAACCATCTAAGCTGGATCCTGTATGGGATCGTATTTTGCGCGAGGCGGAGGAGGCTATTGTGGCCGAGCCTCTGCTAGGTGGTGTGATCCATGGCTGCGTGCTGCATCATAAATCGCTAGAGGCCGCATTGGCCTATCGGATGTCGCATAAGCTAGCTTCAAGCGAGATGAGTGAACAAATCCTGCGTGAGATTGCAGACCAGGCCTATCGCAGCGACCCATCTCTTGGGGCAGCGGCCCGTGCGGATATTGTTGCCGTGACAGATCGCGACCCTGCTTGCCATCGTTTCATCCAACCGCTTCTCTATTTCAAAGGGTTTCAAGCGGTGCAGGCCTATCGTTTGGGTCATTGGCTGTGGCAGCAGGGACGGCGCGATTTTGCATATTTCATACAAATGCGCACCTCTGAGCTATTCGGCGTGGATATCCACCCCAATGCGCGGATCGGGCAGGGGATCATGATCGACCACGCGCATTCTATCGTGATCGGTGAAACGGCCGTGGTCGGCGACAATGTGTCGATGCTGCATTCGGTGACCTTAGGCGGCACAGGCAAAGAGGAAGAAGATCGGCATCCCAAAATTGGGGATGGCGTGTTGATCGGCGCAGGCGCCAAAGTTTTGGGCAATATCCGTGTTGGTCACTGCTCGCGCATTGCTGCTGGTTCTGTTGTTCTGCACGAGGTGCCTGATTGCACCACAGTAGCGGGGGTGCCTGCAAAGGTCGTGGGCGAGGCAGGGTGCGCACAGCCCTCTATCAGCATGGATCAACTTTTACCGACTGGCAAAAACGAATAAGGAAAAGCCCGCCAAAATGGCGGGCTTTTTTCTTTATCAGCTTGCCGCGCGCGATTGGCGCTTACGCTCGTGCGGATCAAGGAAGCGCTTGCGCAAACGGATCGAATTTGGCGTCACTTCAACCAGTTCATCATCATCGACATAGGCGATGGCCTCTTCGAGGCTGAATTGAACATGCGGGGTCAGGCGCACTGCCTCATCAGAGCCAGAGGCGCGCACGTTGGTCAATTTCTTGCCCTTAAGCGGGTTCACTTCTAGATCATTATCGCGGCTATGTTCGCCAATGATCATGCCTTGATAGACCTTTTCCTGCGGGCCAATGAACATGCGGCCACGCTCTTCAAGGTTCCACAGGGCATAGGCCACGGCCTCGCCATCTTCCATCGAGATCAAAACGCCTGCGCGCCGACCAGGGATTGGCCCTTTATGGGGCGCCCATTCGTGAAAGACGCGGTTCAGCACGCCTGTGCCGCGCGTATCGGTCAAGAATTCCCCGTGATAGCCGATCAAACCACGCGATGGCACGTGTGCCACAATACGGGTCTTGCCGCCATTCTGCTTCATCTCGACCAGATCGCCCTTGCGCGGGCCCGTGATTTTCTCAATCACCGCCCCTGCATATTCATCATCCACATCGACAGTCACTTCTTCGATGGGTTCTAGGCGTTGACCGCCTTCCTCACGGAACAACACTTGCGGGCGGGAAATCGACAGTTCAAACCCCTCGCGGCGCATGTTCTCGACCAAGACACCCATCTGCAATTCGCCGCGCCCTGCGACCTCAAACGCCTCGCCGCCAGGTGTATCAGTGACCTTGATGGCCACATTCGATTCCGCCTCTTTCATCAGACGCTCACGGATCACACGGCTTTGCACCTTTTTGCCATCGCGGCCTGCAACAGGGCTGTCATTGATGCCGAAGGTCACGGTAATCGTAGGCGGATCAATCGGTTGCGCAGGGATCGCCTCTGTGACTTGGGGCGCGCAAATTGTATCTGCCACAGTGGCCTTGGTCATACCCGCAAGGGTCACAATATCCCCCGCTTCAGCTGCATCGATGGGTTGCTGGCCTAAGCCGCGGAAGGCCAAGATTTTGCTTACCCGAAAGCTTTCGATCTGGGTGCCATCACGCGACAGCGCCTTAACGGTTTCATTTGGCTTTAGCGTGCCGCTTTCAACGCGCCCTGTCAGGATGCGCCCAATAAACGGGTCAGAACCAAGCGTTGTGGCCAGCATCCGAAACGGCGCGCTGCGTTCTGCAATCTGACGCGGGGCAGGGACATGGCGCATCACCAGTTCAAACAGCGCCGTCAAATCCTTGCGCGGCCCTTCCAGCGATGTATCCGCCCAACCAGAGCGCCCCGATGCATAGAGATGCGGGAAATCAAGCTGCTCATCACTTGCCCCAAGCGAAGCAAAAAGATCAAAACATTCGTTCAAGGCGCGATCAGGCTCGGCATCTGGTTTATCCACCTTGTTCAGCACAACAATGGGGCGCAGGCCTAGCGCCAGTGCCTTGGACGTTACGAATTTCGTCTGCGGCATGGGCCCTTCGGCGGCATCCACCAACAACACCACGCCATCCACCATGCTCAAAATGCGCTCCACCTCGCCGCCGAAATCGGCGTGGCCTGGAGTGTCCACAATATTAATGCGCGCGCCATTCCATTCCACGCTGGTGGCTTTCGCCAGAATAGTGATCCCGCGCTCGCGCTCTAGGTCATTGCTATCCATCGCGCGCTCAGCCACGGCTTGGTTCTCGCGGAAGGCGCCCGATTGCTTGAGCAGCTCATCAACAAGGGTTGTTTTGCCATGGTCGACATGGGCGATAATCGCGATATTACGCAGTTCCATCGGAATTCCTTATCCGCAAAGGGGGAGAGTTTCGCAGGCCCATAACGGCAAAGCCCGACAAAAGCCAGACGCAAATGCGCGGGGCAGGGATTGGGTGTGCAGGGATGTGGCGGAGAGACAGGCCGCCATTTAATTGTGTCATCCGAGCACATTCAGGTTAAAAATATAATTTTTTACAAGGCCTTGATCGATTTTACTTGTGCACCCTATCTCAGCTAGTCTCAGATGATCGCAAGCATTTGGGTAGGTAGGAAGGTTGGTAATGCCAAAGCTAGCTAAGGAACTATCAGCACTTGAGGTTAAGCGTCTGGAGCATGACGGGGGTAAGTCAAACAAGGTCATTTCGGTCGGCGGGGTGCAGGGTCTGATGCTGCAGATCACGCCGAGTGGGTCCAAGTCATGGCTCCTCCGTACGCCAGTGGGCGGCAAGCGCAGGCATATCGGCTTGGGTAGTTATCCCACCGTGACGCTGGCGCAGGCGCGTGAACGCGCGCGTGCTGAGCTGGAGAAGGTCTGGCAGGGGCTCGACCCTGTCGAGGAGCGCAAGGCGCTGCGCTCCCGGCTGCAGGCCGAGCAGAAACGCGGGCTGACCTTCGAGAAGGCTGTCGAGAAGTTCCTTGATAGCAAACTGACTGAGTTCAAGAACCCCAAACACTGCGATCAGTGGCGCTCGACCCTGGGCACATACGCAAACCCGAAGTTGGGGAAGATGCTGGTGGGTGACATAGGCGTCCCGGACGTGCTGCGCGTACTAGAGCCGATGTGGCAGACGAAGACGGAGACGGCGACCCGCGTGAGGGGGCGTATCGAGGGGGTGTTGGCATGGGCGACCGTGGCGGGACATAGGGAGGGTGACAATCCGGCCCGGTGGAAAGGAAACCTTGACGCAATCCTGCCCAAGCCCTCGAAAGTGGCGAAGGTCACTAATCACCCCGCGCTGTCAATCGGCGACGTGGTTCGTTGGTTTGCTGATCTGAAGGGGCGCGATGGTGTAGCTGCCCGAGCGCTGGAATTCATGGCCCTAACGGCTGCGCGGTCGGGTGAAATCAGGGGCGCTACATGGGCTGAGATCGACCTCAAGGCCGAGCTTTGGACCATACCTGCGCAGCGGATGAAGGCTGGAAAGGAGCACCGAGTGCCGCTCACCGCGCAGGCGGTCGCGCTGTTGCAGGCGCTGCCGCGCGATTTGGGCTCGCCTTACGTCTTTCCGGCGGTGAGGGGTGGGATGCTGTCTGACGCGGCACTAAGTGCCTGCATGAAGCGCATCAACGAAGCTCGGGATGGAGGATACCTAGACCAGCGGTCTGGGCGTCCTGCGGTGCCCCATGGCTTAAGGTCGACATTCAGAGACTGGGCCAGTGAGAAGGGCGTATCACGTGATCTAGCAGAGCGCGCGCTTGCGCATACGATCCGTAATGCCGTCGAAGCAGCCTATCACCGGACGGATTTAGTAGAGCAACGGCGTGGCGTAATGGACGCATGGGCGGCACATGTCACGGGAGTGGCTGCTGGTGGGAATGTTGTTGCGCTGGGAGGGAGGGGGTGAGGATGAAAGAAACAAAAGCACAACGGAAAGCCAGAGAGCGTGCAAAGGCAAATATGCGACAGCAGATGGACAAGGCCGCCGCAAACGTGCCCGACTACTTTCTTAGTCGGCTTGGTCAGCCGTCGCCACTTGCTGACGCGATAGTGTCCGAGACTCCGAATGCGAATGATAAATTTCTTCAATATACGGACGACGAAGAGCATCAGCTGATCAAGCCACCAGAAAGGGGTCCGGCAGGCGGCAAAGGGAAGGCAGCAGCAGCTGATGAGCGGTGCCGTGATGCTCGTACGAGGAACCTCAAGTACTGGGGGCTAAAACACAAGGCGGAGCAGATCGCGATTGCAGAAGGGCTAAGTAAAAGGACCGTTCTACGGTACTTTGAGCGCATGCCAAAATAATCTGGACAGACCAAGTACTGCCCCTGCCATCAGCCGATATGCGTGTGTCATCCAAACGCAACTAGAGGGCACCATGGCCATACCGCAAAGACTTGAAACACTTACCAGCCTGCCTGCTGAGGCATTGGTTTCGGCGAAGGAGCTGTCGATCCTCTCAGGGCGCAGCCGCGCCTCGATCTGGCGTGACGTGCAGGCTGGGCGTTTGCCGCAGCCCATTGCTATTGGACCGCAGGCCCGCCGGTGGCGCGTGTCCGATGTTCGTGCCTACTTGAACGGAGGCGTGTCATGAAACGCGACTATTTCAATCCACCCTCGGCATGCATGGGCGACGTCGTTCCCTATGAACTCAAGGCGCAGAAGCTCTGGTTACTTTGGAAAGCGGTCATAAAGGCCGACAAACCCAAGCCCGACAAGGTGCCGTACTATGCGAATGGAGCAGTGCGGAGCGGCTCTCTTGGTAACCCGGAAGACGTGGCCAATCTTGTGACCTTCGACGAAGCTTTGGCGGCTTATAACGCCGCTCCGCAGCATTACGCGGGCATGGGCATCGCGCTCCTGTCCAGTACGGGTATCGGTGCACTCGACCTCGACAACTGCATCGACGCGAGCGGCAAGCTCATCAACGATTTGGATGTTCGGCGCATAATGAAGGCGTGTAAGGACTGTTATATTGAACGCAGCCCATCGGGGCGCGGTCTAAGGGTAATTGGATCGACGAGCGGATTCGCCCAAATCGCAGACAAGGGCACAGGGTTCGAGGCGTATGCTCAAGGCCGGTTCGTGACCGTTACCGGGGAAGTGCTTATGAACGCCGGAGCATGGGAGTCGGTAGACGCTGGTGTAGCCGCCATGCGTCTTGCGGTGCAGGCTAAAGGCGGCCTGTCCGGAGCACCCGTAAAGAACGCGGGTGCAAAGGCCGTAAACTTCGGTGCCTATGGCCCCGACCCAGAGACACCCGCGAATGTCGAGCGGGTGCGCGGTGCCTTGGCAGTGCTTGACCCCGATATGCTCCACCCGGAGTGGGTATCCGTGCTGATGGCGATCCGTTCCACGGAGTGGGCGTGTGCCGAAGGTCTCGCACGCACATGGTCAGAGGGGGGTGAGAAATACACCGACGCCGCTTTCGACAAGGCGTGGAATAGCATCGAACCGGCGGGCGGCATAACCCTCGGGACACTGTTCGGCATGGCGAAGGCGGCAGGCTGGGAAGACCCTCGGCGTGTACGGCTTTCGACGGTGCTTGTGACTGATCAGGTCGAGGAGCGGGACGTTCTCAACGGCAGTATATTCGCAAATGTCTGGCGGGGGCGGTTGCTGCGCGTGGACCAGACCGGCGATGTGCTCAGGTTCGACCCGCACGCCGGGTGGAGCAAGGCAGGTGACCCGACGAATATGATCCGGCGGGCCGCCCGCAAAACCATCGCGTATATCCACGAGACCGGTGCGGCCTTAATGGAGAAGGGACAGGTCGAGACGAGCCAGAAGGCCGCGAAGCACGCGGCGGCCAGCAGTACTCTGCCGCGCATGGACGCAATGGCAGCCGTGGGATGGACGCACGATGGCATGACGGTGGCGGCTGCCGACCTCGATGCTCAGCCAGACCTCTTGGGTGTCAGGAACGGCGTGCTCGACCTGCGCAAGCGTTCGCTTATCGGGTTCCGCCCTGATCATCTCATCACAAAGCGAGCAGGCGTCGAGTTCGCTCCAGAAGCCGCTGCACCGCAGTTCGAGGCGTTCCTAGCTCGTGTCCAGCCCGATGCTGCGGTGCGCAGATTGATCCAGCAAGTTGCTGGGCTGACCCTTTGGGGCAAGCCAGGCGAACAGCGTCTGTTCTTTTTTCACGGTGGTGGTGCAAATGGGAAGACCACCTTCGTTGACGCCCTGATGTTCATACTTGGCGATTACGCTGTGAGTATACAAGCCGAGGCCCTTATGCGGCAAGATCGGTCCTCCCAAGGACCAAGCGCCGACACCCTTCGCTTACAGGGCGCAAGGGGCACATTCGCTAGTGAGGTACGGGAGGGGCGCTTGGACGAAGAACGTGTCAAGCTCTGGACCGGTGGCGATGTGCTGACTGCGCGGCCGGTATACGGGAGGTCATTTATCGACTTCGCTCCGTCACATACGTTCATCATGGCCGGGAACCACCGCCCAGCGATTCACGACACGAGCCTGGGCATATGGCGCAGGGTGACGCTGATCGACTGGAGCGTCCAAATACCCGAGCATGAACAAGATTCGAGACTTCAGGAACGTTTACGCCGTGAAGGCAGTGGCATCCTGAACTGGGCGCTCGACGGGGTGAAGGACTATTGGGCACACGGGCTGGCCGTGCCCGAATCTGTAAAAACCGCGACGGAAGGCTACCGGACCGATGAGGACATCATAGGTCAGTTTATAAGCGACCGGTGCCGCATGGGCGCAGACCTGAGTTGCCCGACAGGTGATCTTTACGCCGCATATATTAGTTGGGCGGCCGAAAACGGCAGCCGGGCTGCCACTAAAAACACCTTTACACGTCGTCTGAGCGACCGGGGGCATCCAAAGGTTAATTCGGGTCGCGAATATGCCCGGATAGCGCTGCAGCGTGATACGATACACTTGAAATAAAAATATACACGGGCTGCCCCACCTTCTACTGGAGCAGCCCCTCGCATGTGTGGTTATGCGCACTTTGCTCAGTTTCAGAGCTCATCCCGAAACTTTTTCTATAGAGCTTCACATAGGGACTTTATGGGAAATGGACCCAAACCGCGCAAACCACGCAATACTTTACAACCGCTGCCCCGGTCGAAAGGAAACAAGACATGGAAAAGAAGAAGCTGACCTTCATGCCCGATGGAAACAATACATACGCCGGGTTCTATGGAGATGAAATTGTTGCCCTAATTACACCCCTTGATCCGAAAGCAATATTTGGACCTACAACATGGCAATGGTCCGCGCGCAGTGAAGGTGACCGGTACGGGCGCGCGGGATGGACCTTCCCAGACAGAGAAGGCTCTTGCGCGCAGCGAGAGGGTGAGCTTGAGGATGCAGCGCATAGGGCGGCGCAACACGTTGGCCACGGGTTTATCAGAGCCATGAATCTTTGTCCTGAAGACTGCCCTGTATGTCCGGAAGTCGTTATCCTGCCACCACAGGAAGTTGACACATGAAACGCTACATCGACCATCTGCGGGCCGAGCGTGAACGCGCCAAGAACGAATCTAAAGAGGCCATCCGTGCAGCGGAGCGCAAGCGCCTGCGCGACAGTCGCATTCAATGCGACATCCCACTGACCAATCAGATCGAGGCCCTCATGCGCTCCCTGCCGCCCGCACAGCGCAACCGCCCGTGGGCCATGGACGAACTCGTGGCGCGGCTGCACGGTCGGTACAACGCCCGCCCCTGCGCAGGCAGTATCGGATTGGCTCTAAGACGGTTAGGCTGGACACGAAGCAGGGACTGGTCACAAGATGGGGGAGGTAGAAGAGTTTGGAGGACCACTGTGTGAAAAAATTTCTGCAGATTTTTTTTTGTATTGCTTGGACTTTGCCGGTGTCCGCACAGAATATCGATTTGACATTGTCACCTTGTGTAGTGGCATCTCAAACTGATCAAATATTAAATCGATTGTCTGTGCTTAGTGGGATTCCGAATCCTGAGACAAATAATGGATTAACGCCAGAGGCGCTGAGGGTCGCTGATGTCCAGGTTTGCCAACAATATTTGCGGGGTTTTGTTGCAGGCCAAAGAATGAGTTTGGGTGAGAGTGGTTTTTCAACTGCATGTGAATACATCTCCAGATACGGCACCGCGTCATATGCTTCATTGATGGTCGCAGAAGGTTATGGACCCACATTCTCCAAGTAAGTCGCTGATTTCGCTGTCGTAATCGTGATATTTCGCATATAAATCATGGCGTTGACGGCTGCGAGGGGCGCGTTTCATGGATCACCTGGAGGGTGCGGGCTTGGCGCGGGGAGATCGGGTTGATTTCGACCGCCGTGTGCGTCTGGAGTTCCGTGGTGCGCAGATCAGTTCAGACGGTGGCCTGCTGGTGATGCGCGAGCTTGATGACGTGCTCGGCCTGTCCAATCTGGCGTCGGAGGCGCTGCGAGACAGCCGCACCGGGAAGAACACGCTCCATCGGCTTGACGGATTGTTCCGGCAATCGGTGTTCGGACGACTGGCCGGATACGAGGATGTGAACGATGCCGACCGCTTGGCCCTCGATCCCGTGATGCGTCAGGTCGTTGGCGGCAGGGCCGTCGAGGCGCAAGCTGCTTCGGCATCGCAGATGGGACGGTTCGAGACCGAGACGCTGGCTCTGGCCGCGAACCGGGCGGCGCTGGCCGATCTGAACGGCCAATGGATCGACCGGTTTCATGACCGCAACGGGTTGAAATACATCGTGCTGGACATGGACAGCTCGGTCAGCCCCACCCACGGCGATCAGGAAGGTGCTGCCTGGAACGGGCATTTCGACTGCACCTGCTATCACCCCATCTTCTTGTTCAACCAGTTTGGCATGCTGGAGCGCTGCGCCCTGCGTAACGGCAATGTCCACAGCGCCGATGGCTGGCGGGATGTCCTTGATCCCGTCATTGCCCGATATGCTGGCCGCGACCTTGGTGGACGCTTCTTCCGGGCCGACGCTGCCTACGCGATCCCCGCGATCTATATGCGGCTGGAAGAAGCCAGGTTCTTCTACGCCATCCGTCTGCCCGCCAACGCCGTCTTGCGCGAGAAGATCGCGCATCGGCTGACACGGCCCGTGGGACGGCCTTCGCTGACCAAGGTCAAACGGTTCTTCGAGGACTTCGAGTATCAGGCGGCGTCCTGGGACAAGCCGCGCCGCGTCATCGCCAAGATCGAATGGCATCCGGGCGAGCTGTTCCCCAAAGTCGGCTTCATCGTCACCAACCTGCCGATGGAGCCAGACTGGGTGGTGAGGTTCTACAACCAGCGCGGCACCGCAGAGCAGCACATCAAGGAAGGCAAATATGCCTTTCGCTGGACGCGGCTGTCATGCCGGAAGTTCCGGCACAACGAGGTGCGGCTGCAACTGCACGCGCTGGCCTACAACCTGGCAACCTTCCTGCGCTGCATCGAACTGCCCGAGGCCATGGCGGACTGGTCGTTGACCAGCCTGCAACTCAAGCTGATCAAGATCGGCGCCCGCGTCGTCCGCCACGCCCGCGCCATTACCTTCCAGTTGGCCGAGGTCGCCGTCACCGGCCCGATGGTGCGGGCCGTCCTTGCCGCCATCCGCCGTCTTCGAACGCCTCCGTCATGCGCATGACCACGATCCATGCCCAAGCTGAACGAAAGCGGCAGGACAGGTCCGTCTGCCGCGCGGAAAAGCGGCTCTGCCGGGCCAGAATGCTGCGGGTTCGAGGCTTGATCCACCCGACTTCGGCCGTTTGCGCGACGACAGACACCGCTCGGGGCCAAAAAAACGCTTGCCCAGCGAGCAAAATCAGGCGATCTTGAAGTCAAGCGGCAGGCCACTTGGGGAATGTCGGCTTGCATCGGCGCGAGGGAGGAAACCATGGCACCGCACCCCTACTACAATCACGACGTGCACGGCGCATACGACCTGATCGGGATCGGAGATCTTGATCTGGAAGAAGGCGGCACGCTGCGCAATTGCCAGTTGGCCGTTGCAACGCAGGGCACGTTGAACGCAGATCGCAGCAATGCGGTCCTTGTCCCGACCTGGTATTCGGGCACCAGCAGGATCATGCAGGACGTCTACGTCGGCTCAGGTCGCGCGCTGGACCCTGCAAACCATTTCTTCATCTTCGTGAACCAGATCGGGAACGGGCTCTCTACCTCGCCGTCGAATACTTCGGGCCCCGGCGGCGGCGCGGATTTCCCGTTCGTCCGCATCGGCGACGATGTGGTTGCGCAGCATCGACTGGTGACACAGCACTTCGGGATCGAGCGGTTGGCACTGGTCATCGGCGGATCGATGGGTGCGCAGCAGACCTACGAATGGGCGGTGCGCTTTCCCGACATGGTTGCACGGGCGGCCCCGTTGGCCGGTACCGCAGCCAATACCGAGCACGACTTCCTGTTCACCCAGACGCTGATGGAAGCCATCACCACAGATCCAGGTTACGCTGGCGGAGCCTATCAGACCTCCGCCGATGTGGCGGCCGGACTGCGGCGCCACGCGATGCTCTGGACGGTGATGGGCTGGTCGACCGAGTTCTTTGCCAAAGGACGGCACCGGGCGCTCGGCTTCACTGACATGGGACATTTCGTAGATGCCTTCATGTGCGGCTATTTCGGACCGATGGACCCCAACAACCTGCTGCGCATGGCGTGGAAGTGGCAGCGCGGCGATGTTTCGCGTCATGCGGGTGGAGATCTTGCGGCGGCCCTGAGCCGCATCACTGCGAAGATGTTCGTGATGCCTATCAGCCACGACATGTTCTTCCCGCCATCCGACTGCGAACGCGAAGCCGCGCTGGTTAAGGACGCCCAGTTCAGGGTGCTGGACAGCATCGACGGACATCTGGGCCTCTTCGGGACGGACGCGGCGATGATCGCGCAACTCGATACAAACCTGCGCGACCTCATGGGTTGAACAGTCGGACCCGTCGGCACATAGAAATGGCCGGCGGGCTTCTTTCAACTCTTTTGGGAACGGCGAAGGCTGGAAGCCATGGACAGGAGTGACCGCTCCATCTTGAGGACCCGAGAGCGGCAGCGCATTCCGCCATGGCCGGAAACCTGTAGTCGCGGGCACGCCGATACGGCGTTCTGCCGCGAAGTCGAACAGCCCGGCCTTTGCCTTTACGATTGAGAGTATTGCTCTGCGAATTCGGAACCGAGTCGGCTATGCGGTGGAGAAGGTTTGACGTCAGGCCCATCCCCTCCGCCATTTTCAGGAATGTCTTTTAAATTTTATGTTTAGGCCATTTATCTTGGGCTGGGTTGCCCGTTGGTAACCTATTTGATCGCGCGTTGTTGCTCTGACGGTTTCCCTTTTTGGTCACGGCCTGCGTTCAGTGGGGTGGCCTTTGAAATATTGTGCGGGTCGCGACGGCACAGGGATAGATGTTTTCAATCAGAGATCCCGGGGTTCAAGTCTTTTTGCTGGTGCCAAAAATTCAAATAGGATCAGTATCGCGTGGGCGAGGGGATAAACGGAAGAAAGCGCAATTTTGATGCTTGCCACGAGATCTGTAATTGGGATCTGCGCAATTCTACGCTCCATGTTTTTCACCAAGGATGACAGCCTGATCACCCGGCTTGCGCAGATCGACACCGCGAACACCCCCGTGCATCTGCTGGTGGGTGCCTATGATCTGACCTGCACGCCCGAAGATGCGCGCCGCACCGCCGCGGCCATTCCCGGCGCCACCCTTGCGGTGATGGACGAACTTGGCCATTTCCCGATGAGCGAACACCCCGCGGGCTTTCGCCCCTTTTTCCTCGATGCGTTGGCCCGCATGCCCATGGCCTGCGCCCACGCCGTTTGAAAGGCACGACCCCCATGACCAACCCTTGCATCATCTGCGTCGCGATCACCGGATCGTTGCCCACCAAGGCCAACAACCCTGCCGTGCCGATCAGCGTTTCGGAACAGGTCGAAAGCAGCCATGCCGCCTTCGAAGCCGGGGCAAGTATCATGGAGCTGAATTTTCTCGCTATCAAGCATTCCTGACGTGGACTGCTTGCAACCTGGTCCAGTAGCTATTGCAAAACTTAATCACAAAGCTGATGTCGGTTTTGTGTTATTCATGGCGTTAACGACTTGGTGCAACCTTCAGGGAGACAGGGGTAGATCCTTCAAACCGCAAGCTTTCAAGTGGGCATAGGTCTCATCGTAGTAACTTGGCGTTCGCGTGGGGTCCAATGAGCTACCTAGCGGGACAAAGATGATCATGCCCTGCCGGGCCCTGGTCAGGATCACACGATAGGCGTTTTTCAGGTAGAGTTGACGCTCAGCCTGATTGACTTTCTGCCAGGCGGTGCCCCGAAAGCTGTAGAACTGCCAATCGTCGCCAGTATGTCGGAAATCAGCATCCCAACAAACTCCAACCCAGTCGAGTTCAAGCCCCTGGACGTCGAACTCGGTTGCAACCTCTTCAAGGTAGAACGATGAGCGCACATCTGTTCTTTCGTTTAAGAACCAAGTTGAAGCGTCGATCTTTGCCTTTACGTTCACGCCCTCGGGGCGCAGGCGATGCGCGCCTGAGGATGAAACCAGCCCAATGCGTTCGCTTCCGCGGGCGATGTTCCGAAGCCACCCCCGCGCTGCATCGAGATCTCGCGTTAGCCAAATCGGGTAGCGCCCCTCAATCTGACGATAGACTTCCTTCGCTGCTTCTGTACGATTGTCAACAATGCTGCCAATAAAGCTCGATAGCGCTTCCGCCCTGAACGATCGCATTGATACGCTCAGATGGAGTTCGGGAGATCGTTGAACTGGAAGCTCGTGCAGAAGGCGCACTGATGTCGCGTCCGTTACGTACTCTCCGTCCTCGAGCCGATCTGAGATGTAGATGTCCCAGTTCTTAAAGCGGTCGTTGAGCGCCGATAGCCATTCTCCAAGCCCGGCCTCACCTGTATTGATCTCCTGACCGCCTCCAATCAAGCAAACCACCACACACCAATCGTCGTGACGATCCATCACGCTAATCAAGAATTCTGGTTCCGACATGTCGAAGCCGAGATGTCCACGCTTTGTTTGCATGAATCGGCTTGCCTGCTCACGCGTCCAGGCGCGTTGTGCTTCATCGAATACTGCAACTTTCTCATGGGGCGCGGCAGTATTGTTTAATGCCTCGTCCCGAAAATGGTGGATGTTTTGAATGAAGCTAGAAACTTTACGATGGGCATCTGTTTTTGACGTTCCTTCACGCGTGGCCTCATCCCGCGATAAGGCTTCGCGTAGCACCGAGACCAGGGGACCATTTCCAGAGAGGAACACAGCGTGCTCATCAGAGTGTTCCTGTGCGCGTTTGGTCGCGATGTTGAGGCCGGCTAAAGTTTTGCCGGCCCCTGGAACACCAGTAACGAAGCAGATTGACTTTCGTCCCCCAATTTTGGAGCGATCGATAATCTCTGAAATGCAGCCTGTTGTCTGTCTAAGGTTCCGAGCGCCAGCATCCGATCGGGCGATTTCCTCGACGGCATGATTTTGGTAAAGCGCCTGGGCCGCTTCAACAATTGTAGGCGTCGGCTGATAGCCAGACCTCAGCCAATTCTGAACATTGATGGGGTCAAGCGCAGTTGCGCCAGTGCAGTAGACGAACAACGCAGGCAGTTGGTCAATCCGTGCAAGAACGGGGTACGCGATACCATCCGGCGCGAACCTCACGTTTGGCAGCCCTGCGACTGCCGCCTCGGTTGCGAGGACTATAGGGACGATCGGCAGTTCGTGGCTGCCCTTATGAAAGTTCTTCAGGTCCAGAGCGTAGTCATGGACCTGTTCGATAGCTGAGCGGTCAAAGTTCCGAGCGCCCACCTTGAATTCGAGAATAAAGACTACGCCGTCGAAAAGAAGAACCACATCTGCACGCTTTCCCATTCTTGGGATCGCAAACTCGAACAGGATGTGACCGCTCGCGAGGTCCGACAGCACCGGCTTGAGTAAGTTTATCTGGTTAATCCAGGCGCCGCGCTGCTGGTGTTCTAGAGCGAAGCCATGATGCTGCACGAGAGTGCCCAAGATGGAATCTTCATCGGCTTCAAGAAACGCCGCAATTGGAGCGTCGTAATACGCCACCTGCATCAACTTCACCCGGGTTATTTACCTGACCCCTTTTTAGTAGGGCATGTAACTGATTTTTTCTACTGTGCGTAAGCGGACTGTCATGTGCTTTGTGCTATCTCTGACGGTATCGGGTTGCATTGAATGGCTATCACAGGACGAACTGCCGCGGGAATCTCAGAACTGTGAGTACCGCGCCACAGGTTAAGAGCAGCCCTCATTGCAAGGTCAAGCAGGATGCGCTCGGAGAACTCGCACAAAGCTGTCAAAGTCTACAAACGTTACACCTTTTCTTGACCACCCTACGCAGTTACAGCCAACCCATTATACCCCGGGGCGGGGTCCATCCTCTGGCCATGTGGCCGCCCCCCCCCCCTCGCACTCCCCAGGGTCAAGACTCGCCAGCCCATCCACAGTGGACCTCACAACGGTGTTCAACAACAGTCACGATGGGTCGTCTGGTGGGTGGGTTGGGTGAGTGAGCGCAAAAATAACTCAACAAGATCAATAGCTTGAAAAGGATATTGGCGGAGAGACAGGGATTCGAACCCTGGGTGGAGTCACCCCCACAACGGTTTTCGAGACCGCCCCGTTCGACCACTCCGGCACCTCTCCGCGCTTTGGGTCAGGGTGGTGGGGGAATAGCGGCAGGCGGCAGGGCGCGCAAGGGGGTGTGGGCAGCTGCTTGCAAGATTTTTTGCGGCCTTGAATGCATAGCCCTGTTTGCCATGATTTGCCTCTGACTTCACCTTGACAGTCAAACGCCCTTGGGGCATACGCAGCACACAGGCCGCGCGAGGTGACTCGGGCGGTTTCTGATTTTTGTGATGAACGCCCTGAAATCAGGGTGCGCAGCCAGAGGCGCAAGTGGGTCAAACCCTTGCATCAACACCCCAAGGCGGGGGCCGCACGGCGCGAAACTGGAAAGGAAAGGCCCATGTTCGCGGTCCTTAAGACAGGCGGCAAACAGTATAAGGTGCAGGCGGGTGACGTTCTGCGCGTTGAAAAACTGGCGGCTGCAGCGGGTGAAACCGTTCAATTCAACGAAATTCTGATGGTCGGTGGCGACAAGCCAATGCTTGGTGCGCCGCTTGTGTCTGGTGCTGCTGTTCAGGCCACTGTGATCGACCAGATCAAAGGCGAAAAGCTGATCCACTTCGTCAAGCGCCGCCGTAAGCACAGCTCTAAGCGCACGAAGGGCCATCGTCAGCAACTGACCCTGTTGCGTGTGACAGAGATCCTTGCCTCGGGCGCGGATAAATCTGGCGTTAAGGCGGCTGTTGGCGCGGGTTCTGTTTCTGCGGCTGAAATGGCGGCCTTGGTTGCAGCAACCCCTGCAAAAGCCCCTGCCAAGAAGGCAGCGGCGCCGAAGGCGGCAGACGCGGCAGAGAAGCCTGCAAAGGCAGCCGCGAAAAAGCCTGCGGCCGCAAAAGCAGAGGATGCAAAGGCAGACGCCCCTAAAAAGGCCCCTGCCAAGAAAGCAGCCCCCAAGAAGGACGCCGCCGAGAAGAAAGCCGCAGCACCTAAAAAGGCAGCTGCGAAACCCAAAGCCGCGAAAGCGGACAAGGCATAAGGAGAGAGACACATGGCACATAAAAAAGCAGGTGGCTCGTCCCGCAACGGCCGCGACAGTGCTGGTCGCCGCCTTGGCATTAAGAAATTCGGTGGCGAAGCCGTAATTCCAGGTAACATCATCTGCCGTCAGCGCGGCACAAAATGGTGGCCGGGTGAAGGTGTTGGCATTGGCAAAGATCACACGATCTTCGCAACCGCCAAGGGCAATGTCAGCTTCCGCAAGGGCTTTAAGGGCCGCACATTTATATCCGTGTTGCCGACAGCAGAAGCTGCTGAGTAACGCCACGCTTTTCGCGATGATTTCGAAAAGGGGCCGGCGTTTCAGCCGGCCCTTTTTTCGTTGGTTAAGCCCTAAAATGGGGCAATAGGTGCGATCATGAAGCAAGACAAAATCACCGCGCAATCTGTCATCACGACAGGTCGCTTTCAGCTGCGCCCCTTAAGCATCGCGGATACAGGGTTGATGTCGCTTTACGCATCCGACAAACGCGTGGCCGAGATGACACCCAATATCCCGCATCCGCTGCCACCAGGGGCAGTTGAAGCCATGATTGAGCGCGCCTTGGCGGATCAATCCCAAGATGTGATTTGGGCAATTGATGCCAGCCCTTCAGGTGGGGCGGAATTGGTTGGCGTGATCGAATTGCACCAAATGGATCGCAGGCAGTCGGAAATCCGCTATTGGGTGGCCCCCACAATGTGGAACACGGGTATCGCCTCTGAAGTGGTGCGCGCCCTCATTGCTGCCAATCCGCTAGCCAATGACACAATTTTCGCAAGCGTCTTTCAAGACAACCCAAGCTCGGCGCGGGTTTTGGTGAATGCAGGCTTTGAATATCTGGGCGATGCAGAAAGCTATTCAGTCGCGCGTAGCGCGGCATTGCCCACATGGACATATTTGAAAAAACTGATCTAAGGCGCTAAGGCAGGTTAGACATTCCTAATTTGGCAAGGGAGCGCCATAAGCTGCCCGCGAAAGGTGAACTTATGAAATTCCTTGATCTTGCCAAAGTTTATATCCGCTCGGGCGCGGGCGGTTCTGGCTGCGTCAGCTTTCGCCGTGAAAAATTCATTGAATATGGCGGCCCTGATGGTGGCGATGGCGGGCGCGGCGGTGATGTCTGGGCGGTTGCGGTTGATGGGCTAAACACCCTCATTGATTTTCGCTATCAGCAGCATTTCTTTGCCAAAAACGGGCAGCCTGGCATGGGGCGGCAGCGCACGGGCAAAGATGGTGACGAGATCATTTTGCGCGTGCCTGCGGGCACAGAAATCCTAGACGAGGATATTGAAACCGTCATCGCCGATCTGACCGAGGTTGGCCAGCGCGTGCTGTTGGCCAAGGGAGGAAATGGTGGCTTTGGGAATTTACATTTCAAATCTGCCACCAATCAGGCCCCCCGCCGTGCAAATCCTGGCCAAGAGGCGGTCGAGCGCACCATTTGGCTGCGCCTTAAACTGATTGCGGATGCGGGGCTTTTGGGTTTGCCAAATGCGGGGAAATCGACATTTCTCGCAGCAACGTCCAATGCCCGCCCGAAAATCGCGGATTATCCCTTTACCACCCTGCACCCGAATTTGGGGGTTGTTGGGGTCGATGGGGTCGAATTTGTGGTTGCTGACATCCCTGGTTTGATCGAAGGCGCATCTGAGGGCAGGGGGCTTGGCGATCTCTTTTTGGGTCATATCGAACGCTGCGCGATCTTGTTGCATCTCATTGATGGCACATCCGAGGATGTCGTGGGTGATTGTGAAACCATTCTGACCGAGCTAGAGGCCTATTCAGACGCGCTGTATGACAAGCCCCGTGTCACAGTTCTCAATAAAATTGACGCGCTCAGCGATGAAGAAATCGCCGAAAAGCGCGAGGCCTTGCAAAAGGCGATTGGCGGTAAAGTCATGTTGATGTCAGGGGTCGCAAAAACAGGCGTGACCGAGGTGTTACGGGTCTTGCGCGCGGGGATTGATGACAGCAATCTGCGCCAAAAGAAATTGGACGCAAAGGAAGACGAAGCGTGGCGGCCATAACACAGCCCCAGCAGGCGGTGCCGCAACTGGCACAGGCGCGGCGATTGGTGGTTAAAATCGGCTCGGCCCTTTTGGTCGATGGTGTATCAGGCCAATTGCGCGAGGCATGGTTGCAAGATTTGACCGCGGATATCGCGCGGCTGCGCAATCGCGGCACGGATGTGATCGTGGTGTCGTCTGGTTCAATCGCGCTTGGTCGCGGCGTGCTTGGATTTGGGGCCAAGGCGCTCTCCCTTGACGAGGCGCAGGCCGCCGCCGCCGTAGGGCAAATCCGTTTGGCCCGCGCCTATGAAGAATATCTCGCCCCGCATGGGATCACGGCCGCACAAATCCTGCTGACCTTGGATGATAGCGAGGATCGGCGGCGCTATTTGAACACGCGCGCGACTTTTGCAACGCTTCTCGCACAGGGTGCTGTTCCCATCGTCAACGAAAATGACACTATTGCCACTGATGAAATCCGCTATGGCGACAATGATCGTCTGGCGGCGAATGTGGCCGCCATGGCGGGCGCGGATCAATGTATTTTGTTGTCAGATGTGGATGGGCTTTATTCCGCCAACCCTTCACAAGACCCAAGCGCCATACATTTCCCCGTGATCCATGACATCACCCCTGAGATCGAGGCGATGGCAGGCGATGCGGGAACGGGTCTGTCAAAGGGTGGAATGAAAACCAAACTGATGGCCGCACGCAATGCCATGAGTGCAGGATGCGCAATGGCGATTGCCCAAGGGGCGGTGAGTGCGCCCCTTTCGGCGATTGAGGGCGGCGCGCGGGTGACATGGTTTATTCCAACACTCGACCCCCAAGATGCGCGCAAGCGTTGGATTTTGGGAATGAAGCCCAAAGGCAGCCTGACCTTGGACGCTGGCGCGTTGCGCGCGCTCAATCTGGGGAAGTCTCTACTGCCTGCTGGGGTGCATAAAGTTTCAGGCAGTTTCTTGCGCGGCGATCCTGTAGAACTGCTTGGCCAAGACGGCGCGCATATCGGAATTGGCTTGTCGCGCTATAGTGCCGATGAAACCAAGATTATTGCAGGCCATCATTCTGATCAGATTGAAGAATTACTTGGCTATCCAGGGCGCGCGGCCTTGGTGCATCGCGATGACATGGCCTTATAAGGGAGGGCTGCGCCAGTGACAGAGGATATCACAGGATTGATGAACGGTCTATGCTCGGGCGCGAAAACTGCGGCGCGCGCCTTGGCCATAGCATCGGCTGAACGCAAACATGCAGCCCTGATTGGCGCGGCAGACTATGTGTGGAAATTCCGCGCGGATATTCTGGCCGCGAATGCGCAAGATCTGGATTACGGACGTGGAAAAGGGCTGACAGCGGCGATGATGGATCGCCTCACCCTGATCGAGGATCGACTGCGCGATATAGTGAGTGGCCTGCGGGCGATTGCAGAACAGCCCGATCCGATTGGCGCCACGATTGCAGAATGGGACAGGCCCACAGGGTTGCATATCGCCCGCGTGCGCACCCCGCTTGGCGTGATTGGCGTCATCTATGAAAGCCGCCCCAATGTGACTGCGGATGCAGCGGCGCTATGCCTGAAATCTGGCAATGCCGTGATCTTGCGGGGGGGATCGGAAAGCTTTCATTCTTCGCGCGCCATCCACGCTGCGATTGTGCGTGGCATTACTGAGGCTGGCCTGCCCGCAGAGGCCGTGCAAATCGTGCCAACACGGGATCGCGCGGCTGTCAGCGCCATGTTGAATGCACAAGGACAGATTGATGTCATCGTGCCGCGCGGTGGCAAGGCCTTGGTCGGTTTGGTGCAGGCTGAGGCCCGCGTGCCTGTCTTTGCCCATCTTGAAGGCATCTGTCATATCTATATCGACAAGGATGCCGATTTGGATAAGGCGCTGCCCGTGGTGTTAAATGCAAAAACCCGCCGCACAGGTATTTGTGGCGCGGCTGAATGTTTGCTGATCCATCAAGACGCGATCAATAGCCATGCGGAACCCATTATTGCCGCACTTCTTGCCGCAGGGGTTGAGGTGCGCGCCGATGGGGCTTTGGCCGATATCGCAGGCACAAACCGCGCCGCACCAGACGATTTTGGCAAGGAATTCTTGGATATGATCATCGCCGCCAAGCCAGTGGAAAACCTATCTGCTGCGATGGATCATATTGCCCAGTTTGGCTCGGGCCATACGGATGCGATCCTGACGGAAAACCCTGAGGCCGCACAGATTTTTGCCGCGAATGTCGACAGCGCGATTGTGATGGTCAACGCCTCAACTCAATTCGCCGATGGTGGGGAATTTGGAATGGGCGCTGAAATCGGTATCGCCACAGGCAAAATGCACGCCCGCGGGCCTGTAGGCGCAGAGCAGCTGACCTCATTCAAATATATCGTCAAAGGAAATGGGACGACCCGCGCATGAGTAAAGATCCCAAAACCACCAGTCAGATCATCCGCCGCCAAGCCATGGATATTGGCGTGGCGCGGCCAGTGGCCACACCTTTGCACCAATCCGTAGTCTATGCCGCAGGCAGCCCTGACCAACTGGACGCACAATATCGTGGGCAATTGGCGGGCTATACCTATGCACGCGAAGGTCATCCTAACGCAGCCGCATTGGCCGCGCGTATTGATGCCCTAGAAGGCGCAGAGGGCGGCCTGATCACGGGGTCTGGCATGGCCGCGATCACCGCCGCACTTCTGGGGCTTTTGAAGGCGGGCGATCACATGATCGGCGCCGACCAGCTATATGGCCGCTCCTTGCGGTTGATGTCGCAAGACCTGCCGCGTTTTGGAATCGAGACGGGTCAATTTGATCCGACCGATGCGCCAAGCCTCAAACGCGCCCTTCGCCCCAATACAAAATTGGTTTTGGTCGAGGCCCTCTCAAACCCCACCTTGCGTGTGGCCGATATGGCAGGCATTGCCGAGATTTGCACCCAACATGGTTTGATCATGGTGTTGGACAACACCTTTACCACGCCCGCAATGATGCGCAGCTATCAGGTCGGGGCAGATATCATCATCCATTCCGTGACCAAGCTTTTGGCGGGCCATGCCGATGTGACCTTGGGCTATGTTGCCGCGAAAAACCCAGACCATCGCAAAGCGATCTATGATTTTGCGGTCACCACGGGCTTGACGCCTGCACCCTATGAATGTTGGCTGGCCGAACGGGGTCTGTTCACCTTTGATCTGCGCTATGCGCGGGCAGAGGAAAATGCAGCCGCCTTGGCCGAATTTTTGGCCCATCATCCAAAGGTAAAGCGCGTGCTATATCCAACGCGTCCCGATCACCCTGATCACAACCGCGCCATGGCGCTATTTGAGGGGCAGGGGGGCAATATGCTGTCCTTTGAGATTGAGGGCGGTCGCGATGCGGCCAATCGTTTTGTGCAAGCGGCCCCCAATATCGCCTTTGCGCCCACATTGGGGGATGTGGCCTGCTCTCTTAGCCATCCCGCCTCGAGCAGTCACCGCGCCTTAACGCCAGAGGGGCGCGCGGCCCTTGGCATCAGCGAAGGCTTTTTCCGCCTGTCAGTCGGGATTGAAGATGTGACGCAACTGAAATCCGATTTCACAGCGGCATTGGCAGCGGTGTAAACCCTGATCTACCTGTCCTTATCGCCCAAAACCAACAGGCTAACCGTGAACCCCAAGGCCTGATTTTCCAGTTCTTGTCGGATCAAAGCGGGGTCAGGCAGCTTATCGCAAATGACCACCAGCCGCCCCCGAAATACGGCCTTGCGCAGTTGAACCGCCAATTCAATCGCGTCAAATTTCGGGCCAATCAAGGGTGAGATCACCATATCAGGGCGCTCAGTGGCCAAAATTTCGGGCATTTTATCAATATTTGCCGCAATAACCATTTCCGCGGCATCAACCACCATGCGCGGCAAACGAGAGGCGAGATTTGGGGGAACATCCACCAAAACCAAGTTGCGCATCTGACCCAACGCGGTGTCATTATTCGAAGCCGATGACATCGTCCCGCACTTTCAATTCGGACATCTAAGACCTGACGCCTAATCCATTATCCGCCGCAAAATCGTTACAGATGCAACGAATTAGAATGAAAAAGCACAAAAAAAAGGGGCGGTCGACATTTTCTGAAACTTGGCGAAGCTAAAGTGCATATTGATTCGACCCTTTACCCCCAAAAAAGGCCCAAAAAATGACCAATACCCATTCCTTTGAGGCAATTGTGACAGCCATGTTCGATTGCGTGCCTGACCCAATGGTTCGCTTGGGGCCAAATGGTATTTTGCTCGAACAAAACGAAGAAGCTGAGGCCATGTTTGGAACATGGGCGCAAGGCCGCTCGTATGTGACACTGTTCCGCCAGCCTACTTTGGCGCGGGCGATTGAACAGGTTTTGCAATCTGGCGTCTCATCCGAGGCGGAATTTATCCAAACCAGCACCGCAGGGGCCGAGCGGTTTATCGTGCGCATCACGGCCTTGCCCGAAGCAAAGCTTGGTATTGTCTTGCATTTCGAAGATGTCACCCATTTGACCGAGGTTGAAGAAATGCGCCGCGATTTTGTGGCCAATGTCAGCCACGAATTGCGCAGCCCGCTTACGGCAATTCTTGGGTTTATCGAAACACTGCGCGGGCCTGCCGCCAAAGACCCCGCAGCGCAATCGCGTTTCTTGCAGATCATGCAGGATGAAGCACAGCGGATGAACCGCCTAATCGGGGATCTTTTGTCGCTGTCACGGGTTGAATCACAACAGCGTCAGCGCCCCGATCAAGTGATTGATGTGATGCATGTTGTCTCGCGCGTGCAGGCAGCCTTGCGCCCCTTGGTCGAAGAAAGCGGCTGTCAGGTGATGATACAGCGCCCCGATGATGTTAGCACCGAATTGCGCGGCGACAGCGATCAACTGACACAGGTTTTCCGCAACCTTATTGAAAACGCCCTGAAATATGGCGGACAGAACAAGACCCTAACAATCAAGATGCGCCACGAGACAGGTCAGGGCAGCCTTAAGGGCAGGCTTTTATGTGTCGATGTCATCGATCAAGGGGAAGGAATTGATGCCTTGCACATCCCGCGCCTGACAGAGCGATTCTATCGCGTGGACAATCACCGCAGTCGCGCCATGGGGGGAACGGGTTTGGGCCTTGCGATTGTAAAACACATCGTCCAGCGCCATCGCGGGCGTTTGAAAATCACTTCGGAACAGGGGAAAGGCAGCTGCTTTTCCGTGATTCTTCCGAGCGAATAACCATCGAAATCCGCTATTTTCCTAAAGTAATGCTCAAAATTTCGGAATTTCACAGAATTTTCACAAAATTTGGGCGATCCGAGGGCATTGTCATATAAATGTTACGTTTCTGTCACAAAAGCTTGGCGAACCACGCATAGGCAGGCCCACAAGAGCGCGGCACTGGTGCCCGTTCTGCCAACCCGAAAACCACTTGGAGTGACAGAAGAATGTCTTTCACAAAATTGACCGTTTCCGCCCTTGCCTTGGCGGCATTGTCCGCAACGGGCGCAGCCGCGCAGAGCCGTGACTATGTCAGCATCGCGGGCTCATCCACGGTTCTGCCTTATGCAAATATCGTTGCCGAAGCGTTTGGCGCTGAAACCGATTTCGCAACCCCCGTTGTTGAGGGTGGCGGTTCGTCCACTGGCCGCCGCATGTTGTGCGAAGGCGTTGGCGAAGGCACAATCGATATCGCGAACTCCTCTAGCTTGATGAAAGACTCCGAGCGCGAAGTATGCGCAGGCAACGGCGTAACCCCAATCGAAGTTCGCATTGGCTATGACGGCATCGTATTCGCCTCTGACATCAATGGCCCTTCTTTCGCTTTTACACCTGCAGATATCTACTTGGCGCTTGCCGCTGAGTTGCCTGTTGATGGCGCAATGGTTGCCAACCCAAACACCAACTGGGCTGACGTAAATGGCGATCTTCCTTCTCAGGAAATCAACATGTTCGTTCCTGGCACGAACCATGGCACGCGCGAAGTTTTCGAAGAAAACGTGATCCTCGCAGGCTGTGAGGAAACTGGCGCAGCAGAAGCAATGGCTGGCATGGGCATGGACGAAGATGCGGTTGAAGAAGCCTGCATGACCCTTCGCGCCGATGGCCGTTCGGTTGATATCGAAGGCGACTATACACAGACGCTTGCAAATCTCGACAGCACCCCAACAGGTATTGGCGTATTCGGTCTGTCTTTCTATGAAAACAACACCGACCGTCTTCAGGTTGCGACTATGTCTGGCGTAACCCCAACCGTTGATGCAATCGCATCTGGCGAATACCCCGTATCGCGCCCTCTGCAGTTCTACGTCAAGCAAGAGCATATCGGCGTAATCGCTGGTTTGAAGGAATATGTTGAGTTCTTCATCTCTGACGAAATTGCAGGCCCTGGTGGCCCATTGGCTGATTACGGCCTTGTGCCAGATCCAGAATTGGCAGCGACTCAAGCAATGGTTGCAGGCCTCTAAAATCTGACGATCTTCTAAATTCGGCCTGGGCGGTTCCACCGCCCAGATCCACCCCGCCCAAAGGGCAAAACTTAAAAGAGCAGAGCGGACGACCAAATGCCCCTGACAATCAGCATTTCGCTTGTTTTGGCCCTTATCGCAGTGCTTGCGATTGTAGGCTTTTTTATCGGGCGCGCCCGCGCGATTTCTGTCGCAAACGGGGTTGAGTCGAGCCTGCATTCGCTTCCGAAACAACATGGCATGCATGTGGCCCTTGCGGCCTCTGTGCCTGCACTGATTTTCATTATTCTCTGGTCGATTGGTTCAGGGATTGCTTCTAACAGCTATACCGCCTCGATCATTGATCCCAATGCACCTGAATTGCAGTTATCCGCTGACGTTACCGATGGCTTGCCGCAGGACGAGATAGACGTTCGTCTTGCCGCGCAGCGCGATCTCTTCGTTGCGAATGTCAAAGGTTTGGCGGTTGCGATTGATGGCTATATCGCCAATGGCAACGCAACCGAAGCCGATATTGAGAGCTGGCGTGTAGATTTCACCCCGTTGGCGCAGCGCTTGCGCGATGACGGGCAAATTATTGGCGCGAATATCTCGCAAAAAATGTTTGAGACCGCTTTGCGCCTGCGCGGCTTTAACGCCACAGTCGAACTGACAGGGCGGCTCGGCGCAGTATTTTTGGCCATCGGCGGGTTTCTCTATGGTCTAAAATTGATCAACCCCGATTTCCGCGCGCGCATCTCGGTCGAGCGTTGGATCCTTGCCTTTTTGATCTTTGCCTCCACCATCGCCATTTTGACCACTGTTGGCATTCTGTCAGCCATCACATTCCCCACATTAGCCTTTTTCAAGGAATACGGGATTTTCAATTTCCTCTTTGGGATGGAATGGGCCCCTGCAGGCGATGTTGCAGGCGCGCCTGAGGGGCCAGATGGCAGCTATGTGTCGGCGCTTGGGTTTTTGCCTTTAATATGGGGCACCCTTTACATTGCGCTTGTGGCATTATTGGTGGCGGTTCCTTTGGGCCTCTCCGCGGCAATCTACCTGTCGGAATTCGCCCCAAGCGCGCTGCGCGCCACGATCAAACCCGCGCTAGAGATCCTCGCGGGGATCCCGACAATCGTTTATGGTATCTTCGCCCTTGTGACAGTCGGCCCGTTTTTACAGGCGGTGGTGGGGTCAACGATTATGCCCAACACGGTCTCGGTTCTGACCGCAGGCGTGGTGATGGGAATGATGTTGGTGCCGTTCGTATCGTCTTTGTCCGATGATGTGATCAATGCCGTGCCGCAGGCGATGCGGGATGGCTCGCTTGGTCTGGGGGCGACACCCGCGGAAACGGTGACCAAGGTGATCTTGCCTGCCGCGCTGCCTGGCATTGTGGGCGCCATCGTTTTGGCCGCGTCCCGCGCGATTGGGGAAACCATGATTGTGGTTCTGGCCGCAGGCGCATTGTCCTCGGTCACAGGATTGGAGCCAAACCCATTCGGGGCGGTTGTGACTGTGACAACCCGCATCGTGGCCGTCCTCACGGGCGAGGGGTCAGGGTTCGACTCGATTGATGTTCTGGCGGTTTTCGCGCTGGCCTTCACGCTCTTCTTCGTCACGCTGGGGTTGAACCTGCTCGCACAGCGGATTGTTGCCAAATATCGGGAGCAGTATGACTGATGACTGATCTGTTCAACCCCTCTGATCTGCCAAAGCGCAAGATGCAATCGCTATATGCCCGCTCAGAACAGGTGCAAAAGCGCCACCAAAAGGGTCTTGCGCTGCGCATTCTTGGCATCTCGGCCATCACAGTGGTTTTGTTTTTCCTGTGTGTGCTTCTGTGGTCAATCGTCTCGCGCGGCATCCCTGCGCTCTGGCAATATCAAGCCGAGATTGAACTCTATTACGACCCTGCAATTCTGAATGAAAACGGGGGCGAAGTTACGCCAGAGGAAATCGCTGACGTCAGCCTGCGCTCGGGGTTTGAGCGCGGGATTTACGCAAACTCTCTCAAGGCCACAATTGAGGCCGCAGGGATTGACGTCATGGCCACTGTGACCGCGCGCTACGCTGACCGTGCGGAGGAAATTCTTGCCCAAGCAGGGCTAATGGATGGGGCAGGGGTGCCTTTGTCGGATCTGCGAAACGGTGCTGTTGCAGGGGGTGATGTCGCCCGTATCTTCGGCCAACCGGGCAGCGCCTTGCGCGGGGCACAATCTGCCCTTGAGGGCGATGATATCGCCGCCGCAAATACCGCGCTTGATGCCGCCGTTACGGCCCTTTCTGGTGCGGGCTTTGCATCTGCCGCGTTACAGGTTCAGGCCATTGCCGATGGGATCACGGCTGATGCCATGCCCGCTGCCGCCACCGCATTGGCGCAAACAGGCCTGCAATCCGCCTTACTCGATGCCGCAGGTCTGATGCGCCAACCCGCAGAATTTGATGATGCTGCCTTGGCCTCGATGATCTATACCGCCAATCGCCGTGATACGCGTGATTACCTCGTAGCTAATCCCAATCTGGTCGGTGATACTGAATTCACTGGCGTGCCTGTTGCAATCTCACTCACCCGCTATCTGACGGGTGAATTGCAAGGCCGCGGTCAGGCCGATATGCCACCTGGTTTTGGATTGGGTCATCTGGCCATGGCGGATGCAATGGTCAAGGCCGACATCATCAATCGCCATTTCCATTGGAAATTCTTCACCAATCTTTACTCGCAAAGCGGCGAGATTACGGGGATTGGCCCTGCCTTGATGGGCTCGCTCTATATGATGCTGGTGGTCTTGGTGTTCTCGCTGATTTTTGGGGTCGCAGCCTCGATTTATCTTGAAGAATTTGCGCCCAAAAACAAATTCACCGATTTTATCGAGATCAACATTGCCAACCTTGCGGCGGTGCCATCCATCGTGTTCGGTATCCTTGGGGCCGCAATTTTGTTCGCGCTGACGGATCTTGGAATTACAACCTCCATTCGGGGCACGGCCTTACTCGGTGGCTTTGTTCTGTCTTTGATGACACTGCCCACCATTGTGATCGCAACCCGCGCGGCCCTCAAGGCGGTGCCGCCTTCAATCCGCGAAGCAGCCCTCGGGGTAGGGGCCTCGAAGGTGCAGGCCATGTTCCACCATATTCTGCCCCTCGCAGCACCTGGCATTCTAACGGGCACAATTATCGGTATTGCGCAGGCCCTTGGGGAAACCGCACCTTTGCTGTTGATTGGTCTGTCTGTATCAACGGGCGCGGATCTGCTATCCTCGCCCTTCAGCGGGGGTCTGTTGGAGCAGACACAATCGATGCCAACGGTTGTTTACCTTTTGGCACAAAATGAAGATGCGCCTGTGCGCGAAGGTTTGGCACAATCCGCGATTATCGTGATGCTGGCCCTTCTGTTCTCGTTGAACTTCCTCGCCATTATCCTGCGCCGTAAATTCGAGCGGAGGTGGTAAGTCATGGAGACGAAAGTGAATAATATGCAACTCGACACCCGTATTGCAGGCGAGGATGCCATCAAGATCGCCACGCGCAATGTGCAGGTCTATTATGGCGAAACCCATGCGATTAAGGATGTGAATGTCGACATTCTCGATAAAACTGTGACCGCCTTCATTGGGCCGTCAGGCTGCGGGAAATCGACCTTTCTGCGCTGCTTGAACCGCATGAATGACACCATCTCGATTGCGCGTATTGAGGGCGATATTCGCATCGATGGCGAGGATATTTATGACCGCCGCGTTGACCCTGTGCAATTGCGCGCCAAGGTGGGGATGGTGTTCCAAAAACCAAACCCGTTTCCAAAATCCATTTACGAAAACGTGGCCTATGGCCCGCGCATTCACGGCTTGGCCCGCAGCAAGGCCGATCTAGACGAGATCGTGGAGAAAAGTTTGCGCCGTGCGGCCCTTTGGGATGAGGTGAAAGACCGCCTTGATGCCCCTGGAACGGATCTATCGGGCGGGCAGCAGCAGCGCCTTTGTATCGGGCGGGCTGTGGCCACCAACCCTGAGATTTTGCTGATGGACGAGCCTTGTTCAGCGCTTGACCCTATCGCGACCGCGCAGGTGGAAGAATTGATTGACGAGCTGCGCAGCAATTATTCGGTCGTGATTGTCACCCACTCGATGCAACAGGCCGCGCGCGTCAGCCAAAAGACCGCGTTTTTCCACCTAGGAAACTTGGTTGAATTTGACGACACCTCAAAGATTTTCACCAATCCCGAAGACCCGCGCACCGAAAGCTATATCACGGGCCGTATCGGTTAATTCTCGGCTTGGAAGGGCTGCCATGAACACGAATGAACATATCGTTTCCTCATTTGACCGCGACCTAGAGAGCATTCAGGCGGGGATCATGAAGATGGGCGGGTTGGTCGAGGACTCGATCCATAAATCGGTCTTGGCTTTGGACACGCGCGACCCTGAACTGGCCGATCTGGTGCGGGCAGGGGACGCGGCCATTGATGCCTTGGAAACCCAAGTGAACGAGGAAGCCGCGCGCATTTTGGCCTTGCGCTCGCCGACAGCGTCCGATTTGCGCACGGTGCTTTCTGTTTTCCGTGTCTCGACCAATTTGGAACGGATTGGGGATTACTCGAAAAATATCGCCAAGCGCAGCCATGCGGTGATGGCGCAGCCCCCGATTGAGGGCGCAACTGCCTCACTGCGCCGAATGGCGCGCGAGGTGGAACTGATGCTTAAAGATGTGCTTGATGCCTATATCCAACGGGATCTGGGCTTGGCCGAAGATGTGCGCGAGCGCGATCTTGAAATTGATCAGATTTATTCTGCACTTTTCCGCGAATATCTGACGTTTATGATGGAAGATCCAAGATCAATTACGGCCTGTATGCATTTGCATTTTATGGCAAAAAATATTGAGCGCATGGGGGATCACGTCACCTCGATTGCCGAGCAGGTGGTCTATCTTGTAACGGGCGCAATGCCTGAGGATATCCGCCCCAAGCAAGATGTGATCTCTGAAACCTCTAACCAGTTGTAATCCAACAAAAAAGTAGCGTAACATGGCACATTCCCCCGTAATTTTGGTTGTCGAAGACGAACCCGCACAGCGCGAGGTTTTGGCCTATAATATCGCGGCCGAAGGGTTTGATGTGCTGACCGCCGATAGCGGTGATGAGGCATTGCTTATCGCGCGCGAAACACCGCCCGATTTGATTATCTTGGATTGGATGCTGCCCAATGTGTCAGGCATCGAAGTGTGTCGTCAGTTAAAGTCAGGCACGCAAACGGCGCGGATACCTGTGATCATGCTTTCTGCGCGATCCGAAGAGGTCGACAAAATTCGCGGCCTTGAGACGGGCGCTGATGACTATGTCACGAAACCTTATTCCTTGGCTGAGCTTTTGGCCCGCACCCGCAGCCAGTTGCGCCGCACACGGCCATCTTCGGTGGGGGAGACATTGGAATATGAGAATATCAAACTCGACACCAGCGCACATCGCGCATTCCGCGGTGACGCACAGATTAATCTTGGGCCGACTGAGTTTCGTTTGCTGACCGCGTTCATGGAACGACCAGGTCGCGTTTGGAGCCGTGAACAATTACTCGACCGCGTCTGGGGCCGCGATATCTATGTCGACAGTCGCACAGTCGATGTTCATGTTGGCCGTCTGCGCAAGGCGCTGCGAGGCGGGGGCGAGGGTGACCCAATTCGCACTGTGCGCGGCGCTGGATACGCGCTTGGGTGATCATGGGGGTGCGCGATTTTGCGCCCATCCATTTATCCGATAATCATGATTATGTTAATTTTTGTGATGCGGAAACACGCGGGATCACTTCAATAAAGTATTAAAACCATCTAATTTAACGAAGAAATAATATTCGCTCGACAGCCATCCCCCCGGCGCAGATACATTTAATTCGCTAGATGCTGACGTCTTACAGCTTTCGCTATTTCATATATGCCACCAACCCGATTGCTGCTGAATTTGGCAAAACGGGTCACGCGCATGACAACCGTATCCTGTACAACTGCCCAAAAACGTTGATTGCGGGCTATGTTGGCGAAAATCTCTATCGCGTCTGTCCCATCGTCAAATGGGCCATGTCCAACACTGGTGCAGAACCTTGGACGCATCTGTCATCAGCGCCACCTGACGGAACCGCGTTATCTCGTGCCGAGCGCGAATTATATGAGCTTTTTACGGCTCACGCGATCACAGCGGGATATACAGTCTCGCTGCCACGGCGCCACCATGCGGCGAATGCGGAATTCGGATTGATTGGCGCAGAACATATGACCCAAAAGGCGCTTATCGAGATATGGGATGAACACGGTGAAATTATCTTTGCCTATTGCCATCTGTTTCACCTATGCGCCACTGCACTGCCCGTCTCGCCAAATTTGCGAATCCTAACCGAACGGCAGCGCGAAGCATTGGAATTGGTGATCAAGGGACGCACCATGCGCGAAATAGCCTTTGCCATGGAGATAAATGTAACAACGGTTGAGAAACATCTACGCGGCGCACGAGATGTGCTACAGGCTGACACAACAGCACAGGCTGCCGCTAAGGCACTGGTTTTAAATTAAATTTTTATTTAAAATTGATCTCAGAACAATTTTATTAACTAATTATTAACCTATCTCACAGTTGCGTGACCATGGTCAGCCCTGAGGAATTCCTCAGTGTCGAATGTTCTTAAATCGAATATAATAACGCTATGTGTCGCGCGGTGTCCCCCGCAGGCACATACAGGTTGTACCTAGAGCAACCTGTCAGTCCCGCGTCCCCAAATAAAAAGCGGGCTGTTGGCGGCGTCATTCATGTCCCTGAGTGACGCCGTTTTCATTTTACAAGAAAAAAGGCAGGGGTTGCCCCCTGCCCTTCATTGTTTCGCAATTTGGTGCGAAGTTAGCCTTGAACGGCCTTAGCAACTTCTGCGGCGAAATCTTCTTTCTCAACCACAATGCCTTCACCAACCTCAAGGCGCACAAACCCTGTCAGCTCAACACCCGCTTCTTTCGCTGCAGCCGCGACAGTCAGGTCTGGGTTGATGACGAAGGCTTGGTTCACCAAGGTCACCTCGGAGAGGAATTTCTGCATACGGCCTTCGATCATCTTCTCGATGACGGCCTCTGGCTTGCCAGATTCACGCGCGATGTCGATTTGCACCTGACGCTCTTTTTCCACAATTGCAGGATCCAGATCATCCGTAGACAAGGATGCAGGGTTCACCGCTGCAACATGCATCGCCACCTGACGGGCAAAACCTTCATCGGTGCCATTGAACGCGACAAGAACGCCGATCTTGCCCATGCCATCAGCCGCGGCGTTGTGCATATAAGACACAACCGTCTGGCCCGACAATTTTGCCATGCGGCGCAGCGCCATGTTTTCACCGATTTTCGCAATCGCATCGGTGATCACGGTTTCAACAGGCTTGCCGCCCATGTCCGCCGCTTTCAAGGCGTCTATATCATCCACGTCAAGCGCCGCTTGCGCGATGCCTGCAACCATGGATTGGAATTCAGCGTTTTTCGCAACGAAATCGGTTTCCGAGTTCACTTCAACCGCAACCGCGCTGCCGTTTGAGACTGCAACAGCAACCAAACCTTCGGCCGCGGTGCGACCAGATTTCTTGGCCGCTTTCGCCAAACCTTTGGTGCGCAACCAGTCAATCGCGGCGTCAAAATCGCCATCGGTTTCGGTCAGCGCTTTTTTTGCGTCCATCATGCCTGCGCCAGTTGCTTCGCGCAGGTCTTTTACCATTGCAGCAGTAATTGCCATGGTGAGAATCTCCTGATTTGTAAGTCAGGCGGGGATATGCCCCGCCGATATGTCACAGATATGTCAGTCGAGCGGGAAAGGCGCGCTTTCCCGCCAAACTTAGAACCCCTTAGGCAGAAGCGTCTTCTGCGGCTTCTTCAGCAGGTGCTGCTTCGGCCAAGGTTTCTTCGACAGTCTCTTCCATTGCGCCAACATCAACGCCAGCTGCATCCATCTGCGCGCTCATCCCATCAAGGGCTGCGCGCGAGATCAGATCACAGTAAAGGCTGATGGCCCGCGCCGCGTCATCATTTCCAGGAATGACGTAATCCACGCCTGCGGGCGAACAGTTGCTATCAACAACCGCCACAACAGGAATGCCCAGCTTGTTAGCTTCGGCAATGGCGAGGTCTTCTTTGTTGACGTCAATCACAAAGATCAGATCAGGCAGGCCGCCCATTTCGCGGATACCGCCAAGCGAGGCTTGCAGCTTCGCCTGATCGCGCTCCATGCCAAGACGCTCTTTCTTGGTCAGGCCTTCAATACCATTTTGCATCGCTTCATCAATCTCGTTCAAACGCTTGATCGAGTTGGAAACAGTCTGCCAGTTGGTCAGCGTGCCGCCCAACCAACGGTGGTTCATGTAATACTGTGCGCAACGCTCTGCCGCTTCGGCAATGGGGCGCTGTGCCTGACGCTTGGTGCCTACGAACAAGATGCTGCCGCCTTTGGCAACAGTTTCGCGCACAGCAACCAAAGCCTGCTCAAGCAGATCAACAGTCTGGGTCAGGTCAAGAATGTGAATCCCATTGCGGTCGCCGTAGATATACGGGGCCATGCGAGGGTTCCAACGATGGGTCTGGTGACCAAAGTGAACGCCAGCTTCCAAAAGCTGACGCAAAGAAAAATCAGGAAGCGCCATAATAGTTTCCTTTCCGGTTTGCGCCTGAGCGAGGGATCAGGGGCCATGCCCCAACCGGTGGATCGATAGGGATGTCTCCCCTATGCGACCCGCCCTCGCCTGTGAATTGCCCTTTCGGACAAGCGCGCCTTAGGGCATTTTTCCCCTGCCCGCAAGGGCCATCTACAACAGCACTGCTGAGGCATAGACGTAGGCCCATAGGCGGGATAGAGACGCAGCCATGACAAAGAACAGCATTATCTGCATCGGATCGGTTCTGTGGGACATGATTGGTCGCACAGATACGGCTATGGCCGTTGGCGATGATGTTGCGGGGCGTATTACGCGCATCCCTGGGGGGGTGGCGTTGAATATTGCCATCGGGCTTGCCGCCTATGGGATGCAGCCCGTTTTGCTGACCATGATCGGGCGTGATGCCGAAGGCGCGGATTTGCTGGCCTTTTGCGAAAAGCGCGGCATGAATTGCGACCATATTTTTCGCAGCTCTGAATGGCCGACCGACCACTACATGGCGATTGAGGCGCAAGGCCAAGTGATGGCTGCCATCGCCGATGCACATGGCCTTGAGGCCGCAGGCGCGCAGATTCTAGCCCCCCTTGAGCATGGCCCCTTGGGGGATGCCGCGGCCCCCTATCAAGGCGTAGTGGCGCTTGATGGCAATTTGACCGAGGCGCTTTTGGCTTATATCGCGGATGCCCCTGCCTTTCAGGCGGCGGATTTACGCATCGCGCCCGCATCACCCGGCAAGGCCACGCGTCTTTGCCCGCTTTTGCATCACCCAATGGCAAGCCTTTATGTCAATCGCCGTGAGGCCTGTTTGATTGCAGGGCAAGCGCCTGACCTCTCGGCCACAGAGGCCGCAGATGCGCTGATCGCGGCGGGGGCTGCGCGCGTGATCGTGACCGATGGTGCGGGCCGGACTGTAGACGCCAAGGCGGGCGCTGAAACAGTGACGGGCAAGCCACCACAGGTCACCGCCACCCGCGCGACAGGTGCAGGGGATCGGTTCATGGCCGCCCATATCGCCGCCGAAACCGGTGGTGCATCGCGTCAAGAGGCGCAAATTTTTGCACTCAACGAAGCCGCCGCTTATGTGGCAGGAAAGGATTAAGCATGCTTCCCCTCACCATCGCCCCGGATGTTGCACATGCCCTAAAGACAGGCGGCGCTGTAGTTGCCCTTGAAAGCACCATCATCACCCATGGCATGCCCTACCCTGCCAATTTTGAAACCGCACAGGCCGTTCAGGCCGAAATTCGAGATCAGGGTGCGGTGCCTGCCACAATCGCAGTGGTTCAGGGGGAAATTAAAATTGGGCTTTCCAAGGCAGAGTTGCTCAACCTTGCGCAGGTCACGGGGACCGCGAAACTTTCGCGGGCTGATTTGGCGGCGGCGCTTGTTCTTGGCCAGACAGGTGGCACCACAGTGGCCGCAACAATGATCTGCGCCCATCTTGCGGGCATTCGCGTGTTTGCTACAGGGGGCATTGGGGGCGTGCATCGCGGGGCGGAGCACAGTTTTGACATCTCTGCCGATTTGCCAGAACTGGCCGAAACGGCTGTGACGGTGGTCTGTGCGGGGGCAAAGGCCATTTTGGATTTGCCCAAAACATTTGAAACGCTCGAAACATTGGGCGTGCCTGTCATTGCCTATGGCCAAGAGATGATCCCTGCCTTTTGGTCACGCGACAGTGGCATTCGCGCGCCCCTGCAAATGAACAGCCCCCAAGAGATCGCCCGCGCCCATCTGATGCGCGGGACATTGGGGCTGAATGGCGGGCAATTGATCACAAACCCAATTCCTGTGGCGGATGAAATCGCCGCCGAAACCCTTGCGCCTGTGATCGAAAATGCGGTGCGCAAGGCCGATGCACAGAACATCACCGCAAAGGCACTGACCCCCTTTCTTCTCGCTGAAATTCTAGAGGCCACCCAAGGGGCAAGCCTTGCAGCCAATATTGCCCTGATCCGTAACAATGCGCGCCTTGGCGCGCAGATTGCGCTGGCCATGGCAATGGAACCCTGACGACCCCACCGTCCCTTGCCTCTTGTAAGGTTAACGAAACCCCCTTACATCTGATCGAGACAGGTTTAACGGTTCCCCAACGCGCCCCCGCATCATGCAATTGCCCGAAAATCCCAAACCCCCACGCCGCGGTATCTTGGCCGCCCTACGCAATAATTTCTTTACAGGCGTGGTGGTCATTGCCCCGATTGCGGTGACCATTTGGTTGGTCTGGACGCTGATCGGATGGATCGACAGTTGGGTTTTGCCATTTATTCCAGGCCGCTATAACCCGCTGCTTTTGATCCAACATTATACGGGCCTTCAGGTTGATATTCGCGGCCTTGGCGTGGCGACCTTCCTCGTTTTTGCGGTGATTGTTGGCTGGATTGCCAAGGGCCTCATTGGCCGCTCGCTGATCCGTTGGGCCGAAAGTTTGGTTTTGTCGATCCCGCTTGTGCGCTCTGTCTATTCAGGGCTGAAACAAATTGTTGAAACTGTTTTGGCACAAGGTGAGCAGAATTTTGACCGTGCCTGCATGGTCGAATATCCGCGCAAAGGTATCTGGGCCATCGCCTTTGTCTCGACCAAGGCCAAGGGCGAAGTGGCCGAAAAGCTTGGCGATGATCTGATTTCCGTGTTTTTGCCCACCACACCAAATCCGACATCAGGCTTTTTGCTCTTTGTGCCTCGCAAGGACACGATTGAACTGGATATGACTGTCGAGGACGCAGCAAAGCTGATCATTTCCGCCGGGCTTGTCTACCCTAATGGCAAGGATGCAAAAAAAGCGGTCGAGGCTATGGCCGCGTCCAAGACCGCAAAATAGACCCGCGACCGCATCAGCCTAAAACACTAAAAAAGGGCGGCCCTCCGACCGCCCTTTTTTTATTGCGCCTCTACCCACCAGACATCGGGCTGCCATCCGATCCAATCGCCATAAATCGGGATGTAGTCGGGGAATTTCAGCTCTGCATTATGCGCCAAGCGGCTGATTGGCGAATACCAAAACGGGATTATATAACGCTCGCTCATCAGCACGCGATCCAAGGCGTGGACAGCCGCGCGGTAATCCTCTTGACTTGCCGAGGTCAACATTTGGTCAATCATCGCCTCAATCGCAGGATGGCAGGCCCCCATCAAATTGCGTGATCCTGTGGTTTCCGCCAAATCACAACCCCAATAAAGTCGCTGCTCATTTCCAGGGCTAAGCGACAGACCACGGTTGATATCGGTTATATCAAAGTCAAAATTATCAATCCGTTCGCGATATTGTGCGCTGTCAACAGTGGTAACTATGGGAACAATCCCAAGCCGTGCCAAAGCCTCGACATAAATGTTCACGATGGATTGCATCTCGGTCGACCCTTGGGAGAGTAGAATATCAAAGGTAAAAGGCGCCCCGTCAGGTGTCTGCATCACCCCATTTTCAACGCGATATCCTGCCTCCTCAAGCAGGGCCATTGCGCGGCGAATGCCTGCGCGATTGGCCTCGGTGCCATCGGTTTGTGGCAGAGCATAGCCCTCAAGCGCCCCTTGCAGCAAATCCGCCTCAAACGGCGCAAGGAACTCGGTCACACGGCCCGTAGCCGCCCCATCGCGCATGCCCAAGGGCGAGTTTGAGAAATAAGAGGTAATCCGCGGCTCGACCCCGCCATTCAAGGTGAGATTGATATATTCGAAATTAAAGGCTTGGATCATCGCCTCGCGGACGCGCCAATCGGAAAAGGCCGCGCGGCGCGTGTTCATCACCAACCCATTCATTCCAGAGGGGCGTTGGTGCGGCACTTCGGAAAGAATAACCTCGCCCGATTGCACGCGGGGGAATTGATAATTTTCAGCCCAATTTGCCGCGTTTGTTTCGCGCATTGTCGTAACAATACCCGCTTTGAAAGCCTCAAACATGGCGTTGCCATCGGCAAAGAATTCCAAGCGGATTTCATCAATCACATTTGTGCCACGGCGCACGGGCAAGTACGCCCCCCAATAATCAGGATTACGGCGTAAGGACACAAAACGCCCCGCCTCGAAATCATCAACCACATAAGGGGCCGAAGCGATGGGGATCACATCCAAACCTGAGGCCTGAAAATCTTGCCCGTCCCATTGCGCCTTTTTCAAAATGGGGCGCAGGCCCATGATCAGCGCCATTTCACGATCAGCTTCCTTGAACGTGATCCGCAAGCGGCGCTCATCAAGCGCCTCGATTGTTTCGACATTCTGCCACGCATTCAGATAGCGCGGATGCCCTTCGGTGCCCAAAGTCTCGTATGACCAAACCACATCTTCCATTGTGACAGGGCTGTTATCCGAGAATCGCGCCGCAGGGTTAAGCGTGAAATCAACCCAAAATCCCGCAGGATCAACCTCAACCGATTCGGCCAACAGGCCATAAAGCGTGAACGGTTCGTCCCAAGAGCGGATCAAAAGCGATTCATAAGCCAAGAACCGCAATTGCCATGGCGTGCTGCCCAAACGGATATGCGGGTTGAGGCTGTCAAAGCCCCCAACCTCGCCTGTCACGATCCGCCCGCCTGTTGGCGCATCTGGATTTGCATAGGGCAAATGCACAAAATCTGGTGGGAGGGCTGGCTCGCCATACATAGCAATGCCATGTTGCGGTTCGGCATGTGCGGTTGACACAGCGATAATCGCGGCCCCCACCCATACCCCCAAACGTCTGAAACAAACTCGTGCCATTTTGAAAACAATCCCCGTTTTCTTTTTAATTATAGGAACAATGCTAGTGGCTTGGCGCAAGAAGCGCAAACTTTTCTCTTGGAACTCTACCGCAAACATGGTTATACATAAGGCACTGCTCGATAGGTTTCTTGCCTGTATGAAACCTGCCTCAATAACTTGCGCCGGCCTTGTGCCGGCGTTTTTTTTGGGGTTTTCTCTGCGGCAGCGGGTCTAGGCCCCCTCCCCCATATTCGAGCCGCAGGAGATTCTTACCATGGCATTACAGACTGATCTTTCAGGAAAAACCGCTGTTATCACGGGTTCAAACTCGGGGATTGGGCTGGGCGTGGCTGAGATACTGGCGCAGGCGGGCGCGGATGTTGTTCTCAATTCCTTTACGGACCGCCCCGAAGACCATGTTCTGGCGGCTGATTTAGGCAAACGTCATGGCATCAGCGCGCGCTATATCGCGGCAGATATGTCGAAGCCCGATCAATGCCGCGCCCTGATTGAGGCGGCAGGGCGATGTGATATTCTTGTTAACAATGCGGGCATTCAACATGTCGCCCCGATTGAGGGCTTCGCACCCGAAAAATGGGACGCGATCATCGCGATCAATCTCTCCTCCGCGTTTCATACCACTGCTGTGGCGCTGCCGATGATGCGCAAGGCGGGTTGGGGGCGCGTGGTCAATATCGCCTCGGCGCATGGATTAACCGCCTCGCCCTATAAATCAGCCTATGTGGCGGCAAAGCACGGGGTCGTTGGCCTGACCAAGGTGACCGCCCTTGAAACCGCCGAAGACCCCATCACAGCAAACGCCATTTGCCCGGGCTATGTCTTGACGCCATTGGTCGAGGCCCAAATCCCCGATCAAATGAAAACGCATAATATGAGCCGTGACCAAGTTGTGCGTGATGTGATGTTGGCCCGCCAACCTTCCAAAGAATTCGCCACAGTTGAACAACTGGGCGGCACAGTTGCGTTTCTGTGCAGCGCCGCAGCCGATCAGATCACAGGAACAACCGTATCCGTTGATGGCGGTTGGACAGCCCTATGAGCATCAAACTCGACATCCTATCCGATCCGATTTGCCCGTGGTGCTATATTGGTTGGACAAACCTTGCCCGCGCAATGGAACAGCGCGCAGACCACCCCTTTGTGGTCGAATGGCATCCGTTCCAATTGAACCCCGATATGCCGCCCCAAGGGATGGATCGTGCTACCTATCTTGAGACAAAATTCGGCGGGCGGGCCAATGCCGCCACCGCCTATGCCCCCGTTCTGGAACATGCCGAAAAAGCCGGTTTGTCGATAGATTTTGCCGCTATTCCCCGCACTCCCAATACATTAAACGCGCACCGCCTCATCCATTGGGCGGGGCTGGAGGGGCGCCAAACCGCGGCTGCGGTGGTAATTTTCAAGGCCTATTTCATTAGCCACCGCGATATCGGTGCCGCAGATGTTCTAGAGGGTATCGCAAGCGAGATCGGTCTTGACCGCGCAATGATCGCGCGCCTCTTAGCGGGTGATGCGGATCAGGCCGACATCACCGCACGCGACCAACATGCCCGCACCCGTGGGGTGACGGGGGTGCCCTGTTTTATTATCGCCAATCAACACGTTGTTACCGGAGCACAGCCAAGCGATTTCTGGCTCAATGTGATTGATGAGCTGAACCAACAAGTCCAAGAAACGGCCCCCGAATGACCCCTGCCTCAAAATCCCCGTCAAAGCTTGAATTTACAGCGATGATGGGGGTGCTCTTTGCAACCATCGCCTTTTCGATGGATGCAATGCTGCCCGCCCTGCCCCAAATCGCGACCGAGCTTTCGCCAGATGACATCAACCGCGCGCAATTGATCCTGACATCATTTATCTTTGGCATGGGGATCGGAATTTTCATCGCTGGCCCAATTTCAGACGCTTTGGGACGCAAGCCCGTGATTTATCTCGGCGCAGGGTTCTACGCGCTTGGGGCGATCTTGGCCCATTATGCCCCCTCTCTCGAGCTTGTTTTGGCGGCGCGCGTTTTGCAGGGCATCGGTGCGGCAGGCCCGCGTGTTGTGACCTTGGCAATGGTGCGCGACCTTTATCAGGGCCGCGCGATGGCGCAGATTGTGTCCTATGCCATGTTGGTTTTCACCATTTTCCCCGCCATCGCCCCGTTGATCGGTGCGGCGATTATCGCGGGCTTTGGTTGGCGGGCGATCTTCGTGGCGTTTTTGGTCTTTATCCTTTTATCGGTATCATGGCTGGGTCTGCGGCAGCCCGAAACGCTACCGCCCGAGCGGCGGCAAAAGCCAAATCTTGCTGCCCTCAAATCCGCCATTTCGACCGCCCTTGGCATGCGCCAAATGCAGCTTTCTATTCTTGTGCAAACCTGCATATTCGGGGCGCTTTTTGGGGTGATTTCCTCCATTCAGCAGGTGTTTGACCTCAGCTTTGGACGCGGCGCTGAATTTCCATTCTGGTTTTGTGCGATTGCATTGATGGCTGCCCCCTCAGGGCCGATCAACGGCAAAATGGTTATTCGATTTGGTATGCGCGCTATGGTGCGAGGCACGTTATTTGTGGTGCTGTTCAACAGCAGCATCGCGCTATTGGCCTTTGGCCTGATCTTTGAGGCTGGGCAAGGCTTTGCGCTTTATATTGCATGGACGCTGACCATCTTTGCCGCTGCGGCCTTTACCTTGGGCAATCTGAACGCCCTCGCGCTAGAGCCTTTGGGCCATATCGCGGGCACGGCCAGTTCGATGATGGGCGCCATCGCAACCATCGGCGGCGCGGTTCTGGGGGCGATTGTGGGCCAGTTTTTTGACGGCACGCCCCTGCCCCTGATCTCATTTGCGCTGTTCTTTGCCGCAATCGCCGTGGGGCTGATGCAAATGATGCCGAAATCCGAACAGGCGGGCTAGCCCTTTGCCCGTTCGGCCAGATCGCGGGCAATTGCGAAGGCCCCTTTGATCTTATCGGCATCCTTGGCCCAGTCACGGCGAATGACGATTTTATTCTCTTTGATCTTGGCCAACCCGCGCTGATTTTCGACTAAGGCCACAAGGCCCGCAGGGTTCGGGAATTTGTCATTGTGGAATTGCAAAGTCGCCCCTTTGGGCCCCGCATCCATCTTAGCGATATGGGCGCGTTTACACATCGCCTTGATACGCATGACCAAAAGCAGCGTGTTAACTTCGCGCGGCAGCGGGCCGAAGCGGTCAATCATCTCGGCGGCAAACCCTTCGAGATCGACCTTGCTTTCCAATTGCGACAGGCGGCGATAGAGGCCAAGCCGCACATCTAAATCGGGGATATAGGCCTCGGGGATCATGACGGGCACGCCCAAATTGATCTGCGGCGACCATTGCCCGTCACTGACGGTGCTTTCGGCCGCACCAGAACGGATCGCGGCAATCGCCTCCTCCAACATGGATTGATACAGCTCGAACCCCACCTCGCGGACATGGCCCGATTGCTCCTCACCCACGATATTGCCTGCCCCGCGAATATCAAGGTCTTGGGATGCAATGGTGAAGCCTGCACCAAGACTGTCGAGGCTGCCCAACACCCTGAGGCGTTTTTCAGCGGCGGGTGTCAATTTTCCGCGCGGCTTGGTCGTGAGATAGGCGTAGGCGCGGGTTTTCGCGCGCCCGACACGGCCCCTGATCTGATACAACTGCGCCAGGCCAAACATATCCGCGCGGTGAATGACCATCGTATTGGCGGTCGGAATATCAATTCCCGATTCAATGATCGTTGTGGCAAGCAGAACATCGTATTTGCCATCGTAAAACGCGTTCATGCGATCATCGAGATCACCTGCGGCCATCTGGCCATGCGCCACCACGAAACTGACCTCTGGCACATGATCCCGCAGAAAGGTTTCAATCTCGGGCAAGTCTTCAATACGCGGCACAACATAAAAGGACTGACCACCGCGATAATGTTCGCGCAACAGCGCCTCGCGGATGGTGGCCGCGTCAAATTCGCTGACATAAGACCGAATAGCCAACCGATCAACCGGCGGCGTTCCAATCAGGCTAAGGTCACGCACACCAGAAAGCGACATCTGCAATGTGCGCGGAATAGGCGTGGCCGATAGGGTCAGCACATGAACCTCAGAGCGGAACTCTTTGAGCCGCTCTTTGTGGTTCACGCCAAAGCGTTGCTCTTCATCTATCACCAAAAGCCCAAGATTGGCAAAGCGCACCCCTTTGGCCAAGAGCGCGTGGGTGCCGATGACAATATCCACTGTCCCATCCGCCAACCCTGCGCGGGTTTCTGCGGCTTCTTTCGCGGACACAAAGCGAGACAATTGCGCAACTTTAAGCGGGAAGCCACGAAACCGCTCGGCAAAGGTGCGGGCGTGTTGACGCGCAAGCAATGTCGTGGGGGCGATCACCGCCACCTGCAGGCCAGAGGCCGCCGCAATAAAGGCCGCGCGCATGGCGACTTCGGTTTTGCCAAACCCAACATCGCCAACAATCAAGCGATCCATGGGGCGGCCACGGGCTAAATCTTCCACCACATCCGCGATGGCAGACAGCTGATCCTCGGTTTCCTCATAGGGGAAGCGGGCGCAGAAATTCTCCCACATGTCATCGGGCGTGCCCAAAATCGGCGCTTGGCGCAATTCGCGTTCTGCGGCGATCCGGATCAGCTTATCCGCAATCAGGCGGATGCGTTCCTTCATCCGCGCCTTTTTCGCCTGCCATGCGCCACCGCCAAGTTTATCAAGCAGACCCTCATCATGGCCATAGCGACTGAGAAGTTCGATATTCTCAACGGGCAAGAACAGACGATCCCCGCCTGCATATTCAAGCGCCAAACATTCATGCGGGGCGCCTGCGGCGGTGATGGTTTCCAGCCCCTTGAACCGCCCGATGCCGTGATCAACATGCACCACCAGATCACCCGCTGAAAGGCTTTGCGCCTCGGTCAGGTAATTCTCGGCACGTTTTGTTTTGCGGCGGGGACGGATCAGCCGGTCGCCCAACACATCTTGCTCTGAGATCACTGCTAGATTGGGGGCGGTAAACCCCTCCTCAAGCGGCCAGATCACGCAAGAGATGCTGCCTTTGGGCAGATCAGGCGTGAAATGATCAAGCTTGACCAAACTAGACAAGCCTTGATCGGTCAAAATCTGCATCAGGCGTTGCCGCGCCCCTTCTGACCAAGAGGCCAAAATTACCGCGCACGATTGGCGTATATCGCGGATATGATCGCAAAGCGCCTCAAATATATTGATATTCTCTTGCTGCCGTTCAGGCGCGAAATTGCGCCCGACACGCCCGCCTGCATCAATAACATTCGGGCCCATGGCGGCAGGCAGCGGTGAGAAATGCAAAACCCGATGCGGCGCCAAGGCGGCGGCAAACCGCGTCTCGTCAAGATAGAGCAAGTCAGGCGGCACAGGTTTATAGACGCTGTCCAACCGCCCCTTTTGCGTCAATGCCGTTTTGCGCGTGTCATATTGATCGCTGATCGTCTCCCATCGTGCGGCGTGCTGCGGCACAGTCTGGTCATCCATAGTGACCACGGCATCGGGCAGATAATCAAACAAGGTCTCAAGCTTGGGGTGAAAATAGGGCAGCCAATGTTCCACGCCTTGGTATTTACGCCCCGCACTGACTGCCTCATAGAGCGGATCATCATTTCCCACAGCCCCAAATTCGATGCGGTAATTCTGTCGAAACCGCGTGATTGCGGCCTCGTCCATCACAACCTCGGAGACGGGCGAAAGCGATAAATGGGTCAGGGTTTCAAGACTGCGCTGCGTTACAGGGTCAAAACTGCGCAGCCCATCAAGAACATCACCAAAAAGGTCAAGCCGATAGGGTTGCGGCGTTCCCGCAGGCCAAATGTCAATAATCCCGCCGCGCAGGGCATAATCCCCCGCCTCGGTCACAGTGGGAGTTTGCGTGAACCCCATGCGCACCAAAAAGGCGCGCAAGGCGTCTTCGTCTATGCGCTGAGCCACAGTGGCGTGAAAGGCCGCCTCACGCAGCAAATCGCGCGGGGGCAAAAATTGCGTGGCCGCATTAAGCGTGGTTAAAACAACCGCAGGCCCAATCCCGCCCTGCACCAACCGCGCCAAGGTAGCCATGCGCCGCGCTGAAATCTCGGCGTTGGGGGAGATGCGATCATAGGGCAGACAATCCCAGCCGGGAAAGCGCAGAAGGGTCAGATCAGGAGCAAAGAATTGCAGCGCGACGGCAATGCTTTCAGCACGTTTGTCATCACGCGCAATATGCAGCACCATTGCCTCATCAGACCCCGCGCGCTCTAATTCGCGCAGGATCATCTGCGCGTCATATCCTTCGGGCACGCCAGAGGCGCGAATATGGGCGGGTTGGGGTTTTGCGTGTGACATGGAAGCGTCAGGTAAAGGGGCAGCCCCGCGTGTCAAGATCAAAGCGGTGATTGCGGCACACGTTGAAGGAAAAACACGCCCTGAATCGCCGTGAAAAAAATCAACACGCTGCCAAGGAATTGCAAACGGCGGCGATGGCGCATCAATGCGCGGATCTGATCCTGTGGCGGGGTCTGCGGCCAAGCCTGCGCCAAACGATTGCGCAAATAGCCGACACCTACGGCGGGCATCACAAGAAAGAACACCGACTGCGCCAAAGGACTGTCATAATAAAAGCCAAGCGCAGCCAGAAAGCCCAAGATCAGCCCTAAAAGCGTCACCAAGATTGGCCCAAGCTGTGCATCGAGGCCGCGCAAATCACGCGCGGTGATCTCGGCCAATTGCAGCGCATCGCTTCGCGCAGTTTCATCCCCCAATTCGGCACGGCGGATCATGGCAAAGGGCACACCAAGCGTGGTTTGTGTCCAATGTGACCACAAAAGCGCAAATAACACCCAATACCACACCGCCTCAAAAGCGGAGAAATCCAAAACCGTGATGATATGATCGAGAAACTGCACTGATTTTCTTGGCCCTATTTTCGCACCCCGCCCCCTTCTACGCGGCAATTATGGCCTTTTCTAGCCTTGAGAAATCTCCTGTGACCTGTCAGAAATTTGAGACAGATAGGATCAAGGAGATCAGCGTGACCCAAGCCCCGTTTCCCCTCGCCCGTCATCGCCGCACCCGCGCAAGCGTCGCTTTGCGCAATCTGACCCGCGAGGTGGAATTAAGCGTCAATGATCTCATTTGGCCCGTGTTTTTGCGCGATGGCGAAGGGGTTTGCGAACCTGTCGTTTCCATGCCTGGGGTCAATCGTTTGTCGCTTGATTTGGTGGTCAAAGCTGCGCAGGAGGCCGAGGCGCTTGGCATTCCCGCGATCTGCCTGTTCCCCTATACAGATTCCGCGCTTAAAACCGAGGACTGCGCCGAGGCGTGGAACCCTAAAAACCTGACCAATCGCGCGATTGCCGCCATTAAAAAGACCGCCCCCAATATTGCGGTCATGACCGATATTGCCCTCGATCCTTATAATATCAACGGGCATGATGGCTATGTGCGCGATGGTGAAATCATCAATGACGAAACCGTTGAGGCATTGGTGAAAATGGCATTGGCGCAGGCCGAGGCAGGCGCAGATATCTTGGGGCCATCGGATATGATGGATGGCCGCATCCGCGCCATTCGCAGCGCCCTTGAAGGGGCAAACCACCGCAATGTGACGATTATGTCCTATGCGGCCAAATTCGCCTCAAGCTATTACGGGCCATTTCGTGATGCGGTAGGTGCGTCTGGTGCGCTGAAAGGCGATAAAAAAACTTATCAAATTGATCCCGCCAATCGCAACGAGGCCTTGGCCTGCGTTGAGCGCGATTTGATGGAAGGGGCGGATATGGTTATGGTGAAACCAGGCCAGCCCTATCTCGACATTGCGCGCGCGGTCAAAGACCGCTTTGGCGCGCCGACCTATGCCTATCAGGTCTCAGGCGAATACGCGATGATCGAGGCCGCCGCCGCGCAAGGGTGGATAGACGGGGAGAAAGTCATGCTTGAAAGCCTGATGTGTTTCCGCCGCGCAGGATGTGATGGTGTGTTGACCTATTTCGCCCCACGGGTTGCGGCCATCCTACAGGGCTAGGCAAAAACACATCAAACCTGCGTCATTTGATAAAATTGGGCCGCTTTGGTCATGACAAACCACGCGCAACCCCGTAAAAGATGGGCAGAGACATTACAGGGAATGAGGTCACATATGAGCAGTGAAACAAAAACATCTCATTCGCCCCAAATTTTGACCCGCCGCAATTTCGTGCTTGGCGGGACAGCGGTGCCGCTCTTGGCGGCCTGCAGCAATGGGGTGAATTCGCAAGCCTCCCAGCGTCTGGATGCACGCGTGGACAGCGCGCAGGAATTCATGTTCCAAGAAGTTCAAGGAACAGAAGAACTGGCCTATAACGCGGCTGGTGTTCTGATCATGCCATTGGTCACCGAGGCTGGCTTTGGCTTTGGCGCATCTTATGGGCGCGGCGCATTGCGTATCAATGGCGCAACAGTTGATTATTACAACGCAATCAGCGGATCTTTCGGATTTCAAATCGGTGCGCAGCAATATGCACATGCGCTGTTTTTCATGACCGAAGAGGCGCTTAGCTCGTTCCGTGGCTCGCCGGGTTGGGCGGTTGGTGCCGATGTGCGCTATGCCTTTAACGCAAGCGGTGCATCTTTGGGCATCGACAGCAACACCCTGACAAATCCCGTGATTGCGGTGGTGTTTGGTCAGGCGGGGCTGATTGCGGGCGCCACGCTTGAAGGCACGCGCTACTCGCGCATCATCCCGTAACTGACAGGGCAATGGGGTCGCTGCTGCGTTGGTTTGTGCGGATCACCTCAGTGGTGATCTTTGTGGTCGTGGTTGCAACCACGATTGCCTATTGGTTTGCCGCGCGATCCCTGCCCCAGTATAACGCCACATGGCGTATGGCAGGCTTGGAAAACGGCGCCGAGATTGTGCGCGCCCAAGGGGCAATCCCGCATATATTTGGGACGACCGACCAAGATGTGTTCTACGGCCTTGGTGTTGCGCATGCCCAAGACAGGCTATGGCAGATGTTGGTTTTACGCCGCACGGCACAAGGCCGCCTTTCTGAAATATTCGGAGACCGCAGCCTACGCAGCGATGACCTCATGCGCCGCCTTGATCTAGAGGCCTATGCGGAAGCATCTTATGCCAATTACTCGGCAGCCGCCCGCAACGATCTCGAGGCCTATGCCGCAGGGGTCAATGGGTGGTTGGATCAAATCGCGCGCGAGGCCTTAGGGCGTGGTGCGCCCGAATTGTTCTTGTTTGAACCCGATATCGCCCCATGGCGACCGCAAGACAGTATCGCAATCTCAATGTTGATAGCCCTTACCTTGAGTGACCAAGCGCAAAGCGATGTCTTACGGGCCCGCGCGATTTTGGCCCTAGATCGCCCTGAACGCATTCGAGATTTGCTGCCCGATGCCCCGGGTGCGGGCATCGCGGCGCTGCCGCAATATGCAAGCCTATTCAACGCAGATCCCAGTGATTTTGCTGAAATCACAACTATGCCCCGCATTGAGAACCCGCTCTATCCTGTGGCGCCCCGCGGCCTTGCGGGTGCGTCCAACGCATGGGCCGCAGCCCCATTTCGCTCCACAAGTGGCGCGACCCTTCTGGCCAATGACCCCCATTTGGGTTTAAGCGCCCCATCGATTTGGTATCTGGCGCGGCTTGAATTGGCTTCAGGCGGGGTGATTGGGGCGACCATTCCTGGCATGCCCATCGTGGCCGTTGGGCGCTCTGATCGTTTGGCATGGGGCATGACCTCGGCCTATATCGATGATATGGATCTCTTCGTTGAAGAACTTGATCCAAACGATCCCACGCTTTACCGCGCGGGGGCGGACTTTATCCCCTTTGAAACGCGCCAAGAAATTATTCAGGTCGCCGATAGTGCGCCTGTAACCATCACTCTGCGCAACAGCCGAAATGGCCCCGTCATCCCTTCGACCCATTGGAATTTGGGAACGGTCACGCCTGAAAACCATGTCATGGCTTTGGCATGGACGGCGCTCAACCCCCGCAATACCAGTTTGCAAGCGGGGCTTGCCTTGATGCGTGCGCAATCCGTGGATGCAGCCATTCGCGCCACGCGCGCTCATATCGCGCCCTCGCAAAACCTGACTTTGGCCGATAGTGCAGGCAATATTGCGCTGCAGGTCATTGGCCGCCAACCCCGCCGCAATCCTGAGATGATTGGTCAGGGGCGCATCCCTGCGCAAGGATGGCTTGACCAGAACCGATGGCGCGGCATGATGCCCGCTGAGGCCAATCCAAGCTTTGTGAACCCAGAGGGCGGCATCGTTGGCAACACCAATAACAAAACGATAGATCGCGCCTTTCCAGATCATTTGAGCTATAATTGGGGCGATACGCAGCGCGTGTTGCGCTGGCAGCGGTTGATGCAAATGCGCGCAGTGCATACGCGCGATAGTTTCAGCGAAGCGCAGCTTGATCCCGTCTCTGCTGCGGCTGTGAATATTCTGCCTTTGGTTGGGGCGGAGTTGTGGTTCACAAGCACAACCGCCCCCGAAGGCACGCCCGAGCGGATGCGCGCCCGCGCCTTGGAGCGTTTGGCGGATTGGGACGGCAATATGAACGAGCATATGCCCGAGCCCTTGATCTACATCGCGTGGATGCGCGCGCTGCAACAGCGGCTGATCCGTGACGATATCGGCCCCTTGGCTGATCAATTTTATGCGGTTGAACCAATTTTTATCGAGCGCGTGTTCCGTAACATCGATGGCGCAGCGGTCTGGTGTGATCTGCGAACAACATCGCGCGTTGAGACCTGCCCTGAAATCGCAGAGGCCGCGCTTGACGGTGCCTTGCTTGAATTGCGCGAGACATATGGTGCGAATTTGGACAGTTGGCGGTGGGGCGCGGCACATGAGGCGGTGCATCGTCACCCCGTCTTGGGCCAAACCGATCTTTTTTCGTGGATTGTGAATATCCGCCAATCCACATCGGGCGGGCCGCATAGCCTGATGCGCGGGGCCATTTCATGGGAGGGGAATGCGCCCTATGAAAATAGTCACGCGGCAGGCTATCGCGGGGTGTATGACTTTGCCGATCTCGACAGCAGTGTCTTTGTCATTTCCACGGGCCAATCAGGCCATCCGTTAAGCCGTCATTATGACGACTTATCTGAACTGTGGCGGCGCGGTGAATACCTTCCCATGAGCCTTGATCCAACCCTTGCGCGGGCAGGAAACCTTGGGATCACAACCTTGATCCCGCGCTAAAGTTTTGAAAACCGCGCACTTTGGGTGGCAGTCCATTCGACTGTGAAATGCTGGCCCTGATCATCAACCTGCTCTTCGCGCACCACGCCCTGCTCAAACAGCCATGCACGCGCGCGGCCTGCGGAATGGGGCAGATGCAGGGTTTCGGTGATCTTTGGCGGGGCCAGTTGCGCTGCAATCATGCGGTGCAGGTGATCTACCCCCTCGCCTGTCAATGCAGACATTGCGACAACATCAGTGCGCCGCGCGGCTAACACGCGCAAACTGTCCTGCGCCTCAGGGCCAAGTCGGTCGATCTTATTCCATCCTTCGATCTGCGGCACATCCTTGGACACCCCCAATTGCTCAAGGATCAAATGCACTTTGGCGGCCTGTTCCTCGGTTTGCGGGTGCGAAATGTCGCGCATATGCACAATAAGATCAGCGTCCAAAACCTCCTCCAAGGTGGCGCGAAAGGCCGCCACCAATTGGGTCGGCAAATCCGAGATAAAGCCAACCGTATCAGACAAGATCACCTCTGACCCATCAGCCAAATGAATGGCGCGCATGGTTGGATCAAGCGTGGCAAAAAGCATATCTTGCGCCAAAACATCCGCACCGGTTGCGCGATTGAACAGCGTGGATTTCCCCGCATTGGTATATCCCACCAAGGCCACAACGGGATAAGGCACTTTGGCGCGCGCCGCGCGATGCAAAGATCGGGTTTTGACCACCTTTTCCAATTGCCGCTTCAGGCGCACCATTTGTGCGTCAATGGCACGGCGGTCTGCCTCAATTTGGGTTTCGCCAGGGCCGCCTACGAACCCCAAGCCACCCCGCTGACGTTCAAGATGCGTCCATGCACGAACAAGGCGGGTGCGCTGATAGGACAGGGCCGCCAAGTCGACCTGTAACACCCCCTCGCGGGTGGCGGCGCGGGCTGCAAAAATCTCAAGGATCAGGCCTGTGCGATCCAGCAGCTTGACCCCCCAATCCTTTTCCAAATTGCGCTGCTGCACGGGCGTAACAGCGCCATTGATCAAGACAAGCCCCACATCGTGGTCTTTGATTTGATCTTTCAACTCCGCCAATTTGCCCGTGCCAAACAAGCGCCCCGGCTTGGCCGCAGGCAGACGCACCACCTGAGACAGGGCCACCTCAAGATCAGGCAGCGCCATGGCAAGTGACACCGCCTCCTCAAGGGCTGCGGTGGGTTCGAGACGGTTCTTATCGCTAAAGATGTCAGGGTGGAGAACAAAGGCGCGCATATCCGCGCCCTTGGTCAGACCTTCATCACGGCCTTTATTTGGCGTCACTCTTCGCCTTCATAGAGACTGATTGGTTGCGCGGGCATAATCGTGGAGATCGCATGCTTATAGACAAGCTGCGACTGGCCATCGCGGCGCAGAAGCACGCAGAAATTATCAAACCAAGTGATGACGCCTTGCAGCTTCACCCCGTTAATCAAGAAAATTGTCACAGGCACTTTTGCCTTGCGCACATGGTTCAGGAAAGAATCCTGCAAGTTTGTTTTCGTGTCGGCCATTTTAGTTTCGCCTTATCGTTGTGCTGTTTGGTTGGCTCCAAACACTTTCATATTGCGTGAAGTATGAAGATAATTTTGGGAAAATTAAACCCCGATTTCAAACTGCCAAAATAAAACGTGAAAAAATATATATTAACCGCGCCAGAACCGGGGCGAGATCAAAGCGACCAGCACCAATGTCTCCATCCGCCCCACAATCATCGCAAAGGCCAATAACATTTTGGCAAGGTCATTCAGACCCGTAAAGCTGATCGCCGTCCCCCCCCCAACAGCGGCCAAAGGCCCTGTGGTGGTGAGCGCAGAGATGGTCAAAATCATGGCGGTTTCAAAATCGAGGCCCGTGGCGGCCAAAAGACACATGAACAGCGCCATGGAGAGGGTCAAAAGCATGAAAAACACCCATGCGATATAGGCCCCCTCACGGCGGATACGCCGCCCCAAGCGGCCTGCGCCCGCGACCGAATGCGGGTGGATCAGTTTCTCGACCTCTCGCAACCCGTGCTTATAGAGCGCGTAAACCCGCAGCAACTTCACCCCGCCCGCCGTGGTCGCAACCCCACCCCCCATCAGGGCCAGACCGATCAACACCATGCCCGGCGCATCAATGCCAGACCATTGGCTTGCAGCATCCCAGCCTTGGCTGACAAAGCCCGTTGTGGTCAGGAAAGAGGCCACGGTGAATATGCCCCCCCATAGGGATGCAACCGCATCTGAAAACCGCGCTGTTTCCGTCTCAACGGCACCAAACCAATGGCGCAGGAACAACAGCGCAGGCACGATCACAATCGCGGCTAAGGCCAAACGCACTTCGCGATCTTTTAACATGCGGCGCGGGTATTCGCGGTTCAACGCATGGGTAAAGCTGCGGCGTGACAGGGCGAAGATAAAAAAGATCAAAACCATCGCCTCGGCCCCAACAGAGCCGATTTGACCATTCAAACTGATCCCCGATGTGGACAAGGTTGACATTGCATGGATCAGCGCGGGCAAGCTTTCCGACCCAGTGATCATCAGCAAAACCCACAAGATAATCGTCAAGGCGATATAGGTCGGGGCCAAGCGGCGTGCATGTTTGACAAGGCGCTGCTCTGGCGTAGCGGCGCGCATCTGCCCTGCTGATCGGGTCTGAAGCCCCTGCACCTGCGCCTCGGATGTCACCTCATAGCCGCCCAAATTCAGCGGTGCCAAAATCGCAATCGCAGAGAGCCAGATTAAGAAACCGCCAAACCACGCCACAGTCGCGCGCCACATCACCAACGGGTCGCTGAGGCGTTCTGCATCAAAGAAACTGGCGCCTGTCGTAGTTAGGCTCGAAACCATATCGATATAGCAGGTGAAAAAACGGGCATCCTTCATGGAGGCATCCATGGGAAAAGCCAAGATCAGCGGCAAAAGCAGATAGGTCAAAATCAAGGTGATCAACTGTGTCCACCCCGTTTGTACCCGCGCAGAACTGGTGGTTACAAACCCAAGAAGCATTGCCAAGATGAAGAATAAAATCGCGCTGTAAAAGAAGACGCGGCTTGTTGGCATATCGTCTTGCCCCAAAGCCACGATTGAGGGCAATAACATCGCCCCTGCCGAAATCCCGATGAGGATCACGAAAAGCGGCAGTTTAGCGATGCTTTGACCAATGCTCATACTGACTTCACGGGCTGACTAGACGGGCGGGCCGCAGCGGCGGCTGCTTAGAAGAAATCGACCGAGACTTGCAACAGGGCCTCGACCGCAGGCACATCTTTCGACAAGGCGAACATCACGATAATATCGCCCTCATCCAAACGGGTCGAGCCTGCAGGGCGGATCACATCCCCCGTTTTCAGCAGCGCCCCAACCAAAACGCCCTCGGGGAATTCGATATCGCGAATTTGCTTACCTGCAAGCGGCGAGGTTGACATCACTTCGGCCTCAATGATCTCGGCCTCGGCATCGCCTATTGAATAAACCCCTTGCACACGGCCATGGCGGATATGGCGCAGGATGCTCGACACTGTGGTTGCACGCGGGTTGACATAGGCATCAATGTCCAATGGCCCCATCATAGGCACCATAGTAGGATCATTCACAAGCGCAATCGCCATCCCTGCCCCTTCGGCCTTGGCGCGCACAGAGGCGAGAAGGTTGGTTTTATCGTCATCTGTGACGCAAAGAACGGCGTCTGATTTATCAATCCCCGCCTCGCGCAGGATTTCGATATCCATGCCATCGCCATAAAGCACGATGGAGCGTTCCAACGCATCTGCCGCCCGTTCAGCGCGGGCGCGATTGGCCTCAATCAGACGCACGCGGGGGCGATGTGCAGCACTTTCCAATTTGCGCGCAACAGCAAGACCCACATTGCCCCCGCCAATGATCACAACACGCTCTTGGCGCGATTGCGTTTTGCCAAAAATCTCAAGGGTGCGCGCCGCATCATCCGTATGGGTGAAGACGTAAATCTGATCCCCTGCAAAAAGCTGATCGCGAGGTTCGGGGGCAAAGAGCGTGCCGTCACGGCGCACCCCAACGACCATCGCGCGCAAGGTCGAGAACAATTCCGTCAACTGGCGCAACGGGGTTTCCAAGACGGGGCTGTCATCCTCAAGCTGAATGCCAAGCAGCTGCACTTTACCGCTGAGGAATACCTCGGACTCAAAACTTGCGGGTTGTGACAAGCGGCGCAATGCGGCCTCGGCCACCTCGCGTTCGGGGGAAATTACAACATCAATGGGCAGGTGATCCCTACGATAGAGATCGGAATAATCCGCCTTTAGGTAGGATTGCGCGCGCAATCGCGCGATTTTGCGCGGAACCCCAAAGACCGAGTGCGCCACTTGACAGGTGACCATGTTCACCTCGTCAGAATAAGTAGCTGCGATAACCATATCGGCATCGCGCGCGCCTGCGCGCTCTAGCACATCAGGGTGGCTGGCGAACCCCGTGAGGCCCTGCACATCCAACGTATCGGTCGCACGGCGCACCAATTCGGGGTTATTATCCACCACCGTTACATCGTTGCTTTCGCCTGAAAGATGTCGCGCAATTTGCCAACCCACTTGGCCCGCGCCACAAATGATGACTTTCATCTTTCCCGTATCCTTACGCGATAACGTTCAGTGCGCCTTCAAGGGGATCAGGATTGGCAGAAACCCAGCACGGGGTCAATTGCCAATACCCACCCGCATGATCGTGGCTTACTCCACCTCTTCGCCTGCTTGCGTCTTGCCAGATGTCACCACGCCGAGCGATTTCAGCTTGCGGTGCAGCGCGCTGCGCTCCATCCCGACAAAGCCCGCAGTTCGGCTGATATTGCCGCCAAAGCGGTTGATCTGGGCCATCAGATATTGCCGTTCGAACAATTCACGCGCCTCGCGCAAGGGCAGCATGGTCAAACCCGGTGAGAGGCTGGCCTCACTGGTGGCTGATTTTCCTTCATCGCTCATAGGAAGATCATCCAAGCTGATCGGGCCTGTCCCTTCGCCCAAGATCAAGACGCGCTCAATTAAGTTGCGCAATTGGCGCACATTGCCTGGCCAGCGCATGGTTTGCAAAGTTGCCATCGCATCATTGGCAATTTTGCGCAAAGCCAGACCTTGCTCGCGGTGGAACATCTCGATGAAATATTCAGCCAAGACGGGAATATCTTCGCTGCGCGCTTCAAGGCTTGGCACCTCAATCGGCACAACATTGAGGCGATGATACAGCTCCTCGCGGAAGCGACCTTCGGAAATTTCGTTTGGCAGATGTTTTGTGGTCGAGGAAATCACCCGCAAATCCACATGCACCTTTGAAGCACCGCCAACGCGGGTAAAGGCCTGATCGACCAAAACCCGCAAGATTTTCGACTGCGTGCCAAGGGGCATATCCGCCACCTCATCAAGCAGCAAAACACCGCCATTTGCCTGCTCAAGTAACCCCTGCTCAACCCCGCGTTCGGGGCTTTCGCGGCCAAATAGCACTACCTCCATCTGATCAGGTGCAATCGCGGCACAGGCCACAGTGACAAAAGGCCCGTCCGAACGGTTGGAATGCGCATGAATATAGCGCGCGGCCATCTCCTTGCCGCTGCCCGCAGGGCCTGTCAGCATCACGCGACCATTGGATTTCGTGACCTTATCCAATTGTGATTTGAGATTGCGAAAGGTGGCAGATTGCCCAAGCATGTCGCCAACCCGCGTCTCGCCACGTTTCAGTGCCGAATTCTCGCGGCGCAGTTTGGACGTTTCCATAGCGCGGCGAATGACCACCAATAGCTGATCAATGTTAAAGGGCTTTTCAATGAAATCATAAGCCCCCTGTTTAATCGCTGCCACCGCGATTTCGATATTCCCATGACCAGAAATGATGACCACGGGCACTTCAGGCATATCGCGCTTGACCGTTTTGAGGATATCAATCCCATCCATATGGCTGTCTTTAAGCCAAATATCGAGGATGATCAGCGCGGGCAGCTCTTGCTGTAATTGCGCCATGCATTCATCGGAATTTCCCGCCATGCGCGTGGAAAACCCCTCATCCTGCAGAATGTCGCAAACCAATTCGCGAATATCACGCTCATCATCGACAACAAGTATATCAGCCATGAATACCCCTCATTTAGCCAATCATTAACGGCAGGTGGATCACCGCCTGCGCTCCTTGATGCGCGCCATCCCCAAATGGCGGCGCATCTCTCAATTCTAGGCTTGCGCCATGTTCTTCGATTATTTTTTTCACAATCGGCAGGCCAAGCCCCGTCCCCTTTTCACGGGTGGTAACGTAGGGCTCGAAGAGGCGCGCGCGGTCTTCGGGCAGGCCAATTCCATTGTCGCTGATTGTGATTTTTAGTACGGGCTGCGCGGCACCAGTTTCAATCGCCAAAGCCACACGAACCTCGCCGTGATGGGGCGTTTGTGGATGTTTCTCGCGATATGTTTCGATGGCCTCGCCCGCGTTTTTGATCAAATTGGTAAACGCTTGCCCAATCATGGTTGCGTCAATCTCCGCCCAAATCTCGCCTTCGGGCTTTGTGAGGGTGATCTCAACCTCAGGCTGACCTGCGCGTTGAAGAGTCACAACCCCTTCCAACAGTTTGGCGATATCCTCACGGCGGCGGCTTGGTTCAGGCATACGCGCAAAGCGCGAGAACTCATCCACAATATGGGCCAGATCATTGGTCTGGCGCACGATCACATCGGTCAACTCTTTCAGGCTTTGACCGTCTTCTTCCGGCAAAATCTTAGTAAATTTACGGGCCGCACGTTCCGCTGACAAACGAATAGGGGTGAGTGGATTTTTGATCTCATGTGCAATGCGCCGCGCAACATCGCCCCATGCGGCCATGCGCTGTGCCGCGACCAAATCGCTGACATCATCAAACGCAACCACATATCCCTCAATCGCGCCATCACTGCGCCCCCGCACCGCGATGCGCACCAAAAGCGTCTCTTGCGCCCCATTACGGGTGAGGCGCAATTCCTCCTGCAACGTATCGCTGCCCCGTTCCCGCAAGCGCGAGGGCAGATCAGCAAATTCAGGCACAAGCGCCGCCAAGGCACCGTGATGGTGCAATTCATCTTCAGACAGGCTCAAAAGCCGCTGCGCAGAGCGGTTGATAAACTCAACATCGCCCTCTGCTGTGACACCAATCACGCCAGCCGTAACCGACCCAAGCACACTATCAAAGAGGCGTCTTTGCCCCTCGGTTCTATCATTTTGTTCAACCAAACGATCGCGCTGCGCCTTCAGTTGCAAGGTCATCTGGTTGAACACGCGGCCAAGCGTTGCGATTTCATCGCCGCTTTTTTCTTCAGGCACGCGCGCCTCAAGATCACCTTCACCAATCCGTTCGGCGGCGGCGGCCAAACGCCCCACAGGACGCGACAGACGTTCGGCAAACCACAGCCCCAACCAAATGGCCGCCATGATCACAATCAGCGCAAAGCCAATATAGAGCAGGCCAAATTCGAATAACACGCGCCCGCGCTCATTTTCCAATTGTCTGTAAAGCTGCACAGTTTGTTGGGTTTCATCAAGCAGTGACATAATCTGCCCATCCACCTCGCGGCTGACATAGAGATAACGGTCAAGATATTGCGAGAGCTTCAGCAGGGCGCGAAACTCGTTTTGGGCGCGATCTTCGATCAACACCACCTCACCCTCAGCCGCACGGATAAGATCAGGGTCACTGGGTTGATCATAATCAAATAAATACGAGCGCTCCCCGCGCGCGCGGATTTCGCCTGCTGCACTGATCACATAAGCCTCACGCAGACCACGCTGGATGAGGCCCTGCCCTTGCCCCAAAAGACGGCGAAGGTCGCCATCGGTGGCAGCCCCGTCATTGCGGGCGGCATTGTCCAAAAAGGCCGCAAGGGCGCGCACATCCTCGTCTAAATCCGTGCGATGTTCTTGTTGATAAGCAATGGCCGCATCCACCGAATTGCCAAGCGCGCCTGAAACGCGGGTCGAAAACCATCCTTCAAGTCCCATGTTCAAGGTAATGGTTGCAAAGACCGCGACCAAAATGGTCGGCAAAAGTGCAACAATCGCAAAGACACCTGTCAGGCGCATATGCAATCGCGATCCTTGCGAGCGGCTGCGCCGTGCTGCGATCATCCGCACCACTTGGCGCGCCACGAGCGCGGCAATTACAAGAATGTAGACCAAATCCGCCAACAAGATCAGGCGCAAGGCAGGCGAAGAGGCTAAATCGCCAAGCGGGCCAAGCACCAAAAAGGTCAAAAGCGCCAATACAGGCCCGAGCGTTACAAGCCCCAATGTGCCCGCATTGCGCAAGCGTTTGGTGCTTTGTAACAGGATCAATCGGCGCCAAGCCGATATCGCCTTATCATTTGATGGCTTTGCCACCTGCCCCGCCTGTCTTTTACGCGGCCCGCAAAAGCGGCCACGAATTTCGCCTGACGCGCGCCATATGTCGCTCATATGTCACGCCCTGTGGCGGGTTTACATCAATTTGCGCCGCCGTGTCACGCGGATATCGAGATCAGAGACTTTCTTTCTGAGGGTATTTCGATTGATCCCGAGCAAATCGGCGCATTTCGCCTGATTGCCGCCCGTGGCCTCAAGCGCGATTTCCAAAAGGGGCGTTTCAACTTCGCGCAGGATTCGTGCGTGCAAGCCAGGAGGCGGCAAAACACCGCCATGGAGATCAAAATAACGCCGCAAATGCTTGGCCACAGAGGCGGATAAACGATCCCCACCGCCGCCGCCCGTTAATGGCTCCATCGCGGGCTGATTGCCAAGCACAATTTGCAATTCGGCACGCGCGATTTCTTCGCCCTGCCCTGTGACCACCAAACGGCGAACGGTGTTTTCCAATTGCCGCACATTTCCCGGCCATGAATAGGCGCGCATCAATTCAACCGCATCATCGGACAAGCGGCGCAAGGGCATGCCATCGCGTTCAGCACGGATCAAGAAATGCTCGGCCAAAAGCGCAATATCATCCACCCTTTCGCGCAAGGAGGGCACAGAAATCGACACGCCCCCAAGGCGGTAGAATAAATCTTGGCGGAAATCGCCTGCATCCATTTTTTCGGACAGATCGCGCTGGCTTGTGGCCATTACACGGGCATCATTCTCGCGCAACGTGTCAAGCAGACGCACGATACGGGCCTGCGCCTCATCGCTGAGATCAGACACCTCATCAAAGAGGATCGAGCCGCCCTTGGCCCGCGCAAGCAGCGTGGAGGGGCCATCGACCCCCTCAAGATCATCGGCGCTTGCCACAACAAAAGGCAGCGTGCGGCGGTCTGAGAAATCATGGGTCGCCCGCGCAATCAGGCTTTTGCCCGTGCCGCTTTCGCCAGAAATCAGAACGGGCAGATCGGTGTTCATCACCCGCGCAACCAATCGATAGAGCGCCTGCATCGCAGCCGTGCGCCCCACAAGCGGCAGATCATGTTGCGCGACAGTGGCGCGCGCCTCGCCATCGGCGCCACTATCCCGCGCAGGCGGCGCAACAGCCGCCCGCCGCTTTTGATCCAGCGCGCGGGCCGCGCGTTTCATCAAATCTGGCAAGTCAAAGGGTTTCGGCAAATAATCATAGGCATCTTTTTCGGTGGCTTGGATCGCCGTCATGATCGTATTTTGGGCCGATATGATGATGACCGGCAGGCCGGGGCGCGTTTCCGTGATCTTCGGCAATGTCTCAAGGCCATTGCCATCGGGCATGACCACATCAGAGATCACCAGATCGCCCTTGCCTTCTTCGACCCATCGCATCAGCGTCATCAAGCTAGAGGTTGCGTGAACCTTGCACCCTGCCCGCGTCAACGCCTGCGTCAATACAGTGCGGATTGTGCGGTCATCATCTGCAACCAGAACGGTGCCATCCATCGTCTCAACTCCTACTCACACGCCGCGCGGCGCGATTGGCAAAGATATCCGAAACACAGTTCGGCCCGGCACGCTGTCCAGCGCGATCCAGCCATCGTGGTCGGAAATGATTTTAGAAACCAAGGCAAGGCCAAGCCCCGTGCCATTTTCGCGCCCCGATACAAAGGGTTCAAAAATTTCGCTTTGACGCTCGAGCGCAATGCCTGGGCCATCGTCAATGATCTCGACCTGCAGGGGCATAGATGCGGCGCTGCCATCGCGTTTGCGCAGTCGCAAGCCCGCCTCGTAAAAACTGCGAATGGTGATTGTGCCCCCTTCACGGCCCGCTTCGGCGGCGTTTTTCAAAAGGTTCAAGAACACCTGCAAAATCTGATCCGAGTCCACCCAAGTCGGCGGCAAAGACGGGTCATATTGATCCAAAATGCGCATATGCGCAGCAAACCCCACCGCCGCAGATTTGCGCGCGCGATCAAGGATGTCGTGGATATTAACCGCCTTACATTCAGGCGGGCGTAGATTTCCGAATTCTTCGACCTGCTCCAGCAGTTTTACGATACGCCTCGTTTCCTCTACGATGAGATCGGTCAGCTCACGGTCTTCGCCGCTGGCATTCATCGAAATCAACTGCGCCGCACCCGTGATACCCGCAAGCGGGTTTTTGATCTCATGGGCCAGCATCTCGGCCATACCAATGGCTGATCGCGCGGCGGATTTACTGACCAAGCCCCGATCAAGCCGCCCCGCCAATTCGCGGCTTTCAAGCAGCATCATCACCTGATCGCCCCCCTCGCTCACAGGGGCAAGCTGCACGTCACAAGATACTGGTTTTTTGGATCCTGTGCCAACATCCACACCGCCCACAAAAAGCGCGGATTGACCTTGACGCACGCGGGCCAAAGCCTCCTCCATCGGGGCATCCACAAAGACGCGATCCCAGACAGGGTTGCCTGTCAAACTGCGTTCGGATGCGTTCAGAAATGTCTCAGCCGCAGGATTGACCGATAGGATCAAATCGCCCCCGTCAATAATCAGCCCGGGGATAGGCAAGGATGACCAGATCATGTCGGATGTGACAGGGCTCATGCGGCGCAGCCCGTTTGTGCGAGCCCATCGGTTAGCGCCGCACGCAGCAGGCGCAACACCTGTTCGGGGTCATCTGTGGTCAACACGGCACGGCGTGGTGCATCCCCTACACCAGCCGCATCCAGATACCAACCCAAATGCTTGCGGGCGACCTTTGCCCCCAGTGTTTTGCCGTAAAAGGACAGCATATCCTCGTAATGGCGCGCGATTATCTGAAAAAGAGCCGCACCTTTGGGGGTATCAGCGCGCGTCTGGCCCGATAGACCCGCCGCGATATCGCGCAGCACCCAAGGCCGCCCTTGCGCACCGCGCCCCACCATGACGCCATTTGCCCCCGATTGCGCCATCGCCCGCGTGGCGCTTTGCGCATCCACGATATCGCCATTGGCAATCAGCGGAATATCAACCACCTCACGAAACGCGCGAATGGCCTGCCAATTGGCATGGCCCTTATAGAACTGTGCGCGTGTGCGGCCATGCACGGTTAGCATGGCAATCCCCAGATCTTGGGCCATAAGGGCGACCTGTGGTGCGTTTTCGCAGGCATCATCCCAACCAAGGCGCATCTTAAGGGTGACGGGAACCGAAACTGCACGTGTCACCGCCTCAAGCACGGCGCGGGCATGAGACAGATCGCGCAGCAAAGCCGCCCCACAGGCCCCTGCACCTGAGCCAGATGTGACCTTTTTCGCAGGGCAGCCCATATTGATATCAATGATCCTTGCCCCTTCCGCCTCTGCCATGCGGGCCGCCTCCCCCATCCAATGGGGATCGCGGCCAGCCAATTGAACGGCCGAGGCCGCAATGCCGAACCCAAGCTCGGCCTTCGCGCGGGCGGCGGGCTTGGAATTGACCATATCTTGGCTTGCAACCATCTCTGAGACGACCAACCCCGCGCCGAAAGACGCAACCAATTTGCGATACGGCAAATCGGTGATCCCCGCCATCGGGGCCAGAAAGATGGGCGGGTCAAGAGTGATATCGCCAAGTTGGATGGGCATGTGCGCTGTGCTGCCTATTCTTTGTGCAGATGGGTTTGGCCTAATCTGCTTTGGGGCGGGAGATCAAAAGAAACGCGACCTTATACTGGGGCAATTTACACAAATGCACAATATTTAATCACCACGATCAAAAAATGTGCAGGACGCTGATCCGTATTGTGCGTCATAGGCTTAGCCCGTATCACCTGATCCATGGATAAATCTGACCCATCCCACACCGCACACTCTTTGACGGCCGCACCGCTCGTGGCGCTGGTTGTGGCCGCGGGTCGGGGCACGCGCGCAGGCGGCGGTTTGCCCAAACAATATCGCAGTTTGGGGGGCGTCCCTGTTTTGCGCCGCGCCGTTCGGGCGCTCTGGGATGCTGCGGATTTCGCGCAAACCATCGTGGTTATTCACCCCGATGATGAGGCGCTCGCCCGTGAGGCGCTTGGCGCGGATGCCGCGCGACTTACATTCGCCCTTGGCGGGGCCACGCGCAGCGCCTCGGTGCAGGCGGGTTTGGCCGCTGTGAATGATAAAACAGCCCAAGTCTTGATCCATGATGCCGCGCGCCCCTTTGTGGCGGTCCGCATCGTGCAAGATGTGATTGCCGCGCTGCGCGAACCCGGCTGTTTTGCTGCCGCACCTGCCCTGCCCATGACCGATGCCCTGTGGCGCGCGGGCGAAGGCCACGTTTCACAAATTCAATCTCGAGATGGGTTGTTTCGCGCACAAACGCCACAAGCCTTTCATTATTCCACCATTTCACAGGCCTATGCCGCCGCAGGCGAAGACGCCGCGGATGATGTCGCCATTGCCCTTGCGCATGGCTTGAAAATTAAGGTGGTTGCGGGGGATGAACAAAATTTTAAACTGACCACAGCGGCGGATTTTATCCGCGCGGGCCATGTCATAGGGGCAAACGGCGCAATGGATATTCGGATTGGCAATGGCTTTGATGTTCATGCCTTTTGCGCGGGGGATCACGTGATCCTCTGCGGGGTGAAAATTCCACATGATCGCGCCCTCAAAGGGCATTCGGACGCGGATGTTGGGTTGCACACTGTAACAGATGCGATTTACGGGGCCTTGGCCGAAGGGGATATTGGCACCCATTTCCCGCCATCCGACCCGCAATGGAAAGGCGCGCCAAGCGACATTTTCCTCATTCATGCGGTCAAACTGGCAGCATCGCGTGGCTATGGGATCAGTAATGTTGATCTGACCTTCATGTGCGAGGCCCCAAAGATCGGGCCCGTCTCAGCCGCGATGCGTGCGCGTTTGGCAGAATTGCTGAGTATCGACCAAGATCGCGTATCGGTCAAAGCCACAACAACCGAGAAACTGGGCTTTACAGGCCGCAAGGAAGGGATCGCCGCGACGGCCACAGTCACATTGGTGAAACCATGACATATTGGATTGCAACTGTTTTTGGCGTGGGTCGCCTGCGCCCTGCCCCTGGCACATGGGGCAGCTTGGCCGCGCTGCCGCTTGCATGGGCCTTGCATGAATTGGGCGGGTTTTGGCTGCTTGCCACGGCGACAATCGCCGTCTTTGCCCTTGGATCATGGGCGATTGAAACAGAAATCCGCAATGGCGCCGAAGATGACCCCTCGGAATTCGTGATTGACGAGGTTGCAGGGCAATGGATCGCGCTTTGGCCCGTCTCTTATGGGGCGATCTTCGCGGATGTCTCTATCTTCGCGCTGTGGCCAGGCATTCTGACGGCCTTTATCGCGTTTCGTCTTTTCGACATTTGGAAACCCGCCCCCGTGGCTTGGGCAGATGCCAAGCGCGGCGGGGTTTGGGTGATGATGGATGATGTGATTGCAGGCTGGCTTGCCGCGCTTGTGGTCGCAATTCTGGCCGCTATTGCACATCTATGGCTGATTTAAGCGCGGATATCATCCAGACGGCCCGCGACAAGGGGCTACGCATCGCCACTGCCGAAAGCTGCACGGGCGGGATGGTCAGTGCCGCGCTTACCGATATTGCGGGATCAAGCGCCGTATTTGAGCGCGGCTTTGTCACCTATTCCAATCAGGCCAAAATTGACCTTCTCGGTGTCTCGCCTGAGACGCTTGCGGCGTTTGGCGCGGTTTCAAACGAGGTGGCGCGTGACATGGCCCTTGGGGCCAAAACTCGTGCGGAGGTCGATATGGCCGTGTCGATTACAGGCATCGCCGGGCCAGGGGGCAGCGCGCATAAACCTGAGGGCCGCGTTTGCTTTGGCCTTGCAAGCCCTGCGGGTGTGGTGCTCGAGCAAGTGGATTTTGGTGCGCTGGGACGCGCGAATGTGCGCATCGCCGCGCGCGATTACGCCTTGCGCCTGTTGCACCACGCCATTTTGCAAAACGATTAAAATTTAATCATAGCGCGCAATTTGCGCATTAATTTCGCGCCAATTTGAAGATTGACCAAGATTTCATCGCCCATTTCACAGCTTGCCTCTTCTTTCGTCAGATGAATCCCGCTTTGAGGCGGGCAAATGAAAAAAGAAGGGAAGATGCAATGAATGCTGCCGATACAGCGTGGATCATAGTCGCCACAGCGTTGGTTCTATTCATGACCTTGCCAGGCTTGGCGCTTTTCTATGGGGGGTTGGTGCGTGCGCGTAACGTGCTCAGCGTGTTTATGCATTGCTACGCAATCGCCTGTTTGATGTCGATTTTATGGCTCGCTTTTGGCTACTCCATCGCCTTTGGATCTGGCACATCAGGATTTTGGGGCGGATTTGACAAGGCATTTCTCAACGGGGTCACCGCAGATAGCCTGTCTGGCAGCCTGCCGGAAATCCTGTTTTTTGCGTTCCAAATGACCTTTGCCATTATCACGCCCGCCTTGATTGTGGGCGCCTATGTGGAACGGGTTGGATTTGGCTTTGTGCTTTTGTTTTCTGCGCTTTGGATGCTGATCGTTTATGCGCCTGTCGTGCATTGGATCTGGGGCGGCGGCATGATGTCGGATGGTGGCATCTTTGGCGAGACAGGCGTGCGCGATTTCGCGGGCGGGATTGTGGTGCATGAAACCGCAGGCCTTGCGGCTTTGGTGATCGCAATTTTCTTGGGCGCCCGGAAAAATCAAACCACGCCCCCCCATAATCCGGGCTTTGTGATGATCGGGGCCGCGATGCTGTGGGTGGGTTGGTTCGGCTTTAACGGCGGCAGTCAGCTAGCGGCGGATGGCGGCGCGGCAATGGCGCTGACGGTCACGCATATTTCTGCCGCAGCAGCCTCGCTCAGCTGGGGGCTCTGGGAGCGCGTGAAATACGGCAAGACCTCGCTTGTGGGTGTCGTCACGGGCACGATTGCAGGTTTGGCCTCTATCACCCCGGCCTCTGGCTTTGTCGGGCCTGTGGCGGCGCTGATCATCGGGACAATTGCAGGCATTCTTTGCCAAGAGGCGGTGAATTTGATCCGCAATAAGGTCAAGATTGACGACACATTGGATGTCTTCGCTGTGCATGGTGTGGGCGGGATTTTCGGCACCATCATGATCGCCGTCTTTGGACAGGGTGCATGGATGGCGCAGCTGGGTGCCTTGGCGGTGGTGGGCGCATACACCATCGTCTTGACCGTGGCCCTTGTAAAACTGGTTGGCATGATCACGCCGCTGCGCGTGGATGCAGAGACCGAGGTAAATGGCCTTGATCTCAGCGTCCATGGTGAACGCGCCTATGATATGAGCAGCTAAATCAGGGATTTACCTGATGACATGAAAGCGGGCTGTCAGGCCCGCTTTTTATTTTTTCCCATATAACGCCTCTGCGCGGGCCTCAAAGGCGCGCACAATCCGCGTCATCGCCTCATGGAAAAACATGCCTGCCGCCCCTTGCAGCAGGCGGTTTTTGAATTCGAAATCCACATCAAAGCTGACCTCGCACCCGCCCTCGGGCAAATCACGCATGCGCCAATTGGAAATCATATGGTGAAAAGGCCCATCAATATAGGCGGTTTCAATCCGCATTTCTGCATCGAAAAGGCGCACGCGGCTGCCAAATTTTTCGCGGAACATCTTAAAACCCACGATTAAATCCGCCAACATTTCGCGATGGTCGCCCTGATCTGTCACACTGCGCACGCGTGCGGCCACGGCCCAAGGGATGAATTCAGGATAGCGCGCCACATCCGCCACAAGATCATAGATCTCATGGGCGCGATAGGGCAGCGTGCGCGTCTCGGAATGGGAGGGCATAGACAGCCTTTCATCTTTCTTTGCACCTTGTGATGTCTTAGATATGGCGGCGGAATTCAAGGTAATGAGCGCAAGAAAATGACAGATCGCCCCTATGAAATTGACGTTTTAATCTCGGCCAAGGCCATTGCCGCGCGGATCGAGGAATTGGCACGCGAGATTGAAGCGCGATTTGAGGATACCGATAAGCTGGTGGTTGTGGGGCTTTTGCGCGGATCATTCATGTTTATCGCGGATCTGTTGCGCGAATTGAACTTGCCTGTTGAAGTCGATTTCTTAGAGGCGTCTTCCTACGGGAATGAAATGACCTCCTCGCGGGAGGTGCGGATTCTCAAGGATTTGCGCGGCGAAATCGGGGGGCGCGATGTTTTGGTTGTCGAGGATATCGTGGATACGGGGTTTACCCTGAGCCATGTTCTGTCGCTGTTAAAATCGCGCGATCCGAAGCGGTTGGAAACCATCGCACTTTTGGATAAACCCGTGCGCCGCGAGGTGGACATCAGCGCCACATGGACGGGGTTCGAAATTCCCGATCATTTTGTTGTGGGCTATGGCATTGATTACGCGCAACGAAATCGCAATTTGCCCTATATCGGCGCCGTGCGGTTCACCTAAGCCAATTCCAGCCAAGGAGATCTGCCCCCATATGACAGGGGCTAAATCGGTCTTGGGGGTGTAAGATGGGGCCAATATGGTTGATGCGGGCGGCCAAATGGGCGCGAAACCCGCCCTCGGCGCGGCAGGTGAAGCGCCTAGTGGTGATTTTCGCGATTGTATTTGCAATCTTTATTGCCGAGCGATTGGAGTTTTGGCCCGATGCCCTAACCTTACCCCCGCGCTAAGGGGGGCTATGTCCCTCACAATCTTGTGACCTTAGCGCGCTATGGCACAGGTCTTGTGCAAAATTAGAATATAAATTTCGCGCCATTCGTGCTTGGATGTCGCAATACTGTTGGTGGTGACCTGGTGCTGGACGGGTCATTTGGGACGACCGATTAACAATCCCGCATGAAACGGAGGGTTTCACATGACGTTTTCTGCAAGTTTCACGATCAAATCCACCCTAATGGCTGCTGCTATTGCTGTGGCGGGCCTGCCTGCTTTTGCCAATGAAGGGGCGATTGGTGCGCGTCAGGGGCAGTTCAAGATTATGGCCCTGAATATTGGGGTTTTGGGCGGTATGGCGCGCGGCACAGTCGACTATGATGCTGCACAGGCGCAAATTGCGGCAGATAATCTGGCGGCAATTTCGCAATTGAACCAAGCCTTTAACTGGCCCGAAGGCAGCGACATGATGGCCGCAACGACCAATCGCGCCTTGCCTGCCATTTGGGAAAATCAGGATGATTTTCTTGCAAAATGGGCGGCCTTTGGCACAGCCGCGACAGGGTTACAGGCCGCTGCCGGCAATGGCCTTGAGGCAATGCAAGCGGCGCTTGGCCCTGTGGGGGGCAGCTGCGGCGCCTGCCACGATGCCTATCGCCAGCCCCAATAAGACACAGGATACGGGGCCGCCCATGTGGAAGAAACTGATCCTCAGCGCCAGTTTGGCCGCTTTTGGCGGGTTTCTTTTGATATGGGCGGTCTTTCCGCGCAGCCCAATCACGGCAAGCACCATGGCGGCCCTCGCTGACCCCAATCTAGAGAATGGCGCGCGTGTGTTTTGGGCGGGGGGATGTGCCTCATGCCACGCGGCAAACGGGGCCAAGGGTGAGGCGAGGTTGATCTTGGCAGGTGGGCGCGCCTTTGAAACGGAATTTGGTACATTTTACGCGCCAAATATCAGCTCTGATGCGACTGCAGGCATAGGCGATTGGACAATGGCGCAGTTCTTACGCGCCATGCAACATGGCCGCGGGCCGAATGGTTTGCCCCTTTATCCTGCCTTTCCTTACAAAGCTTATCGAATGGCTGACCCCCAAGATATGGCTGATCTATATGGCTATCTGCAAAGCCTGCCCGCCGACCCAAGCCTGTCGCTCGACCATGATCTGACCTTTCCCTTCAACATCCGCCCCGCCCTATTTTTCTGGCAGGCCCTCTATCTTGAGCAAGGATATGCGGTCACCGCCCCCTTGAGTGACGAGGCCCTGCGGGGCCGTTATTTGGTTGAGGCCCTCGCGCATTGCGGTGAATGCCACACCTCCCGCGGCGCGCTTGGCGCAGTGGATCATGGCGCGTGGCTTAGAGGTGCGCCAAACCCTTCGGGACAGGGGCGCATCCCCCCCCTCACCCCAGACGAATTGACATGGTCAAAGGATGAGATCGCAGCCTATCTCAATGATGGCTTCACCCCAAGCTTTGACAGCGCAGGCGGCCATATGGTCGATGTTATCCGAAACATGGCCATGCTGCAGCCCGATGATCGGGCCGCAATTGCGCAATATCTCAAAGAATTGCCTTAAGCGCCTAATTTTGCCAAACGCGCCGCTTTAAGGCGGGCAAAATCATCGCCCGCATGATAGCTAGACCGCGTCAAAGGCGTGGCCGAAACCATCAAGAACCCTTTGCCAAAGGCCGCCTTTTCATAGGCCTTGAATTCCTCTGGCGTCACAAAACGATCCACCGCGTGATGTTTCGGGGTTGGCTGCAGATATTGGCCAATGGTCAAAAAGTCGATATCGGCGGCCCGCATGTCATCCATCACCTGCAACACGGCTTGGCGGTCTTCCCCAAGGCCAACCATGATACCAGATTTGGTGAACATGGTCGGATCCATCTCCTTGACCCGCTGCAGCAGGCGCAGGCTATGGAAATAGCGCGCGCCAGGGCGCACCTCAGGGTAAAGACCCGGCACAGTTTCGAGGTTATGATTGAACACATCGGGCTTTGCACGCACCACGATTTCCAAAACACTTGGGTCGCATTTCAAAAAATCGGGGGTCAGGATCTCGATGGTCGTGTCAGGGGATTGACGGCGAATAGCGCGAATGGTCTGGGCAAAATGTTCTGCCCCACCATCCTCAATGTCATCGCGATCCACCGAAGTGATGACAACGTGGTTCAGGCCAAGTTTCTTAACCGCATCGGCCACGCGGCCCGGTTCGAAGACATCCAAGGCCTCGGGCGGCTTACCGGTTGCGATATTGCAAAACGTGCAGGCACGGGTGCAAACCTCGCCCATAATCATCATCGTGGCGTGACCTTGGCTCCAACATTCGCCGACATTGGGGCATCCCGCCTCCTCGCAAACGGTGGTCAATTTATGCTCGCGCATGATTTTATGCGTGGCCTTATAGCCTTCCCCAACAGGGGCCTTCACCCGAATCCAAGAGGGTTTTTTCGGCTGTGCCTGATCGGGGCGATGCGCCTTTTCTGGGTGGCGTTGCTCGGGCAATTTAAGGTCGCGCATGGGTCTGGCTCCGTGACGTTGCGGGGGTAATTTAATCCCTTTGCTACACGATTGTAACCCCGCAGATCACATTGCCTCAGTCGATCATAGCGGGCACCAAGCCGTGATGCGTTTGATAAAATTCCAAAAGGCGTTGCAGCCCAATCTTCAGAACAACCTTTCCCGACCGCGCCGACCATCCCAAACGGCGCTCGGCCGATTCCATCCCCTCAAGGAAACAGCAGACCCGCATCACCACATCAGACAGACCCGGCCCTAAATGTTCCATGGCATCCAAAACACGTTTGCGCGCGGCGGTAGGCCCTTCGCCGATCCCACCATCGCCAAACACGCCGCGATCTGCCGAGGTCAAAAACCGATCCCAATTTTGCGCCACGCGCGGCCCCAATTGAGCGCGCTCAAAATCTTCGCGCTTGATGCCATAATCAGCATGCTGCGCGGCAAAGACATTTGGCCCCTGCCCCAGATCCCCATCCGATTTGCGGCGGCGGCGGTCTTCTTCGATCAGGCGTTTCAAGGCCAAACGCCCCGTTGGCGTAATCCGATAGGAGGCCACCCTCCCCTTGCGCGTGGCGCATATCCAATCCTTCAGCACAAAAGATTGCGCGTGGCTGCCCATTACTCGCCCACCCAACATATCACGACCCTTGCCGCGCTGATCCAACTGGCTGAGCGCAAAAGCACAGATGCGACTGTCGCAAAAGAAAACCGCCCCAAGCTTGTGGCATGGGGCGGCGAAAGATCCAGTGACCTAGACGCTCAGATAAAGGCGTCTGGCATCTCAGATTTGCGTTGCGCGATATAGGCCTTGAGGGCCTCGTCAACCGCAGGGTCTAGCGCGGGCTGGACATATTCAGACAGCATTTTGTCCACCCGCGCAGCCGCCAAGGCCACGCTGTCACGGCTGCCCTCATCAACCCATGTTTCATAGGGCTTGTAATCAAGCACATTGGTTTTCCAGAAGGCGGTTTTGAAATTCGCCTGTGTATGCGCACAGCCCAAGAAATGCCCGCCCGGGCCAACCTCGCGCAACGCATCCATCGCTTGGGCATTCTCGTCAATCGGCACACCCGCCGCCAGATGGTGCAACACGCCAAGCTGATCCGCATCAAGCACGAATTTCTCAGGGCTTGCGGCCAAACCGCCCTCAAGCCAACCACAAGCATGCAGCATGAAATTCACGCCTGACAGCAAACCCATATTCAGCGAATTCGATGTCTCATAGGCTGCCTGCGCATCGGGCAATTTTGAGCCGTTAAACGACCCCGCCGAGCGGTAAGGTAAGTTCAAACGCCGCGCCAATTGCCCTGCACCATAGGTGATTTGCGCAGCCTCTGGCGTGCCAAATGTCGGTGCGCCTGAATTCATATCAATTGATGTCACAAAGGCCCCGAATATCACAGGCGCGCCTTTGCGGATCATTTGGCTATAGGCAACAGCCACCATCACCTCGGCCAACACTTGGGTCAGCGTGCCCATAACCGAAACAGGCGCCATCGCGCCCCCCACGATAAAGGGCGAGACGATGCAAGCCTGATTATTCGCGGCATAAACCTCCAATGCGCCCATCATGGTTGCATCGAAAGTCAGCGGGGAATTGATATTGATCAGCGATGTCATGACCGTGTTATTGGTCGCGAAGTCTTCGCCGAACAGAATTTTGCACATATCAACCGAGTCTTGCGCCCGCGATGGTTCGGTGACCGACCCCATAAAGGGCTTATCACTCAGGCTCATATGCGCATAAAGCATATCAAAATGGCGCTTGTTAACGGGAATATCCGTTGGTTCGCACACTGTGCCACCCGAATGGTGCAGCCATTTCGACATATAGCCCAGTTTTACGAATTTCTGAAAATCAGCCATAGTCGCATAACGGCGGCCGCCGACACTGTCCCAAACAAAGGGAGGGCCATAAACAGGGGCAAGCACCAAAGATTTGCCGCCGATCTCAACACTGCGCTCTGGGTTACGGGCGTGTTGGATAAACGAGGACGGCGCGGTTTTAATCAGGCTGCGCAGCAGTCCCTTGGGAAAACGCACACGCTCGCCGTTGACATCGGCCCCCACATCTTTCCATCGCTTCAGCGCCTCGGAATTTTCCACGAAATTGACACCGATCTCTTCGAGAACAGTTTCCGCATTCGCCTCGATGATCTCCAGCGCCTCGTCCGAGAGGATTTCGAGATTGGGGATTTTGCGTTCGATATATTTCGCCGCTTCAAGTTTGGGTGCGCTGCGCTCCGCACGGCGGGCGGCTCCGCCACCCCCTCTGCCCCGACGTCGATCTGCTGCTGCTTCGCTCATGATTTTGCCCTCTCGAAGTGACATAAATTTCAATCCCGCAAAAATTGCGGGGCAGGTGTGTTGCCGCTTTTATCTTGCGAAACAATGGGGGCGATGGCGATTTGCGCCATTTGCGAGGGGAAAGCGACATTCGCGCTCTTGCGCGCGCGCAAAGCCTCGCCTATGCGAAGCATATGACGATAGAACCCATTGCCCAATCCCATGAGCGGCTTCTGATCATTGATTTCGGCAGCCAAGTGACGCAACTGATTGCCCGCCGCCTGCGCGAGCAAAATGTGTATTGTGAAATTCACCCCTATCAAAATGTCGATGCCGCGTTTTTGGCGGAATTCGACCCCAAGGCGGTGATTTTCTCGGGCGGGCCAGATTCGGTGATGCGAGAAGGATCCCCGCGCCCGCCGCGCGCCGTGTATGATCTGGGCGTGCCGATCATGGGCATCTGCTATGGCCAGCAGGTGATGATGCAGGATCTGGGTGGCAAGGTTGAGGCAGGCGAACACGCCACCGCCGAATTTGGACGCGCCTATGTGACCAAAACCACCGCCCAATCAGATTTTGTGGATGGATGGTTCAGCGCGGAAGATGGCCGCGAACAGGTTTGGATGAGCCACGGCGACCATGTTAGCAAAATTGCCGATGGGTTCGAAGTGCTTGGCACATCCCCAGGCGCGCCTTTTGCGATTACCGCCGATGTGAACCGCCGTTTTTACGCGGTGCAATTCCACCCCGAGGTGCATCACACCCCCAATGGCGCGCAGCTCTATAAGAATTTTCTCTCCATCGCAGGTTTCCGCGGCGATTGGACAATGGCGGGCTATCGTGACCAAGCGGTCGCCGCCATTCGCGAACAGGTCGGCGATGCTAAGGTGATTTGCGGCCTGTCAGGCGGGGTTGATAGTTCGGTCGCTGCGGCCCTCATCCATGAGGCCATTGGCGATCAGCTCACTTGCGTCTTTGTGGATCATGGCCTGCTGCGCATGGGCGAGGCTGAGGAAGTGGTCACGATGTTCCGCGACCACATGAACCTGTCCGTGATCCACGCGCAAGAACAGGATTTGTTCCTTGGTGCACTCGAAGGGGTCAGTGACCCCGAGGTGAAGCGCAAAACCATCGGCAAATTATTTATTGATGTGTTCCAGAAATATGCCGATAGCATCGAAGGCGCCTCCTTTTTGGCGCAGGGCACGCTTTACCCTGATGTCATTGAAAGCGTAAGCTTTTCTGGCGGGCCAAGCGTCACGATCAAAAGCCATCACAATGTGGGTGGCCTGCCCGAAAAGATGGGGCTGAAACTGGTCGAACCCTTGCGCGAATTGTTCAAGGACGAGGTGCGCGCCTTGGGTCGTGAACTGGGTCTGCCCGCACATTTCATCGGCCGCCACCCCTTCCCCGGGCCTGGTCTTGCGATCCGTTGCCCCGGCGAGATCACCCGCGAAAAGCTAGAAATCCTGCGCAAGGCCGATGCGGTTTATATCGACCAAATCCGCAAGCATGGGCTTTATGACGAGATTTGGCAGGCCTTTGTGGCGATCCTGCCCGTGCGCACCGTGGGTGTGATGGGCGATGGCCGCACCTATGATTATGCCTGCGCCCTGCGTGCGGTGACATCAGTTGATGGGATGACGGCGGATTATTACCCGTTTAGCCATGATTTCTTGGGCGAAACCGCCACCCGCATCATCAACGAGGTCAAGGGCATCAACCGCGTGACCTATGACATCACCTCAAAACCGCCCGGAACGATTGAGTGGGAGTGAGGCGCGATGTATGTATCTGTCACAGGTCTGAAAACCAAAGGCATGATCAGTTGGATCAGGTTTTGGGCCTTGGCAATCCCCGCCTTTCGCGCCGCGCAAACGGCCAAAGGCGCGCGCTTTGTCGGCACGAAAATCCGCCAAGGTGTGCATCATACCTTGACCGTGTGGGGCAGCAAAGCCGATATGATGGCCTATCGCAGATCACCTGCGCATCTTAAATCCATGAGGGTGTTCGCCCAAATTGCTACGGGCAAGGTGCATGGATATGAGGCCGATAATATTCCGACATGGGACGCAGCTTTGGTCGAATATGACGCAAAGGCACGTGACGTCTAAATTGTCCCTCAACTCTCAGGCGCCACGTAAACACCCTGCTCTTTAAGAGCGTCAATCACTTCTTCGGGCATATAGGTCTCATCATGGCGGGCGAGGATTTCGGTTGCTTCAAACACGCCATCAATCAGGCGGCCTGTGCCAACCATGCCTTCGCCCTCGCCAAACAAATCTGGCAGAACACCCGTGTAAGACACAGGGATGGAGGCCGCGCCATCGGTGACGTTGAAGGTGATGGTCGCCCCTTGGCCGCGGCGCAATGTCCCCTCCTCCACAAGGCCGCCGATGCGGAAGGTTTTATTCGCTGCGGGCGGGTTTTCGGCCACCTCGGCGGGCGGCATGAAGAAATTGATGCCATCACGAAACCCATACCCAACCAGCGCGGTCATGCCGACCAGGCAAAACACGGCCAGCATAACAATCTGAATACGGCGTCTTTTTTTCAATGTTTGCATCGTCTTACACCTATCATTCCATCACGCCGTCACGCGAGGTCATGGGAAAAGCGCGAGGTTTTCTAACCCTTGCTTTTCGTCAAACCCAAGCATCAGATTGGCGTTTTGCAACGCTTGACCCGATGACCCTTTGCACAGGTTATCAAGCGCGGCAAAAACAATCGCGCGGCCCGCGCGCCGATCCTTTGCCACCCCTATATAGGCATGGTTCGAGCCGCGCACATCATGCGTTGACGAGGCTGCGCCAAAGGGTAGCACGTGCACGAAAGGCTCAGATGCATAGGTTGCGGCCAATGTGTCGTAAATCGCCTCAGCCTCACCTTTGACATAGACCGTGGCCAAGATCCCGCGGTTAAACGGGGCGAGATGGGGGGTAAATTGCACCTCAACCTTGCGCCCTGCGAGGGCTGAGAATTCTTGATCAAATTCCCCCAAATGGCGATGCGTGCCGCCTACCCCATAGGGGTTTGTGCCTTCCGAGAGTTCAGCATGAAGCAGGTTCTCTTTTAGGCTGCGCCCTGCCCCCGACACGCCAACCACCATGTTAATGATGATCTCATCAAGATCAATCAGCCCCGCCGAAATCAAAGGCCGCAAGGCATATTGCCCCGTGGCCGCGTTGCAGCCCGTGCCTGCGACAAGGCGCGCCGCTGATATCTCATCACGGTAAAATTCAGTCAGACCATAGACCGCTTCCGTCTGCAATTCTGGGGCGGCATGGGGCTGGCCATACCATTTTTCATAGGCCACAGGGTCGCGCAGACGAAAATCCGCGGAGAGATCCACAATTTTCAAATTGCGCGGCAGGTCTTTGATCACCGCCTGCGAGGTCGCATGGGGCAGCGCGCAAAAGGCCAGATCAATATTCGTGAAATCAATTTCTTCAATTTTCTGAAGAACGGGCAAATCTAAATGACGCAAAAAGGGAAACACATCCCCCATCGCCATGCCCGCCTTGCGCTCGCCTGACAGGGCCACGATGCGCATGCCCCCATGCACATGGATCAGCCGCACCAATTCCGCGCCCGTATATCCAGAGGCCCCTAGGATCGCGATATTCTTTGTCATTCCATCTCTTTCATGCATCAGGAAGCTCTGCCTGTTCAAAGGCAATCTTGCGGCGCAAAAACTGTGTGGCCTTGTTCGATACTTTTTGCGGGTCGCCCGTTGTCAAAAACTTCGTCACGGCCCCCGCACCTGCCATTTCAGGGCGGCGGGTCAGATAATCGGCCAAACTTTCGGCAACCAGATTGGGCTGGCTGTATACCGCCACATCAGGGCCAAGGGCAGTACGGAAATGCTCTTCAACCAGCGGGTAATGGGTGCAGCCCAAAATGGCCGCCTCGGGGCGCGGCATACGGCGCAACAGCGCCTCAACATGGCTGCGCACCATCGCCTCAGCCAAGATCATATCGCCCATCTCAATCGCATCCACCAAGCCGCCACAGGGCTGTGCTTCGACATCAACACCAATGGCGCGAAAGGCCAATTCACGTTGAAACGCGCGGCTTGAGACAGTTGCAGGCGTGGCAAAAAGCGCCACATGTTTTACCGCAACTTCGCGGGGGGGCGAGTTATCCCCCCATTGCCGCTCGGTCAGCGCCTCAATCAGGGGGACAAACACACCAAGGACGCGCTTGTCTTTCGGAACCCACCCCTCCTGCATCCGCCGCAACGCGGCCGCAGAGGCGGTGTTACAGGCTAAAATGACCAGATCACAGCCTTGATCAAACAGGCATTGCACCCCGCGCGTGGTCAGGTGGTAAATATCTTCTGCATCCCGCACCCCATAGGGCGTGTGCGCGTTATCGCCAAAATATACCAACGACAAATCGGGCAATCGCCGCGTGACCGCATCCAACACTGTCAGCCCGCCAAGGCCTGAGTCAAATATGCCGACCGCCATCTTCCTGCCTTTCATGCCGCTTGGCGAGACGCTTTTGATCAAATTCAAACCCGCGCAAGCGAGAGTCAATCGGCGTTTGGCTCAAGCGATAGGTTTCGCTGCGTAGAAAATCCATCAATGCGGGCGGATTGTCCAGATGAGCTGCCATATCTTGCCGCGAAATTGGCCTGCCCACTGTCACCTCAAGCGGCACTTTCATCCGTTTGCGAAATTCACGGATCAGCAACCCCATACGCAAGGTGACATGGATATGGCTCATGATCTGGAAAAGACGCGAATTCTGCCCTTCAAAGAAAATCGGGATCACGGTTGCGCCTGAACGCGCGACCATGCGCGCGGTAAAGAGCCGCCAATCTGGATCCATCGGAACGCCAAAAGGCTTGGCCGCAGTCGAAACTGTGCCGCCAGGAAAAATGCCAATCGCGCCCCCTTGATCCAAATAGGAAAACGCGGCCTTGCGTGTGGTGATGTTTTGCGCAACCGCCTCTTTGGTTTCATCGAAGGAGACGGGCAGAATGATCCGCTCAAGATCGGGGGCCTTGCGGAAAATCTGATGCGCGAGAATGCGAAAATCCCCGCCCCGGCGCTGGGATAGGATATGCCCCATAATCAACCCATCCAAAATGCCAAACGGATGGTTCGCAATCAAAATCAGTGGCCCCGCCTCGGGGATGCCCTCGAGCCCTGCCCCGTGATACTTGATCTTCAGGCCGTAGCGATCGCACATCACCTGCCAAAAATCATGACCTGCCGCCACTTGATCCTCATAGCCTTCGGCACGGCGGATCAAGGACAGGCGCCCTGTCGTGTTTTCCAACAAACGGATCACCGCACGCCCCATTCGGGTCTGCGCCGAGGTCGCATAGGTGATATCACGCGCCACCTGATAACGCTTTAATTTGCGGGGATGTTCTGTCATCCATGCCCCCGCTTTGGCCAACCCCAAAGGCAGATCAGTTCTAACGCAACATGGGCGGCAGCCACCGCCGTGATCTCGCCCGTGTCATAGGGGGGGGAAACCTCAACCACATCGCCGCCGATTAGGTTAATCCCCGCCAATCCGCGCAGGATCAAGGCCACCTCACGGCTGCTCAAGCCCCCCCAAACAGGCGTGCCTGTTCCCGGGGCATAGGCCGGATCAAGCGCATCAATGTCAAAGGAAAGATAGACAGGCGCATCACCAAGCCGCGTGCGGATCGCTGAAACCACATCCGCCACACCGCGCCGCGCCACATCTTGGGCACTGATGATTTCGATGCCCAGATTGTCGTCCACCACTGTGCGAATACCCACATGGATTGACCGCTGAACATCAATCAAACCTTCCTTCACCGCCTTGTAGCAGAAGGTTCCATGATCCACCCGCGCAGGCGCATCATCAGGCCATGTGTCGGTATGGGCATCAAATTGCAGCAAGGCCACGGGCCCGAATTTGGCCACATGGGCGCGCAAAATCGGCAGGGTGATCGAATGATCCCCGCCCAAGCTGATGACATTCGCCCCTTGGGCCAAAATGCCCGCAATATGCGCCTCAATTGCGGCGGGCGTCTGCGCGGGTTGCGCATAATCCAGTGCCATATCGCCGTAATCGGCAATCGCAAATTGCTCAAGCGGCGAGAAACCATCCCACCCAAAGGGCGGATCAAAAGGTTGCAAACTTGAGGCAGCGCGGATGGCGCGCGGGCCAAATCGGGTGCCTGCGCGATGCGTCACCGCCTGATCAAAGGGAATGCCTGTAATAGCCAAGTCCACCCCCGATAGGTCTTTAGACAGTTTGCGGCGCAAAAAAGAAGGCACCCCAGAAAACGCATTCTCAAATGCAAGCCCTTTGAACGATCCCGCCGTAATGGCCAGATCAATTTGGCTTTTGGCATCTTCCAGCGCCATTTTGCGCCTCTCCCTCACTGTCCCTGATCCGTTCTGTTCCAGCTTTGGGAAAAACTCAAGCCAAACCCGCCGCGGCGACTGGCCTCAAGGGTGAAATTCGACTAGATCTAGCCCAAAGATCAAAAAGGATGGGCAGATGACCGAGCAGACCGATAAATTGCGCCAAGATTTTATTGACGCGATGAGCCTTTGCGCGAATTCCGTCTGCGTGGTCAGCACCGATGGCGTTGCAGGTTTGGGGGGCTTAACCGTCTCGGCCATGAGTTCTGTTTCTGCAGACCCAGACACCCAAGCCGATGGCCCAACCATGTTGATTTGCGTTCATGCCAACTCGACATCGTTGCCTATCATTCTGGAAAATGGTGTATTTTGCATCAATATCCTCGGCCAAGGATCTGATCAAACAGCAGAAATTTTTGCAGGCCGGCATGGCCTCACAGGGGCTGCGCGCTTTGACAGGGTTGCCTATGCCCCACTTGCAACGGGCGCGCCCGTTTTCTCAGATGCTTTGACCGCCTTTGATTGCACCATTTTGAAATCAGACACCATCGGGACGCATCATGTGATTTTCGGCGTAGTGCGCGCCGTGACCCTATCCGATCAGACCGACCCGCTGATTTACCACAAACGCCGCTTTCGCGCTCTTGCGCCCGGAACCAAATAAAGGGATGCGCCATGTATGATCGTGATCTGATTGAAAATGGCGGCGGCTCTATGGCCCGCCTTCTCGAGATCATGCGCGCCTTGCGCGACCCAGAGGCGGGCTGCCCTTGGGATATCGAGCAAGATTTCGACAGCATCGCCCCCTACACGATTGAGGAGGCCTATGAGGTGGCCGATGCAATCTCGCGCCGTTCATGGGGCGAATTGCGCGGCGAATTGGGGGATTTGGTTCTGCAATCGGTCTATCACGCGCAAATGGCGGAAGAGGCAGGGTATTTCACCTTTGACGATGTTCTGCGCCACATTTCCGACAAGATGGTCGCGCGCCACCCGCATGTGTTTGGTGCAGAAAATCGCGACAAATCGGCAGACCAACAGGTCGAAGATTGGGAAAAGATCAAAGCCCGCGAGCGCGCCGCCCGTGCGAAAACGGGGGTTTTGGCCGATGTCGCACTCGGCTTGCCCGCCTTGATGCGGGCGGAAAAGCTGCAAAAGCGGGCAGCACGCGTGGGGTTTGATTGGCCGCAGATTGATCAAGTCATCGATAAAATCGCCGAAGAATCCGCTGAATTGGCCGAGGCGCGCGCGACCCTCCCCCAAGAGAAAATTGCCGAAGAAATGGGCGATTTGCTGTTTGTGATGGCCAATCTCGCGCGTCATCTCAAGGTTGACCCCGAAACGGCCTTGCGCAAGGCGAATGAGAAATTCACCCGCCGTTTCAATTATATAGAAAACCAACTTCGGGCAGATGGTCGAAGCGCAGATCAGTCCAATCTCGAAGAGATGGAAGCCTTGTGGCAAGAGGCCAAAACCAAGGGGCTGTAACGCCGCCATCTTGCCAAGCCTGTGATTTTAGCTACCTTCCTGCCTTGGCGCGATTTTGGGGCGCCTAACCTAGGAAAGCGTGCACAGATGAGCCAAGCAAACCAACAGCGCCCCGCATTGGCGGCGCTCTGGATGACGGGGGCGATTGTCGCCTTTACCCTGATGGCCATTGCGGGGCGGGCTGTCTCCTTTGAATTGGACACGTTCGAAATCATGACCTATCGCTCGGCTGTGGGGGTGGCGGTGGTTGCGATCCTGGCCACGGTCTTTGGCAAATGGGGCGAGGTCAAACGCGACAAGCTGCCGATGCATATGGGGCGCAATATCTTTCATTTTACGGGGCAAAACCTGTGGTTTTACGCGATCACCGTGATCCCACTTGCGCAGGTCTTCGCGCTTGAATTCACCTCGCCGCTTTGGGTCATGCTTTTGGCCGCCTTGTTTTTGGGCGAGCGTTTGACGCGGCTCAAGCTGTTTGTCGCGGTTGTGGGGTTCATCGGCATCCTCCTAGTAGTGCGCCCTTGGGTGGCGCCCCCCTCTGCGGGGATGATCATTGCCGCGGCGGCGGCGCTTTGTTTTGCCAGCACCGCGATTTTCACCAAGCGCCTGACGCAGAGCCAAACCATCACCTGCATCATGTTCTATCTCACGATCATGCAACTGGTCTTTGGTCTGGTGTGCAGCCTTGCAGATGGGGATATGGCCTTGCCGACAGGGGGCAATGTGGCGTGGATTGTTTTGATCGGCTTTGCGGGGCTCGTGGCGCATTTTTGTTTGACATCCGCCCTCAGTGTCGCGCCCGCCTCGGTGGTGATGCCACTGGATTTTGTGCGCCTACCTGTGATTGCCCTGATTGGGGTCATGCTCTATGCCGAACCCCTTGACCCAACGGTGCTTTTGGGGGCGGCCCTTATTTTTGGGGCAAATTACCTGAATATTACAGGCGCCGCGCGGCTAGAGCGCCGCAACGCCGCCACCAGTTAAATGTAATTTTTTAGGCATTTTTTATATATACAAGATGGGTACGCTTGCGCTTAATGATCACCAAGGGGGATCATTGTAGGAGGGAAACCCATCATGACCCGTAAGCGTTGGTTGCTTGCACCTGTTTATTCACTTTTATGCAGCCTGTGCATTGGCCAAGTCGCCCATGGAGGGGGCCTAGATCAAACCACATTCTCACCGCTAATCCTGTTCGAGGATGGCGGTTATGCCGAAATCAGCGCACAGCGCCGCGACAGTACTGTGTCAGGCGCACTTGTCGCCGCGCCAAACGTGGGCGCACAAAATGTCCTGCAAAGCCGCACCACGCTGAATTTGGGATATAAGCAAGATTTGGGTGATCGCATGGCGTGGCGTTGCAAATCACCACCCCCTATGCTGCCAACACCGCCTATAACGCGGTGGGGTATCCGCTGAACGGCACCACTGCCACATTGGAAAGCCGTGCCATCACAGCACTTTTATCCTATGACATCGGCCAAAACGCCTTTGCTTATGGTGGTCTGCGCCTGTTGCAATCGGATGGCGATATTTACGTTTCGCTGAATGCAGGCTTGCCGAATGTCTTTTCCTACCGCTTTGATGGCAAAAGCGATACGGGCCTTGGCTATGTTCTGGGGCTTGCCTATAGCCGCCCTGAATTCGGCACCCGCCTTGCGCTCAGCTACACCAGCCCGATTGATCTGACTTTTTCAGGCCAAGAGGGGCGGGTATTGGGCGTGGCAGGCGCAACCCCTGCCCTCAGCGACACGCGATTTGGCGTTGAGATGCCCGCAACCCTCAGCCTTGATTTCCAACAGGGCATTGTGACCAACACCGCCCTTTTTGGCCGCATTCAACAAAGCCGTTGGGGGGGATTTGAGATCAGGCCGAACCTTTACCCCGCGGGGGCATTGGTCACATATCGTGATGATGTCATGCGCTATGATTTGGGCGTCAAGCATCGCCTGAGCGAGGAGTGGGGTATATCGGCCCTGTATTCGCAAGAGCCGCAAACGGGCGGGCTATCTAGCAACCTTGCCCCTGTTGATGGCCTACGCGCCTTCACGCTTGGGGCCGAATATACGCGCGGCGGCGCGGCCATCGGGCTTGCCCTCTCTGAAGTCCGATTTGACGACACAACAACGGGGCTTGGAACCACGCCCTTTGCGCGGTTCAACGGAAACAGGGCAAGGCTTGTCACGATCCGTCTCAGCCATCGCTTTTAAGGTCGCCCACAAAATCGCCATTGGAATTTGGCAGGTTTTCAGGATAGACCTGCCAAAACAAGGCTTTGGCAAAGGCGGCAGGCCCTATGAAAATGCTTTATAAATCCGCAAGCGATTGGCGTGCAGCGGCGCAAAAACAGGTTCTTTTTTTCGGGATGTCAGGCCTTGGCAAGACACGGCTTGCCAATTTGCTACGCGATGCTGGGGATTGGTTCCACTATTCCATCGATTACCGCATTGGCACCGCCTATATGGGCGAGCATATTGTCGACAATCTCAAACGTCAGGCAATGCAAGTGCCGTTTCTGGCAGATTTGCTGAAGTCGGATTCTATTTTTATCGGCTCAAACATCACGTTTAACAACCTCGCGCCGCTCTCTACCTTCCTCGGAAAACCTGGTAATCCTGCCAAGGGTGGGGTCGGGTTTGAAGAATATATGCGCCGTCAGGCGCTGCATCGGCGCGCTGAGATCAACGCCCTTTTGGACACGCCCAGCTTTATCAGCCGCGCGCGCGACCTTTATGGATATGCCAATTTCGTCTGCGACACGGGCGGCTCTATTTGTGAGGTTGTTGACCCCAACGACCCGCAAGACGAAGTGCTGCGCACGCTTGCGCATAATTGCCTGATGATTTGGATTGAAGGGAGCGAAGATCATACCGAGGAATTGATCCGCCGCTTCACCCGTGCGCCAAAGCCCATGTATTACCAGCCGCAATTTCTGAATGCGCGATGGGCTGACTATTTGGCCGAAACGGGGCTGTCGCCCGATGCGGTCAATCCAGATGATTTTATCCGCAACACCTATGCGGCAGCCTTGCATCATCGCGCGCCGCTCTATCGCGACATAGCGACGAACTGGGGCCTGAGGGTCAGCGCCGAGGATGTCGCGCGTGTGTCCGATGCACAAGATGTGATTGCTTTGATCGCCACAGCCCTTGAGGCGCGCGGCGAGATCACCTAAATCCCCTTTTCGCGCTGAAGATACGGATCACCAAATGCCGATAACCCTGCCAACCAGCCTGCCTGCATTCTCCATCCTTCGGGATGAGGGGGTGATGGTCATGGGGCGCAGCGCGGCAGAAAGCCAAGATATTCGGCCATTGAAAATTGGGCTTTTGAACCTAATGCCCAAGAAAATTCAGACCGAGACGCAATTTGCCCGCCTGATTGGCGCATCGCCGTTGCAGACGGAATTCTCGCTGATCCGCATGAGCGAACATGAAACAAAGAACACCGCCGCGGAACATATGGCCGAATTTTATCAGCCATTTCGTGATGTTCGCGAGCAAAAATTTGATGGTCTGATCATCACAGGCGCGCCGATTGAGCATCTGGATTTCGAAGATGTGACCTATTGGTCTGAGCTGTGCGAAATCTTCGAATGGACGCAAACCAATGTCCATTCCACCTTTGGCATTTGCTGGGGCGGGATGGCGATGATCAATTATTTCCACGGCGTCAAAAAACATATGCTGCCCGCAAAGCAATTCGGGTGCTATCGGCATCGCAATCTGCAATCGGACAGCCCCTATTTGCGCGGGTTCTCCGATGATTTGGTGATGCCCGTCAGCCGTTGGACGGAAATGCGCCGCCCCGAGATCGAGGCAGCGGGCCTGCCCGTGTTACTCGACAGTCCCGAGGTGGGCCCTGCCTTGGTCGAAGATAGCGCACATCGCGCGCTCTATATCTTCAACCATCTTGAATATGACAGCACCACCTTGGCCGAAGAATATCAACGTGATCTGGGGAATGTTCAGGTGGACGGGGCCAGTATCGCCCTGCCCGTCAATTACTTCCCCCATGATGATCCAAGCCAAAAACCGCTCAACCGCTGGCGCAGCCATGCCCATCTTCTATTCGGCAATTGGATTTCGGAAATCTACCTGACGACACCCTTTGATATGGCGCGCATTGGTCAAGACAGCACCGATCTGCGGCGGTGATAGACGGGCGCAGGATGCGCCCCTATATTCAACCCAGACTGCACTGGGAAATTGGCCATGATTGATAGAAAACCATTTGATGGCGCAATTACGCGCTATTTTGAAGACAATGCGCCCGAGGCGATCCGCGCGGCCCTCAAGACAGCCGAGATTTCCGACATTCTTGATCCGACCTACCCCTATGCTGCGCGGATGGAAAATAGTCTCTACGTGGCTGAAATGACCGCATTGCAAATCGAACTGGCAAAATTTCACGCATGGGTGCGCGAAACAGGGCAACGGATTGCCGTGATTTTTGAGGGGCGCGATGCAGCGGGCAAGGGCGGCGCGATTGCGCGCGTCATGGAAAACCTAAATCCACGGGTGGCGCAAATTGTGGCCTTGTCGAAACCCAGCGAAACCGAGGCGGGGCAATGGTATTTTCAGCGCTACATCCAGCATCTGCCAAGCCGCGGGCAAATTCGGCTCTTTGATCGCTCATGGTATAATCGGGGCGTTGTGGAACATGTGTTTGGGTTTTGCACGCCCGCGCAACGCGAGGCCTTTTTTGCCCAAGCTCCACGGTTCGAGGATATGCTGCTTGAGGATGGGATCAGCCTGACGAAAATTTGGCTCAATCTGGGCCGTGCCGAACAACTGCGCCGCTTTTTGGCGCGTGAGAATGACCCGCTCAAACATTGGAAACTGTCGCGTATCGATGTCGATGGTCTGGCGAAATGGCACGAATACAGCGCCGCGATCCGCGAAACCCTGACCCGCACCCATACCGCGACAGCGCCGTGGCATGTGATCCGTGCTGATGATAAACGCCGCGCGCGTTTGGCGGTGATCCGACAGATTCTCAGCCAGTATGAGTATCCAGAAAAAGAACCCAACCTTGCGTCCGCCCCCGATCCTGCCATAAGTGGCGGGCCTGAGGCTTGGACAGATCAAGGGGACAATGCGTAAACAGGGCTATCATCACGGCAATTTGCGTCAAGCCTTGGTTGAGGCCGCTTTGCGGTTGATCACCGAGAAAGGCCCCGCAGGTTTCACCTTGGCCGAGGCGGCTAAGGATGCGGGCGTGACCCCTGCCGCCGTGTATCGCCATTTTCAAGGCCGTGAAGAATTGATCACCGAGGCCGCCTTGCAAGGTCACGCGATCTTTCGCGAGGCGATGGAGGCCGCGTTCAATAGCAAATCCGCCCCTCTGGCCGCATTCGAGGCCACGGGCCGCGCTTATTTGCGGTTTGCGCAATCTTATCCCGGTCACTACATGGCCATGTTTGAAAGCGGCCTTTCGGCCAGTGCCCATCCTGATTTGGCCCGTGAATCAGAAAGATCCCGCGCGATTTTGGAACGGGCCGCCGAGGCACTTAGCGCACAATTGCCCGCCGACAGACGCCCGCCTGCATCCATGTTTACCGCACATATCTGGGCCATGAGCCACGGGGTTGTTGAACTCTTTGCGCGCGGTCGCGAAGGTGGCAATGCCCCCTTCCCCGCTGAAGACCTTCTTGAGGCAGGGATCGGGATTTATCTGCGCGGTCTTGGCCTGCTCGACAAAGACTGTTAGCGCAGGACACAGGAGACGTCACGCAGTGCCAAAAAAAATGGCACTGGCCTGTAAAATTTACACAAATGTGACGATCTCCCTTTAAGGAATGCAAGAAAACCCTTATAGTCCAAATGCTTGGATATGCGCGCAGGATGAATGTAATGGATTGGGATCGTTTACGGATCTTTCACGCCGTGGCGGATGCAGGCAGTTTGACCCATGCGGGGGACGTGTTGCATCTCAGCCAATCGGCGGTGTCGCGCCAAATTCGATCCTTAGAAGACGAATTAAACGCAACCCTGTTCCATCGTCACGCGCGCGGTTTGATTCTGACCGAACAGGGCGAATTGCTCTTTGATGCCACGCGCCATATGGCAAAGCGCCTTGATGCAGCCGCCGCCCGCATTCGCGACAGCGAAGAAGAGGTCTTTGGTGAATTGCGCGTGACCACCACCATCGGCTTTGGCTCGCTATGGTTGGCACCGCGCCTGCCCGCGCTTTATGAAAAATATCCCAATCTCAAGATCGATTTGATGCTTGAGGAACGGGTGCTGGATTTGCCAATGCGCGAGGCCGATGTGGCCATCCGCATGAAGGAACCCAGCCAAGCGGATCTCATTCGCAAGCGTTTGATGAATATTCGCATGCGTCTTTACGCTTCGCCCCAATATCTCGAGCAAAACGGCGTTCCCCAAACACTTGAGGATTTACGCGACCATCGCCTGATCAGTCAGAATGCAACGGCGGCACAGGTCTCCTCAGGTGCGCTTTTGGTGCGTCAGCTGATGTCTTATGAAATTGGCAGCTTCTTGACTGTAAATAACTATTTCGGGGTGCTGCAGGGCGTCATCCATCACCTTGGCATTGGGGTTTTGCCCGATTACCTGACGCAAGACTTTCCCAATTTGGTGCGCGTTCTCGACAATGTCGAAAGCAATGATGTGCCCGTTTTCCTTGCCTATCCCGAAGAACTGCGGCAGTCCAAACGCATCGAGGCCTTCCGCGAATTTGTGACCGAAGAAATCATCGCACATCGCCGCAAAGAACGGGACGGAAACGTCTAAACGGCCCGAACTCCTGCGTGACATTTCCGCCATGACCCTGTGTGATATGCGCCACATGCATAGCGGGTTTGCATTCTTGTGGCGGGATTTTTCTTGATACTTCGCAAAGTGATCATTAATTGGGCAGTAGTGATGACATTTGAACAAAGTGTCATGACTACCTCCCTGTTGGACTTCGGCCGAGACTTGTCTCGGCCTTTTTTTTGGCCAAAGCGCAAGATACGGCTTTTGCACAACCTGTGCCCCGCCCCCCCTTTCCCCTCCCGCGCCTATGCCGTAAAGACGGGGTGTCTGCGCGCCATTGCGCCTCGCCACAGGAACGATACCCCATGACCGAACCCGAAATCACCCCCGAGTTGATCGCTGCACATGGCCTTAAGCCTGATGAATATGAGCGCATCCTCGAGATTATCGGACGCATCCCGAATTTCACGGAACTTGGCATTTTTTCGGCCATGTGGAACGAGCATTGCTCGTATAAATCTTCAAAAAAATGGTTGCGCACCCTACCAACCGAAGGGCCGCAGGTTATTTGCGGGCCAGGCGAGAACGCGGGCATTGTTGATATTGGCGATGGTCAGGCGGTCGTGTTCAAAATGGAAAGCCACAACCACCCCTCCTATATCGAGCCCTATCAGGGCGCGGCCACGGGCGTGGGTGGGATTTTGCGCGATGTTTTCACGATGGGCGCGCGTCCAATTGCGGCGATGAATGCACTCTCCTTTGGTGCAGTAGATCACCCCAAAACACGCTCTTTGATCCATGGGGTTGTGCGCGGTGTTAGCGGCTATGGCAACAGTTTCGGCGTCCCCACTGTGGGGGGCGAGTTGCGCTTTGACGCGGCATATAATGGCAATTGCTTGGTCAATGCCTTTGCCGCTGGTCTGGCTGAGACGGATAAGATTTTCTATTCCGCCGCCTCTGGCGTGGGGATGCCTGTTGTCTATTTGGGCGCCAAGACAGGTCGTGACGGGGTTGGCGGGGCCACGATGGCCAGCGCCGAATTTGACGACACGATTGAAGAAAAGCGTCCAACTGTTCAGGTTGGCGACCCTTTCACAGAAAAGCGCTTGCTTGAGGCCTGCCTTGAATTGATGGCCTCAGGCGCGGTGATCTCAATCCAAGATATGGGCGCCGCAGGCCTGACCTGTTCTGCGGTCGAGATGGGGGATAAGGGCGGCTTGGGGATCAAGCTGCAACTTGATCATGTGCCGCAGCGCGAGCCCAACATGACCGCCTATGAAATGATGCTGTCTGAAAGCCAAGAGCGCATGTTGATGGTGCTACGCCCCGAAAAAGAGGCCGAGGCGCGCGTCATTTTTGAAAAATGGGATCTCGATTTTGCCATTGTCGGGGAAACGATTGCTGAAGACCGCTTCGTGATCATGCACGGCAATGCAGTGAAGGCGGATTTGCCGCTGTCGAAACTGTCCTCTACGGCACCAGAATATGACCGCCCTTGGGTCGAAACCCCTGCCGCCAAGGCGGTGGATTTCATCCCAGAAATCGACCCGATTGATGGGTTAAAGGCGCTTTTGTCTTCGCCCAATTACTGCGGGCGCGGCTGGGTCTATCAACAATATGACACCCAAGTTGGCGCAGACACGATCCGCACGCCGGGCTATGGGGCGGGCGTTGTGCGCGTGGCAGGCACGAATAAGGCGTTGGCATTCACCTCGGATGTGACACCGCGCTATGTCAAAGCGAACCCCTTTGAGGGCGGTAAGCAGGCCGTGGCTGAGGCCTATCGCAACCTTGTCTCTGTAGGGGCAACACCGCTTGCCACCACCGACAACCTGAATTTCGGCAACCCCGAAAAGCCCGAAATTATGGGCCAATTCGTGGGTGCCATTAAGGGCATTGATGCGGCCTGTTCAGCGCTCGACACCCCAATCGTTTCGGGCAATGTCAGCCTTTATAATGAAACCGATGGCAGCGCGATCCTGCCCACCCCCACGATTGGGGCGGTTGGTTTGATTGCGGATATTGACCGCGACCTGATCAACGGAACGGCACGCGAAGGTCACTGGGCGCTTTTGGTCGGGGAAACCCATGGTCATTTGGGCCAATCCGCGCTGTTGGCCGAAGTGTACCATCGCGTTGAGGGCGATGCCCCCGCCGTTGATCTTGAGTCAGAGCGGAAAGCGGGCCAATTCATTCTCGACAATCGCGAAATGATTTCAGCGTGTAATGACCTCTCGGATGGCGGGCTTGCCTTGGCTGCGTTTGAGATGGCCACAGCCTCAGACACGGGTGTGACATTGGATGCAAGCGATGCGGCCAGCTTGTTTGGCGAAGATCAGGGGCGCTATTTGATTGCCTGCTCGACCGATAAGGCCGAAGCCTTGATGGTTGCCGCGGGCCAAGTGGGCCTTCAGATCACCACGGTTGGTAAATTTGGTGGCGACCAGATCACCATTGGCGGCTCTAGCGAAAGCCTTGATGCGCTTCGGGCCCTATCAGATGGCACGCTGTCCCGCCTGTTTGACTGAACCATAACGCGCCCCCAATAGGCCCCTTGTTTGGGGCCATATCGGGGCCTAGATTAGACGTAACAGACCGGAATTCATGAGGGCAGATATGGCAATCACAGCACAAGACATCGAGGACCTAATCCGCGCATCTTTTCCTCAAGCGCAGATCACGGTTGAGGGTGATGATGGCCAGCATTTCGCTGCTCAAGTGATTGATGCCAGCTTTAAGGGCATGAACCGCGTGGCCCAACAACGTGCTGTTTATGCCGCCCTCAAAGGCAAAATGGATGGCAGCGCGGGCGAATTGCACGCGCTTGCCCTCACCACCCGCGCCCCCGATTAAAAGGAAGACCCAGATGAGCGTAGAAGATCAGATCAAAGAGATGATCACGAAAAATGACGTGGTCTTGTTCATGAAAGGCACAAAATCCATGCCACAATGCGGGTTTTCCAGCCGCGTGGCAGGTGTTTTGAATTACATGGGCGTGGAATTTGCCGATGTGAATGTGTTGGAAGATGAAAATATCCGCCAAGGGATCAAGGATTTCTCAGATTGGCCCACGATCCCGCAACTCTATGTGAAGGGCGAATTCGTGGGCGGCTGCGATATCATCACCGAGATGACACTTACAGGCGAGCTAGACGCGATGTTTGACGCGCAAAATGTCAGCTATGACAAAGAAGCAGCAGATAAAATTCGTGAGGCAAACGCCTGATTTCGTTTAATATTGTGAAAAATGGCGCATTAGGTTTTGCCTGACGCGCCATTTTTTATTTCTTTTTCGTATCGCCCTTGCGCACATGTTTGCTTAGGCGCGAGGGAATGGATTTTTTACGATCCTTGTAGGGGTTTTTATCCGCTTGGCTGCGCATGAACAGACGGATCGGCACACCTGGCATGTCAAAACTATCGCGCAACCCATTGACCAAATAGCGCGAATAGCTTTCAGGCAGCTTTTCTGGCATCGAACACATCACAACAAACGAGGGCGGGCGCGCTTTGGCTTGGGTCATGTAGCGCAGGCGAATACGCCGCCCTGATGGTGCGGGCGGTGGATGCGCCTCGATCATTTCCCCCAACCATCGGTTCAGCGTGGCTGTTGGCACACGGCGGTTCCAAATCGTGGCAGCGTTAATGATTGCCGCATGCAGCCGATCTAGCCCTTTGCCTGTCTTGGCTGAAACCGTGACCATCGACACGCCTTTGATTTGCGGCAATAATTTTTCAAGACGATCGCGCAGGAATTTGAGTTTTTCCTGCTTCTCATCCTCAACATCCCATTTGTTTACCGCAATCACCACCGCGCGCCCCTCGCGCTCGGCGAGATCAGCGATGCGCAAATCTTGCGCCTCAAAGGGAATGGCCGCATCCAGCAAAACCACGACCACTTCGGCAAATTTGACAGCACGCAGACCATCGGCCACGGAGAGCTTTTCCAGTTTTTCCTGCACGCGGGCGCGTTTGCGCATCCCTGCCGTGTCGAAAATCCGCATCGGCACCCCATCCCATGTCACTGGAAGGGAGATCGAATCACGGGTAATCCCCGCCTCAGGGCCCGTGAGCAAACGCTCCTCCCCGAAGATTTGGTTGATGAGGGTGGATTTGCCTGCATTTGGGCGGCCGATAACGGCGATTTGCAAAGGCCGCTCAAGCGTTAATTCGCGCAGACCCCCTTCCTCGGTTTCATCCTCATCAAGCTCGATATCGGTTTCGGGGCTGTAATCTTCGGCTTCCTTCGCCTCGATCAGCGGGGCAAGGGCCACGGCCAATTCGCCCATACCTTCGCCATGCTCAGCGGATAGGGCTAAAGGCTCGCCCAAGCCCAGTTCATAGGCCTCAAGCCACCCTGCCTGCCCTGCCCGTCCTTCGGATTTATTTGCGCCCAAAAGGACAGTGACGCCGCGCTTGCGCAGCAGATCGGCAAAGGCATGATCGGTCGGCGTCAGGCCTGTGCGCGCGTCAATCAAAAACAGACACGCATCCGCCATATCAACCGCCCGTTCTGTCAGGCGGCGCATACGGCCTTGCAGACTGTCATCTGTGGCTTCCTCAAGACCCGCCGTGTCAACCACAGTGAACCGCATGGATCCAAGCCGCGCCGCGCCTTCGCGCAGATCACGGGTGACACCGGGTTGATCATCAACCAAGGCAAGGCGCTTGCCCACCAAACGATTGAACAAGGTGGATTTGCCCACATTGGGCCGACCAATAATGGCGAGGGTAAAGCTCATGATCTCGACAGTGTAAAATTCCTAAGACCCGTCCCCTATCTTAAGGCAGGGACGAAGGAAAGCCCAAGCAAATTTCGACCGCTATTTTGCACGGCGCAGCATCAGATCGAACCGCTCAAGAAACCGCGAACGATCCGCCTTGGCAAAGGGGCGCGGGCCAGAAGGGGCGCCCTCCTGCGGCAGGCCAGCCCGCAAATCAGCCATCAGCGCGCGTGTTGCCACCTGCGCGCCGATTGTGTCCATTGTATAGGCATCCCCCTTGGGCGAAATCACCTGCGCGCCTAATTTCAACGCGCGTTCCGCCAAAAGGATATCGCCAGTGACCACAATATCATTCGCTTCAAGCCCGGCTATGATCGCATCATCAGCGGCATCAAACCCGTCCCCCACCAGATGCATCGCCAAAAGCGGGTGATTGGGCAGACGCAAATATTGATTGGCCACAAAGCGCACTCCAATCTTGTGGCGCAGCGCCACGCGAATGGCCTCTTCGCGCACGGGACAGGCATCTGCATCCACAAACACCATCGGTGAGCTCGGCCTTGGCATTTCAGTCTTAGGGGCATCTGCCGTCATTTTCACGTCTCCCGCGTCTGCTATCCGCGAATCTTCCAATTTCCGCCCGCGGGAAAAAAATCGTCTACCGGGGCATTTTGCAGAAAAATGTAAGGCGAATTGGCTTAATTCCCTCTATCGACAGGCGAATGATCCGCAAATCCGCACAAATGCGGTTCAATTCCCCGCCGTTATGGGTCGTTTTCTCTTTCCAACCCCGTAAGCTGGCATTAATTCTTATCCATCTGGGGTAATAACAACAACTTGGGAGTTCTTCATGAAAAAACTTTTGCTGGCTTCGGCCGCCTCCTTGGCGCTTGCGTCCATGGCAACCGCACAAGAGGTAAAGATCGGCACTGTTGTGGGCTTTACAGGCCCGCTTGAATCGCTTGCGCCTGACATGGCTGGTGGCTCGGAATTGGCGATGAACGAAGTGAACGCAAGCGGCAATTTCCTGAACGGCGCGACTGTTGTCTCCGTGCGCGGCGACAGCACTTGTATTGACGCGGCCGCTGCAACTGCTGTTGCAGAACGCCTCATCACATCTGATGGCGTCAGCGGGATTGTCGGCGCGGATTGCTCGGGCGTCACCAACGCAATGCTGCAAAACGTAGCCGTGCCAAACGGCATGGTCATGGTGTCCCCATCCGCCACTTCGCCTGCGCTGACCACCGTTGAAGACAATGGCCTCTTCTTCCGCACCGCGCCATCTGACGCGCGTCAGGGTGTTGTGATGACCGAGGTGATCATGGATCGCGGCATCAAATCCGTTGCGGTGACCTATACCAACAACGATTACGGCCAAGGCTTGGCTGATAGCTTTGCCGCAGCATTCGAAGCGGCGGGCGGCACTGTAACCCTCATTGCAGCGCATGAAGATGGCCGTGCGGATTACTCTGCAGAAGTAGGCGCCTTGGCGGCTGCGGGCGGTGACGCATTGGTCGTTGCAGGCTATGTGGATCAGGGCGGCTCGGGCATCATCCGCGCAGCACTGGATTCTGGCGCATTTGAAACTTTCGTCTTCCCTGACGGCATGGTGTCTTCTGCCCTCGTTGAAAACTTTGGCAGCGAGATTGATGGCTCCTTCGGCCAGCACCCTGGCACCGATAGCGAAGGTGCAGCGATTTTCGAAACCCTCGCCGCTGAAGCAGGGTTCGATGGCACTCAGCCTTTTGCGAAAGAATCCTATGACGCAGCAGCCTTGATCATGTTGGCCATGCAGGCCGCAGGCTCAAGCAACCCTGCCGATTACGCAGGCGAGATCATGGATATCGCAAACGCCCCAGGCACGCCAATCCTGCCTGGTGAATTGGGCAAAGCCTTGGAATTGATCGCAGCGGGCGAAGACATCGACTATGTTGGTGCCTCTGCCGTTGAATTGATCGAGCCAGGTGAATCCGCGGGCAACTATCGCGAGATCGAAATCTCTGGCGGCCAGGTCACAACAGCACGTTTCCGCTAAGTTGATCTAATCAAGACCAACGGGCAGCCCGGAGTGATTTCCGGGCTGCTTCGTTTAAAGGATGCGGGACAAGCGATGATTACTGTCGAAAATCTGCACAAACATTTTGGCGGCTTTCACGCCGTGGATGGCGCAAGCCTGACAATTGAAACAGGCTCTATCACGGGTCTGGTTGGCCCCAATGGCGCGGGAAAGACCACACTGTTTAACGTGATTGCGGGCGTTTTGTCCCCGACATCTGGCCGCGTTGTTATGGATCGCGAGGATATTACGGGCCTTCCGCCCCACGAGCTATTTGGCAAGGGATTGCTGCGCACATTTCAGATCGCGCATGAATTCTCATCCATGAGCTGCCGCGAGAACCTGATGATGGTGCCAAGCGGCCAATCGGGGGAAACGCTGTGGAACACATGGTTTGGCCGCAAACGCATTGCTGAAGAAGAGCGAGCGCTGAAAGCCAAGGCTGATGAGGTGTTGGAGTTTCTAACCATTTCCCATCTCGCAGATCATCCGGCAGGCGCGATTTCTGGTGGCCAAAAAAAGCTGCTGGAACTGGGCCGCACGATGATGGTGGATGCAAAAATCGTGTTTCTAGACGAGGTGGGTGCAGGCGTTAACCGCACGCTGTTGAACACGATCGGCGATGCGATCATCCGCCTGAACAAAGAGCGCGGATATACATTCTGCGTCATTGAGCATGACATGGATTTCATCGGGCGGCTTTGTGACCCTGTGATCGTGATGGCCGAAGGGCGCGTTTTGGCCGAAGGCACATTGGACGAGATCAAAGCCAATGACGATGTGATTGAGGCCTATCTTGGGACAGGTTTAAAAAATAAGGACAAGATTGGGGCATGAGCGAGACATCACCCTTTTTGATTGGCGAGGCGATGACGGGCGGATATGGCAAAGGGGCCGATATCCTGCACAGCTGCACCATCGCGGTCGAGCGCGGCGAGATCGCCGTCATTGTGGGCCCTAATGGCGCGGGCAAATCGACCGCCATGAAGGCGGTCTTTGGCATGCTGTCGCTGCGCGAGGGGCATGTTGTGTTGGATGGGGATGATATCACCGCACTTTCGCCGCAAGATCGCGTTGTGCGCGGGATGGGGTTTGTGCCGCAAACCAATAACATCTTCACCTCTATGACAGTCGAAGAAAATTTGGAGATGGGTGCCTATATCCGCCGCGATGATTTCCGCGACACGATGGAACAGGTCTATAGCCTCTTTCCAATCCTAAAAGACAAACGCCGCCAAGCGGCGGGCGAATTATCGGGGGGTCAGCGTCAACAAGTGGCCGTGGGGCGTGCGCTGATGACCAAGCCGAAAGTGTTGATGTTGGATGAGCCAACCGCAGGTGTCTCGCCCATTGTTATGGACGAGTTATTTGACCGCATCATCGAAGTGTCCCGCACGGGCATCCCCATTTTGATGGTCGAACAAAACGCGCGTCAGGCATTGGAAATCGCGGATAAGGGCTTTGTTTTGGTGCAAGGGCGCAATGCCCATACAGGCACGGGCAAAGAGCTTTTGGCAGATGCGGATGTGCGCCGCTCCTTCTTGGGGGGTTGAGAAATGGATTTTCTAAACGCAATTGTCGCTTTGTTGAATTTCGTGATTGTGCCTGCCACCGCCTATGGCGCGCAATTGGCGCTTGGTGCGCTTGGGGTGACGTTGATTTACGGCATCTTACGCTTTTCCAATTTCGCGCATGGTGACACAATGGCCTTTGGCACGATGATCACCATTCTGGCCACATGGGGCCTGCAATCTTTAGGCGTCACGGCGGGGCCTTTGCCAACCGCCCTCATCGCGCTGCCCCTTGGCATCGCTGCCACAGCCGCCTTGGTGGTCGGCACGGATAAGATGGTCTATCACTTTTATCGCCAAACCAAAGCCAAGCCTGTGATCTTTGTGATTGCCTCAATTGGCGTGATGTTCGTGATGAATGGGATCGTGCGCTTTATCATCGGGGTTGATGATCAAAACTTCGCCGATGGGGCAAGGTTCCTGATCTCTGCTCGTGATTTCAAAGACATGACAGGCCTTGATGAAGGGCTTGCCATCCGTTCGACCCAAGCGATCACGGTGATCGTGGCAATTTTGGCGGTGGTGGCCCTGTTTTGGTTCTTGAACAAAACCCGCACGGGCAAATCCATGCGCGCGTTTTCCGATAACGAAGATTTGGCACTGCTCTCAGGCATCAACCCTGAGCGCGTTGTGATGATCACGTGGTTAATTGTGGCTGCTTTGGCGACCACGGCGGGCGTGCTTTATGGTCTCGACAAAAGCTTTAAGCCCTTCACCTATTTCCAACTGCTCTTGCCCATATTTGCCGCAGCGATTGTGGGCGGGCTTGGCAACCCTCTGGGGGCAATTTTGGGGGGCTTCCTGATCGCCTATTCCGAAATCGCGGTCACCTATGCCTTCCGTAAGGTGGTTGGATATATCGGCCCCGAAGGCTGGAGCCCCGAAGGAATGCTGCAGCTTCTATCGACCGATTATAAATTTGCCGTCAGCTTTACGATCCTTCTGATCGTGCTTCTGTTTAAACCCACAGGGATCATGAAAGGAAAATCGGTATGAACCTGACACTGGATCGCAAGGCGGCAGTTCTCTTTGCGTTGGTGGCTGTGCTTTATATCGGCACAGGCTTTGTTCAATCATGGAACACCGCGCTGTCTATTCTGAACATGGGCCTTATCTCGGCCATCATGGCGCTTGGTGTGAATATCCAATGGGGCTATGCGGGCCTCTTTAACGTGGGTGTAATGGGCTTTACCGCGCTTGGCGGTTTGGCGGCTGTTTTGGTGGCCTCTGATCCTGTTGAGGGGGCATGGGGGGCCACAGGCGGGTGGCAAATCTTGCTTGCCCTGTTAATGGGCGGTGCGACCATTGCCGCCGCGATTGCGCTATGGGGCAAGATGAAAGGTCACAACTTGCGCGGCCTTGCGATGGCGGGCTTGTTAATCGCGGGCTTTTTCATCTTCCGCGCGGTGTTTGACCCTGCCGTGGCCACGGTGGAGGCCATTGACCCTGCCTTGACGGGCAATATCGGGGGCCTTGGTTTGCCCATCATTCTGGCATGGCCTTTGGGTGGGCTGCTTGCCGCAGGGGCCGCATGGATCATTGGGAAAACTGCGCTTGGCCTGCGGTCGGATTATCTGGCGATTGCCACTTTGGGTGTGGCTGAGATCATTATCTACATCCTGAAAAACGAAGATTGGTTGGCGCGCGGCGTGAAAAACGTCATCGGCCTGCCCCGCCCTGTGCCTTACGAGGTTGACCTACAAGCCAACCAAGCCTTTGTTAGCGCGATGCAAGGATTAGGCGCTGACCCTGTCACAGCCTCCTCCATCACGGTCAAGCTGTCCTATGCGGTGTTATTCTCAATCGTTCTGATTGCCCTGATCTGGCTGACACAGCGCGCGCTCAACTCGCCTTGGGGGCGGATGATCCGCGCCATTCGCGACAACGAAGTTTCTGCCGCCGCGATGGGAAAAAATGTCACGGCGCGGCATTTGCAGATTTTCATCCTTGGCTCGGCCGTTTGTGGCCTTGCAGGCGCAATGATGACCACGTTGGACAGCCAACTTGTGCCAAGCACCTATCAACCGCTGCGATTTACCTTCCTGATCTGGGTGATGGTGATTGTGGGCGGATCAGGCAACAATATCGGCGCGGTCTTGGGCGGCTTCTTGATCTGGTGGTTCTGGATTCAGGTCGAACCTTTGGGTCTGTTGCTGTTGCAGGGGATCACGGCGGGCATGGCCGAAGGATGGCTGAAAGATCACCTGATGGATGCCGCCGCGCATATGCGCCTTTTGACCATGGGTCTTATCCTGCTATTGGTCTTACGCTTCAGCCCGCGTGGCCTGTTGCCAGAACGCTGAAAAAACAGCGCCCGCGAAGCGCAGGGGTCCCCTTGGGCTGCGCGGGCGCCTCAAAACCACGCTTCAAAGCTGAGGTTCAGGTAACTCGGCAAGGATCTCATCAATGCGATCTGCCAAGGCCGCATCAATCGCGGCAATCGCCTCATCGGTGATATCAATATCATCTCGGGCAAAGATCACAGCGCGGCGATCCATCAGCACCTCAGCCCCGCTGCGCTGCACCAGATCAATAAGAATTGGCCCCATAATCTCAAGGAACCGCTGTCGCGCCGCTTCCGCATAGGCGCCAAGCGCGCGGTTTTTCGCGTCTTGCTCACTGCGGATTTCAACGACACGGGCGTCAAATTCAGCAGCACGCAGACGGAAATCCTCGATGCTGAGGCTGCTGCGCAATTCGGTTAACCGTTGTTCTTCTTGGGTCAGAACATCTTCAATCTCACGGTTCTGTGCCGAAAGATCACGACCCACGCGATCAATCACTCCCCCGACCGCTTGACCAAAGACCGAGCCAGAAAACAGGCGGTCTTGATCAATCAGCAACACCTGTGCGGGTGCTTGCGGGGGTTGAACGGTAACTTCCTGCGCCCTCACCCCTGCCCCATAGATGGCAAGCACAAGGGCACATCCCCCCACGCGCAGCCAAGCGCGCAAAGGCATCAGAACCGCGCCTCGACCGTAAAGTCGAAGTTGCGGGTGCGGTCATAGGATTCATTAGAGACAGGCCGCGAAAAGTTAAACCGCAGCGGGCCGATTTGCGTATCCCAGAAGATCGAGAAGCCAATCGTGCTGCGCAGATAGCTGTCATCGTCAACTAGGTTTCCACCCGTGCCCAAGACGTCATCCAAGCCCCATAGCGTGCCAACGTCATAAAAGACGCCGCCTGAAATGCCATATTCGGCGGGCACCCCGATAGGGAAGCCTGCCTCAAAGCGCGCAACGGCGAATTGGTTGCCGCCAAGCGCGTCTTGGTTCGCAGAATTGCGATCCCGTGGCCCGATCCCGCCTGCATCAAAACCACGTATTTGGCGCGACCCGAGGAAGAAACGATCCGTAACGCGGCTATTGCCATCAAGCATATTCACCGAGCCAAGCTCGAATGCGGCACGCAACGAGACCTCTTCACGGAAGGCCGTGGTCTCCCCCTGCACAAGCGCGGTGGTGCGCAGGAATTGATCATCACCCAATCCCCCCAATTCGGCATTGGCGCGCACCAATACGCCCGAGGTTGGGTCAAGCCCCACGCCGCGTGTGTCGTAAATATAGCGCAGACCGATGGAACTGCTGTCATAGCTGCCCGCCTCGCGCCGCAGAACATCCGATGATGTGGTCGGAACATTGGTCAATTCTGACTGCGCAATCCGCAAAGAGGGGCGCAAACGTCCGTATTCACTGACAGGGAATTCCAACGCACCGCTGACACCCACTTCGTTGGTGTTATAGGTCGCATTTTGTTGGTCGGTCGAACTGCTGAAAACCGACAGAGCCAATTCCAAATCACGGCGCAAATAGGCGGGTTCGATGAAATTCGCCTGCAAGGAACGCGAGCCAGAGGTGGTATCAAAGGACAGACCCACGGTCTGACCCCGCCCGCGCCAATTGCGTTCGTTAAACTGAACCGCAAGCCCGGTGCCAACATCGGTCGAATAATTGACCGAGAAGCCAAGCGTGCCTGTTGGCGTTTCTTCGACATTCACATCCACGATCACCTGATCGCTGCCAGTGCCTTCGCGCGCATTCACGTCAACATTTGAAAAGAAATTCAGCGCACGGATCCGTTCCGCCGCTTGGCGAATTTCGCGTGGATCAAACGGATCCCCTTCGACCATATCGAATTGACGCCGCACAACGCGGTCAAGCGTGGTTGCATTGCCCTCAATATCAATCCGCTCTACGAAAACACGCGGGCCGCGGACAATGGCAAATTCCACATCCAAGGTGAGATCTTCGTCATTTCGGGTGATCCGCGGCTCAACACGGATGAAGCGCAACCCCTGCTCAGTCGCCAGATTTTCAAGCCGCGAAATCGTGCGATCCACCAGACGCGGAGAATAGGTTACACCCTCGTCTAGGCCAATTGCGGCTTGGAATTCTTCGACATTCACTTCGGGCAAATCACTGCTTGCGGTTAATGCACCGAAGGAAAAGCTTTGTCCTTCAACAATGTTAAAGGTCACAAAGAACCCGTCCCGCGCACGGGCAAGTTCCGATGTGACAGATTGCACTTCAAAATCAACATAACCGCGATCACGATAGAAATCGGTCAAAAGCTGTTGATCAAAGGCCAGTCGATCCGCCACGAATGTATCGCGGCTGATAATCGCGCGGAAAAACCCCGCTTGGGTGGATTGCAGAACACGGCGCAAACGGCGGTCTGAAAAGGCGCGGTTGCCGACAAAGGTGATGCTTTCGGTTTCCACCACGCGGCCTTCGGTAATCTCAAAGGCCAGATCAACGCGGTTGTCGCTGCGGCGGATGATCTGCGGGGTCACCGTTGCACTCAGGCGGCCTGTCTGGCGATAGGCATCCACGATGGCCTGTGCATCGGCCTCGGCGATGGCGGGACTGTAGACGCGGCGCGGTTGTGATGTCAGCAAAGCTGAAAGTGCATCATCATCAAGAAGATCATTTCCCTCGATGCTGATCTCGTTGATCGTAGGGTATTCTTGCAACTCGATAAACACCGTGTTGCCCTCTAGGCGCAGATCAACTGTTTCAAACAGACCTGTATCCTGCAGGCGGCGCAAGGCATCATTGGCTTGGCCTGCTGTGATTGTGCCGCCGGGCGCGATGCCTGCATATGAGAGGATCGTTGCCTCCTCGATGCGGATATTTCCGTCAATGACAATCGCGTCCAGCGCAACATCCTGCGCAACCGCAAGCCCTGAAAGGGCCATCCCCATCGCCAAAACCGAGGCTGTCATCAGCCCGCTGCGATATTTGCGATTGTTTGATTTACGCGACATTCTGCGCCCACCTTTTTTGCTTTAGCAAATCCTAAAGCATCCCTAGCGATTGCAGGGGGCAATGTCAAAAAAATGCGCGCAAAAACGGGCGAAAATTACGCCCTTTTCAGCCTCTTGGTGTTAGCTATGCACAATCGGTGCAAGCATCACCGCAAAACCCAAAGCCAAAACAACGATACTGGGGCCAAGGATACGATCCCCAAGACTCGCCGACAGATAGCTGAGACGCGGCAATTGGCGCTGTAAAAATTTCATCGGCCTTTGATCCCCGAATATGTGAAACACATATCAGGGGATACCAAAACACTTGGGCAGAATTGGGGCGAATTCAGGGGAATTCAGCGGCCCGCCTTAGGGGCAGAGCAGAACATCATTGAGTACCGCGAACACCATCAACCCCATGATCAGGGTCAACCCAACCGTCATAAAAACACGCATGAACATTTCAGGCGGTTTGCATCCTGCAACGGCCTCAAAGGCGTAAAGCATCAGATGCCCACCATCCAGAATTGGGATCGGGAAAAGGTTCATCAAACCAACCGCGGTAGAGAGAACCGCAATCAACCAGATAAAGCTTGCAATCCCTTGCGCGGCTGCAGCACCTGAGGTTTCCGCAATTCCCACTGGGCCTTGCAGATTACAGGTCGAAATCACCCCCGTGATCATATGCCAAAGCCCCGATAGCGATGAGGTGATGATGAACCCCGTTTGCGACACCCCATAGGAGAGCGCGGCCAATGGCCCCACGGCCTCGGTTTGCGGCACAAAGAGCATACCCCCCGTGACGCCGATCAGGTAACGCGTTTCAAACCCACCCGATGCGACAGGCAAATCGGTGCGCCGTGGCGACAGGGTCACAGCGATTTCCTGCCCCACTTGGGTGCCATTTGCCCGCCAAAGCGTCAAATCAATCGGCGCACCCTCGGCCTGATCAACCGCCGCGCGGAGTTGGGAAAAGTTCCAGATATCCGCGCCATTCACGGCCAAAATCACATCGCCCTCGCTCAAGCCCGCCTCCATGGCCGCCGATTGCGGCTGAACGCCATCAACGACAGGCGGCAGCGGCGCTGAGGCCTCGACCAAAGTAGCGCGATCATCGCGCAGCACTTCATAGCTCACACGTGGACTAGGCGGCAGGTCAGAGGCGATTTGCAAAAGCGCCGCAAAACTTTCGATCTCCTGCCCCTCAAGCGCAAGGATCAGATCCCCCGCCTCAAGCGATTGATAGGCGGGCGGCAGGTCGCGCGGCGCCCCAACAAGGGGCTCCTCGGTTGCTTGGCCCGAGACCAAGACCACGCCTGCGAAAATCGCAATGGAAAGGATAAAATTGAACAACGGCCCTGCCACAACCGTGGCCGCGCGGGCCCAAAGGGGCGCGCCATGCATAGTATTGCGCGCAGGCGTAACCGCCGCATCCGCCCCAACAGAGGCAGCATTCGCATCGCCTGCAAATTTGACATAACCACCAAACGGCAAAGCCGCGATTTGCCATTGCGTGCCCCGCCGATCTTTGCGCGAGAGCAGCACAGGCCCAAACCCGATAGAAAACACATCCGCACGGATGCCAGACCATCGCCCGACAATGTAGTGACCATATTCATGGATCGCTACGATGATTGAAATCGCCGCAATAAAGGCCAACATGGTAAAGGCAAAACTGCCGAATTGGGGGAGGAAATCCATCACTTGCCTTGTATTTTACGTCTTTTTGATCCGCACAGCAATCACTGACCGCGCCCGCACCCTTGCGAGATGGTTCATAGCGAGAACATCTGCAAGGGTTTCAAGCGGATTTGAGAGGGTTAATTCCTTGGAAAGCGCGGCAAGCGTCTCTTCAACCACCGCGGCCATGTCCATAAATCCAACCTCGCGCGCCAAAAACGCGTCAAGCGCCACTTCCTTGGCGGCGTTGAACGCGGCCCCAGCCCCCCCGCGCATCTCCATCACATCGCGGGCAAGGCGCAAGGCAGGAAAACGCGCCAAATCTGGCGCCTCGAATTGCAGCTGCGCAATCTGCGCCAGATCAAGCCGCGCGACAGGAAGATCCTGACGCTTTGGCCAATATAAGGCATAGCCAATCGCATGGCGCATATCTGGCGGGCCAAGATGGGCCATCAACGCACCATCGCGAAACCCCACCAAAGCATGGATTAAGGATTGCGGATGAATGATGGTCTCTATCTGCGCGGGCGAAATCCCAAAATATTCTCGCGTTTCGATAAGTTCCAGCGCCTTGTTAAACATTGATGCGCTGTCGATTGTAATCCTTTGCCCCATATCCCAATTCGGATGCGCCCCCGCATCTTCGGGGGTTGCATGGGCCAATTTCTCAATCGGCCAATGCCGCAAACCGCCGCCAGACGCGGTGATGATCACGCGCTCAACCTCGGCAATATCTTCACCTACAAGGGCTTGAAATACGGCGGAATGCTCGCTGTCTACAGGCAAGATCCGCGCGCCATGGGATGCGGCCGTTGCCAAAAGCAGTTGCCCCGCCGCAACCAAGCTTTCCTTATTTGCCAAGGCCAGCGTTGCGCCTTGTTCCAGCGCCGCAAATCCAGGCGCGATGCCCGCCGCACCTACAATGGCCGACATGACCCAATCGGCATGGCGCGATGCGGCCTCGATCAACGCGGCCTCGCCTGCGGCGGCCTCAACCCCCGTTCCTGCAAGTGCAGATTTCAGATCAGGAAGCCGATCTTCATAGGCGGTCACCGCAATTTCGGCACGATGTGCGATGGCATCCCGCGCCAATTGCTCAATATTGCCCCCGCCCGAAAGTGCCACAACCCGATAGGCATCAGGGGCGCACGCGATTAAATCGAGGGTGTTCTGCCCGATAGAGCCAGTGGCCCCAAAAATACTGACACGGCGCATCTGAGAAATTTTCCCTTATTGCGGTGGGAAGCTTGTTAAGCTTTCAACCAAGAGTAGCAAAGCCGCAGCGCCAATCATACCATCAAAACGGTCAAAAACCCCGCCATGTCCGGGCAATAATCGTGAGCTGTCTTTAACCCCCACATGACGCTTGATGGCGCTTTCCGCCAAATCGCCCATCTGGCTGGCCAAGGCCAAGGCGACTGAAATTGCAATAATCCCTGCACCTGCTTCTGTTTGGGTCATATAGGCAACCCCAACACAGCCCGCACCAAACCAGCCTGCAATCGTTCCAGACCATGTTTTCTTTGGGCTAACACGCGGCCAAAACTTTGGCCCGCCCACAACGCGGCCAACGAGATAGCCTGCAATATCGGTCACAACCACAACCAAAACGAGCCATGTCATCCAGACAAAGCCAAAGGTCTCGCGATGTTCCAAAAGGCCGTAAGCGGCAAAGCTGATCAATAGCGCGAAGGGCATATATTTCTCGCGCCGTTCTTGCAGCAAAACAAGACAAAGAAAGGCAGGCAAAAACAAAACAGGCAGCGCATAGGCAGGTGGCAGAATATGGGCGGCATAAAGACAGGCAATCATCCCTGCCCCAAGCCCCGCCGAGCGCATCAACGAGGCGCCCAACATCACGGCCAATTCCCATATCAAAATCCCTGCGATCAGGAAAATCATGCCAACATAAACGGGGCCACCCAACCAAACCGCAGAAAGACCCGTCACAGCCATCAAAAGCCCTGTGATCATACGCGGCCAGAAATCAGAAAACAGGCTTTGAGGTTGATCGCTCACGCAGTGACCCCACCAAAACGGCGCTCGCGGAGACCATAGCGGGCGAGAATTTCTGCAAATTCTTGGGCAGTGAAATCAGGCCAAAGCGTATTGACGAATTCATATTCAGAATAGGCCGATTGCCACAAAAGGAAATTCGAAATGCGCGCCTCGCCCGATGTGCGGATCACCAGATCAGGATCAGGCAACACGTAGGTGTCGAGATATTTGGGGAAGGTTTCGTCATCAATATTAGCGGGTTTGATTTTCCCCGCGGCCACATCATGGGCCAAACGCTTGGCGGCACGGCTCACCTCATCGCGGCCGCCATAATTCAAGGCAACCGTCAAATGCAGCTTGTCATTTTCAGCGGTCATCAATTCGAGATTGTCCATCATCTCGACCAAGGACGGCTCAAGGCGCACGCGATCCCCGATGAAGCGCACCCGCACCCCTGCCTTGATCAAGGCCTTGGTTTCACTGGTCAGATACCGCCGGAACAGGCGCATGAGGCCCGCAACTTCTGTTTGGGTGCGTTTCCAGTTTTCGGTCGAAAAGGCGAAAATCGTCAGGTATTTTACACCTAAATCAGGGCAGGCCCGCGCGATTTCCTTGACCCGCGCAGCGCCCGCATGATGGCCAACAAGACGCGGGCGGCCGCGCATCTTTGCCCAACGACCATTGCCATCCATGATAATGGCGACATGGGCAGGATTTCTTCGGCTCATCCGCGTATCCCCTTTTTTGCTTTGCCTAGACCTGCATAATCTCGGCTTGCTTGCCCTCAAGCGCCGCGTCAACTTTGGCGATAAAACTATCGGTCAACTGTTGCACTTCGGCCTCCCAGAATTTCTGATCATCCTCACTCAGGCCCGTTGATTTGGCTTTTTTGATTTGATCCATCCCGTCACGGCGCAAATTGCGCACTGCCACACGGGCGTGTTCGGCATATTGCGCAGCAACTTTGGTCAATTCGCGGCGGCGTTCTTCATTCAATTCGGGGATCGGCAGCATGATGATCGTGCCGTTGAGTTGCGGGTTAATACCCAAGCCAGATTCACGAATGGCTTTTTCCACCTTACCGACCATTGCCTTGTCCCACACATTGATGGTGACCATGCGCGGCTCTGGCACGTTTACGGTGCCCACCTGATTGATGGGGGTCATCTGGCCATATGCCTCGACCATCACAGGTTCGAGCATTGTGGCGGAGGCGCGGCCTGTGCGCAGAGAGGCGAATTCCGTTTTTAGGGCTGAAATTGCGCCCTCCATCCGGCGGGTCAGATCATCTAGATCAAGTTCGAATTCATCTGCTGACATTGCCTCACTCCTCGCTTGTCAGGTCGCTTTGGCCCCATATAACCTGCGGGGCTGCCTGTTTCTATGGCTTTAGCGCACTTTTGTATAGGTTCCCTGCCCCGACAAAATCCCTCGAAAGCCACCTGGCTCATCAAGGCTAAAGACAATGATCGGGGTGTCGTTTTCGCGCGCAAGCGCGATGGCCGAGGCATCCATGACGCCTAGATGCTGTGCGAGAACCTCATCGTAGCTGATCTCGTCAAAGCGTTTCGCATCGGCGTATTTTTTGGGATCTTTATCATAGACCCCGTCCACCTTGGTGCCCTTAAAGATTGCATCACAATGCATCTCATTGGCGCGCAATGTGGCGGCTGTATCTGTTGTGAAATACGGGTTTCCTGTGCCTGCTGCAAAAATACAGACGCGCTTTTTCTCCAAATGGCGCACCGCACGGCGGCGGATATAAGGCTCGCAGACCTGATCCATCGGAATGGCCGAGATCACGCGGGTAAAGACCCCAAGCCCCTCAAGCGCGCTTTGCATCGCAAGCGCGTTCATCACCGTGGCCAGCATCCCCATATAATCGGCTGTGGTGCGCTCCATCCCCTGCGCGCTGCCTTGCAAGCCGCGAAAGATATTGCCGCCACCAATGACCATGCAAATTTCCACCCCCAGATCATGCACCGATTTTACCTCGCGCGCGATCCGTTCGACTGTAGGCGGATTGAGGCCAAAGCCCTTATCGCCCATCAAGGCCTCGCCCGAAATTTTCAGCATGACGCGTTTATAGGTTGTTGTGGGGGTGGCATCGCTTGCGGCCATGATATCCTCGTTCAAACGGGTGGCAGGCCGCAGATCGGGCCAAAGCCACCAATGGGTGATTGAGCTTGGCACATCATCGTCTAAAATGCGGATCACTTCAACGGTCGCGCCTGCCCTAGCGACTAAATATGCCAAAGCACGCCCAAGCGAAACCAGATATTGCTAGGCGCGCCGCAAAAGATCAGGAAAAAGGCACGGCATTGGACGCATTTAATTTGGAATTCGCAAAAGACATTGCGCCTGATCGTCCGATCCTGATTGCGGGGGCCACGGCCAGCGGGAAATCTGCGCTTGCCCTTGCCTTGGCTGACAGGTGGGGTGGGCAAATCATCAATGCAGACGCGCTGCAAGTCTATGACGGATGGCGCGTCTTGACCGCCCGCCCCAGTGCCGCGGACGAGGACAGATGCCCGCATCATCTTTATGGGCATGTCCCGTTTTTGGGCGATTATTCCGTGGGGGCATGGCTGCGCGATTTGGCGCCGCTGCTGCGCACAGGGCCGCGTCCCATTATCGTGGGGGGCACAGGGCTTTATTTTCGTGCGCTAACCGAAGGTTTGGCCGAAATCCCGCCCGTGCCAAAGGCCGTGCGCATCGCGGCAGATGGACAAAGCCATGCCGCCCTTTTGGCAGATTTAGAGCAATCCGACCCCGTGATTTATGCAAAGATTGACCGACAAAACCGCGCCCGCGTTCAGCGCGCTTGGGAGGTGTGGCGCGCCACAGGAAAACCCCTCTCGCAATGGCAGGCCGAAACGCCTGCCCCCCTTCTGCCTCTGGATCAGGTGGCGGCGTTCAAACTCATGGCGGATCGAGATTGGCTCAATGACCGCATCGCCCGCCGTTTCCATACGATGATAAAAGAGGGCGCATTGGATGAGGCGCGGGCCGCCTTGCCCCATTGGGATCAGCTGCAAGGCGCGGCCAAAGCCATCGGCGCACCTGAATTGATCGCCCACCTTCGTGGTGACATTTCGCTTGAGACAGCCATAGAGGCCGCCATTATCGCCTCGCGCCAATATGCAAAAAGGCAACGGACGTGGCTGCGGGCGCAGTCCACAGGATGGACAGATCTATATATTCCTGTCTAAATTTTAGGTGCCTATAAATTTGGGGACATAGGCACGAATCGGATAGGGGATAATGTCGGATCAGCAAGAGGTGGGCCCTACCAACGCGCCCGCCTATGCCGCACGAACGATTGGTCAAATTCGACTTCATGGCGCTTGGCGGCATGAATTGGCGCAGCACTGCCCCAAATCGCGCTTGTTTTGGCTGACGCGCGGCACAATCCGCATCACAGCGGAATTCCACCCGATCATGGCCACAGGCCCCAAGATTTTATTCATTCCAGCCTCCATGCTGTTATCCCTTGAATTGCCCACGCAATTACAAGGCCATGTGGCCTATTTCCCAAATCTTGCCGATTTGGAATTGCCGCAAACATCCCTTTGCCTCACCCCCAGTTCCGCCGGAGCGCAGGTAGAGTTAACGGGCCTCATTGAGCGGATGGCGCGGCTAGAAGATGAAGACACCCCTTCCGCGAGACGCATGAAACGGGGATTTGGTCTGCTGCTCTCAGCGATGCTTGAGCGTGAAACACTCATTTCCAACCAACGTGACCGCGATGCCACCCACAGATTGCGCACCCAAATCAAAAAGCCCAGCAAATCAGCGCAGCTCCTCTCGCGTTTTGCGGCGCTCTTGGCGCAAGGGTTCAACGCGCAATTGGGCGTGTCCGACTATGCCGCACGCCTTGATGTGACGCCCACCCATCTCACGCGCATCTGCCGCGAAATCACAGGGCGCACGGCCCTTGCCCTGATCAATGAGGTGCTGATGGCCGAGGCCCGCCGCCGTTTGGTCGACACCGATGACAGCTCAGCAAAAATCGCGCGCGATTTAGGCTATTCGTCACCCGCCTATTTCACGCGCGCCTTTGGCCAAGAAACAGGCACAACCCCCACCGGATATCGCGAACAAAAAAAGGGGCAATGGCACAGCACGCCCCACCGATAGCCCCTGTTTCCCTTAGCCATGCAGCGCCTCAATGACAGCGCGGGTAGTGATTTTTCCCTTGGGCTGACCCCGTTCTTCAACAATTACGGTGTTGCCCTTTGATTGCGCGACCACCATCAGCGCATCTTGCAAAATGGTGTCAGCATCCAAGCGCGGTGCAGAGTCAGGCAATTTCCCGCGACCCAGAGGTTGCATGATGGAACCCAATTTGATCACGCGGGCGCGGTTGATGTCCTTGATGAAATCCTCAATGTAATCATCGGCAGGACGCAACACGATATCTTGCGCGCTGCCTTGCTGCACCAAATGACCATCGCGCAAAATCGCGATATTGTCGCCAAGGCGCAGCGCCTCGTCCAAATCATGGGTGATGAAGACAATCGTTTTGTGCAGTTCCTTTTGCAAATCAATCAAAATGGATTGCATATCATAGCGGATCAACGGGTCGAGCGCAGAAAACGCCTCGTCCATCAGCAAGATATCCGCATCCGTTGCCAAACCGCGCGCCAGACCCACGCGCTGCCGCATGCCGCCCGATAATTGCCCAGGGTAATTGTTTTCATACCCCTCAAGCCCCACGCGGGAAATCCATTGCTTGGCCCGCTTTTGGGCCTCGTTCTCATCCACGCCTTGCACGATCAAACCATAGGTGACGTTTTCAATCACACGGCGATGCGGGAAAAGACCAAAATGTTGAAACACCATCGACATCTTGAAACGCCGCAGATCCCGCAAAGCATCCTTGTCCATGGTCAGAACATTTTCGCCATCCACAAAAATTTCACCTGCGGTCGGCTCAATCAGGCGGTTGATATGGCGGATTAGGGTGGATTTACCCGACCCAGAAAGACCCATCACCACCTGAATATTTTGCGGCGCAATATCAAGCGAGACGTTATCCACGCCTAGAACATGCCCCGTTTCTTCGCGCAAAGCATCCTTGCCCATGCCAGATTGGACGGATTTCAAAGCCTTTTGGGGCGATTTTCCAAAAATCTTATAAAGGTTTTTGATCTGAATTTTGGCATCGCTCATTTCTCGCCTCCCTCACGATGCGCCTGTAGGCGTTTGCCATAGGATTGGCTGACGCGGTCGAAGATGATGGCCAGCGCGACAATCGCCAAACCATTCATCAAACCAAGGGCCAAATATTGGTTGGAAATCGCGCGCAATACGGGCACGCCAAGACCCCGCACCCCGATCATTGACGCAATTACAACCATGGCCAAAGCCATCATGATCGTCTGGTTCACGCCTGCGAAAATATTGGGCAGAGCCAAGGGAATTTGCACATCAAATAGCTTCTGCCGCGGGCTTGCGCCAAAGGCCTCGGCCGCTTCTAGAACCTCGCGATCCACCAATCTGATGCCTAGATTTGTTAGGCGCACGATGGGGGGAATTGCATAAATGCAAACCGCAATCAGACCGGGAACCTTGCCAATGCCAAGCAGCATCACAACCGGGATCAGATAAACAAACGACGGGATTGTCTGCATTATATCCAAAATAGGTGTTATCACACTTTGAATCCGATCGGATTTCGACATTAAAATTCCTAGTGGAATGCCAATTACTATGCATACAACAGTGGCCACCGAAATAATCGCAAGCGTGGCCATGGTTTCTTCCCACATATCGAAGTAGCCAATTAATATGAAAGCAAGAAATGTTCCAACTGTAATTTTCATTGAGCGGGAACCCACCCAAGCTAAACCGCATAAGACGATTAATATTAACGGCCAGGGCGTTGCCAAAAGAAGCTTTTCGAACCACACAAGAAAATGCAGGAGAGGGCTAAAAAAAATTTCTAAAGCTTCGCCGTAGCTTCGAGAAAAAGACCTAAAGCCCTCATCTATGCCTTGCCTTAAAGCACTTAAGTCGCGCCTGCCAATAGAAGGAAACTCAAGGAAAAAATCCCACATGCGTTGTAACCTAAGTTATATGTATTTGAAAAAGCGGAGAGGCAGCCGCCTCTCCGCTTTAGTTAACGTGTGTTATAATTATTGTCAGAGTGCATCGCGGATCATGCTCGCCGCGTCTTCACTCACCCATTGTGACCATATATCCTCATGGGTCAGCAGAAATTCGTACGCCGCGTCTTCGCCAGTAGCCTGATTATCAGTCATGTAAACCAGCATAGCGTTCATCACAGAACCTGGAAAAACCCGATTTGCGAGATAATCCACAGCAATGCCACCCTCTTGCTGCAAACGATCCGTTATCACTGTGTGAACCTCCGACTCTGTATAGCGGGAAGGTTGAGGATCAGCACATTCCTGCTCTGGCTTAACAATACAACCATCCCAGTTTTCTGAACCACCCCAGGGCGTTTCCCATTCTAGCAAAGTTAAGTTATACTTTCCAATTACGGCTGTCGGCGCCCAATAATAACCGAACCAGTATTCTCCCCGATCAACCGCGCGCGCAATAGATCCGTCGAGACCCGCAGCAGATCCTGGGTCAACAAGGTGCCAGCCGAGGTCTTCCATTCCGAATGCCCGGAATAAATTCGCATTCGACAACTGACATCCCCAACCCGCGGGGCAACCCATAAAGGCGCCAAGACTTTCATCCTCCGCCCATGGAAACAGCTCAGGGTGCTGTAGCACTTTTTCTACAGTGTCGAGTTCGGGATAATCAGCTACGAACTGTGGATCCACCCACCAGCCTTCACCTAGTTGGGTGATTGGACCCTCAACAACCGAATGCAAACTACCTTCAGCGACAGCTGCGGCCAAAGGATCTCGAACCGCATTGATCCAAAGCTCCGGCGCAACATCTGGCTCAGCTTTCTCGTTCATAGAGGCAAAAGTTGTCATGGTCGCTCCTGGGATTAGCTCGACCTCACACCCATACCCTTCTTCCAGGATAATCTTGTCAACATTTGCCATTAATTCGGCTGAGGCCCAATCCATTTCAGCAATGGTCAATGAACCACAATCTTGCGCAGATGCAGCCCCACCAAACCCAAGCGCGGCAGCGCCAACAATGCCAGCGGCGAGCGGTTTTACGAATTTCATATGATCTCTCCTGTCGGTCGTTTTATTTTGGGCCGCGCAAAGCGACCCAGACGAATTATGTCGCTATCGTTCTATATCGACTTAAAATTCTCAAGCTCTTATTTCAAAAATAGACTTAACACACTGAAATAATGTGATTAAAAATATTTTACAACCCAAGAATGAATATCGAAAAAGCGACATTTCTTTGCTTTGCGACACCATTTTACAATTCAGTTACAAACCAAACGCCACAAAAAATGGGGGCGCCGATGGCACCCCCAGTTTCGCTGATCAAGCTCACTCTATTTACCGCCCGTTATTTCTGCCTGCGGCTTGATCCGCGTCAGGGGCGAGCGCACCCGCCCCGTGTTCCCCTCCCGCCGCGCGTGATCGTGGGCAAACGATCATCAGCGCGGCGGGATGGAAAATCTGTGCTTAACTGCAGCCCGATGTGCCGCCGCAGGTGTTGCACTTCATGCATGTGCCGTTGCGCACGAGGGTGTAGTTGCCACATTCCCCGCAGGCCTCGCCCTCATAGCCTTGCATCTTGGCCTTTGTGCGCGCGTCAATCTCAACGGCGGCTGTGGTGACAGCAGCAGCTTGCACCGCCTCGGCCACGACCGCACCAGATTGGCCGACCGCCGTAGCGGCAAGGCTAGAGACACCCCCCTGCAACACGACCAAATCCTGTGGGACACGCTTGCGCAAATAGCCTGTTGAGCTGATCTGTTTAAGCACTTCCAAGGATTTTGACGCCGCGCTGTCGGACAGTTCCTTGACGTTCGAGACACCCTCTTCGACACCGCGGCCCATATCGTCAAAGCTTGCGCCTTCTGGCTTTACATGGGCCAAATCGGTGCGGTCGAGATAGGACACCGCCAATTCACGGAAGATGTAATCAAGGATCGAAGTTGCATTCTTGATCGAGTCATTGCCCTGCACCATGCCCGAAGGCTCGAACTTGGTGAAGGTGAAGGCATCCACGAATTCCTCAAGCGGCACACCATATTGCAGGCCAACCGAGACTGCGATGGCGAAGTTGTTCATCATAGCACGGAAGCCTGCGCCCTCTTTGTGCATATCGATGAAAATCTCACCAAGCGCGCCATCGGCATATTCGCCTGTGCGCAGGTAGACCTTGTGACCACCCACAATTGCCTTTTGGGTGTAGCCTTTGCGGCGCTCAGGCAGTTTCTCGCGCTTGGCGCGGGCCACTTCCTTGATCACAATCTTTTCGATCACCTTCTCCGCCAAAACGGCCGCTTTTTCTTGCGGGCTGCCGCTTTCAAGGATTTCTGCCGCCTCGTCATCATCTTCGACCAAAGCCGCTGCCAAAGGCTGGCTCAATTTCGAGCCATCACGATACAGCGCATTTGCCTTAATCCCCAAAGACCAGCTCAATTCATAGGCCTCTTGGCAATCTTCGATTGTCGCCGAATTTGGCATGTTGATCGTCTTGGAAATCGCGCCAGAGATAAAGCTCTGCGCTGCAGCCATCATATAGATATGGCTGTTGACCGAGAGGTAACGCTTGCCCTTCTTGCCGCATGGGTTGGCGCAATCGAACACGTTGTAATGCTCTTCCTTGAGGAAAGGTGCGCCCTCCAAGGTCATCGTGCCGCAGACATGATCATTGGCAGCTTCGATGTCCTTCTTCGAGAAGCCCAAATGTTGCAGAAGATTGAAGCTCGGATCATTCAGCTTGGCCTGCGGAATGCCCAAGGTTTTGGTGCAGAATTCCTCACCCAAGGTCCACTGGTTGAACACAAAGCGGATATCAAAGGCCTGTGGCAAAGCCGCTTCGATCTTGTCCAATTCAGCCTGACCAAACCCATGCCCCACCAAGGCGGTATGGTTGATACCAGGCGCATTGCCAAGCGTGCCATGGCCGACCGCATAGGCAATGATTTCTTCAATCTCGGAAGAAGAATACCCCAGTTTTTCCAAGGCGGCAGGCACAGAGCGGTTAATGATTTTGAAGTAACCACCACCGGCCAGTTTTTTGAACTTAACCAAGGCGAAATCGGGCTCGATGCCTGTTGTGTCGCAATCCATGACCAGACCGATTGTGCCCGTTGGCGCAATCACAGTGGCCTGAGCGTTGCGATAGCCATGCTTTTGGCCCAAATCCAACGCCTCATCCCATGCTTGTTTGGCCAGATCGACCAGACGCGTATCAGGGCAGTTGGCGTGATCCAATGGCACAGGGGTGACGTTGACATCTTCATAACCATCCGCCTCGCCATAGGCCGCACGGCGATGGTTACGAATGACGCGCAGCATATTATCCTCGTTGCGCTTATACCCTGAGAATGGCCCCAGTTCAGACGCGATTTCCGCAGATGTTGCATAGGACACGCCCGTCATAAGTGCCGTCAATGTACCACATAATGCGCGCCCCTCATCACTGTCATAGCCCAAGCCCATATTCATCAACAGGCCGCCAATATTGGCATAACCCAGACCCAAGGTGCGGAAATCATAAGAAAGCTGCGCGATTTCCTTTGAGGGGAACTGCGCCATCATCACCGAGATTTCCAAGGTCAATGTCCAAAGCCGGGTCGCATGCATATACCCATCTGCATCAAACTTGCCATCCTTGAAGAAGGTCAGCAGGTTCATCGAGGCAAGGTTACAGGCCGTATCGTCCAAGAACATATATTCCGAACAGGGGTTCGACCCACGGATCGGCCCGTCTGCAGGGCATGTGTGCCATGCGTTAACGGTGTCATGGAACTGAATGCCAGGATCGGCGCAGGCCCATGCAGCATGACCAACCTTTTCCCACAGATCACGGGCCTGCAGGGTTTTGGTGGGCTTGCCGTTCACGCGTGATTTCAGATGCCATTCCGCATCATCCTTGATCGCCTGAAGGAAATCATCCGTCACGCGGATCGAGTTGTTGGAATTCTGACCCGAGACGCTGGCATAAGCCTCGCTGTCCCAATCTGTGTCATAGGTCGGAAATTCAATCGACGTGTAACCCTGACGCGCATAATCCAAGACGCGCTTGACGTACGTTTCGGGGATCGACACCTTTTTCGCAGCGCGGATTGCATCCTTCAGCGCGCCGTTTTTCGCAGGGTCGGTCGCATCCGCGAGATCCCCGTCCCATGTCTTGACCGCCGCAAAAAGGCCGTTGAGCATTTTCTCATGCATCTTCGAGCCAGCAACAAGCGAAGCAACCTTCTGTTCTTCGATCACCTTCCAATCGATGAAGGCTTCGATGTCAGGGTGGTCTGCATCTACGATCACCATCTTTGCCGCGCGGCGTGTGGTGCCGCCAGACTTGATGGCGCCCGCCGCACGGTCACCGATTTTCAAAAAGCCCATCAGACCGCTGGATTTGCCGCCGCCCGACAGTTTTTCACCTTCGCCCCGCAGCATCGAAAAGTTCGTGCCTGTGCCAGAGCCATATTTGAACAGGCGCGCTTCACGCACCCAGAGATCCATGATCCCGCCTTCATTCACCAGATCGTCCGCAACGGATTGGATGAAACAAGCATGCGGTTGGGGATGCTCATAGGCCGAGGCTGATTTGGTCAGCTTACCCGTTTTATAATCAACATAGTGGTGGCCTTGGCTTGGGCCATCAATGCCGTAAGCCCAGTGAAGGCCTGTGTTGAACCACTGCGGGCTGTTTGGCGCTGCCATCTGGCGCGCCAGCATCAATTGCATTTCTTCGAAATAGGCGCGCGCATCGGCCTCGGCCGAGAAATAGCCGCCCTTCCATCCCCAATAGGCCCATGCCCCTGCCAAACGGCGGAACACTTGCTTGGCCGATGTTTCGCCCACAATGCGCTGATCTTCGGGCAGCTCGGCCAAGGCCTCGTCATCCGCCACATGGCGCCAAAGGAAATCAGGCACACCCTTTTCTTTCAAGGGCTTCAGCCGTGCAGGAACGCCTGCTTTGCGGAAATATTTCTGTGCGATCACATCCGAGGCAACTTGGCTCCACGATTTGGGAACCTCTACTTCGTCTAGTTTAAAGACGATGGTACCGTCTGGATTGCGAATTTCAGAAGATGTGAGAGTGAATTCGAGATCTGCGTATACATCTGCGCCGTCGCGGGTGAACCTACGTTCAATTTTCATGGCTGCCTCTTTTGTTACTAGCCCTGTTCCAACTACGCGGCCTGCCAGCGTCTTACGCGCTCTGACCGTCTTTTTTTGCGGAACCAGCCCTACACACCGAAACAAATTTGCCCGCACCGCCAAAAGAGGTTCGCTATGACAAAGGTTGAGGAACTGCCCCGCACCGAGACCACTAGATATTGTAGTGCCACTCTCAGTCCCCACAACCTGACGTAGGGACACATATTTGGTCAATCGGTTTTTTTGTGAAATTTCATAATTTTCAGTCTTGAAATCTGCCCAAACTGCAAAACCACAAGAGGCGCTGTGATTCATCAAATCCCTTACAACGGGCTCAATTTGTAAAAGAATTGTTACAGCACGACAGGTTAGACCATGAAACGAAAGCCATGGATCAGGCCGCGCACATCCTGGCGTGGTCTGTAAATAAAAACCTTGGCCCCAAGATCTGCCTACAAAATATAGTATGTCTTTTAGAGATAAATTCACGCCAAACGCGGATCGCGCCCCATCTCAGGCTCAAATGACGATCTGCTTTTGTGGAAGTGGTCGGGGCGATAGGATTCGAACCTACGACCTACGGTACCCAAAACCGCCGCGCTACCAGGCTGCGCCACGCCCCGACTGCGTGCCTCTTAGCGCCTCTTTTCACGGATGAAAAGAGCACTCATGCACTTCTATTGAACTTCACAGGGCCACAAAGCACCCTGTTGTGGCATTTGCGGGTGGCGGATCACCGCACCGATCTGCAAATTCAGCATTTCTGACATGCCACCATTGATTTCCAGCACTGCGAGAATCTCATCACCGCCACGGATGGGCGTGCGATCAAGGGGAATCGCGTTTTCATGGATGTGAACCACCTGCCCGCGCGAATCGATGAACAGCATATCGAGAGGGATCAGGGTGTTTTCCATCCAAAAGCTAGCGGGCTGCGGACGCTCGTAGATGAACAACATCCCCGCCATACGCGGCAGTGCGGGGCGATTCATCAAACCGACTGCGCGCTCTTGCGGGTCGTCTGCGATTTCCACTGTAAAGCGTGCCGTCCCGAAATCACCTTTGATCTCGACCCGTTCGGGGCGACAGGCCGCCTGCGCAGATATCGCACTGAAAGCCAACCCAAGGGCCGCCGCCGTGCTAATCCAAATTCTCGTGCTGCACATAATCCCACGCGCGCACCTCTGCGGCCATTTTACCACGCGGGCCATCGACAATGCGAACGGCATGCGCCTCGCCCGGCTGCAAATCGGCAAAGCCAAAGCGGCGCAAAATCTCGACATGGATAAATATGTCATCGGCAATGCCAAATTCATTCGCAAAGCCAAACCCCTTTGCCTTGTAAACCATTTCACCCGCGCCGCAACGAAAGGTGCATCTGTCTGCGGTATATCAATACGCAGGTGAAAATCCACCTCTTGGTCGCTTGGCGGTGTTAATGACAACACCTCCTGCGCTTGCGCACCGCGGTCTGTGTAATTCACGACCACCGCGACATATGCATTTTCAGCAATCGAGCTTTGGCCAAAATTTCTCAATACATTCGCGTGCAATAAAATGTCTGGGCCACCGTCATCGGCAAGGATAAATCCATACCCTTTGGTGGCATCAAACCATTTCACTTTGCCACGAACCGCCACCCCCATGTAGCGATCGACTTCCGTCATTGTGGTGCATCCTATGTCTTCGGGCCTAAGCCCATCCGTCCCTGCCTAAGGGTTTGGCCCGAAGCGAATATATCCGCAAGAAGAAATTAAAATTTATGTCGAAAAAATATAATTATTGGCGATTTATGCAAAATCACCCCCTAAAAATAATCAAATTAAGCATTTTCTGATGGCGCAGTTGATGCGTTTCTCAGCAAGAAACGTCCCGCCCTCGCGCAATTTAAGGGTTTAACCGCTGCACTGTCCAATTCGATGCATCTGCCCCGAGATCACGCGTCCACCGAAACCGATCATGCAGACGAAATGCACCATCGGCCCAAAATTCAATTTCAACAGGTCTGATGCGAAATCCGCCCCAAAATGGGGGACGCGGTGGGTTTGGGCCTTTCTCAACGGTGATTTTAGCAACATCCGCCATCAATGAGGCGCGACTGTCCAAGGGCTGTGATTGACGCGAGGCCCATGCCCCAAGCCTACTTTTCAGAGAGCGTGAGGCGAAATAATCATCCGCCTGCGCCCCATCCTCACGGGTCACCATACCCCGCACCCGAATCTGACGGCGCAAGGATTTCCAATGCAGCACAAAGGCCGCCTTGCCGCTCGCGCTGATCTCTTGGCCCTTTTTACTGTCGTAATTGGTGAAAAAAACGAAAGCGTCATCTTCAATTTGACGCAGCAAAACCATGCGCACATTGGGCAGGCCATGCGCGTCAACCGTGGCCAAGGCAATCGCATCAGGGTCGTTGAGTTCGCTTTCTTCAGCCTCCTTCATCCATGCGCGCGCAATGGCGAATGGATCATCCCCTGCAAAAATTCCTGTGCGATCGGTCATGCTATGCCTCTTTTATTATTGCGGCATTTCTGCCGCGCCTCAACCTAGAGCGCATACGCCCCCCCTTCAAGGCTGACGGGACATCTTGAAGCTGTGACCCCAAAGGTCTAAACCCTTCCTTACCCAACAATAGCGACAAGGATTGAGGGCGGCATGGGGATTATGACTGGCAAGCGCGGGCTGATTATGGGCCTTGCAAATGACAAATCCATCGCGTGGGGGATTGCAAAAGCCCTTGCAGAGCATGGCGCCGAATTGGCGTTTTCATATCAAGGCGAACAACTGCTCAAGCGGGTGCAACCTTTGGCGGCGGAACTGGGTTCCGATGTGGTTCTACCTTGCGATGTGACGGATAATGACAGCCTAGACGCGGTTTTTGAGTCTCTCAAAGACAAATGGGGCAGTCTCGATTTCATCGTTCACGCCATTGGATTTTCCGACAAAAACGAATTGCGTGGCCGCTATGTGGACACAAGTGCCGCGAATTTCGAAATGACGATGAATATTTCGGTCTATTCTTTCACCGCTGTGATGCAGCGCGCCGAAAAGCTAATGACCAATGGCGGCTCGGCGCTGACGCTGACCTATTATGGTGCGGAACAGGTGATGCCGCATTACAACGTCATGGGGGTCGCGAAAGCCGCGCTTGAAGCGTCCGTGATGTATCTGGCCGAAGATCTGGGCAAACAGAATATCCGCGTGAATGCTATTTCCGCGGGGCCGATCAAAACCTTGGCCGCCTCGGGCATTGGCGATTTCCGCTATATCCTCAAATGGAACGAGCTGAATTCGCCGCTGCGCCGCAATGTCTCCATCGAGGATGTGGGCAAATCCGCGCTTTATCTGTTGTCTGATCTCGCCTCTGGTGTGACGGGCGAGAATTTGCACGTTGATGCAGGATATCACGTAGTGGGCATGAAAGCGGTGGATGCACCTGATATTGATGTGGTGACGGGACGCAAGGACTAGGGGCGCAATGACAGTCGCGGCCTTTTTCGCGATTTATTTCGTGCATCTGGCCGCCGCCATGAGCCCCGGCCCCACAACACTTTTGGCGGCCCGCAGCGCGGCGCGCGATGGGTTTGATCGCGCAATTTTCCTCGCCATTGGTTTTGGCGTTGGAGCCTGCTTGTGGGCCATAGCCGCCATTTTTGGCCTTGCGATTCTGTTCGAACACGCCCCTGCCGTGCTTTTGGGGTTAAAACTGGTTGGGGCGGGATATCTCTTTTACTTGACTCTCAGGGTATGGCGCAGCGCCGCCCTGCCCTTTGAGGCCACGCCAATCCCCGCGGATGAGGCCCCAAAATCGGCGGCGAAATTGATCTGGCTTGGCATTGCGACACAGCTTGCCAATCCCAAGCCCGCCGTGTTTTTCGGCACGATCTTCCTCACCTTCCTGCCCGCCAATCCAGATCACTGGGTCTATGCGGTGGTGTTGGGCATGATCTTTGTAAATGACGCAGGCTGGAACCTGATTGTGGCGCGTATTTTTTCGCTATCGGGGCCACGGCGTGCCTATTTGGGTTTCAAACCCGTGATTGAGCGTATATTTGGCGGGCTTCTGGCACTTATGGGTGCCAAGCTTGCCCTTGGTTGATCAAAGGAGAAACAGTGCCATGGATCGTTTGCCACATGAGAAAGGCTTTCATGTCTCGTGGGATCAATTGCACCGCGATGCGCGCGCGCTTGCTTGGCGCTTGGACAAACGCGGGCCTGGGCCTGATGGGTCATGGCGGGCGGTGGTTGCCATCACACGCGGCGGCATGGCACCTGCAATGATTGTGGCGCGCGAATTGGATATTCGCACAGTGGACACGATTAGCGTCAAATCCTACCATTCAGGCGGCGGCAAGGCCGATCAGCGCCGCGAGGCAGAGGTGCTCAAAAGCCCAGATGTCGACATGATGGGGGATGGTGAGGGCGTCCTGATCGTGGATGATTTGGTCGATACAGGAAAAACCATTGACCTGGTGCGCAAACTTTACCCCAAGGCGCATTTTGCTACGACCTATGCCAAACCCAAGGGCGAGCCGATGGTCGACACATTCATCACCGGGGTGAGCCAAGATACATGGATTTTCTTTCCATGGGATATGGCCCTGCAATATGTCGAGCCTTATCGCGGCAAGGATTAATTGCGCGCGCCAAGCGACTCATTTAAAAGTGTTTTAACGGCATCAGGCGGCACATCTGAGGTCACAAAGGATGTGCCAATGCCGCGCATCAAGATAAAGCGCAGCTGCCCTTCAAGCACCTTTTTATCTTGCGCCATCAGCGCAAGCAGCGCGTCTGCATCGGGCAAATCGCCCTCAATATCCCCCAAATCGCGCTTCATGCCCATCTCGGCCAGATGCGCGCGGATGCGGGATGGCTCCTCCTGCGGGCACAACCCCAAGCGCGCCGATAATTCAGCCGCCAAAGCGCACCCAATCGCCACCCCCTCGCCATGCAACAGGCGATCAGAATATCCCGTGGCTGCCTCAAGCGCATGGCAGAAGGTATGGCCCAAATTGAGAAGTGCGCGATCCCCCTTCTCTGTCTCATCGCGGGCCACGATATCGGCCTTCATCTGAACTGACCAACGCACCGCCTCTTCGCGCAAGGCCAAATCCCCTGCGGCCATGGCGGGGGCGTTTTCCTCAAGCCAGTCGAAAAACGCTGCATCGCCAAGCAAGCCGTATTTCACCACTTCGCCATAACCCGCCAAAAAGTCACGCGGGGCCAAAGTGGACAAAAGATCAATATCTGCCAAAACAAGGCTAGGTTGATGAAAGGCACCAACGAGGTTTTTGCCATGTCGCGTGTTGATGCCCGTTTTGCCGCCAACCGAACTGTCGACCTGCGCCAGAAGCGAGCTTGGCATCTGCACGAAGCGCACTCCACGGCGCAGGATCGCAGCGGCAAAACCAACGAGATCCCCGATCACACCGCCGCCAAGCGCGATCACGATATCGCCCCGCTCAACCTTTTCATCGAGCAGCCACTCAACGGTCTGCGTCAGATATTGCCATGATTTTGTGCCCTCGCCCGCAGGCAAAGTCAGCGCGCGTGCGGCAATCCCGCCTGCGCTCAAGGCCGCCTCAAAATGGGCCAAATGCAAGGGTGCCACCCGATCTTCGGTTACGATCCAAACTTTTGGACGCCGCAACAAAGGCGCAAGATGGGTTGCCGCCTGCGCAATCAGACCAGAGCCAATCACCACATCATAGCTGCGACTGCCCAGATTTACCCGCACCGTGGATGTCATGTTGCGACCTCCGACAAGACATTATGAGCGTGAAGCAAACGCAGCAAATGATCGGTCGTATCCTCAATCGACCAGTCATGCGCGATTTCAAGGCGCAATTTAGCCTGCTCATAGGCAGAGCGGCGCGCCACCATCAAAGCCTCAAGCTTGCCGCGCGGATCAGGCCCATGGAGCAGCGGCCGCGTGGTTTTGTGGCGCACCCGCGACCACAAAAGCTCAATATCGGCATCCAACCACAAGACCGCCGCTTGCGCCGAAATCAAATCGCGGTTTTCAGGCGAAAGCCACGCCCCCCCGCCAGTAGACAGAACTGCAGGCGCACCAGTCAGTAGCCGTGCGATGACTTTGCTTTCGCGGTCACGGAAAAACGGCTCGCCGAAGCGTTCGAAAATTTCGGCGATGCTCATCTGTGCGCTTTCGACAATTTCGGTATCAGAATCGCGCAACTCGACCCCAAGCCGTGCCGACAAGGCTCGCCCGACAGCGGTTTTGCCCGAGCCTGGCATCCCGACCAAAACCACGGTTTTGTGCAAATTATAGGCGGTTTCAGCCCGTGTTTGCCCGTTCACCCTGTGCATCCTTTATGCATTTGCGAAGATTTCGCAAAATTCCCCCAAGAAATTCTGCGCGAACTCCCCTATATTGGCGCAAGATCGTCTATTATTCCACGCAATACGCGTTGGGGGACAGACACGCAAGCAAGCAACCGCGCGAGAATAAGCGCAGAAGGCAGAGGCACGCGAAATATGGTTAAGCTGTTCATGGGATTGGTGATTTTAATCCTGCTCACTGCTGTTGGCCTGTTGGGATATGGCTATTCGGGCCTGATGCAGCCCGAGACAGTAGAATTGCGCGACACAATCTCGATCCCGCTTGAGTAACAGATCATGCGCAGGCTGAGGGGCGGAACATTTTGGGGGCTTGTGGCAGGTCTGATTTGGCTTTTGCCTGCGCTGCCACTGGCGGCACAAATGCCGCAAATGTCGCCGCAGGATATTGCGCCCAGTTGGCTTTCTAACACGATTGCGCCGCGCAGCCCCGATGTTGCCGCAGAAATCGTCACAGAAGATATCCGCGTGATGCCGATAGGGCCGATCACGCGCAACGCCGTGGGGCTTTTGCCTGCGCGGGTTACAGGCTTTCCCAGTGGGCTTTGGGGCCAATCTGACAGTGCCGAGCTTGCAGGCCTGTTTCGCCGCTTGCCGATGACAGGGCCGCCCGCCATTTTGGATTTAACCGAACGTTTGGCCCTGTCCGAGCTTGATCCCCCTCTTGGGAGCAATGATGCGGCGGCAGATGACCTGTTTTTGGCGCGGATTGATATGCTCTTGGCGCGCGGCGCGCTTGAGCCTGCCCGCGCATTGATCGAACGCGCAGGCGTAGAAGACGGCGAGGTATTTCGGCGCTGGTTCGATGTCTCGCTTCTTTTGGGGCAGGCAGATCGTGCCTGTGCCGCGATGCGCGCAAGCCCTGACATCGCACCAACATATCCCGCACGTATTTTTTGCTTGGCCCGTTCAGGCGATTGGTCAGCGGCGGCGCTCTCAATGGGCACAGGCGTTGCCTTGGGGTTCATCACCGAAGATGAGGCGGATTTGATCGCGCGCTTCCTTGATCCCGAGCTATTCGAGGGTGAGCCGCCCTTACCCCTAGACCCCGACATAACACCGCTGCGCTATGTGATGCGCGCGGCCATTGCAGAACGCCCCTCCTCGCTTGGGCTGCCTTTGGCCTTTGCCCATGCCGACCTCGCCCCGCAGGCGGGGTGGCGCGCACAGCTTGATGCCGCAGAACGCCTGTTGCGCGCAGGCGCGATTGAGCCAAGCCAATGGTTGGCCATTGCCACCTCGCGCCGCCCCTCCGCCTCGGGCGGGATATGGGAGCGCGTTGCAGCCCTTCAGGAATTTGATGCAAGCCTCCTTGCGGGTGATGTGGCGGCCATTGCCCGCAGCCTTGCGCGCGTGGTGGATACGCTTGGCCCCACGGGTCTTTTGCCCGCTTTCGCACAGCTTTACGCCGACCCGCTTGGCCGCCAACCTTTGGTGGGAGAGGCGGCGATCCTCGCCCGCAAAATCGAGCTCCTCTCCCGCAATTACGAAAGCCTTGCCCTGCGTGCGGTGCCACAATCAGCAGATGAGGCGGTGGCCTTTGCCTTGGCGCGCGGGCAGATGCCCAGTTTGCCCGCAACGGCAAGCCCACGGGTTATGGCCCTTGCGGCGGGATTTGACGAAATTGCGCTGCCTGACCGCTATGCGCCCCTGATTACAGGCAATCGCGCGGGAGAGGCGCTTTTGCTCGCAGCCCTCACCCTATCAGGGGATGGTGCAGATTCAGACGATCTCTCAGATGCATTGCGGGTCTTGCGCTATTTGGGTCTAGAAGACAGCGCGCGGCGCGCGGCACTTCAGCTATATCTTCTGCCCGATAGAAACGGATAAGAGCGCCCGATCATGACAGATCAAAGATTGATCACCCAATTCCTTGAGGCGCAAGCAGCCGAGTTGAACGCAGCGCAAAACACGCTCTTGGCTTACGCCCGTGATTTGGACGATGCGCGGGCATTTTTCACCGATCACGGCGCAGATTTCCTCAGCGTCACGCGAGATGGGATCGAAACCTATCTTGCCGATCTAGAGGTTCGGGGGCTGTCACGCGCCACGCGCGCGCGGCGCTTATCTGCGCTGAAACAAATGTGTCGATTTCTGTTTGAGGAAGGCCTGAGCAACGATAACCCAAGCCTCAAAATCAAGGGTCCCACGCGCGAGAAATCTTTGCCAAAGACCCTCAGCCATGAGGCCGTGGATCGGCTTTTGGCACAGGCTGAAATCCATGGGCGCAGTGCCGATGATCGGTTGCGCAACCATTGCATGATGCAAATTTTATACGCGACAGGGATGCGCGTAAGCGAGCTTGTCACCCTGCCCGTGGCCGCCGTGCGGGGTGACCCCAAGCTGATCTTGATAAAGGGCAAAGGCGGTAAGGAACGGATGCTGCCACTGACGCAATCCGCGCGTTTGGCGTTGCAATCTTGGCTTGCCCGCCGCGATGCATTGGAAGATCTCACAACACGCGAGGGGGGGGCAAAACCCTCGCGCTACCTGTTTCCAAGCCGCAGCAAAGAAGGCCACATGACGCGGGTACGGTTTTACAAGCTGATCAAGGAAATTGCCCGTGATGCAGGTGTGCCACCGCAATCGGTCACCCCGCATCGTATGCGCCATGCCTTTGCCACCCATCTATTGGCCGGTGGCGCAGATTTACGCAGCATTCAGGCCCTTTTGGGTCACGCGGATATCGCAACGACCGAAATCTATACCCATATCTTAGATGAGCGGTTAAAAGCCCTCGTGCTCGAACATCACCCTTTGGCGGATCAGACATCTGCCCCGACTGAAAATTGATAGGCCCCATGACTGAAACGATTTCGTTTGATTCTGCCCTTTGGATAAGCGCCGCCTCGATTATGGGGCTTTTGGTGCTGTCTGCGTTTTTCTCAGGTTCTGAAACGGCATTGACCGCAGCCTCGCGCGGGAAATTGCGCGCACAGGCGGATCGGGGCTCAAAGGGGGCTGAGCGCGCCTTGCGCATGACCGAAGACAGCGAGCGGCTGATCGGATCGGTTCTATTGGGCAATAATGTGGTCAATATCTTGGCTGCTTCTTTGGCGACCGCCCTGTTCACGCGCCTGTTTGGGGAATCGGGCGTGGCGCTTGCCACGCTTGTCATGACCCTGTTGGTTTTGATCTTTGCCGAAGTGCTGCCCAAAACCTATGCCATCACCAATGCCGAAAAGACCGCCGCCCGCGTCTCCCCCGTGATTGCGGTGGTGATTTTCCTGTTTTCGCCGATTGTGGGCGCGGTGCGGATTTTGGTGCGCGGGGTCTTGCGCCTCTTTGGCGTGCAAACCGACCCTGACAGTAAAATCCTATCCGCGCGCGAGGAAATCGCAGGGGCGATCACGCTGGGCCATTCCGAAGGGGCGGTGGAAAAAGAACATCGCGACCGCTTGCTTGGCGCGCTGGATTTGCACGAGCGGATGGTTGAGGAAATCATGTTGCATCGCTCAAAGATCGAAATGATCAATGCTGATGCCACGCCTGAGGAAATCTTGAGCCAAGCCTTGCAATCCCCCCATACCCGCCTGCCCGTCTATCGCGGCGAGACGGAAAATATCATTGGCGTGATCCATGCAAAGGATTTGCTGCGCGCCATGGATGGGCTGACACGCGGTGAAAACGCGAAGGGGATCGAAAATTTCCGTATCACCGATGTCGCCATGAAACCCTATTTCGTGCCTGACACCACCACATTGGACGAACAGATGCGCCAATTCCTGCGCCGCAAAACGCATTTCGCGTTGGTGGTGGACGAATACGGCGCTTTGCGCGGCTTGATCACGCTTGAAGATATCCTTGAGGAGATTGTGGGTGAAATCACCGATGAATTTGACGTGGATGAAGCGCCGCAATTGAAACCTGGCCCCGATGGGCATTTCTTGATTGATGGGGCGATGACCATTCGTGATTTCAACCGTGCCACAGATTGGAGCCTTCCAGATGAAGAGGCCAACACTGTGGCAGGGTTGGTGATCCACGAAGCGCAAACAATTCCTGTCATCGGTCAGGCATTTTCCTTTCATGGCTTCCGCTTTGAGGTGGTGGCCCGTGAGAACAACCGTCTCACCCAGATCAAAATTCGCAAACTTGGCTGATCCGATCCCTCATAAAGCGCCCGCAATCGTGGTTCTCGCAGCAGGCAGGTCAAGCCGCATGCGGGGCCGCGACAAGTTGTTGGAAGATGTCGATGGCCAAGCCTTGCTGCGCCTCATGGTGGCGCGGGCACGCAAGGCGGGTGCATCTGTGGTGCGTGTGGTTCTGGCTGAGGGTCAAACAGACCGCGCCGCAGAAATTCAACATTTCACGGATATCGAGATCATCAACCTGCCCGCAGGGCGCGACATGAGTGACAGTTTGAAAGCAGGGATTGCGGGGCTTGACTGCGCGGTCATGATCCTGTTGGCAGATCTGCCCGATCTGACCGCACATGACCTGTATCTGATGCTCACCTTCGCACAAATGCATCCAGATGCCATTTTGCGCGCGGCTGACAATAAAGGCCGCGTAGGACATCCAATTGTCTTTCCCCGCGATCTTCTGCCCGAACTTGCCCAAGTGACAGGGGATCAGGGCGCGCGCGCGGTGCTAGAGCAACATGGGGCGCGCATTGTGCATATCCCCCTGCCCGAAACCCGCGCGACAACAGACCTCGATACGCCCGAAGATTGGGCGGCGTGGCGCAAATCGCGGGCTTAGATAATATTGCGCATCATACGATCCGTCCGAATATCGGACGCATAATCAACAATCGGGCGGGCGGCGCTTGCCTGCGCGCTTTGGCCTTCTTCTGTCTCTGACTCTGGGAGGAGAGACAAGATCTCACGCCGCTGCGCCGCATCCATGCCCCGCAATGTTTTGGTTTCTGCGTGAAAGCTTTCTGTCCAAATGCTGTCAGATATCACGATTTGATGATGCTCGAACATGATATGGATGTAATTCACCCGCACCGTATCGACCGCCATCACCTCGCGGTGGTCAATCAGATCGCGCGCGGCAATCAGGCTTTCGCCCGCCAATGCGGCGGGATGTTCAGGCATCAACAAAATGCGGTGACTGGGCGAAACCAACATATCACGCACGGGTAGTCCATGTCCCAAACAGCCCGCACGCAAAAGGACGGGGCGTAAGCTTGCGGCGCGCTGCATATCTGCACGCCCCAAAACACGGCCACCAATCCAAGCAATTTCTTGCGCACCATTGTCATGGGTGACGATTTTATCCCCCTGCTGCAATGTCTCCACCGCGCGTTCGCCACGCGACGTGGCAATCATCGTGCCCGGCGTGAAGCAGGGCGTTACGGCAGTATGCGCGTCTTGTGCATGAAAATAGGATTGGGGCTGTGCTGTCATTTTTTACTCCAAAATTCATTACTAACTCGATGGCACGGCTTAGACTCAGCCGAGGCGCCAAATTTTGACGGCCACATGCCTGTTCTCTGCCTCAATTGCTACGATCCTAGGGCGCTCTTGCGGCGCTTTCATGACCATCTGAAAACCATGCCCCCGATTCCGTATGGCCGATACATGTATATATTACTAATACAAAATATTAACACATTTTTTCCACCTCTTCGTCGCACCTAGGACGGTCTGGCTGCAAAACCAAGACGCCCGCCTGCAACGGGCGCGAAAGCGTGAAGATGCAGCAAAGGATAACCAGACCCATACTTTCGACAACTGGTGTCAATAGCGGTAAAACCCTAAATATAAAGGCACCCCTAATACCCCGCTGCTCTCAATGTGGCTTCCCCGAGGCGACATTGAGAGCAGCCCCCAAATCCCAAGTGTTGCCACTATATTCAGCCCCGCATTCCCCCAACGTGGCTGAAGAGAAACAGAATGTTTCTCACTTGGGCCAAGTTTGATGGGGCCCCTCACACGCAAAACATCGAAGGCTGACTTGGTTTTGCCATCGCGCAGATCACGCGCTAGGCTGATTGCGCCCCTTCCCGCTTTGTGAGGCCCCATGCACACCACTGACCGCCCGACCCTCGTCTTTGACGTCAATGAAACATTGCTTGACCTGACCACGCTTGAACCTGTGTTTGCCCGCGCCTTTGGCGATACGGCCATGATGCGGGTCTGGTTTTCTGAATTGATCCTTTATTCCCAAACCCTGACGTTCGCAGGACACTACCGCCCGTTTGGTGAACTGGGCATGGCGGTCTTTACAATGCTGGCCACAGTAAAAGGCATCGCTATTCACAAGGGTGATACAGCGGCGCTTGGCCATGCCCTGACCCATATGCCGCCCCATGGGGATGTTGAGGCAGGATTAATGCGCTTGCGTGCGGCAGGGTTTCGATTGGTCACACTGACCAACTCGCCCCTTGGTGCAGAATCGGCCCTGTTTCGCGCAGGGCTAGACCGCTTTTTTGACGGAAATTTCAGCGTGGCCGAGGTTGCAGCCTTCAAACCCGCCCCCGCCGTTTACGAACATCTTGCCACATCGCTGAACCTTGCCCCTGCTCAGTTGTGTATGATTGCCTGCCATATCTGGGATACGATCGGCGCACAGGCCTGCGGCTATCGCGGCGCGTTTTTGCATCGCACAGGCAATGCGCCCTTGCCGATGGCGGAAATACCGCAACCCGACGTCATAGCGCGCGATATGACCGATCTGACAGATCAGATCATTGCGCGTTGGCGATAAGGAAAAAACAGAGCTTGGTACCCGAGGCCGGACTCGAACCGGCAAGCCGTTAGGCGGTGGATTTTGAATCCACTGCGTCTACCAATTCCGCCACTCGGGCCCTGTGCAAAGCGTACTATACCGCGCGCGGGGGCGCGTCAACGGGTCAACACGCAGCCAAGTGCGAAAGTTTGATCTTCGCTTACCGCGCGCCCTGTAAAGCGATAGACTAAAGCCCCGACCCGCTCATGCAATGCGCGCCGCATAACCGCGACCTTATCGCGATATTCCCCAGAAAACCACTGATCCGCCATCGGACTATGATCCACGGGATAAGGGATCAAACTGCGCCACCCCGCCGCACAAAAGCTAGAGATCGCGCGCGGCATATGCATCGCCGATGTCACGATGATCCAATTCTGATTGGCCAAATCGGGGGTGATCTCATGGGCAATCGCGGCGGCATTCACCGCTGACTCGGCTGAATTCCGACTTTGCGATTCGAGAGTGAGGCGCTCAGCTGCAATCCCCGCCTCACGAATGGCCCTTGCGCTGACTTCAGCCTCACTCAAAGAATGGCCTTTAAGATCAAGCCGCCCCTGCCCACCTGCCACAATCACGGGCACATTCGGCAGGGCATGGGCCAAGGCAATGGTCGCCAAAATACGATCCGCCGCCTCGCCCGTATTAACGAGGCCCGTGCTGGCGGTGCGATCCGGATTCTCGGCCCCCGTCATCAGCAAAACACCGCGCGCCCCTATCAGATCAGGATTGGCCATAAAACGCGCCTCAAGCGGCCCTGCAATCCAACGATCCACAGGCGCGGCCATCACAAACCCCACAAAGCCAAGCGATAAGAGCCAGAACCAAAGCGCAGCACGCCGCCACCGCACAAGCAGCGCCAGCACCCCAAGCGCCCCCAAGATATGTGGCCATAACTCAACATAGAGCGCGAACCGCATCAGTTTAGACGCGAGGTAAAAAAGGTCTTCCCCCATCTCAGCCTTTCACGCTTCGAGTTCTGCATCCCAATACAGGAAATCCAACCAACTTTCATGCAGATAATTGGGTGGAAATTTTCGGCCCAGATTACGCAGCTCCTCCGCCCCCGGTTGACGCGGGGCTTGGCGCAGGCTCATACCCGCCTGACGCAGGCTTTTCGCCCCTTTGCGCAGGTTACACCGACCACAGGCCGCCACAACATTTTCCCAAGATGTAACGCCACCCCGCGCGCGCGGCACAACGTGATCAAAGGTCAAATCCCCGCGCGAGCCGCAATATTGGCAAGAAAATTGATCCCGTAAAAAAAGATTAAAGCGCGTGAAGGCCACGCGCTTTTGAGGTTTCACATAATCTTTGAGAACAACCACAGAGGGGATTTTGATCTTGGTCGTTGGCGAATGAACGAAGGTGTCATACTCAGCCACGATATCCACCCGGTCCAACCACACCGCCTTGACCGCTTCCTGCCACGGCCAAAGGGATAAAGGATAATAAGAAAGGGGGCGGTAATCCGCGTTCAGCACCAAAGCAGGATGTTGCTTTAGCGATGCGGGTTTGCGCGTAAATTCCGTCCTGAAATCGCCATCCATTAGTGACTCCGTCTCCGCTCTGTTTGCCTGCGCCTCAAGCACCAGAGCGGGAGCCCCGCTCCAGCATTGATCCCACTATATATGGGCATTGCAATCTGGCAAGCCCCTTCATCTATGTGGTCACAATCCCAAGGGTAACGAAACTGAACGTCACTTTTGTGACATTGGAGGCACCCACCCCGTGCGTCTAATCTTCCAGCCCGAATTTATCGCGCAAAAAGGCCAGACAAACCTGCAACCCATCAGGCGCAATGCCATGCCCTGTGCCCCGCATGATATGGGCATAAACCTCGCGCCAGCCTGCTTCTTGCAGCGCCTCTGCGGCCTCGGGCAAGGCTTGTGGGGGGACAACATCATCTTGATCGCCATGGATCAGCAATACGGGCGGGCGACACTCCGCCTCCTCTTTCAGGCGTTCTGGCTCCAACAAACGGCCCGAAAACCCAACCACTGCGCGCAGGCTATCTTCCAGGCGCGGCGCGACATGTAAGCTTAACATCGTGCCTTGCGAAAACCCAACCAAGGCTACATCGCGCGGTGTCAGGTTATTCTCTTCCATCACCTGTTCCAAAAACGCGTTGAAATCATCAAAGGCCCGCGCAAGCCCTGCGCAGGCATCCTCCTCGGATGAGGCATCAATCCACGGGATCGGGAACCATTGATACCCCATCGGATTAACCGAACAGGCCTCTGGCGCATTAGGGGCGATAAAAATTGTGTCAGGCAGATGTGGGGCCATCGGATCGGCCAATCCCAAAAGATCAGCCCCATCCGCGCCATAGCCATGGACGAAAATCACCGCGCGGGCGATATAGCCTGACTGCGGCTCGCTGCTTTTGTAATCCAATGCACGCGTCATGCGACCCCCTCACGTTCTTTGACCATGTGGTAGTAGCCCCAGAGCGCCCGCGCGGCAATGGCCCGATGCGGCGACCACGGCGCCGCCATGGTGCGCAAGCGGCGCTCATCTGGCCGCTGCGGCAGATCAAACAAAACGCGCGCCGCCTCTTGCAGGGCCAAATCACCCGCGGCGAAGGCATCGGAATGGCCAAGGGCAAACATCGCGTAAATTTCTGCCGTCCAAGGGCCAATCCCTTTGACAGCGGTCAAGGCGGCCACCACCTCATCGGTGCTTTGGCTGTGCAGCCGCGCGTAATCAATCCGCGCCTCAGCCAAAGCGCGCATATACCCTGCCTTTTGACGGCTGAGGCCAAGCTCGCGCAAATCGGCCTCGGATGCTGCCAAAACCGCATCTGGCTGTAACATTCTCGCCTCGGCAAGGCGCGCGGTGATCGCATTCGCACTGGCCACTGAAACTTGCTGCGAGATAATCGCCTTGGCGAGGGCCACAAACCCCGCCTCTCTTGATCGCAAGGTGACGCGGGCAGGATCAACACGGGCAAAAGCAGGTTCAATCTGGCACAGGGCGGCCAACCCTTCAGACAGCAAATTTTCGTCTTTGAGATGATAAGCCTGATCCATTGTTCAACCTGTCGCAGCAAAATCTTGCATTCCACCCTAGACCTGATGCGCAGAACGGCCTAGCCCTGTGGCCATATGTGCCAAACAATGAATATATCCCATGACCACTGCTCAAATTGATGATCGCGCCGCCAAACGCAATGTTTTCGTTTTGATCCTTGCGCAGGCCTTCCTTGGCGTGCAAATGCCGATGATCTTTGTTGTGGGCGGGCTTGCGGGCCTGATGATCGCACCAAGCCCCGCATTGGCCACAATCCCGATTTCTTTGATCGTCTTTGGCTCGATGACCACTGCACCGTGGTTGTCGGCGCTCATGCAGAAATATGGACGGCGGGTTGGGTTCTTTGTTGGCGCGCTTGGCGGGGCCTTAGGGGCGGGCATTGCCAGTTTGGGCCTCTATCTCGACAATTTCGCGGTCTTCCTAATCGGCTCCTATCTGACGGGCATTTATATGTCGGCGCATGGGTTTTACCGCTTTGCCGCAGCAGATAGCGCCTCGGACGATTTTCGCCCGCGCGCCATTTCCTACGTTATGGCGGGCGGCCTTCTGTCGGCATTGATCGGGCCGCAATTAGTCAAATTCACGTCCGATGCCACTGTTGTGCCCTTTCTGGGCACTTACCTTTCTGTGGTTTTGATCAATCTCATCGGTGTCACCTTGTTCTTCTTCCTCGATGTGCCACCCCCCAAAGCCCCAAGCGCGGATGCGCCGCAGGCCCGCAGCCGCCGCGAATTGCTGCGCGACCCGAAAATCGCCGTTGCGATTATCTGCGGCATGGTTTCCTACGCTTTGATGAATTTGATGATGACATCGACCCCTTTGGCCGTGGTCGGATGCGGATTTCCGACCGGAACCGCCGCAGATATCGTCTCAGCCCATGTGATCGCGATGTATGCCCCCTCGTTTTTCACGGGCCATATCATCGCGCGATTTGGCGCGGTGCGGGTTGTTGCGCTTGGCCTATTCTTACTCGCGCTTGCGGGCGTGGTAGCCTTGATGGGCGTTGAATTGACGAATTTCTTCATCGCGCTTGTTCTTTTGGGCATTGGTTGGAATTTTGGGTTTATCGGCGCAACCGCCATGTTGACCCAAGCCCATCCTGCGCATGAGCGGGGGCGCGTGCAGGGCTTGAATGATTTTCTGGTCTTTGGCTGCGTCACCCTTGCATCGCTGTCATCAGGGGTTTTGATGTCCTTGGGAGGAACCACCCTTGCAGGGTGGAATGCGGTCAATATCGCAATGATCCCGTTTTTGGCCCTCGCAGGCGCTGCCCTAATCTGGCGTGTGCTGCGCCCTGCTGATGAGGCCGCCGCCTGACCCTACCAGCGCCCTGTCAGGGAAACATAGGCAAGGCGCAGACGCTTGCCTGCCTCTGATGGCTCTAGCCCGCCTTGCGCGACAAGGGTAGGATGGGCAGCCGCCTTTTTCAAAATAGGCTCTGCCAGCCATGCCGCGTATAGCGCGGGCGTCACATGGGCGGGGATCATTCCCCGCTCTATGCGCGCGGCGCGCAATTTACCAAGCCCCATTCGCGCCAAATGGGCCACAGTGGACGGGCGACCATCATGCAAAGGGGCATGCCCCTTTTCCTCAAGCGCGGGGATCGCGCGCAGATATTTGGCCAACCCCATGGCCCAACCTATCGCACGAATGGCAGGCTCGAACATGTCCTGCGCCCCCAAACTGCGGGCAGCCATCCACAAAAGCCCTGCCCCCGTGGCCTCGATATAGGCGCTGAACGCGGCCTCATCTGCGAAGCCATCCTTGGTGGTGTCGCGCATCCGTGCCGCCACAAGATCGGACAAAAGCCCCGCATCACGCGCGGGCAAACTGGCCGCCAAAGGGGCCGCCCATTCATGCGCAGGCAAGGCCCGCCCCGCCTGCAATGCATCGGCCAGATCCGCCCAAAATTGCAAGCGCATCTGTGCCACCAATGGCTCAGGCGAGGCATAGGGCGCGCGCGCAATTTCCAAATTTACCGCATAAATTGCAAAAAGACAGGAGCGCAGATCGGGCGGCGCGGCCATCACGGCCAAGAACCGCTCGGGATCGCCACGCTCGATCACGCTTGCAAGCCGCGCCAAATCTTGGCTCATGATGCAGGCGCCCCGTCTTGGATCAGTTTCCAATGCACCGCATCCAAAAGCGCCTCGAAACTCGCATCCACGATATTCGCAGAAACGCCCACAGTCGACCAACGCCGCCCTGTATCATCTTCGCTGTCAATGATGACACGCGTAACCGCCTCGGTGCCCCCTTGGGTGATCCGCACTTTGAAATCAACCAGACGGATCGTGTCGATATAGCTTTGATACGGCCCCAAATCCTTGGCCAAGGCTTTGGAGAGCGCATTTACGGGGCCGCGATCTGATCCTGTCTCATCCATGCTTTCAGAGACAGACAACATTTTCTGATCGCCAATTTTCACAACCACGACCGCCTCAGAAAGGCTGACCATCTTGTCATATTTATTTTTGCGCCGCTCGACAGTCACGCGATAGCGTTTGACCTCGAAGAAGCGGGGCATCTGGCTAAGGGCGCGCCGCGCAAGCAACTCGAAACTCGCTTGGGCGGTGTCATAGGAATACCCTGCCGCCTCGCGCGCTTTGATCTCCTCTAGGATTTGGCCAAGCGCGGGGTCACCATCATCCACCATAATCCCCGCCTCGCTCAGGCGGCGGCGCAGATTGGATTGCCCCGCTTGGTTGGACATCGGGATCACCCGCGCATTTCCGACCAACTCGGGCTGGATATGTTCATAAGTGGCGGGGTTTTTCAGGATTGCCGAAGCATGCAAACCCGCCTTATGCGCAAAGGCGGAACTTCCCACATAGGGGGCTTGGCGCTGTGGCACGCGATTGAGAATTTCATCCAACAAGCGCGAGGCACGGGTCAGGTTTTTCAACCCCGCTTCGCCGACACGAATTTCATATTGGCTGCAATAGGGTTCTTTCAGAAGCAGGGTCGCAATCAGCGTTGTCAGATTGGCATTGCCGCAGCGCTCGCCCAAACCATTGAGCGTGCCTTGAACATGGCGCGCGCCCGCATCTATCGCGGCCAAACTGCCCGCAACGGCGGTTTCGGTGTCATTATGGGTATGAATGCCCAAACGATCCCCCGCCACGCCAGAGACGATTACCGCCCGCGTGATCTGGCCAATCTCATCAGGCAAAGTGCCGCCATTCGTATCGCACAGAACGATCCACCGCGCCCCCGCATCGTGCGCCGCGTGAATGGCGGCCAATGCATAATCTGGGTTGGCCTTATAGCCATCAAAGAAATGTTCTGCGTCAAACAGCGCCTCGCGCCCTGCGGCCACGAGATGGGCGATGGAGGCGCGGATATTTTCAAGGTTCTCTTCAAGGCTGATCCCAAGCGCCTCGGTCACATGGAAATCATGGGTTTTGCCCACCAGACAAACCGCAGCCGTGCCCGCATTCATCACGCCCGCCAGAACATCATCATTCGCGGCAGAGCGGCCTGCGCGTTTGGTCATACCAAAGGCCGCCATGGTCGCGCGCGTGTCGGGGGCCGCTTCGAAAAAGGCACTGTCCGTGGGGTTGGCGCCGGGCCAGCCCCCTTCGATATAATCCACCCCCAGATCATCGAGCATCGCGGCGATACGCAGCTTGTCTTGGGTAGAAAATTGCACCCCTTGGGTCTGCTGCCCGTCCCGCAAGGTGGTGTCATAAATATAGAGACGGTCGCGGGTCATGTTGCCCCCCATGTTTTGCCTGCGCAAAGCGCAGTCAGCGCCCGCACCGCCCCCCACGGGGCGGGCGCGGTTCTGTTCCAAAGGCCACTCACAACAGACCTTCCAATTTCAACGGGTCAAAATTCGCGGTTGGGATCAACTCAACCCCCTCCTTACTCATCCGCACCTCGACCCCCGCATCGGTCAGGGCAGATTTCAGGGCATCAACAGGCGCGAAGTCTTTTGTCTCCATTGCGGTCTGACGCGCGGCAAACAACTGCGCCTCCAATGCCGAAAGATCAACATCAGGGGAGGCTGCCCAATCAGGCACCCCGACAGAGGCTAGACCCAATATCGAGAGGCCCGCACGCAAGGATGCAGCATCCCCAGACTGCGAAATCTGATGCAAGGCCGTAATCGCAAGGGGTGTGTTCAAATCATCAAACAGCGCCGCAAGCATCGCGTCAGGCACAGGGGCCTGCGGCGCATCAGCGGCCTGAGCATACCATTTGCGCAGCGTCTTCTCCGCCTCCGCCGCCTTCTTCGCGGTCCAATCCATGGGCTTCGAATAATGCGTGGACAGCATCACGAAGCGGATCACCTCGCCCGGTACGCCCTGATTCAGCAAATCGCGCACGGTGAAGAAATTGCCCAAGGATTTGGACATTTTCTTACCCTCGACCTGCAGCATTTCATTATGCATCCAAATATTGGCAAAGCCCGCGCCTTGATGGGCGCAGCAGCTTTGCGCGATCTCGTTCTCATGATGCGGGAACATCAGATCATTGCCGCCGCCATGGATATCGAAATGCGGCCCCAGCAATTCGTGGCTCATGGCCGAACATTCAATATGCCACCCCGGACGGCCATACCCCCATGGGCTGTCCCATCCGGGCGTGTCCGCATCGGATGGTTTCCACAGCACGAAATCCATCGCATCGCGTTTATAGGGGGCCACCTCGACCCGCGCGCCTGCGATCATATCCTCGACTGTGCGCCCTGACAGGCGGCCATAGTCGGGATAAGAGGCAACAGAAAACAGCACATGCCCTTCAGCCGCATAGGCGTGACCCTTGGCGATCAGGTCTTCGATCATCGCGATCATCTGCGGGATATATTCGGTCGCGCGCGGCTCATGGGTGGGGCGGCTTACGCCGATTTCATCCATATCCGCGTGATACCAACCGATGGTTTCCTCGGTGATCTCGCCAATCGCGCGCCCTGTTTCACGGGCCTTCGCGTTGATCTTGTCATCCACATCGGTGAAATTGCGCACATAGGTGATATGATCTTTGCCGTAGACATGGCACAGCAACCGAAACAGCACATCAAACACAATCGCAGGGCGGGCATTGCCGAGATGGGCGCGGTCATAGACAGTTGGCCCGCAAACATAGAGGCGCAGATTCGTTGGATCAATCGGGGCGAAACCCTCGATTTTGCGCGTCATAGAATTGCGAAGCTTGATCTCAACCATCGCTTAGATTGCCCCTCTCCCTGAGCCTGAGGCGGCACTGCGGCCACAGCAGAATTAGCGCCATTGCCCTATCAGGTTGTTTTGGAATTGAAAATAACCCTTCGCGCGCCTGTTCCCGTCAGCGCGACCCAACCCTCGGGTAAGTGCCGCATAAATTCCTTGCATTTGATAAGAAATTGCACATTTTTAGGGTCATGTTTGAAGAGTTTGTCGAGCGCCATTGCAAATCCCTGCCTGGTGCGCGCCTGGCTGAGCCATTTGGCCCAGACATGTATGTCTGGACAGTGGCCGAGAAGATGTTTGCTGCTTACACCAAAGGCAGCACGGGCGTGTCTATCCGCGCAAGATCGGCCCAAGAGGCGCAAAAAATGATCCAACAAGGCAAGGCCGTCTCTGCCCCCTATCTCAAAAGCGGGGGCTGGGTGATGGTTGAGTGGCGCAATACAGGCCCGCATGAACTGCGCCGCTATATCACGCAAAGCTATGCGCAGGTTCGGGCAGAATTAAATCCAAACCAACAGGCCAGCCTGCCGCCCTTTGATGCGGCGCAATTCAAGGGTTAACGGGGCAATGCCGCCGCTTCGCGCGCAAGGCAGGTGATTGCCTCCCAATCCCCTGCAACCATGGCCGCCTTTGGCGCGACCCATGATCCGCCTGCGCACAGCACATTTGACAGGCTCAGATAGCTTTGCGCATTGGCAAGGCTGATCCCACCCGTGGGGCAAAAGGCCACTTGCGGGATTGGCCCGCCGATGGATTTCAACGCAGGCGCCCCGCCAACCGCCTCGGCGGGGAAGAATTTCAGCATATCATAGCCGCGCTCATAAAGCGCCATCACCTCGGACGCGGTGACAGCGCCTGGAAGAAGCGGCAGCGCCTCATCTTCTGCCGCGGCCAAGACACGATCTGTCGCGCCGGGGCTAACCGCAAACAGCGCCCCTGCGGCCTTTGCGGCCTTCATATCGGCAGGGGTCAAGATCGTGCCTGCGCCCACAATCCCACCCTCAACCTCAGACATGGCGGCGATGGCATCCAAGGCACAGGCGCTGCGTAATGTGACCTCAAGCACAGGCAGACCACCCGCGACCAAAGCACGGGCCAAAGGCACCGCATGGGCGAGATCCTCGATCACCAAAACGGGAATGATGGGGGCGTGGGCCGCAAGGCCCCGCGCGAATTTTGATTGATCTTGCGGTGTCATGGAACCCCTTTCTCTTTTCTACACGACAACACCAGCACCGCTTGAGGCGGGGCCAGCATGGGCGCGGAAGATTTCAAACAATTCACGACCAATCCCGTGGCTATTGGCGCCAAGATCACGTGTGACAGCGGTGCGATCTGCCAGATCAGGCACCAGAGCCTCAAGCACGCCTTTGACAGCATCCACGCGGATCATATCGCCCTCCTGCAACCGCGCAAGGAAACCACCATCCAACGCCTCAGGGCTGACATGGATTGCGGCAGGCACTTTGCCCGATGCGCCCGACATACGGCCATCCGTCACCAAGGCCACCTTGTGGCCGCGATCCTGCAACACCGCCAAAATCGGTGTCAGGTTGTGCAATTCTGGCATCCCGTTGGCCTTTGGCCCTTGAAACCGCACCACGACCACAACATCGCGATTCAAATCGCCTGACTGAAACGCCGCTTTGACCGAGGCTTGATCATGAAAAATTGCGGCGGGGGCCTCGATCACCTGACGCTCAGAGGCGACAGCAGACACCTTCATCACACCTTCGCCCAAATTGCCCTTAAGCGCCACAAGCCCGCCTGTGCTTTGGAAGGCATCCTTCGCAGGGCGCAGAATTTTTTCGTTCAGCGTGGTCTTGGGCCCTGCTTGATACACCACCCCGCCATCGCTTAGTTTTGGCTCTTGCGTGTAATGGGCCAAACCCTGCCCCATCACTGTCTGGGTGTCGGGGTGCAACAAGCCCGCATCGAGCAATTCGCCAATCATAAAGCCCAAACCGCCTGCAGCGTGGAAATGGTTCACATCGGCCAACCCATTGGGATAGACCCGCGCCATCAGCGGCGTTGCAGCAGAGATATCCGCGAAATCCTGCGGCTCTAGGATCACACCCGCCGCGCGGGCCATGGCGACCAGATGGATCACCAAATTGGTCGACCCGCCTGTGGCCATCAACCCCACAAGACCGTTCACAAAGGCCTTTTCATCCAGAATATCGCAAACAGGGCGATACTGATCCCCAAGCGCCGTGATCTTAGCCACCTGCGCAACCCCTGCATCGGTCAACGCATCGCGCAAGGGCGTATGCGGGTTCACGAAACTGGCGCCTGGCAAATGCAGACCCATAAATTCCATTAGCATTTGGTTGGAATTGGCCGTGCCGTAAAAGGTGCAGGTGCCTGGCCCGTGATAAGAGGCCATCTCGGCCTTCATCAATTCCTCGCGCCCGACCTCGCCTGCAGCGAATTTCTGGCGCACCTTCGCCTTTTCATCATTGGGTAGACCACTGGTCATCGGCCCTGCGGGCAAAAAGATGGATGGCAAATAGCCAAATGTTGCCGCTGAAATCACCAAACCGGGGACGATTTTATCGCAAACGCCCAAATAAATTGCCGCGTCAAAGGTGTTATGGCTTAACGCGACACCTGCGGCCAAGGCGATTACATCGCGGGAGAACAAGCTTAGCTCCATCCCCACCTGCCCTTGGGTGACCCCATCGCACATGGCAGGCACACCGCCCGCAACCTGCGCCGTAGCCCCGTTGGCCCGCGCTGCGGCCTTAATCCGTTCGGGGAAAGCCTCAAAGGGCTTATGCGCGGAAAGCATATCGTTATAGGCGGTCACAATCCCAAGATTTGGCGCGCGTGCCGCCACCAAAGGATCCTTGTCCCCCTCCATCGCCGCATAAGCATGGGCCTGATTGCCACAGGTCAAATGCGCGCGGCGCGGGCCATCGGCGGCCGCTGCACGCATCCGATCTAGATAGGTCTTACGCGGCCCTTGCGAGCGCGCAATGATCCGCGCGGTGACGGCTTCGACACGGGTATCCAAGGACATAGACAAAAACCTCCATCTTCTGAGGCTTGCTATAATATGTTAGCGCTAACTATGCCAGAGGGAAATCGCACTCAATGCGGGGCGACATTCGGCAAAAACACCTTTTCACCACGATAAAGCAGCGAAATTCCCTTGTGGAAAAGGTGAATTTTCTCAGGCGCTGCACTCAGTCGCAGAACTTCCCCGCGCTTTGAGGGGTGAATCCCAGGCGTTGAGGGGCCATTGCCCAAAACCCAAATGGGCTGGGAAGTTTACCCCGAGGTGTTGCATCATTTCCTGACCCACACGGCAAAAACCTACACGGGCGACCTGCCGCTTTATGTGACCGAAAACGGCATGGCGAATGACGATACGCCCGAACAGCCAGATGTGGCGCGCATAACCTATCTTGATGCCCACATGCGCGCCTGTTTGCGCGCGATTGAGGATGGCGCACCCTTGAAAGGCTATATCGCATGGTCGCTGATGGATAATTACGAATGGGCCTTTGGGTATGAAAAACGCTTTAGCCTTGTCCATTTTGATTTCGAAAGCTTGCCAAGACGACCAAAAGCGTCTTATCACGCGCTCGCACAGGGCTGGCGCGCGGGCTAAATAAGGCAGGACAGGATGACATCTTCCCCCGATTTGGATTTGGTCGCTGATATCGGCGGCACCAACACCCGCGTGGCTTTGGCGCGCGCGGGCGTCATTGACCGCGACAGCATCCGCCGCTTTGCCAATAAAGACGCCGCTGATTTGTGCGAGATATTGGCGCAATTCATGGAACAGGCGGGCCTCCGTTCTGGCGCGTTCTCGGGCATTTGCGTGGCCGCCGCAGGCCCCGTGCGAGATGGCGTGGCCAAAATGACCAATTTGGATTGGCATATTGACCGCGCGATGTTGGTTGATGTCTCGGGCGCGTCACGCGTGGCTGTGCTCAATGATCTACAGGCGCAAGGCTATGCGATTGGCCATATTTCCGATACGGAATTGCGTGTAATCCGGCCCCATGATCCCGCCTCGGCCCATGCGGCGAAATTGGTCATCGGGCTTGGCACGGGGTTTAACGCCGCCGCCGTATTTGACGGGCCGCGGGGCCGCGTGGTGCCCCCTTCGGAATCGGGCCATATCACCCTGCCCACCCCAGATGACCAAACCCGCGATCTTGCCCGTTTCTTAGCCAAAAAGCATGGCTTCGCCGCAGTCGAGGAAGTTCTCTCGGGGCGTGGGATCAGCCATGTCCACGCCTTTTTGCATGGGATTGATCAGCCCGCTCAACAGATCATGGATGCGCTTGAGCAAGATGATGCCAAGGCCCGCGCTACTGCTGCGCTCGTTGCACAGGTTCTGGGCAATGTCGCAGGGGATCTGGCCTTGGTGAACCTGCCCTTTGGTGGGGTCTATCTGATTGGCGGCGTCTCGCGCGCCCTTGCGCCCTATTTGATGCAATTCGGATTTGCCGAGGCCTTTTCGAATAAAGGCCGCTTTGGCCCCTTTATGGCGCAATTTGGGGTCAGTGTCGTTGAAGATGATTTTGCCGCGCTCACAGGCTGCGCACAGGCCTTGATCGAGCTTTAGAACGCGCGGTCTTTGACGGCCTGCATAGAGACATGTGTCGAGGTTGAGGCGACATGCGGCAGGGCGGATATGACCTCGCCCAACACGCGGCGATAGGCGCCCATATCGCGGCAGCGCACCTTGACCAAATAATCAAACGCCCCTGCAATCATGTGGCATTCTTCGATTTCGGGCACGGCAATCGTGGCTTTGTTAAAGGCGGCCAATGCCGCCTCGCGCGTGTCGGACAATTTCACCTCAACAAAAGCCACATGTTCGCGGTCAAGCTTTACGGGATCAAGCTCCGCGCGGTAGCCTCGAATATAGCCTTCCTGCTCAAGACGGCGCAGCCGCACTTGGGTTGGGCTTTTCGACAGCCCCACGCGATCCGCCAATTCCGTTACGGAAATTCGGCCATCTTCTGAGACTTCCTTCAGAATCTTCCGATCAAACCCATCAATTTGCCCGCGTTCTGGCGATTTTGATACCATCAAACCCACCCTTTTCCTGTTTAATCAATTTATTTTCCCGCTAAACTACAAAGTCAAGGCGGATTTCCCGCCGATATCTTCGTATTGTAATTCATCTTCATTTTACCCGTGGTGTCCACATGACCGACCTTTCTGTGCTGCGCGATGCGATCCGTGACAATCACTTGGCCGATGAGGCCACTATTCTCGACCGCCTAATAAAATCGCACGGCCCCGATCAGGCCACGCGCACAGCCGCAAAGGCGCGCGCAACCCGCTTGGTCACATCCATCCGCAATGACGCGGATGCAGGGTTGATGGAGGTGTTTTTGGCCGAATATGGCCTCTCGACCCGCGAAGGCATTGCGCTGATGTGTTTGGCAGAGGCGCTGTTACGCGTGCCAGATGCGACCACGATTGATGCTTTGATCGAAGATAAAATTGCCCCTTCAGCCTGGGGCGAGCATTTGGGAAAATCCTCCTCATCGCTAGTAAACGCATCCACTTGGGCGCTGATGCTGACGGGGCGCGTTTTGCAAGACGGCGAAGGCATGGATCGCGTGTTGCGCGGGGCCTTGCGCCGTTTGGGCGAACCTGTGATCCGCACCGCCGTGGCGCGCGCCATGCGCGAGATGGGGCGGCAATTTGTGTTGGGGCAAACCATGCCAGACGCGATGGCCCGCGCCGCCAAGCAAGAGGCAAAGGGATATAGCTATTCCTATGATATGTTGGGCGAGGCGGCGATGACCATGGCCGATGCGGATGCCTTTTTTGCCTCTTACAAAACCGCCATTGCCAAGATCACCCCGCGCTGTAACGCTGGGGATATCCGCAGCAACCCTGGAATTTCGATCAAACTCTCGGCGCTGCATCCGCGCTATGAGGTGGCACAAAAAGATCGTGTGATGTCAGAACTTGTGCCGCGCGTTTTGGAATTGGCCCTTGATGCGCGTCAGGGCGGGATGGGTCTTAACATTGATGCCGAAGAAGCAAATCGTCTTGATCTGTCGCTTGATGTGATTGAGGCGGTCTTGGCTGATCCACGCCTTGCAGGGTGGGACGGGTTTGGTGTTGTGGTGCAGGGCTATGGCCTGCGCGCAGGCGCGGTGATTGACTGGCTTTACGCCCTTGCCACCAAACTTGACCGCAAGATCATGCTGCGTCTGGTCAAAGGCGCCTATTGGGACACCGAGGTGAAATTGGCGCAGGTTGAAGGACTATCTGGCTTTCCTGTCTATACACGAAAATCCGCCACCGATGTGGCCTATCTGTGTTTGGCCAAAAAGCTGCTTGGTCTGACGGATCGCATTTATCCGCAATTTGCCACCCATAACGCCCATTCTGTGGCGGCCATTATCGAAATGGCAACAGACCCTACCCGTTTTGAATTCCAACGCCTGCATGGGATGGGCGAGGCGCTGCATGATCTGGTGCTGAAGGGCAACGCCACGCGCTGCCGCATCTATGCGCCCGTTGGGGCGCATCGGGATCTTTTGGCCTATCTCGTGCGCCGCTTATTGGAGAATGGCGCAAATTCTTCCTTCGTGAACCAAATCATGGATGAAAACACGCCACCTGAGGTGGTCGCAGCCTGCCCCTTTGAACGGCTCGAACGCGCAGGGCCAAATCTTGCTGTGCGCCACGCAAGCGCGCTTTTTGCGCCCGAGCGCGCAAATTCACGCGGGTTTGACCTTAGCGATCCTGTCACCTTGGCCGAGCTAGACGCGGCGCGCGCGCCATTTCGGACGCATCAGTGGCAGGCAGGCCCCATTTTGGCCAAACCTGCGACAGGGGCCGATGACATCACCCAAACCTGCCCCGCCGATCCCGCTGACATCGTGGGCCGTGTTACCGAGGCCGCCGCAGGTGCTATCGAGACTGCACTGACATCTGCGCAGGCTTGGGACGCACCTGCCGCAGAACGCCGTGCCTGCCTTGAACGGGCCGCCGACCTTTACGAAGCGCATCATGCCGAATTATTTGCGCTTCTGGCCCGCGAGGCGGGCAAAAGCCCCGCCGATGCAGTGGCCGAACTGCGCGAGGCGGTGGATTTCTTACGCTACTACGCGGCCCATGCGCCGCTTTTGCAGCAGCCCGCGCGCGGGGTGTTTACCTGTATCAGCCCGTGGAATTTCCCCTTGGCCATTTTCACAGGGCAAATCGCTGCCGCGCTTGCAGCGGGAAATGGCGTTTTGGCAAAGCCCGCTGAGACAACCACCCTCATCGGTGCGCGGGCCGTGGAATTGCTCCATGCCGCAGGCGTGCCGCGTGGCGCCCTGCAATTTCTGCCAGGACAAGGGGCCAAGGTTGGGGCGGCCCTTGTCAGCGATGCGCGTGTTGCGGGCGTGTGCTTTACGGGATCAACGGCAACTGCCCAAGGGATCAACCGCGCCATGGCGGCCAATCTACACCCCGCAGCCCCTTTGATTGCAGAGACAGGCGGCCTGAATGCGATGATCGTAGACAGCACAGCCCTGCCCGAACAGGCCGTGCGCGACATTGTCGCCTCGGCCTTCCAATCAGCGGGTCAGCGTTGCTCGGCCCTGCGGTTGCTCTATGTGCAAGAAGATATCGCAGGGGGCCTGTTACAGATGTTGCAGGGCGCGATGGAGGAACTCTCCCTCTCCCACCCATGGAACATATCCTGCGATGTGGCCCCCGTGATCACGGCAAGCGCGGCGGCAGAGATCAATGCCTATGTCCAACAGGCCCAGAGAGAGGGGCGTTTGATCAAACAGATCACCCCGCCCAGCACGGACCATTATGTGGGGCCTGCCTTGATCTCATTGCCCGGTGGGATCAACGACCTTGAGCGCGAAGTCTTTGGCCCTGTCTTGCATGTGGCCACTTATAAGGCCCGCGATCTGGCGCGGGTTGTGGCCGATGTGAATGCAAAGGGCTATGGCCTGACCTTTGGGATGCACAGCCGCATTGATGACCGCATCGCCGAGGTGGCGAGCCAGATCAAGGTTGGCAATCTCTACATCAACCGCAACCAAATCGGTGCCATTGTGGGCAGTCAGCCCTTTGGGGGCGAGGGTCTGTCTGGCACAGGGCCAAAGGCGGGCGGGCCGCACTATTTGCCGCGCTTTACAACCCCCGACCTCGCGGCAGAAGGCCCAATGGGCGATGCGCCCCCCTGTGATGAGGCCGAAGTGACCCGCGCCCTTGCAGCACTTGCGCGCCCCTCTGACAGGCCCCTTTCCCAAGCAGAAATGCCCGGGCCTACAGGTGAATCAAACCTGTTATCACGCTATGCGCGCGGGCGGGTTCTGTGTCTTGGGCCAACGGCCGAAGCTGCAATGATGCAGGTGCAAATGGCCAAAGAGGCAGGCTGTACCGCCCTTGCGATTGCGCCCGGTGTTGGCGCGCATGGGGTTGAAGGGCTACTTCCTGCTGACATGCTGCGCAGTCTCACGGGGTTTGATGCCGTGATCTTATGGGCATATCCCGAAGAGGCCCGCCCCTATCGCGCGGCATTGGCTGCGCGCGAGGGCGCCTTGGTCCCGCTGATTTGCGAGAGCGACCCTAAACCGCGCCTGATCCTTGAGCGGCATATCTGCATTGACACCACGGCGGCGGGCGGCAATGCGCGGCTTCTGGCGGCGGCAGGTGAGGCCTAGATCGCCAACCCCACGGCGCGACCAATTAAGGATGTGGCCACCATTGCCAACACGCCCCAGAACATGACACGGAATGCGGCGCGCCCTTTGGGGGCGCCGCCAGCCTGCGCACCAAGCGCACCAAGCGTGCCGAGGGCCGCCAATGTGGCCGCCCCCACCCAAATCTCCACCTGATCATGCGGGGCCACGCCCCCCATCAGCAACGGCACCAAAGCACCGCCTGCAAATGTCGCGGCAGACACCACCCCTGCCTCTACAGGCTTGGGCGGCGAAAGATCAGTCAGCCCAATCTCATCGCGCAAATGTGCGCCAAGCGCGTCTTTGCGGGTAAATTCGCGCGCCACCTCATCGGCCAACTGCTCCGACAAGCCGCGTTGACGATAAATCGCGGCCAATTCGGCCAATTCGCCCGCAGGGTTCAATTTCAACTCGCGCTTTTCGCGCTCGACATCGGCGCGCTCAACATCGGCTTGGCTTGAGACGGAAACATATTCCCCCGCTGCCATCGACATCGCCCCCGCGACCATGCCTGCAATCCCCGACAAGAGGATCGTGCCTTGATCCGCACCGCCCGCAGCAACCCCCACGATCAATGACGCTGTCGACAAAATCCCATCATTCGCCCCCATCACCGCCGCGCGCAACCATCCTGAGCGTTGCGACAAATGCGGTTCCTCATGGGCCGAGGGGACATTGTGGGTATCAGGTCGGTGTTCAGCCATAATTGGGCAATCCCATTTTTCCTGGGTTAAAAATATTTTGCGGATCAATCCCGCGCTTGATTGTGGCCATGACCTCCATCGCTTCTGGCCCCAATTCGCGGATCAGATAGGCGGCTTTGCCTTGGCCGATGCCATGCTCACCTGTGCAGGTGCCCTCCATCGCAATCGCCATATCATTCAGCCATGCAACAAACCCTTCGGCCATCTCAACCTCGGCAGGACTGTCCGTGTCGATCAACATCAGCACATGGAAATTTCCATCGCCCACATGGCCCACAACGGGGGCGATCATACCTAATTCTGACGCACGCGTCTGTGCCTTTGTCACAGCCTCGGCCAGACGGCTAACGGGCACGCAAATATCGGTGGAAATCCCCTTTGCCCCGGGGCGCAGGGCCAAACCCGCCCAATAGGCATCATGGCGCGCTTGCCACAGTTGATTGCGCTCCTCCTCAAGGGTAGTTGCGGCAAAGCCCGTGCCGCCAAAATCAGCTGCAATCTCGCCAAAACTTGCCGCATCCTCGGCCACGCCTGTCTCGCTGCCATGAAATTCCAATAACAAAAGTGGCGTTTCTGGTAGGGACAGTTTGGAATAGCGATTAACGGCCTCAACCATCAGCTTGTCGAGCAATTCAATGCGCGCCACGGGCAATCCATATTGCACAGTCGCAATGACACATTCGCAGGCAGCCTCGACCGAAGGGAAAGAACAAGTCGCCGCAGAAATTGCCGCAGGGATACCGCGCAGACGCAAGGTTAACTCGGTGATCAGGCCAAGCGTGCCTTCAGAGCCGATCATCAGATGGGTCAAATCATACCCTGCCGAAGATTTCCGCGCCCGCGCGGCGGTTTTTACAATCTCCCCCGATGGCAAAACCGCCTTCAGCCCAAGGATATTTTCCTTCATCGTGCCGTAGCGCACGGCATTCGTGCCGCTTGCCCCCGTGGCCGCCATACCGCCAAGCGATGCATCTGCTCCTGGATCCACGGGAAAGAACAGCCCCGTGTCGCGCAAATGCGTGTTCAACGCCTTACGCGTGACACCTGGCTCAATCACGACATCCATATCCTCGGCACTGACCCGAAGAATACGGTTCATCTGACTGAAATCAATACAAATTCCCCCTGCGGATGCATTCACATGCCCCTCAAGGGATGAGCCTGCCCCAAAGGGGATCACAGGCACATGATGACGCGCGCACAGACGCACAACATCTTGGACTTCCTCGGTCGCTTGCACAAACACCACAGCATCAGGCGCTTGGGTGCGCAGCCATGTGGTGGTGTGGCCATGCTGTTCGCGCAAGGCGGCACTGGTCGCAAGCCGCGCCCCAAATTGCCCCGCAAGCGCCTCGATCACGGTAGCAATGCCATGCTCATTGCGCGGAAGATCTAAAATTTCAGCCATGGTGATGCACTTTCTCTGTTGCTGCCTTTATGTTTAGCGACAGCCGCACAGAAGAAAAAGGGGGGCCGCACCCTCGGGGCTAAAGCCCGTAAAGTGCGCCAAATTTTTCCTCGAGATAGCGCAACAGCGGTTCAGGGGAGACAGGCCCACCGATTGCATCCGCAATCGTCTGGCGCGGCGGTTTCAGGCTGCCGTGGCGTTGCAATCTCTCGCGCAGCCAATCGGTTGCAGGGCGTGGATTGCCCTGTGCCAATGCCGCATCCAAATTCGGCACATCCGTGCGCAAAGCCTGCATCAAGCAGCCGGCATAGACATTGCCAAGCGCATATGTGGGGAAATATCCAAACAAGCCCGCCGACCAATGCACATCTTGCAACACCCCATGGCTGGGACGATCCACGGCGAACCCAAAATCAGCCATAAAGCGATCATTCCATGCCGCCTCAAGATCACCCACGGCCAGATCACCGCTGATCAATGCCTGCTCTAGATCAAACCGCAGCATGATGTGCAGATTATACTGCACCTCATCGGCCTCGGTGCGGATATAGCCTTTGGCAACCCGATTGATCGCCGCATAAAGCGAAGCAGGGCTATCTGTTGACAGCCCACCAAAGGCCGTCTGCATCTGCCCATAAAGCCATATCACAAAAGGCAGGGATCGACCAAGCTGATTTTCGTAAATGCGGCTTTGGCTTTCATGTACCCCCATCGAGGCCCCCTGCCCCAATGCGGTCAAGTGATAGAGCGGGTCGATATTTTGCTCGTAGCAGGCATGGCCCACTTCGTGAATGGTCGAATAAAGCGCATTAAACGGATCATCCCGCGCTACCCGCGTGGTGATGCGACTGTCATTGCCTGAGCCAGAAGAAAACGGGTGAACGGCAAGATCAATCCGCCCTTTGTCGAGATCATAGCCAAAGGCCAAAGCAATCTCGCGCGTCAGGGCAAGCTGCGCCGCCTCGTCAAAATCACCCGATATCGCCGCGGGCATCGGTTTTTCAAGGATCGCCGCGCGCAAGGCCACAAGGCGCGGGCGCATCGCATCAAACAGGGCCGCGATTTCGCTAGCGCGCATCTCAGGTTCGTAATCGTTCAACAGCGCATCATAAAGGGCCGCACCACGCATCTCGCCTGACAGACAGGCGGCCTCCTCGCGGCGCAGGGTGATAAGTTGCTCAAGAACAGGTAAAAAACCCGCGACATCATCTTCGGCGCGGGCCTTGGCCCAGACCCCATGGGCGAGCGAGGCCGTCCGCGCCAATTCCGCCGCCAAACGCGCGGGGATTTTTGTAGCACGCTGATATGACCGCGAGATCAGCCGCAAAGAGGATGCTTCAAAATCCGTTTCAGCCTGTGCGGTTTCCAACAGTTCGCCAAGTGCAGGGTCAGTGCGGCGGGCGTGCAGAACCCCCTCCATCGCTGCGATTTCTTCGGCGCGCTGTGCCGCTGCCCCTTTGGGCATCATGGTTTCTTGATCCCAATGCAACCGCCCCGCGACCTGCTCAAGCGCGGCGGTTTGCGCTGCATGCGCCAAAAGATCCCCCATCGCGCTCATGCCGGTGCCCCACGCAAGGATTGCTCAGGCGGATAAATCGCAAGGAAGCGCGCGCGCAAAATCAGGACGACCAAGGCCACCGCGCCAAGCTGATGGGTCAACCCAAGGGCAATTGGCGCAGAATGCATCACCGTTACGATCCCGATCACCACCTGCCCAAACAGCATCACCGCCATCCACGCATAGGATTGGCGCACCAGCGCATTGCCCGATTTTCGCCCTTTGAGCCAAACCGCAATCCCATAGGCAAAGACCAGATAGCCCAGCATCCGATGGATGAATTGGACGGTTCCATCATTTTCGAACAGATTACGATACCAAGGGTCAATCGCCCACATATCAGGCGGGGTGAACCCGCCCGCCATCAAAGGCCAATCAATATAATTGCGCCCTGCATCGATTCCCGCGACCAAAGCCCCGACCAAGACTTGCAAAAAGGTGAGATGCAAAAGCCCCGTGGTCATACCAAAAAGGCGCTTATCGCCCGCACGCCGCGCTGCCAATAACGCGGGCGCAGGTCGGCTGAGCTGCAAAATAAACCATGTGATGAGGGCAAGGATGACAAACGCGACACCCAAATGTGTCGCCAACCGATAAGAGGCAACATCAAACATGCCAGGCGCAAGACCTGAATAGACCATCCACCATCCGATGGCCCCTTGCAGACCACCAAGCGCCCCAAGCGCCACGATTTTTGGAACCCACCCTTTGATCAGATTGCCAGAGAGCGCTAGCGCGGCAAACCCAAGGGCCCAAACAAGACCGATTGTGCGCCCCCATTGACGATGGCCCCATTCCCACCAGAAAATATACTTAAACTCGGCCATCGACATGCCGCGATTTTGCTGTTGGTATTCGGTTGTCTGCTGATAGGCGGTGAATTGCTCTTGCCACTGGTCATCACTGAGCGGCGGAATGGCCCCCGAAATCGGCGCCCATTCAACGATAGACAAACCTGAATCAGTCAGGCGCGTCATGCCCCCAATGGCAATCATTGCCGCAACCATTACAAAGAGAACCGCCAAATAGGCCCGCATCCATCTGCGCGCCGCGCCCGTGTCGCGGGAAATCCCCAAAGGGTTCGGGCTTGTTTTGCCCGGCCCAGAGGGCCCTTTGCCGGATTGGTCGACCTCTTCGAAAATATTGCGGCTCATGGCGCGGCCCCTTCTCGATCTTCATTTGGCAAAAGACCTAGCGCCTTGGCAAAGGCTTCGCAAGAATGCGCGGCAGTTTGGCGCTAGGGCCGATCGCGCCAACGCTGCATCTGTCGCAAAATGCCGTGGAACAGCTGAACATCGGCCCGTGTCAGGGGCAGACGCCCCCACAGATTGCGCAAGACCAGCTTCATGCCCGCGGCCTTTGTTTCGGGAAAGAAATAGCCCATTTCATCAAGCTTTTCTTCGTAGTGATCCGCCAGTTTTTCCACCTCAATCGCGGTGGCAAAATCGCTGCGGGCAAATTCCATGCGCATTTCCACCACCTCAGTGGTTTGGCGGCGCCACTCATAAGCGCATAGCAGCACAGATTGCGCCAGATTGAGCGAGGGAAAATTAGGGTTCACGGGCACAGTTATAATCGCATCAGCCCGCGCGATATCGTCATTTTCCAAACCAGCGCGCTCGGGGCCAAAGATCACCGCAACCTTGCCCCCCGCGGCATGGATGGCCCGCGCCTGCGCCATCGCCGCCTCGGGGCTGAGGATCGGTTTGGTCAGGCCCCGTTCGCGGGCAGTGGTTACAAACACATGGGTGCAATCGGCAATCGCCTCGGGCGTTGTCTCCAACACCAAAGCAGGATCAAGCACCACGCCTGCGGCGCCACTGGCCAAGGCCACCGCGCGTTCATTCGGCCACCCATCGCGCGGGGCCACAAGGCGCATATGGTTCAGGCCGAAATTCCACATCGCCCGCGCAGCTGCGCCGATATTCTCACCCATCTGCGGGCGCACAAGCACGAAACAGGGCATTGGATGGGCGGTTGCGGGAATTTGGCTATCGTCACTCATGATCCTGCCATATCGTGCGGAGCCATTCTTGCCAAGCGCCCCATTGCTGAACACGAAGCAAACCATTAGGAACAAACAAAGACTGACAAGAGGCAGCCCTATGTCCGACATGGATATTCCACAGATTTACCTTGTGACCCCGCCAAATTTTGAACTGACGGGCTTTGGCGCACAGCTTGCTGCAGTTTTGGATGCCTATCCTATCGCCTGCCTGCGCCTGTCTTTGGCAAGCCGTGATGAGGATGACCTCGCGCGCGCGGCAGATCACTTGCGCGAAATTGCCCATGCCCGCGATATCCCTTTGGTGATGTCAGAACATATCAAACTGGTCGAACGCTTGGGGCTTGATGGCGTGCATCTCTTGGATGGGTCGCGCAGCACCCGCAAAACCCGTGCGGATCTTGGCGGCGATGCAATCATCGGCTGCTTCTGTGCCAATTCCCGCCATGATGGGATGAATGCAGGGGAAATGGGCGCGGATTACATCAGTTTCGGCCCTGTTGGCGACACAAGCCTTGGCGATGGCAGCCGCGCCGAAGATGATCTTTTCGCATGGTGGAGCCAGATGATCGAACTGCCAGTCGTGGCCGAAGGCGCGCTGACGCTTGTAGATATCGAACGCCTTGCGCCGATCACAGATTTCTTCGCCATCGGTGAGGAAATTTGGCGCAAAGACGACCCTGTGGCAGCCCTTAAGACGCTTCTGTCCCCTCTGGGCTAAGGGCCTGCGTAAGCTCCGCCCGCACGGCCGTTTCGGCGGCCTGCGCCAGTGCCTTGCGCGATGCAAACTGTGAGACGCGCAAGGGCGCATGATAGATGACCGTGACATGGCCATTTTTGCGGACAGATAGCACCCGCATCAGACCCGCACCAAAGGATTGATCGCCCCACCACCCGTAAAAGGCGGGATTTTCGCCTGCGGGGGCGTGATAGGCGATGGTGACGGGCTGAACAGTGATATCCCGTGGCAGATCAGTCGCAAAAAACGCCTCAAACAGGCTTGAGCGGAAGGGTAAAACGCGCAACCCATCGGTGGATGTGCCTTCTGGAAAAAACACCAAACGCTCGGCGCCTTCTGCAAGGCGCATATGCAACAGGCGATTTTGATCTTTTGCCGCCATGCGCCGCCGCTCGATGAAAACGGTGCCTGCTGCGCGCGCCAAAATCCCAATACCCGCCCAATCGCGCACTTCGGATTTTGCCACGAATACCACAGACCCGCCCGCATTGAGCGGGAAGATATCAAGCCAAGACACATGATTGGCTACAATCGCGCCCGCAGCTTGTGCGGCATTTCCTTTGCGCGTCACCTTGAGGCCCAAAATCACACAGACAAAGGCGCAGACGATTTGCGTGATCCGCGCAGTTACAGGGCGGCGCAAAGGCCCCGCTATGACGCGCTCTGGCACGCGGCACAAAAGCAGGGTCAAAAAGCCAAATCCAATGACCAGAAGGATCGCTGCCCCGCGCAGACAGGCGCGCAGAATACCCAAAACCCCAACAGATGCGGGCGTGACCTGAGGGGCGCCATCCCATCGCATGGGCCTATATCCCCCGCCCCCGCGCGTAGAGCGCGCGGTGTTTTTCCGACATCAGGGCCGTATCAAGGATCAAACAAATATCTGTGCAATTAAAGGCGTGATCGACAAAGGCCCCCTGCCCAACCGCACCGCCAAGGCGCAGATAGGCCTTGATCAACGCGGGCAGCGCACGCGTAGCAGCCGTGCGCTCAAGCGCGTCTTCGGCAATGAGGTTCATATCCTGATAACCCGCCGCCCGCGCCTTTGGGCGCAGCCCCTCAGGAGCAAGATGGCGGTGATGCAACAATGACAGGGGCGCGGCCAATTCAGCCACATCGGTGCCATGCAGTGACGCCACACCAAATAAAATTTCAATCTCATGGGTCACGATATAATCGGCCAGCCCATTCCATAAATGCATCAGCGCCGTGCCCCCGCGATAATCGGCATGAACGCAAGACCGCCCCAATTCCAGCAAACGCCGACCCGAAGATTTGAGCGGCGCGAGATCATATTCATCTTCAGAATAGAATTGACCTGCGGCTTTGGCCCCGTGCTCCTGCATTACACGGTAAACGCCCACAACTTGCTCGCCCACAGCGCGGCGATGATCCAGAAGCATGAGATGATCAAAAAATGGGTCAAAGCGATCTGCCTCAAGCCGCGCCTCGTGATCCACCAAGGCCCCATCAGCGCCCAATTCCGCCACGAATACCTCATAGCGCAGGCGCTGTGCCGCGCGAATATCCTCCGGGCTTGAGGCCAATCGCAGCTCAAAATGCGGCTCTTGCGACACCATAAGGTGGGCCTTCCTGTCTTGGCTGTGCCTTTCGCGCCGCAATTTTGCGGCCTTTGGGGCAAATGGGTTTATCTGTGCAGCGCGATGCGCCTTTCCAAGATATGATCTTCGTGATGCAGAATTAGGGTATTGTTAACCATCATTCCAGTAGACCGAACCCTTAAGCGCCCCATTCGGGCAGCAATGTCACATGGCGGGAGTCGATCACTTGTTTGCCTTGATGCTCGAAATTGACGGTCACCTTGCCGCCAATATTGGATTGCACCTGCCCCAACCCCCAATCGGGTTGCGCAGGGTTGCGCACCAACATTCCAGGCTCAAGCAGCGCATTCAACTCTTCGGTCATAGGAGGCCTCATTGATGGATCAAATCGTCTTTAGCCGAAATTCACAGGATTTGTCAGCCCTGGTTGCATCGCGGCTCTGCCATGATTTGGGCAACCCTTTGGGAGCTGTGTCAAACGGGGTTGAGCTTCTGCAAATGAGTGGCATGGCCAATAGTCCTGAAACGGCCCTGATTGCCGATGCGCTGCGCGATACCGAAGCGCGGTTGCGGTTTTTCCGGATCGCCTATGGCGCGGCGCGGCCTGATCAGCATATCTCTGAACGCGAATCGCGCAATATTCTGAGCCAGATGTATGGCGCGGGCCGCATGACAGTTGACTGGCTTTTGACGGGGGATTTACCGCGCCATCATGTAAAAAGCGCCTTTTTGATGATCGCCTGTGCCGAAGCGGCCCTTCCTATGGGGGGGCATATCACAATCGCACAGCCAGAGCGCGGCACGCTTACAGTCGGCGCTGACGGGCCACGGATCTTGCACGACTTATCAGGTCTGGCATGGCTCGGCGGGGCCAGTCACAGCACCCCAAGCCCGCGCGAGGTGCAATTCCTGATGCTGTTAAAGGAAGTCGCTGACATCGGGGCTGAGATTTCCCTTAGCCTCTCGGACACCCGTGTGCAGATCAGCCTGCAAGGGTCGCGGTTATAACGCCTGCAATCCTGCGCGAAACCGCGCGGCTTTGGCCACATAACCCGCCGCCGATTGAATAAGCCCTGCGCGCGCCGCCTCGTCTAGCGCGCGAATAACACGGCCTGGCATCCCCATCACCAAACTGCCGTCAGGAATAACTTTGCCCTCAGGGATCAAGGCCCCCGCCCCGATCAAGCAGCCCTTACCGACAACCGCACCGTTCATCACCATCGCGCCCATGCCAATCAATGTGCCATCACCAATCGTGCAGCCATGCAAAAGCGCGCGATGCCCAATGGTGCAATCCTCGCCCACAGTCAGGGGCAGACCTGGGTCTGTATGGCAAATCACATTTTCCTGCAGATTGCTGCGCGCGCCAATGGAAATCAGTTCATTGTCACCGCGCAACGTGGCCCCAAACCAAATGCTGCTTTCGGCAGCAAGGGCAATCTTGCCGATGACATTGGCATCATCGGCAACCCATGCATCGGCGGCGATATCGGGCTGATGACCCTCAAACGCGTAAATCATGGCGCGCGCATCCCCTCATATTCACTTTGTAAACCCCGCAAAAACCCGGCAAGGCTTGGCTGTTGAATGCGGCGCATCCGTTCAGCCGTGATGATTGTGGTCAGATTGTCAAAGCACGCGTCCAGATCATCATTGACGAGAACGTAATCGTAGCCATCCCAATGGCTGATCTCGTCCCAAGATTTTGCCATCCGTTTGGTAATGGTTTCGGCATCATCTTGTGCGCGCGTCACCAGGCGTTCGTGCAAGGCTGCAATGCTCGGCGGCAGGATAAAGATCGACAGCGCATGCGCGCCCAGCGCCGAGTTGCGGATTTGCTGCGCCCCCTGCCAGTCTATGTCAAATAAGACATCGCGCCCTGCATCAATGGCCGCACGCACAGGTGGCATCGGGCTGCCGTAGAGATTGCCGAACACCTCGGCATGTTCCAGCATCGCGCCCTCATCCACCATCCGCTCAAACCCAGCGCGATCGAGGAAATGGTAATGTTCCCCATCCACCTCGCCAATACGCGGCGCGCGCGTGGTGGCGGATACTGAAAACCGCAACGACCCGTCCCATGCCATCAGACGCCGTGCCAATGTGGATTTCCCCGCGCCCGAAGGCGAAGAAAGAATGATCAGCAAGCCACGGCGTGTGGCAGCGTTGAGAGATTTTGCATCGGTCTGAGACATCAGGCGCGTCTTTCTATGGCGATCTTTACTTTGCGCGCGCATCTTGAGGATCAGACCGCAGAGGTCAAGCCAAAGCAGCGCCCATGCCCCATTAACCAATTTCTGTCATATGGGCTGAATTTTTCGAAAATTTGCCGTTACTATGCCCCAGGTAACACACCTCAGCACATAAACCTTCGATCCGCCGCATAGGGGCATGCAGCAGGCGTATCGAACCCGTTGAGGATAGGGGAAAACGATGTGGAATTATTATTTTGGCGATGGCGCGCGTGACAAGGACGAAACCCTTGATCACCATATGGCCTTCACGCGATTGCGGCAGCATTGGAACAGTTTGCGTGACACCGTCCACCAACCACCCAAAGCACGCGATTTGCAGCCGCACATCTTAGGCGCGGCCCTACCATTCGTGTTTTTGGTGGAAAATCTCGGCGGCGAGATTTTGCGCCTGAAACTGGGTGGCACGCATTTATGCGATGTTATGGGGATGGAACTGCGGGGAATGCCGCTGCGGTCGAGCCTGTTTTCGCGGGGCCTGCGGAATTGGATATAAGACTGGAAAGCAGCTATAGTGGGATTGAGCCACCCGTTTTGGCGCGCATGATCCTTTTGCCCTTGCAAAGCGCCTCGGGCGTGATTGATCGCGCCATTGGGGCTTTTGTGACCAAAGGGCCGCTTAACCATGCGCCCTATCGATTTGAGATTGAGCGCACGGATCTGCACCCGCTCGATAAAGAAACGGCGGCTGTAACGCCGCCGCCCCATATGGACATGAAACCAACCAAAGTGCCCTATCTGCGCGTCTTGTCAGGGGCGCGCGCAGGCTAGCTCATCAGCGCGGCGGGGTTTTATCCCGCCGCCGCTGCAGCTGCATCACAGCGGGTTGAGGACAATTCCTCCGCCACCAAGAAGGCCAATTCAAGCGACTGGCTGGCATTGAGGCGCGGATCACAGGCCGTGTGATAGCGGCTTGAGAGATCCTCATCAGTCACAGCGCGCACGCCACCTGTACATTCGGTGACATCTTTGCCTGTCATCTCGAAATGCACCCCGCCCGGAATGGTGCCTTCGGCGCGGTGGATGGCAAAGAATTCCTGCACCTCCCGCAAAACCGAGTCGAAGGGCCGCGTCTTAAACCCACTGGCCGATTTGATCGTGTTGCCGTGCATTGGGTCACAGCTCCAGACCACATTTGCCCCGTGCGATTGCACCGTGCGCACAAGGCGTGGCAGATGATCGCCAACTTTGCCAGCACCAAAGCGCGCAATCAATGTCAGGCGGCCTGCCTCATTTTCTGGGTTCAACTTATCCATAAGGATTTTCAGATCATCCTCGGTGGTGGTTGGGCCGCATTTCAGACCAATCGGGTTTTGCACCCCTGCACAGAATTCAACATGCGCGCCCTCTGGCTGACGGGTGCGGTCGCCAATCCAGATCATATGACCCGAGCCTGCAATCGGTTTGCCCGTGGTCGAGTCAATCCGACACAGGGCTTCCTCATATTCCAACAACAGCGCCTCATGGCTCGTGTAGAAATCGACACTGTGCAATTCATGTGTGGTCTGTGGGCTGATGCCAGCCGCGCGCATGAAATCGAGGCTATCTTGGATATGATTGGCCATGTCGCGGTATCTCTCCGCGTCATCGTGATCGGTAAAGCCCAAGGTCCAGCTATGCACCCGTTCGATATCTGCGAAACCACCCGTTGAGAAAGCCCGCAACAGGTTCAACGAAGCGGCAGCCTGCGTATAGGCCTGCAACATCTTGGCAGGGTCAGGAATGCGCGCCTCGGGCGTGAAGGCCAACTCGTTGATGATATCACCGCGATAAGAGGGCAACTCGACCCCGTTTATCACCTCGGTGGGCGCCGAGCGCGGCTTGGCGAATTGCCCTGCCATACGGCCCACTTTGACCACGGGAACCTTGGCGCCATAGGTCAAGACCATCGCCATTTGCAGCATGACTTTGAAGGTATCGCGAATGGAATCTGCCGAAAATTCAGCAAAGCTTTCGGCGCAATCGCCCCCTTGCAGCAAAAACGCCTCACCACGGGCCGCTTTGCCAAGCGCGGCTTTGAGGCGACGCGCCTCACCCGCGAAAACCAGAGGAGGATATTTACCAAGCTGCGCCTCAACCGCCGCCAATGCTGCCTGATCAGGATAATCAGGCATCTGCACGCGCGGCTTGCTGCGCCAGCTAGATTTCGTCCATGTTTGTGCGGCTTCAGCACCCATGGGAGCCTCCTTCGGTCTTCCATAAAAATTACGATTTCAGCCTGCTTATAGACGCGAAAACCCCCCGCGTCCAATGGCAATTTCGCAAGCTACGGATCAAAAGGGGGGCTTGCGGCGCGCGCAATTTGGTGGTTTCGATGAGAAACGACCACGTAAGGTTGCATCGTGATATGCGCCTCGGTGCGATGTTTAATAACTGTGGCTTTGTTCAAAGGACTCTGGAGATGAGCAGACCAACCCCCCGCGATGCAGACGCCGCGAAACGCTATGTTTTCGTGCTGTTGGATCGCTTTACGATGCTCTGCTTTGCCTCTGCAGTCGAAGCTTTGCGCATTGCCAATCGGATGTCGGGACGCACACTCTATGAATGGGCCTTAGCGGGGGATGGGGGCGAGGTTGCGTATTGCTCTGCGGGGATCGGCTATAAGCTAGATATGGATCTCGAAGAGCTGACCCGCGAAGACACAATCATGCTGTGCGGCGGGATTGATGTGCAATCCGCCACAACGAAGCGCATTCTCAACTGGTTGCGGCGAGAGGCGCGGCGCGGTTCGGTTGTGGGCGGGCTGTGCACCGCAGGCTATACTTTGGCCAAGGCGGGGCTGTTGGACGGCAAACGCGCCACGATCCATTGGGAAAACCAAGACAGCTTTTCCGAGGAATTCGAAGACGTCACCCTTACAAAATCGGTCTTTGTGATTGATGGCAACCGCATCACCACCGCAGGCGGCACCGCCTCGATTGATTTGATGCTGAAAATCATCGCCAATGATCACGGCGAAGAATTGGCGAATTTGGTGGCTGATCAGTTGATCTATACCTCGATCCGCACCGACCAAGACACGCAGCGCCTGTCAATTCCAACCCGCATCGGCGTGCGTCATCCAAAACTCAGCCAAGTTATTCGGATGATGGAGCATAATATCGAAGACCCGATCAGCCCGGCAAGTTTGGCCAAGGAGGTCGGAATGTCCACGCGCCAATTAGAGCGATTGTTCCGCCGTTACCTGAACCGCAGCCCCAAGCGATATTATATGGAATTGCGCCTTGCCAAAGCGCGCAATCTGCTGATGCAAACCGATATGAGCGTGATCAATGTGGCATTGGCCTGCGGCTTTGCATCCCCCTCGCATTTTTCAAAATGCTATCGGGCGCAATATGACACCACCCCCTATCGCGAGCGGGGCACCCATGCGAGCAAACCTGACATAATCGTCAAATAATACCTTATTGCCCCACCCGTGCGGCGCGTCCCCCACGGCGCACAGCGCGCGGGGCTTGCTCAAGCGCCTCGCGCAGGGTTTCGCTCATCGGGTGCCCTTTATCTTCGGCTGCATATTGCTCAAGCAGATGGCGAATATAGATTTTGGGGTCATCCGAGGTGATGGACAATGCCCAATCCATGAAAATCGTGCGGCATTCGCCCCGCGTGATCCCCTCGATGCGATAGGCCTCGCGGATCAGCGCCTTTGGATCATAGATATCGCCCTTCATAACACCGAAACTCCTGCATCCCATATGCCCTTGGCCGATCTAGGGCTTGCGCGTCAAAGCGGCCTCGATAATTGCGACAGATTCCACGCGGCCAGCGTCAAGCGCAGTTTCCAAACTGGCGCGATCTGCGTGGCCCGTGGCGCGCACCAGAAATTCTAGCCCGCCCTGCCCGATATCACTTGGATCAAGCGGCGCGTCCGTCAAGAGGCGCGCAGCCTGCGCCGCACGAGAAAATAGCTCATGCGCGGCGGATAAGGCCTCCGCTTCGGCTTGGGTCAGCCAACCGCATTTGGCCGCTGCGCGCAGATGGCGCGCAGTGGCACGGGCCGCACTGCCCGCGATCAGCGAGCCCGCTTGCCCGATCAGATCAATATCCTGCATACCGCCCATGCCCGCCTTGACGTCAAAGGTGCTGCCCTTGCGCCCTACCGCCGCAAGGCGTTGGCGCATATCGGCCAAATTCGCGATGATCGTGCTTGGCTTGCGCGGGTTTTGGATCACCTGCATCCGCGTGGCTTCTACATCTGCGCCAAGGCTTGCATCGCCTGCAACAACCCGTGCGCGGGTGAGGGCCATATGCTCCCACCCCCATGCCTCATTCATTTGATAATGCGTGAAGGCCTCCAACGATGTCGCAACCGGCCCCTTGCGGCCTGAGGGTCGCAGACGCATATCAACCTCGTAAAGCCGCCCCTCTGAGGTCGGTGCAGAGAGTGAGGTGATCAGCATTTTTGTCGCCTTCGAGAACCACCCCCGCGCGTCCAATGGGCGCGGGCCATCCGTAATCTCAACACCACCCGCGTCATAAATGACGATCAAATCCAAATCCGATCCCGCCGTGAGCCGCGCAGCCCCAAGGCTCCCCATGGCCAAAACAACCCCACCGCGACCCGGCGCGACCCCATGTTTTTTGGCCAATTCCGAACAGACCAAAGGCCAGAAGCAGGCAATCACCACATCGGCCAAATCGGTATATTGCTTGGCCGCTTCTTCGGCCTCAATCAGGCCGCGCAGGTGATGCACCCCAACACGGAAATGCCATTCTTTCAGCCAACGGCGCGCGGCGTCCAACTGTCCTTCATAATCAAGCCCTTCAAGCGCGCTGCTGAGAGATTGCAGCAATTCGCCCCGTGCGGGCCATGGCGCAAAGAACCCACCGCTGAGAACTGCATCTAGAACTTTAGCATTGCGCGACAAGTATATGGAAAGCGCGGGCGCTGTTGCGCAGATATCGGCCAAAAGATCAATCAATGACGGGTTTGACTGGAATAAAGAAAATAGTTGAACACCTGCAGGCAAACCTTTGAGAAAGCTGTCAAAATTTGAAAGGCTTTCATCTGGATTTGCGGATTTCATCAGCTTGGTCAATAGGGCGGGTTTGATCTGTTCGAAAATCTCGCGCCCGCGTGATGCGCGCAAACAGGAATAGCCCGGCCAACGTGATAAAATCTCAATTTGTGAAGGAGTAAGAGTGACATCTTCATGTTCAATCTCAGCTTGCTTTTGCGGTGTGTAAAACGGCTCGCAGGCGTCATCAACTGCGTGCAATCGCGCCAGAAGCGCGGCACGAAATGTGGCGACATCGCCCCCGCCCATAAAGGCCGCAAGCCGCGCAAACCCTTCGGGCGATTTGGGCAAGCTGTGCGTCTGCGCGTCATGGATCATCTGCAAACGATGCTCGACCTCGCGATGCGCGATGTAATGCGCGGTCAGGCTTTCTGTGACTTCTGGATCAACCCATGATTTCTTGGCCAAGGCGGCCAAAGCATCAACCGTGCGCCGCATCCGCAAATCGGGATCTCTGCCACCCGCCACCAATTGGCGGGTCTGGGCAAAAAATTCGATCTCACGAATGCCGCCCGCCCCCAGTTTCATATTATGCCCCTCAAGGGTGAACCCGTGCAGGCCCTTATGGTCGCGAATACGCTGGCGCATGTCTTGGGTGTCACGGATAGCGGCGAAATCCAAATGCTTGCGCCACACGAAAGGGGTGAGGGTTTTCAAGAACCGCTCCCCTGCCGCAAGATCACCTGCGGCAGCGCGCGCCTTGATATATGCGGCGCGCTCCCAATTTCGTCCCTCCGCCTCGTAATAGCGTTCAGCCGCAGCCATTGAGATACAGACGGGCGTCACAGAGGCATCAGGGCGCAGCCGAAGATCGGTGCGGAACACATAACCTTCGGATGTGATTTCTCCCAAACTTGCGGCAATGCGGCGGGTTGCGCGAACTAACCCTGTGCGCGCCTCCATCTCATCACCTGCATCGAATCTTGTCTCATCAAAGAGGCAGATCAGGTCAATGTCAGAGGAATAATTCAACTCTCCCGCCCCCATTTTCCCCATCGCAAGCACCACCATTCCCGCGCCATCGCGCAGCGCATCCTCCTCGGTTTGGGTCGGAATGCGTCCGCGCCGCGCCTCGGCCCCAACATGAACCCGTAGCGCCGCCTGCACACAGGCATCGGCGAATTGCGACCAGAGGGCCGTGGTGGTCAACAAATCCCAAACACCGCCACAATCGGCCAAAGCCACAAGGATCGCGGCGCGGCGTTTGAGGCGGCGCAGCCCCGCATCCAGATCACTGGCCCCCAAGGCGGCCGCCTCTGCCAAAATTGCAGCCATACCCGCCTCAGGCGCGGCGCTGAGGGTGGGGATTAACCAATCGACTTCGCGGCGGATCAGGCCCGCCAGATACGGCGCACATCCGGCAACGCCATGGATGACCTCACGCAGTTCAGGCGCAAGGTCGTTCAATTGGGGCAGATCCGCGAATAGACCTGTCGCCAAGGCGCCGTCATAGGCAAGGGGGGCGCGGGTGATCCGAGTGGCGAAGGGGGCGGCGTTTTGGGTCATCTTGTCATTATCATGCGTTTGCGCTCAAAGGTTGTGATAGATGATAGAAGGGAATGCGCATGAGCAAAAGCCTTGCCCGCGTGGCCCATGCCCTAGAGAGGGCGGGGCTAGAGCCTGTGATCCTTGAGATGGCCGAAGGCACCCGCACCGCCGAAGATGCGGCGCGTGCGGCGCAATGCCAAATCGATCAAATTGCGAAATCAATCATATTCCGCGAGGTCGCGAGCGGTGAGTTGGTTTTGTTCATCACCGCAGGCGGTAATCAGGTCGATCCCTCGCAGGCCGAAGCCCTGACTGGGTGCGCCTTGGCGCGGGCGGATGCCGACACGATTCGCCGTGTCACGGGCTTTGCAATCGGGGGCGTGGCCCCTGTCGGGCATCTGAGCCCCTTGCGCATATGGTTTGACCCGCAGCTTTTAGCCTTTGATTTGGTATACGCGGCGGCAGGCACACCGCGCCATATTTTCGGCATCTCCCCCGAACAGCTTTTGCGACTGACCGGGGCGAAACAGGCCGATTTCGTGGCCGAATAAAAAGAATCGAAACATATGCCAAGATTTTCCTTGAAATGGGAAACATGACGCACTACGTGGCCCCGTAACGAACCGGGTGCCGATCCCAACCTCGCTGCTACCAGCGGGGGGGCGCTAAGGGCCCACCACATCAATCTGCTGGTAAGAAGGGGGCGTGCTATGTCTAGCGCCGACCTCTTCCAACTGGGGACTGGTCTGGAGACAGGCGCCCATGCGGAAGACACTCACAGCCTTTCGGCTGACAGAAGCGTGTTCGATGAAACACGCGATGATCACTTCATTCGCCGCGATGGCCGCGTTTTCGCGGGCACGCATCTGATCCTCGAAGTCGTCAATGGCCATGGCCTTGATGATGAGGCGCGGATTCAAACTGCATTTCGCGACTGCGTGCGCGAATGTGGGGCAACGCTTCTGCACATTCATACCCACAAATTCAGCCCCCAAGGCGTGTCGGGTGTGGCGGTTTTGGCGGAAAGCCACATCTCCGTGCATACATGGCCCGAGATTGGCTATGGCGCATTTGACGTCTTTATGTGCGGCGATGCCGAACCATGGCGCGCGGTGGATGTGCTTAAAGCGGCCTTTGGCACGCAAGATGTGCGCGTCACAGAATTGCTGCGCGGCGAAGGCCTGGTGACCGAGGCGATTGCCGCGGCATAACTGCGCGTGCAGGGGCGGTGAAACCCCGCCCCTCCCCCTGCCCCAAACTGCTCGAAAGGAGGCCGCCGATGAGCGATCCTGAAACCACGCGCGATTGGAGCGTTGAGCGTCTGCACCAAGATCACGGGCAAGCCTTGCGCGTGGCGCAAATGCATTATGACAGCGAAACTGATCACCAACGCCTACGCGTGTTTGAAAACCCCACTTTCGGGCGCATCTTAACGCTTGATGGCGTGGTGCAGGTGACCGAAGCGGATAATTTCATCTATCATGAAATGCTGACCCATGTGCCGATCTTGGCCCATGGGGCCGCCAAGCGCGTGCTGATTGTGGGCGGCGGCGATGGTGGCATGGCGCGGGAGGTGCTGAAACATGACAGCATCGAACAGGTGACCATGGTCGAGATTGACGCGGGCGTGGTGGATTTTTCCAAGAAATATCTGGCCGCTATTTCAGATGGGGCCTTTGATGACCTCCGCCTTGATCTTGTGATCAATGATGGTGCCGTGTTCATGAAACAAAACGCGGATGTCTATGATGTCATCATCATCGACAGCACTGATCCCGTTGGCCCCGGTGAGGTTCTCTTTACCGATCATTTCTACGGCCACGCCAAGGCGCGTTTGGCCGAAGGTGGGATTTTGGTCACGCAAAACGGGGTTCCGTTCCTGCAAGGGGATGAGCTGACAGGCACAATGCGGGCCTTCAAGACGCTATTTTCTGATTACAGCTGCTATCTGGCGAGCATTCCGACCTATGCAGGCGGGCCTATGGCCTTTGGCTGGGGCAGTGACAGTAACGCGCGGCATGTTGATCTTACCACCCTTGAGGCGCGGTTCAAAGCGGCAGGGATCAGCACAGATTATTATACCCCCGAGGTGCATCGCGGCGCGTTCGCCCTGCCCCCCTATGTGGCGCGTCTGATCCCCTAAGGGGTTATTCCGCCGCTTCGGTTTTCTGTGCCGCCTCAAGTTGGGCGGCCTTTTTTTCGACCTGCTCTACGATATGGTCGATCATTTGGTCATTGTTCAGCTTGTGGCTTTGTTTGCCTGCAAGATAGACCATACCTGACCCAGCACCGCCGCCTGTAAAGCCCACATCGGTCATCAGCGCCTCGCCCGGCCCGTTGACCACACAGCCGATAATCGAAAGGCTCATCGGGGTTTTGATATGCTCAAGACGCTTTTCCAGAGCCTCGACTGTTTTGATCACATCAAAGCCCTGACGCGCGCAAGATGGGCAGGAAATGATATTCACTCCGCGATGGCGCAGGCCCAAGGATTTGAGGATCTCATAGCCAACTTTCACCTCTTGCACAGGATCGGCAGAAAGGCTGACACGGATCGTGTCGCCAATCCCCATCCACAGCAGGCTGCCCAAACCAATTGCAGATTTGATCGTGCCAGAGGTCAAACCGCCTGCTTCAGTGATGCCCAAATGGATGGGGGCATCGGTGGCCTCAGCCAGACCTTGATAAGCCGCAGCCGCCAAAAACACATCGGACGCTTTGACCGAGATTTTGAACTCGTGAAAATCATTATCTTGCAAGATCCGAATGTGATCGAGACCTGATTCAATCATTGCCTCAGGGCAAGGTTCGCCATATTTCTCAAGCAAGTGCTTTTCCAAGGAGCCCGCATTCACCCCAATACGGATCGAGCAATTATGATCACGGGCGGCCTTGATCACCTCACGCACACGGGTTGCATCGCCAATATTGCCAGGATTGATCCGCAAACAGGCCGCGCCTGCCTCTGCCGCCTCAATGCCGCGTTTATAATGGAAATGGATATCTGCAACGATTGGCACAGGGCTTTCGCGCACAATTTCTTTCAGCGCCTTCGAGCTGGCCTCGTCTGGCACGGAGACGCGCACGATATCAGCGCCTGCCTCGGCACAGGCCTGCACCTGTGCGATGGTCGACTTTATATCGGTGGTGGGGGTGTTGGTCATGGTTTGTACGGAAATCGGTGCATCCCCCCCAACTGGCACAGATCCTACATGAATCTGACGGCTTTTGCGGCGGTCGATATTGCGCCAAGGGCGGATCGGATTATGAGACATGGGGAGTGTGACCTTTATCTTGTCGCATCGCAAAGACGTTTCACCGCGCAAGATAAGCCCTTGCCACCGATTGCACAATGCTTGGACACGCAGAGCGCGAACAGGCCCCCGATTTATTCGCCTTGCGCCAGGCGCTCGAGAACCAATTGCGCCACTTCGGGCAATTGTGGATCAGAGGCCGCGCTTGCAATGGAATAGCGGGTTTGAATCTGATCGGCAGAAATCGGCACATCCTTAATCACACTGCTGCCTTCACCCGCAGGGCCAAAGGTGACAGAGTTCAGCGCAAAATAAAGCGCACTTGAATTGCCTGCGCGCAGCACGGGCTCCTCATCCATGACGGGGACGGTATAACTATCGCCCGCATTCAACGTGCCCTCAAAAAGAACGGTGCCATCAGTCGTGGTGATCCTGATCCATGAGGGGCGCACAGCAAACAGGACGACCTCATCGCGCGGCTCTTGGGTCACGGGCGGATTGCTGGTTGAGGCGGTCGGTGCGGCCTCCCCCCCTCCTGCGGCGGCAATCGCGCGCGAGATATCATCGGGGCGCAAGACGGGGCTGTTATCGCGGGCAAAAGCCCCTGTGGTTGAGGGGTTCAAGGTGCTGATGGCGCGGTCACGCGGCACCAAGACCGGGGCCTCAAGCAAGGTGGGGCGATAAAGACGCTCCATCGCGGCACTGTCGCGCGTCTCTTCTTGGGCGGGCAGAGCGGGGCTTGCATCGGTCAAATCGCTGGTTGTGTTTTGCGGCAAGGGCAGCGGGTCAAGCGCTGTTAATGCAACGGGCGTATCAGCGACAGGTGCGAATTGAACGCGCTGAAAATCATTAAGCAAGACCCACGCGCCATAGCCCACGCCAAGCAAAACCACCGACAAGACAAAAAGCGAGCCAAGCGCGCCCGCCTCAAGTCGAGGGAGAAACCCATCATCCGTGTCGTATAAAACATGGCGCTTTGAAAAGCGGCGGTCTTCTTGCAGGCCGCCCATCTGGCCTTTGGGCATTTCAATTTTCTGCGGTCTGCGCGCGGTGCGATCCACCTCGGGAGAGAACCCGCTGACCCCTGAAAACCCTGTTTCCTCGCAAAACCGCGAAAACACCCATTCAGGGTCAAGACCCAGATACCGCGCATATGACCGCACATAACCCGCGATAAACCCGCGCGACGTAAAGACCGTTAAATCTGCGTTTTCGATAGCAGCGATATATGAGGCACGGATCCGCAAATCCGCCTCAACATCCTGTAGCGATTTACCCATGGTTGCGCGTTCACCGCGCATCAGATCGCCCAAAGGCACATCCATCAGCAATTCGCTGTGCAATTCTTCTGTTGATGCCCCCATCATCCCCGTCTCATCATGCCCCATTTGGCGCCCCGCTCAACCTGCCCTTGGATGCAGTTTCTGGCCAAAACTGCTTTTCCGTTGCCCATATATTCGAAGGCCGATTCGTATCGGCCCCGTCATCCCCCAATGACACAATAGCATAAGCTAGGCTAGGCGATAAACTTATTGTGTATTAACCCGCCAACTCGGCACGATTCAGCGCACAATGGCTCCAGAGGCGATCCATGGCATGCACCAAAGCATCCATCATTTTGGGGTCATGCACAGGGCTTGGGGTAAAGCGTAACCGTTCTGTCCCGCGGGGAACAGTTGGGAAATTGATGGGCTGCACATAAATCCCGTGATCCCGCAAAAGCATATCCGAGATTTTCTTGGTATGAACAGGGTCACGTACGATCACTGGCACAATGTGGCTACCGTGATCAATGATGGGCAGGCCCATCCCCTTTAGGCGCAGTTTCAGAACTGCTGCGCGCTCTTGATGCAGATCGCGCAGGGCCTGATCCGTCTTGAGATGCGCAACCGAAGCGGCAGCGCCCGCTGCAACCACAGGTGGCAGTGATGTTGTAAAAATGAAACCCGGAGCATAGGAGCGCACAGCATCACACATTTTGGCCGATGCCGCGATATATCCGCCCATCACACCATAGGCTTTGCCAAGCGTGCCATTGATAATGTCGATACGATCCGACAAGCCCAGTTTTTGGGCCACCCCGCCCCCGCGTGGGCCATACATCCCCACCGCGTGAACCTCGTCCAAATAGGTCAAGGCGCCGAATTCCTCGGCCAATTCTACGATCCCCGAAATCGGGCCAAAATCGCCATCCATCGAATAGACCGATTCAAAGGCAATCAATTTTGGCGCAGCAGGATCATCTGCCGCCAGTTTGGCGCGCAAATCAGCAAGATCATTGTGTTTGAACACGCGCTTTGCCCCGCCATTGCGGCGAATGCCCTCAATCATAGAGGCGTGGTTCAACTCATCCGAATAGATGATCAGACCCGGAAACAGCCGCGGCAGGGTCGAGAGGGTTGCATCATTGGCAATATAGGCAGAGGTGAACACAAGCGCTGCCTCTTTGTCGTGCAAATCGGCCAATTCCGCCTCAAGGCGCTTGTGATAGACAGTGGTACCTGAAATGTTGCGCGTGCCGCCAGACCCTGCGCCTGTGGCGTCAAGCGCCTCGTGCATAGCGTTCAAAACGACAGGGTGTTGCCCCATGCCCAAATAATCATTGCCACACCAGACTGTGATATCCTGCTGGCTGCCATCGGGCCGCGTCCAAGTTGCGTGCGGAAATTGTCCCTTGCGGCGTTCAATATCAATGAACGTGCGATAGCGACCCTCGTTGTGAAGGCTATCCAAGGCATGATTAAGGGCGTTGTTATAATCCACACTCGTCTCCTTACATTTCCGCGCGCAGGCCGTGGTTTAAGGGATAACGGCCAGCGTTGCGTGTCAGATAGTCCCTTCGCTGTTGAAAATCCAAGTAACAAATTGACGCGCGCCTTTATTTGATCTGGCGCAAATTTAGATTTGGTTGACATGCAAACACGCGCAAGCGCCCAAGATGTAGTGGTTTGCAAGGCCGTTTTTGGCTTTTCGCCGCGAGATAAAGCTGCCAATATAGGCAAAATCGTAAAGCAAAAATGTGATTGAGCAGAGCATGGCGGATGATCTTTTGGGCCAAGCGGCCTCGGAACAGGCCTATGACGCCTCATCTATTGAGGTGTTGGAAGGGTTGGAACCCGTCCGCAAGCGCCCGGGCATGTATATTGGCGGCACCGATGAACGCGCCTTGCACCATTTGGTGGCAGAAATCCTTGACAACTCGATGGACGAGGCTGTCGCTGGCCATGCCAATCGGATTGAGATTGAACTGGCCGCAGATTACACCGTCACAATCCGCGACAATGGCCGCGGGATGCCGATTGATCCGCATCCCAAATTCCCCGACAAATCCGCGCTTGAGGTAATTTTATGCACCCTCCACGCGGGCGGTAAGTTTTCGGGCAAGGCCTATCAAACCTCGGGCGGCTTGCACGGGGTTGGGGCATCGGTCGTGAATGCGCTCTCCGATCATTTGCGGGTCGAGGTGGCCCGCAATCGCACGCTTTACGCGCAAGAATTCTCGCGCGGCCTGCCTCAAGGGGGATTGCAGAACCTTGGCGCGGCCCCCAATCGGCGCGGCACGCAAGTCAGCTTTCATGCCGATGAACAAATCTTTGGCAGCCATCGCTTTAAGCCTGCCCGCCTTTTCAAAATGGTGCGCTCTAAGGCCTATTTGTTTTCAGGCGTGGAAATTCGTTGGAAATCCGCAATTGATGACGGCGAAACCCCACAAGAGGCCACGTTCCATTTCCCGGGCGGCTTGGCCGATTATCTGGGCGAGGTTTTGGGAAATGCCGCGACCTATGCGCAAGCCCCCTTTGCGGGCAAGGTAGAGTTTCAAGAACGCTTCGGTGCGGCGGGTTTGGTCGAATGGGCGATTAATTGGACACCTGCGCGCGATGGCTTCATCCAATCTTATTGTAACACCGTTCCCACGCCTGAGGGCGGCACACATGAGGCTGGTTTTTGGGCGGCGATCCTGAAGGGCATTCGCGCCTATGGCGAATTGGCGGGCAATCGCAAGGCCGCGAACATCACCCGCGAAGATCTGACTGCGGGCGGGTGTGCGCTGGTGTCATGCTTTATCGCCGAACCCGAATTTGTCGGGCAAACCAAAGACCGCCTCGCCACCACCGAAGCGGCGCGCATGGTCGAAGGGGCGGTGCGCGACCGCTTTGACAATTGGTTAGCCGCCGATACCAAATCGGCGGGTGCGATCCTCGATTTTCTGATCCTACGCGCCGAAGAACGCATGCGCCGCAGACAAGAAAAAGAAACACAGCGCAAATCCGCCACCAAGCGCCTGCGTCTGCCGGGCAAGTTGGTGGATTGTTCGGCCACGAACCGCGAAGGCACCGAATTGTTTATCGTGGAAGGCGACAGTGCGGGCGGGTCTGCCAAAATGGCCCGCGACCGCAAGACCCAAGCCCTGCTGCCTCTGCGTGGTAAAATTTTGAACGTGCTTGGTGCGGCCTCCTCCAAAATGGGCCAAAACCAAGAGATCAACGATCTGTGTCAGGCGCTGGGCGTGTCGATGGGCACGAAGTTCAATGTTGAAGATTTGCGTTATGACAAAATCATCATCATGACCGATGCGGATGTCGATGGGGCGCATATCGCCTCGCTCTTGATGACATTTTTCTTCACCCAGATGCGTCCGATGATTGATCAGGGTCATCTCTATCTCGCCTGCCCGCCCTTGTTCCGCCTGACCCAAGGCGCGCATAGGGTCTATGCCCTTGATGAGGCCGAGAAAGAGAGCTGGATGGCGCGTGGCTTAGGCGGGCGCGGCAAGATTGATGTGAGCCGATTTAAGGGTCTGGGCGAGATGGACGCCAAAGACCTAAAGGAAACCACGATGGATCCCGCCTCGCGCAAGTTGATCCGTGTCACAGTGGATGAGGACACGCCCGGCGAAACCGGGGATCTGGTGGAACGTTTGATGGGCAAAAAGCCCGAATTGCGGTTCCAATACATCCAAGATAATGCGCGCTTTGTTGAGGAATTGGACCTTTAACCCTGTCGAATATTAGCGCCGTTTGGGCGCTCACACCCCTTGCGCCTTTTCCTCAAGCAGCAGCCATTCTTCTTCGGCAGCCGCAAGTTTCGCCTGACGTTCGGCCAAGGCCTCGGTTGCTTTGGCGAATTTGACAGGCTCGCGCGTGTAGAGATCAGGGTCAGACAGCAATTCAGACAGCTTGCCCATTTCCGCCTCAAGCCGCGCAATCACCGATGGCAACTCATTGAGACGATGAGTTTCCGTGAAACTGAGACCCGCAGCGGGTTTTGCACCCGCATTTGACACCACCCGATCAGGGCCTGATTTTGCGGCAGGCGGTGCTTCGCGATCCTCCTGCGCCGCCCCAATCCGCGCGCCTTGGGCCAAGGCATCGCTCCATCCACCCGCATAGACCTGCGCACGGCCCTGCCCCTCAAGGACAACCGTGCTGGTGGCAACCCGATCCAGAAAATCGCGATCATGGCTGACCAAAAGAACCGTGCCCGCATAGTCGCCAAGCAGGTCTTGCAGCAAATCCAATGTCTCGATATCCAGATCATTGGTCGGTTCGTCCAAGATCAAAAGATTGCTTTCGCGCGCCATGATTTTGGCAAGCATCAATCGCGCCCGCTCGCCCCCCGAGAGAGAGCGCACAGGCGCGCGCGCTTGCGCCTCGTCAAACAGGAAATCTTTGAGATAGCCCATCACATGGCGGGGACTGCCGCGCACCATGACCTGATCAGATGATCCATTCACCGCAATCTCACGATCTAAGGTCAGGCTGTCCCACAGACTGGCCTCGGGGTTCAACCCTGCGCGGTTTTGGTCAAACACCGCCATCTCAAGACCTTTGCCCAAGGTGACCTGCCCCGTGTCAGGCGCGAGTTGGCCCGTCAGGAGATTCAATAAGGTGGTTTTGCCTGCTCCATTAGGGCCGACAAACCCCACCCGATCCCCGCGCAAAATGCGAAGATCAAAAGGTTTGAGAATTTGCGTTTCTACAAAGGATTTTGAAATTCCCTTGGCCTCGATCACCTTGCGGCCAGATTGCGAGCCCTCCTCCAACACCATGGCGGCGGTGGATTGGCGGCGGATCATTGCAGCGCGTTCTGCGCGCAAATCGGCCAAAGCGCGCACACGGCCCTGATTGCGTTTGCGCCGCGCACTGATCCCCTCAACGGCCCAACGGGCCTCGGATTTGATTTTGCGATCCAATTTGTGGCGCGCTGTGTCTTCCTCGTCCCAAACCTTATCGCGCCACGCCTCAAAGCTGGCAAAGCCTTGCTCATTGCGGCGCACCTGCCCGCGATCCACCCATAAGGTGGCGCGGGTCAAGGCGTTCAAAAACGCACGATCATGCGAGATCACGACAAAGGCTGTGCGGGTTTCTTCAAGCCGCGCCTCGAGCCATCCGATGGCCTCGATATCAAGATGGTTGGTGGGCTCGTCCAAAAGCATGATATCAGGCTCTTCGGCCAAAAGCCGTGCAAGGGCTGCGCGGCGGCGCTCCCCGCCAGACGCCTTGGCAGGATCAGCGTCAAGACGCAGCTTAAGACCATCGGCCAAGGCCTCGACCCGCCACGCTTCGCTTGGGCCAAGCGTGGCCGTGGCAAAATCACCCAATGCGGCAAAGCCCGTAAAATCAGGCTCTTGTTCCATATAGCCGACCGAGGTGCCTTGCGGGCTTGTGATGCTGCCTGTGTCAGGTTCGGTCAACCCCGCCATGACCTTCATCAAGGTCGATTTGCCCGACCCGTTGCGCCCAACGAGCGCCACGCGATCCCCATGATGCACAACCAAATCCAACCCATCAAAAATAGGGTCACCGCCAAAGGTCAGTGAAATATCCGAAAGCTGCAAAAGCGAAGGGCGGGCCATGGGGGCTATCTTTCACGCAAGCCCGCCTGAACACGGCGGGCTTGTCTTTGGTCAATCACGAATGGCCCGAACAGCCGCCATCTGATCAGGCTCGCCAATCACAGCGCCATTTGGCCCAAGCCCACGCTTGATCTGATCGACAATCTCCATCCCCGATGTGACCTCGCCCACAACGGTGTAATCCCCATTCAATTGGGGCACGGGGGCAAACATGATGAAGAATTGCGAATTGGCGCTGTCTGGGTTCGCGGCGCGGGCCATGCCGACCACGCCTCGCTCAAAGCTGATATCAGAAAACTCGGCAGGCAGGTCTGGATATTGGGATCCGCCCCGCCCTGCAAAGCGCATATCTTGTCCGATGCGGCCATATTCCACATCGCCCGTTTGTGCCATGAACCCATCAATCACTCGGTGAAACACCACGCCATCATAGGCGCCATCTTCGGCCAGTTGCAGCATCCGCGCCGTATGTTCTGGCGCGACATCCTCGAACAAGTCGATGACGATCGCGCCATTCGCCTTGCCCGCGATATCAATCTCTAGCCCCGCCCCAAAGGCAGGGCTTGCCAGAAGCAAGGCCATCGCTGCGCCAAGCTTACACATCTGCGGCCACCTTCACGCTGATCATTTTATCAGGGTTTGCGGGCGGCTCGCCGCGGGTGATCGCGTCAATATGCTCCATCCCTGCAATAACGCGGCCATAAACGGTGTATTGGCGATTGAGGAAATGGTTGTCGTTAAAATTGATAAAGAACTGGCTGTTTGCCGAATTGGGGTTGGAAGAGCGCGCTGCCCCTAATGTGCCGCGATCATGCGGAATGCCAGAAAATTCAGCAGGTAAATCAGGCTTGTCCGAACCGCCCGTGCCCGCCATGCGGATATTCGCGCCCTTGTCACCATTGCCATGTTCAACATCGCCCGTTTGCGCCATGAACCCGTCAATCACGCGGTGAAAGATCACACCATCATAGGCGCCTTCACGCGCCAATTCCTTCATGCGCGCGCAATGCGCAGGCGCAATGTCGGGCAGCAATTCGATGGTGACAGTGCCCTCTTTCAGCTCCATCAGGATGGTGTTTTCGGGGTCTTTGATCTCGGCCATGCCTTTATTCCTTTTGCGGATATCTGACTTTGGCCTTGACCTATCAGGATGAGAATTTCGCGTCTAGCGCTTGATGCACAGCGGGCGGCACGAAATGGCTGACATCGCCCCCAAGCCGCGCGATTTCTTTGACCAGTTTTGAGGCAATCGCCTGATGCTCGGCCTCGGCCATCAAAAAGACAGTGTTGATCTCATCATCCAGTTTGCGGTTCATGCCGACCATCTGGAATTCATATTCGAAATCGGCGACCGCACGCAGGCCACGGATGATAAGCCCCGCCCCAACCTCGCGCGCGCAATCAATCAAAAGATTGTCGAAGGGATGCGCGACAATCTCAATGCCCGTGGCGCGTGACAGTTTCGCGCTTTCGGCCTCGACCATAGCCACCCGTTCCTCAAGGGTGAAAAGCGGGCCTTTATCGCGGTTGATCGCAACACCAATCACCAATCGATCAACCAATTTGGCCGCACGGCGGATAATATCGACATGGCCCAATGTGATTGGATCGAATGTGCCCGGATATAGGCCTGTGCGCATCTGCAAATCTCCCAAACTTGGCATATGCTGCCGCAATTACGGGGTCACGCAACATTATTGCGCCGCGAAACGCAAGCTAAAAGCAGCGCGCCGCCGCCTCCGCTTCAAGCCGCGCCACCTCGGCGCGCAGCCCCGCTGACAAAGCCTTAACCAAACGCCCCAACCTGTCAGAGCGCCGATCTTGCTCGTGGCGCACAAGATAAAAGGCCCGTTTCAGGCTGATGTCATCCTTCAGCACAATCCGCAATTCGGGCGCAAAAGGCAGTGCAAAATCATGCACAAAGCCAATCCCGCCCTGCCGCAGCATGTGCAATTGCACCGCGACAGAATTTGACGCCATCTGCACCCGTCCGCGCCCCAATAGCCCAAGATAGTCCAATTCTTTGTCGAAAATCATATCGGGAATATAGCCCACCACCGCATGATCCCGCGCCTTGGCCAGATCATCTGGCGGCGTCAGATCGGCGCGCATTGCCAAATGCAAATGGTAATCGGTGATCTTTTGCACCAAAAGCCGCCCCGCATCGGGTGGGCTGACAGTAATCGCTAAATCCGCTTCGCGCTTGGATAGGTTCACAACCCGCGGCAGGGCCAGAATTTGGATATCGAGATCAGGGTTATCGGCGCGAATGGCCGCGCAGACCTGTGGCAGCAAATAATTGGCGCAGCCATCAGGTGCGCCGATCCGCACCGTGCCAGACAGCCCCGCCTGCCCCTGCCCGCCCGCAAGAGGAACGGCAAGGGCCGCCTCGGCAGCCTCGGCCGCGGGCAAAAGCTCCTCGCCTACACTGCTCAGGACATAGCCTTGCGGGGATTTCACAAACAGCTCGGCCCCCAGCCGCGCCTCAAGCCGTGCAATACGCCGCCCGATTGTGGCCGCATCAAGCCGCAGGGTTTTCCCTGCCCCTGTCAGGCTTTCGGCCCGCGCAACGGCCAGAAAGACACGGATATCATCCCAATTCATCGCCCCATCCATTTTGCAAAAATGCAAGACTAATTTGGATTTCTTCCTCTTTTCCCGACAGGATTGCAAGTATAGAACAGCCACCAAGTGTAGATTTTCAACAAAAGGGTGGGATCATGGAACAGATCGGTCACTGGATTAACGGCGCGCATGTCGCGGGCACATCAGGCCGCACAGCGGATGTCTTTAACCCCGCAACAGGGGAAGTGCAGGCGCAGGTGGCATTGGCCTCGCAGGAAGAAATGGATCGCGCGATCGCCTCCGCCGCAGAGGCGCAAATTGCATGGGGCGCCACAAACCCACAACGCCGCGCGCGCGTGATGATGGAATTGGTGCGCCTTCTTAACCGCGATATGGACAAACTGGCCGAGGCCATCAGCCGCGAACATGGCAAGACCTTCCCAGATGCGAAAGGCGATGTTCAGCGCGGGCTAGAGGTGATCGAATTTTGCATCGGCGCACCGCATCTGCTGAAGGGTGAATTCACAGATGCCGCAGGCCCTGGCATTGACATGTATTCCATGCGCCAACCTTTGGGCGTTGTTGCAGGGATCACGCCGTTTAACTTTCCCGCCATGATCCCCTTGTGGAAATTGGGCCCTGCCTTGGCATCGGGCAACGCGATGATCCTCAAACCTTCGGAACGCGATCCGTCCTGCCCGATGATGTTGGGTGCGCTTTTGAAAGAGGCGGGTTTGCCTGATGGCGTGTTCCAAGTGATCAATGGCGATAAGGGTGCTGTGGATGCCATCTTGGACAGCGAGATCATTCAGGCCGTTGGCTTTGTTGGGTCGACCCCAATCGCGCAATATATCTATAGCCGCGCGGCCGAAACAGGCAAACGCTGCCAATGCTTTGGCGGGGCGAAAAACCATATGATCATCATGCCCGATGCCGATATGGATCAGGCCGCTGACGCCTTGGTCGGCGCGGGCTATGGGGCGGCAGGCGAACGCTGCATGGCGATTTCCGTGGCCGTGCCAGTGGGTGACGAAACCGCAGATCGGTTGATCGAAAAACTTGTCCCGCGGATCGAGGCCTTGAAGGTTGGCCCTTATACCGCAGCCAATGATGTCGATTTCGGGCCAGTTGTCACCAAAGCCGCGAAGGAAAACATCCTGCGCCTTGTGCAAACGGGCGTAGATCAGGGCGCGGAATTGGTTGTCGATGGCCGCGATTTCAATCTGCAAGGCTATGAAAACGGGTTCTTTGTGGGCGCGCATCTGTTTGACCGCGTCACCCCCGACATGGATATCTATAAAACCGAGATTTTCGGCCCCGTTCTGTCGACCGTGCGCGCTGCTTCCTACGAAGAGGCTTTGGGTCTTGCGATGGATCACGAATATGGCAATGGCACCGCGATCTTTACCCGTGACGGCGATGCAGCGCGCGATTTTGCGTCCCGCGTGAATATCGGGATGGTTGGCATCAACGTGCCAATCCCTGTTCCCTTGGCCTATCACACCTTTGGCGGTTGGAAGCGGTCAGGCTTTGGCGATTTGAACCAGCACGGGCCAGATTCCTTCCGTTTCTACACCCGCACCAAAACCGTGACCTCGCGTTGGCCAAGCGGGATCAAGGAAGGGGCTGCGTTTAACTTCAAGGCAATGGATTGATCCTGCCGCGAAAATCACCAAACTTAACACAAGCCCCCGCGCAGACCTTGCGCGGGGGTTCGCTGTGACACTAGGGAGGGGGCCATGAGCGAGACAGAGTTTCTCAATATCCGAAAAGACGGGCGCGCAGGTCGTATCACGCTGACGAGACCACAGGCCCTTAATGCGCTATCGCAATCGATGTGCGCGGAAATTGCCGCAACAATTGACGCATGGGCCACGGATGAGACAGTCGAGATTGTGATCCTAGATGCAGCGGGCGGGCGGGCCTTTTGTGCAGGCGGGGACATTGCCGAAATTTACGAGGCGGGTCGCGCGGGCGATATGGAAATTGGCGCGCGCTACTGGGCCGATGAATATCGCATGAATGCAAAGCTAGTCCACTTCCCCCGCCCTGTGATCAGCTTCATGCAAGGCTATACGATGGGCGGCGGCGTTGGATTGGGCTGTCACACCTCGCATCGTATCGTGGGCGACAGCAGCATTCTTGCCATGCCTGAGGTTGGAATCGGCCTTGTGCCAGATGTCGGCGGCACCTTGATCCTGAGCCGCGCCCAAGGTCGCTTGGGCGAATATCTGGGCGTCACGGGCGCGCGGATGACAGGGGCCGATGCGATTTACGCGGGCTTTGCGGATTATTATATTCCTGAGGCGGATTGGCCCACATTGATTACCCAGCTTTGCGAAAGCGCGGATTATGATTTGGTGGATCAGGCCGCCGCAGGCCACAGCTCCCCTGTTGCCCCGCTTGCCGCCCTGCAAGCCGAGATTGACCACTATTTTGGTGGCGAAACCCTGCGCGATATTCTCAATGCGTTGGAATTCTCTGACAGCGATTTTGCAAAATCCATCTTAGCCGAGATGGGCAAGAAATCACCCCTGTCGATGGCCTGCACGGTGGAACTGGTGCATCGTGCGCGCCTGCGCGACACAATCGAAAATGCGCTAGAGCAGGAATACCGCTTTACCTCGCGCGCAGTGGAAAAGGCCGATTTCCTAGAGGGTGTGCGCGCGCAGATCATCGACAAAGACCGCAACCCGAATTGGATGCATAGCAGCCCGCGCGATGTGCCGCCCGCGATGGTGGCATCGCTGCTCTTGCCATTGGGGCCACGGGCGCTGAAACTGGATTAAGCAGGAATAAGGGGCCAAACCATGCAGATCGCATTCATCGGATTGGGCAATATGGGTGCACCCATGGCGCTTAATTTGCAAAACGCAGGTCACACGGTCACGGGGTTCGACACGGCTGCCGCACCTGACGGGATCTCCTGCGCCACATCGGCGGCGGAGGCCGCCCATGGGGCTGAAGTGGTGATCACCATGCTGCCCAATGGCATGATTGCACGCGCCGTGGCGGATGAAGTTTTGGCCGTTCTGCCACAGAGCGCGCTGGTGATTGATTGCTCAACCATTGAGGTTGACGCGGCCCGCGCAATTGCCGAGGCCGCCGCCGCGAAAAGGATCGGGTTTCTCGATGCGCCCGTCTCAGGGGGCGTTGGTGGGGCGGCAGCAGGCACGCTGACATTCATGGTCGGCGGGGATGAGGCGGATTTCACCCGCGCAGCGCCCCTGTTCGAGATCATGGGGCAAAAGGCCGTGCATTGCGGTGCAGCGGGAAATGGTCAGGCGGCAAAGATCTGCAACAATATGATCCTAGGGATCACTATGATTGGCACGTGCGAGGCTTTTGCGCTGGCCGATAAGCTGGGTCTTGAGCGGCACGCGATGTTTGATGTTGTCTCGACTTCATCGGGTGCCAGTTGGTCGATCAATGCCTATTGCCCTGCCCCCGGTGTTGGGCCGCAAAGCCCCGCTGATAACGGCTACAAGCCTGGATTTGCGGCGGAATTGATGCTTAAAGATCTGCGCCTGTCGCAGGATGCCGCAACGGCCGCGGATGCCGCCACCCCGCTTGGCGCATTGGCTGAGGCGATCTACACGCAATTTGTCGAAAACGAAGATGGGCGCGGCAAAGATTTCTCTGCCATGCTGCCACGTTTGGCCGCAATGGGCAGAAAAAGCACCTAATTTACAAAAATATTTCCCCGCCCTCTTGTGGCGGGGTTTTTTGTGCCCACATGTGTTAATGTAATTAACATTAACATCATGGCACGGCTGCGCAGCAAAGGAGAAACGCATATGCAAAGCCAAACACTTATGCCCCCTGCCCCTGTTCAAGGTTGGTTCTCACGGGCCGAGGCGTTTTTGGATCAACGTGGCAAACCTGCATGGATTGCAGCGATGGTTCTATGGTTCATCCTATTTTGGCCCTTAGGTCTGGCCCTTTTGTTTTATATGATCTGGAGAAAAGACATGTTCAAAACCTGCAAAAAATCGCGCCATGCTCACATGGGTGGCAGCACAGGCAACAGCGCCTTTGACGCCTATAAGGCCGATACGCTTAAGCGCCTTGAGGATGAGCAGCGTGCTTTTGAAGGGTTTCTTGGACGTCTGCGCGAAGCCAAGGACAAAACCGAATTTGACGCCTTTATGAAAGAGCGTGATGCAAAAACAGGCGCCCCGGCCCCACAGGCCGAGTGATCCATAAATGCAACGCTTACCCCACCCTGCGCTTTTGGGTGGGGTATGGTTCTTCTCACCCTCCCTCGAAGCCATTAGGTTGCACCCATCATGTCTCACCTGCCCGATCCTTACGCGCAAAGCGAATTTTATTCTTATGTCGCGCTCAAACGCTTTGGCGCTTCGGTGATTGATGTTCTGGTGATCACTGTGATCTTGCTGATTACAGGGATTTTCACAGTAGGGCTTGCGTGGTTTTTCTGGCCCGTATTCTTTGTGGCGCTTTCTTTTGTCTATCGGTGGTTCACCCTTGCCCGCCAATCCGCCACATGGGGGATGCGGATCATGGCGATTGAATTGCGCAATGCAACGGGCGCGCGGCTCAATAGTTTCGAGGCGATGATGCATACGTTTTTGTTCATGCTCGCCTCTGGCTTTGTTCTGCCGCAAACGATTTCTGCCCTCATGATGATTTTGGGCGCGCGTAAACAGGGTCTGCACGATCTTTTCTTAGGCACAGTCGCCATAAATCGCCCGCAATAAGCGCGCAGTTTTCGCGGTATGGTTGCAATTTACTTGCCCACGCCCCTACATTGAGGCAGGCTATATTCAAATTTTCGCCGCTGAGGATCCATGCGCCACACTTTACCGATTGCACCGCAATTCTATGTGACTGCACCTCAAACCTGCCCTTACCTTCCAAATCGGCGGGAACGAAAGCTTTTTACCGCATTACAGGGCGATCATGCGACTGAATTGAACGATAGCCTATCAAAGCAAGGCTTTCGCCGCTCGCAAAATGTGCTCTATCGCCCCGCTTGCGCTGATTGCACCGCCTGTCTCTCTGCGCGGATCAGGGTGGCGGATTTTGTGCCAAGCAAAAGCCAAAAACGCACCAAAAAGCGCAATCTGGGGATGACCCGCAATGCCCGCGCCCCTTGGGCCACGGAAGAGCAATTCACCCTCTTTCGCCGCTATCTAGATGCGCGCCACGCCGATGGCGGCATGGCTGATATGGATGTGTTCGAATTTGCCGCGATGATTGAGGAAACACCCGTGCGCTCGCGCGTGGTGGAATATCGCGATGCGGGCAAGGATGCGGGATTAGCGGCGGTCTGCCTGACCGATATCCTCGATGACGGGCTCAGCCTTGTCTATTCCTTCTTTGATCCTGATTTGGATCACCGATCCCTTGGCACGCATGTGATCTTGGATCATATCGATCTCGCACGCGAGGCAGGGCTGCCCTATGTCTATCTCGGCTATTGGGTGCCAGGGTCGGACAAAATGGCCTATAAGGCGCGGTTCTCGGCCCTTGAAATATATGTTTATGGCGCGTGGCAGGAGATCCGCAATCCTGATGAATATTCCAACCAGACGCACCCTTTGTCGGTTGATCCGATTGCGCAACAAGTGGCGCAGATTTCCTTGCCCGACTTGATGGCCCCGCAGACAGCGAAATCTTCGCAGGACACGCCCTGAGGCCCACCCGTTTCACATCAGTATAAGCACCAAACGAAAACGGCCCCCAAAATTGGGGGGCCGCGCTTTTTCATGCACCCTGTCCTCTGCCCTTAATTGTTGGGCAGAAGGTCAGGCACGATGGTCACGATGTCAGGGAACAGCCACAACAGGCCCAGCCCCAGAACTTGGATCAACACGAAGGGGACCACGCCACGATAGATGTTGCGTGTGGTCACGCTGGCAGGGGCAACCCCGCGCAGATAGAACAACGCAAATCCAAAGGGCGGTGTCAGGAACGAGGTCTGCAGGTTCACCGCGATCATAATGGTCACCCATTTCGGATCCAATGTACCGCCATAAATCACAGGCCCCACGATTGGGATCACGATGTAGATGATCTCGAGAAAATCGAGAACAAAGCCCAAGACAAACAAGATCAGCATCACCAAGAGGAACACGACCGTCTCATTATCGAAGGCGCGCAGGAATTGTTGGATGTAATGCTCGCCCCCAAAGGAGATCAGAACAAGGTTCAACAACTGCGACCCGATAAGAATGGTGAACACCATCGATGTCACTTTCGCCGTTTCCCGCACCACAGGCGTCAGAACGCTGCGGCGATAGAGAACATAGCAGCTGTAAAGCAGCCCGCCGAAGGCGAAGTGATAGGCAAATTGCGCGATGAAATAGGCAATCCAATCTTGCAGCGGCACCTCAGAGCGGCTGATGCGCAGATCGAAATTGACACCCACCAAGATCAGGATGACCAGCGCGAAAGACGCCCAGATCACGATCTTTGATTTCTTGTCTTCTTCGCTCAGTTTACGATGCGCGGCGAGCATGATCGCCCCTGCCGCACCCAAAGCCGCCGCAGGTGTGGGGTTGGAAATACCGCCAAGGATAGATCCCAAAACCGCAACGATCAGAACCAGCGGCGGGAACACCACCCGCAACAGTTCGTTTTGCGACATCCGCATCATAGCAATCCGACAGCCATAAATGGTGAGGGCAAACGGAAGGGCAAGGTAGATCCACGCCGCACCCGAACTGGTCGCGGGCGTGATGAACAACATATCCACCATAAAGGCCAAGGCCACGCCAATCGCGCCGATCAGCAACGGACGCGCGTTTTCATTTGGCGCAACACCGCGTGCCGTGGTCAGGATCAGTGCCAAGAGGATAAAGATTGTCGCTACGCCAGACCCGATCGGTGCCGCATTGGCAACCGCCGCCTCGCGAGCCGCAACCATTTCCTCTTCGGACAGTTCGCGGGTTTCGCCTGTTGCACCTGATGCTGCAATCTCGGCCGTCTCAACCACGGCTTGATCCCATGCCTCTTGACCATGCAACTCAATCATCGCCGCTTGGCAGCTTTCACTCACATTCGTGCGCAGGCTGGCGGAACGGCTGTTGTTTTCCATGTTGGAAACAAAGATCGACTGGCTGCCAATCACACCGCTACTTGCCCCAAGAACCACGGCAAAGATAAGGGCGGCGGGCGCGGCCAAGAACCATGTCAGCGCCTCATTGCGGGTGATCTGGCTGGCATTGGTCGACCCCATCCGAACCGCAGGCGCCTTGCTTGGATTAAACAAGGCAAAGCCGAAGGCATAGGCGGCATATAGGAAAGCCAGGAAGATACCTGGCAAAATCGCGGCTTGGAACAAGGTGCCAACGGAAAGAACGGCAGGCTCGCCCAGATAGGTCAGCGCATCGGTACAGCCCGCCACTTGGGCACGGGTTTCTTGGCCCGTAGCATAGAGGTCACCCACCAATGTGCCCAGAAGAACAATCACGATAGAGGGCGGGATAATCTGGCCCAAAGTGCCAGAGGCCGCAATCACACCCGTTGCCAGTTCGGGCGAGTAGTTGTTGCGCAACATGGTTGGCAGCGCCAAGAGGCCCATGGTCACCACAGTCGCCCCAACGATCCCCGTGGAGGCCGCAAGGAACGCACCCACAATCACGATGGACACCGCCAAGCCACCGGGCAGCGGGCCAAAGACGCGCGCCATAGTTGTCAGCAGGTCATCGGCGATCTTAGAACGCTCAAGCGTGATCCCCATCAAAACAAACATCAAAACAGCCAAAAGCGTTTCGATAGACTGACCCGCGATCACACGTTCGTTCATGCGGTTCACGATGAAGGAAATGTTGCGATCCATAGCCATTTCCCACCCGCCGGGGAAGAGATGTTCCTCAAGCCGCGGCAATTCGGGGTATCGGAAGACCGAGATAGCTTCGCGAGAAATCCCACTGTCAACTAGGGCGCGATACTGATCAGAGGCCGTATCAATCGCTTGGTGGATCAACAATCCCGCAGAGTCGAGCGCAGCAATAACCGCAAAGGATATTATCCCCGCGCCGCCAATCGCAAAGGCAACGGGGAAGCCTGTCATGATCCCGCCAAACAGCGTCAGGAACACGATAATCAGACCGATTTCAATTCCATCCAATCCAAAAATCATTTTCTTTTCTTTCCTTCAGGCACGTCTAGGCGTGGATCTTAATGGCCCGCAGCATGCAAGGCTTGGGTCTCTGCATCTTGCGGATCAAGGTCACGATACTTATCAGTACTTTCTTCGCCCTCGACATATTCGAGAAAGGCGCGCCAGAACACCGCCAGCGCATGGACGAACACCATGACGCAGAAGATGACCAACAAGACCTTGAAGATAAAATAGGCGTTAAACCCGTTGGGGCTGAAGCCGATAGTTTCCACGTTCCACCGCAACACACGCGCTTGCATGATCATGCGATCCAACTCGCTTGAGGCGGCAGGATTTGGCACCACAAGGTGACGCCACATAAAAAACCATGCATATAGATAGGTCAGAACGGTTGTGGGCAGCATAAAGAACAGCGCCCCACCCATGTCGATAATGCGCTTTGCGCGGTGTCTCATGCCCGAGTAAAAAAGGTCAACGCGCACATGCCCGCCCTGCACAAAGGTGTAAGACACGCAAAGGCACACAATCATAGCATTGTACAGCTTCAGCTCTTCCGCAAACCATGACAAATCCTGCGTGAAGCTTATACCAAGCGGCCCAAGCTCAAGACCGGGGACCTGAAAAATTCGTTGCAGGAATACGATCATTACCTGCTGCAGCACCATTATCAAGCCTACCCATGCAACTGTGCGGCCAACGCCATTGGCAATAGCCTCAAATGCGCGCACCATCACCCATAGCATTTGGCGCTTCCAGATCGCACCAATAAGGGTAATGACCAAAAAGGCGGTGAAAACGACGAAGAAAAACTCCACCGATGCACCATAGTAGATGAACCGCACGAGGGACTCGTTATTGCTCCAATCCAACCATGACCCAGGGTTCATGAGCGCGATTGCCAGATTGTAAGGGGCCATCGCGATATTGTTGAAGACCCAGACAATGAAATCAATCATGTGACTATCCTTGCAGAAGCGGGCGTTGCATCAACAGAATTCGCAGCACCGCAGCACGCAGGACTCTGCACGCACTTGGCTCTGGATCTGTCCCGCAATGAGAGGCAGCTTCGGGGAGATGTAAAAACTCCTCCCCCGTTTGCACGGGAGAGGAGCCAAAGCTCAGGCGATTAGCCCGCGTTTACACGGTTACGCTGGCGCATATATTCGCCATCCGCAATGTCGAACCAACCTACCGATTCTTGCATAGCAGAGAAGTAGCTTTCTGCGATCTGTGCATAGATCGGGTCGCCCATGTTTTCTTCGCGCACTTCAGCAGCTGCAGCACCAAATGCGTTCCAAACATCATCCGGGAAAGATCTTGTCTGGATACCGCCAGCGCGGAGCCTTTGGAGTGCAGCCCCATTCTCTTGCAGCGTCATCGAAAGCGACTTGGAATTTGTTGCCGCACACGCTGCATCGACAACTTGCTTTTGAGCAGATGTAAAGCTTTCGTAAACATCCAAGTTGAATGACAAGGTCAATGCAGAGCCTGGCTCGTGGAAGCCTGAGGTGTAGTAGATCGAGGTTGCTTCTTGGAAGCCCATTCGCTCATCCGCGAAGGGGCCGATCCATTCCGCACCGTCAATCTGACCAGAGGCAAGCGCCTGATAGATTTCACCGCCTGGAATGTTCTGAACGGATGCACCCAAGCGGCCAAGAACCTGACCACCCTGACCGGGCATGCGGAAGCGCAAACCCTGAAGGTCATCTGCCGAGTTGATTTCTTTGTTGAACCAACCACCTGGCTGCATTGCAGTGTTACCACAGGTGAAAGACTTGAGGTTAAACAAACCTGCAAGCTCATTATGCTGCTCGTGACCACCACGGTTATAATACCAGTTGGCGAATTCCTGACCCGTCATGCCGAAGGGAACTGACGTGAAGAAAGCAAAACCCGGGTGCTGGTTCAAGAAGTAGTAATCAGCCGAGTGATACATGTCAGCCTGACCAGAGGACACGGCGTCAAACACTTCGAAGGCGCCAACGAGGCTACCGGCTGGGTTTTTGTTAACTGTCAATTGACCGTCGGTCATTGCAGTAATGTAGTCGGCAGCCATTTGTGCCGCGTCATCAAAGATCGCGAAACCATCAGGAACCGAAGTTACCAATGTCAGCGTACGATTGCCCTGAGCATAAAGTGGTGCGGCCAAAGTCGAAGCTGCGGCTGCTGTCCCCCCAAGGGCAGACGTTCTCAAGAAAGAACGACGATCCATAGTATTCCTCCCATTCGGACACTGCCGCATTGGTGCGACAGTTTTTCGTTTCAAGGTTCTACCACGCTACAGCAACAAAATTGCGCCGCAAACCAATTTCCGCGCCCGAAGCCCCGATTTTGTAAAATTTTTTTACCAAAAGAGCCATTTTCCCTAAAATATATCGCAAATTATGACCTAATTTTAGAATAGGTGAATGGATTTTACGCAAGCGATCAACTTAAGGTTACAATTGAGAGCGGTGCACTCGCCATGATCTGCGCCCTCGTTCCGAATCTTTTCAAACGCAAGGGCACCTGCAGTTTTACCGATCTTGCCCCCCAAAACGCACAGTCCTATCACAGAGCAAAAGCGGCCAATCATCCCCAAGGTTGGATGGTCAAATTCAGAAAACCATCCATTAGGGCCATTCTGGGATATAAAATTGCGTATTTTCGCCACCAAAAGACAGTTTATTTAATTTCTACCCTGCAAACGCTGTTGACCTCCCCCCCGCGGATACCTAATGTCGACCCGATTATAGGAGATTGGGATGCTACATTTGGTGGTCGTAAATGTGGGAGTGACAGCGCGCGTGGGTCGGTGACGATAGCCATAAGAACCCCCATGCGCCCTCGGATATCACCGAGGGCTTTTTTATTCGTAACACCCCATAAAACATCGCCCCGTGTAGCGGCCAAAGTGTACAACGAAGGACAAAGACAGATGACGCGTCAGATGACCGGTGCAAAGATGGTGGTCGAAGCCTTGATTGAACAAGGCGTTGATACGGTGTTCGGGTATCCAGGTGGCGCGGTTCTGCCCATCTATGACGAGATCTTTCAGCAAAATCACATTCGCCACATTCTTGTGCGTCATGAGCAAGGGGCGGTGCATGCCGCCGAAGGCTATGCCCGCGCCACGGGCAAACCGGGTGTTGTGTTGGTCACCTCTGGCCCCGGGGCAACCAATGCTGTTACAGGGTTGGTGGATGCGTTGATGGATTCGATCCCAATTGTGGTTCTGACGGGTCAGGTTCCAACCTTCATGATTGGGTCAGACGCATTCCAAGAGGCCGATACAGTCGGCATCACCCGCCCCTGTACCAAGATGAACTGGTTGGTCAAAGACACAGATCATCTGTCGTCCACCATTCACGAGGCGTTTCATATCGCCACGAAAGGCCGCCCCGGCCCCGTTTTGATCGACATTCCAAAAGATGTGCAATTCGCAACAGGCACCTATGTCGAAAAGCCCCGCGCGAAGGTTGATCACTATACCCCGCGCGTCAAAGGCGACACCGCGATGATCACCGCCTTGGTCGAGGCCATGGAACAGGCGGAGCGTCCGATTTTTTATACAGGCGGCGGCGTGATCAATTCCGGCCCCGCGGCAAGCAAGCTGCTGCGTGAACTGGTCGAGGCGACTGGATTTCCTATCACGTCAACCTTGATGGGGCTTGGCGCGTATCCTGCATCAGGCGAAAAATGGTTGGGGATGCTGGGTATGCATGGCCTTTACGAGGCCAACCTTGCCATGCATGGCTGCGATTTGATGATCAACATTGGCGCGCGGTTTGACGACCGCATCACAGGGCGCATCAACGCGTTTTCGCCAAACAGCCTCAAGGCGCATGTCGATATTGATCCCTCCTCGATTAACAAGGTAATCCATGCGGATTTCCCCATTATTGGGGATGTGTCCCATGTGTTGGAAGATATGCTGCGCATCTGGAAATCTCGCGGCGGCAAAACGAATTCGGCAGCGGTCAAGAAATGGTGGGGCCAGATCGAAGAATGGCGCGCCGTGAAATGCCTCAGCTATAAAAATTCAACCAAGACAATCAAACCGCAATATGCACTTGAGCGGCTTGAGGCGCTGACAAAAGGCATGGATCGCTACATCACCACTGAGGTCGGCCAACACCAGATGTGGGCCGCGCAATATTTGGGTTTTGATGACCCAAATCGTTGGATGACCTCTGGCGGCCTTGGCACAATGGGCTATGGCACACCCGCCTCAATCGGGGTGCAGGTCGCCCATCCTGACGCCTTGGTGATCAATGTGGCGGGCGAGGCATCATGGCTGATGAATATGCAGGAAATGGGCACGGCCGTGCAATACCGCCTGCCCGTCAAGCAATTCATCCTCAACAACGAACGTCTTGGCATGGTGCGCCAATGGCAGGAATTGCTGCATGGTGAACGCTACAGCCATTCATGGTCAGAGGCCTTGCCAGATTTCGTCAAACTGGCCGAAGCGTTCGGGTGCAAGGGTATCATGTGCGACAATCCCGATGATCTTGATGAGGCGATCAAGGAAATGCTCGCCTATGATGGGCCAGTGATTTTCGACTGTTTGGTTGAGAAGCATGAAAATTGCTTCCCAATGATCCCATCGGGCAAGGCACATAATGAAATGTTGTTGGGCGAGGCTGAAACCCAAGGCGTGATTGACGCCAAGGGCAGCGTCTTGGTCTAAGTAAAGGGTGTAATCATGTCTCCGCTCAATATCGAAAAAGGCTCTAGCAGCCATTCGGCCTATGATCTGCGCAGCCATATGTCTGACGCGATTGAAACCCACACGCTTGCGGTTTTGGTGCAAAACGAAGCGGGCGTTCTGGCCCGTGTCATCGGGCTGTTTTCGGGCCGTGGCTATAATATCGAAAGCCTGACTGTGGCTGAGGTTGATCACGCAGGCCATCGGTCACGGATCACGATTGTGACCTCAGGCACGCCACAGGTGATCAACCAAATCAAAATGCAGCTCGAGCGTATGGTGCCCGTCCATGAGGTGCATGACCTTACCGTGGAAGGCGCGATGGTCAGCCGTGAATTGGCCTTGTTCAAGGTCAAAGGCAAGGGTGAGCATCGTGTCGAAGCCTTGCGCATTGCCGAGATTTTCCGCGCCAATGTGGTGGACAGCACTTTGGAAAGTTTCGTCTTTGAAGTCACGGGCACGCCCGAGAAAATTGACGCCTTTGCCGATCTCATGCGCCCCTTGGGCCTATTAGAGGTTGCCCGCACAGGCGTTGCTGCCATTGCGCGCGGTGCGTAACCGCAAAGGTCGCTTCCCATAGTCTCAAAGGTCGCGTTTTGATAAGATCAGCGCGGCCTTAGCTTTCAAAAAAGATCATCCCCGTTAGGGGCGCATCTTTTCTTAGGGGGAAAGACCTATGCCTGATGATTTGATCAAGTACGATCTCGACAGCGTTCTTGCGCCAATTTCGCGCGCCAATGGCCTGCCGAATGCGCATTACACCGACCCCGCAACAATCGCTCGTGAAAACCGCGCGGCGCTTGAGCATCAATGGGCCGCTTTGGCCGTTGGGGCCGATGTGCCTGAAAATGGCGATGCAAAACCGATTGAATTTTTGGGCCAACCCCTGCTGCTTTTGCGCGATGACACAGGGGCGGTGCGGGTCTTTTTCAACATCTGCCGCCACCGCGGTATGATCTTGGTCGATGCGCCGCGCAAAATCGAAGGCGCGATCCGCTGCCCCTATCATTCATGGTGCTATGCCAAGGATGGCCGCCTTGTGGCCACGCCCCACGTGGGCGGGCCTGGCCAAAACCAACATGAAGGGATTGAGCGGGCGACCTTGGGCCTCAAAGAGGTGCGCAGCCATATCTGGCGGGATGTGGTGTTTATCAACCTGACGGGCGATGCCCCCGATTTTGAAACCCAACACCAAGCCGCCCTCACCCGTTGGGCTGAATTTGAAAAGCCGCTCTATCATGGCGGCGAAGACAGCTGCTTTACCTTGGATGTGAATACGAATTGGAAACTCGCGGTCGAGAATTATTGCGAGAGCTATCACTTGCCATGGGTGCATCCGGGCCTGAACAGCTATTCACGCCTCGAAGATCACTATCACATTGAAGAAGAACAAAGATTCTCAGGCCAAGGCACGCTTGTCTATCGCCAGCTCAAGGATGAGAAAGGTCAAAGCTTTCCTGATTTTGACGGGCTGTCGCAGACATGGGACACCGCCGCTGAATATATCGCGCTTTATCCCAATGTCTTGCTGGGCGTGCATCGCGATCATGCCTTTGCGATTATCCTAGAGCCTGTCGCCCATAACCGCACGCGCGAGCATGTGCATCTCTACTATGCCACCCCAAAGACCGATCCTGACTTGCGCGCCAAAAACGCCAAGCTGTGGAAGGATGTCTTTATCGAAGATATTTTTGTGGTGGAGGGGATGCAAAAAGGGCGTGCTGCCGCAGGGTTTGATGGGGGCCGCTTTGCCCCCGCGATGGACGGGCCGACACATATGTTCCACCAATGGGTGGCGCAGCGGTTGCACGACACGGAAAGCGGATTGTGAGCGCCCCAAAATCCGCGCTTGATGCCGCACTTCTTGCGGCCCATGCGGCAGGCGATAAAGAACGCATTGCGCAGATATATGCCAAGGCCGCCGATGATATGGGTGCGGCCTCTGCCGCGTTTTATTTGACCCATGCTTATGTGTTTGCCCTTGATGCAGGGCTGCCCGAGGCCGAAACCTATCGCCGTGCTTTGGTCGAATTGGGGGCCGAGCCGACCAGCTAGGCGCTCACCCACCCCCCAAAATGCGGCGCACGTAATTTTGTGTCTCTTGAAAGGGCGGCACGCCGCCATGGGTGTTTACGGCTTGTGGCCCAGCATTATAGGCCGCCAAGGCCAAACGCCATGAGCGGAAATTGCGATATTGCATCGCCAAATAGCGCGCGCCCCCTTCTAGGTTTTGCGCAGGATCATGCGGGTTCACCCCCAAGAGATCAGCGGTATCTGGCATCAATTGCGCCAAACCAATCGCACCCGCATGGCTGATGGCGCGCGGGTTCCAGTTCGATTCAACCGCAACAAGGCGTAGGAACAAATCCTCAGGCACGCCATGACGGCGCGCCGCATTGCGGGCAAGATCAAGATAGGCCTGAGGGGCCTGCCCCGAAAAGCGCGGGATCGCCGCGCCAAGGGCCGCATCGTAATCAGGGCGCAAGCGTTCTGAATTGGAATATTGGCTTGAGGCGCGGCTGTCCAAAACCCGTGCCGCCGAACGGAAACGATCAAGGCTATTGCCATAGGCCATAGAGATTTGCCCAAATATTAGGACAAATCCCACAGAAATCAGGCTGACTTTCTGCACCTTCACGGCCCATTCACCTCATAAAACCTGCGCTGTTTTAGCCTGTATCCCCCACAGCGCCAAGCGCTTGTGCGCCGCCTGCAAATGAAATTCGGGTTTCATTAACCAATTTACGATGGTCTATACATATCGCAAAGGCGCAGATTCGCGGCCACGACTATGGGAGAGATGACATGGCAGGTTCGGTTAATAAGGTAATTCTGGTCGGGAATTTGGGGCGCGACCCTGAGGTGCGCAGCTTTCAGAATGGCGGCAAAGTGTGCAATTTGCGCATCGCGACATCTGAAAACTGGAAAGATCGCAACACAGGCGAGCGACGCGAGCGCACGGAATGGCACTCGGTGGCGATTTTCTCAGAACCTTTGGCCCGCATTGCAGAACAATATCTGCGCAAAGGGTCAAAGGTCTATATCGAAGGCCAGCTGGAAACCCGCAAATGGCAGGATCAAAATGGGCAGGATCGTTACACGACCGAGGTGGTCTTGCGCCCCTATCGTGGCGAGTTGACCTTGCTTGATGGTCGCAATGACCAATCGGGTGGTGGTGGCAGCTATGGCGATAGCGGGGGCTATGGCGGCGGAGATGACCGCATCAGCGGCGGCGGTTTCCCAGATGATCGCGGAATGGATCGCGGTGGTGCGGGCCAATCCATGCCAAGCGATATGGATGACGAAATCCCCTTCTAAGTTGCTTGCCCCCCCTGCCCCAAGCGCGTAAATCCTCATCACAAATTTGGTAAATGCCACCCGCGCGGGTTGCGCGTGGTGGCTTTTGTCAGGCACAAGATCGGCACAGCGCAACAAAGCGAGACACGCATATGAGCAAATCGGCCCGCAAATCCCTGTCCAAGATTTTTGTCTGGGCAATCCTTGGCCTGCTATTTGTGGCCCTAGCAGGCTTTGGGATCGGGTCGTTCTCAGGCGGCGCCTCGCGGATGGGATCGGTCGGCGATATTGAGATAAGCGCTGAAGATTATGCCCGCGCCCTAGATCAAGAATTGCGTGCCCGCAGCGGGGAGACGGGGCAAAATGTGACCCTGTCGATGCTGATTGCCAACGGCATAGATGCACAGGTGCGTCAGAGCCTTTTTGCGCGCGCGGCCCTTGATAATGAGGCGGCGATGATGACGCTCTCCATCGGGGATGAGGAGATCGCCAACCAGATTTTGCAAATCCCCGCTTTCCAAGGTGCAGATGGCACGTTCGACCGCCAAGCCTATGAGTTTTTTCTCAGCCAACGTGGTTTGAGTGCTGGCGAATTTGAGGAAGAAATTCGTGCGGATATCGCCCGCACCATCCTGCAATCTGCGATTTTGGGGCGCGTGCCTGCGCCTGCGGCATTGGTTGATCCTTTGGTGGCCTATCAACAAGAATACCGTGGCTTTTCTTATCTGCCTTTGACCGCCGCCGATTTGGACGCCCCCGTGCCTGCCCCTACGGAAGAGCAGATCATAACCCATTACGAGGCGTTCCCAGATCGCTTTACCCTGCCCGAGGCCCGCGAGATCACCTATATCTGGATCACGCCCAACATTATCATGGATGATATCCCCGTCAGCGACAGCACGCTGCAAAGCCTCTATCAGGAACGCATTGAGGAATACCGCCAACCCGAGCGCCGCTTGGTGGAGCGTTTGGTCTACCCCACAGAAGCAGAGGCCGAAGCCGCTTGGGCGCGGCTCAATGACAACAGCGCAGATTTTGAAACCCTCGTCAGCGAACGTGGGCTGTTGTTGGAAGACACCGATATGGGGGATGTTACCCGCGATGATCTCTCTGCCGCCGAGGCAGAGGCCGTTTTCGCCGCAAGCAATGCGGAATTCGTGGGCCCCGTTGCCTCGCCCTTTGGCCCTGCAATTTTCCGCATTAATGCCGTGTTGGATGCGACAGAAATCCCGTTCGAAGAGGTGCAGGACGACCTGCGCAGCGAAGTCACGGCGGATGCCGCGCGCCGCGCCATTTCTGACCTGCGCGAAGGGTTTGACGACCTCCTCGCCTCAGGCGCCACCCTTGAGGAGGTCGCGGATGAGACGCAAATGGTGCTTGGCACGATCCGCTATGATGGCAGCCAAGAGGATGGCATTGCCGCGTACGAGGCTTTCCGCGCGGTTACAAACACGATTGAAGACGGGGATTTCCCCGAAATTCTCGATCTCTCCGATGGCGGGGTATTCGCCCTGCGGCTTGACCAAATCGTGTTGCCAACCCTGCCGCCTCTTGACGATGTGCGCGCGGATGTCATCGCGGATTGGACAATCTATGCGACCCGAGACGCGCTCTTGGCCCGCGCCGAAGAAATCCGCGCCGATATCGCGGCCTCGGGTCGGCGCCTTGAGCGGTTTGGCGGCTTGATGCGCGAGACAGATGTGCGGCGCAATGACTTTATCGCGGATACGCCTGACGCGCTGGTACAAACAGTGTTTGGCCTGTCCCGCACGGGCGAGATTGCGGTTGTCGTCGGTGAGGCGCAGGCCTTGGTCGTGCGCCTTGATGCGATCAACCCTGCCGATCGCGCCGACCCTGACACGGATCTACTGGCCAATATCCTGACCCAACAAATCAGCCAGTCCCTGACGGCTGATTTATTCGAAGATTTCGGACGCCAGATGCAATCGGCGGTCGGCCTCACCTTTAACCAATCCGTGGTCAACCAAGTCCACGCATCCTTCCCATAAGGCACGGATCATGGCGCTAATCACCCGTTTTGACAGCTTCGCCGAAGGTTGGGCGCAAGCCAAAAACCAGATTGTCTATGCCCGTTTGGCTGCTGATTTGGACACGCCTGTTTCGCTGATGCTGAAACTTGCCAATGCGGGCCAAGACAGTTTCATGCTTGAATCTGTCACCGGCGGGGAATTGCGCGGCCGCTATTCAATCGTGGGCATGGCCCCCGATGTGATCTGGGAATGTCACGGCACACAGGCGCGGATCAACCGCCACGCTGCCCAAGATCGGGATCATTTTGTTGATTGCGACAGCGCACCCCTCACCTCGCTGCGCGCGCTTTTGGCCGAAAGTCAAATTGATCTGCCCGCCGATATGCCACAGGCCGCAGCGGGTCTATTCGGCTATTTGGGCTATGACATGATCCGTTTGGTGGAGCATTTGCCCGATGTGAACCCAGACCCGCTTGGCCTGCCTGATGCCGTGATGATGCGCCCATCTTTGGTTGCCGTGCTAGATGGGGTTAAGGGCGATGTAACCTTGGTGTCGCCTGCGTTCTTCTCGGCGGATATTTCGGCGGAAACCGCCTATGCGGCGGCCTGCGCGCGGGTGCAAGAGGCGCTCGACAAGCTCGAACAGGCCCCTGCCATCGCGCAACGCCATTTGGGGGTGGAAGCAGACACATCTGGCGTTGAGTCCGTTTCCAATTTCACCAAAGAGGGCTATTTCGCCGCCGTGGACAAGGCCAAGGCCTATATTCGAGCGGGCGATATTTTTCAGGTTGTTCCCTCGCAGCGCTGGACGCAGGATTTCCCGCATCCACCTTTCGCCCTCTATCGCGCGTTGCGGCGCACGAACCCGTCGCCCTATATGTTCTTCTTCAATTTCGGGCCTTATCAAGTCGTTGGCGCAAGCCCAGAGATTTTGGTGCAGGTCAAAGGCAGCCAAGTCACCATTCGCCCGATTGCAGGCACACGCCCCCGCGGTGCAACGCCCGAAGAAGATCGCGCGCTTGAGGCGGATTTGCTGAGCGATAAAAAAGAATTGGCCGAACATCTTATGCTGCTGGATTTGGGCCGCAACGATGTGGGTCGTGTCGCCAAAATAGGCACAGTGCGTCCAACCGAAGAATTCATTGTCGAACGCTACAGCCATGTGATGCATATCGTTTCGAATGTTGTGGGCGAATTGTCGGATGAGCATGATGCGCTTTCCGCCCTTTTGGCGGGTCTGCCCGCAGGCACAGTCTCGGGCGCGCCCAAATTGCGCGCCATGCAGATTATTGACGAGTTAGAGCCAGAAAAGCGCGGCGTTTATGGGGGCGGTGTCGGGTATTTCAGCGCGGGCGGTGATATGGATATTTGTATCGCCTTGCGCACGGCTGTTTTAAAAGATGCACAGCTTTACATCCAAGCAGGCGGCGGCGTTGTCTATGACAGTGACCCCGAGGCGGAATTCATGGAAACCGTGAACAAATCGCGCGCCTTGCGCAAAGCTGCGGCAGAGGCCGCGCAATTCGCGGGCCAATCCCATAGCAAAGATTAGACAAGAACGCCTAGCGCATGAGGGTCTGTTGCAAGATCGCTGAGACGGGCGCGACCGCATAGCTTGCGTTCACAGCCGCCTGCCCTGCCCCCCAAGACAAAAGCGCCGCCAAGGTTTCGGGATAGCTGCGGCCCAAAAGAATCGAGCTGCCTGTTTGCTGTGCCTCAAAAGCCGCACGATCCAAAAGCCGCAACATGACGGGCGCAGATCGCCCCTCGTCATCCAAAACGCGGTAAAGACGCGCGGCAGGAACGCCATCGCGGGCGGCGGCCTGCTCAAGACCGCCAAAGCCGAAGGCACCTGCAATCAGCCCATGGCCCGTTTCCCCCATCCGCGCCAGAACCTGACCTTGGAGGGAAATATCCCCGCGCAATGTTCCATCTGCGCTGTCAAGCAAGCCCACAGTTTGCCGCAGGCGGTCGAGCGCGGCCTCGAATGCCGCAAGATCAGCAAACCGCGCCTCTATTACCGCCTCAATCCCTGCCGCACGATATCGCGCCAGTTGCGCCTCTGCATCCATGCGCGTGGGATCAATCACGATGCTCACAGGCACCGTTAGGCTTTGCAAGGTGCTATCGGTCAGCGGAAATTCGGGATCATCATAAAGCAAGATTGAGAAAAGCGGCACAGATTGCGGTGCAGAAAACGGCGTTGCGTAGACCACGACCGCAGGCAGATCTTCGGGCTCTGGCATAGGTGCCGAGGCCGACACGGGGGGCATCGCGGGTTGTGCAACAGGGGCATCTGGCGTGATTGTTGGCCAAATCACGCGTTCTGGCTCAGGTTCTGGCTGCGGCTCAGCCTCTGGCTGTGGTTCTGGCTGTGGTTCTGGCTCAGGCGCGGCGGCAGGGGCAGGATCTGGGGAGGGGGCTGCGGCCTCTTGGGCCTGCTCCACCATCCCGCCCGTGTCTTGCCCTAAGAAATAGGATGTGCCCAATAATCCCGTCACAGAGATCACCGGGCCGATCACGGCACCGACCAAAACCCCTTTAGCATCCGACTTTACTCTCTCTTGTGCCAATCAATCTGCGCAGTGCCGCATGTTTTCAGCCCCACCTCCCTTGACCCCGAGGCGCGGCTCTGAACATTTGTAGCCTGAGTGATCTGCCAAAACACACCCAATTCCGCGAGCCCGTCATGCTTCTCTTGATCGATAATTACGACAGTTTCACCTATAACCTTGTTCACTACTTGGGCGAGCTTGGGGCAGAAACCCGCGTTTTGCGCAATGACGCGCTGACAGTGACCGAGGCCTTGGCCATGGGGCCAGATGGGATTGTTCTTTCACCTGGGCCTTGTGACCCCGCACAGGCGGGTATCTGCCTTGATCTGACCCGCGCTGCCGCCGAGGCCCGCGTGCCGCTTTTTGGCGTGTGCTTGGGGCATCAAACCATTGGCGAGGCCTTTGGGGGTAAGGTCGTGCAGTGCCATGAAATCGTGCATGGCAAACTGGGCGAGATCCATCACAAGGGCATCGGGGTCTTTGCAGGCCTACCTTCGCCCCTTTTGGCCACGCGCTATCACAGTCTGGTGGTCGAGCGCGCCTCCCTGCCCGATTGTCTTGAGGTCACAGCGGAATTAACAGACGGCACGATTATGGGGCTGCGCCATAAAACCCTGCCGATTGAGGGCGTGCAATTTCATCCCGAAAGCATCCGTTCGGAACATGGCCATGCGATGCTGAAAACCTTTATCGACACCACGAAGGGAGCGGTGCCTGCATGAGCGATGCAATGAAACCCCTGATCTTTGCGGCCTCAGAAGGGCCGCTATCCCGCGCCCAAGCCGAGACGGCATTTACACATCTGTTCGAGGGCACAGCAACCGCCGCGCAAATGGGGGGCTTGTTGATGGCCTTGCGCGCGCGCGGTGAATCCGTCTCAGAATATGCGGCGGCGGCGGCTGTGATGCGCGCAAAATGCACCGCCGTGTCCGCACCCGCAGGCGCGATAGATATCGTGGGGACAGGTGGCGATGGCATGGGCACGCTGAACATTTCCACCGCGACCGCGTTTGTGGTGGCGGGCGCAGGAGTGACCGTGGCCAAACATGGCAATCGCAATCTGTCGTCCAAATCAGGGGCAGCAGATGCGCTGACCGCCTTGGGGGTCAATGTCATGGTCGGTGCCGAAGTCGCAGAACGTGCCATCAATGAAATTGGCATCGGCTTTATGATGGCCCCAATGCATCACCCCGCGATCAAACATGTCATGCCCGTGCGCCAAGAATTGGGATGCAAAACCGTCTTCAACATCCTTGGGCCTTTGACCAACCCTGCAGGAGTGAGACGGCAATTGACCGGGGCCTTTGCGATTGACCTGATTTTCCCAATGGCTGAAGTTCTCAAGGATTTGGGATCCGAGAAAGCATGGCTTGTCCATGGAGATGACGGCAGCGATGAGGTGTCGATCTGCGGGGCCACACAGGTTGCAAAGCTTAAGGATGGAAAAATCACAGGCGGTGAAATTCACCCCGAGGATGCAGGCCTGCCCGTTCACCCCTTGCGCGATATCTTGGGTGGCTCTCCTGAGGAGAATGGCCGCGCCTTTGCCGCGCTGCTTGAGGGCGCGCCATCAGCCTATCGCGATGCGGTCCTCTTGAATGCGGCCTGTGCACTTGTGGTTGCGGATCACGCCAGTGATCTGCGCGCAGGGGTCGAGATGGCCCGCGACAGCATCGACAGCGGCAAGGCCAAGGCAAAACTAACCGCCCTTGCCCGCCTGACATCGCAAGCCTGACATCGGAGGCCGCATGATCACCCCCACGATCCTAGAAAAAATCAAAGCCTATAAGCTTGAGGAAATCGCAGCCGCAAAGGCAGCGACCCCTCTTAGCGAGGTTGAGGATGCGGCGCGCAATGCTCCGCCCCTCCGCCCCTTCGCCGAGGCGCTACAAGAGGCCAGCCGCGAAGGCTATGGTTTAATTGCTGAAATCAAGAAGGCGAGCCCGTCCAAAGGGTTGATCCGCCCTGATTTTGATCCGCCGGCCCTTGCACAGGCCTATGAGGCGGGCGGGGCCACTTGCCTCTCGGTTCTGACCGACACCCCCAGTTTTCAGGGTGCGCCTGACTATCTGGTGGCGGCACGCGCCGCAACCACCCTGCCCGCGCTGCGCAAAGATTTCCTCTATGACACGTATCAAGTGGCCGAGGCGCGCGCTTGGGGGGCCGATTGCATTTTGATCATCATGGCATCTGTCAGTGATGCCCAAGCCGCCGAGCTTGAGGCGGCAGCGTTTGATTGGGGGATGGATGCGCTGATCGAAGTGCATGATGAGGCTGAGCTAGAGCGCGCAAGCGCCATGAAATCACGCCTCTTGGGGATCAATAACCGCAATCTCAACACCTTTGAGACCAGCCTTGAGGCCACCCGCCGCCTGTCGCGCATGGCCCCTGAAGATCGGCTTTTGATCTGCGAAAGCGGGCTTTTCACCCCTGCAGATTTGGCCGATATGGCAAAATATGGGGCGCGCAGTTTCCTGATCGGCGAAAGCCTGATGCGCGCGGATGATGTGGCCGCGGCCACAAGCGCGCTCTTATCTCACCCCTATAATGGCACAATGTGAGGGCGGCATGAGCGAGCAAAAACTGACCCATTTCGACAAAGACGGACAGGCGCATATGGTGGATATCTCTGCAAAAGACGCAACTGATCGCGTGGCGATGGCCGAATGTTTTGTGCGCATGGCCCCTGAGACATTGGCGCTTGTGGAAAGTGGCACTGCGAAAAAGGGCGATGTTTTGGGGGTCGCGCGGCTTGCGGGGATCATGGGGGCGAAGAAAACCGCCGATTTGATCCCGCTGTGCCATCCTTTATCCTTGTCAAAAGTGGCCTTGACGCTTGAGGCAGACAGCGCCCTGCCCGGGGTGCGGATCGTGGCGATTGTGAAAACCACGGGCCAGACAGGTGTTGAGATGGAGGCGCTGACCGCCGCCTCCACCGCCGCGCTGACGGTCTATGACATGCTCAAAGCCGCCGACCGCGCGATGGAAATCGGCGGGCTGCGCGTACTGCTCAAAGATGGCGGCAAGTCAGGGAAATACGAGGCGCAATGATTTCCGTAAGTGAGGCCCTCGCGCGGTGTTTGGACTTAGCGCAGCCCTTACGGGTTGAAGATATCCCCTTGCGCCATGCAGCGGGGCGGGTTTTGGCGCGGCCTGTTGTGGCGATGCGTGATCAGCCGCCCTTTGCGGCTTCTGCGATGGATGGCTATGCAATCCGCAAAGCGGATTTGTGCCTTGGCGCGCGGCTGCGTGTGGTGGGGGCGGCCCCCGCGGGACAAGCATGGCAGGGCCAGATTGGCCAAGGTGAGGCCGTTCGTATTTTCACGGGCGCCCCGCTGCCGCAAGGGGCCGATCATATTGTGATCCAAGAGGATGTGACCGCCGCAGAGGATCATATCGTGATCAATGCAGTGGATGACGCGCCCCATATTCGCCCTGCAGGCGCTGATTTCAAAGCAGGGGCAGAGATGACCCCACCGCGCCGCTTGACTTCTGCAGATCTGGCCTTGGCCGCGGCCATGAATGCGCCGCGCCTCTTGGTTTATCGCCGCCCTGAGGTGGCAATCATTGCCACAGGGGATGAATTGGTCAGCCCTGGGGAAACCCCGCGCCCTGATCAAATCATTGCCTCAAACACCTATGGTTTAGCCGCAATGGCCGAGGCTGAGGGCGCGGTCGTGCGCCTTTTGCCGATTGCGCGCGACGGGCGCGACAGCCTTGCCGCCACGTTTGAGATGGCAAAAGGCGCGGATTTGATTGTCACTGTGGGCGGCGCATCGGTGGGCGATCATGATTTGGTTGGCGCCGTGGCCCAAGATCTGGGGCTTGAGCGCAGCTTTTACAAAATTGCGATGCGCCCCGGAAAGCCGCTGATGGCGGGGCGGATGAGGGATGCGGCCCTCTTGGGTTTGCCAGGAAACCCCGTATCCGCCATGGTGTGTGGGCATCTTTTCATGGTGCCGCAATTGCGCGCCTTCCAAGGGCTACCTAAATCCCCGCGCCGCACCAAACAGGCGCAACTGTCAACTGATCTGCCCGCCAATGGCCCCCGTGCCCATTACATGCGCGCAAGCCTTGCGCCGCAAAAGGGGGGGGCGCTGCCACATATTGCCCCCTTTACAAGCCAAGACAGCGCGCTCTTGACCATTTTCGCCGAGGCGGGTGCCTTGTTGATCCGCCCCCCGCATGACGGGCCGCGAAGGGCGGGCGATATTGTTGATTACCTCAGCCTTTAACACCTAAAATCGCAGGGGCGTTGACAAAATAGGCGAACAAGGGTAGAACATTCATCGAACATAACCGCATCACGCCAAGCGATGCATGAGCAGAGGCCCGTTCGAGATGTTGACGAAAAAGCAGCTAGACCTGTTGGAATTCATCCACCGCCGCATGCAAAAGGACGGTGTTCCCCCCAGTTTTGACGAGATGAAGGATGAGCTGGATTTGCGCTCGAAATCGGGCATCCATCGTCTGATCACCGCCCTTGAGGAACGGGGCTTTATCCGCCGTCTGGCCCATAAGGCCCGCGCGCTGGAGATTGTAAAACTGCCCGATGCGTTAGAGCAGAAATTTGGCACTGGGGCCAAAGCAGGCTTTGCGCCCCGCGTGATCGAGGGGGACAGGGTCGACCCGCCCGCCCGCGCGCAAGCGGTTGAGACCCGCGGGGTCAGCGAATTGCCAATGATGGGCCGCATCGCAGCCGGCACCCCGATTGAGGCTTTGGCGGAAATCTCGCATCACGTCAGCGTACCAGCCTCCATGTTGGCGGCAGGGCGGGCGCATTACGCGCTAGAGGTTAAAGGCGACTCTATGATTGAGGCGGGCATCAATGATGGCGATATGGTCATCATCGAAGAACGCAACAGCGCCGAGAATGGTGACATCGTTGTGGCCTTGGTCGAAGGCTATGAGGCCACGCTCAAACGCTTTCGCCGCAAGGGCAATATGATCGCGCTTGAGGCGGCCAACCCTGCCTATGAAACCCGCGTTCTGCCCGAAGGTCAGGTGAAGGTACAAGGTCGCCTTGTTGGCTTGGTGCGGGTTTACTGACCCCCCTTTTTATCGCGACCTGCCAGACCAAAGCCGCGCACCCTGTGATGCGCGGCTTGTTTCTATGGTAATTGGGCCGATGCCACCTTGGGCAAATGCAAGGCCACAGCGCCCTCACGGGCCATATCGCGCGCATCAAAAAATAGGCAAGGCCCCGGACTATCCGATGGGTTTAGACGGGCGGCAAGGATCACAACATCCGCTGCCCCACAGGCAGAAAGGGCATCCGCCAAGGCCGCCTCGCCCCGTCCGTGCCAAAGACGATACCCTTTGACGGTGGCAGCCTGCCCCGCCCCTTCGCCTGCCAAAGCGGTCGTGCGGCCGCCTCGGGTTGGGTCGCCGATCCCCATTGTTTTCAAGCCAGAGATCCACCACGAACCCCTCGCCGCGCGCATGGCTCGGCACACGCAGGCCCGCCGCATCCATCACCCCCACAAGACGCGCTGAAGTGGCAATCAATATGTCTGGTCGCGGGCTTTGGCCCCAAATCCAAAGGGCCACCCCCATGGGCAAGAGAAAGGCGGCCCGTATTGGCCCGTTCCAAATCAATCCGCCCACAAACCCCGTCGCAAAAACGGCGATGCGCGTGCCCGTGTCAGGTTCCACAGGCAGGGCAAAATATGCTGCAATGCCTGCGGCTAAAAAGACAGGCACCCATAAAAACCGATCTTGGGCTTGCGCGCGGAAGTTATAAACAACAGCGCGAAACCCAAGGCGGCGTGTCAAGATGTGGATTGGTGAATGTGGTGCTGCAATCGGCACGTTCTGCGCCCTTGTCTCCCTGTTGCGGAGTGCCTAAACACAGAGCCAAACCTAGCCGTAAGTTTGTAAGAGAAGGGTTAAGGGCCACCACCCAAACCCGCGAAAGGTAAGCCGATGAACCAGCCTGTCACACGTTTCGCCCCCTCGCCCACGGGGTATTTGCATATTGGCGGCGCGCGCACGGCCTTGTTCAACTGGCTTTACGCGCGCGGGCGGGGTGGAAAATTCCTGCTTCGGATCGAAGATACGGATCGCGCCCGCTCGACCCCAGAGGCGACAGAGGCCATTTTAAAGGGCTTGGCTTGGCTTGGCCTCGACTGGGATGGGGAACCCATCAGCCAGTTTGAGCGCGCAGACCGCCATGCCGAAGTGGCGCGCGCGATGCTGGAAAATGGCACGGCCTATAAATGCTTTGCCACCCAAGACGAGATTGAAGCCTTTCGCGAGGCGGCTCGGGCCGAAGGCAAATCCACCCTTTATCAAAGCCCGTGGCGGGATGCGGCCCCTGAAACCCACCCTGACGCGCCCTTTGTGATCCGTCTGCGCGCGCCGCGTGATGGTGAAACCATCATCGAAGATCAGGTTCAGGGGCGTGTCACCATCGGCAATGCGCAATTGGATGATATGGTTTTGCTGCGCTCGGACGGAACCCCGACCTATATGTTGGCGGTGGTGGTCGATGACCATGACATGGGTGTGACCCATGTGATCCGCGGCGATGACCATCTCAACAATGCCGCAAGGCAAAGCCAGATTTATCACGCAATGGGATGGGATTTACCGATTTGGGCGCATATCCCGCTGATCCACGGGCCAGACGGCAAAAAACTGTCCAAGCGTCACGGCGCTTTGGGGGTCGAGGAATATGCTGCGATGGGATATCCGCCTGCCGCAATGCGCAATTATCTCGCCCGTCTGGGATGGAGCCATGGTGATGATGAATTGTTCACCGATGCCCAAGCGACCGAATGGTTTGATCTGGGCGGCATTGGCAAATCGCCTTCGCGGCTTGACTTCAAAAAGTTCGAAAATGTCTGCCAATGGCATATCGCACAGATGGAAGATGCCGCGCTTTTGCGGGATATTGAAACATATCTCGCAGCGGCCAGTCAGCCCGCCCTTTCGCAATCGCAGAAAGATGGCCTCAAATCCGCGCTCTATTGCACAAAGGATCGCGCCAAATCCCTGCCAGAGCTTTTGATGAAGGCCGCATTTGCTTTGAACGAAAGACCAATAAAACCTGACGAAAAGGCCTTAGGGGCGCTGGATAATGTATCCCGTGGTATACTGAAATCATTGACTGCGCAGTTGCAGAATGCTACGTGGACGCGTGAGGGTCTTGAAACGCTGATCGGCGCAGTCGCCGAGGCGCATGAGACCAAGCTTGGCAAATTGGCAGCACCGCTTCGTGCGGCCTTGTCGGGACAAACAGTTTCACCGAGCGTCTTTGATATGATGCTCGTGCTGGGTCGGGGCGAATCCATTGCCCGACTTACGGATGCAACGGTTGGTGCGGATTAAACCAGACCCGCACCAATGAGGCCCCAAGCGCATGCTACGGCCAGATACGTCAACACCCCCCGTGCAAACCCTGTGTTTTGCGCGGCAAAGCGAGAGGGAACGCCATGACTGACACGAAAACGGCCAAACTCAGCATCAATGATCGCGACTTCGATCTACCCGTCTACAGCCCCACAGCAGGGCCTGATGTCATCGACATCACCAAACTATATGGCCAAGCGGGCGTGTTCACCCATGACCCAGGCTTTACCTCCACCTCGTCTTGCGAAAGCCAGATCACCTTTATTGATGGCGACAAGGGCGAGCTTTTGCACCGCGGCTATCCCATCGACCAACTGGCGAAAGATTCGCATTATCTCGAGGTTTGCTACCTCTTGCTTTATGGCGAATTGCCGACAGCGGCCGAATTGGAAGATTTCGAGACCCGCGTGACCCGTCACACCATGATCCACGAACAGATGCATAATTTCTTCCGTGGCTTCCGCCGTGACGCGCATCCAATGGCGACAATGGTGGGTGTCGTGGGCGCAATGTCGGCCTTCTATCACGACAGCACCGATATTGCGGATCCTTGGCAGCGCGAAGTGGCCTCGATCCGTATGATCGCGAAAATGCCAACCATTGCTGCGATGGCCTATAAATATTCCATCGGCCAGCCCTTTGTGTATCCGCGCAATGACCTCGATTATGCGACCAATTTCTTGCGGATGTGCTTTGCCGTGCCCGCCGAGGAATATGTGCCTGATCCTGTGCTAAGCCGCGCGATGGATCGCATTTTCACGCTGCACGCAGATCACGAACAAAACGCCTCCACCTCAACGGTGCGCTTGGCGGGCTCGTCTGGGGCGAACCCGTTTGCCTGTATCGCGGCGGGTATTGCTTGCCTTTGGGGGCCTGCACATGGCGGTGCGAACCAAGCCTGCCTTGAAATGCTGCGCGAAATTGGCACTGTGGATCGCATTCCCGAATATATCGCCCGCGCGAAAGACAAAAATGACCCGTTCCGCCTGATGGGCTTTGGTCACCGCGTCTATAAAAACTTTGACCCGCGCGCGACGGTGATGAAGGAAAGCGCCGATGAGGTGCTGGATCTGTTGGGTGTTGAGAACAATCCAACCCTGCAAGTTGCGAAAGAACTTGAGAAAATCGCGCTTGAAGACAGCTATTTCGCGGATAAGAAACTCTATCCAAACGTGGATTTCTATTCAGGCATCATTCTGGATGCGATGGGGTTCCCAACCTCAATGTTCACCCCGATCTTCGCGGTCAGCCGCACAGTGGGTTGGATTGCACAGTGGAAAGAAATGCTGAACGATCCTGCGGCAAAAATTGGCCGTCCGCGTCAGCTTTATACGGGCCCAACCAAGCGCGATTATGTCGATATCGCAAAGCGCTAAGGCACGACTTTAGACGGAAAAAGAAAAGCCGCCCTCTAAAGGGCGGCTTTTTTGTGTCGTGCAAGGCAGCGGTGGATTATTCCACGCCTTCAATCAAGATCAATTCGCGTATTGAGCTGTCCTTGGCAAATGCCATCGCCTCTTGATAGGCGGGGCTGTCATAGCAGGCATTGGCATCGGCCAAACTGGGGAACCAGATCACCACATTGCGCGCATGACCCTGCCCTTCTTTGATAATCACCTCACCACCGCGCGCCAAGAATTTGCCACCAAAGGCCGCAATCGCAGGGCCTGCCAATTCGGCATAGCGCGCATATTCCTCTGGATTTGTAACGGTGACATGTGCCACCCAATATGCCCCTGCCATATTATGATACTCCCTTAATCACATCCCGCACGGCTGCAAGCGCCGCATCGGCTTGGGTTGCATCCTTCGCCCCCCCTTGCGCCAAATCTGCGCGGCCACCGCCGCCCTTGCCGCCAAGCGCCTCAACGGCTGCCTTGACCAGATCAACGGCGCTAAGCCGCGCGGTCAGATCATCGCTCACCCCTGCGGCCACTGCGGCCTTGCCATCGGCTTCGGCAATCAAAAGAACCGCGCCAGAGCCGATTTTGGCCTTATGCGCATCAATCAAGCTGGGCAGATCTTTGCCAGTAACACCCGCAACCACCTGCCCAAAAAAGGCGATGCCGCCGATATCTTCGGCAGCGACCTCTTTGGCCCCCGCACCACCACCCGCAAGCGCAAGCTGTTGGCGCAATTGGTCGCGTTCATTCTGAAGCGCGCGGCGCTCCTCCATCAACGACTGAACACGGGCCAAAACATCAGGCCCTTGCGCCTTGAGCATCCCGCCAAGCTGGCTGAGGATGCGATCTTGTTGCGCCAAATAATCAAAGGCGGCTTGCCCCGTCAGCGCCTCAATGCGCCGCACACCCGAGGAAGAGGCGGTTTCCGCAAGGGTCACATACAGGCCAATATCGCCCGTCTGGCGCACATGGGTGCCGCCGCACAGTTCAAGACTATAGGTCGCGCCATCGCTGCCCTTGCCCGACCCTGCAAGCTTACCCATGGAGACCACGCGCACCTCATCGCCGTATTTCTCACCAAAGAGCGCCTGCGCCCCCAAATCACGCGCCGCATCAGGGGTCATGATCCGTGTCTCAACAGCCGCGTTTTGGCGGATGAATTCATTCACCTCGGCATCGACCCGCGCCAATTCCTCGTTGCTGAGCGCCTTGGCGTGCGAGAAGTCAAAGCGCAAACGATCCGCCGCGTTCAATGAACCACGCTGCGCCACATGATCGCCGAGCGCGCGGCGCAGGGCCTCGTGCAACAAGTGCGTGGCCGAATGGTTCGCGCGAATGGCGCTTCGGCGGCTGTGATCCACAACCAATTCAGCGGCCTGCCCTGTCTTAATCTCGCCTTCTGTAACCTTGGCGATATGCAAGAACAGGCCCGCAACCTTTTTCGTGTCTGATATTTCAGCGCGGCCCGTATCGGTCTTAACCAGACCAGTATCGCCAACCTGACCACCGCTTTCGCCATAGAAGGGGGTTTGGTTCGTGATCAGCGTGACAGCGCCGCCTTTTGCCGCGGCGATCACTTCGGCCCCGTCAGAAACAAGGGCCAAAATCTGACCTTCGGCCTGTTCCGTGTCATAGCCCAAAAATTCGGTCGGGCCATGTTGATCGGCCAGATCATACCAAATTGCGGCATCTGCCGCCTCGCCCGACCCTGACCATGCGGCGCGCGCCTTGGCCTTTTGGGCCTCCATCGCTTGGTCAAACCCGTCTGTATCCACCTTGCGGCCCTTTTCGCGCAGAGCGTCTTGGGTCAAATCCAGCGGAAAGCCATATGTGTCATAAAGTTTGAACGCAGTCTCACCTGCCAAAGCTGCCCCTTCGGGCAGATCAACAAGGGCGTCATCCAACAGTTTAAGCCCACGATCAAGCGTGGTGCGGAAGCGTTCTTCCTCAAGCTTAAGCGTCTCGGTGATCAGCGCCTGCGCGCGGCCAAGCTCGGGATAGGCCTGCCCCATCTGGCTGACCAAAGCAGGCACGAGGCGATACATCAACGGATCTTGCGCGCCCAAAAGATGGGCGTGGCGCATCGCGCGGCGCATGATGCGGCGCAACACATACCCCCGCCCCTCGTTTGAGGGCATAACCCCATCAGCAATCAAGAATGAGGTCGAGCGCAAGTGATCTGCAATCACACGGTGATGCACATTCTTTGACCCGTCTGGATCAACGGATGTTGCATGCGCAGAAGCCTCAATCAAGGCGCGCATCAGATCGGTGTCATAATTGTCGTGCTTGCCCTGCAAAAGCGCGCCAATCCGCTCAAGACCCATGCCCGTATCGATGCTCTGCATCTTAAGAGGCACCATCGAGCCATCAGCGAATTGCTCATTTTGCATGAAAACCACGTTCCAAATCTCGATGTAACGATCGCCATCTTCGTCGGCCGATCCAGGAGGGCCGCCCCAGATATGGTCGCCATGATCATAGAAAATCTCGGTGCAGGGGCCGCAAGGGCCTGTTGGCCCCATCTGCCAGAAATTGTCGGATGTGGCGATGCGGATGATCCGATCCTCAGGCACGCCCACCTTTTTCCAAATCTCAAACGCCTCGTCATCGGTATGATAGACCGTGGTCAAAAGACGTTTCGGGTCGATATCAAAATCCCTGGTGATCAATTCCCATGCAAAGGGAATGGCCTCTTTTTTAAAGTAATCACCAAAGGAGAAATTCCCAAGCATTTCGAAAAACGTGTGGTGGCGCGCCGTGTAGCCGACATTATCAAGGTCATTATGCTTGCCGCCCGCGCGCACACATTTTTGCGCCGTGGTGGCGCGTGGCGGGTCACGATGCTCAAGCCCTGTGAAGACGTTTTTGAACTGCACCATGCCCGAATTGGTGAACATCAAAGTCGGGTCATTGCGCGGCACAAGTGGCGAGCTTTCTACAATGGCATGGCCGTTGCGTTCAAAATATTTGAGATAGGTTGAGCGAATATCGTTCAAACTGGCCATGAGCACGCGGTCTTTCTGACTAAATCCATCGGTTCTGCGTGGGATACAAGTTTGTCAAAGCACTGTCCACAGGACAAAAACTTGGGGCGGGGATGGAAATTTCAAGGGCCTAAAATACAAGACGCGCGCAGCCCGATTGGGGCTACGCGCGAAACTGTGCTGACGCAAGGAGTGGGGAATTAATCCTCAACCATCGCGCTGTCATCACTGTCATCCATACCGAATTCCAACCCATGGGCGGCGCGGATTTTGTCTTCGATCTCCAAAGCCATGCTTGGATTGTCTTTCAGGAATTGCTTGGCGTTTTCGCGGCCCTGTCCAATCCGCTCGTCCCCGTAAGAGAACCAAGCGCCTGATTTCTCAACCACGCCTGCCTTAACACCCAAATCAAGCAATTCGCCCGTTTTCGAGATGCCCTCGCCATACATGATGTCGAATTCCACCTGTTTGAACGGAGGGGCCACCTTGTTTTTCACCACTTTCACACGGGTTTGGTTGCCGACAACCTCGTCACGATCCTTGATCGCACCGATGCGGCGGATATCCAAGCGCACGGATGAATAGAATTTCAGCGCATTGCCGCCTGTGGTGGTTTCTGGGCTGCCAAACATCACACCGATTTTCATGCGAATCTGGTTGATGAAAATCACCATACAGTTTGAGCGCGCGATGGAACCTGTCAGTTTGCGCATCGCCTGAGACATGAGGCGCGCATGCACCCCGACCGAGCTGTCGCCCATATCACCCTCAAGTTCGGATTTCGGGGTCAAAGCTGCAACGGAGTCGACCACCACAAGGCTGACCGCACCAGAGCGCACCAATGTATCGGTGATTTCAAGCGCCTGTTCCCCTGTATCGGGCTGAGAAATCAGAAGATCATCCAAATTCACGCCCAATTTTTTGGCATATTGTGGGTCAAGCGCGTGTTCGGCATCGACAAAGGCGCAAACCCCGCCCTTCTTTTGCTCTTCCGCGACCGCGTGAAGCGTCAGCGTTGTCTTCCCCGAGCTTTCAGGGCCATAGATTTCGATGATCCGCCCCTTTGGCAGACCCCCAATCCCAAGGGCGATATCGAGCCCGAGCGAGCCTGTCGATGTCGCCTCAATTTCTTGGATGGCGTTCTCGCCCCCAAGGCGCATGATCGAGCCCTTGCCAAATTGGCGCTCGATCTGTGCCAAGGCGCTGTCGAGTGCCTTTTGCTTTTCCGCCGCGTTGCGATCCGTCATGTCCAGAATATCCGCCATTGCCATTGGTTTGGCTCCTTATTTCACACTGCTGCCAAGGCGGCAATGCTTGCCTGTGTTCACCTCTTGTTCTCAGATATAAATGCAAACAAAAAGAGAACATTTCAAGTAAAATCTTGCAAGGCCCATGTTTTACGTTGAATGGTAAAGAAGTGGTTACGGGGATCGCCCTTGGCGATAATATTAATATGCTCTTGTTTTTAAGAAGAAACTGGTGTTTTTCGGTGTGCCGAAAACAGGCACAACCGCATTAGAGGCCGCAGCCATGCCCTATGCGAGTGCGGCGATTCTTGACCCGCCGGGGATCAAACATGTCTCCGTGTCGCGCTATCAGGCGCAGCTTGCCCCGTTTTTCGAGGCGCGCGGCAAGCAGCCGCATAAAATCATGGCCATCATGCGCGAACCCATTGACTGGCTTGGAAGTTGGTATCGCTATAGGCGGCGCGACCAGATCAAAGGAAAACCAAATTCAACCGCTGATGTAAGTTTCGCCGAATTTGTTGAGGCATGGTTGCTTGATACCCCCCCCCCGCCTCACAAATCAGCGCGACCGACCACAGCGGTGACATAGAGGTCGTGAGCCCCGCATAGGTCAGGCCCAAGCCAAGGGTCACAATCCCAAGCACCAAAAGCACTGTCAAAAGAACAGGAGAAAACTGACCAAACCGCGGCTTGGTTTGCCCGCTCACTATACTGGCTTGATCTGACAAGCCGCGCCTCCGTGTTCACGGTTTTTCACGCGGCATCGGCCCAAACAATTAACGATTGATTAAGATTTACGCGAAAGGCGCGGCAGCGCGCGAAGATGCCTTATTTTGCCTGTAACACGGCAAAAAAGAACCCGTCCGAGGCATTGCGCGGATCAAATCGGCGTGACTGAAGCAGGTCAAACTGCGGGTGGCGCGCCAAAAGCGCATGCACCGCATCTTCATTTTCCGCACGCAGCAGCGAACAGGTCATGTAAATGATAAGGCCGCGCGGCGCGGCAAGGGCCACCGCCCGATCCAAGATCTGCGCTTGCTCACTCTGCAAAGTCGCCAGAGTTTCGGGTGTCATCCGCCACCGCACCATCGGATCACGCCGCCATGTTCCACTGCCAGAACAGGGCACATCCAAGAGAACCACATCAAATGGGACTTCGTGATCCAATTGCTCATCTTTGCGGGTTTGATAGATCATCCCCGCCCGTTCGGCGCGCAAGGCGACATCGCCCATGCGTTTGGGGAATTTATCATGCAATGTCAGATCCGCATCACTGCGCGCGGCAATGGCCAAAGATTTCCCTCCTGCGCCTGCGCAATAATCCAAAATGCGCCCTGTTTGGGGCACTGGGATCTCGGCCATTGCCATCTGCACAGACAGGTCTTGCACCTCGATCAAACCTGCCTGATAGGCGGCTGTGGCGGTAATTTTGCGTGCGCCCGTCTGCACCTCAAGCGCGGTGGCAAGGCGTGGGTCGGCTATCGCGTGCACGCCCGCTTGGGCCAAGTCGGCAATCACATGCTCAGGCGTGGTCTTGCGCGTATTTACCCGCAGATAGACAGGCGCCCGCGTGGACATGGCGGCAAGCAAGCCCTCCAAGTCTGGCCCAAATTCCGCCTTGAGCAGCGCCAGCAGCCAATCTGGCGTATCGCTCAAAATATCGGGGGTTGGGTGTTCCTTCGCCTCATCCGAAGAAAGCGCGCTAGGGCCGTATGGCATCTGCCCAAAGACATCCTCAACCGCCACGCCTTGCAGGCGCAAAAGCCCCAAAATCAGCGCGCGCCCCGTGGTCTGCGGGACGGTGCATCCCGCAAGGGCCGCTGCGCGGCCGCGATTGCGTAGCACATCGTAGACATGGTCGCTAATGGCCGCGCGGTCTTTTGACCCCGCAAAGCGCGCAGACCTGCCCCATGCCCGCAAGGCGGGTTCAGGGGTTTGGCCCGCAAGAATGGCGTCCAAGACCTCAATCGCGGCCTGATATCGCGCAGCAGGCGTCACGCGCGCGCCTCAGCCCACGCGGTAATTGGGGCTCTCGCGGGTGATTTGCACATCATGCACATGGCTTTCTTGCAGGCCCGCATTGGTGATTTTCACGAATTGGCAGTTTTTGCGCATCTCATCCACAGTGGCCGAGCCCGTGTAGCCCATCGCCGCGCGCAAACCGCCCACCAACTGGTGGATAACCGCATTGGCACTGCCTTTATAGGGCACCTGCCCCTCGATGCCTTCGGGCACCAATTTGTCAGAGGCGGCATCTTTTTGAAAATAGCGATCCGCTGAGCCGCGCGCCATGGCGCCAAGACTGCCCATCCCGCGATAGGATTTGAACGAGCGACCTTGATAGAGGATCACCTCACCAGGGGATTCATCTGTGCCCGCAATAGCAGAGCCGACCATCGCGCAAGAGGCGCCTGCGGCAATCGCCTTGGCGAAATCGCCTGAGAATTTAATACCGCCATCGGCAATGATCGGCGTGCCAGAGGCCGCGGCTGCTTCGGCACAATCCATGATGGCGGTTAATTGCGGCACACCAACGCCCGCCACAATCCGCGTGGTGCAAATGGATCCGGGGCCAATGCCCACCTTAACCGCATCTGCGCCCGCATCAATCAAGGCGCGAGTGGCATCGCCTGTGGCGACATTGCCCGCCACGACCTGCACGGCGTTGGACAGTTTCTTAACCCGCTCAACCGCATGGGCCACGCCCTCGGAATGCCCGTGCGCAGTGTCGATCACGATCAGATCACAGCCTGCGTCAATCAACGCCTCCGAACGCTCAAAGCCCGCATCACCCACGGTTGTGGCGGCGGCCACGCGCAAACGGCCTAAATCATCTTTGCAGGCATTGGGGTTCAGCACTGCTTTCTCAGTATCTTTCAGGGTCAAAAGACCCGTTAGCTTGCCCGATTTATCGACAACCAACAGCTTCTCGATACGCCGTGCCTTCATCAGGCTTTTGGCTTCTTCCAAATCTGCAGGTTCGCGCAGCATCGCCAAATTATCAGATGTCATCATCGCGCGCACAGGCGTCTCGTCAGATGTCGCAAAGCGCATATCGCGGTTGGTGACGATCCCCACCACGAGGCCCTTTTCATCCACAACAGGAAAGCCCGTGAAATTATACCGCTCAATCAGGGCCTTGGCATCGGCCAAGGTCTGATCTGGGGTCAATGTGACGGGGGAATAGACAATACCGCTTTCAAACCGTTTGACGCGCCGCACCTCGCGGGCTTGTTCCTCAAGCGTAAGATTGCGGTGGATCACGCCCATACCGCCCGCCTGCGCCATTGCAATCGCCATGCGCGCCTCGGTCACTGTATCCATGGCGGAAGACAAAAGCGGGATGTTCAGCGCAATCGATTTTGTCACCCGCGTGCGCGTATCTGCAGTCGAGGGCAGCACGCTAGACGCGGCAGGCAGCAGCAAAACATCATCAAAGGTAAGGGCCTCACGAATCTCCATCACGCATCTCTCCTTGCGGGAGTTTCAATTGGCACTGCCCTATCTCATGCATAAGCCCTGAGGGAAAGCCCCAATCGGGAAAAAATCTCAGCCGCGAAATCCTGAGGCGACCACAAATTTCTCGGAACTATCCGCGCGGCTCGCGCCTGGTTTCACATTTGCCACCTTGGCAAAGCGCTGTTTGAGGATCTTTTGCAAATCGCCCTCAGCGCCCCCTGCCAACACTTTGGCCACAAATGTGCCGCCCTCTTCCAACACATCAAAGGCGAAATAGGCTGCGGCCTCGCACAAGGCGATGATGCGCAAATGGTCGGTTTGCTTATGCCCTGACGAGGCTGCGGCCATATCGCTCATCACGACATCGGCCTTGCCACCAAGCCAGCCTTTGACCTTTTCATCTGCATCATCTTCCATGAAGTCCAATTGATGCAGCTCTGCGCCTGCGATGGCTTCGACCTCTTGCAGATCAACACCGATGATACGGCCAATGGCCTTGCCTGATTTCTCGCCCAACGCGTTGATCCGAGGCACGGCCACCTGACACCATCCCCCCGGTGCACAGCCCAAATCAACCACCCGCGCGCCTGGCACCAGAAAGCGGAACTTGTCATCTAATTCCATGATCTTAAACGCCGCGCGGCCGCGATAGCCTTCGCGCTTGGCGCGCTGCACATAGGGGTCGTTTAACTGCCGCTCCAACCAACGAGTTGAGCTGAGTTTCCGCCCGCGCGCGGTTTTGACCTTCACACGCAAATCCCGCGCGCCGCGCCCGCTGCCGCTTTTTCCTGTGGGGGTTTTGGTCATCTCAGGTTCCAACTCGCTTCTTTCCCCCGCTTACTGCGCAGACCGCATTAGCGCAAGGGACTGCGCCTTTTGCGCGAATTTCCAAAACCTGCCGCACAGGTCATGGACAAGCCCGCCAAGCCACGCCAATTTAGCCGCAATGACGCAGCGCAAGGATCAACACCACATGGCACGCAAAATCATCATTGATACCGATCCAGGCCAAGATGATGCCGTGGCCATACTGTTGGCTTTGGCCTGCCCTGAGGCGCTTGATGTGTTGGGCGTTGTGGCCGTTGCAGGCAATGTCCCCCTGCCCTTGACCGAACGCAATGCCCGCATTGTGACGGGTCTGTCTGGGCGCACTGATGTGCCCGTCTTCGCGGGCGAGGCTGCCCCGCTTGCCCGCCCCCTTGTGACTGCCGAGCATGTGCATGGGCAAACAGGTCTAGATGGCCCGCCTTTACCCGAACCCCATCTGCCGCTTGATCCTGAACATGGGGTGGATTTCATCATTCGCAGCCTGCGCGCCCATCCCAACCAAGTGACGCTTTGCCCGCTTGGCCCCCTGACCAATATCGCACGGGCCTTTCAAAAGGCCCCCGATGTGATCCCACTGGTGCAAGAGATCGTGCTGATGGGCGGCGCTTATTTTGAGGTCGGAAACATCACCCCTGCCGCAGAATTTAACATTTACGTAGACCCAGAGGCCGCCGAGATTGTGTTTCAATCAGGCGCGCCGATCACGATGATGCCGCTCGATGTCACGCATCAGGCCCTGACAACCGCGCCCCGCGTTGCGGGCTTTGAGGCAATGGGAAATCACGCAGGCGCGATGGTTGCCGCATGGACAGGGTTCTTTGAACGCTTCGACAAAGAAAAATACGGCGCTGCTGGGGCGCCTTTGCATGATCCTTGCGTGATTGCCTATCTGCTAGATCCTGACCTCTTTTCTGGCCGCACCATCAATGTCGAGATTGAAACCAAATCCGAGCTGACACTGGGCATGACAGTCGCGGATTATTGGGGTGTTACAGATCGCAAGGCCAATGCGCTGTTTATCCGCGACATGGATGCAGATGGGTTTTATGCGCTGCTGCATGACAGGATCGCAAGACTGCCATGACAGGCCAAGACAAACCCCCTCCTAGCATCGGCTTTGACAACAGCTATGCCCGCCTGCCCGATCGCTTTTTTGCGCGGGTTGCCCCGACCCTTGCGCCAGATCCAAAGCTTTTGGCGCTTAATCACCCGCTTGCAGACCGCTTGGGGCTTGCTGATACGCTCCGCGCTATGAGCGATGACGAACTGGCCCAGATTTTCGCAGGCAACAAGATGCTTGCAGGGGCAGACCCGATTGCACAGGCCTATGCGGGGCATCAATTCGGCGGATGGGTGCCGCAATTAGGGGATGGGCGTGCAATCCTCTTGGGCGAGGTGGTGACGGATCAGGGGCGCTTTGACATCCAACTCAAAGGCGCAGGGCGCACACCCTTTTCGCGCATGGGCGATGGGCGCGCATGGCTTGGACCCGTCTTGCGCGAATATGTCTTGAGCGAGGCGATGGCGGCCTTTGGGATACCCACCACCCGCGCTTTGGCCGCTGTCACCACGGGCGAGGATATCTTGCGCGAAGATATCCTCCCCGGCGCGGTTCTCGCCCGCGTTGCCCAAAGCCATATCCGCGTGGGCACATTCCAATACTTTGCAGCGCGGGATGATCGCGAAGCCCTGCGCGCTTTGGCGGATCACGCAATCGCGCGCCACTATCCGCAGGCACAAAGCCTTGATGATCTTTTGATCGGGATGCGCGATGCGCAAGCGCGCCTTATTGCGCAATGGATGGGTGTGGGGTTCATTCATGGCGTGATGAACACCGACAATATGACAATATCGGGCGAAACCATTGACTATGGCCCTGCCGCCTTCATGGATCGTTATGATCCTGAGCAGGTGTTTTCATCCATCGACCAGTTTGGGCGCTATGCTTATGCCAATCAGCCCAATATCGCGGTCTGGAACATCGCCCAATTCGCCACCTCGCTTTTGCCCATCTGCGATGGCCCGCGTGAGGATGCAATAGACCGTTTCACCCAGATCGTGCAGGGATTTGCGGATCGCTTTGACGCGGAATGGCATGCTGTTTTGGGGCGCAAACTGGGGCTTGGCCCTGATCATCCGCAGGCAGGCACTATGGGGCTTCAGTTTCTCGAGCATCTCGCACAGCTGGGGGGGGATTTCACCCGCGCCTTTCGGGCACTGACCGAAGGGGGCCTATCGGGCCTTGAGGCTGAACTGTGCGCAACAGGGGATCAAGCCCTGCGCGACTGGGGCATGATGTGGGACGGTGAAACCACCCCAGAGACACGCGCAGAAATGGGTCAGGCTAACCCTGTGCGCATCCCGCGCAATCATCAGGTTGAGGCAATAACCGCAGCCGCGCTATCGGGTGATCTGTCAAAATTTCAGGCCCTAAGCCATGCCTTGGCTGCGCCCTATACGCCCGATCCCAGCCTTTCCGCCTATGAGGCCGCGCCTACCGCGGCAGAACGGGTGACACAGACCTTCTGCGGCACCTAGCGGCGATTGATCAAGATCAGCCCCGCACAAACCAAAGCAAGCGCAAGCAAAAGCTCAAGCCCAATCGCCTCGCCCAAAAAGAGCCACCCCATCGCAACCCCAAAAATCGGCGATAAAAAGCTAAAGGACGCAATGGAGGAGGCAGGGTAAATCGAGATGAACCAAAACCAGACCAGAAAGGCGGCAAAGGCAATCACCACAATCTGAAAGCCTAGCCCCGCCCAATGGATCAGCTCAGGGTCACGCAAGAACGGGCCAAAAAACAGCGCCGCCGCGATCAATATCGGGCCAGAGACTAAAAGCTGCCAAAATAACTGCATTTCAATCCGCAGTGTGCGCAACGGCGTGATCCGTGCCGACACCGCAATCGCAGCCCAACACATTGCCCCTGCAATCGCATAAATATCGCCCAAAACCCCGCCTGCGCCGCTCGCCCGCCCGTCATGCGGCCATGCCAAAGCGCACACCACCCCGCCAAACGCAAGCGCCAACCCGATGCCTTTTTGGGCTGTGATCCGCTCGTCCGGGATCAGAAAATGCGCGGCCAGTGTCAGCCAAATCGGCATGGTGTAAAACAAAACCGAGGCGCGCGCGACCGTGGTGTAATCAAGGGCAAGGAACAGAAACATAAACTGTCCCGCAAAGAGCAGCGCCACCCAAAGGCCAGAGAGGGGCGCACGGGCGAAATCAAGCGGGATCCCGCGAAAGCGCATCCACAGCAGCAGCAAAAATGCGGCCCCTACAGATCGGATGCCTGCAAAAAACACGGGCTGAATCCCCTCATTCGTGACCCTGACCACGACCTGATTAAAAGCCAGAAAAACCGCAAACAGGATCATGCCCACAGTGCCAAATTGATCCATCTGCGCTTTGCGCTGTGGTTGATGCTCCATAACCCTGCCTATGTGTTTTGATATGCCATGACCCAAGCGGTCTTTTCGGGCGATGTCAAATCCCTTACAGAAGAAAAGGCAGAGGTGGAAAAAGGGCAAAATTGGTGACTGAGACGATCGAGATGAGATGTAATGCGCAAGGGCTGCGCATGACGGAACAGCGCCGCGTCATTGCGCAGGTTCTAGACGCATCCGCCGATCACCCCGATGTCGAAGAACTTTACTCTCGGGCATCCGCCGTTGATCCACGGATTTCCTTGGCCACAGTCTATCGCACCGTTAAATTATTTGAAGAAGCGGGCATCCTAGAAAAGGTGGAATTCGGCGATGGCCGCGCACGCTATGAGGATGCAGAGCGCGAACATCACGATCATCTCATTGATGTGACAACAGGCGATGTCATCGAATTCATCGACCCCGAGATCGAAGCCCTGCAAGAAAAAATCGCGGCTAAGTTGGGCTATAGGCTTCAGGGGCATAAGCTTGAGCTTTACGGCGTGCCGATTACAGCGCCTGAGAAAAAATAGTCAGACCCACCACAGGGCTAGCATCGCGCCACGGCACAGGCTAAGCCACGCGCAAGGCTATTTTGCACGGAAGCGACCCCCAGAATGGAAAATATACGCGGCATCGCCTTGATGACGGCAGCGATGTTTGGCTTTGCGATTGAGGATGCGCTGGTCAAAACCCTCAGCGTGACCATGCCTGTCGGACAAATTTTGATCCTTTTGGGCTTAGGGGGCGCGCTGATCTTTGGCGGGATCGCTTGGGCGCAAGGCACCAAATTGATCACCCGTGACTTGCTTGACCCGCTGATGCTGACCCGCAATTTGGGCGAGATGTTTGGCACGATGGCCTTTGTCTCTGCCCTTGCGCTTTCGCCCATGTCTCTTGTCGCGGCCATTATTCAGGCCATGCCCTTGATGGTGACGATGGGCGCGGCCCTGTTTTTAGGTGCGCCTGTTGGGTGGCGGCGGTGGAGTGCGATTATCATTGGTTTCATCGGGGTTCTCATCATCATCCGCCCCGGCACAGCCGAATTTGATATCGGCGCGGTTTTAGCCCTTTTGGGGGTCACGGGCCTGACGGCACGCGATTTGGCAACCCGTGTGATGCCCGCAAAATACAGCTCGATGCAGCTGTCTTGTTACGGTTTTTTTGCGGTCGTGCCCGCAGGCCTGTTACTCTGGGCCTTTTCAGGCGGGGCTTTTGCCCCGCAAAGCCCCGAGGTGATCCGACTTGCTGCTGCCTTGCTTGCAGGGGTGATGGGCTATTACGCGCTGACCCTCTCCATGCGTATGGGGGATATCTCAGTCATTACACCGTTTCGCTACTCGCGGCTCTTATTCGCCCTGATCTTGGGCGCGATTGTTTTTGGCGAGCGGCCCGATGCCTATATGCTGACAGGGTCGGCCATCGTGATCGCGGCGGGGCTTTACACGTTGATCCGCGAAGCGCGGCTTGCGCGTGCCGCACAATAGGCGCAATCGACCCTTTCTTCTGATCCCACATCGCGCTAAAGCATCGCGCAAATCTTTTTCTTTCTTCACAGACAGGCCAAGCCATGACCACCATAATTGATATTCACGCCCGCGAAATTCTCGACAGCCGTGGCAACCCCACCGTTGAGGTGGATGTAATCCTCGAAGATGGCACCTTGGGCCGCGCGGCTGTGCCTTCGGGTGCATCCACAGGCGCCTATGAGGCGGTTGAGATGCGCGATGGCGATAAAGCGCGCTATATGGGCAAAGGTGTTCAAAAGGCGGTCGCGGGCGTCAATGGCGAATTGGCCGACACGTTGGTTGGGTTTGACGCCACTGAACAGGCCGCAATTGATGCGGTGATGATCGAAATGGACGGCACCGAGAATAAGGGCCGTCTGGGCGCGAACGCGATTTTGGGCGTCTCGATGGCCGTTGCCAAAGCCGCCGCCGAGGCCACAGGCCAGCCGCTTTATCGCTATATCGGCGGTACTCAGGCGCGCGTTCTGCCTGTGCCGATGATGAATATCATCAATGGCGGTGAGCACGCAGATAACCCAATCGATATTCAAGAATTTATGGTCATGCCTGTTGCAGCCCCCACATTGTCTGAGGCTGTGCGGTGGGGGTCGGAAATTTTCCACACCCTGAAAAAAGAGCTGTCCGCCGCGGGTCTGGCAACGGGTGTTGGCGATGAGGGCGGCTTTGCCCCTGCGCTTTCCTCAAGCCGCGCGGCGCTTGATTTTATCATGCAGTCGATTGAAAAAGCAGGCTTCAAGCCCGGCTCTGATGTGATGTTGGCGCTTGATTGCGCGGCGACCGAATATTTCAAAGGCGGCAAATATGAGCTGACCGGTGAAGGCCTCAGCCTGACCCCTTCGGAAAATGTGGCCTATCTCAAGGCGCTTTGCGCTGATTACCCAATCTTGTCCATCGAGGATGGCATGTCCGAAGATGATTGGGCAGGTTGGAAAGAATTGACCGATGCGATTGGCGACAAGGTGCAATTGGTGGGCGATGATCTCTTTGTTACTAATCCTGCCCGTTTGGCCGAAGGTATCGAAAAAGGCTGCGCCAATGCGTTGCTGGTGAAAGTGAACCAGATCGGCACATTGACCGAAACCTTGGACGCGGTCGAACTGGCGCATCGCAACCGCATGGCCTGCGTGATGAGCCACCGCTCGGGCGAGACCGAAGACGCCACGATTGCCGATCTGGCCGTGGCCACCAATTGCGGCCAGATTAAAACAGGCAGCCTTGCGCGGTCAGATCGTTTGGCGAAATACAACCAATTGATCCGTATCGAGGAAGAATTGGGCGATGTCGCGCGATATTCGGGCACATCCATCCTGCGCTAAGGCATGAAGACAGCCGCCGAGATTATCGCCCATCTGGGCCTGATGCCCCATCCTGAGGGTGGGCATTATCGGCAAACATGGGTGGGCGGCGGTGCGGGCGACCGCCCTGCGGGGTCTTGCATCTATTTCCTTTTGGCCGCAGGCGAGGTCAGCCATTGGCACCATGTCGATGCGACCGAGATTTGGCATTACCACACGGGCGCGGAATTGATCCTGTCGCTCAGCGCCACCGATCAGGGGCCTGCGCGCGATCATATTCTTGGGTCAGACCTGACCCGCGCAGCGCCGCAGATCATCGTGCCAGAGGGGCATTGGCAATCGGCGCGCAGCACGGGGGATTACACGCTGGTGTCCTGCACTGTCAGCCCTGCCTTTTCTTTTGACGGCTTTACCCTTGCCCCTGCGGGGTTTGATATCCCGCGCGCGGCTGGCTAGGGGCGGCTGATTTGCCCGCCCCCTATGGCCGCCGCCACGCCCGTGGTTGCAGGTGCAGAGGTGGGCAGCCCCGCCTGCACCCGCGCCGCAAGATAGGCAAAGGCCTGCGCCTCTAGGAAATCCCCATCAAAGCCCGCCGCCTCAACCGCCACGACCTCTCGGCCCGTTAACGCGGCGAGGCGCGCCATCAGATGGCCATTCTTACGCCCGCCACCACAGATCAAAATCTGGGCAACAGGCTTGGACAGATGTGCGAGGCCTTCGGCCACAGCGCGCGCGCTGACCTCAGCCAAACTGGCCAGACCATCGGGCAAGGGCATCGTTTGCGCCTCGGTCAGAACCTGCGCAAACGTATCGCGATCAAGGGATTTTGGGGGCATTTTCAAGAAATATTCCTGCGCCATGACCCGTGCGACAAAGGCCTCGTTCACGCGGCCCGATGCGGCCAAGGCGCCGTCATTATCATAGCCCTGCCCTGTCCCTGACATCAGATCATCCATCGGCGCATTGGCAGGCCCCGTGTCAAAGGCCAAAAGCGCGCCCCCCTGTTCTGGGCGGTCATGGCTTGGATCAACATAGGTGATATTCCCCACACCCCCCAAATTGAGAAAGGCCAAGGGTGCCGTGGCGCCCCTATGTTTGGCAAGGGCAAAATGATAAAACGGGGCCAAAGGCGCGCCCTGCCCCCCCATCCGCATATCATTGCTGCGGAAATCCCAAATCACGGGGCAGTCAAAGGCCCGCGCCAAAACCGCGCCATCGCCCAATTGATGCGTGCGTCCCTGATCAGGATCATGCGCCAAGGTTTGTCCATGAAACCCTATAAGATCAAACGGGGCGTTCAACGCCTGCAGCGCCTCGATATGGGCGCGGTGAATGATCTCTTGGGCCTCTGCAAGACCCGCATCATCGGGCCACTTGCCAAGGCAGCCCCGCAGCACGGCACGTTCCTGCGCGCTATAGGGGCGGAAGGCCGTTTGACCAAAACCAAGCACATGCACCCCATCGGTGTCCAAAATGGCGGCATCCACCCCATCTAGCGATGTGCCAGACATCAATCCCGCCACGCGTAGCCTTGGGTTGGCTTGACCCTTTCCCTTCATCCCCGCCCCCGTTATAGATCACCGCGCAGAGCATAAAACCGCTGCGCCTCGCTTGCCAAGAATGGATCACACCGCAATGACCTACCAGCCCAAATCCGACTTCCTTCAGATCATCCGTGCGCGCGGTTTTCTTGCGGATTGCACGGATCTGCAAGAGCTAGACGAAAAGCTGCGCGCGGGCGTGACCCCTGCCTATATCGGATATGATGCAACAGCAAAATCCCTGCATGTGGGTCATTTGCTGAACATTATGTTGCTGCGTTGGTATCAAAAAACGGGGCATAAGCCGATCACATTGATGGGCGGCGGCACCACAAAGGTTGGTGATCCCTCCTTCCGATCTGATGAACGCCCGCTTTTGGATGCGGCGGCGATTGATAACAATATCGCGGGCATGAGCCGCGTTTTCGCACGTTATCTCAGCTATGATGACAGCGCGACAGGCGCGTTGATGCTGAACAATGCCGAATGGTTGGACGGGCTGAATTATCTGGAATTTTTGCGCGATATTGGGCGGCATTTTTCGGTCAATCGCATGCTGTCGTTTGAATCGGTCAAATCGCGTCTGGATCGCGAACAAAGCCTGAGCTTCCTTGAATTCAATTACATGATCCTTCAGGCCTATGACTTTCTTGAATTGAACCGCCGTTATGGCTGTGCGCTGCAGATGGGTGGGTCGGATCAATGGGGCAATATCATCAACGGCATCGACCTGACCCGCCGCGTTTTGGATCACGAGATTTTTGGCCTAACCACGCCACTTCTGACCACATCAGATGGCAAGAAGATGGGCAAATCCCAAGGTGGCGCGATCTGGCTGGATGGCGAGATGCTGTCGCCTTACGAATTCTGGCAATTCTGGCGCAACACAACCGATGCGGATGTGGGGCGATTCCTGAAACTTTACACCGAATTGCCGCTTGAAGAGTGCGAGCGGCTTGGCGCGCTTGCAGGTTCCGAAATCAACGAAGCTAAAATCGTTCTTGCCAATGAGGTGACGGGTCTGTTGCACGGGCGCGATGCCGCCACCGCCGCAGAGGCCACCGCGCGCGAGGTGTTTGAAAAAGGGGGTATGGGCGATGACCTGCCCCGTCTGACGCTCAGGGCCGATGATATTGGCGAGGGCGTGTCGATTGTGCAGCTGATCACGCGCTCAGGCTTGGCAGGGTCGGGCAAAGAGGCCAAGCGCCTGATCGCAGAAGGCGGCGCACGGATGAATGACGCGGCCATCACCGATGCAGGCCTGATGATCACAGCCAGTGATCTGGCCACGCCCTTGAAACTGAGCGCAGGGAAAAAGCGCCACGCTTTGGTGGAATTGGGCTGATCCGTTAATCTTGGATTTACCTTGATCGGGCAGGCTTGCGGCTATGTTGCACAGCCTGCCCGATCTTGAGTATGCCCTGCCCGTTGCCACAGCGGGCTTTACCCAATCTGCGGGGTTTGAGCAGGCATTGCGCGCGCTCGGGCAGTCAGTTGCGCGCATTGACGGGCAGCTTTTCATATCGCGCCGGTTTCCAATCCTAGGCCCCGTTGGCTATTGTGCAAAACCTGCTCATATTCCTGCCTCCATTCTTTCAGGCGCATCCCCGCAGGGCATGGCACAGGTGCTCATCAACGCGGCCACCCCTGCGCAAGGGGCGGCCTTGGCCCGTGCGGGGTTTCTGCACCTTGCCAAACCGCGCCACAGCTTGAGCGTGCCGCTGACACAAAACACCGCCAAGATGGTCGCGCGCCTGCATCCCAAATGGCGGGCCGCACGCAAAACCGCGTTGCAGCGTGGCGCTGTGGCCCGCATTCGGCCCTTTTATACGCCGCGCGATGGGTGGCTTTTGGCCGCCGAAGCGGCACAGCGCAAAAGAAACCACTATGACGGGATCGCGCTGGCCCTTTTGGCCGAAATTGGCCGCAGCAAGACCCAAAAACTGCTTTATATCTGCGAGGGGGTGTCGCGGCAGGCAGCGTTGGTTTTCTCACTTTCAGGGCATGAACCGGCCTATCACATTAATTGGCGCAGCGCCGATTGCCCCTATGGCAGCCACCAGATGCTGCTCTTCGAGGCCATGGAATACGCCGCCAAGCGGGCGCAGCATTTTGATCTGGGGCTGAGTAAGGCGGATAGCCCTGGGCTTGCGCGGTTCAAACGGGGAACGGGGGCAACACTTTTGCCGCTTGGGGGCACATGGGTGCTCAGCCGCGCTTTGGCCCCCTTGCACCGCTTAGCGCGCCAGACGCAACAGCCGCGCGCGGGCGGGCGGAACGGCGGCAATCTCTAGCCCTGTGAACACATGCAGCGTGTTCAAATCTTGATCAATCACAGCATGATCGCTGACCCACCCCCCCAACATCAAATAACTGCGCAAAAGCGGCGGCAGCGTTGCCATTGCCCGTTTCAGATCGGGTTTGCGCCGCAGCTTTGCCGCGAATGGAAACACATGGGACGACTTGATCTGAGGCCGCCATCGGGCGGGCGCAATATGGCGATCACGCAACAGCGCAAAGGCATCATGATAGGGCAGCGCATCCGTGCCGCGAAAAGACGAGCAACCAAAGAGCAGCTTGACCCCGATCTCATCCACATAGGCGGTCAATGCCCCCCATGCGAGACGCAAGATGTCCGGGTCATGCACCTCTGGCGCAAGGCAAAAACGCCCCATCTCAACCATTGGCCCGTCAAAATCGGACAGGGGCGATAAATCGTAAAACTGCGCCGAATAACTGGTGTGTAAGGCTGCCCCATCGGGCAGGCACAGCAGGCGAAAACAGGCGACCAATTTCCCCGCTTCCTGCGTTTCAATGAGGATATGGTCACAAAGCGCATCATAGGGATCCGCATCTAGACCCTCCCCATCTGCCCCACCGCGAAAAGCGCGGTGCCGCAGGGTTTGCGCGGCGGTCACATCGGCGGCGGTTTGGGCCATGCGCAGCCGATATTTCCCCGCCACATTCTCGCGCATGATGCACCTATGTTACGCAGACAAAGGATTAATTGTTGGCGTTGACCAACTCACCCACATTGATGCGGCCAAAATTACCCATAACCTGACGGAAAATCGACACTTCACGGATCGAGCTTTCCGTAACGCGGCGCGAAATATCGACAATCTGACCATCGGCAAGCGTGTAGGTTTCCACATTCGACACGGTGCCGTTATCGGCAAAGGACACGGCCACGATATCGCGGGTCACAATTTCAGGCGCCCGCCATGCATGGCTGCGCACACGATATTGCGAATAGAACCATGTGGTTTCGCCAATCACGCCCTCACCAGCAGGGCGGCCAAGGGTTTGCCCGAGGCTGTCGCGGGTATCCTGACCGATGGTGATGGCATCCAATTCTTCTTGCGGCGGGATAAAGCCGTGGTCACGGAAACTTTCGGTGCAGCCAGACAAAGCTAATCCAAAGGCCACTGCAATCACCGCTGCACGCACCCGCTTGCGCCCCGTGCGTGCCTGCGTGCTGATCCGAAGTTCTGCCATACCCATCTTCCTCACCCTAGCGCCAAGTTCCCTTCTGCGCTTAGGCGCAAACATTCAGGCATGGCGTCTGTCTTAATTTGGGCTTAACTTACAGCGACCAACAGAGCAAGCATTGCAATCGCGCGACCCTCATTTTCGAGGGGAAGTTGATCAGAAACTTGAGGGGAGATCATGTCAAACGCCAGCCCACGCACTGATCTTTTGGCATTGGCCGAACTGCGCCGCGCAGGCGGCAAAACATTTGCCTTGACCCCCGATGCGGATGCGTTGCGCGAGATTGCAGATGATCTAGAGCTGCGTGCGCTGCGCAAACTGCGCTTTACAGGCAAAATTATGCCCGAAGGCAAAAGCGATTGGCGCCTTGAGGGGCAACTGGGCGCAACAGTGACACAGGCCTGCAGCGTCAGTTTGGCGGATGTGGTTACGCGGATCGATACCGATGTGTTGCGCCGCTATATCGCAGATTTCACGGCGCCCGAGGCCGAAGAGGCCGAGATGCCCGAAGATGACAGCATCGAGCCATTGCCCGCAAAAATTGACCTATATGCCGTGATGACCGAAGCCTTGGCATTGGCCCTGCCCGATTATCCGCGCGCACCAGATGCCGCAACCGAGGATGACGCCGCCGATTTGGTGCATATTTACAGCGCAAGCCCCCCCAATGCGGGCCTAGTAGAGGCGGAGGTTGAGCCCCCCCAAACCGCAAACCCACTTTCTGCTTTGCAAGAATTACGGGATAAATTGGTGCAATCCCCCGCAGACAGTGGCGATGCGGGCGCAAGCAAAAACACAGGCAGCCCCGCCAAAAACAGCGATAAATAACCGCAAACAAACGCAAACGCGCGGAATTTACCCAAAGGTCTATTAGGGCTTGCATAGGTGCAGAATCTTTGTATGTTCCCGCCCTCATTCGCCAATTGGATTTTATCCCAATTTTGCGTGCGTTTTTCGGGCAAATCACCCCATGAACCGCGCATCACAGGTTGCCCTTTGGTGAAAAAAATGTGACAGAGATTTGAAACGTGACGATGGGCTGCCCCTGTTTGGTCAATCTTGACCGCGAAGCCCCTAACAAAACCGAGGTTGAGACATGGCTGTCCCCCAGAACCGAGTGACCCGCTCGCGCCGCAACCAACGCCGTTCGCATGACGCGTTGACCGCCGGCAATCCAAATGAATGCCCAAGCTGTGGTGAGCTGAAACGCCCCCACCACGTCTGCCCGTCTTGCGGCAGCTACAATGACCGCGAGGTTATTGCCCAAGCAGACGAGATTGATCTCGATGATGACGCGGCCTAAGGGCCGCGTGTTTTTCCGAGGCAAGCGGATTTAAAAGTCATGACAGAGACATCCGTTCTGACTGGGCGTCAAGTTCCTGGAACGGTGCTATCGATTGATGCAATGGGGGGCGATCTTGGCCCCTCTGCTGTTGTCTCTGGCATGGCCAAAGCTGCGCTCAAGAACCCCGATCTGCGGTTCATCGTACATGGTGATGGCAAAACCCTAAACAAACTGATTGCCAAACGCGGTGGCCTGAGGGGGCGCTGCGACATTCGCCATTGTGACGATGTGGTCACGATGGATGCCAAACCCTCACAGGTGGTGCGCCACGCCAAAGGCAGCTCGATGTGGAGCGCAGTTCAGGCCGTGGAAAACGGCGAGGCGCGGGCCGCTGTGTCTTGTGGCAACACGGGCGCGCTGATGGCGCTGTCGATGTTGCGGTTGCGCAAAATTCCAGGGGTGAACCGCCCCGCGATTGGCGTTTTGTGGCCTTCGCGCAACCCATCTGGCTTTAACGTCATGTTGGATGTGGGCGCTGATATCCGTGCCGATGCCCAAGATTTGTTGCATTTCGCCCTGATGGGCAGCGCCTATGCGCGCAGCGGCTTAGACCAATCCCGCCCGCGTGTCGGAATCCTGAATGTAGGCACCGAGGAACATAAGGGCCGCACCGAATTACACGATGCCTATGGCCTTGTCGCCCGCGCCGCACCTGCGGCAGATTTTGAATTTGTGGGCTTTGTCGAGGGGGGCGATATCCCCTCCGATAAGGTCGATGTCATCGTCTGTGACGGGTTTACAGGGAATGCCGCACTCAAAACGGGCGAAGGCACCGCGCGTCTTATCCGCGAATTTCTGCGCGAGGCATTTGAATATTCAATATTGTCGCGCTTGGCTGCGGTCATGGCCTATAGCTCGCTCAAGAGGTTGCAAAAACGTATGGACCCCCGCCGCGTCAATGGCGGTGTGTTCTTGGGCCTGAATGGCACAGTGGTCAAAAGCCACGGCTCGGCAGATGGAACAGGGGTTGCAGCAGCAATCAAATTGGCGGCACGATTGGCCGCAGCGGATTTTGCAGATCAGTTGACCAAACGGATTGCCGAGGCGGAAACCGCAGCAGATAAGATCGTCCATGGGGAAGGGAAACAGGCATGACACTTCGCGCGGTCGCAACTGGAATTGGCCATTACCTGCCTGAGCGGGTTGTGCCCAATTCGGAGTTCGAAGCGCAAATCGACACTTCGGATGAGTGGATTCGCGCCCGCACAGGGATTGAACGGCGTCATTTCGCTGCCGAGGGCGAGACGACAAGCCAAATGGCGATCAAGGCCTGTGAGGCTGCCTTGGCCAGTGCGGGCCTGTCTGCCGCAGATGTCGATGGCGTCATTGTTGCTACCTCAACCCCAGATCTCACCTTTCCCTCTACCGCCACAATGGTGCAGCATGGGCTTGGGATGACGCAGGGCTTTGCCTTTGATGTGCAGGCCGTCTGCGCGGGGTTTATCTATGCGCTGTCCACCGCCAATGCCTATATCCTCTCTGGTCAGGCAAAGCGGATTTTGGTGATTGGTGCGGAAACCTTTAGCCGCATTTTGAATTGGGAGGATCGCGGAACTTGCGTTTTGTTTGGGGATGGCGCAGGCGCCGTTCTGTTATGCGCCGAAGAAAGCGCGGGCGCGGCCACAGATCGGGGCGTTTTGGCCGTTGATCTGCACTCAGACGGTCAATTCCGTGATCTGCTTTATGTCGATGGCGGTGTCTCGCAGACACAAACCACGGGCCATCTGCGGATGGAGGGGCGTGAAGTGTTCCGCCATGCGGTCGAAAAACTGGCCGAAACCGCCCATGCCGCGCTCGCGCGTTCGGGCAATGTGACGCAAGATGTCGACTGGATCGTGCCGCATCAGGCCAATTTGCGCATCATCACCCGCACCGCCCAAAAAATGGGGGTCGATATGGATCGAGTGATTGTGACCGTGCAAGATCACGGCAATACGTCAGCCGCCTCTATCCCCTTGGCATTGTCGGTTGGCGTCGCGCGCGGGCAGATCAAAAAAGGCGACCTCTTGGTTACCGAAGCGATTGGCGGTGGTTTGGCTTGGGGTGCGGTGGTTTTGCGCTGGTAAGGCGTTAAAATCTTGCCCTTACGTCACGGCAATTGACTCGCGCCGCAGCATTGCTCATTCTGTGGCGGTGCTAAAACAACCCTTATACCGCTGCGCCAATGTCGGGAGGACATGAGCAATGAGCAATAAGACACTGACGCGAATGGATTTATCCGAAGCCCTGTTTCGTGAAGTGGGTTTGTCGCGCAATGAAAGCAGCGACCTTGTTGAGCGTGTAATTGAGTTGATGTCAGACGCATTGGTCGATGGGGGACAGGTCAAAATCTCGTCTTTCGGCACATTTAGCGTGCGCGCCAAATCTGAACGCATTGGTCGCAACCCGAAAACGGGCGAAGAAGTGCCCATTACGCCCCGCCGTGTCCTCAGTTTTCGCCCCTCGCATCTGATGAAAGAGCGGGTCGCAGACGGCAATAAGAAACGCTAAGAGGCGGGCAGGATGGCCAAATCCCCCGATGCCTTTCGCACCATTCGCGAAGTCGCCGATTGGCTTGGTGTCGCGGCCCATGTGTTGCGGTTTTGGGAAAGCAAATTCACCCAGATCAAACCTGTGAAACGCGCAGGCGGGCGGCGTTATTATCGCCCTGCCGATATGCGCCTGATCGGCGGGATCAAGGTGTTGCTGCATGATGAAGGCATGACCATTCGGGGCGTTCAGCGCCTTTTGCGCGAAGACGGGGTTGCGGCAGTCGCTGCGCGCTCGCCTGAGCTTGACCCCGATATGATGGTGGCCGAGGCGCAACCTGCCCCAAGCATTGCAGAGGTGGCGCGTGAAGCGGCCAATGAAAATACGCCAAGCCCCACGCCGCACCCTGCCCCCGCTCAGTCTGTGATGCAAGGAACCCCTCTGCCCCTCGCTGATGGGCTGGCCGCGCTAAAGGCGCGCAAGACTGTGCTGAAATCATTGCCAGAGGCGCAATCCGCCCCAATCCTTGCGCGGCTGCGCAAGCTACAGGCGGGGCTCATGGCTGCGGCGCATGGGTAAAGCCTGCGCTTTGTCGAAATTCCTGCGCCCTAGCCCTTGCGCCACGCCATAAAATCGGTAGAAGAACCCCATTCGGGCTATAGCGCAGCCTGGTAGCGCGTCCGTCTGGGGGACGGAAGGTCGCAGGTTCAAGTCCTGCTAGCCCGACCAGATTTTTGAAAACCGCTCTTGCCCTTTGCGGCGGGGCGGTTTTTTCTTGGGTAAAGGTCAAGGGAGGGTTCGCAATGGCGACAGATCAGACACGGGGCGTGCTGCCAGATCATCGGATTGAGACGATGATCGCAGAAGGTCAGATCACGCTCACTACCCCACCTGCGGAAACCCAAGTGCAACCCGCCAGTCTTGACCTGCGCCTTGGCCCCGTGGCCTATCGGGTGCGCGCCTCGTTTCTTGCAGGCCAGGGTGCGCGTGTCGCAGATCGGCTGGCCGAATTTGAGATGCATAAAATCGACATCAGCGCAGGCGCCGTATTGGAGAAGGGCTGCGTTTATGTTGTGCCCCTGATGGAGGGCTTAAACCTGCCCCAAGATATCAGCGCCGTTGCCAATGCCAAAAGCTCAACCGGGCGTCTTGACCTTTTGACGCGCACGATCACCGATAGCGGCACAGAATTTGACCGCATCGCACATGGCTATAACGGGCCGCTTTATGCCGAAATTTGCCCGCGCAGTTTCTCGGTTCTGGTGCGGGCAGGCGCGCGACTTAATCAAATCCGCTTTCGCCAAGGGCAAGCGGTTCTCAGCGATGATGAATTGCGCGCACGCCACGCAGAAAGCCCGCTTGTCTCAGGCGAGACAGCTGTGATTGACGAAGGATTGGGGTTCTCGGTTGACCTCAAGCGCGAGAATAGCGCCCTTGTCGGCTATCGCGCCAAACCTCATACGGGCGTGATTGATCTCGATCGTATCGGCGCCTATGACGCGCGCGATTTTTGGGAAGAAATCCATACGGATCAAGGCCGTATCATCCTTGATCCCGGTGCGTTTTATATTCTGGTGAGCCGCGAGGAAGTCTCAATCCCGCCCGATTGCGCAGCGGAAATGTCGCCCTATCTGGCGATGGTTGGAGAATTCCGCGTTCATTATGCAGGCTTCTTTGATCCAGGTTTTGGCCACGGCCAACCCGCGCGCGGGGTTCTTGAGGTGCGCTGCCACGAAGCCCCCTTTGTGCTCGAACATGGGCAGGTGGTTGGCCGCTTGGTTTATGAACGGATGGAAAGCCTCCCCAGCACGCTCTATGGCCGTGAGATTGCCTCAAACTATCAGGGCCAAGGGCTAAAACTGTCCAAGCATTTCAAATAGGCGTCAGACAGAGCGCCCTGCGTAATGCACGGGGTGGGCTACCAAACCTTCGACCTGTTCAGGGCTTAATTGCCCAAAGGGCAAAACCCATGTGTGGATCGAAAACACCATCGCCCCTGTAAGCGGCAGACGCAGAATAACCTGCCGCTCTGAGCGCAAAAATTCTGGTCGCCGTTCAGGGGTTTTGCGTGGCTGTGCCTCTGAGGCAGGCTGAAACAGGGCGGGGTTTTGATAAAAAAGCGCATTCTGCCGCCAAAGCGGGTGATCCACCCGCACCATATCAAACAGGCGCTGCACGCGCTTGGCCATGGCATCATCATATTTTTCAACGGGAATATGGATTGCGGTCAAAGGCCGCCCAATCTTTTCAGCCAATGTCCAACTGGCGGGAAAACACAAAACCGCCGCACTGAGCAGATGCTCGCCCTGCAGGGCATCATGGGTGAGGATGCACAAATCTTCCTGAACAAGACGGGCAGCGGTGATCAACGGGTGATCGGCATCAAGATCAATCGCCACCCCATCTGGCCGGAGGATCACGCGGCCTTGATGCAGAAAGCCATCAGGCAGATGCGCGACCACCAGATCGCGCAATTCGGCACAGGCGGCTTCTACGCCTGTTTGGCATTCAAACACCCGCGCACGATGCGCCGACAACAGATGATCGCGCAAGGCCATTTGTTCGGCATATCGCTCGTCACGGATCAGCCAATCCGACATCGGCACAGGTTGCACCCCTGGCAGGCGGCGGGTCGCCTCAGCCATCCAAGGCGCGCTTGGCAGATGGTCGTGCAGAATAGGGTCGGATAGGATCCTGTCTGAGATCATTTCACCTCGGCCAATCCCAACGGCAACATGGAGGTGGATTTAATCTCCTCCATCGAAAGCAATGCGGTGACGTTGTAGATTTTCACCTCTGAAATCAAGGCCTGATAAAAGGCGTCATAGGCGCGTGCATTACGCACCCGAACCTTCAAAATATAGTCAATCTCCCCCGCGAGGCGATGCGCCTCTAACACTTCGGGGCGAGATTTGAGGCTGCGCAAAAACGCCTTTTGCCATTCGGCATCATGTTCCGATGTGCGGATCAAAACGAAAAAACACGCCTCAAGCCCTAAGGCATCGGCATCCAATTCCACAGTATGCCGCCCGATAATTCCCGCCTCTTTCATACGGCGAATCCGCGTCCAAACAGGCGTCTTGGACGAGCCAACACGGCGCGCGATTTCATCCAAAGACAGGCTTGCATCCTCTTGCAGCACCGCAAGGATTTTTCGATCGGTCTCGTCTATTTGAACAGCCATCCGCAAAGCCTTTCATCCACAGAACAGCGAGGGGTTATGCGGCATCAATACCGAACAAATGTCCCTATCTGCAAGGGGTATCTGCCAAATTTCAGGAAATTGTTCTATATGATGCAAAGTGAACGCGGAGTTTTGACCATGCAGCATTTTCCGATCTTCCTTAATCTCGCGGGACGGCGTGTGATCGTGTCAGGCGGCGGCGAATGCGCCTTGGCCAAGCTGCGCTTGCTGCTCAAGACCGAAGCCCGCATTTGGGTTTTTGCAGCTGACCCTGCCCCTGCGGTTTTGGATCTGGCTGCCACGGGCAAGATCACCTTGATCAAGCGTGCGCTTGCGGCGGGGGATGCGTTTTGCGCCGCCCTCTTTTACGCCGCAAATGATGATGATGCCGAAGATGCACGCGTCATTCGTTTGGCCCGCGCAGATGGGGCATTGGTGAATTGGGTCGACAATCTCGAAGCATCCGAATTCATTACCCCCGCTATCGTTGATCGTGACCCCGTGACGATTGCCATCGGCACTGAAGGCGCGGCGCCCGTTTTGGCGCGGCGGATCAAGCGTGACTTGGAGGAGAGGTTAAGCCCCGCCCTTGGAATTTTTGCCCGTGTGGCGAAGTCCTTTCGCCCTCAGGTCGAAGCCTTGCCCGAAGGGGCCGCGCGGCGCGGGTTTTGGGCGCGCTACTATGATCAACTCGCGCCACGGATCTTTGCGGCGGAGGGTGAAGCCGGTCTTGAGGGCGCACTTGAAACCCTGCTAACGGAAAGCTTAAGCGCCACCCCCCCTATGGGCGAGGTGCTTTTGGTCGGTGCAGGCCCGGGCGACCCCGAACTTCTCACACTCAAGGCGCGCAAAGCCCTTGATGAGGCCGAGGTGGTCATCCACGACCGCCTGATCTCGCCCCAAATCCTAGAGCTTGCACGGCGCGAGGCGGTGCTGATTGATGCAGGAAAAACGGGCTTTGGCCCTGCGATGAAGCAAGAAGATATTTCTGCCCTTATGGTGGAACATGCGCGCGCCGGCGCAAAGGTAGTGCGCCTCAAGGCGGGCGATCCGTGCGTCTATGGCCGCTTGGATGATGAGATTGATGCGCTTTCTGATGCCGGTATCCAATGGTCGATCATTCCAGGTATCACGGCGGCAAGCGCCGCCTCCGCGCAAATCGGGCAAAGCCTGACGAAACGAGGGCGCAATTCCGCGCTGCGATTTCTCACGGGCCATGATGTGGCAGGGTTTGCCGAACATGATTGGCGCGGCCTTGCGCGCAGTGGCGAGGTGGCGGCAATCTATATGGGCAAGCGCGGTGCGCGTTTTATCCAAGGGCGGCTTTTGATGCATGGCGCACGCCCCGACACACCCGTCACTGTGGTCGAACATGCAAGCCGCGCCGACACTCATGTCATCGATACCGATCTTGCACATCTTGCCCACGCCAGTGAGGCGCAAGGCAAAGGTGCGCCTGCGGTGATCCTATATGGGCTTGCGCCGCGCGCCGCGCGCACGGCCCTCAACACTCTCAAAGCGGAGATTGCGTTATGAGCCGTGATTATTCCAAATTCCTGACCGCGAATGACCTGCGCCTTGGCGATGTCGTCTATTGGGCGGCCGACCAAAGATGGGCGCGGGACATCACGGATGCGGTGGTCTTTTCTGACAGCGCCACGGCCGAGGCTGCGCTTGCCGCAGCCTTCGCGCAAAGCGATCTGGTGGTTGGTCCCTATTTGGTCGATGCCATTACAACCGAAACAGGGCCCGCGCCTGCGCATTTTCGCGAGGCATTTCGGATGCGCGGCCCCTCAAACTATCCCCATGGCAAACAAGAACAAGCGCAAGGGTAAGGCAGATGTATCGCTACACTGAATTTGACCAAAATTTCCTGCGCGCCCGCAACGCGCAATTCCGCGCGCAAGTGGCCCGCCGCCTGTCTGGCGAATTGACCGAGGATGAGTTTAAACCTCTGCGCTTGATGAACGGGCTATATCTGCAGCTTCACGCCTATATGCTGCGCGTAGCAATCCCCTATGGCACGCTCAATTCAGCACAGATGCGCGCCTTGGCGCGGGTCGCACGGCAATGGGACAAGGGCTATGGCCATTTCACCACGCGCCAAAACATCCAATTCAATTGGCCAAAATTAGAGGATGTGCCCGATATTCTGGACGCTTTGGCCGAAGTTGGCCTTCACGCCATCCAAACTTCGGGGAACACCGTGCGCAATGTCACCGCAGACCATTTTGCAGGGGCCGCTGCAGATGAGATTGCAGACCCTCGCCCCGTGGCGGAATTAATCCGCCAATGGTCAACCGATCATCCCGAATTTCAATTCCTACCGCGCAAGTTCAAAATTGCCGTAACAGGCAGCCCCAATGACCGTGCCGTCACCGCCGCCCATGATATCGGTCTGCGCATTGTCGCGCGCGAAGGCGAGATTGGCTATCAGGTCTTGGTCGGGGGCGGCTTAGGCCGCACGCCTATGATCGGCAAGGTTTTGGCAGAGTTTATGCCCGAGGCTGATCTTCTGCCCTATATCGAGGCAATTGTGGCGGTTTATAACCTGATCGGGCGGCGAGATAATAAATATAAGGCCCGCATCAAGATCACCCTACACGAGACAGGCTTGGACGAAATCAAACGCCTTGTCGAAGAGGAATTCATCCCGCGCCGCGCGGCATTCAAAGGGGTTGATCAACGCCTTTTGGCAGAAATTCGGGGCCATTTTGCACCCCCTGAGTTTATCAAAGGCGACAACGGCGCCCCAACCCTAAGCCCCGCTTTGCGCGCCTTTATCGACAGCAACGTAACGGCACACCGCCATCCAGATTACGCCATTGTGACGGTTTCGATGAAATCCCATGGCGCGACACCCGGTGATGCCACCGCCGCGCAAATGGAGGTCTTGGCCGATCTTGCCGAAACCTACGGGCATGACGAGCTGCGCATCAGCCACGAGCAAAACGTGATCCTGCCCCATATTCCCCGCGCAGCCCTGCCTGATCTCTATCAGCGGCTGAAGGCTGTGGGTTTGGCCACGGCCAATATCGGGAAGATCTCGGATATTATCGCCTGCCCTGGCATGGATTACTGCGCCTTGGCCACGGCGCGCTCTATTCCTATTGCGCAGGAAATCGCCAGGCATTTTCGTGATATCGGGCTAGAGGAGGAAATTGGCGCGCTGAAAATCAAAATCTCAGGCTGCATCAATGCCTGCGGGCATCACCATGTGGGCCATATCGGGATTTTGGGCTTGGATCGTGCAGGGGTCGAAAATTACCAAATCACCCTTGGGGGTGATCACACCGAGGCCGCCACAATCGGCGAGCGCGCAGGCCCCGGATTTTCTGCCGATGCGCTGATCCCTGCGCTTGAGCGACTATTGCGCGCCTATTTGACCTTGCGCGAGGGGGTGGATGAACCCTTCATCACGACCTATCGCCGCTTAGGGCTCGCCCCCTTTAAGGCCGCACTTTACCCGCAGGAGGGCGCGCAAGATGTTGCAGCCTAGCCCCTTTGGCACAGTTGCCGAACGGGTGGCTGTGCTGAACCGCCGCTATGACAAACACGGTGCCACAGCCGTGCTTGAGCATGCGCTGCGGGATGCAGATTGCGGGCGCGTGGCCTTGGTGTCCTCCTTTGGGGCGGAGTCTGTGGTGTTGTTGCACATGGTGTCTGTGATTGATCGCACGACACCCGTTTTGTTCATCGACACCGAAATGCTCTTTCCCGAAACCTTAACCTATCAAAACGACTTGGCAGATCATCTGGGCCTTGAGGATGTGCGCCGCATTCACGCCAGCCGCACGATGATTGCGGCCAGCGACCCGCAGGGCGATTTGCATAAAACCAACCCCGATGCCTGCTGCGCCAAGCGCAAGACTGAACCGCTTGAACACGCTTTGGCCCCGTTTGACGCTTGGATCACGGGGCGCAAACGCTTTCAGGCGCAAAGCCGCGCGGCGTTGGACTTCTTCGAGAATGAGGCCGAGATAAGGATCAAAATCAACCCGCTGGCCCATTGGGCGCGCGAGGATGTGCAGGACTATATCACCAATAACCGCCTGCCCCGTCATCCGCTTGTGGCGCGGGGCTATCCGTCTATTGGCTGCGCCCCCTGCACGAGCCCCGTTGCCGCAGGCGAAGACCCGCGCGCGGGCCGTTGGCGCGGGCAGGACAAAGAGGAATGCGGCATCCATTTCGTGGATGGCAAAATCATCCGCCGCAATGTGGCGTGAAAGGATATATCATGAACACCACCCCCCATATTCTGGTCACCGATCATGGCTTTACCCCAGAGGCTGCGCGGCCCGCAGAGATGGTTGAACTCAGCGATCCCGCCGGGTTTGACGCGGCCCTACAGACACCGCAACGCCATAGCGCGATCTGCATTCCCTTTGGCAGCTTTTCCGATGGCCGTGGCTTTACATGGGCCAAACGCCTGCGCATGGCGGGGTTTTCGGGGCGCTTGCGCGCTGCGGGTCATGTCATTTCGGATCAATACGCCATGGCGCGGCGCGCAGGGTTTGACGAGGTGGAAATCAGCCCTGATCTGGCCCGCAGGCAACCGCAAGAGGCATGGGTGTTTCGGGCCGATTGGCGCGCGCACGATTACCAAAATCGCCTACGCGGCGAATAGCGCCTTTCCCTGAGATAAATCAAAGTTTACAACTGCGGGCATATGCTAGGGCTGTGCCCATTCCGAACCATAGGCCAAAGTGACGTGACAGACGCAACATCGACCCTCCCCAAAGCCACCCCCACCCTGCCCGATGCGCAGCGCGTGACCTTTGTGAAACATTGGACGGATCGGCTGTTTTCCTTCCGCGTAACGCGGCCAGCAAGCCTGCGCTTTCGGTCCGGCGAATTTGTTATGATCGGATTGATGGGCGATAACGGCAAGCCACTTTTGCGCGCCTATTCCATTGCTTCCCCCTCCTGGGATGAAGAATTGGAATTCTATTCCATCAAGGTGCAAGACGGCCCCCTGACCTCAAAGCTGCAACATATCAAAGTGGGTGATGAAATTATCCTGCGCCCCAAACCTGTGGGGACATTGGTGCATGACGCGCTGTTGCCTGGAAAGCGGATTTGGTTCTTTGCCACGGGCACGGGCTTTGCCCCTTTCGCAAGCCTCCTGCGCGAGCCGCAAACCTATGAAGATTATGACGAGGTCATCATCACCCATACCTGCCGCGAAGTGGCAGAATTGGATTATGGCTGCACCCTGATCGAAGAGATCAGGCAAGATGAGCTGTTGCGCGAATTGATCGGTGACGGGTTCGCGGATAAAATCCGATACTACCCCACCACCACCCGCGAACCGAGCCCCAAGATGGGCCGCATCACCGATTTGATGCGGGCAGGCACTGTGTTCGAGGATTTGGGTGTTCCGCCCCTCAGCCCCGAATACGACCGCGCCATGGTCTGTGGCAACCTCGCCTTCAATCTTGAGATCAAAGATATGCTTGAGGGCTATGGTTTGGTCGAAGGGGCCAATTCCAACCCACAGCATTACGTTGTGGAAAAGGCCTTTCTTGACTGATTGCAGCAGCCAAGAACGTGCCCCCTTGAAAGCCCTTTGGTGGGCCTGTAGGTTAATGCATCATCACTGCAAAACCACAGAAGGACAAAACCCATAGCCCGCAGACCCCACAACGCGCCGCCCAGCCGTGACACTGGCCCGCGCGTCAACGACCGTATCCGCTGCCCCGAAATTCGCCTGATTGGCGCAGAGGGCGAGAATATTGGGGTGGTCACCCCAGAACGCGCAATGGAATTGGCAGATGAGGCAGGATTGGATTTGGTGGAAATCTCCCCAAATGCTGAACCGCCCGTTTGTAAAATCATGGATTTCGGCAAGTTCAAATATGAACAGCAGAAACGTGAAGCCGAAGCCCGCAAAAAGCAAAAGGTGATCGAGGTCAAAGAGGTCAAAATGCGGCCTGGCACCGATGATCACGATTTCGACCGCAAGGTGCGCGATGCCATCAAATTCCTTGAAAATGGGGATAAGGTGAAGGTGACGCTGCGCTTCCGTGGCCGCGAAATGGCGCACCAACAATTGGGCCGTGAATTGCTGGAACGTGTAGCCGAAAAGATTGAAGGCGTGGGTAAGATCGAGAATATGCCCAAGCTGGAAGGTCGCCAAATGGTGATGATGATCGGCCCCGCAAAATAATTTGGACGGGGTCATGGGCCTCAGGCCCATGACACGAAAAAAGCCCCGCTTTCGCGGGGCTTTCTTTTTTTGGATTGTGCTGACCTCAGGCTGCCGCGACAGCCCGCGCGGCCATCACTTTGACCAAATGCGCGCGATAGGCGCCTGTGCCGTGCAGATCAGAGATCATCCCATCCGCCGAAGGGGCCGCCACGCCATCAAGCGCCGCTGCGGTGAAATCCTTGGACAGTGCCGCTTCGGCCTCCGCCCAACGGAACACGCCCTCACCTGACGCGCCCGTGACCGCCACGCGCACACCATCTGCGAATTTCGCAACAAACACCCCAACAAGCGCAAAGCGCGAGGCGGGCTGAACGAATTTTTGATAATTCGCCTTTTGCGGCACGGGGAATTTAACCTCGGTGATGATCTCGCCTTCTTCAAGGGCCGTGGTGAACATCCCTTGAAAGAAATCATCCGCAGCGATTTCGCGGCTGTTGGTTTTCACAACTGCACCTGAGCCCAGCACCGCAGACGGGTAGCAGGCAGACGGGTCGTTATTGGCAAGGCTGCCGCCAATTGTGCCACGGTTGCGCACAGCAGGATCCCCGATATGGCCCGCAAGATCAGACAGCGCTGGATAAGATTTAGCCACCTCGCGCGCGACCTCTGCATGGGTTGTTGCCGCGCCGATGCAAATCTGGCCTGCAACATTGGCGCAAATGCCCTTCATCTCTTGAATGCCTGTGAGGCTGACCAAGGTTTCAGGCATGGCAAGCCGCGCTTTCATCGTGGGGATGAGGGTCTGCCCCCCGCTGAGCGCCTGACCGCCTGCGCCAATGGCCGCAACCGCGTCTTTGATGGTGCTTGGGCGGGTAAAGTCGAAATTATACATATCCCGTTTCCTCTGGTTCCAAGGGGCATAGCCCCTCTTTGACGTTGATGGTGCGCGGGTCAGAGCACCGACCCGCGCGTGCTTTTTTTAGCCCTGCATTGCTTGCCAGACGCGGTGCGGCGACAGGGGCATATCAATATGCGTCACGGCATGACCGCCGCGGTTCAACGCATCGACAACCGCATTCACCACCGCAGGGGGCGAGCCGATGGCTCCCGCCTCTCCGCAGCCTTTCACGCCCAACGGGTTATGGGTGCAAGGGGTCTGGCATGAGTGATCAACTTTTAAAAACGGCAAATCATCGGCACGCGGCATCGTATAATCCATGTACGAAGCGGTTAAAAGTTGTCCCTCTTGATTGTAAACCGTTTGCTCAGTTAAGGCCTGCCCAATGCCTTGAGCTACGCCACCATGTACCTGCCCATCGACGATCATCGGATTTATCACATTTCCAAAATCATCAGCGCAGGTAAAAGAGCATATCGTAACTTTTCCAGTATCCGGATCGACTTCAACCTCACATAAATATGCTCCCGCCGGATAAGTGAAGTTATTGGGGTCATAGAACGCCGTCTCTTCCAATCCCGGTTCAAGCGTTTCTAACGGGTAGTTGTGAGGCACATATGCAGAAAAAGCCACTTCTCCAAACGACTTACTCTTGTCTGTGCCCTTTACAGTGAAATTGCCGTTCTCGAAGTTGATGTCAATTTCGTCAGCTTCCAACATGTGGGCGGCTATTTTTTTGCCTTTCTCAATAATTTTATCCACCGCGCGATCAATCGCAGAACCACAAACAGCCAGCGAACGCGATCCGTAGGAGCCCATCCCGAACGGGATTTTCGAGGTATCGCCATGGACTATTTCAACAGCATCTTCAGCAACGCCTAATTTGCTAGCAACCAATTGGGCAAAAGCTGTCTCATGCCCCTGGCCATGGCTGTGTGCGCCAGTCATTACCTGAATAGTGCCAGTCGCGCTTACTCTTACTGTTGCGGCATCGTAAAGACCAACTCTAGCACCAAGTTGCCCCACTAAATTAGACGGCGCAATTCCGCAGGCCTCGATCCAAGTTGAGAGACCCAGACCCCGCAATTTCCCGTTGGACTTGCTCTTTTTAACCCTATTTTCAAAATTTTTAAGGTCTGCTAACTCTATCGCCTTATCCAAGGTATTTTGATAATTTCCGATATCGTAGATTAATCCGACTGGTGAGGTGTAAGGGAATTGATCAGGTGTGAGTAGATTTTTCTTACGTACCTCAATCGGATCTAAATTAAGTTCTCTGGACAGTTTGTCGATTGCTCGCTCCAAACTGTAGGTAGCTTCAGGTCGACCAGCTCCGCGGTAGGCATCTACAGGCGCCGTATTAGTAAAGACGGCCTTCAAGTTCACGTAAACGTGTGGAACTTTGTAAGGGCCAGCCATCAAGGTGCCATGCAAAAAGGTCGGCGTCACTGTCGAGAAATTCGACAGGTACGCACCAACGTTGGCAAGCGTGCTAGTCCTGATGGCTAATATCTCTCCATCCATCGTGGACCCCACCTCGATGGTAGTCAGATGATCACGCCCATGAGCATCAGATAAAAAGCTTTCCGAGCGATCAGCAGTCCACCGAACAGGGCGCCCAAGCTTTCTTGCCGCTGCTAAGACTAGCGCTTCCTCACCGTAGTGATAAATTTTAGATCCAAAACCACCGCCAACGTCTGGTGCAACTACCGTTAACTTGTGCTCAGGGATACCCAGTACAAATGCACAAATTAAAAGTCTGGTCAGGTGCGGGTTTTGACTGGTTGTGGTAAGTTTGTATTCTCCGGTCCCGGGATCATATTCCCCAATCGATGATCGAGGCTCCATAGCATTTGGCACCAGACGATTATTAACTAATTGCAAAGTTGTTACGTGGGGAGAAGATGCTAGGGCTTTATCAACAACTTCACGATTGTCTTCTATCCACCCCCAGTCAAAGCAAAGGTTGTCATCTATCTCATCATGAACGCGATTTTCAGAGTCACTGATAGCCCCAGCCATATCGATGATGGCAGGTAGCTCTTCAATCACAGCGCTTTCTGCAAGCCTTTCTGCCGCATCCTTAGCTTGCTGCAAAGTTTCTGCGACAACAGCAGCATAAGCATCACCTACATGTCGGACTTTTCCATGCGCCAAGACTGGTCTTTTAGGCTCTCGCATTGGAGTGCCATCACGAGAATTTATCAGCCAACCGGCGGGGTTGCCTCCGACATCGGAAAAATCTTCGCCAGTAAACACTGCGCGCACACCTGACATTTCAGAGATAGCTTTAGTGTCTATCTTTTTAATTTTTCCGTGAGCTACTTCCGAACGGACCATAACCGCATAAAGCTGCCCCTGCAGCGCAACATCATCTGTATATTTTCCGCGACCAGTCAGAAATCTAAAATCTTCTCGCCGCTTCGATGCGGCCCCGATACCACTGTCTTTTGGCATAATCATTCCTCCCCTAGGTTTGTCGCGCCCACCCAACTGCGAGGCAGGCCTTTTTGCTTTAATCACATTCCTTCGGGCCTTCTCCTCCCAAAGGAGTGGCCTTTATTCTGCAGCCATCGCAGCGACATCTTGGCCCGAGGCTGCAAGGATCGCCTTGACGATGTTATGGTAGCCCGTGCAGCGACAGATATTGCCTTCAAGATAGGCGCGCACTTCGCCTTCGGTGGGCTTAGGGTTTTCTTTCAGCAAAGCGGCTGCAGTCATCACCATACCAGGTGTACAGAACCCGCATTGCAGGCCATGATGCTCTTTAAAGGCTGCTTGGATCACCGAGAGCGAGCCATCAGGATTGGCCATGCCTTCGATTGTAGTAACCTCTGCGCCCGCGACATCCATAGCTAGAACTGAGCATGATTTCATCGATTTGCCGTCCACATGAACGGTACAAGCCCCACACTGGCTGGTATCACAGCCCACGTGGGTGCCTGTCAGACCAAGTTTTTCGCGCAGCACCTCAACAAGAAGTGTGCGGCCTTCGACCTCGGCTGACATTTCCTTTCCATTTACTGATAGTTTGACCGTCGTCATTCGATCCTCCCTAGAACGATTGCTGTAATCCAAACATGGATTTTGCCAATGGCAAAACAAAAAAAGTGCATTCGCGCCAATTTGCTCCTCAAACCCGCGTGAAGGGCCTATCGTTCGCGTCCATCACGGGGCTGTGGACGGGTGGGAATTTCCTTTAACAAGCCACCGACCCCCATCGCGCCAATTTCTTCGGCGCTCGGCGGATGGCCACATATGACCCGCTCCAACACCCAATCTGCCCCATTCAAGGCGGGGCTGCGTACGCAACCGGGCAAGCCTATGACAGGGATTTCTGCCAATGCGGCCAAAACCAAAAGATTGCCTGGATCAACAGGCATTCCAAACCGCGTCACCTGCCCCCCCGCGCCCCGCAACGCAGCAGGCATCACATCGTCGATGTCAGATGTGGCAGAGGCGGTAAGGATTAAGATCAGGCTTGTCTTTGCCTGCGCAATCTCAACCTCAAGCGCGGCTCTGTCATGCGGGCAGATGCGGGTGTCCTTGAGTTCAACGTGAAACGCAGCGAGACGCGCCTCAACCGCGGCGATAGATTTTGCCTCAAGCGCGGCCGCCTTTTGTCCCTGATGGCTGGTGAGGATCAGGGTAGCCGAAGAAATCTGCGGCTCGATATGGGCCAATGCCCCACCACGGGCCGCCTCTTCAGCGGCAAAGAGCGCGGCCTCTGGCACGGCATAGGGAATGATCTTGATTGTGGCGACCATCATCCCTTTTGAGACTCGCTGCCATGGCGGCAGGGTTGCAACCGTGATGCGTGGGTCAATCGCATTCACCGCCGCGATTTTTGCGGTATCCACCGACACAATGCCCGCGCCGCGACTGCGCAGATTGACCCGCCCTGTAAAGGCGGCTTCAATCTCAAGGCCTGCATCGGCCCCGCATAATGCATGCGCCAATCGCGCGGCGGCGGTGTTTTCATCGATATCGCCCGCCTCCATCGCGGCAACTGTCACCTCGGCCACCCCCGCGGCCCGCAGCGCGGCGATATGATCTGCCCCAAGGCGCGTGCCCTTCCGGATCACCCCCCCTTCAACGGACACGGAATGGGCCAAGATCGCGCCCATCCCTTCGGCTATAGGACGCGGCCCAAACTTCATGATGTGCGCAACCTTTCAGTGATTTGCGCCATGATCGAAATTGCAATCTCTGCGGGGCCCATCGCCCCAATATTCAGACCAACAGGGGCATGGATGCGCGCAATAGCCTCGGCGCCAAAGCCTGCCTCGGTCAGGCGATCCACCCGTTTTGCATGGGTGCGCGTTGAGCCCAAACAGCCCAGATAAAACACATCGGCCCGCAGCGCGGCCATGATTGCGGGATCATCAAGCTTGGGATCATGGGTCAAGGTCACAACGGCCGTGCGAGTATCAAGCCCGATTTCATCCAAGGCCTCATCGGGCCAAGCATCGAGCAGTCGCACCGCCTCAAATCGGGCGGTCGAGCCAAAGGCGGGGCGCGGATCAACCAGCGTCACATCATACCCTGCCATTTGCGCCATTGGGATCACGCTTTGCGCGATATGCACCGCCCCCACAACGACCATGCGCAACGGCGGGTTGTGGATTGCGATATAGCGCAAGCCCTCGGCATCAAGGCCCGACTTATCCTTGGCAAAGGCCTCGCTCAGATCGGGTGCTTCTGCGCGTTCCACGACCTGCGGCGGGGCTTCGCCCGTGACATCGCTGATCAAGGCCACCGCATGGCGGGCCGCACGGGCCGCAACGAGATCACGCAAGACGGCCTCGGGCAAGGCCCCGCCAATGGGCTGAAGCAGAATTTTGATCCGCCCCCCACAGGCCAAGCCCACGGCAAAGGCTGCATCATCAGAAACCCCAAATTCCAACAGCTTGGGCGCGGCGGCGTGGGTGGCAAGCATATCCTGCGCCTCAAGAACCACAGCCCCTTCGACACAGCCCCCCGATACGGAGCCTTGCATCTCGCCATCGCCTGCAACCACCAATTGGCTGCCCACACGGCGCGGCGCGCTGCCCCATGTCTCCACCACAGAGGCCAAGACCGCACCGCGACCCGCGCGATGCCATTCAAGCGCCAATTCGGGCATATTTTCCATCATGACCCCTCCCTTTCAACCTCAGCTTGCCGCATCGGATAGCATCCGCGCAAGCCGTGCTTTTTCGTTGAAATCCCCGCGCGCATTCAGCGCCTCGGCCAAGCCCTGCAATGCCGCGATATTGTGCCCCGCGCGGAACATATCAACATGGGGCAAAATGGCACGAATGCCTGCGGCCTTTGGCGCAAACCCCTCCCAACGCAAAAGCGGGTTAATCCAAATCAGCCGCTTAGACGACAGGCTAAGACGCTGCATCGCGCTCGATAACAGTTCGGGATCATCCCGATCCAGACCATCTGTGATCAAAAGCACAATCGCGCCTTGCCCCATGACACGGCGCGACCAATCGCGGTTAAAGCGGTCGATGCAATACCCAATGCGCGTGCCGCCTTCCCAATCTTGTGCCTCCGCCCCCGCAGCGGCCAGTGCCGCATCCACATCGCGCCCGCGCAAGTGGCGGGTGATATTGGTGAGCCGCGTTCCAAAGGTGAACCCATAGACCTTTGACCACCCCGCCCCTTTCGCGTTTGAGAGCGCGTGCAGAAAATGCAAAACCGCACGGCTATAGGCTGACATCGACCCAGAGATATCGCAAAGACAAATCAAGGCAGGCATCCTTTCGCGCCGCGCCTTGCGCGCAAAGCCTTGCATTTCGCCACCATGGCGCATGGCTTGGCGCAGGCTTCTGCGCCAATCGGGCTTGGTGCCATTGGCATCAGCCGCGTAGCGGCGGGTCAGCAGCGGTGGCACGGGCAGGCTCAACCGCGCCAAAATACGCCGCGCCTCAGCCATTTCAGCCACGGACATTTGTTCAAAATCAAGGCTGCGCAAGCGTTCTTCACGGCTCATCGTCAGGCTTGCGTCAATTTCGATTTCCGTGTCCTGCGGGCGATCTTCGCCTTTTATATCGGGGGCCTCAGGGGTGATCCCGTCTAGCAGACTTTCTGCCGCGCGCTTTTCGGCGGGTTTGGCTTGGCGTTCCTCCGCCACGCCGCGAATAGCGGGCAGCATCAAGGACATCATATGCTCCATATAACGCGGGTCTCGCCAATAGAGGCGGAAGATCTGCGCAAAAATTGGCAAATGTTCGGGCCGCGTGCAAAAACAGGCACGCGTTGCATAGAAAAACGTATCCCGATCCGTAAAACCGACACTGGCCAAGGCGCGCGCCGCATCCATCACACGCCCTGACCCCGCAGGCAGCCCTGCCACGCGCAAGGCGCGCGCAAAATGCGCAAGGTTGCGCAAAAGCTGCGGATTGTCGGGCAGGTCAAGAGGGGCGTATTCCATAGCGCCCTAGCCCAAATCGGCGCGGATTTCGTCCAAGATACGCTTGGCCTCAGACCCTTGCAGCCGCGCGATATCGTCTTGATATTTCAAAATCGCGCCAAGCGTATCTGCAATCACCTCAGGCGATAATTCGATCACATCAAGCGCAAGCAGACATTTCGCCCAATCAATTGTTTCTGCGACACCTGGCTTTTTGAATAGATCTTCGCTGCGTAGGCGCTGCACAAAGGCCACGACCTCGCGCGAGAGTGTATCTGCCGCCTGTGGCACACGGGCGCGCAAAATCGCCATCTCGCGGGTGATGTCGGGATAGTCGACCCAATGATAGAGGCACCGCCGTTTTAGTGCATCATGCACCTCGCGGGTGCGGTTTGATGTCAAGATGACGATGGGCGGCTCTGGGGCTTTGATCTGGCCAACCTCGGGGATTGTGACCTGAAAATCTGACAGCGCCTCAAGGAGGAACGCCTCAAAAGGTTCATCTGTTCGGTCAATCTCGTCAATCAGCAAAACAGGCGCGCCTTCGGGATCAGGGCGCATGGCTTGCAACAATGGCCGTTCGATCAAATAATCTTGCGAGAACAAGTCAGCGGTCAAGCTTGCGCGATCTGCACTACCCGCTGCCTCGCTTGCGCGGATGGCAACCATCTGTGCGGCGAAATTCCATTCATAGACGGCAGAGGCCGCATCAAGCCCCTCATAGCATTGCAGACGGATCAGGCGGCGACCCAACATTGCGGCAATAGATTTGGCAATTTCTGTTTTCCCTGTACCTGCCTCGCCTTCTAGAAACAACGGCCGCCCGAGGCTGAGGGCAAGATAGGCAACCGTGCCTAACGATTTGCCGCAGATATAACCTTCAGCGCTTAACCCTGTGCGCAATGCATCAATTGATGGGGGAATTGCCGTTTGGTGTGATGACCCGCGCATGCTGCCTCCCGCAATGTGTCGCCCCTATCAACGCCAGAGAATAGCCTGCGGTCAAGCCTGTGCAAAATCCTTTTGTTTCGCCCTGCTCGGCTGCTAGGATCTCATAAGGTTACCAACACAAAAGAAGCAGCAGCTAGAGCAGCAGGATGTACCCCCACCGATAGCGCGCTTAGCTCTTGGCAAGGCTGCGGGAATTTTGTAGCGCAAGGGGCATGACATACACCCTGACCCTTCGCCGCCCTGATGATTGGCATTTGCACCTGCGCGATGGTGCGATGTTGCGCGCCGTATTGCCCGAAACCGCGCGCCATTTTGGTCGCTCAATCATCATGCCAAACCTTGTGCCACCCGTGGTCACGGGGGACGACGCCCGCGCCTATCGCGACCGCATTTTGGCGGCCCTGCCCGATGGCATGACCTTCACGCCATTGATGACATTGTACCTAACCGAAGGCACAGATCCCAACGATCTGGCCTCTGCGCATGCGGCGGGGCTGATCACGGCGGTGAAGCTTTACCCTGCAGGGGCCACCACAAATTCCGCTTCAGGCGTGCGCGACATCGGCAATGTGCGCGCCGTTTTGGAAAGGATGGCAGAGATTGGCCTACCTTTGTGCATCCATGGCGAGGTCACGCGCCATAATGTCGATATTTTCGACCGCGAAAAAGTGTTCCTAGATACGGTTCTTGATCCGCTGCGTCGTGATATTCCTGAACTTAAAGTGACGCTTGAACATGTCACCACAAGCGATGGGATTGACTATGTACGCGATGCGAGCGGCGATATTGCGGCCACCATCACAACGCATCACCTTATGATTAATCGCAATCATATCTTGGTGGGCGGGATCAAGCCGCATTACTACTGCCTGCCCGTGGCCAAACGCGCTACCCATCAAGAAGCGCTTCGCAAAGCCGCAATTTCGGGAAATCCGCGGTTCTTCCTTGGCACAGACAGCGCACCCCATACCGACCCCAATAAAGAAAGCGCCTGTGGCTGTGCGGGATGTTTCACCGCAACCAATACCATGGCCTGCCTCGCCCATGTGTTCGAGGAAGAAGGCGCGCTTGATAAACTTGAGGGCTTCGCCTCGCTATTTGGCCCAGCGCGCTATGGTCTGGCCCCGAATGACACGACGATCACCTTGGTCAAGGAAGACACCCCTGTGACCTATCCCGCGAAAATCGAGACGGAAGATGGGCCTGTCACTGTCTTTGACCCAGGCCATCCGCTGTTTTGGCGGGTTCTCGACCAATAAAGGAGCCATGCCATGATCCCAACAAGCTATCCCGATCAGGCGCAGATTGCGAAAATGTCAGCACGGATGTTGCTGGATATTGGCGCGGTGCATTTCAACGCGGACGAGCCCTATACCCATGCCTCAGGCAAACGTGCGCCCACCTATATTGACTGTCGGCGGATTATTTCCTTCCCGCGCGTGCGCGCCACATTGATGGATTTTCTGACCTGCACAGTCATGCGCAATGCGGGGCTTGAGGCCTTTAACAATATCGCAGGCGGCGAGACGGCAGGCATTCCTTTTGCCGCCTTCGTGGCCGAGCGTATGGCCCTCCCCATGAGCTATGTGCGCAAAAAGCCCAAAGGGTATGGCAAAAACGCCCGTATCGAGGGGGCAATGGATGCGGGTGACCGCGTGCTATTGGTGGAAGATTTGACCACGGATGGTGGCTCGAAGCTGAGCTTTGTCGATGCAATCCGCGAGACAGGCGCAAGCTGTGCTCACACGGCGGTTGTATTCTATTACGGCATTTTCGAGGACACGATCCCGCGGTTGCGGGAGCACGGGGTTGAATTGCATTGGCTATGCACTTGGGCCGATGTGATTGCCGAGGCACGCGCAGGCAATGATTTTGGCGCGAACACGCTTGAGCAGGTCGAACATTTCCTGCGTGACCCCGAAGGGTGGCGCGCCGCGCGGGGATTCGCCTAAGCCCCGAGGCAAAGGCCCAAAAACGGCCCAGAATTAACGCGGCCTCATTTGCCCGATCCATCAAGCAAAGCAGAGGCCCGAAAAAAATTCCTGCCGCCTTGCCCTATGTGGTAGGGTTTACAAAGGGGGCACCCATATCTTGGGGATATTATCGGGGATCAACATATCCACAGGATATCCAGATTGACGCTGCGGCATACGCAGCATACCGCAGGTAGGGTGTGATATGTTGGGGGAGTAATCATGAGCGAGATCGCCAATCTCAATGCCAAAGCATTGCGCAAATCAGGCGATGGTGACCCCGACACGGACGCAAGCGCCCTCTCCCCTCTGCCGCATAACATCGAAGCCGAACAGCAATTATTGGGCGCGATTTTGGCGTCAAATGACGTCATTGATCGCCTGCAAGACCTGATTGAACCTGCGCATTTCTATGACCCCGTACATGGCGCGATTTTCGAGGTTGCGCGGGCGCGCATCCTAAAGGGGCAGCAAACAGACGCGACGACCCTCAAAAACTTTATGGCCGAACACGAAGGTCTGCGCGCTCTTGGGGGGGCCGAATACCTGTTGAAATTGCAGCTTTCGGCCATCGCCACATCGGCCGCGCGCGATTACGCCCAGCTGATCCATGATCTGGCTGTGCGCCGCAATCTGATAGATTTGGGCAAGTCCATTTCGGATCGCGCGCAATCGATGCGCGAAGATGTCTCGCCCGATGAGCAGATCGTGCAGGCCGAGTCCGATTTGTTCCAACTCGCCTCAACGGGCAGCACATCCCGCGGGTTTCAATCATTCTTGCGCGCGCTGCATGATGCGGTGGAAATGGCCAATGCGGCCTATAATCGGTCGGGCGGTTTGGCGGGCCTTTCCACGGGCTTGGCTGATCTGGATAAGATGTTGGGCGGTTTGCACCATTCTGACCTTTTGATCCTTGCGGGGCGCCCCTCGATGGGGAAAACCTCGCTTGCCACCAATATCGCCTTTAACGTGGCGCGTGCCTTTAAGCGGGGTCTTAAGGATGATGGCACAGAGGGCACAATTGATGGCGGTGTGGTGGGTTTTTTTAGCCTCGAGATGTCTGCTGCGCAATTGGCGCAACGGGTTCTGTCAGAGGCGGCCGAGGTGCCATCGGAACTGATCCGCAAAGGCGATTTGAACGAGCAAGAATTCCAACGCTATCTGATCGCAGCGCAGGATTTGCAGAATTGCCCCTTGTATATTGACGACACCCCCGCGCTGCCGATTGCTCAGGTCGCCGCCCGCGCGCGCCGCCTCAAGCGCAGCCCGCAGGGGTTGGATTTGTTGATCATCGACTATTTGCAATTGTTGCGGGGCAATGGCCGCAACGAAAACCGCGTGAACGAAATTTCGGAAATCACCCAAGGGCTCAAGGCGATTGCGAAGGAATTGGATATTCCTGTGATCGCGCTGTCGCAGCTGTCCCGCCAGGTCGAAAACCGCGATGATAAACGCCCCCAATTGTCGGATCTTCGGGAATCTGGATCAATCGAGCAAGATGCCGATGTGGTCATGTTCGTCTATCGCGGCGAATATTACAAAGAGCGCGAAAAACCAGGCGAAGAAAATCTCGAGGCCATGGCAAAATGGCAGCAGGACATGGACGCGCTTCATGGCAAGGCCGAGGTGATCATCGGCAAGCAGCGTCACGGGCCTGTTGGCACGGTTGAGCTAAGCTTTGAGGGGCGCTTCACCAAATTTGGCAATCTCGTCAAACCATGGCAGCAAGGCGCGGACAGGTTCAACTAAGGCGCGCATTCGTGCCATGATCTGTTGGAATTTCGGGCAAAACCCGCCTTGCCCCTTGACGGGTTCCGATGAAAACGGGACAGAAGGCGCATGGCATCTGGAAAGCTTCATATTGATCTGGGCGCGATTGTCGCCAATTGGCACGCCCTTGACGGCCTGACCAGCGCGAAAACGGCCGCGGTGGTGAAGGCAGACAGCTATGGCTTGGGCGCAGGGCGCGTGGCCCCTGCCTTGGCCCGCGCAGGCGCTGACACATTCTTTGTGGCAATTGCCGAAGAAGGCGCGGCACTGCGCGCCGCCCTCACGAAGGCGGGTTTCCCACACGCCCGCATTTTCGTCTTTTCGGGTCACATGGCAGGTGATGACGCGCTGTTGCGGGATCACAATTTGATCCCCCTTTTGAATTCCGCCGATCAATTCCGCCGCCACCGCGATGCGGGCGACCTGCCCTATGGAGTTCAACTTGATACAGGCATGAACCGCCTAGGCATGGAGGCGGCTGATTGGGCCGCCTTGCGCGATGAGGCCGAGCGCGGGCCCTGCCAGTTGATCATGAGCCATCTGGCCTGCGCTGAGGAGCCTGATCATCCTGAAAATCACGCGCAATTGGCAAATTTTCGCGCCATGACCGATGGCACGCATCACCCCCGTTCGCTTTCTGCTACGGGTGGCGTTCTTTTGGGCGAGGCTTATCATTTTGATCTCACCCGCCCTGGAATCGGGCTTTATGGCGGGCTGCCTTTTGCGGATGCGACCCCCGTGGTGCGTCTCTCCCTGCCTGTCATCCAAGTGCGGCAAGTCGAGCTGGGCGAGTTTGTGGGCTATGGCGCGGGCTATCGCCCCAACAGCCCCCGCCAGATCGCAACCGTGGCCGCGGGATATGCCGATGGGTTGATCCGCGCGATGACGGGCAAAGCCGCAGTCTATGCAGGTGACACGCCCTGCCCGCTTGCGGGGCGGGTGTCGATGGATTTGATGGGGGTGGATGTCAGCGGGCTTGGGGCGGATGTGCCAGATCACCTAGACATTCTCTGCCCCGCACAAGGCGTGGATCAACTGGCGGATCATGCGGGCACGATCGGCTATGAAATCCTCACCTCGCTTGGCGCGCGCTATCAGCGTCACTATCAAAGGGGTTAGGGATGGCTGCACTCATTCTTGCACCGCTTGCCACGATTGGCCGCTCGGTTATGGGGCTGTTGGCGGGTGTGGGGCGCGTCAGCATCTATGCAGGCGCGACTGTCTCGCACCTGTTTCGCCCGCCATTTTACCCGCGCGAGTTCCTGATCCAACTGATGCAAATTGGGTTTTTATCCCTGCCCGTGGTCGGCCTGACCGCCCTGTTTACGGGCGGGGCCTTGGCGCTGCAAATCTATTCAGGCGGCGCGCGATTTAATGCCGAAGCGGTTGTCCCCTCGATTGTGGCCATCGGCATGGTGCGCGAACTTGGGCCTGTTTTGGGGGGCCTCATGGTTGCGGGCCGCGTGGCGGCTGCGATTGCCGCCGAGATTGGCACGATGAAAGTGACCGAACAGATTGATGCGTTGGTCACGCTTTCGACCAACCCGCTCAAATATCTGACCCTACCCCGGGTTCTAGCCGCGACCCTGTCTTTGCCGCTTTTGGTGGCGATTGGGGACAGTATCGGGATTTTCGGCGGCTATTTGGTCGGCACAACGCGGCTTGGGTTCAACGCTGCCAATTACATTCAGAACACCGTTGATTTTCTCGAAGCTTGGGATGTCATCTCGGGCATGATCAAGGGGGCGGTCTTTGGCTTTATCGTGGCCATGATGGGCTGCTATCATGGGATGAATTCAGGCAAAGGGGCCGCGGGTGTGGGCCGCGCCACAACCAATGCGGTGGTCTCGGCCTCTATCCTTATTTTGGCGTCAAACTACATTCTGACAGAGGTGTTTTTCAGCGCATGATTACCCTGTCCGATGTCCATAAATCCTTTGGCCCCAAGCAGGTCTTGCGCGGCGTGAACCTCGAGGTTCCCAAAGGCGAAAGCATGGTCATTATTGGCGGCTCTGGCACGGGCAAATCGGTTTTGCTGAAATCGGTTTTGGGTCTTGTGCGCCATGACAGTGGGATGATCCTGCTTGACGGCGAGGATGTCACCCGCGCCGCGCGTGACCCGTTTTTGGCCCGCTTTGGGATGCTGTTCCAAGGTGCGGCTCTGTTTGACAGTCTGCCCGTATGGCAGAACGTGGCCTTTCGTCTGATGCGCGGCCATCTTAAGCGGCCAAAATCAGAGGCGCGCGAGATCGCGATTGAAAAATTGCGCCGTGTGGGGCTGAAGCCCGATGTCGCTGACCTTTACCCGTCTGAATTGTCAGGGGGCATGCAAAAGCGCGTAGGCCTCGCCCGCGCCATTGCAGCGGAGCCTGAAATTATCTTTTTTGACGAGCCAACCACAGGGCTTGATCCGATCATGTCGGGCGTGATCAATGATTTGATCCGCGAAATCGTGGTTGAGATGGGTGCAACCGCCATGACCATCACCCATGATATGTCCTCGGTGCGCGCGATTGCCGATAAAATCGCCATGCTGCATGACGGGGTGATCCAATGGACAGGCCCCGTGGCGGATATGGACAGCGCCGATGACCCCTATTTGCGCCAGTTTATCACAGGCTCTGCCGATGGCCCGATTGAGGCGGTGCGCTAAGGCGCAGCATACTCTGGCCAAAGCGCGCGACCCGCGCTAATCCTGTGCCATGGCAAAACCTATAACCCAATTTATCTGCGGCCAATGCGGCACGGTTCATAAAAAATGGATCGGGCGTTGCGATGGCTGTGGCGAGTGGAACACGATTGTTGAGGAGGCCCCGCTTTCGGCAGGCCCCGCCAAATCGGGCTTGGGTGCAGGCAAGGGGCGCAAAATGGCGCTGATGGATTTGGCCAGCCAAGAGGCCCCGCCACCGCGCCACCCTTCAGGCTTGGCGGAATTGGATCGTGTTCTTGGTGGCGGGCTTGTGCCGGCCTCTGCGCTGCTCTTGGGGGGGGATCCGGGCATCGGGAAATCAACCCTCTTGTTGCAAGCTGCGGCCAGTTTCGCGGCCAAGGGCCTGTCGGTTGTTTATGTCTCGGGCGAGGAGGCCAGCGCACAGGTGCGCATGCGCGCGCAACGTCTGGGTTTGGGCGCAGCCCCGATGGCCTTGGCGGCAGAAACCAATTTGCGCGATATTCTGACCACTTTGGACGAAACCCGCCCCGATTTGGTGATTATCGATTCGATCCAAACCATGTGGCTTGACACAGTCGACAGCGCACCTGGATCTGTCAGCCAAGTGCGCGCCGCAGCACATGAATTGGTTACCTTCGCCAAACGGCGTGGGGTCAGCGTGATCCTGGTGGGCCATGTCACCAAAGATGGCCAAATTGCGGGGCCGCGCGTGGTCGAACATATGGTCGATTGCGTGCTATATTTTGAGGGCGAACGCGGTCATCAATTCCGCATTCTGCGCTCGGTCAAAAACCGCTTTGGCCCTGCGGGTGAGATTGGTGTTTTTGAAATGACCGGTGCGGGCCTCTGTGAGGTTGCAAACCCGTCTGCTCTGTTTCTCTCAGAGAATGAAACCGCCTCACCCGGATCGGCGGTCTTTGCAGGCATTGAGGGCACAAGACCCGTCTTGGTCGAAATCCAAGCCTTGGTCGCCCCCTCCCCGCTTGGTCAACCCCGCCGTGCGGTTGTGGGCTGGGACAGCGCACGGCTTGCCATGATCTTGGCGGTGCTTGAGGCCCGTGTGGGGATCGCCTTTGCGGGGCTTGATGTTTATCTCAACATCGCAGGCGGGTTGCGGATCACTGAACCTGCGGCTGATCTGGCGGTTGCTGCCGCCTTGCTAAGCGCGCGCGAGGATGCGGCGCTGCCACAAGGGTCGGTGATTTTTGGCGAATTAAGTCTATCTGGCGCGCTTCGGCCCGTGGCACAGGCGGAAAACAGGTTGAAAGAAGCGCAAAAACTTGGTTTCTCGACTGTGATCGCGCCAGAGGGCTGCAATTTTGGCTCGGTCGGGGGTGTTAAGCTGATGCAAATGGCGGATATGACGCGATTTGTGGGCGATATATTCGGCGCGGGCTAGCGCCAAAATAAGTGAGGGAGCGGGCGATGGATGGGTTCACGATGATTGACGGCATTGCAGGCGGGGTGATTTTCATCTCGGCCATCTTGGCCTATTCGCGCGGTTTTGTGCGCGAGGTCATGTCAATCTTGGGCTGGATCGCCGCGGCCATCGTGGCCTATTGGGCCGCACCTGAAGTGCGCCCACTGATCTCGGAAATTCCCTATATCGGGCCATATGTCGATGACAGCTGCGAATTGGGCATGATCTTGGGCTTTTCGGCAGCCTTTGCTGTGACGCTGATTGTTGTCTCGCTCTTCTCGCCGCTGTTTTCCTCATTCATCCAGAAAACCAAACTGGGCGGGTTTGATGCGGGCGCGGGTCTCTTCTTTGGCGTGCTGCGCGGTGTGGCCTTGGTGGCGGTGGCCTTGGTGGCCTATGACCGACTGGCCGGCAGCGATCCTGCGGCGTCAGTCGTGAACAGCCAAACCGCACAAATCTTTGCCTCGCTGACCATGCAGATCGACAGCGAAATCCCAAGCGATGCGCCGGGTTGGTTGATTGGTCGCTATGAGGGGCTGACCACAGGATGCGTGGCCCCTGCCGCAGGCGACGCGCAAAGCGCGCGCGCACTCCTATCCGTGCCCGCAGCGTAAGTGCATGCCCACGCGGCGTATCATTAAAATTATACATGAATTTAGAGCGAAAATTGTGACGCATTCATGACAGCTAACAGGTGACAGCGCCGCGCCTTTGTCCTAGGTAAGGCTTGCAACCGACTCGCCCATTTCCGTAGCTTTCGGCTATGACCGCAGGCAGGAGCCCGCCGATGCCCAGCAATTTTGCGTCCCCGCGCACCGCAGATTTCCCCGCCCATCCCTTTGATCCCCTCTCTGATGATAAGCTGCGTGAAGAATGCGGCGTCTTTGGTGTGATCGGTGTGGCGGATGCCGCGAATTTTGTGGCCCTTGGCCTGCACGCGCTGCAACATCGCGGCCAAGAGGCGGGTGGGATCGTCAGCTATGACCCTGCCGAAGGGTTCAACTCGGCCCGCCGTTTCGGGTATGTGCGCGATAATTTCACCAATGCCAGCGTTATGGACACGCTGCCCGGTGCGCTTGCCATCGGCCATGTGCGTTATTCCACGGCAGGCAATAAGGGCAATACGGCAATCCGTGATGTGCAGCCCTTTTTTGGCGAATTCGCCATGGGTGGGGCCGCGATTGCGCATAATGGGAATATCGTCAACGCCGATGAACTGCGCCGCGAATTGATTGAACGCGGGTCGATCTTCCAATCCTCATCGGACAGTGAGTGCATCATTCACCTGATGGCGCGCAGCTATCAGAAAAATATCCCCGAGCGTATGAAAGATGCGTTGCGCCGCGTAGAGGGCGCGTTTTCGGTAGTGGCCATGACGCGCACAAAATTGATGGGTGTGCGCGACCCGCTTGGGGTGCGCCCCTTGGTGTTGGGCAAGATCGGCGATGGTTACGCGCTTTCCTCCGAAACCTGTGCGCTTGATATCATCGGCGCCGAATTCGTGCGCGAGATCAAGCCCGGTGAGATGGTCGTCATCACCGCGCAGGGCATCGAAAGCTATATGCCCTTCGAGCAGCGCAAATCGCGCTTTTGCATCTTCGAACATGTCTATTTCTCGCGCCCCGACAGTATTTTGGGCGGGCGGTCAGTGTATGAAACGCGCCGCCAGATTGGCGTGGAATTGGCGCGCGAAGCCCCTGTTGAGGCAGATCTCGTCTGCCCTGTGCCCGATAGTGGCACGCCTGCGGCCATCGGGTTTGCCCATGAAAGTGGCATCCCGTTTGGCATGGGGATCATCCGCAACCAATATATGGGCCGCACCTTTATCGAACCCACCGAACAGATCCGCAATATGGGTGTGCGTCTTAAGCTGAACATCAACCGCGCCTTGATTGAAGGCAAGCGGGTGATCTTGGTAGATGACAGCGTTGTGCGCGGCACCACCTCGCAAAAGATCAAAGAAATGATTTTAGACGCAGGCGCGGCCGAGGTGCATTTCCGCATCGCCTCTCCGCCTACAGCATGGCCTTGTTTTTACGGGGTGGACACGCCACAGCGCGACAAGCTTCTTGCAGCGACAATGAGCGCCGAAGAAATGCGCGCCCATCTGGGTGTGGACAGCCTGCGCTTTATCTCGCTTGATGGGCTCTATCGTGCCGTGGGTGAGGCCAAGGGCCGTGACCCCAAAAACCCCACCTATTGCGATGCCTGTTTCTCAGGCGAATATCCTGTGCGCCCCACAGACCAAATCGCCAAAGGTTTTGCCATGAACGAACCCGCCGCTGCTGAATAAGCGGCACCATGGCACAAAAGAAAAAGGCCGCTCCGAGGAGCGGCCTTTTTCTTTAGATCTTTCATGCAAATCAGCGGATCGCTTTGCGCAAGTTAGACGCACCCGCCACAATCAAAGCGGCCAAAAGCGCCTTGACCACATCACCCGCGATGAAGGGCGCCATCCAACCAGAGAGCAAGGTTGAAGGCTCAACCCCCATGACCAAGGCAGGCCATGCAAGGCCAGGCACATAAAGCGCGGCCGAAGAAACCAGTGCCGCAGCAAAGCCAAGGATTGGCTTGAGCGCCATGCCACGATCAGCAGCCAAACCCGCGATATAAGCCATCACAACAAAGCCCAAAAGGAAACCACCGGTAGGCCCGAACATATAGGCCAGACCTGCACCGCCATTGGCGAAAACAGGCAGACCCATCGCGCCCTCAACCAAATAGGCCACAAGCGCCGCAACGCCCAAACGCGCGCCCAAGGCGAAAGCAACGGTCAGGATTGCTAAGGTTTGCAGCGTCATAGGAACAGGGAACATCGGCACCGAGATTTGCGCCGCAATTGCAATCACAAGAGAGCCTGCCAAGACCAATGCCGCTTTTTGCGCAAGGCTTGTGGGGGTGGTCAGGGATTTGGTTAGAAAGTCAGAACGGCTCATAAATCGGGCTCCTCAAAGGTTCTGGAGAATTCGCGTTTAAGCTGTTTTCCGCTTGCAGCACCGCAAAGTCAAGCAAAGAGCACGCAAATTACCCACAGCCACCGCAAATCAGGCGCGGCAAAAAACCCTGCTTGCCAAATCGCTGCTTTCATCCCATGTGGGAGGCATGGAAAAGATTTTGTCAGGTAAAATCGCCCTTGTCACAGGGGCATCGCGCGGAATTGGGGCAGCCTCAGCGGAATGGTTGGCCGCTCGCGGCGCTCATGTCGTTGCCGTTGCCCGCACCACGGGCGCTTTGGAAGAATTGGATGACCGCATCCAAGCCAAAGGCGGCCAAGCCACGCTTGCCCCCATGGATATTACCACGGATGCTGCAATGGCGCATTTGTGCCGTTCGATTTTTGATCGGTGGGGGCGCGCCGATATTTGGGTGCATGCGGCCCTTCACGCAACCGCGCTGACCCCTGCCCCGCATATCACGGAAAAAGACCTTGATCGTGCCATTGGCACCAATATTCGCGCAGTATCGCGTTTGATCACCATGATCGCGCCATTGATTGAGCCGTCTGACGACCCGCATGCCGTGTTCTTTGACGATACATGGGACGCGAAATTCGCAGGCACCTATGGCATGAGCAAGGCCGCCACCCGCGCCTTGGTGCAAAACTGGCAATCCGAGACGGAAAAGCACGGGCCGAACGTGCATCTGTTACACCCAAAGCCCATGCCAACCGCTTTGCGCGCACGGTTTTATCCTGGTGAAGATCGGGAGGGGTTGGCAAAGCCCAGTGACGAAGCCGAACGGCTGTTACAACCGATCTTCGGCTAAAAGCCGAAGGTCAGCTAATCTTTATCGTCATCGTCTTCGTCCTCAACCGCAGCCGCTTTGGCCTTGGGGGCAACAGGCGTGGGACGGGGCGCTTCAACCTCAGGCAGTTCTTCGATACGATCTGCCAAGGCCTCGGCGCGGGCGGCAAGCTCGGCCAACCCATCCACCACTTGCGCAGGGATGACCGCCACCTCTGCAGGCGGCTTCGCGGCTTCAAGATCTGCGATTTTCATCTGCGATTTGCGCAAAAGATCCTCGGCTTTGGCCAGCGTCTCTTCCATCGCCTTGATTTTGGTTTGCGCGGCCTCAAGCTCATCGGTTTTGGCAAGGGTTTTATCGGCCAAAAGCAGACCCGCCATCAGCAACATCCGTTCCGCAGGCAACCGACCAATCTGACCCGAGACCACAGAGGCCTCGGTGTCCAACATTTGCGCCGCCGCTTTGAGAAGGGGTTCCTCGCCCTCTTGGCAGGCGACTGGGAAATTACGGCCACCGATGGTAATCGTTACATCAGGCATTACGCGCCCCCTTCTTCGGTCACAGTATCAATCTCGGCCAAAATCTGCGCCAGTTCTTGGGCATCGGCGGCGCGCTGCGCCTTGAGCGCACGAATTTCCGCCAAAAGACCAGATTGGAGCAATTCGCGATCAAAATTCCCTTCGGGCGTCTCGCGCAACTCTTCCAAGGTCTCTTGTAACCTCGCGATTGTTGCGCGCAATTCGCCCAATGTGCTGTCCGTCATCTGAGCGCCACGATCCTCCAGCGCATCGCGCGCGGCATCACGCTCATCGCGGGCCTCGTTGCGTTCTTCGCGCAAGCGCGCGGCGCGCATCCGCAGGATTTGCACCTCACTCTCGCCCGTGGCTTCGGGTATTGGGGCGGCATCAGATACGGCCTCGGCTTGGGTGGTAGATTGGGCAAGGTCAGATTTCAGCTGCTCAACCTCGGCACGGGCTGCTGCCAATTCGGCCTTGAGCGCATCCCGCGCAGCCTCGGCCTCAGTGGCCCGCAATTCAGCCCCATCCGTGCTGCCCTGCGCCTGAGCCTCCATCGCCTTAAGCCGTGCCGTCAGATCCAATCGCGTACGCTGCTCTAGCGCCAATTCTTCGCGCAGATCAGACAGTTCATCCGAGGACGTGGTGCTGTTTGCAGAGGTGCGGGCCTTTTCCATCGCCGCATCAATCCGCGCAAGCGCAGCTGACAGGCGGGACTCAAGCTGATCGACTTTCTCAATGGCCAAAGGATCGCTCATTTTGCCTCCCCCAATTGCGGGCGTTTGGATCGCCTCATGAAACATTTACGCGGCAGTCGTATCACGCAGACCATGTCAGATCGCGCGGGCCGAATCTGACCCCCTGCGACACATTATGATCCAATTTCGGGAGTTTGGCAGGATTTCTTGATCTAAGGCAACCCTTGCGTCTCTAGCGGCCAACAGCACTTGGGCGTGGGCTTCGGGCTTGAACTTTGGTCACGCCCTGCTAAACCCGTCCGCGTTAACGCTCCCACAAGCACTCCCGCAGCCCTCTTCTAGGACATTGATATGGATCTTTCTGCACTTGCCGCCCGCAATCCTGACCATTGGCGCCGCGCCGCCTGTATCCGTACGCTTGCCCTTGACGGGGTGGCCGCCGCGAATTCGGGCCATTCTGGTATGCCGATGGGGATGGCGGATGTTGCGACCGTGCTGTTCGACAAGCACCTCTCCTTTGACGCATCGGCCCCGAGCTGGCCAAATCGCGACCGCTTTATTCTGTCGGCGGGCCATGGCTCGATGCTGATCTATGCGCTGCTGTATCTCACAGGTTACAAGCAAATGACATTGGAGCAGATCAAGAATTTCCGTCAGTTGGGCGCCATCACAGCGGGCCATCCTGAATTTGGCCATGTCGAAGGGGTTGAAACGACCACAGGCCCCTTGGGGCAAGGGATTTCCAACGCGGTTGGCTTTGCCATGGCCGAGGAACATCTGCGTGCCACATGGGGCGCAAAGATTATGGATCACTACACCTATTGCATCGCGGGCGATGGCTGCCTGATGGAGGGCATCAGCCAAGAGGCGATCGGTCTTGCAGGGCGTCATGAATTGAGCCGCCTGATTGTGCTTTGGGATGACAATAACATCACCATCGATGGCACAGTTGATATGGCCTGCCGTGTGGATCAGCGCGCGCGCTTTGCCGCCGCAGGGTGGGATGTGTTTGACTGTGACGGCCATGATGCCGCTGATATCGACCGCGCAATTACGGCAGCCAAGGCAAGTCCGCGCCCCGCAATGGTGGCCTGCAAAACCCATATCGCAATCGGCTCTGCCGCGCAGGACACCCCCAAGGGCCACGGCGCATTGACCGACCCCAAAGTGGTAGCTGACACGAAAGCCGTCTATGGCTGGACGCATGGGGCCTTTGAAATCCCTGCCGATCTCAAAAACTGGTGGGAAGCTGTTGGCGCAAAAGGCGCCACCGCGCGCGCCGAATGGGAAGCTCGTCTTGCCGCCCTGCCCGCCGCCAAACAGGCCGAGTTTACCCGCGCTTTTGCAGGCGAGGTTCCCGCGAAATTGGGCAATGCGCTGCGCCGCTATAAAAAATCCCTCGCGGATGAGGCGCCCAAAGTGGCGACCCGCAAGGCCAGTGAAATGGCCCTTGCCGTGATCAACCCGATAATGAAAGAGACCTTGGGCGGCTCTGCAGATTTGACTGGGTCGAACAATACCAAAACGGGCGATATGGGGATTTTCACTCCTGAAAACCGCAAAGGGCGCTATGTCCATTACGGCATCCGCGAGCATGGTATGGCGGCAGCGATGAACGGCATGGCGCTACATGGGGGTGTGCGCCCCTATGGCGGGACTTTCTTTACCTTTACCGATTACGCGCGCCCCTCGATGCGACTTTCCGCTTTGATGGGGATTAACGTGGTCTATGTGATGACCCATGACAGCATCGGCGTCGGCGAGGATGGCCCAACCCACCAACCTGTTGAGCATCTCGCCATGATGCGGGCCACGCCAAATTGCCTTGTGATGCGCCCTGCCGATGCGGTGGAAACCGCCGAATGTTGGGAGATCGCGCTGGCGCAACCAAACCGCCCCAGCGTCTTGGCCCTGACCCGTCAAAACCTACCCACGTTGCGCAGAAAACATGTCTCGCGCAATTTGGCCGCCCAAGGGGCCTATGTTTTGGCCGAGGCCGAAGGCAAGCGTCAGGTGATCTTGATGGCAACAGGGTCGGAAGTCGAAATTGCCATGGCGGCCCGCGACAAGTTGCAGTCCGAAGGCATCGGAACACGGGTTGTCTCGGTGCCGTCTATGGAACTCTTTGCCGAGCAAGACGAAGCCTATCGCAAGCGCGTTCTACCTGCAGGGCCCGTGCGCATTGCGGTTGAGGCCGCTGTGCGTCAGCCTTGGGATCGCTGGTTGTTGGGCGAGCGTGGTCGTGAGGCCAAGGCGGGCTTTGTTGGGATGAACAGTTTTGGCGCTTCTGCCCCTGCTGAAGTTCTCTACGAGCATTTCGGCATCACCGCAGAGGCGGTCGTGGCCGAGGCCAAAGCGCGCCTTTAGGCAAAGAACCTAATATACAAAATCGGGCGTGTGGGGGTTTCCTACACGCCCTTTTTCTTTGGGAAAAGTGGCAGGATCACCGCAACGAGCGGGATCAAACAGGCCCCAACACCCAAGCCCACAATACCTGCGCCAAGGGCGAACACCGCCCACTCCACCAATCCGTGGGCCGCGGCCACAGCATCCGCTGCGGCAAGGCTGAGGTGATGCAGCATCTCCTCTGGGGCGGGCCAGCCCAGTTGCGCGGCCCCGTGCAGAAGGATGGCGCCCCCCACCCACAGCATCGCCGCTGTGCCAATTCGGGTGAGCCACAGCAGGAAGCTGGGCATCGCGGCCACGATCCCCCGCCCCAGACGTTGTAAGGCGGGCGCGCGGTCGGGATGCGCCAAATGCAGCCCCACATCATCGGCCTTTACAATCAGGGCGACCGACCCATAGACCAAAGCGGTGATGCCAATCGCCACAAGGGCAAGCGCGAAACCCGCATAAATCAGGCTTGGCGCCTCAAGCGCCGAAAGCGCGATGGTCATGATTTCAGCGGAAAGGATGAAATCTGTTTTGATCGCACCTTTGACACGCGCCTCTTCTAAATGGGCGGGGTCGCTTGCCGCAGGATCGCGCGCCTCAGGATGCGGGCGAAAGGCATGAAGGATCTTTTCTGCCCCCTCACAACACAAATAAGCCCCCCCCATCATCAACAGGGGCGGAATCGCCCAAGGGGCGAATTGCGACAACAGGAGCGCCACAGGCAAAAGGATCACCAATTTATTGACAATCGAGCCACGCGCGATCTTCCAGACAATCGGCAATTCACGCTCTGGCGAAAACCCTGTGAGATATTTGGGGGTGACGGCCGCGTCATCAATCACCGCGCCTGCGGCCTTTGCCCCTGCTTTGGCTGCTTGTGCCGCGATATCGTCCACGGAGGCCGCCGCAACCTTCGTCAAAGCCGCGACATCATCCAACAGCGCCAATAATCCGCTCATCCACCCCAATCCTTTTGCACCCAACAGCCGCCCTTAGCATAGCGGCACAGCATGTTCGCGCAACCGTTCGCGCTAACATCGGATGTTTTCGCTAACATTATGAAAATTCGTCATTTTTTCCTTGGGGATCGGGCGCGGCTTTTGTATGCGATCAAGCAAGAGCGCAAATCGGATTGGAGACAAGATCATGACCATCACCCTTGGCATCAATGGATTTGGCCGCATCGGGCGGTGCACCCTTGCCCATATCGCAGAGGCTACACGCAACGATGTGCAAGTGGTCAAAATCAACGCGACTGGCCCGCTTGAGACCAATGCGCATCTGCTAAAATATGACAGCGTGCATGGCCGTTTTGGCGGCGAGGTGCGCCTGACCGAGGACACAATGGATTTAGGCCAAGGCCCGATCAAAGTCTTTTCCACCTACGACCCACAAGAGTTGGATTGGGAGGGCTGCGATGTCGTTCTTGAATGCACAGGCAAGTTCAACAATCGTGACGCGGCCGCTGTCCATTTGACCCGCGGCGCAAAGCGGGTCTTGGTCTCGGCCCCCGCGAAACAAGCCGATAAAACCATCGTCTATGGCGTGAACCACCGTGACCTGCGCGAAGATCATCATGTGGTCTCGAACGGGTCTTGCACCACGAATTGCTTGGCCCCTTTGGCAAAAGTGCTGAATGACGCGATTGGTATTGAACGCGGGATCATGACCACGATCCACAGCTACACAGGCGATCAGCCCACGCTAGACCGCCGCCACTCCGATCTTTACCGCGCGCGTGCCGCCGCGATGGCGATGATCCCCACATCGACTGGCGCTGCAAAAGCGCTAAAAGAAGTTCTGCCTGAACTCGAAGGTCGGTTGGATGGCACGGCCATGCGGGTTCCAACCCCGAATGTGTCTTGCGTTGATCTGACCTTTGAGGCGGGGCGCGACACATCGGTGGAGGAGGTCAACCAAATCATGCGCGATGCGGCCGAGGGCCATATGCGCAGCGTCCTGGCCTATGATCCAGAACCCAAGGTTTCGATTGATTTCAATCACACCACGCATAGCTCGATTTTTGCGCCAGATCAGACAAAGGTCATCGGTGGGCGCACGGTTCGTGTTTTGGCATGGTATGACAATGAATGGGGATTTTCGGCGCGTATGGCGGATGTCTCTGCTGCCATGGGGCGCCTGATCGCCTAAACCCCCGTCCTAGGTCACGACTTTTTATAAAACCCAGCCATGATGCATGGCAGGGTTTTTGCTTTTTCATCCCCTGAACGGCCTAAACCCAAGTTATAATGCCCCCAACCAGAGATCGAACTCTGCGATTTATAACCCGCGTCCAATGGCGATCGGGGCGATTTCCGCACAAATCCTGTCTCACAAGGCCGCCACAAACAGGTGGGCCGTTCACCACAGCAGAAAGGAAATCCACATGTCTTTTATGAAAACATCGACCTTTGTCGCAGCACTGGCCCTGACCACCGCCCTGCCTTTGGCGGCACAGGCCTCTGGCTATGAGCGTCTGACCGAAGAGCAGCGTGCAAACATTTGATCCATATCCTCGATAAAATGGCGTTCTGGCGCTAGAGATCCCCTTTCCTTTTCGCGGCTAAGGGACTATACCACCCGCAACTGTTACCGCTAACAATGCCATGCTTGGCGCACTGGAGGGGATTATGGCTGTTAAAGTTGCCATTAATGGGTTTGGTCGGATTGGACGCAACGTGCTGCGCGCGATCATCGAGTCGGGCCGCACCGATATTGAGGTGGTCGCAATCAATGATCTGGGGCCTGTTGAAACCAACGCGCATCTTTTGCGTTTTGACAGCGTGCATGGCCGCTTTCCCGCCGAAGTGAAAACAACCGAGACGACCATTGACGTGGGGCGCGGCCCAATTGAGGTCACCGCCATTCGCAACCCCGCTGAATTGCCATGGGGTCACATTGATATCGTCTTGGAATGCACGGGCATTTTCACCGACCGCGACAAGGCCGCCGTGCATCTTGAAAACGGGGCTTCGCGTGTCTTGGTTTCGGCCCCCTCAAAAGGGGCGGATAAGACCATCGTTTACGGGGTCAACCACGGCACATTGACGAAGGATGACATCATCGTCTCGAACGCCTCTTGCACCACGAACTGCCTTAGCCCTGTGGCCTTCGCGATCCACCATGCCATCGGGATTTCGCGCGGCTTTATGACGACGATCCACAGCTACACGGGCGATCAGCCGACCTTGGACACGATGCACAAGGACCTCTATCGCGCCCGCGCCGCCGCGATGAGCATGATCCCCACCTCAACAGGGGCCGCGCGCGCCGTTGGTTTGGTTTTGCCCGAATTGAATGGCAAGCTGGACGGGGTCGCAATCCGCGTGCCGACACCGAATGTCTCGGTTGTTGATCTGACTTTTGAGGCGGCCCGCACCACATCAGTTGAAGAAATCAACGAGGCAGTGATCAAGGCGGCCAATGGACCGCTTAAGGGCATTTTGGGCGTGACGGATCAGCCCAATGTCTCGATGGATTTTAACCATGATCCCCGCTCCTCGATCTTCCATTTGGATCAGACCAAAGTGATGGATGGCAATATGTGCCGCGTTCTGAGTTGGTATGATAACGAATGGGGCTTCTCAAACCGCATGGCCGATACGGCCGTGGCGATGGGAAAACTGATCTAAAGACAAAAAGGCGCGGAACACCGCGCCTTTTTCTTTGCCAAAAAATTGACCTTTGCGCTGGAAAAGTCTAGCGCAAGGATGACTGTATTTCCCAAATATCGGAGGCCGCAAATGGCGTGGAACACCTTGGATGATCTCGATCTTGCGGGCAAAACGGTGCTGACCCGTGTCGACATCAACGTGCCGATGGAAAATGGCAGCGTCACCGATGCGACACGGATTGAGAAGATCATCCCCACGATCCGCGACATCCGCGCGAAAGGTGGCCGCGTGGTTCTTTTGGCCCATTTTGGCCGCCCGAAAGGGCGCCCCGTTCCAGAAATGAGCCTAGCGCAACTGACGCCTGCCCTTGAGGCCGCGCTGGGGCATGAGGTGATTTTCATCGAAACCCCAAGCCGCGCCGCGATTGAGGCAACACCCACGTATGCTGTGATCTTGGTTGAGAACACTCGGTTTTCCCCGATGGAGGAGGCAAACGATCCGCAAATGGCGCAATTCCTTGCAGGGCTTGGTGACATTTACTGCAATGACGCTTTTTCAGCGGCGCATCGGGCGCATGCCTCAACCGAAGGGGTCGCGCATTTGCTGCCCTCTTGCGCGGGCCGCCTGATGGCTGCGGAATTGGCCGCATTGGAAGCCGCACTTGGCACCCCTGCCCGCCCTGTTATGGCCGTTGTTGGCGGGGCAAAAGTCTCGACCAAGCTGGATCTTCTGCACAATCTGGTTGGTAAGGTGGATCGCCTCGTAATCGGGGGCGGCATGGCCAATACGTTTTTGGCGGCACAGGGCCATGATGTCGGCGCGTCTTTGTGCGAACATGATCTGGCGCAAACGGCGCGCGACATTTTGGATCACGCAAAAACCACGGGTTGCGCCATCATTTTGCCAAGCGATGTGGTCATTGCCCGCGAATTCAAATCGGGTGCTACGCATGAGGTGGTTGCAAGCACGGCCGTGCCCAAGGATGCAATGATTTTGGATGCAGGCCCGAACAGCGTGGCAGCCATCATTGCCCAGATTGAAACTTCAAAAACCTTGATCTGGAACGGTCCGCTTGGCGCCTTTGAACTTAGCCCCTTTGACGCGGCCACGAACGCGGCCGCACAAGCGGCGGCACAGGCCACCAAAACAGGCCATCTGATTTCTGTCGCAGGCGGCGGGGATACGGTCGCGGCCCTCAATAAATCGGGCGCGGCGGAGCATTTCACCTATATCTCAACCGCAGGCGGCGCCTTCCTTGAATGGATGGAGGGCAAAACCCTCCCAGGTGTTGCGGCGCTGGGGATCTGACCCCCTAAATTTAGTGCTATAAATATCTGACTCTAAATATAAAAAAAATCGAATCAGGGGGATTCCCTTTTCAATTGGGATATGCGAATCTGCCCGCACGATATCGGCACAAATTCAAAGAATGCCGAATTGATGAGGCAGTAACGCATGTCGAAGACACGCAAACTTTCCCTTGCGGGGGCAGTTCTTCAGATCACGCTGATTTTGGTCGGTGGGTATTTTGGGCTTGCCGCGATCCAAGGGGACTCGGGCCTGTTCGAGCGCATCCAAATCGAAGCGGAAGCCGATGAGCTGCGTCTCGAATTGGCGGCGTTGCAGGCTGAAACGGCCCATCTTGAAACCCTGACACAACGCATGTCCGACACGTTCCTCGACCTTGACCTTCTGGATGAGCAAGCCCGCGAAATCCTCGGCTATCTGCGCGCGGATGAGATCGTCCTGCGTTAAGGCAAAAAAACCCCCTCAACCGCCGCATTCTGCCTTGCCCCTATGGGATGGGCTTCTTAACACTATGGCGAGATCGGATAAAAACAGGGGAGATCACCATGCGCACCAAAGCAGCCGTAGCCCTAAAAGCGGGCGAACCATTGACCGTGATGGAGGTCGAATTGGACGGCCCGAAGGCGGGCGAGGTCTTGGTGGAAATCAAAGCCACAGGCATTTGCCATACGGATGAATTTACCCGCTCGGGCGCGGACCCTGAGGGGATTTTCCCTGCTATTCTTGGCCATGAAGGTGCAGGCATTGTGGTTGAGGTGGGCGAAGGCGTGACCACCCTGAAACCTGGTGATCATGTGATCCCCCTCTATACGCCTGAATGTCGGCAATGTGCATCCTGCCGCTCAGGCAAGACCAACCTGTGCACCGCCATTCGCAACACCCAAGGTCAAGGGCTGATGCCTGATGGCACAACACGGTTTAAGATGCTCGATGGCACGCCGATTTATCACTATATGGGCTGCTCAACCTTCGCCAATCACACAGTGCTGCCCGAGATTGCCTTGGCCAAAGTGCGCGATGACGCGCCGTTTGACAAAATCTGCTACATTGGCTGCGGCGTGACCACGGGTATTGGCGCGGTGATCAACACCGCAGGGGTCGAGATCGGGTCAACCGCCGCCGTGTTTGGCCTTGGCGGCATCGGCTTGAACGTCATTCAAGGCCTGCGCATGGCGGGTGCAGATATGATCATCGGCGTTGATCTCAATGATGGCAAAGAGGAGATGGCGCGCAAATTCGGCATGACCCATTTCATCAACCCGTCAGAAATCGAAGGCAGCGTTGTGCAGGAGATTGTAAACCTCACCAAGCGCGGCGATGACCAGATCGGTGGCGTGGATTATTCCTTTGACGCCACAGGCAATGTCAAAGTGATGCGCGATGCACTAGAATGCAGCCACCGCGGGTGGGGTGTTTCCGTCATCATCGGTGTTGCCCCCGCAGGGGCCGAGATCAGCACGCGACCCTTCCAACTTGTGACAGGGCGCGTCTGGAAAGGCACGGCCTTTGGCGGCGCGAAAGGGCGCAGCGATGTGCCAAAATTTGTCGATTGGTATATGGATGGTAAGATCGAAATTGATCCGATGATCACCCATAAATTGACACTCGATCAAATCAATGAGGGGTTTGATTTGATGCATGCGGGCAAATCAATCCGCGCAGTGGTAGAATTTTGATGCAGGTGATCAGCGAAAATCGTGCATTTGGCGGCAAGCAAATTGTCGCCAAACACCTGTCAGATGCGTGCAACTGCGAAATGACCTTTGCGGTCTATCTTCCACCGCAGGCCGAAGACGGGCCTGTGCCCGTGTTGTATTACCTGTCAGGTCTGACCTGCACACATGAGAATGCCATGACCAAAGCGGGCGCCCAAGCATGGGCGGCAGAGTATGGCATTGCCGTGGTCTTTCCCGACACCAGCCCGCGTGGCGAAGGCGTTGCAAATGACGAGGCCTATGATCTGGGCCAAGGCGCAGGGTTCTATGTCAATGCGACCGAGGCCCCTTGGGCTGCACATTTTAAGATGTGGGATTACATCGCAGAAGAATTTCCTGCCTTGATTGATGCGGAATTCCCCATTGACGGCACCCGCGCAGGCATCACGGGCCATTCAATGGGCGGGCATGGGGCGCTGACGCTTGCCTTAACCTATCCTGATCGGTTCAAAAGCCTTTCTGCCCTTGCACCAATCGCCAACCCGACCCAATCAGATTGGGGGAAAAAGCAGCTTGCCGCTTATTTGGGGCCAGATCAGGGCCAATGGGCCGCGCATGACGCAAGTCTTTTGATGGCCACGCAGGGCTATCCAAGTGACATCTTGATTGACCAAGGCGGCGCAGATCAATTCCTTGAGCTACTACGCCCTGCCAGTTTGGCCCACGCCATGACAGAACGTGCACAGCCCCATGTGATGCGGATGCATGAGGGCTATGATCACAGCTATTTCTTTGTGGCCTCCGTGATCGAAGATCACATTCGCTGGCATGCTGAACGGCTTTAAAAATAGTAGAAATTTGCGCAAAAACCCTTAGGCTGAATTCCCCCTACCCTTTCCCCTGACTTTTGTGATAAAGAATAGTTCAACGTTAAACTATTCTTTCGAATGGGAGGGCCCAAGGATATGGCCGCGAAACGACCGACCCCCGCATCGAGCGGAAAAACCAAAGCGAAATCAAATGTTTCGCCTGATGAATTGAAAAAATTCTATCGCGAAATGCTGCTGATCCGCAGATTCGAAGAAAAAGCAGGTCAGCTTTACGGCATGGGTTTGATCGGTGGTTTTTGCCATCTCTATATTGGGCAAGAGGCGGTTGTTGTCGGCCTAGAGGCCGCGGCCAGCGAAGGCGACAAGCGGATCACCTCCTATCGCGACCACGGCCATATGCTGGCCTGCGGGATGGATGCCAAGGGTGTTATGGCCGAATTGACGGGCCGCATCGGGGGCTATTCCAAGGGCAAGGGCGGCTCGATGCATATGTTCTCGAAAGAGAAACATTTCTACGGCGGCCACGGCATCGTGGGCGCGCAAGTGCCATTGGGTGCGGGTCTGGCTTTCTCGGACAAATATCGCGGCAATGATCGCGTCACCTTTGCCTATTTCGGCGATGGTGCAGCCAACCAAGGTCAGGTCTACGAGACTTATAACATGGCCGAGCTGTGGTCGCTGCCTGTTGTTTTTGTGATTGAGAACAACCAATACGCGATGGGCACCTCAGTGCAGCGTTCAACAAAATCCCCAAGCCTATGGGAGCGCGGCGCGGCCTATGGGATCGCGGGCGAAGAGGTTGACGGGATGGATGTTTTGGCGGTCAAAGATGCGGGGCAACGCGCCGTTGCCTACTGCCGCGCTGGCAAAGGCCCCTACATTCTTGAGGTCAAAACCTATCGCTATCGCGGACATTCGATGTCTGACCCTGCGAAATATCGCACCCGCGAAGAAGTGCAGGAAATGCGCGAAAAGCACGATGCGATTGAACATGTTCGCCAATTGTTGCTGACGGGCGGTCACGCCTCTGAGGACAACCTCAAGGCGATTGATAAAGAAATCAAAGACCTCGTGAATGAGGCCGCCGAATTCTCCAAAGAAAGCCCTGAGCCACCTTTGGATGAATTGTGGACAGATATTTACGCGGACGCGTGAGCGGAAGGAGAGGATAAACCAATGGCAACCGAAATTTTGATGCCCGCCCTTTCGCCAACGATGGAAGAAGGCACTTTGGCCAAATGGCTGGTTAAGGAAGGCGACACCGTGCAAGCGGGTGATATTCTCGCCGAGATTGAAACCGACAAGGCCACGATGGAATTCGAGGCGGTCGATGAAGGCGTGATCGGCAAGATCCTTGTGGCTGAGGGCACCGAAGGGGTGAAGGTGAACACCGCCATCGCCATCATCGGCGAAGCGGGCGAAGATATGAGCGCGACCCCTGCGGCAGCCTCCCCCGCCTCTGCGGCCCCCGTTGCAGAAGCGGCACCTGCCGCACCTGTGGCCGCGGCCCCTGCGGCGCCCGTGGCAGATCAAAGCCCCGATTGGCCCGAAGGCACGCCGATGAAAACGCAAACCGTGCGAGAAGCGTTGCGCGATGCCATGGCCGAAGAAATGCGCGGCAATGACAATGTGTTCTTGATGGGCGAAGAGGTCGGTGAATATCAAGGTGCCTATAAGATCAGCCAAGGTTTGTTGGATGAGTTCGGCGCAAAGCGCGTGATCGACACCCCCATCACCGAGCATGGCTTTGCAGGGATCGCGGTCGGTGCGGCCTTTGGCGGGCTGAACCCAATCGTGGAATTCATGACCTTTAACTTTGCCATGCAAGCGATTGACCAGATCATCAACTCGGCGGCAAAGACGCTTTATATGTCAGGCGGTCAGATGGGCTGTCCTATCGTGTTCCGTGGCCCGAACGGCGCCGCCGCCCGCGTGGGCGCACAGCACAGCCAAGATTACGCCGCATGGTATGCGCATATTCCAGGCCTAAAGGTGGTGCAGCCTTATACCGCCGCAGATGCCAAGGGCCTTTTGAAACAGGCTATCCGAGATCCGAACCCCGTGATCTTCCTTGAGAATGAAATTCTCTACGGCAAAACCTTTGAGGTGCCAGATCTGCCCGATTTCACCATTCCGTTTGGCAAGGCAAAAATTGCCCGTGCAGGTGATGATGTGACCCTCGTGTCCTTCGGGATCGGCATGACATACGCCATGGAGGCCGCCGAACGTCTGGCCGCCGAAGGCATTTCTGCTGAGGTGATCGACCTGCGCACATTGCGCCCCTTGGATTACGGCACGGTTTTGGCCTCTGTCCAAAAAACCAACCGCTGCGTGACGATCGAAGAAGGTTTCCCTGTGGCCTCCATCGGCAATCACATCTCGGCATATCTGATGCAAAACGCCTTTGATTATCTCGATGCGCCTGTGATCAATTGCACGGGCAAAGATGTGCCAATGCCCTATGCGGCGAACCTTGAGAAACTGGCCCTTGTCACCACCGATGAAGTGGTCGCAGCGGTCAAATCCGTAACCTATCGCTAAGGAGGGGCTGATTATGGCAACCGAAATTCTAATGCCCGCCCTGTCGCCTACAATGGAAGAGGGCACATTGGCGAAATGGTTGGTCAAAGAGGGCGACACTGTGCAAGCAGGCGACCTCTTGGCCGAGATTGAAACCGACAAGGCCACGATGGAATTCGAGGCCGTGGATGAAGGCGTGATTGGCAAAATCCTTGTGGCTGAGGGCACCGAAGGGGTGAAGGTCAACACCGCCATCGCCATTATTGGTGAGGCGGGCGAGGATATGAGCGCGGCACCCGCCGCAGCGGCCCCTGCCCCTGCGGCACCCGCAGCCCAAGCAGCCCCAGCCACACCTGCAACCCCCACCCCTGCACCTGCGGCCCCCAAGGCAGAGGGCGCACGGGTTTTTGCCTCACCGCTTGCGCGGCGGATTGCGGCGGAAAAGGGCATCGACCTGACCAAAGTGAAGGGCACAGGCCCACATGGGCGGATCGTGAAGGCCGATGTCGAAAGCGGCAAGGCGGTTGCATCTGCCCCTGCGGCGACAGCGGCACCTGCGCAAAGCGCGCCCGCTCTGCCCGCCTCGCCTGGTGCAGATCAGATCAAGAAAATCTACGAAGGCCGCGATTATGAAGAAGTGGCTTTGGATGGGATGCGCAAAACTGTTGCCGCCCGCCTCACCGAAGCCAAGCAAACCATCCCGCATTTCTATCTGCGCCGCGACATTCGGATCGACAATTTACTTGCCTTCCGCGGCCAGCTGAACGCGCAATTGGCGGCGCGGGATGTCAAGCTTTCGGTCAATGATTTCATCATCAAGGCCTGTGCCCTTGCCCTGCAGGAAGTGCCAGATGCCAATGCGGTTTGGGCGGGGGATCGTATCCTCAAGCTGAAACCGTCTGATGTTGCGGTGGCCGTGGCAATTGAAGGTGGGCTGTTCACGCCTGTCCTCAAAGATGCGGATCAAAAATCCCTGTCGCGATTGTCGGCTGAGATGAAGGATCTAGCCGCACGCGCGCGGTCTAAGAAACTCGCCCCGCATGAATATCAGGGCGGCAGTTTCGCAATTTCCAATTTGGGTATGTTCGGGGTCGATAATTTCGATGCCGTTATCAACCCACCCCATGGCGCAATCTTGGCGGTTGGTGCAGGGGTGAAAAAGCCTGTCGTCAGCGAGGATGGCGCGGTGCAAGTGGCGACTGTGATGTCGGTCACGCTTTCCGTGGATCACCGCGCGATTGATGGCGCACTTGGGGCAGAATTACTGGCCTCCATTGTGCGCAATCTGGAAAACCCAATGGCGATGCTGGCCTAAAAGCCCGCAACATTCGGATAAGGGCGCGCAAGGTAAAAGCCTTGCGCGCCTTTTTATTTGGGCAATTCAATCTCGCGCCATGCGGCAGGGGGCAGGTCACCCAAAACCCAATCCCCGATTTGCCACCGAACAAGCCGCAAAACAGGCAAACACACATGGGCGCACATCCGCCGCACTTGGCGGTTGCGTCCCTCGGTAATGGTGAGGCGCAGCCAATGATCTGGCACAGTTTGACGATAACGCACAGGCGGCACACGCGGCCAGAGCCAGTCAGGCTCGGCCACCTGCGCAACCTCGGCAGGGCGTGTTGGCCCATCTTTTAGCGTAATCCCTGCGCGCAATGCGGCAACGGCATCGGGGTTTGGCGCGCCCTCAACCATCGCATAATAGGTCTTCGGCAATTTGGCGGCAGGGCTTGTGATCTGCGCTTGCAGTCGGCCATCATTGGTCAGCAACAGCAGCCCTTCGCTGTCGCGATCCAACCGCCCCGCAGGATAAAGGCCAGGCAGATCCAAATAATCCGAAAGCCCCCGCCAATGACCATCGGGCGAAAATTGGCTTAGGACATCCATGGGCTTGTTAAAAGCCACAAGCCGCCTTGGCCCCTCAAGCGCCTTGCGGGGGCGCGGCCGATTTGTGCGCCCCCTCAATGCGCCTCGGCCCAATTCTTACCCTGCCCTGCATCCACGATCAACGGCACAGATAGATGCAAAACGGGGCTTGCCGCGCTTTCCATAACATCGCGGGCGCGGGCAATCAGGGCGTCCACCGCGCCCTCATCCACCTCAAAGACCAATTCATCATGCACCTGCAACAACATGGTTGCAGGCAAATCTGCGATTGCCTGATCCATGCGGATCATCGCGCGGCGGATAATATCGGCCGCGGTGCCTTGGATGGGCGCGTTGATGGCCGCGCGCTGCGCAAAGCCTGCGGCGGGGCCTTTCGCCTCGATATCAGGTGTATGAATTTTGCGGCCAAACAAGGTCTGCACATAGCGGTGCGATTTGGCGAATTCCTTGGTCGCGGTCATATAGTCACGGATGCCCGGGAAACGCTCAAAATAGCGGTCGATAAACCCTTGTGCCTCGGCGCGTGGTATCCGCAAATTGCGCGCAAGACCAAAGCCAGAAATGCCATAAATGACCCCAAAATTGATTGCCTTGGCCTGACGGCGAATGTCCGAGGTCATTTGATCCAGTGGGATGCCGAACATTTCAGACGCTGTTGCGGCGTGAATGTCTTGCCCTTCGCGAAAGGCCTGTTTGAGTGCATCAATCCCCGCAATCTCGGCCAAAATGCGCAATTCAATTTGGCTGTAATCCAAACTGACCAAAACGCGCCCATCAGGGGCCACAAAAGCCTCGCGGATGCGGCGACCTTCTTCGCTGCGGATGGGAATATTTTGTAGGTTCGGATCGGTTGAGGCCAGACGGCCTGTATTAGCGCCCGCAATGACGTAAGAGGTATGCACGCGGCCCGTTTCGGGGTTGATATGATCTTGCAACGCATCGGTATAGGTCGATTTCAGCTTGGCAATCTGGCGCCAATCCAAAAGGCGCGCAGGCAATTCGTGACCCGCGGCGGCGAGATCTTCGAGGATATCCGCCCCCGTGGAATAGGCCCCCGTCTTGCCCTTTTTGCCCCCTTCAAGGCCCATCTTGTCGAACAAGATTTCACCAAGTTGTTTGGGGCTCGCCAGATTGAACGCCTCGCCCGCCAATTCATGCGCTTCGGCCTCGAGCGCCGCCATTTTCTGCGCAAAGGCGTTGGACATACGGCTCAGCACATCGCGGTCAACGCAGACCCCTGCCATTTCCATACGCGCCAAAACGGGCACAAGTGGGCGTTCGAGCGTTTCATAAACCCGTGTCACCTGCACCTGATGCAACTGAGGCTTGAACACCTGCCACAGGCGCAAGGTGATATCGGCATCCTCCGCCGCATAGGGGGCTGCATCTTCAATCTTGACCAAGTCAAAGGTGATTGCGGCCTTTCCCGCCCCAAGCAGGGTTTTAATCGGGATCGGTTCATGATCGAGATAGCGCGCAGAGAGCGCATCCATCCCATGCCCGTGCAACCCGCCATGCAGCGCATAAGACATCAGCATTGTGTCATCAATTGGCGCGACCTTGATCCCGTATCGGGCCAAGATTTTCGCGTCATATTTTATATTTTGCCCGATTTTGACGATGGACTCATCCTCGAACACGGGCCGCAATGCATCTAGGGCTGTGGCAAGCGGCATTTGCCCCTCGACCAATGCGGCGCTGCCAAAGAGATCATCCCCGCCTGCGCGGTGTTGCAGAGGGATATAGCAGGCGCGCCCTGCCTTGGTGGCCAAGGACACGCCAACCAATTCGGCGCGCATCTCATCTAGGGCGGTTGTCTCGGTATCAATCGCAATGAACCCTTGCGCGCGCGCCGCCTCAAGCCATGGGGTAAGCGCCTCAAGCGTTGTGATTGTCTCATACTGGCCATGATCAAAGGCAGGGAATTCTGGTGCGGCGGGGGCCGCCCCGCCCGCAGGCGCAGGGGCCGCGGAGCTCGCCTGAATTTCAGGGGCCTCAACCCCCAAATGATCCGCGACACGCTTGGTCAGGCTGCGAAACTCCATCGCGGCCAGAAATTGCATCAGCGTCTCTGGTTCGGGGTCTTTAACCTCTAAATCATCAAGGGTGATTTCAAGCGGCACTTGAGCATCGAGACTGACCAATTGCCGCGACAATCGAATTTGATCGGCAAACTCAATCAACGCCTCGCGCCGCTTGGGCTGTTTGATTTCCTCGGCCCGCGCCAGAAGCGTGTCTAAATCGCCATATTCATTGATCAAAAGCGCGGCTGTTTTTATCCCGATGCCAGGCGCCCCGGGAATATTGTCAACACTATCCCCCGCCAAGGATTGCACATCAATCACCCGCTCAGGCCCGACCCCAAATTTTGCAAAAACACCGTCAGCATCAATGCGCGCATTTTTCATCGCATCGAACATCTCGACCCCACCGCCGACAAGCTGCATCAGGTCTTTATCCGATGAGATAATCGTACAGCGCCCCCCTGCCTCGCGCGCTTGCCGCGCAAGGGTGGCGATGATGTCATCCGCCTCGTATCCCTCCAACTCCAGACAGGCGAGGTTAAAGGCCCGCGTGGCTTCGCGGGTCAGCGGCATTTGCGGGCGCAAATCCTCGGGCATGGCATCACGATTGGCTTTGTAGAGATCGTATAGATCATTGCGGAACGTGTGGCTGCCTTTGTCAAACACCACCGCCGCATGGGTCGGCCCGTCAGAGCCGCCATTCTCGACAATCATTTTCAAAAGCATATTGCAAAAGCCAGACACCGCCCCAATGGGCAGGCCATCGGATTTGCGCGTCAGCGGCGGCAGCGCATGATAGGCCCGAAAAATAAAGGCCGAGCCATCAACGAGATGAAGGTGGCACCCTTTGCTAAATCCGCTCATATTCACACCGCGCTTGTTTCTGGGGTCTTGCTTCCCCTGTTCTAGCGCAGCATCAGAGCGGATGCGACCCGAAAGCGGTGCTTAGGACTTAGCCTTTTTGGCAGCGCTTTCGTGAATGAACATTTTGTCGCAATAGCCACATTCGACACGGCCCGTTTCATGCGGAATGGACAGCCACACCCGTGGATGACCCAAGGCGCCCTGCCCGCCATCGCAGGCCACACGCCATTGGCTGACAATCTCGGTTTCTGGGGCGTCCATGGTCATTGAGCCGTTCCTCCTGTCCTGTCTGTCTGCGCGCGGTGCGCACGCGGGCTGCTTGCCCTAGCCGTAGCATAGGCTTACATCTGCCTCATATCGCAGTTTGCCTCCCATCGGGCAAGAGGAGACAGGACAATGCCACGCGAAAACGCCATCGAGTTGCGCAATTTGCGTAAGACCTACGCGGCCACTGCGCGCAGCCCTGCCAAAGAGGCGCTGAAGGGCGTTGATCTCGACATTCCACGCGGGTCTATTTTTGGGCTTTTGGGGCCAAATGGCGCGGGCAAATCCACGATGATCAACATTCTGGCGGGGCTTGTAACCAAGACCTCAGGCCAAGTGACAATTTGGGGGTTCGATCAGGACAAAAACCCCCGCCAATCGCGCGCCTCTATCGGGGTGATGCCCCAAGAATTGAACATCGATCCGTTTTTCACCCCCCGCGCGGCATTGGATGTGCAGGCAGGCTTGTATGGAATGCCAAAATCGCAACGCGATGTTGAGGGGGTTTTGCGCCTCATTGGGCTTGAGGATAAGGCCGAAGCCTATGCCCGCACCCTCTCTGGCGGGATGCGGCGCAGATTGCTCCTTGGCAAGGCATTGATACACAACCCCCATGTGCTGGTTTTGGATGAACCAACCGCAGGGGTCGATATTGAATTACGTCAAATGTTATGGGCCAATGTGCGTCGCCTGAATGAAGAGCGCGGCATGACCATCATTCTGACCACCCATTACCTCGAAGAAGCTGAGGAGATGTGCGATGAAATCGCCATCATCAACCACGGCGCGGTGATCGCGCGCGACCGCACCGAAAACTTACTGGCGCAGATGGATCAAAAAAGCCTTGTGATCTTGCCAGAAGGGCCAAGCGATGCTGTCACCGCCCCGCAAGGCGTAACCCTTGAGCGGCGCAGCGATGGTGCATTGGTCTTTAGCTATAGCCGCGCCAAAACTAGCCCTGCGGCGATTTTAGACAGTCTGCGGGTTGCGGGCGTGGGCATTCGTGACGTGAAAACCCAAGAACCCGATTTGCAGGATGTCTTTGTCTCGCTCACGCAATCAGCCTGAGCGCTTCGCCAATAAGGGCCCCAAAGCCGCCCCACCCAAAAGATGCAGGTGATAATGCGGCACTTCTTGTCCACCATGATCGCCCGCGTTGGAGATGACGCGATAGCCCTGCCCGCCTTCAGCCAAGGACAGGCCAAGCTCTTTGCACAGCCGCCCCGTTAGGCGCACAAAATCCAAGATTTCCGCGTCTGACGCGTTTTGTGCAAAATCATCATAGGTCACATAGGCCCCTTTGGGGATCACCAGAATATGGGTCGGCGCCTGTGGCCCGATATCGTGAAAGGCCAAACAATGATCAGTCTCAGCGACCGTGTTGTTTGGAATCTCCCCGCGCAGGATTTTGGCAAAGATATTCTGCGGATCGTACTCATGCGGCATATTTTGCGGCCCCCTTTTGGCTTTGGCTTTGGCAGGGGTTAGTCGTCAAACAAATGCGGCTTGTTCAACAGCCCCTGCGCCTGTTCCTGCGATATGGTGAAGAATTGCGCAAGCGCCTGCAAGTTCTCATCGTTATTGCGTGATTGACGGATGATGTATTGCGGATCAAACCCTGCCAATAAGATGCCCATTGGCGAGATTGATCCAGACGAGGTGCACGCCAAACTGGGCGATTGATCAGATCAAGTTTTGATCGGCGAATACCGCACGCAGGCTGCGCTTGGGGCGCGGGCCGATTTGGGCGATCACCTCTGCCGCCGCAGCCACACCCATCTCGCCTGCGCGCGCAATGCCAACATCCATCGCCATCCCGCCCAAGAACCCCGCGGCGAATTGGTCGCCCGCTCCTGTTGCATCCACAGGGGTGACGGGGGTTACAGCAACCTCGCAACGCGTGCCTTGGTGGATGATCTTCACTGCCTCGCCCGAATGGGTGCAGACAATCAGCCCACACGCCCCCGCGGCCTCGGCCAAGGCCGCGTCAAGATCGCTGGTCTGATAGAGCGACAGCCATTCTTCATGGTTGCCAATGGTGAAATCCATACCTTGCGCAATCAGGTTGCGAAAGTCATCGCGGTGCCTGTCCACACAAAACGGATCAGACAGGGTGATCCCCACTTTGCCCCCGCCCGCGCGGCAGGCCTGACCTGCAAGGGTAAAGGCGGACTTGCCTTCGGGTTTGTCATAGAGATAGCCCTCCAAAAACATCCAGCGCGCGGCTTTGGCAGTGTCGACATCCACATCCGCCTCGTTAAAATCAGCGCCTGCCCCAAGATATGTATTCATCGAGCGCTCACCATCTGATGAGACAAAAATCATCGAGCGCGATGTGGGGGGCAAATCCATGTCTGCCACGGGCGGGTTGGGAAAATCGCTGCCATCGGCACGCATGCCATCGGCGTAAAATCGGCCCAACTCATCGTCTTTGACCTTACCCAAAAACGCGGTTTTCAGCCCCAAACTGGCCGCACCTGCGATTGTATTGGCCACCGATCCGCCAGCGGTCTGCACACGATCCGTCATCGCGGCATAAAGCGTCTCGGCGCGATCCTTGTCGATCAATTGCATGATGCCCTTGTCAATTCCCATGTCAGCCAAAAACGCGTCATTGCCATGTGCGATCACATCAACAATGGCATTCCCGATGCCGACCAGATCATAGGTATTGCTCATTGGGTTTTTCCCTCGAATTGACACAAGTCTTTGATCGGGCACGCCCCGCATTTGGGTTTGCGCGCCACGCAGATATAGCGACCATGCAAGATCAGCCAGTGATGGGCGTGCAGTTGGTATGGGGCGGGGACATGATCCTCAATCGCGCGCTCAACCGCATCGACCGATTTGCCAACGGCAATGCCCGTTCGATTGCCCACGCGGAAAATATGCGTATCCACCGCCTGCGCGGGCTGCCGCCACCACATGTTCAAGACCACGTTGGCGGTTTTGCGCCCTACCCCTGGCAACGCCTGAAGCGCAGCGCGCGAGGCAGGCACGACACCATCATATTCTTCCACCAAGATTTGCGCCATTTTGATCACATTCTTGGCCTTGTTGCGATAAAGCCCGATGGTCTTGATATGTTCAATCAGCCCCGCTTCGCCCAGCTCCAGCATTTTCTGCGGCGTATCCGCTATCTGAAAGAGCTTTGCAGTGGCGCGGTTCACGCCCGCATCTGTGGCCTGTGCGGAAAGGGCAACAGCCACTAAAAGCGTGTAGACATTGACATGGTGAAGCTCGCCCTTGGGTTCGGGTTCAGCCGCCTCAAAGCGGGAAAAGATTTCGACAACGGTGCTGTAATCCAATTGGCGTGCCATGGCCTCTTGTGGCGATTGGGGCGCGCGGGCGCAAGCCCTGTTGAAGGGCTTTTGCGCAAGTTTCGGGTCGCGCGGCACCAAAGCCTCGCGTAAGTTTAGTGTAGGCACATCAGAGCACATAGGGACGAAGCCGCGCGATGAAGACCACCGACAGTGAAACCGAGTATCACTTTGGCGTCATTGCCCGCGCCATCGCCCTGATTGATGAAAACCCTGCTGTGGCCAGTAACCTTGACCATCTGGCCGCTAAAATCGGGCTAAGCCCTGCGCATTTGCAGCGGGTCTTTTCGCGCTATGCAGGCATCTCACCCAAACGCTATGCGCAATTCCTGACGCTTGGCCATGCGAAATCGCTTTTGACCACGCGCCACAGCACGCTTGAAACAGCTGTGCTGACGGGGCTTTCTGGCACGGGCAGGCTTTATGACTTATTCCTGCGATGGGAGGCCATGGCCCCCGGTGACTATGCCAAAGGCGGCGCGGGCCTGACCCTGCGCTACGGATGGTTTGACAGCACCTTTGGCCCCGCTTTGATCGTTGCATCAGATCGCGGGATTTGCGGGCTTGGCTTTGCCGCTGAGATGGGGGAAGCGGCCTGTTTGGCGGATATGGCAAGACGTTGGCCCAAAGCCGATTTGCAGCACGACCAAGCGGCCATCGCCCCATGGGCCAATGCCGCCCTAAGCGCCAAGGGCGAGGCGTCTTTGCACCTAATAGGCGCCCCGTTTCAGATCAAGGTTTGGGAGGCGCTGATGAATGTGCCCGCAGGCCATGTCACCACCTATTCCGAAATTGCAGGGGCCATTGGCGCGCCAAAGGCGGTCAGGGCGGTTGGAACGGCGGTGGGGCGCAATCCCATCTCGCTGCTTATTCCCTGCCATCGCGCCTTGCGCAAATCGGGCGAGATGGGGGGCTATCATTGGGGCCTGCCCATCAAACGCGCGATGTTGGCATGGGAAACCGCCGCTTTTGAGGCGCAAGGCTAAAGCTCACGCGCCTCTCACGTCTGCGCGAGGCTTTGCCGATTACAAGCTTGCCCGCTTTCTTTTGCTGCGGCGCAAAGCTATGATGGATGCACGAGCAAATAACCAAGAAAGAAGGTGTTCCATGGCGCAACAGACTGCAGGCCTGCGCGTGAAATCTCTGGGCGCATTGAGCGCGATTGCCCTTGTGTTGAGTGGCTGTGTCCAAAGCACCGCCGCTGATCCAAACGCCAACCGCACCCGTGACGGGGCGATTGTAGGCGCGATGTTGGGCGGCTTTCTGGGCGCGACCCGTGACGGAGAAAACAGCCGCCGCGATACCGTGATCGGTGCGGCAGCGGGGGCTGCAATTGGTGCAGGGATTGGGTCAATGCTAGATCGCCAAGCGGCTGATCTGCGGGCGCAGATGGATAATGAAAACATCATGATCCAGAACACAGGTGACGAATTGATTGTCACCTTGCCCGAGGGCATCTTGTTCGACACGGACAGCGCCGCCATTCAGGCCATGCTGCAATCGGATTTGCGGGCCTTGGCGCAGAACCTTCAAACCTATCCTGACACGACTGTTGATGTGATCGGTCACACCGATAATACGGGGTCGTCTGGCTATAATATGGATCTGTCCTCGCGCCGCGCGAGCGCGGTTGCGGGTGTCTTGCTTGAAGAGGGGGTTGCCCCTTGGCGCGTGCGCAGTTTTGGCCGTGGGGAAACTGAACCTGTCGCCTCGAACCTGACCCCTGAGGGACGGCAGCAAAACCGGCGCGTGGAAATCTTTATTCGCCCCGGCACCCAATGAGGCGCTAATTCCTTGCCCCGCGCCCTGTCTGGTCATATAAATTGACCAATCAGGGAGGGGCGCGCGGATGCCATTTCAACGGATCGAAGCCGAAAAACTGTCGAATTCTGTGCAGCGCCAGATAGAAATGCTGATTTTGCGCGGCATATTGCGCCCTGGTGAACGGCTGCCATCTGAGCGGGAATTGTCAGAGCGGCTTGGGGTTTCGCGCCCCTCGCTGCGCGAAGCGATTGCCGAGTTGCAAGATCGCGGCCTTCTGGCAACCCGCGCAGGCGCAGGGATTTATGTCGCCGATGTCTTGGGGTCTGCGTTCTCACCTGCCCTGATCCGCCTGTTTGGCAGCCACCCAGAGGCGGTGTTTGACTATGTAGCCTTCCGTCGAGATATGGAGGCTTTGGCCGCAGAACGCGCCGCACAATTTGCCTCGGACACTGACCTCAAAGTGATCGACACCGTATTTCGCAAAATGGAGGCTGCCCATTCCAAGCGCAATCCTGCGGATGAGGCCGATCTTGATGCGCAATTTCATATGGCGATCATCGAAGCCAGTCACAATGTCATCATGCTCCATATGATGCGCTCTATGTTTGATCTGCTGCGCGAAGGTGTGTTTTACAACCGCTCGGTCATGTTCAAGCAACGCACAACGCGCGATTTGCTGCTCGATCATCACCGCGTGATCAATGATGCGATCCAAGCCCGCGATGGCGAGGCGGCGCGGGCCGCCATCCGCCACCATCTGACCTATGTCGAAGAAGATTTGCATCGGCAACAAAAGGCCGAAGCCAATGAACAAATCGCCAAATTGCGCTATAACCATGAACGCGAAAGATAACACCGCCTTCGATTTGACCCTGAACGGGGTGCGCCATCATGTTGAGCGATGGGGCAGCGATCAGGCCCCCGCGCTTGTGCTATGTCACGGCTTGGGGTGCAGCACGCGGCTTTGGGATGGGGTGATTCCGCATTTGCCCGAAGGTTTGCAGATCATCGCCTATGATATGCGCGGCCATGGCCAGAGCGATATTCCAGACGGCCCCTATTCCATGGGGATGCTGATCCGCGATGCTGAGGCATTATTGGATGAATTGGGGCTTTCTGAGGTGATGTTCTTGGGTCTGTCTCTTGGGGGAATGGTAGCGCAAGGATTGGCGGCAAAGCGGCTTGACCTCATTCGCGCACTTATCCTGTCGAATACAGCCACCAAAATCGGCACGCGCGAGATGTGGCAGTCCCGCATTGCCACAATCGCCAAGGGCGGCATGGCGGCCGCAGCCCCCGCCTTGATGGAGCGTTGGTTCACCCGCGCCTTTCGCGCCAAAGGGGGACACGCAGCTTTTGAGGAAAGCCTGAAAAATGTCTCCCTAACAGGCTATCTCGCGGGGGCCGAGGCCATATCAGGCAGTGATTTTTACACCACCACCGCCGCTTTGCGCCTCCAGACCCTTGTCATTGCAGGGGCCGAAGATGGATCCACCCCGCCCGATCTGATGCGCGAGATGGCGGATCTGATCCACGGCGCGCGGTTTGAATTGATGCGCAATTCAGGGCATTTGCCCCCTGTCGAGGCGCCCGAAGATTATGCAGCCTTGATCACAGACTTCATCGCGGCCACAGGCCATCTGTCAACCTAGCTTGACAAGTCGTATTCCTCCTCGCATGAGAGGTCTATGACAATGCGCCTGTCGCTCATCTTTATCATGATCACAGTGACGCTTGATGCCATGGGTATCGGGCTGATCTTGCCTGTTATGCCAGACCTTATTGAGGAGGTGCAGGGGATCACCCTCTCTGATGCCGCAATTTGGGGCGGCATCTTGTCGGCCTCTTATGCGGTGATGCAATTCATCTTTTCCCCCATCATTGGCAATCTGTCAGACCGATTTGGCCGCCGCCCCATTTTGCTGATCTCGCTTTTGGTGATGACGGTGGATTATCTGATCATGTCGCAAGCCAATTCGATTTGGTTGCTGCTTTTGGGGCGGATTATTGCAGGCATTGCCGCTGCAACCCACGCCACCGCCCTTGCCTATATGGCCGATATTTCCCCCGCTGAAAAACGAGCGCAGAATTTTGGCCTGATCTCGGCAGGGTTTGGGATGGGGTTTATTTTGGGCCCCGTTCTGGGCGGTATTTTGGGCGGGCTTGATCCGCGCGCGCCGTTTTATGCGGCGGCCCTTCTGGCTGGATTAAACCTGATCTTTGGGATTTTCGTAGCACCCGAAACGCTACGGGCCGAAAATCGCCGCCCCTTCAAATGGGCACGGGCCAACCCTTTGGGCGGCATCATGGAAATTGGGGCGCTGCCAAATCTCGCGCCGCTTTTGGCCGTGATGTTGGCCTATCAAATTTCAAATTTCGTCTACCCCACGATCTGGGCCTATTACACCCAAGCCGCCTTTGGATGGGATACTGGCCTGATTGGGGCCTCATTGGCGGCCTATGGTGTGGCCATTGCCGTTACACAGGGCGCATTGATCCGACCGATCCTGTCCTATTTGGGCGAGGCGCGCGCGGTGCGATATGGCTTAATCCTGAATATTCTATCGCTGTGGGGCTACGGGTTTGCGCCTGAGGCGTGGATGGTTTGGGTGTTGATCCCGATCTCATCCGCGGGCGCGGTGGTGGCCCCCGCGATGCAGGCGCTGATGTCCCGCGCGGCAGGGGCAGATCAACAAGGGGCGTTGCAAGGCGTGCTTGCTTCTTGCTCCGCCTTGTCGATGATCATCTCGCCCCTTGTCATGACCCAAGCCTTTTTCTGGTTCACCCGTGAAGGGGCCAACCTTTACCTGCCGGGCGCTGCCTTCTTGGTGTCAAGCCTGCTTATGGTGGCGTCCCTCGTGATCTTCATCAGCAAGGGACGCGGGATTAAGACCTCAGCCGCGTAAAATATCGGCGAAGAGATCAGGATCAACATTGCCCCCTGACAAGGTAACGATGGCCGTGTCGCCCTCCAACGCAGCCCCATGATAGAGTGCCGCGGCCAAAGCCACCGCGCCGCCGGGTTCAACCACCAGTTTCAAATGCGCATAGGCCGCGCGCATGGCAGCGCGCACCTCATCATCACTGACCACGATCCCCGCCCCTGCCAGGCGGTTAAGGATGGGAAAGGTCAACTGCCCTGGCGCAGGGGTGACAATCGCATCACAAAGCCCTGCTTCTGGCCCCGTGTTGCGGCAAATCTCGCCCGCAGCCAGACTGCGGGCCGTGTCATCAAACCCTTCTGGCTCGACTGTGCGTAGGCGCATATGTGGTGCATCCGCCTCAAGCGCCAAGGCAATCCCCGCAGAAAGCCCGCCACCCCCGCAACAGGCCAGAACCTCGGCCTGCTCGATACCCGCCTTGCGCGCCTGTTGGGCAATCTCAAGCCCGCAGGTGCCCTGCCCTGCGATCACATCTGCATTGTCAAAGGGTTTGATCAAAGGCAGGCCGCGCTCTTCTTGCAGGCGCGCACCGATCACATTTCGATCCTCCCCCCCTTTGCGGTCATAAAGGATCACCTCGGCCCCATAAAAGCGCGTATTGTCGATCTTGGCCTGTGGCGCATCGGCGGGCATGATGATGGTGGCCTGCACCCCATGCAGCGCGGCGGCATAGGCCACACCTTGTGCATGATTGCCCGATGAGAAGGCAAGCACGCCTTTGGCGCGCTCTGCAGCGGGTAAATTCGAGACGGCAGACCATGCCCCGCGAAACTTAAAACTGCCTGTCAGTTGCAAAACCTCGGCCTTGGCAAAAACCTTGCGCCCCGCGATGTCATCTAGCGCGGGCGCGGATAAGAGCGGGGTTTGGCGCACATGGCCCTTGGCGTGGGCAGCAGCGGCACGGATTTGCGCTATATCGCTCATGCGATCTCCTTGAGAAATTGAGATATCACCGCCTGTGATGCGGGTTCATCGAGAAAGGGAACATGACCGCGATCAGGCAGGTCAGCGTAAATCATATCGGGCCTGCGAGCGCGCATTTCATCGGCTACCTCGCGCGACAGGATATTTGACCCTGCCCCACGGATCAGCGCGAGGGGCAGCGCGGCCAAAGCATCGAAACAGGGCCAAAGATCAGCGGGCTTGGCATCAGCGGCAAAGGCGGGCGCAACCGCCTCGCGCAGCCGCGGATCATAGCGCAGATGCAGCCCCGCCTCATCCTCGCGCCACAGCCGCGCCACATGAGCGGCCCAAGTTTCAGAGGACACGTTGTGAAAACTGGGGTGCAGATCAGGCATGGCCGCCGCCGCCTCGGCCAAATTGCGAAACTTGGGTCTGCGGCCAATATAACCCATGATCGCAGACAAGCCTTCGGGCATAATTTCGGGGCCAATATCGTTGAGGCAAACACCGCTGAGCCGCGCGCGCGCCGTAAGCCCCATAATCATCGCTACAATGCCGCCGCGCGAGGTGCCCAATATAGCCGCTTGCGCAAGTCCCAAATGATCCAGCAGGGTCACGACATCTTCGGCCTCTTGCAAAGGGGTGTAGGTGGCGGGATCTGCATAATCCGACCCACCCCGCCCCCGAAAATCAAGGCGAATGATGCGCGCCTGATCGCGAAAATCGCGCACCACAAAATCAAAATCTTCGCGATTGCGCGTCAGCCCCGCAAGACAGAGCAAAACAGGCCCCGCCCCGCCCGTGTCATCATAGGCAAGGCGCACCCCATCTTTGGCGGTCACATAGGCCGTTTCGCCCATCAGATACCCCCCCTCTCGCACATCTATCGGGCCAGAGTATCAGCCGCCTTCGCGCGCACAATCGCAAAATTCACCAACGGGGTTTCAATCTGGGGTAGAAACGCCTAAGTTGAGACAGAACCCAATACGGGCACCTGCAATAACGCGGCCCCGTGACATTCATTTCCCCAAAAATATCCGAAAGGACAGCCATGACGCAGGCGAAAGCAGGCGATACAGTCGCCATTCATTACACAGGCACCTTGGTCGATGGCAGCCAGTTTGACAGTTCCGAAGGGCGCGATCCGCTGCGCTTTACGCTTGGCTCAGGTCAGATCATCGCAGGTCTAGACGCGGCCATCACGGGCATGAGCCAAGGCGAAAAGAAATCGGTGACCATCGCCGCGGCTGAGGCCTATGGCGACCACCGCCCCGAGGCGGTTCAGGCTGTGCCACGGGCGCAAATCCCTGCTGAAATCCCCCTTGAAGTGGGTGGTGGCCTGCAAGTGCAAACCCCAGACGGCCAGACGATCCCCGTCACAGTGACCTCGGTCACAGATGAAGAAGTCACCCTAGACGCAAACCACCCGTTGGCAGGTAAGGATTTGACCTTTGCCGTGGAATTGGTCGAAATCGCCTAATTTAGGCTGATGAGAAAAACAAAACCGCCCCCAGATGCAGGGGCGGTTTTTTAATGCGGAGCGCCGTTTCTAACGCGTCTCGAAATCAGCCGAAGGGCGGCCCAACACCCGCCCGAGCCGATCATATTTTGGCCTTCGTCACAAATTCTCAGGCTGCGCCATGCCCAGAACGTGGTAGCCACCATCCACGCGCACAATCTCGCCCGTGGTGCAGGCCCCATAGTCAGAGGCGAGGTAGACCGCCGTTCCCCCAACCGCCTCTAGCGTTGCATTGGCGCGCAAAGGTGCGTTCATCTCGGTCGTCTTAAAGGTTTTCCGCGCGCCGCCAATGGCGGCCCCTGCCAAGGTTTTCATTGGGCCCGGGCTGATGGCATTGACGCGGATATTTTGTGGCCCAAGGTCATTGGCCAAGTAGCGCACAGCACTTTCCAAGGCCGCCTTGGCCACGCCCATCACGTTGTAAAATGGCGTCACGCGGTTTGACCCTTGATAGGTCAGCGTCAACAATGTGCCACCCTCAGGCATCAATTCCGATGCGCGGCGGGCGACATCAATGAACGAGTAGCAAGAGATTTCCAAGGAATTAGAGAAATTCGCACGGCTTGTGTCGGAAAACCGCCCCGTCAATTCGGACTTATCCGAAAAAGCGATGGCATGAACCACGAAATCAAGTGTGCCCCATTTCTCTTTGAGTGACGCAAATGCCGCCTCCATCGAGGCATCATCGGTCACATCAACATCAATCAAAATGTCCGACCCAACGGATGCGGCAAGCGGTTCGACCCGCTTGCCAAAGGCTTCGCCCTGATAGCTAAAGGCAAGCTCTGCACCCTCATCTGCCATGGCCTTGGCAATGCCCCATGCGATAGAGCGATCATTCGCGACCCCCATAATCAGGCCCCGCTTACCCTTCATCAAATCCGCCATAATCCCCTACCCCCGATAGCGCGACAACAGCATCGAGCCATTGGTGCCGCCAAAGCCAAATGAATTGGTCATCACCGTATCCAGATTTGCCGCCTCAACAAGTGTGGTGGCAATCTCACTGGGGTGCAAATTGGGATCAAGGGTTTCCACATTGATCGAAGGCGCAATGAAATCTTGGTCCAACATCAGCAAGCAATAGATCGCTTCCTGCGCACCGGTGGCCCCTTGGCTGTGGCCCGTCATGGATTTAGTCGAGGAAATTGGCGGGGTCTGACCTTCGCCAAAGACGCGGCGCACCGCCTGAACCTCGCCCACATCCCCCACGGGTGTGGATGTGCCATGCGCATTGATATAGCTGACCTTGCGCCCCTCAGGCAGGGATTGCAGCGCAAGACGCATCGCGCGCTCTCCCCCCTCGCCCGATGGGGCAACCATGTCATGCCCATCCGATGTTGCGGCAAATCCCGTGACCTCGGCATAGATTTTGGCCCCGCGCGCCAGCGCGTGATCGAGGCTTTCCAACACAACGATGCCGCCGCCCCCTGCAATCACGAAACCATCACGGTCTGCATCAAAGGCGCGGCTCGCTTTTGTGGGTGTGTCATTATATTTTGAGGACATCGCCCCCATGGCGTCAAAGAGACAAGACAAGGTCCAATCCAATTCTTCCGCGCCACCTGCAAACATCACATCTTGCTTGCCCATCATGATTTGTTCAGCCGCGACCCCGATGCAATGCAAACTGGTCGAACAGGCCGAGGTGATCGAATAGTTGATCCCCTTGATCTGATAAGCGGTCGAAAGATTTGCCGAGATGGTAGAGGACATACATTTGGGCACGGCAAACGGCCCAATGCGCTTGGTTGCGCCCGAATTCAGCACTGTTTGATGCGCAGCCAACATGGCACTGGTGGATGGCCCGCCTGAGCCTGCGATCAGACCTGTGCGTTCATTCACAACTTCGGCCTCAGACAGGCCTGCATCAGCAATGGCTTGCGCCATCGCGATATGCGCATAAGCGGCGCCCGGCCCCATAAAGCGCAAAGCGCGTTTATCGACATGTTCGGTCACATCAATTTTCAACGTGCCCGAGACATGGCTGCGAAACCCGCGCTCGGCCATGTCAGGGTTGAATTCAACCCCAGACTGCCCCGCTGTCAAAGCTGCGGAAACCTCTTGGGCATTATTCCCGATGGGTGAGACAATGCCCAATCCCGTAACGACAACGCGGCGCATTCAAAGCTCCTTCTTGCGTATTCGAACCGCTTCCAATCAGCTTTCTGAAAGGGCGACTTTCATATCTTTGACTTGGTAAATCACCTCACCATCGGCCTCAACCCGACCATCGGCGACACCCATTGTCAGACGCCGCGTTTGCACGGCTTTGGTGAAATCTACATGATAGGTCAGCATTTTGCGATCAGGGCGCACCATACCCGTCAGTTTTACCTCACCCACGCCAAGCGCATATCCGCGCCCCTGCCATCCGCGCCAACCAAGGTTGAAGCCCGTCAATTGCCACAGGCCATCAAGACCAAGGCAGCCCGGCATGATTGGGTTATTGGGAAAATGGCAGTCGAAAAACCAAAGATCTGGCTTGATGTCGAATTCCGCAACCACATGGCCCTTGCCATGTGCGCCGCCATCTTCGGAAATATCGGTGATGCGATCCATCATCAGCATCGGCGGCTCGGGCAATTGCGCGTTGCCAGGCCCAAACAATTCGCCGCGCGCGCATTTCAATAAATCATCTCTGTCAAAGCGTGTCGGATATTGCGACATATGCTCTGCCTCCCCTGCTTATTTTTGCCGAGCACCCACGAGGGGCGGCCTGTCCGATCGTGTTTATTCGACTTACCATTGCGTTTGCACCCCATGCAAGGGCAGCGCGCAGCAAAGGTAACGATTTTGCGACAGCTTGCCTAAGGTTTTTTCCTGCCACTTGACGCCCAACTGCGTCAATTTCGACAAACGAATTGAAAAACCTACACCTTAGGGCATATATTACAACCAGAACTGGCAGGACATTGACCAATGATGACACCCGAAGCCCTAGAGCGCAGCACAAACTGGCTTTCACAGGCGGCGCTCCGCCCGACCCGTCAGCGCCTTTCGCTTGCGACTTTGCTGGTGGGGGATGGTCATCATCGCCATGTGACGGCTGAAGGCTTGCACGCAGCAACGCAAGCTGCGGGTGATCCAGTTTCCCTTGCGACCGTCTACAACACCTTGCGTGCGTTTTGCGATGCAGGGCTGATGCGCGAGGTTATCGTGGATGGCGCGCGCAGTTATTTCGACACCCGCATGGATGACCATCCGCATTTCTTCATGGAAGAAACAGGTCAGCTTGAAGATGCGCCTGCGGGCCAGTTAAAGTTCACGGCCCTGCCCGATTTGCCCGAGGGTTATGAGATATCCAAATTGGATGTCGTGATCCGTCTGCGCAAAACCCCAGCACAAGCGGCGGAGTAATCCCCCGCCGCCCTGAGGCACGCTGTCATGCTTTGCCCGAGAGTTTGACCCACGCATCATATTGCGACAGGAACAATTCGCCTGACAATTCATCCAGAAAATGGCTGCGCTTGAGGCGGTCGGTGACAGGCCCCTTCACTTCGGACATATGCAGCCGCACGCCCATGTCACTGAGGCGCGTATTTAACGCCTCAAGGGTTTCTAGCGCGGACATATCAATCTCGTTCACCGCAGAACACATCAGCACCACATCCTTGATCGGGCAATCCTCGACCACGCGATCCAGCACCAAATCCTCAAGGAAGCGGGCATTGGCGAAATACAGCGACTCGTCAATCCGAATGGTCAAAAGGCTATCCGCCGTCTCAACCTTGTGGCGGTTGATATTGCGAAAATGCTGCGTTCCCGGAACAAGGCCCACCTCGGCAACATGGGGGCGCGAGGTTTTGTAAAGGTGCAACAAGATTGACAAAATCACCCCTGCCGAAACCCCCGTCTCAACGCCAAAGCCCAAGGTCAACACAATGGTTGCAGCCACCGCCGCAAAATCGGCAAAGGAATAGCCCCATGTTTTTTTCAAAATTGACAAATCGACAAGGCTCAGCACCGCGACAATGATCGTGGCCGCAAGCGTGGCTTTGGGGAGGAAAAACACCAATGGCGTCAATGCCACGGCGGCAATGGCCAACCCCACCGCCGTATAAGCCCCTGCCGCTGGTGTCTCAGCCCCTGCATCAAAATTGACCACTGAACGGGCAAAACCACCCGTCACAGGATAGCCCCCCGTAAAGGCCGCGCCCAAATTGGCCGCACCAAGGCCGATCAATTCTTGGTCGGGATTGATGCGCTGCCGCTTTTTGGCGGCAAGGGTCTGTGCGACCGAAATCGATTCAACAAACCCAATAATCGAGATCAACAGCGCGGGCACAAACAATTGCCCCAACAGTGTTGGCGACAGATCAGGCAGGGTCAAGGGCGGCAGGCTTTGGGGCACATCCCCCACAATCGCAACGCCGTGATCCGCCAAACCAAAGGCCCAAGTGGCAAGCGTTGTCACAACGACGGCCGCAACAGGCCCCGCTTTTTGCGCAATATCAGCCATGCGCGGCGCCATTCCCATGGCCAAAAGCCGCGGCTTTAGGCCCTTGCGCACCCAAAACAGAAATGCGGTTGCCGACACACCAATCACCAAAGTGATCGGATTGATCTGGCCAAGATGCTCGACCAAGGAAATGACCATCTCAACCAATGTATGGCCACTGGCCTGCACCCCGATGATATGTTTGAACTGGCTTGCCGCAATCAAGATACCAGAGGCGGTGATAAACCCTGCAATCACGGGATGGCTGAGGAAATTGGCCAAGAAGCCAAGGCGGAAAATGCCCAAAAACAGCAGCATTGCGCCCGATAACATCGCAAGGCTTAAGGCCGCCATGGCATAGCCCATTGTGCCCGCCTCGGCGACCTGTCCAACGGCAGCAGCGGTCATCAAGGACACAACCGCCACAGGCCCCACCGCCAAAGCGCGGCTTGTGCCGAAAATAGCATAAAGAATGATGGGCGCGATCGAGGCATAAATCCCCGCCTCAGGCGGCAAGCCCGCCAAAAGCGCATAAGCCAGCGATTGCGGGATCAGCATGATCGTTACAATCACTGCTGCAATCATATCATTGGAAAAGGCGTGGGAATTATATGTCCGTCCCCAATCAAGGACGGGGAGGTAACCGGAGAGCTTCTTCATGGGACAATTGCCTGTCGTCTAGCGGTAGGGTTTTGGCACGCGGCACGCTAGGTGTCGTGGCAGTTTAGCGGTCAGAGCCAGACGCGGCCCTGACCAATTTCAGCCTCAGCTTGCGCTGATCTTTTCAGGTTTCACCATCCATTCGCGGCCCTTTAGCATACCTTTCCAATAGAAAGGCGGCAGGAAGCTTTCCTTCAGCCACCATGCAAGGCGCGAGGGTTTTGTGCCGTCAATCAACAGTTTCGGGAAGGAGGGCAGCAGCGCCCCACCATACCCAAATTCGGCCAAAACGATTTTGCCACGCTCAACCGTCAAGGGGCAGGAGCCATAGCCATTATATTGGGCGGTGGCGCTGCGGCCATTGATGTCATCGACCACGTTTTGCGCGACCACAGGGGCCTGCATCCGCGCCGCCGCGGCGGTTTTTGCATTTGGCGCGTTCATCACATCGCCCAATGACCAGATATTGTCATAGGTTTTATGACGCAGCGTGGCTTGATCCACATCGACCCATCCCGCCGCGTCAGCCAAAGGCGAGACGCGAATGAAATCGGGTGCGATCTGCGGCGGAACGACATGGATCATGTCGAATTCCACCTCAACCTCAGTGGGCGTGGTGTCGGGCTTGGCCACAGTGAACCACGCCTTTTTCGCCTCCCCATCAATCGCCTTGAGATTGCGAAAGAAGTTCAGATTGACGCCGTATTTTTGCACATAGCCCTCAAGCGCGGGGACGTAATCCTTGACCCCGAACAAAACCCCACCTGCATTCATGAAATCAATCGAGATGTCCTTGAGCACGCCCGCGCGCGTCCAATGATCCCCAGAGAGATACATCGCTTTTTGTGGCGCGCCTGCGCATTTGATGGGCATGGGGGGCTGCGTAAAGATTGCGCGCCCCTCCTTCATGTTCTTGACGAGGTTCCATGTGTAAGGCGCTAAATCATAACGATAATTTGAGGTCACGCCATTCTTACCAAGCGTGGCTTCCAAGCCCTCAACCCGATCCCATACCAGTTTCAAACCAGGTGCCACGATCAGGCGCTTGTATTTAACCACCCGACAGCCATCAAGGATCACGGCATCATCTTTTGGTTCAAAGGCCGCAACGGCGGATTTGATCCATGTGACCCCGCGTGGGATCAAGCTGCCCATGGTTTTGGCAGTGTCAGAGGCCTCAAAGATGCCCCCGCCCACCATTGTCCAACCGGGTTGATAGTAATGGATATCTGCGGGATCAATCACAGCAATATCAAGCGATGACTTGCGCGATTTGAGAGAGGCCGCAACAGCAAGCCCTGCCGCCCCCCCGCCTACGATGACGATGTCATAACTTGCATCCGCGCGATCTGTTGGAGCTTTGCCGCCGTTGGCAATGCGGCGCACAACGCCCCCCATATCATAGCCCGCCGCCTTGGTGGCCGCCAAAATATCGGCAACGGACATTTGATTGGCTTGCGATAGTGACCACAAAGTGGCCGAGCGCGTGCCCGTGCGGCAATAGGCCAAAATGGGACGCGGCAATTCCTGCATTGCCGCGCCAAAATCTGCTGCATCTTGGTCAGACACTTTGCCCGACACAATCGGCAGATTGCGGATTTCAAGACCTGCCTTTTTCGCGGCCGCCTCGATTTCCAAAAAATTCGGCTGATCCGCCTCCTCGCCATCAGGGCGGTTGCAGATCAAAGCGCGGAAGCCCTGATCTGCCAATTTCTGGACCTCATCTGGCGTGATTTGCGGTGCAACTGAAATCTCAGCATTTATGGTCTTGATTTCCATTGTCGTACTTCCTGGCAATAAACGGAGACTGATAATTTACGATAGCAAGAGACTCAAAGTAAGTTCAAAGGCACCTTGAGCATTGGACGACCATCCTTGTCTGTCGGGATGTCACCTGCACGCATATTCACCTGCAATGAGGGAATAATCAATTTCGGCATATCAAGCTGCGCGTCACGCTCGGTGCGGAACTTGATAAATTCCTCGCGTGTCTTGCCCTCGCCTACGTGGATGTTGTGCTTTTTCTCATCACCCACTGTGGTTTCCCACTCGATATTGCGGCCATTGGGGCCATAATCATGGCACATAAAGAGACGCATCTCATCGGGCAGAGCCAAAACTTTCTGAATGCTGTCATAGAGCGTGCCTGCGTCCCCGCCTGGGAAATCAGCCCGCGCAGAGCCGCCATCAGGCATGAACAGCGTGTCGCCCACAAAGGCCGCATTCCCAACCACATGGGTCATACAAGCGGGTGTGTGGCCAGGGGTGTAGATTGCAAAGGCACGCAGCCCCCCGATCTCGTAGACATCGCCATCCTTAAAGAGCGCGTCAAACTGGCTGCCATCGCGTTGGAATTCAGTGCCTTCGTTGAACACTTTGCCGAAGGTTTCCTGAACGGTGATGATATTTTCACCAATACCGATTTTCCCACCAAGCTTTTCTTGGATATAAGGTGCTGCCGACAGGTGATCAGCATGAACATGGGTCTCAATCAGCCATTCAACTTTGAGGCCCTTTTCCTTGACATAAGAGATAATCGCATCGGCGTTTTCATAGGAAATCTTGCCCGCCGCATAGTCGATATCCATAACGCTATCGACAATCGCGCAGGAATTGGAATTCGGATCTTTGACCACATAGGAAATTGTATTGGTCGCAGGATCAAAGAACGGCTCGACCTCGGGCTGAACATTCATATTTACGGGGAAGGTGGTCATTTTCTTGCTCCTTAAAGACGATCGTTTCAGTCAGGCGCGTTTCACATTTGAATTCAGTTCGGCATTTTGACGCGCCGCTATGATGGCGCGGGCCACGAAAATACCGACAAGCATTGCGGCGACAAAGGCCAAGACATCGAGGCGGCCAGTGCCGATTGCGGGCAAGGCCCCGCCAGGGCAAAAGCCTGCAATACCCCAACCCACCCCAAACAAGGCTGAGCCACCCAAGAGGCGCGCGTCTAATTTGGTCGCGGTTGGTAGGGCAAATTTACCCTCAAAAATAGGGCCAGAAGGGCGCGGCAGAACCAAGCGATACCCGATAAAGGTGACAAGCAAAGCACCGCCCATCACAAAGGCAAGGCTTGGATCCCAGCTGCCCGCAATGTCAAAGAAATTGATCACTTTTGCAGGGTTAGACATGCCTGACAGAGAGATGCCGAGGCCGAAAATCAGGCCGATGATATATGTTGAAATATAGCGCATCAGATCAGCCTCCGATCACGTGGCGGATCACGAAAACAGTGATCGCGGTGGTTGCCATGAATGTCAAAGTTGCGGAGATTGACCGCTTGGACAGGCGCGCCATGCCGCAAACGCCGTGGCCCGATGTGCAGCCAGAGCCAAAGGTGACGCCAAGCCCCACGATAAAGCCACCGATAAAGAGCATCGGCATCGAGGCGGGCACGCTGATTTCGGGCATCTCGCCGCGCAAAAAGAAATGTGCCGCAGGGCCGGTGATCATGCCCAACATCAAGGCCGCGCGCCAAGAAAAGTCGCTGCGGCTGGCAGGTGCCAAAACGCCCGTCAAAATGCCGGTGGCCCCCATTACGCGACCCAAGGTCAGCATCAACAGAACGGCCGAGAGGCCGATCAAAATACCGCCGGTGGCGGAAAGAAGTGGTGTAAATTCGGTTTCCATCTTACGTCCATATGTCTGCGCGTAAAATCAAGGCCTGAGAGATTCGCCCTTATTTTATGCGTGATTAAACTGGTTACGTTGTTCGCTGGAAATCTATCTACAAAATACCACCCGCGGTGACAGTGATGTAGTCACATAAGCCAAAATTTTTTTGGGTTACGAATAGCAACCCGCGCCTAATGCTCGGAACGCGCCAGTTTTTCGATGTCGCCACGCGCCTCAATTTTGATCTGCCCCCGTGACAGGCTGATCCAACCGCGGCGCTGAAATTCGGCCAGTTGACGGGAAATGACCTCGCGCGCGGTGCCAAGTTCGGCTGCCATTTGCTGATGGGTGGCTTGGATCAGGTCATCCTTGGCCAAATCCAAAATTCGCTGTGCAAGGCGGATGTCCACGCGGCGAAATGCAATTTCTTCGATCACATGGAACAAATCGGTCATGCGCCGCGAATAGGCGGAAAACACGAAAGTGCGGAAACTTTCGGATTGGCTGATTAGATCATCAAAAACGCTGCGCGGGATCGCAACCGCCTCAACCGCCGTTTCGGCGATACCTTCGGCCGAGTAATCCTCATAGGCCAAAAGACAGGCCGAGGTCATCACACAGCTTTCCCCCGCATTGACCCTATAGAGAACCACCTCGCGCCCTGTCTCGGATGTTTGCTGCACGCGCACTGTGCCCTCAAGCAATAAAAGCAAGTTTTCAGGCCGCTTTCCTGGCCCGAAAATGACCGTGCCTTCGCGAATGGAAATCGTGGTCGCGCGCGCGGTCAGCACATCGCGCACCCGCGGCTCTAAACGCGAAAGACCTGTAAAGCGGTTAATCCAAGAGGCGCCTGCTGGCATCACATTCATCGCGCATCGTCCTTTTGTTTGCGCCTACCATAAGTGGAACCACCTGCGGATCAAAGCGAAATCGCGGATTACAAACATCGGCTAACAGACACTGGTCATAGGCGCAAAAATCAGCACATACTGCGCGTCATGGTGACAGCATCCACGCAAAAAACCCGCCCTCTGGGCAACAACGCCAAGCGCCCTCGGCGCAATTTGACGGCTTTGGCCTTGGTGGTTATGGTTTCGCTTGCCCTCAGCGTGGCCGCCCTGCCCCAGATTGAAAAGCGTTTGATGGGCGGTCGCCTGCGTCAGGATGAGGCCACAATGCGCCTTGTGACCGAGGTCATCCGTGGCGCGCTGTCGCGCACCGAAGCGCTGCCCGCATTGATCGCAGAGCGCCCCATTTTGCGCGACATTTTGCGCGACCCTGACAATACGGGGCTTTTGCCCTTCGCCAATGAGCAGCTGCGCCAAACCGCGCTGTCGCTCGATATTTCAGATATCTATGTGATGGATACGTTCGGCACGACCATTGCCGCATCAAATTATCGGTTGGATCGCTCATTCATTGGGCAAAATTTCCGCTTTCGCCCCTATTTCACCGATGCCCTTGATAATGGGATTGGACGCTATCACGCGCTCGGCACAACATCGGGGCAGCGCGGCTATTACTTTGCCGCGCCAATTTTTGACGGCACGCGGATCTTGGGTGTTGTGGCGGTGAAGATCACGCTTGACCGCTTTGAGGCGGCGTGGCGCGACAGTGACTCGCGCATCTTCGTGACGGATCAACATGGGGTGATTTTCATGGCGGATCGGTCGGATTGGCTGTTCCGCACGCTTGGCCCCTTGAGCGAAGCCGCGCTTGAGGAAATCCAAAGCACCCGCCAATATCCGATCACCTTGCTTACCCCCCTCAGCCTGCGGCGCGAGGCCGTGAGCCTGTCTGATTTTCGCAGCAACGCTCTGACCCGCATGGTCATTACAACATCGGAGCAAGGGCCAGAGCAGCGCCAAGCCTTTTTGGCGCAGCAATCCTTGATTGCCTCGGCTGGATGGCGGGTGAATATCCTGACGCCCTCAGGTTCGGCCCGCGCCGAGGCCTTGGGGCTTTTGGCGATTTTATGGCTGGTGATCCTGATTGCGGGACTATCTGCGGCCATTCTGTTACAGCGCCGCGCACAGTTGCTCGAACGCATCGCAGCCCAGCGCGAATTGGCCGAAACCCTTGAGGCGCGGGTGCAGGAGCGCACCCGTGACTTAAACAGTGCCAACACCCAATTGCGCCAAGAGGTTGAGGAACGCACCCGCACAGAAGACCGCCTTCGCCAAACCCAAGCCGAATTGGTGCAGGCGGGCAAATTGGCGGCTTTGGGGCAAATGTCGGCGGCCCTTAGCCATGAATTCAACCAACCCCTTGCTGCGGTGAAATCCTATGCGGAAAATGCCGCGACCTTTTTGGACCGGGGCCGCGGGGATGAGGCGCGCGAGAACATCACCCGTATCTCGCATATGGCGGATCGGATGGCGTCTATCTCGAAACATCTGCGCAATTTCGCACGCCGCCCGCAAGATCAGCTGCGCGATATTCCATTGCGCGCGGTGATCCGTGACGCGCTTGATTTGCTCGATCCAAGGCTGCGGCGTGCAAAGGTAGATTTGATCCTAGACTTGCCGCTCGAGGACGATGAGATCATGGTTGTGGGTGGGCGCGTGCGGCTGCAACAGGTCTTGGTGAATCTGCTGTCAAATGCGCTGGATGCCATGGCAGATGTCAGCGCCCCGATTTTGCACCTTTCTGTGACCGATGAGGCAGACGATATGATTGCCCTGCGGCTGCGCGATCAGGGGCATGGCCTGTCGCAAGATGCGCAAGCGCAATTGTTTGACCCATTTTTTACCACCAAAGAGGTCGGACAGGGTCTTGGGCTTGGCCTATCAATTTCCTACAATATCATCCGTGACTTCGGCGGCCGCATTGAGGCGCGAAACCACCCAGAGGGGGGCGCGGAGTTCAGTTTGCATCTGCGCAAAGCCGCGCCAGAAACGCCATCGGTGCCAAGGGAAATGAAAAAAGCATGACCGAAACGCAGACCATCAAGAACGGCATGATCTACTTTGTGGATGACGAGGAAGACCTGCGGGTTGCTGCAAAGCAAACGCTGCACTTGGCGGATCTTGATGTGATCTGCTTTGAAAAGGGTGAAGAGGCGCTTGCCCATATCGCACGCGATGGCGATGCGATCCTGATTACCGATATTCGTATGGCAGGCATGGACGGTATCACCCTGATGAACCGCGCCTTAGAGATTGACCCAGAATTTCCTGTGATCCTTGTGACGGGGCATGGCGATATCGAATTGGCGGTCAAATCCATGCAGCAAGGCGCCTATGATTTTCACGAAAAACCCTATGACCCAAAGCGTCTGGTCGATAGCGCGCGGCGCGCCTTGGAAAAGCGGCGTTTGACGATTGAGAACCGCGCTTTGCGCCGCGAGGTGGGGCAGCGCGACCCTGTCGAGGCGCGCCTGACAGGGCGGGCCAAGAATATGGTGCAGTTGCGCGCGGCGCTGCGGGCCATCGCCGCGACCGAAGCCGATGTTCTGATCGAAGGTGAAACAGGCACGGGCAAGGAGGTGGCGGCCCGCGCCATCCATCGCATGTCCCCCCGCCAAAGCGGGCCCTTCGTTCATATCAACTGCGCCGCACTGCCCGCAGCCCTCATTGAAAGCGAATTGTTCGGCCATGAGGCGGGTGCCTTTGCGGGTGCCATGCGACCCCGCTACGGAAAGTTTGAGCATGGGCGCGGCGGCACGGTCTTTTTGGATGAGATCGACAGCCTTCCCCTTGAACTGCAAGCCAAGCTTTTGACCGCGATCCAGAACCGCGTCATCACGCGCCTTGGGTCAAATGAACCGATTGATTTGGATCTGCGGTTCATTGCGGCCTCTAAGGTTGATCTGGCACAGGCGGCCGAGATTGGCACGTTTCGCGCAGATCTTCTCTATCGGTTGAATGTCACAAGCCTGCGGATGCCCCCCCTTTCAGATCGGCGCGAGGATATTCCGCGCCTCTTTATGGATCTCGTAGGGCAAGCAGCAGCACGCTATAAAATCAAACCCCCGCAGGTTCCTGGCGCGGTTTTAGACGCACTTGTTGCGCGGGATTGGCCTGGCAATGTGCGCGAATTGCGCAATATGGCGGATCGTTTTGTTTTGGGGTTGGATTTGGGTTTGGCGACACCCGATGCCGCCGCGCCCGAACAGGGGCTCGCTGTGCAAATGGCGCAATATGAGCGCAGTCTTATTGCGGCGGCCTTGGTGCGCTATGGCGGCAGCCTCAAGGCCACCTATGAGGGATTGGGGCTAAGCCGCAAAGCCCTGTATGAAAAGATGCAGAAACACGGGCTTGATAAAGGGGATTTCACCGAATAGCCCCGCGCGCTTGCCCTGCACTCTCTTGTGTCGATTTCGACACATGGATTTTGCGGCAATGGGTCAGCTTTGACCAATTGGCCGAGATTCCTTTGCAATCGCATAATTTGTTAGCGCCAACTTAGTTGCTTTGATGGGATTTAGACTAGTTTGTGGACGTGACGGGCTGACCCCGTTGCAGACCAAGGAGGGAGCCTTGGCTGCAAAACCTGCATCCAGATCAAGCCCAATAGAGGGGCGCATGCTGGCGCAGGATGACCCTAGGGAGAGATTTGAACATGAAACTCACCAAAATGACCGCATTCGCGATGACCACTGCACTTTGCGCAACTGCCGCGTTTGCAGATGGCCATATGGATCGCACTGGCTGGCCTGAAAGCTTTACTGTTGGCACCGCATCCCAAGGCGGCACCTATTTCGCTTATGGTTCTGGCTGGGCAAACCTTGTAGCAGAAGAATTGGGCATGACAGGCGGCGGCGAAGTCACCGGCGGCCCAATGCAGAACATGGCGCTTGTGCACACAGGCGAAGTCGCCTTCGGCATGACCACAATGGGCCCTGCGGCGGAATCGTTGGCAGGCACCAATCCAATCGCACCTGGTCTGCAAATGACCAATGCCTGTGCGATGTTCCCAATGTATCAGACGCCATTCTCGGTGACGGCGTTGTCCTCCTCGGGCATCACAAGCATTGATGAAATCCCAGATGGCGCGCGCATCGGCTTTGGCCCTGCGGGTTCGACCTCTGACACCTACTTCCCTCGCATGATGGAAGAGTTGGGCGTCAACTTTGAGCGCCGTAACGGCGGTTGGTCGGATCTCGGTGGCCAGTTGCAGGATGGTCTGCTGGACGTGATCGCCTTTGCCGCAGGTGTTCCTGTGCCCGCGGTCAGCCAGCTTGAAGTGCAGACGGACATCAACATCATCGAATTCACCGAAGAAGAGCAGGCCCAAATCATGGCGGCCTTCCCTGTGTCTGAATTCAACATCTCTGCAGATGCCTATACCACACTTGAAGCACCTGCGCGTTCCGTTTCCATGTGGAACTTCTCCATTGCTAACTGTGATCTGCCAGAGAGCTTTGTGTATGCGGTTGTGGATGTAGTAATGTCCGACAATCAGCGCATGGTAGATATTCACAAAGCAGCACGTTCTACCCTGCCTGAAAACTGGGACAAGAACGGCGTTCTGATGTGGCACCCAGGCGCGGCACGTTGGTTTAACGAAAACGCGGGCGCGACCATCGCGGCTGATCAGATTTTCGGCGGCTAATGCTGTAATCTATCAGGCGCGCGGGGGCCTCAAACCCTTCGCGCGCCTTTTCTTTTGCCCTTATCGGCAGAGCGGAAGCAAAAATCATGACCAACACCTCACAGACCAAAGCCAGCGATCTTGACGCGATCGCGGAGACAGGCCCCGTCATCGCCGAAGGCGTAGATCAGGAACCTGTTGAGAATAACCGCCGCCTGTTTACAGGCCCTCGTATGATTGCCGTGGCTATCCTTGCAACGCTCTATGCAGGGTTTCACATGGCCGCATTGAACGGGATTTCTATCTCGGCTTGGACAGGCATAGATTTGCCGCTTTTGCCGCAATTCCCGCTTGAGACTTGGAATTTCCGAATTGTCCACATCGCAGGCGCGCTTGTTTTGGGCTTTGTGCTTTATGCGTCCTACACTTGGAAAGAAGACGCAGAAACCCCCAAAGACACGGCCCTCTTGTCTAAGGCGGGCTATGCTTTGTTCATTCCCGCCGCCTTAGCGTTATGGTCTGCGCTATCCTTTGGGCGGTTGATCGACTCCGGCACATTGCCAGAGATGGGGGGGCTTGTGTCATGGGCCGCCTTCCCCGGAACCGAGATTTATGAAACCGAGATTTGGAATTTTGGTGTGCCCCTCTTGGTGGCGACCTTTGGCGCCATCATCTTGGGATGGTTTGAACGCAAACCACGCGATAGCTTTGCGACCAGCGACTTGGTGCTTGCGCTTTGCGCAATTGTGGTCGCGGCCTATCTTGTGCCGATTTTCTCAACCGCGGCCCGCAATTCAGTTGGCACGCCCTTTGTGCCAATCGGTGTGGCTTTTGCCGCGACAGCAGGCACAGCGATGATCATGGAATTGACACGCCGCGTGGCAGGTCTGGCCTTGGTGATCATCACAGGCGTGTTCCTTGTTTACACCTTCACCGCGCATTTGCTGCCCGGCATCTTGGCCGTGCGCAACCCCTATACGTGGCAACGCTTCTTCGGCCATCTCTATTCGGATGCAGGCATCCTTGGGCCAACAACGGCGGTGTCCTCAACCTATATCATCCTCTTCATCATCTTTGCGGCTTTCCTTCAGGCCTCGAAAGTGGGTGATTATTTCGTGAATTTCGCCTTTGCTGCAGCAGGGCGCGCCCGTGGTGGCCCCGCCAAAGTGGCCATTTTCGCAAGCGGCCTGATGGGTATGATCAACGGCACCTCCGCGGGGAACGTTGTGGCGACAGGATCGCTGACCATCCCCTTGATGAAAAAGGTGGGCTATCACAAGAAAACCGCAGGCGCGGTCGAAGCGGCCGCCTCAACAGGCGGTCAGATCATGCCCCCCATCATGGGCGCAGGCGCTTTCATCATGGCCGAGATCACAGGGATCCCCTACCAGGATATCGCAATCGCCGCGATCATTCCCGCGATCCTCTACTTCGTCTCGGTTTATTTCATGGTCGATCTTGAGGCCGCGAAATTGGGTATGCGCGGCATGCGTGAGGATGAGTTGCCAAAATTGAAACTGCTTTTGAAGCAGGTCTATCTGTTCTTACCCATCCTGATCCTGATCTATGCCCTGTTCCAAGGCTATTCCGTCATCCGTGCGGGCACCTTGGCCACGCTCAGTGCCGCTGTCATTTCATGGATGCCCGTGTTGATGGTGCGCTTCTTCCCACAAAGCCTGCCTGCCGCCTCGGTCGCGGGTATGGGGCCACGGGAGATTCTCAAGGCGTTTGAATTGGCTGGCATCATGGCCATCCAGATCATCGCGGTTTGTGCCTGTGCGGGTGTTATCGTGGGTGTGATCAGCCTGACAGGTGTTGGTGCGCGCTTCTCGTCCCTCCTGTTGGATTTGGCGGGTGTGAGCCAAGTTCTGGCACTATTCTTTGCGATGTGTATCGCGATCCTTCTGGGGATGGGCATGCCCACCACAGCCGCCTATGCGGTTGCGGCCTCGGTGGTCGCACCGGGCTTGGTTGAGCTTGGCATTCCGCAGCTGACCGCGCATTTCTTCGTGTTCTATTTCGCGGTTGTCTCGGCCATTACACCGCCTGTGGCGCTGGCCTCTTATGCGGCCGCGGGGATATCGGGGGCGAATGCAATGGAGACATCGGTGGCCTCGTTCAAAATCGGGATTGCCGCCTTCATCGTGCCTTTCATGTTCTTCTACAATTCGGCCTTGCTGATGGATGGCACCACGCTTGAAATCCTGCGCGCAGGGGCAACCGCCATTTTCGGCGTGTTCCTGTTGTCCTCAGGGGTGCAAGGGTGGTTCATGGGTGCGCGCAACCCGTGGTTCTTACGCGCCATTCTTATTGCGGCCGCGCTGTTCATGATTGAAGGCGGGCTGCTGACCGATCTGATTGGCCTTGGTGGCGCAGTTGGGGTCTATCTGATCCAAAAACTGTTCCACCCAAAGGCGGATGCACAGATCGATGTCAAAGGCCTAGATTGATCCGACAAAGCGGCCCCCTTGTGGGGCCGCTTTTCATTTAGGTCTTTGTTAAATCTTCGCGCGCGACATTGATCCGGGTCTTTTGCCCCATCAGGTCAATCAAAACCCAAACGCGCTGATCTTCATCCAAGCTTTCGACTGTCGCAACAAATTGCGAGAACGGGCCCTTTTGCAAGATCACCTGATCTTGCGAGGCCAAATCACTGGCTGCTGTTAAAACCCCCGCATCATCGCACCGCGCCTGCAATCCCGCAACCAAATCATGGGGCACGCGGCTTGGCTGCCCTGCGAACGAAACAATGCGCGCCACCCCATAGGTGGAGTTGATCTTGCGCCACGCCCCTTGCCCCGTATCTAGCGCCACAAAGAGATAGCCTGGGAAAAGCGGGCGGGACTTGGACATAAACCGCGCACCAACGCGGGATGTGACACTCAGCATCGGTAGGAAAGTTTCAAACCCTTGGCGGTTCAAATTGCGCAAGGCAATGCTGTGCGAATTGGGTTTGAATTGCACCAAATACCATTCATTAGCTTTATCTGGCATGAGGCTCTTCCAATTTCTTAAGCGAATCCAATCAACTTTAGCCACAGACGCGATAGTCTGCGGCCGCGTCAATTACACCTTCGGATTTGAGTTCCACTCCCACGCCCAAATGCTCCAAGTTCAAAATTCAGAGAAAATTCTGTTATTGGATCGAGATTTGTTACGCGGTTATCAACACGTGTCACTTGAGCACGCATCAATACACACTCGGTTTGGTAATCAAGTGACAGTCCGTAGCGCCGTACAGTGTCGTCCTCTCTCGCGTAGAGGGCAGAGATGTCGCCTCCCCAATCGAGGGAGTGCCCCACCATAAAGCGCAGGTCGTCATATTTGTTGCTGTCGCGGTCATAAACCCAGCTCAGGGAAGAGTTCCAATCGATATCATTGTCAAAGCGAATAGAACCCTCCGTGTAAGACCGCTCGCTCTCGTATCTGTCGCTGGTCAAGCCAAGACTTGCATCGATCTGTGGTGTGATTTCGGCAGTCAGTCCTATTCCCCACCGACGCACTTCGTCGGGGCTGCCGATGGCCTCATCGCTATCAACCCTGTGGTAATTTCCATTTAGGGTCAGAAAGTCAAAATTCTGCGATGCTGTGACGCGGTCAGATATTCTTTCAAACTCTGGGTTGAACTGGCTGATGACCGAGAACTGAAAATCGCCGCCATTTTTGCCAAAGCGTGTCGCGTATAACTCACCCTCTCTCAGGGCTGAATTATCCGTCGACAGTATAAAATCTCTCTCCGCTGAGCCACCAATGTAGTAACCAGACGCCGTCTCGAAGCGATACGTCAGGTCAATATCGCTCGCAGTCACGTCATGTTGCGCTGATTGGCTTCGGTTTACGCGGCGAAACCGACCCAGAGAAGAGTAGTTAAAGGGATCTATCTCATCAATAGAACCGTCAATTGACGGCATTGTCACATCACCTGCAGCAAAAGATACGAAGCCAATTGATGGTGTGATTGAGTGCCTTGAACCAGAAGCCGTATCAAATTGGAACGGCCAACTCAGCCGCGTAGACACGACGCCACTTGAGGATGACTGACTGTCAGGATTTGTAGCGTCGTCATGAATGCCATACTCATCAAGGAATATGGACGCGTCACTGTCTACACGCAGCACTTCGCCAGCCTGCCAAGTATCGTTCCACCGCAGATTGGCGGTCAGTCGATTTATATCTCTTTGGCGTGAATTCGTGGGGCCAAATTCATTATAATTCGCCTGTGCCCCAAAATTTAACGTAAAATTCCCGGGCACTCCGTCAAAGCTTTCAAACAAAGTCCATTGAGAGTTAAGGACCCTGTTTGGCGCACCATATGCGTAATTAGGATCGCGCAATGCGGAGAAGCCAGTGTAGTCAAACGCGATTAACTCATCGCTATCCCGACGAGAAAACCTCAAGAAGTTGTTAAGTCGATCTTCGTCGAAGACAACGTCGTCATTGCCGAATGTGGTAATACGGTCGGCGAAGAAGTCATATGTCCCAATATATGCGCGGTCGCTCGACGACTGGCTCTGGAACAACACATTAAAGCCATTGTCCAATTCAAAGCGTCCATTTGAAAACAAAAAAGCCCGAAGGTTATCGCTGGTGAGGTTGTCCTGGCTCAGGGCACCGTGCATTTCGATGTAGCCGTTACTGAATGCCTGACGATAACGCCCACGCAGCGTTCGCAGGAGATAGTTGCCGGCATCGCGCCCTCCGTCCACCGTAACAGTCGGCGTGACGGTGATGTCCGCACTGTCGCCCAGCATATAAAAATATGGCAATCCAATTCTGGCACCTAGCCGTGAGTTCACGGAATAAGTTGGCGCCAATAAACCGTTCGCTCGTTCCACAGTTGGGTCGGGTGTCCGTAGCCACGGAGTATAAAGCACTGGATAGCCGGCAATACGCAATTGTGCGTCGTCGTACGTTATCGTACGAGCCTCTTGGTCATGGACGGCGCGCCTTGCCCGCAACTCCCAAAGTGGCGTAGCATTTTCTGAACAGACCTCACACGCCGACGCGCGCACGTATTCCAGCACTGTATTGCGCCCATCACGGCGCACCAATTGGTCAGACGCAATCTGCATATTTTGGTCGATCAACTGACGAGCTGAAGTGATGACACCGTCTCGTAAATCAGCAGACATGTCCGCGAAATCACCGTAAATTGTCTGCTGGCCGGCGTTATCGATTAGTAGCAGCGGGCCGTCAACAACTACGCGATTGGATACCACGTCGTATGCGACGCTCGGCGCGCGGAGTTCCAAACCATCGAAGAAAATTTGAACATTACCAGTGGCATGGTAAAACTGACGATCTTGATCGAAGTAAAGATCGTCTGCAATCATCGAAGAAACTAAGGCAGGCTCGTCTTTCGTGACCTGTGCAGCACCATAAGAAGCGCTGACAAGCAACGCCCCAACCAAACCCATGGATGCGCTAAAATCTTTAAAAGTTTTTTTGAGGCGCCCTGCCGACAAATTACAATGCCCCGTCTGGAAATAATGTTGATTCTGCATGCTTACAGGGCCAAGCAATGAAGTGAAAGATCGATATTCTTAAAATTCATTACACTATATGTTTGCTCCACGTCTGACTTGAGAGTGCCTTCGTTCTTAGAGACTGCGATTGATATCTGATGTCGTTTTGTATACCCACAAGCACTACACAAATCGATTACAACCCTCTGCGCACCGCCTAAACAAAATCAGTCCATTAACATTAAGATGCGCGATTTAGAGATCTTTTCGAGAACGAAAAATGATAGTTACAGCATCGTACGAGGTGTAATCATAACTTCAGTTATTTGAAGAAAATCACATGCCCAGTGATCTAAAATAGTCGACTGTCGCAATGAGACCATCCTCTAGCTCAACTTCAGGCGACCACTTTAGATGCTCTCTAGCAATGCTAATGTCAGGTTTTCTCTTAATCGGATCATCTACGGGCAGAGGCATGGTCTTCAAACGCGACTTTGATCGCGTCAAGTCAATTATTTGTTCTGCGAGATCATGAACCGACAACTCTGCAGGATTACCGATATTTACAGGCCCAGAGAAGTCACGGCTGATTTCCATCGTTTTGACTAAACCATCGACCAAATCACTTACGTAGCAAAACGAGCGTGTTTGCGTCCCATCACCATAAATAGTAATGTCTTCTCCCTTGAGTGCTTGCACAATAAAGTTTGAAACAACTCGTCCGTCATCTACCGCCATTCGCGGTCCGTATGTATTAAAAATACGCACCACTTTTGCATCCACATTGTGTTGACGACGGTAGTCAAAGAAAAGAGTTTCAGCCGCTCTTTTTCCCTCATCATAGCAAGCTCTTGGACCGATCGGGTTTACGTTACCCCAATATGTCTCATCCTGCGGATGGCGCTCTGGGGACCCGTAGACTTCACTCGTCGACGCCTGCACAACAGGACACTTGAGGCGCTTTGCAAGTCCTAGGATGTTTATAGCACCCAAAACTGATGTCTTGATCGTTTGTACTGGATCTTTTTGATAACTAACCGGCGATGCGGGGCAGGCCAAGTTAAACACGGCGTCAACTTCAACATACAAAGGAAAAGTCACATCATGGCGCATCATTTCAAATTTCGGGTTTGAAAGATGATGGGCAATGTTTGCTCGACTACCGGTAACCATGTTGTCAACACACAAAACAGAGTGACCCTCGTCCAACAATCTATCAATAAGATGAGAACCCACAAACCCTGCGCCGCCAGTTACGAGATAAGTTGTCATGTCATCATACCTTTTGTAAACGCAGTGATAAGCTACAATTCGAGGCACAAATGTCAGCAAACAGCGCAGATTACAACTACACAGTCATTACAACCTGCAAGGGGCGACTACATCACCTAAAAATCACCTTGCCTTATCTAACTTCGGACCCAAAAGCAGAGGTCATAGTTGTGGACTATGACTGCCCACAAAAGACGCACGAATGGGTGAAACAGACTTTTGGAACCAGAGTCAAAGTAGTCCATTTTGAGAACAGACCGAAATTCAATATATCAATCGCACGAAACGCAGGCGCAAAGATCGCCACTCAAGATATACTGATCTTCGTAGATGCCGACGTTATTCCAATTCGACAAGCTATCGATGAAATGGCTAAAAAAGTAAACAGGAAAACCTATGTCACAATAACCACAGCGACGAAAAACACTACACCAGCTAACAAACAAACTACAGGGACGGTGGCAATGCATCGATCAAGCTACCTACAAGTCAATGGATACGACGATGTGTTTGACAGTTGGGGAGGAGAAGATTCTGATATCTACAACAAGCTAAATGAGATTGGGATTTCGAACGCCACAGTAGAAGGCAAAAACTTTTCGACAATAAATCACGATGATAGTGATCGTTTGAAATTTCACACAGAAAAAAAACTATCTGAAATAGCTAAAAAAACACGCATACTAGTAAAAATACTTGCAACAGCACGACAGGAAAAAATAAATTTAAAAAAATATCAAAAGATTGAAATATATTCAAGATTAAAATATAATAAAAACATTTTTAATAACATCCAAATTAAGTTAAATGATGGTTCCGTTAAAATATCTTGTAGACGCCGTTATATCATGATCGGCCCAATGCATGTGAAAGTAACAGAATGCTAAAAGTTTCCCTAATAAATGTGTCAAAAGGTTATACTGAAAACTTAATATTTCAAGCATTAAAACTACTGATTGATGTGGAAATAACAGATCCAAAAAATGCAGAGTTAATAATAAAAGGTCCATACAGAGAAAAGAACAAGTTTAAAAGATTAAAAAACAAACTAATTTCTAAGAAAGCAATTGTTCTATTTGACAGCGCAGAGAACACCCGGCACCTCGACACCCGCGCGGACTTTTATATAACACACGACCTAGGCGTAACCAGTGAACAACATATTCGTGTGCCCCATTGGTACAACGTCATTGACTGGCGAAATCAAGGCTTACCAATACTTGGCGAAACAAAACGGTTTGGACGCCCAATTTCAATCGATGAACTCACAAATCCGAGAAGCTATGACCAGTTTCAAAGCAGAGAGAATAGGGCAATAATTTTCGCAAGCCACCTAAGAGAACCAAGAAAAACCCTACTGGACGAAGTAGGAAAATATTTACCAATTGATGGTTATGGAATAGCTTTTGACACCACGATTAGAGACCATAATGAAAGTGGTTTTTTCAAAAATAACATTCTAAAAAAATATCGGTACAATGTTTGCCCTGAAAATTCGCTTGGACCGGGTTACTACACTGAAAAAGTGGTTGAAGCTTACGCAGCCGGGTGCATTCCAATTTATTGGTGCGATCAAAATTGCAGTATTGATTTTAACAAAAATTCATTCATCAATTCATATGACTATGTCAATATCCGCGGATATGATTTAAGTATCCTCAACAAAAAACAAAGACTGAAAAGTATGTATATACAACCGCTCATTATAGATACACCTAAGCTAGATTCAATCTTTAAATTCCTAGAGAAGCTAATAATGGCATGTAAAAATCAACACCGCACTAAATTTTCCGATCCGAAGGCATAATTCTATCCTTTGCCATTACAAATAATCTTTTATATTTTTTTCTCAAAAATTCAGCATATAATGCCTGCATTATATATCTGAATATCTTAAATCTTGATGAGCTATTGTCCTCAACAAAATATTTAAAAAACAATTTCATAGAAGTTCTGCAGCGCCCTTTAAAATGATAAAGAACAACACCTGATGGCACAGAAAATAAGTTTGGGTGATCTCTATTTGGTGAGAAATTATATTTTTTAGCATCAAATACTTTGATTATTAAATCATTTACTTTATAAAGACCACCACCTATATATTCAGACTTGCTGTCAAGAAGATCAGAAATAACAAGTTGATCGCAAAACCAACTAGCATGGTCCATGTGTTTTTCATTTATTAAATCCTCTTGCAATTGGTAAAATATTTTACCTGCATTGATCCTGGAATTATCTACAAAGAAAATCCCACTATTGTACGGCATTCTTTTATCCGGTCTAAGGGTAACGCCAATATCAAAACTTCCATCGAAAACTGCCTCAACACCGGGAGATATTAATAAAAAATCCGGGTCACAAACGACGAAATGCGGGTCCTCAAATTCATATTTACTAAAGAAAAAATTAAATTTCCTTATTACTTCTAATGTTAATTTATTTACATCGGGATCGGGAACATTAATATTCCTGAGAAAAGGACTATCAGAATGTTCATTTGAAATAAAAAAAGCCGTACCCAAGCTGGAAAAATTTTGGAATGAACGAGCAAGCAAGTCTGCCTGCTGCGGACCAGAGATAATTTGATTGATGTCAGAATTTGACGAAGAGTTTGATGGCTTAAAAAAGCATGTAACAAGGTTAATTTTTCTATGATATGCTTCCATTTTTACCTCATTTAATAATTAGTTTTTGCGCCCTTACTTCACTTATTACAAAAGAGGCAAAAAATAATATTGTGATATAAAATAAAAATAAAATAACTTGCCTAAAATATAATTTTTACTATGGTAAGCCTAAGCCCGCAAACATGATCTCTGGACACCTTAACATTGTCAATCCATGCAAATAGGTAATTTTCTTATGAAGAAAATAATTTTTTTTCACACAAAACAAATAACGTATCGAGGGGTTGATGTGGCAATTTTTGATTACGCGCACTATAATGAAGAAATATTGAATAATAAATCATACATAATAGCCCCTTCGCGCGATGATCATGATCTAAGGGTTGTGAGAAAGTATTTGTCAAGATTTAAATTATTTTTCTACGACGACGAAATCAGTTTCCAAAAAATACTCCGTGACAATAGGGCGGACTATTTCTACGCCATTAAAAGCGGCCACGATGATGGGCTCAGGGCCGCACAGGCGCAAAATTTAGTGCATGCAGTATTTCCGGGTTTTGAGGCGCACGGGGATAAATTCGCATGCATTTCAAACTGGCTTGCCAACACTTCTCCTGATATTCAATTTCCGGCAGTGCCTCACATTATAAATACACCCAAAGCATCTGGGGACTTTCGTAAATTTTTCCAAATTCCGGACACCGCAACAGTATACGGCTCCATGGGTGGGGAAGCGTCGTTCGACGTACCGTTTGCCGCCAAAGAAATCATCAGAATAGCCGAAAGCAGTTCTGATAAATTCTTCCTTTTTCTTGGAACAAAAATAAAGTTTCTTAATCCCATTTGGAAATTGCGCCTCTTTATTCAAGTATTGCGCGGAAGACTTATTTTCATTAGTCCACGAATTAATAAAAGCTTCAAAGTTAGATTTATAAACACTTGCAACGCAATGATCAGCGCACGTCGTCTAGGCGAATCTTTTGGCCTCGCGATAGGTGAATTTAGCGCATTAGGAAAGCCAATAATATTATTTTCTCATTCATCAGTGCGTGACCGAGCTCATATTGAACAACTGGGAGCCGACGGTAACTACTATACGGATTCTGCGAGTTTGCGCCAGTTGCTGCAAACGTGCGTGCTAGACCTGAAAACAAGTACCAAATATAAAAGAAAGTATAGTCCAGAACGAGTTATGGCGATGTTTGATTCTGTGTTTTTAAAAAATGATAATTAATACCGCAGAAATTACAAAAATTCAAAAAAAACCTTGCGATTGATCAATTTTTTTTGCATCCTCCGTTGACGGTTTTCGTTTTCCTGTGCAAGATTAATAATGCGTACATTACTTTGGTTTAAATCTTACTTTTTAGGCATCCCAAGGCAGTTTAAAAGGTTCATACAAATTGCATTAGACACAATTTGCATTTACTTTTCCTTTTGGCTTTTGATGGCGCTTAGGCTTGATGGCATTTCAACGAAACTAACTGCCGGATTGTTAATCATAGCAACTGTCGTGTGGGTTTTGACCCTGGCTACGCAAGCAATTTTAGGTCTGTACAAGAATGTTGTACGGTACATAGCTGATAAAGCGTTTTACTCAATATTTGTATCTTCGCTCATTAGTTTAATTACGGCTTTATTACTTAATCACATTTACGATCTATTTGTTCCAAGATCTGTGATCGTGGTCGGGTGCATATTGTTCGCAGGATTTGAGATCCTGTATCGCGTGATGTTTCGCGCAATATTCCTATCACTGAGCGGTCAAAAAAAAGTGCGTGTGCTTGTTTATGGAAATAAAGGAATCCCTGAGGTTGTTAGCGCACTTAGGCAAAGTAAAACTTACACGCCATCAGTGGTAATCTGTGACGAAAAAGGCTTTGAAAGCGGATTGATCTACGGTGTACCAGTAAGATCGCCCAGTGACCTATCAAACGCGGTAAAAGATCATTCAATCGAAATCGCTGTTTTTACTGCTGATGACATCAATGCTAACCAAAGTCGGAAGATTCTATCTGAACTTGTGTCATTGGGTATCACTGTCAGGACACCTCCAAGCCTTGATGAAATGATTATAAAAAATGATATTGTTGCTGATTGGAAGAGGCTGTCGATTGAAGATCTAGTCCAACGCGAGCAACTAGTTACCATACCAGAACTCCTAGATGGAAGTATTAAGGGTAGAAGAATACTAGTGACGGGAGCAGGCGGAACGATTGGAAGCGAATTATGTAAAGTAATTCTAGAGCACAACCCCACGACTTTGGTGCTACTCGATCACAGTGAGTTTGCTCTGTACAGAGTTTCTGAAACAATTCTCAGCGCTATGCCTAACATTAAAAACTATACTGACGTGGTCTTCAAACTCGGGTCAGTTACCAATAGGCCGCTTGTGTCTAAGTGTATTAGCGAAAACCGAATAGACACTATCATTCACGCAGCAGCATATAAACACGTTCCTATCGTTGAGGCCAATCCGTTGATAGGAGCATGCACTAACATTGTCGGAACCTCTATTTTAGCGTCTGAGGCGGCAAAACTTGGCGTGTCAAATTTTACGCTTATTTCAACAGACAAGGCCGTGAATCCAACTAATGTAATGGGAGCTACAAAACGATTTGCCGAGCTGATAACGCAATTTTATTCTGAAAAGTACCCCACAACTAAATTTTGTTCGGTGAGATTCGGCAATGTAATGGGCTCTTCTGGATCCGTAATTCCTAAATTTGAAGAACAGTTGAAATATGGTGGCCCCCTTACAGTGACCCACCCAGATATAACGCGATACTTCATGACTAAAGAAGAGGCAGCAGCCCTCGTTTTACAGGCCAACGCGCTTCCCGAAACAGGACACATTTATGTTCTCAAAATGGGTGATCCAGTGAAAATCGCTAGCGTTGCCAGATCATTAGCGCTGGTGAACGGATATTCCACTTACACAAGCGATGGTGGTTTCAAACACCAAAATTTAGTCAAAATTAAGTTTACCGGCTTGCGACCTGGTGAAAAGCTCCATGAAGAGCTTTTCTTAGACCCTGCTCCTGCAGATACCCAGCATCCAATGATAAAACGAGAAACGTTCCAGCTTCCAAATCTGGCGGGATTCTCAAAATGGGAACAGGACGCAATCGATGCTATCGAACAGGATAATACTGACAGTCTTTTAGATATTTTGAAGAACGCACCACTCAATTTTGTAAAATCAGAAAGTTAGCACTCTTCAGCTACAAACATCGTTTAGAACACTACACGTTAAATCTATGTTAGCTTTTGTTAGAGTTGGATGGCATAAAAACATCAGGCTAGTTTCACCTAATTTTTTTGAAATTGGCAGACGAGTTTGTAAAGCTTTATTTGACCTTGTGAAAGCCTGTTCAAGGTATATTTCTGGGCACGATCCTGTTGAACAAGGTACACCTCTCGCTCTGATTTCATGCAAAAACCTATCCCTAGTGCTAGCGCCTGCCCTGACAAACACATAACATTTATACGCGGCGTTTCTGCATGAAGCCGACGCATCACAAAACTCTACATTGCACCCATCGCAGCTCAATTTTGGAACACGCAAAGTTGAGCACGACGCTGCTGCTGACCATATTGCGGAACAGTTTTGATTTCGAATTTTATTCCAACGCTCTAATTTATTTAATTGCATGCGACCAATCACGGCCTGCATCTCAGTCATGCGGCCGTTAGTCCCAAAGGTATCATGTAGCCAACGAAATTCAGAACCATTGTGAATTTCATTAACTTTCTCATAAGATTTTCCATGATCTTTCAGGGACCACATCTTAGTCCAAAGATCTGTCGAGTTAGTAGTAATCATACCTCCCTCACCGCCTGTAGACATTATCTTATCCTGACAAAACGACCAACACCCTACGTCGCCAATACCGCCGACGGGCCGCCCCTTATACATTGCTCCATGGGCTTGAGCGCAATCTTCAACAACGTAGATATTTTTGTTTTTGACAAGAGATAATATTGGATCTAGGTCGCACGGAAAACCAGCCAGATGAACACACAAAACTGCTCGTGTCCTAGAAGTAATCAATGGGGCAATCGTTTCTGCCGTTATATTTTGAGTATCAGGATCTACGTCAGCAAAAATTGGCACTGCACCTGAATTTACAATTGCAGAGGCAGATGCAAAAAAACTACGTGCGGTTACAATGATTTCATCGCCTGGAGAAATTCCTATACTTGATATTGCTAATTCGAGGGCCACGGTTCCATTTGATACGGCTATTGCGTATTTTGATTTACAATAGGAAGCAAATTCTACTTCAAAATTTTTACATTCTAGCCCAGTCCAATAATTTGTTTTTCCCGATTTAAGCACATTTTGAACGGCAAGCAGTTCATCATTTGAATGAGCCGGCCAACTCGCAAAATTGTTTCGATCTAGCTTCATTTTAGGCCCCTTACACGTCCAGGAACACCATAAACTTTCGAACCAGCTGGGATATTTGACACTACTACTGATCCTGCTCCAATTAAAACATCATCGCCGATTTCAATCTCCGGACGGACCACACACCCAGCGCCAATCAGCGTCCTATTGCCAACCTTAACACTTCCACAAATCGTAGATCCTGGCCCAATGTGAGAAAAGTTTCCTATTGAGCAATCATGCTCAATGATAGAGCCAGTGTTTAATATTGTTGCTTTTCCTATTGCGGCAAAAGAATTGACCACAACCCTTGGACCTATGAAAGAACCCAGACCCACCATCGACGAATTACTAACAACAGAAGAACCAGATCTTAACGATATAAGTTTCGCAGATCTATTCAAAGATAATACGATACGCTCACGGGTGTGGTTATCACCAATAGCAACGAAAAATGAATCCACTGTACCGTGAGAACTTTCAACCATTGATAGACTTCCAAGTATATCTTTCCCTAGATGTGAAGTTCTCAACGGAAAATCGTCATCCCAGTAAAAAATGCGTTCCCATCCACGCTCTATGGCGACTTCTGATACGACTTTTGAGTGTCCACCAGCGCCTAATATCCCTAATGTTTTCATCCCTCCCCTCCTTTGAATTCCTCGACAATCGTATTTTGGGGGCTATTCACTCCATAACGCTTCGCAACCGCTCCAATAGTTAAAAAAATAATTTTCAAGTCCAAACAGAAAGACCAATTTTTTACATACCATACGTCGTATCGAAACTTCTGGGACCAGGTAAGCGCGTTTCTACCTTTTATCTGAGCCAAGCCAGTGATTCCGGGGCGAACAGCAAGACGCATACATTGATAAGAGGAATAAAGCTGATTGTAGTGTGTATATAGCGGTCTTGGCCCCACTAAACTCATGTTTCCTATTAACACATTTGCTAAATTAGGTAGTTCATCAAGACTGCTGGACCTAAGAAGTGCGCCTAGTTTTGTAATCCTTTCGTTGTCTGACATCAAAATATTATTACAATCAACTTCATTACTCATGGTCCTGAATTTATATATTCTAAAAGGGTTCCCAAAATGGCCTGCACGAGTTTGGATAAAAAAAATAGGCCTACCCATAAAAAGATAAACCAACAAAACCAAAATCAAAATTAATGGAGAAAATACCATTAACAAGATGATAGCGACACTGAAGTCAAACAAACGTTTTAATAACATATAAAAATTTAAATCCTCATGATGAAACCGCGCTCTATGCCATAAGCTCGTGATAAACTTTCTTGCCCTCTCGAACCGCATAATTAGTGCCGCGATCTTCTGGAAAAATTTGTTCCATGGAAAGGACACCCCAGTCCTCAAACATATAGGGAAAGAAATACCGATATTTCGAACTGGAGATCACTGGTTGCGTTTCAATTGCTCGGTTTACAATACATTTTTCCAATGTGACTTGGTTTTGACTAATGTGAGGGAAATGGTTGGTGATAAACGAAACAGCGTTTTCTATTAAGTCACCATTTGATAGATTATAGAAATCACTATTGGGAGAAATATAGCGACTTAAATATACGATATGTCTACCATCATAATGTTCGCGGCTCACGAGATTAGTGTGTTCTATCACCGCAACCCAGTCAGAAGAACTAGAGCAATTGGAAAGCCAATAAAACTTTGAAATTGGGGCCTCAAGGGTTAGCGCAACACACACATTGGCCATAGACTTAAATTCTGAATACTTTTGTCTGACGTCATTGGGCAGCCAATCTTTCATAAGCGTCAACGCAGAACGACGTGAACTTACTAATATTTTGTTTGAAATAATCTCAGATCCATCTGAACACTTCAAATGAAAAAATTTATTTTCTTTTACAACATCTAATACATTAATTCCAAATTCAAAGTTACATCCTTTACTTCTTACAAAATCAACAACGTCATCGACGCATTTTTGAAATCCACCCGCATAATAATAGAGGCTTTCACCCTTGCCTGATGAATTTCTAGATCTTAAATTAATCTTTTTATAGATCCATGCTGCGCTTATTTCTTCAGCGTACTTTTCAAACTTAGAACGCAACAATGGAGCCCACAACACATCATATACTTTGCGTCCACATACAAAACTTATGAAGTTTTTTGCGGTGATACGATGCAGAAAATGCGGATTTAATGGCAACCAGCAAATTGCCAAGAACAATAAAAATCTAAATTTTGATATTATACCAAATAATGGAAACTTAAACAGAGCAGACGCACTATCTAGCTTAAAACAACCAGAATCTGTAAGCACCCCCGTTTCCACCTCACATTTAACAATATTCTTTTCTAGGTTTAGCTCTGAAAGAAAATCAAATATATGAGAGTCACTTTCAAACCAATGATGATAAAAGTTATCAACGCTCCAATCAGATCCAATTTCGGTGCCAGATGCTAGCCCTCCAGCCCTTAAACGCGCCTCAACAACACAAACTGCTTTACCATTTTTAAGGGCTTCATGCGCAGCTGCCAGACCCGCAAACCCTCCCCCAATCACAACCAAATCAAACGGAGTGTTCGCTACTGCCATCGATGATCTCTTTAACAATGTACACGGGCCGCCCTTTGCTCTGCTCAAAGATCATACCAACATACTGACCTAGAACTCCAAGCGCAGCCATTATTAGACCGGAAAACATGGTATTTACAATAAACATCAAGGTCCAACCCGGCACCCAAACGTCAGTAAATAGCCTTGAAAGCAATGCATAAATAACAAAACTCAGAGACAAAGACACCACACTTACGCCGAGAAAAAATAACGCATTTAGTGGGGCCAACGAAAATGACAGAAGACCGTTACGTGCTAGCATCAACATTTTGTTAATGGTAAACTTTGAGTTACCTGATAGCCGCTCGCGTCTATGGTATCCGTGTGGAAGTTGATTGAAACCCAACCAAGGCACCAGGCCGCGCGTAAACACGTGATAATCTTTCACGCGCACAAGAGCATTAACAACAGGCCTCTTCATCACCCTAAAGTCACCCTTCTGCACATTGAAGTTATGACCCGACAACTTCTTCATAAACTTGTAAAATACAGAAGCCGTAACCAATTTTGCATAGGTCTCACCTTCTCGCGAAAGCCGATCACCATAGACGACTTCAACTTCCCCATTAGCGCGCAGCTCATCAAACATTTCAAAGAGCACCAACAGCGGATCTTGCAAATCGATGTCAATCACACCCACAAATTCGCTCCGTGACCTCTCCAAACCACACCACAGTGCAGCCTGGTGACCAAAATTTCGTGATAATCTTACCTTTTCTATCACAACATGCGAATTTTCCTTAATATTTTTAATAATCTCCCAGCTACCATCAGTGCTACCATCATCTACAATTATAAGGTTGACAAAGAAGGGAACTTCTCGCGACGCATTGATGGCCACTAATTCGTTGAAGAAATCCAAAATTCCCTCACGCTCATTAAAACAGGGCGAGACTATATCCACCGCGACCAAATCTTTAGAACGAGTTCTTTTCATTAGAAACTACCAATTTTTACAATGCTTAATATTATAATTTATAAAAAACTGCAAGCTTGCAGCAACTGATACAGAAACGAAAAATGCCAACAACTGTGCCGATCCTAAAACCCTCAACATACTATAAAGCCAGGACGCTAAAACGGCGATAATGATATAGCCAATGATCAAGTAAAAAAAGAATTTAAATGGAAGACCCTTGCGACCCAAGACAACTCTTTGATTTAGATAAATTGAAATTATCATTGCTATTGCAGTAGATCCTAGGAAGCTAGGATAGTAAGTAAAAAAATTTTCTAAAATATTTAATAATAAGAAGTGCGTTATGGTAACAAAAATACCAACCGAGATCCAGCGCAGGAAAGTTGAAAACTTTGTGGGATTAAATTTCATTCCCCCCCCCAATAATATCAAATATTTTTTGTTCTTGCACAGATGCGTCGAAATTTGATTCTGCGATAACTCTACTATTAGCCCCCATTCTGACGCACTCACTTGGGTGCTCGATAAAGTAACAAATAGCATCAACAAGCGCGTTGATGTCGCCAATTCCAACTTTGAACCCGTTATACTGATCAATAACTGTTTCTCGACAGCCAGGAACGTTTGTAGTGATAACAGCCCGCCCCATCGCCATAGCTTCTTGAGTTGACCGAGGGTAACCCTCCCTGTGGGAGGGAAGAACGAACACAGACGATTCCTCTATATACGGACGAACATCTTGCACCTTACCATGTACTATAATTTCGCCGCGCGTTACCGCCTCAGTTATTAACCCATCGAGAAATTTGGAAGTTTTTGAAAAATCAACCCCACCGATAAATGTAAAAGAAACGCAAGGGTATCTTTTTTTGACAATTTTAATTGCCTGCAAATATTCATACAGCCCCTTATCCCAAATCAATCTTCCAACATACAGGAAATCAATTCTTTCGACCTGAGGAACAGTATATAAAAAGAAACGAAGATCTACGCCAATAGGACCTACTACGGAATGATTTTCTGTAAAGACTGAGGGAAATTTAAGATCTTTTATGTCATCAAAATTTAAAAACAAAACATGACTGGCTCTTAAATGCGCCAAAATTAGTAACGGTTTCAATATAATTCTTAATAGAAACCTTATTAAAATTAACCTCAAAATAAATTTCGGTGAGTAAGTAAAGGCAGATCCTAGTCCTTCCACTAAAAAAATTAATTTCAACCTGCTGTTAAAAAGAGATGCAACAGTAGATAGGATAATCGGCTTCAAGAAAAAAGCAAATAACACATCTGGTTCTATTTCTTTTATTTTTTTATAAATATTACATATGGTACGAAGATCTGATAAAAAACTGAATTGGGATCTTGATATCTTCAAACTATGAACGATTACTCCGAGTTCTAATAGCTTGTTAAGTTCATCTCTTGAATGGTTATTCACAAGCACATGGACTTCGACATTATTTAATACCAGTTTTTTGATCAATCCACTTCTAAAAAGTAGAAATGATTCAGCTATAGCTCCCACCATAAGTAACTTCATGTTTTCTTAAGACCTATACGACCATGTATTTTTAAATATATTAGTCTGACCAAAGAACAAACAACGCCTAAGCCCCAAATAAATCTAAAGTTTTCAAAAAATACTTTTACTTGCACCTGCAGCACACTGACATATGCGCGATAATTTTTTCTAAATCCCGAGACTCCTTGTTCTCCATAATTCACAAATTTTTCATTTGTTAACAAAAAATGCCCGCCCTGTTGTCCCAAAATGCGAACCCACAATTCGTAGTCTTCGGCACCAAACACTGATGAATAGTTTCCGGCAAGCAAGATGCTGCTTTTCCGCACAAGGACAGATGGATGGGTGATAATATTTCTCAAAGCAAGATTATTGAGTTGAACTATTTTTATGTTCTGTATTTGCCCCCTAGAGCTGGAAACAAGGTGAGCACTTTTATCAAACTCTAATAACTCGACTTGCTTCGCAATGCGATCATCCGGGCAGGTATCATCGGAATCAATTCGGGCGATGAATTCGCCTTGCGCCAAAATAACTCCATACGCTAAGTTTCCCCCCAACCCTTTGATCGGGGAGGAGATTATCTTCAATCTGTCGTCGGAACCAAAGTGTGTATCAACCTTCTCTCTGAGAAGATCACTTTTGCTACCATTGCATATAACAATAACCTCTTGGTCCACAAAAGTCTGGTCTAAACATGATTGAATCGCATCTATTCCACCGCTGTGATCGAGCGTATGAATACAAATTATCCAACTTACTCGAGGGTTGGCGATAGCCATAGTTTGTCTCGCTCAATATCAAAATCGCTAGGCATAATATAATTCGCCGGCGCAATTACAACGTGGTTGTCGTGGTTGAAGCGGCCAATTGCTGCACCCCACCAACTAAAGGTGCTATTGGCGATTATGCCACCAACACAGGCCGACATAAGTTTTAGTTCCGCCAATACATCATTGCACGAGTTTAACGCACTAACGTTGATACACTCAACAGAAATCAGAGGTGAGACATGTTTTTCAGACCACTCTACATCATCTGTAAAAATCAAAACTTTCCTTACATTTTTAATATAACGTAAAAGGAGCTCCATCGATTTCCGATAATAATCCACCCCTAAAACAGTGTGAAAACCCTCGGACTGAAGGTAATCACCACGACGAATATGCAAGAAAGCAACACCGCCACGCCTCACATCAAAGAAAATTTCCTCTAAAGTTCCATTAAGAGAATAACCCGCCAGAAAGTTAGTGATGTCTGTCAACGTCTCATCCGAAATATTAAGTTCGTGCCAATAGCCAAAATAAATCCTCGGAAGAACATAACCAGCATGAGACTTATTGATCATGACCAGTTCACTATCTCCGATAACAATACTGTTAAAACCTAGACACCGCGACAACCTCGATAGTATCCGAAAAAATCGAATTTTATTAAAACTCATACCATTAAATAATTCAAACTTAGAGATTATTTTATCAATCAAAAAGCTACGATGAGATGAAAAATCTTCTTTATAAAAGCTAAGATTAATAGCTGGCAACCCTTCATCAGTTTTCAAATAAGATCTTAAAAAATTATATTGAAAAAGCTGGTTTCCCAAACCACCATGAAACACGAATATAACCGATGAGAAATTTATATTATATTTTAAGTATCTCAACAGCCTCCGTATTTTGTAAGAAAAAAAACAGTACATCTTGAACAAAACCGGATGTAATTGAAATTTTCTTTTAAATATATAAGAAGTTGATAAATCTGATTTATGTGTGAGCTTATGTAGAGGAAAACAAGATATAAAAAGTGTTTGCGCCGTGCTCCTATAATTATAGCTCAAATAGCGCGCCGCCTGCAAACATGGCAGTGCAGAAAGCTTTGGCATATTTCGATAGAGATCTTTAAATTTTGGATCGACTATCACCAAAGCTTCATAGATATGGTGAAACCAATAATAACTAGGGAGTTCTGAATTATTCTGCCACCAAAAACTCAAAACTTTAGATAACATTTCTGCTTCATAAGAACCGACTGGTGATTTAATAAACCATGACGAAACTATGTGATTATCTGACCGAGAAAAAACGAAAAAGTTTTCCTTGGAGTTTGGAGCTAGTGTATCGATAGGGCTTGTGGCAAGGACTGTAGCATCCACCCAATATCCACCGTAAAGCCTAAGCAGCTCAACACGAAGAATATCGGAAAAATGAGCGATGTGATCATTCTTAACATTGAAAATTTTTGGAGGAAATTTCACAAACCTATTTATATTTTTATCATCGACGAAATTAATAACAAAGTTCTTATTATTGCTCTTTAAAGTATCAAAGCAATATTGCACAATTTTGGGTGCATTATCGTAACCATCAGACCAGTAAAACCATATTATTTTTGGCACTTCAGAGGACGGCAAACAATGCGATTTAGTGTCAACTTGATCTATACACTCCCGGACGCAACTTAATGCTTGCATCCTCGCATACCAATGCCGGCTACCAAAGCGTTGCATCTTTTCCAGTATCGGAAGATCAGAACTAATCAATGAATAATTTCCTTGAGTTATCAACAATGATCTTTCCATACATGCGTAACTGGTCCTTCCTCACCTTAGACATTAAATAGCCTATGCCAAACGCAAGCACACTCAAATGGATACCGAATCTCCCATTCCAGCCAACGTAATCCCGTAATACAACCAATGATATGCCATCATTGTGCGCCATATAGGTAGCTGAAGCAATAACAAGATAAAATATAAACCAAGTGTTCCAATAAATGATTAAAAACAAAACTGGTATCACTAAATACTGAAGCGCAACCGCTGAGCTAAAGATTAACGTAAGAGCAAGGTAGTTCAAAAAAATTTCAAGCGGTGAGTGCCTTCTCAAAAGAAATCCACATACAAACAATGAACCAAGAAACAAAATAAATTTAGGCACAAACACATATAAAGAATAAGGGACTACAAATGACCAAAACGGTGCATTATTAAATGATCTGTAGGCGAATACGTTCGTTATTACTCCGTTCGCACCCTCTGGCAAAAATGGAATAAATGAAATAAAAAACAACCCATATGGGACCAATAAAAAGCAGATTTTTTTGAAAAGGTTTCGTTCCGACATAAAAAACCAAATTGGAAGCATAAAAAGAATATGTTTAATGGATAGACTGAGTCCCAGAAATACAAGCCCAATAATAAACGAAGAATTGCTGCGTGAATTAGAATAAATAATAACAGAAAGCAGCCCAACCATTATAGCAAAATTATCAAACTGCCCATGATATCCAGAAACAAATATCGAAATTGGATTTAAAAAGAAAAAAGCCCCATAATATCTCCCGAATTTTTTACTCACAATGACGCAAATAATAGCATCAGCAATAGTAAGTAGCGAGGTTATGAGTATTCTGAAGTTATTTATATCCGTGATGTTCAATAATTTAGTAAAAAATGCTAGCGCATAACCCCAAATTGGTCCATAATTATATTTATCTGTAGCTGCGTATAAATTTTCACCAGAGATAATGTAATTCACAGTATTCCAAAAATTGACAATGTCGACGTTATACCCAAGCGCCGACAATGAAAACCTAAGAAAAACGCCGAGACTTAGGGCCATTAAAAGGATGAAAAATTCCCACGAATATATTTTATCATTCTTAGCCACTTTAACCCCCAACCTTTAAATTTTAAAATTGGATACAAACAAGTGAGCTCTCTTTTTGAGGGCCATATAAATATATCTTAAAATACCAATTCTTACCAAACACGGCTTATTTTCTTTAACTTCCATAATATACTGATTTCCCTTTGAAAGAGGGGTTTTCCAGTCATCACCATATAGCCAAGCCACAACATTTTTGCTTTGTTTAGGAATTTTAACATTCAAGCCATTTGAAAACACAAAATCACTTAATGGAAAAACAAGATTTTTCGGGATGTGGATGTCAAAATTCTCATTATGAACTTCAGAGAAGCCTCTAAAATTCCACTTCTCTACAATGTAATCACACTCTTGATCATCAACATAAAAATAAAAATCAAGTTGTGACTTATATCCAGAAATATTGTTTTTACAATTGAGAAAGTAACCAGTCTTGTTTATTTCTTTGGAAAAGTCGACATCAAAAGGACATTTATCACTCTTCAATATCGCAACAACTTCATCATAAAATTTTATATCGACAAGCAGGTCGACATCATCATCATACAAAAGTAGATTTTTCTCGCGAACAACACCAAGAAGACTTCCAAAAAATAAAAAAAACGGTATCTCGGGCATTAATTCTGATATTATTCTTAAGTTCTCAAGGTTGATGGAACGTGTTTCAAACATCGGCTTGCTTTCGTGAAAAAATAATTCTATGGCATACAGGGTTATCGTCGCCATGAATTGCAAAATTTCGACCGCTCTTAAGTTCAATAATATTGAACATTCGCTTAATCTTATTTTCTAAATAATCCCTAGAATATAACATCCTAAAATGCTTTTCACCTATAGAGCTTTGAAAATTCGTGGCAGATTTATCTTGGTCGGTCACGCCTTCGGTGCCCCTTGTCTCACCATATATGACTGCCGTGGGTGCGGAGTAGTATAACTGCTCTAGAAATTCGTCAAAGGCCTGCTCTGTCATAGCATGAAAAACAAACCTGCAATAAATATTGTCAAAACCTTTAAAGTCAAATTTTTCAGCCGATGCTTTATAGAACTGAAATATTGGGTTTTGAACTTGAATATTCCGATCTATTGCGGTGACATTAAGTTCGTTTTGAGCAAAGTATGTAGAGTCTCGTCCGTTACCGCAGCCCACATCTAAGAGACTGCAGCCTTTCCAATTTGGGATTCTTTCACGTATGTCACGCAAAACATACTGCGAAAATGCACTTGGGCCCGTCGGAATATATGAATTTTTCTTATAAAAATCCTGCCAATATTTATCAGATTCGTTAATCATTTTCACCTTCCAAAATGCCTTAATATGCGGCGAACTAGTTCCTTAAATTGAGGATTAAAACAACTCATAACTGAACGCCAAATAGCCCTACGAAAACAGATCCACAGCACAACGAATTGTTGCCACAAAGGCATGATCCCCACCAGCCGTGGGCTATAGGACATGTTCGCTGCATTCAACATTACCTCATGGTCGTGAGAACTAAAAGCGTCTTGGATTAACCGACATAAGTCGCTCAATTGATGAGCACGTGCTTCGAACGACCAAAAAGTAGCCCCAGAGGAAGTTTTCAAACCAGTCGGACGGTTAAAACCAATTCTATCAAGGACTATCGGAATAAAGATGCAGTTTTTTTCATCCGCCAACATATACAGCATCAGCGCTGTTTGGGGGTAGAATGAACAAAATGAGCAACCGGAATCGATCCGTTGAGAGACCTTATCAAGGTATTTTCTAGCCGTACTAACTTTAAAAATTAAGCCAGGTGCGCGCGATGAAGCCTGCATAAACTCATAATTTTTAATTTCACGGCACTGCTTAACACCTCTGTATCTATTCCCCGAAATGTATGAGAGTGGAGATGCAAAATCTGCATTCACCCGCTCCAGGTATTTTATAGCTCGTTTCACATTATGAACAACCAGCTCGTCATCATCAGCCATCAATACAACATAATCTGCAGATGTCTTCCTTAGAGCGTAAAGTATATTCTTAGAAAAACCTAAGTTAGTTAAGTTTCTGCGCAACACAACATTAAGGTATTTGAAATTAAAAGAAGCAATTTTATTATATTGTGACTGACTACAATCATCAAAAATTTCTACTTTTATTCCTACAGAATCGCAAACATCAATTTTAGTCAATTGATTGAGAAGATCTTCTTCACGATTATAAGTTGGAATAACTACAGAAATGTTCATTGGTTAATTACCATCAAATAAATTGACAACCGACCAAACGTCTACTTTCTTAACACCCTTTGCTGCCAGCATTGCTAGCCTATGAGCGCCATCAAAGACCACAAAATACGATTCATCAACTTTATTCATGGTCGAAATTATAAATAAATCACATGGCGCGCATTCCGATAACTCTCTCATCATGATTGACTTTTTATACCTATAATCATCAAGATCTTTTATTACAAAATTATTTAATATATAGTCAAAGTATTGTTTTTCTCCATTGCTTGATATGGTTCCATTGATTACTGACAGCGCCCACTGGTAATGAGGGGTTTCAAAAGTACTTAATAGTTTAGCACCACCATCATCCAGTATTCTTACTAGCACGTTATCAATATCCACAGTTCCACGATAAAAACAAATTTTTTGCTTTTTATCATCAATTTTTATATTTTTAAAAATTATTTTTCCTGTTGTAAGAAATTCACAAGAAATATACTTGATAAAAACGGAGCACATACGGTAAATTTTCTTACAAAGGACAGCCCTATCTTTTATTGCACTGAGCCACCAATAAAAAGGTAACGTATTTCGAACCTTTGCCCACATCGGAATTTTTTTTGATTTACTTAAGCTTGAAAATTTTTGTAGGGCGGAAAAATTTTCATTTTGAAATCCACCCCTTATACACCTATTGCTAAGTTGGTTTTTATGAATACGGCTTCCATATAGCACCTTGTTAATTAAAAACAAATTTTTGCCCTGTGACATCCTCATCCACATCTCAAAATCAAATGAACATTTGAATTTTTCATTAAAATAAGTGCCAGTATTTTTAAATGAAACAGCCTGAGGGCCACCAATCCAATTTCCTTGTTTGAAAAATTTTTCGTGGGCCTTTTCTGGGTCAATTATTCCATCAAATCCAAAATAATCATATCCACGATAAATTTCTGAGTACCCGAAAGCCCGTTCAAAAGATGAAACTAATGACACGTTAGGATAGCGAAGCCACACTTTATGGTGCTCTTCAAGGCATAAAGGAAACAAGTAATCGTCGTGCCCGAGGGGCTTAATATATTTGCCCCGCGCTGACTGAATAAGGAAATTAAAATTCGACACTGCCCCTTTGCGAGGCCCATGCAAAATTCTGACTCGCGGATCACTCAGGTTTTCAAGATAAGATAGCGTGGTATCATCTGAACCATCGTCGCTTACAATTAGTTCCCAGTCAGAGTAAGTTTGCCGAATAACAGAAGCTACTGTTTCCTCAATAAATTCCCCCGATTTAAAGGTTGGCACAATTACTGAGAATACTGGAGGCTTTTCACTCATTTTTGAAAGTTCCTGAGGAGCTGGTGCATCGTTGCGAACCTTAATAATAAAGGTCTTTTGGTAGTAATTTTTGTACACTACCATCTTTCACAGACCACAAATGATCAGCACCCTTCAGCGCCTCGTGGCGATGAGCTATTACTATTATCATCATATCATTCTTTAATTCGGACATTAAATCTGTAATGGTTTTTTGTGAATGTTGATCCAAGGCACTAGTTGCCTCATCAAGTATGAGCAGTCTTGGTGATTTGTATAACTCACGCGCGATTAAAAGCCGCTGCCGCTGACCAGCCGACAACGATGCTCCCTTCTCAGATAAATTAGTATCTATTCCTAATGGCAATGATTTAACATAGTTCAACAATCCTACGCTGCCCAAACAAGATTCAACCTTACACTGTATATCTGCGCCAAACTCACGATCTGAAAAATCAAAATGAATATTTTGCGCAATTGTACCCGAAAAAAGCACTCCTTCTGGTGATACGTAACCCAAACGATCGCGCCAAGATTCCCAGTCCAGTTGCGAGATGTCTCTGCCGTTAAACTTAACAGACCCACTCGACGGTTCAAGCAAACCGCAAATTACTTGTACCAATTTACTTTTACCCGAACCTGAGGGACCTACGATTGCATTAATGGATTTATCTGATAGCTCTAATGATATATTTCTTAAAATAGGTTTATTAGAAATTATAAGAGTAATATTTTCAACTACTATTGAAAGATCGGCGGCGTTTCGATAAATTTTAAGAGAATTTTCTCTAATATTTGATTTATTGCTTTGACTCGAATTTTTGAAAAATTCTAAAAGCTTTTCAAAACTTGAGAAGTATTCAATCGTATTTTGTCGACTTATCTGAAACCCCATTACGCATGCAAAGGCTCGGTAAAACAACGCAGACGAAGTCAATAAATTAGCAAAACTATAGTCATGAACATAATATGACACCACTACCGCAATAGTCAAAACCATTATTCCTAATGGCTCCTTAATAGCCAAAGTGAAGCCCGCCAAAATACCAACTTTGAGGTGCGCGATTGCAAGGGTATCAATCGCATCTAAAATTTTTGTTTGGACATTTTTTATTCGTCCTGTGACTTTTAAATATTGAAAATTATTTGTGATCTCATTGAAATCCTCTGATAACTGGATGGAATATTTCGTATTAATATTTGATAAGTATCGAACGCGCCTGTTCAAATTCAATAGCACAACGGCAATTAAAACGGAAATGACAATTGCAGTGAGACCAAAAACTGGAGCTACTAAGATTCCGAGGCCACCATATATAACCAGCTGTATAATTTGGGAATTCATATGCGAAAATTGAATAAACGACTGCAAGGCACGGGCAACTTGCTCATTTAACAAAGATTGATACTCGCCAGATTTGCCTTCGATAAAATCTAAATAAGGCTTCTCAATAACTGTCGTAAACACCTTATTTTTTAAATTTTTGAGAAGAATTGATCTTGTCTTTGCATTATATCTTAAGGCCAGAAAGGTCAAAAACGACTTAGAAAAGAATAATAATATTATTATTGCAAATAATACATAAATATTAACATTGAAATCTCCGATTAATATATCTTGCTGGAAATTTGGCCCGCTTAAAATTTTGCCTAAAAAAGGCAAAACAAGCATTATCCCAAAGCTCTCTGACATTGCTGCAGATGCAGACAGGAAAAGGGTAATGTAAAGTCGATACCCCACGATTGAAAAATATCCATCGTACATATCTCTCATGGCGGACCCAACATTTTTTCTATCTTAATCCCTAGCGAAAGAATTTCGCCTGTCCAAATATGCACCCGCAATCGACACAATAGCCATTCCGGCATGACCATGCTCGTTCATCATAGTTGTGTTCCCGAAGCCGGCCACAATAAAACCAACTACTACTAGAACTGCCGAGATCGCGACTGCACGGTCAAGTTTGGGTAGATCATAATTATTCTTTGCGATCGGAACGAAAAACCGCAAGTAACGATACAAGAGTAGAAACAAAATCGCCACGCCAAACAAACCCCTTTCAATGAGGATTGTCAAAAATAAATTATGCCCGTGCGGGACATGGAGATATCGAGCCGGATCGTAAATTTCTCCAAGCAGTTCCAGTTCTGCTTGGACAGCAACTTCTGAAGTAACCGGACCAAAGCTAAACCACCCCGTACCGATTAAAGGATGATTGCCCCAAACAAGCAGAGCGGCACGGAAAATCTTATCGCGTCCGGAGAATATATCACCAGTTTGGATTAAATTGATCAACTCATCTTGGATTCCGACGGACCAAGGAGCAAGAAACACAATTAATAAAAAAGCTACAACTGATATAAATATAGTATATTTAATATGTGCATTACTTCTATTGAAATTCAAATAAACTGAAATCAAAAGTATCAAGGCAATGGATATCGCACCCACAATACTTTTTGATGCAGGCGCAAAAAGCAATGAGGCTGCGACCGAAATTGTACCAATGACGATCAACATGCGGCATCTTGAGAAAAGCGCTCCCAAACCCACTGCAAGAACAACCAAAGTGTACATCGATGAGTGGTTAACGTGACCCACAGATCGCATCTCAGGAAAAGGTGCACCAGTGACGTACATAATGTATAAACTTTGATAAATTGCCCATACCCCGCCAAACATTAATGCTGAGAACAAGTAATTCACATGCGCAGAAGTGTAAGAAAGGCGTCCCGCCGCAAGAACAAACAACGCAAGAAGAGACCACCGACCCCCAGATGACCATTCTACCTCAAAAAACTCTGAACTATACAGTGGACTAATCCACAATATAAATGCCAGGAAAAATATCGGCCAAAAAAATGGCGACGACACTCCAATTGATTTAGTAATATAAGCCCTGTAAAGCCATACTACTAAAAACAATATAGATATTATGTTTTTAGGGGCTTCATAACTTGGCAATACAAAAAGTGTGATAGCAATTAAATTCAACTCCAGGCCACTGGCCAAACGAGGCGAGCAAATTTTTAGAATTTTATTTCTGATGGCAATATGAGTAGACAACAATTAAAATCCGTTTATTTGAGAATACAAGAAACTTTATCTTTGGATTTTCATCTCAATCACTGCTTGTTTGCTTCACATAATTATTCACCTTTAAAAATAAATTTCGAGATATGTATTCCAAATATCCCTCAAAAAAGAAATATAAATTTAAAGGAAATTTAAATAATCTATATATTTTTGATCTCCCGGTTCTGTTCCTGAAAGCCAAAAAGGGCATTGCTTTTAAGCGCCTTGGATCACAGTCCCACGTTTCGCGATCATTTAAAACGTAGAAGTCATCTTCGTTTATGCAGATCGTTAGGCAACTCTGGTCGTGCCGATGAGATCGGTATGAACTTGGCTGCTGTGTAACCGGATCCTTCAAGAGATCGCCATCATTATTTGCACAAACACGCAACCAATTGTCTATCAACGATAAAGTCTCATCACATTTACGCATCAAAAATACAGTGGCTGAAATTTGATACATAGAATTGCGCATATCTTTTGGACACAAAATATCAGAATCTTTACTCCACTCTGATTGAAGATAGGGTAATTTAAAAAAAATCGCAGGCTTATCTCGTAATAAATTGAGATAATCAGAAAATTTCTTGGAGCCGAATCTATTCAACTCGCAACCAGCATCAATATATATTAATATATCGCCTGTATTTATATCATTTAATTTTTTATTCACCAAGTATGGCTTCCAGGAATATAAACCGTATCCTGTTGGATATCTTTCTGGAAAATTATGGAATAGTTTAAAATACTCAATATCAAGATCTTTAGCCGTTAGATGTTCTGATAGATCAATTTCTTTGATTCTCCGAGCCTGGCTTATCACCCGTCTTCCTGCATCACGATAACGCTCACTCCCTTCTGAAAACGTAATTAAATGCACTCTCATTTTTGAAAACCTTGCCCACTAGATAGCTTGTAAAAAAGTTACTCATCTAACTTCTTAATATTTAATTGTATTGCCTGCGCCCTATTTATGTGTGAGTAAGGAAAAATTTTATGAGGCCAATTCAAGTTAATCACTTAATTCAAAAAGCATCGCTAATAAAAAATAATCAAGACTGTTCTTCCAAATTACGATTGTAGACGTCTTCATACCGAATAATGTCATCCTCGCCAAGGTAAATTCCAGTTTGAACCTCAATTATTCTTAAAGGCTGAGTGTAAGGATTTTCCATGCGGTGTACCGCGCCAAGAGGTACATACACTGACTCATTCTCCGTTACTATTTTCACATCATCACCAATGGTTACCCGCGCCGTACCTGCAACCACTATCCAATGCTCAGCTCGATATTTATGTGACTGCAGAGACAATTTACCGCCCGGTTTGACTACAATGCTCTTCACCTGAAATCGTTTCCCTACGGCAAGGCTCTCAAACGACCCCCACGGCCGATAATCCCTCTTAAATTCTGTTGCTTGCTTTACGCCATCTGCCTTCATCAAGTCCACAATGCCTCTTACTTTTTGGCTCTTGTCTTTTGAAGCAATCAAAACCGCGTCACCTGTGGCAACGGCAACAATATCTTTCAGGCCAATCCCTACCAACTTCACATTTTTGTCGTCACTCTTAAGATAACTTCCTTCGCTCTCTATAATGTACGAATTTTCCGAAACAATATTACCACGATCATCAGCACGATCGCGCGATTGCTCGGCGACAGCAGACCAAGAGCCAAGGTCTGACCATTCGCCATCATATGGCATGACCGAAAGATTATCGGCCTTCTCCATAATCGAATAGTCAATTGATGTAGAAGTTAGTTCAGACCACTCTTTTTCACCTAAGCGGATAAAATCTAAGTCAGATTTGCTCGCATCTAGTGCATTGCGTGCGGCATCAAGAATGTCCGGCGCATATGCTTCAAAAGCCTTTAACATCACATCTGCCCTAAACAGAAATATGCCAGCATTCCAAAGGTAATCACCACCGGCAATCATATCCCGCGCCGCAGCTTCATTTGGCTTTTCAACAAATCGCGTGAGGTCTCGACACCCCCCCTGACCTTCTGTTCCGATTTGCAAGTAACCATAACCAGTTTCTGGCCTGGTCGGGCGAATTCCAAATGTAACTATCTTTCCCGACTTGGCGGTGAAACTCGCCGCATTTACCGCGGACCTGAAATGCCTATCGTCCGGAATGACGTGATCAGATGGTGTCAGAAGCAAAAGGCCATCGGGTTGAGATTGAGCCACCAAAAGTGATGCTATTGCAACTGCAGGTGCAGTATTCCGACCAAAAGGCTCTAACATAATCGAAGCGGGCTCAACACCAATTGCCTGCAATTGATCTGCAACTGTGAAGCGGAATTGAGAACCAGTTATAATTATTGGAGCATTGAAGCCCTCCGCTGATGTGCGGACTGCCGACTGCTGAAATAGACTGCCTTCACCATACAGTTGAACAAACTGCTTCGGAAAAGTACTCCTACTCACCGGCCATAGGCGCGTACCAGAGCCTCCGCAGAGGATAACCGGATATATCACTTTTCAAATACCCCAACACCACAGAAGCAAACATAACATGCAATCTTTTAGATCAAACACCCCGACAAGCCAATGGCATTAAACCAGTTTGCTCTGTTTTGTTGCAAGGCAGATCAACAGGCTTTATTGCCATTCTGAAGATAAGCAGTGGAGGTAAAGGTGAAGAAAGCATTAATAACTGGGATAACCGGACAGGACGGCTCCTACCTCGCAGAATTCTTGCTAAGCAAAGGTTATGAAGTGCATGGTATCAAACGCCGTGCCTCTCTTTTCAATACCCAGCGCGTTGATCATATTTACGAAGACCCCCATATGGACAACTCACGCTTCAAGTTACATTACGGGGATCTGACTGACAGCTCCAATCTCACACGTATTCTCCGCGATATTGAGCCTGACGAAGTATACAATCTAGGCGCTCAATCCCATGTCGCAGTGAGTTTTGAGGCACCCGAATATACTGCTGACGTGGACGCAATAGGCACTTTGCGTCTATTAGAAGCCATACGCTTTCTTGGCTTAGAAAGCAAAACGCGATTTTATCAGGCATCAACGTCTGAGTTGTATGGCATGGTGCAAGAAACACCTCAGAGTGAGACGACGCCATTTTATCCGCGCAGCCCATACGCTGTAGCAAAGTTATACGCCTACTGGATTTGCGTAAACTATCGCGAAGCATACGGGATATACGCATGCAACGGCATATTATTCAATCACGAAAGTCCGCGGCGCGGTGAGACTTTCGTCACAAGAAAAATCACTCGCGGCATGGCAAACATAGCAATGGGTTTAGAAAAATGCCTCTATATGGGCAACATTGATAGCCTTCGCGATTGGGGCCACGCGAAAGACTACGTCAAAATGCAGTGGATGATGTTGCAGCAAGATCAGCCAGAGGACTTTGTGATCGCGACTGGTCAACAATACAGCGTGCGCGAATTCATAAATTGGACTGCCAATGAGTTGGGGATTTCACTAGAATTCTCGGGAGATGGAATTGAAGAGATCGCAACCGTCACTGCAGTCAACAGCGACAAGGCACCATCTCTTAAGGTTGGCGACGTCGTGATGCGAATTGATGAGCGCTACTTCAGGCCGTCAGAAGTAGATACGCTGCTAGGCGACCCCTCGAAAGCAAAAGAAAAACTGGGATGGGTTCCAGAAATTACTGCGCAGCAAATGTGTGCAGAAATGGTGGAGGCAGATTTGGTAGCAGCTCGCCGTTCAAAGCTATTGTCCGATCATGGCTTAAATCTGCCTGTAAGCGTGGAGACTTAAATGGCCTACGACCTCAATGGCAAGCGTGTCTACGTTGCAGGCCACCGAGGCATGGTTGGGGCAGCAGTTTGCCGCAGGCTGGAACAAGATAACGTTGAGATTATCACTGCATCTCGATCTGACCTCGACTTGAGGGACAACCAATCCGTCGAAAAATGGATGAAGGATGCCCGACCAGACGCCATCATCGTCGCTGCTGCAAAAGTGGGTGGCATTCACGCAAACAACACATACCCCGTCGATTTCTTGCTTGAGAACTTGATGATCCAGAATTCGGTTATTTCTGCTGCACATCATGCGGATGTCGAGCGCCTACTCTTTTTGGGATCTTCATGTATCTACCCTAAAATGGCTAAGCAGCCAATCAGTGAGGATGCACTACTGACAGGAGCCCTCGAGGCCACCAACGAGCCTTACGCGATTGCCAAAATAGCTGGCATAAAACTTGTTGAGGCCTACAGGCGGCAGCACGGACGAGATTGGATTTCCGCAATGCCAACCAATTTATATGGACCTGGGGACAATTATCACCCGGAGAATTCCCACGTCTTACCGGCACTGCTGCGTCGATTTCACGAAGCCAAAAGCCGTGGCGACGACACTGTGACGCTTTGGGGTACTGGCACACCGTTGCGAGAGTTCATGCATGTAGATGATTTGGCAGACGCACTGATATTCTGTCTGAAACACTATTCGGATAGCCAGCATATAAACGTTGGGTCAGGCCATGAAGTCAGCATTCGTGAACTGGCGCTGATCATCGCAGAAGCGGTAGGCGGCAACTTTAATCTGGAATTTGACACTACTAAGCCTGACGGAACTCCGCGCAAATTAATGGACAGTGAAAAACTTAGAAAACTTGGTTGGGCACCTAAAATACCATTAAATTCCGGCATAAAGAGTACATACTCTGAAATAAAAAATACTGATTGGGCCTAGCCTGCGCGCGTATGCACAGCGCTCAATTTAAAGGGCCATTTAACAAGACTATGTTACCCTCAGAAAATTTCCAAGAAGGCTCGCCGACAAGCTCTCTAACGGGGAGTTGCGAAAGATACCAAAGCTCAGTACACAACTTTGGCAGAGATAAAAATTACGGTTTGGAGGCAGTTCCGCGATGCCAGATATTGAAAACAACGCAGACGAAATTGACCTCCTAGAACTCATCCAACGCCTTTGGGATGGGAAGTGGTTGATTGGCGGGATATCAGCAGCTGCACTCACAATCGGCGGAGCATACGTTGCACTGACACCGAATAAATTTGATGCATCAATTGTTATTCGGCCACTCGACGCGGCGGCATTTGAGCGCTTTCGACCAATTAATGACGCAATCCTCGTCGCGCGAGACACAGCCGGGCCAACGACACCTTACTTGTCATCGCCCAGCCTTCTCGCCGAATTCACTGAGGTTCTACTCCAGCGTAAGACGATTGCCCAGGCGGCCGGTGACAGTGAAGGTATGATTGGGGGCGATTTCCAAGGCGGGAGTTCTCTCGATGCTGCGCTCATAGAATTTGCATTTGGAGTAGACGTCAAGCCAATAGAAATTCCCTTCCCATCCATCAGCGGGACCTCTAACACTGCCACTGCTTGGCGGTTAACGTGGCAGGCGAGTGACGAGGACGTCAGTGACGCATTCATTTCTGACGCACTGCGCATGACAAATGATGCGGCTCGGGAGCGCTTGCTGCAGCGGATCTCCGGCGAAGCAGAACAAATTCAACGCACTAATGCGCGAAGCGCAGCGCAGCTGGAACAAGAAATCGAAAACGCTATCGAGGACTATCGCGTGCAAGTGAGCGACAGCCTAGCATATCTCTCCGAGCAGGCATCTCTTGCGAGGGTCTTGGGTATTGAGTACGGCAAAGGAACTGGAACTGGAACTGGAACTGGAACTACAAACTTTAACACAAACTCTCGATCAAGCGCATTGAACGTATCAAGTGGCATGACTTACCTCACGGGCTACAGGGCGCTCGAGGAGCAGATATCAGTCCTCTCATCTCGCGAGCAATTTGAGGCATTTGTGCCAGGGCTGCGGGACCTGCAGTCCGAACTGAGGTCTGTCGAGCAGGACACTGGCGCCGACGAACTCCTGGCTGCGGTTGAGGCAACGCCACTCTCAAGCGCGTCTGAATTTCAGGCCGCGCAGTATGACCTCGCGTCAATCGAGGTCACGCAACAAAAGAATATCAGCCTCATCCTAGCCCTCTCGCTAGTCCTAGGCGGATTTTTGGGGGCAGTCACAGTATTGCTTAGAGCCGCTGTGAAGGCGCGGAAGTCGTCTTCTGATTAAAACAAGACTTCTGCAAAATATCAAAAACGCGTCTTGTGATAGATCTTCATGCCATGAGAGTGCCATCATTTCATAGCTTAACACAGTGGCAATGAATGCGGAGCTGGACCACCACACTGTAAGCATGAACTCTGGACCTGAATAAGAAGCTAACAGATCAGATGACAGCCATATGTCTTGGGCAGAGCCACAAGCAGGCCACTGCAATCAAAGACTGACTACCGCCCCGCGACCGCTATTATGGCATCAAGATAGCCCTGAACACTGCCGCAATCAAAACGGCGGGCTCGAAGTGTCACAGCCTCCACAGCGCCATTTGCTGCCTGAGCATTAATCGCGTCAGCGAGCTGGATCTCCCCACCTGCGCCGGGCTTCTGTGCGCGCAATATGTCAAAAATATCTGGAGTGAGGACATATCGGCCGATACTCGCCAAGTTCGACGGCGCATCTTCAGCGTTCGGCTTCTCGACAAGGCCGGCTACGGATCCAGAAGCCGGCCCAGGAACCACGACGCCATACTTTGAGATGTCCGAGCCGTTCACTTCCATCACGCTCAGCTGAGTGCGCCCAGATGCTTCAAAAGCGCGCGCAAGCTCCGCCGTCGCGCCCTCCCCCTCCCCCGTTAAAAAATCATCCGCTAGGAGTACGGCGAATGGCTCACTGCCGACCACTCTCTCAGCGCACAGAACCGCGTGGCCGAGGCCCAGCTGCTCTGCCTGCCGCACGAAAATGCACTCAATTCCCTCCGGCAGGATATTTTTGACCATGTCAGCCTGCTCGTGCTTTCCTTTGGCGCGCAGTGCCATCTCGAGCTCCTGGTTATTGTCGAAGTGATCCTCGATTGCACGCTTATTGCGCCCAGTCACAAAGATGAGAGTGTCAATGCCAGCGGCTATAGCTTCCTCCGCCGCGTACTGTATCAGCGGCTTGTCTACAATTGGCAGCAGTTCTTTGGGCATTGCCTTAGTTGCAGGCAGAAACCGCGTTCCAAAGCCCGCAACCGGAAACACTGCCTTCCTCAACTTACGCATAATAGGACCGATCAATTATCCGACATTTCACCCAACACCCTCTTAATACACTCTCCACACGATGCAAGGCGCGGATGTAATTTTGTCATAAAGTGGGCAGCGTTAATGCGTGTAAACTAAAGTAAACTTTTCAAATACTGCCCGTAATCCGTCTTGGATAGAAGTTCAATGTTTCGGGACATCTGCTTCTCGGAAATCCAGCCCGACTGAAACGCTATCTCGTCTGGACTGCAGACCCTGACGCCCTGGCTTTTTTGGATAGTGCGGACGTAATTGGAGGCGTCGTTTAGGCTGTCATGCGTCCCAGTGTCAAGCCAAGTGTGACCCCGGCCAAGTTTTGTCATGAGAAGTGAACCCTCAGATATGTAGGACGTCAAAACCTCAACAATTTCTAACTCGCCACGCTTGGAAGGCCGAACGGCTTTAGCGCGTTCACTTGCCGTGCCATCGAGAAAATACAGGCCGGTCACGGCGTAGGAAGACGGCGGCTTATCAGGTTTCTCAACGATCGACGTGAGAGTGCCGTCATCGCTAAAACTTGCCACGCCATAGCGACGCGGGTCTGCGACGTGATACCCAAAAACTGATCCACCAGACATCTGGCGCGCGGCGTTACGAAGCATTTCGGTGAGCCCGTAGCCGTGAAAGATATTGTCCCCAAGAATTAGGGCCGATGGAGCACCCGCGAGGAAATCTTCTGCGATGAGATAGGCCTCGGCGAGGCCATTTGGATGCTCCTGAACCGCATACTGGATCTTGAGCCCCCAAGCCTCTCCATCCCCCAAGAGCCGCTTGAATTGGTCCTGATCGTCTGGGGTCGTGATAACAAGAATTTCTCGAATACCGGCCAGCATCAAGATGCTCAGGGGATAGTATATCATTGGCTTGTCGTAGACAGGCATGAGCTGCTTCGACACAGCGAGCGTCAGAGGGTAGAGCCGTGTTCCGGAGCCACCCGCGAGAATAATGCCCTTGCGATCAAACATTTGCGTCACCTATTTCCTTTATTACTCTCACGAGGTCGCCCCTCCAATCAGGTTGCGTCACTCCGAACGTCTCTCGCGTTGACTGACAGTCTAACACTGAATACAGAGGCCGCTGCGCCTTTGTCGGGTATGAGTCAGTGGCAATAGGCGTCAAATCCACCTCTGAGCCAGATATTTCAAAGATCTCTCGAGCGAACTCGAACCAGCTCACCTGCGGCGCTCCGGAGAAATGAAAAGTTCCGCAAATGCTTCTGTCCGCGATCATGTTCTTCGCGATTTCAACACAGCAATTGGCAATAGACGCCGCAGACGTGGGACAGCCAATTTGGTCACTCACAACTGAGAGCTGTCCACGCTCCCCGCCGAGCCTCAGCATAGTCTTCACAAAGTTAGAGCCATAGCGCGAAAAAACCCACGACGTGCGGAGGATGGCGTGCCGGCAGCCAGATGCCAAAATAGCCTCCTCCCCCGCACGCTTACTCGCTCCGTATACACCCAGTGGATTGCACGCATCTTCCGGGAGATATGGGCGTGTGCCTCGGCCATCGAAAACGTAATCCGTCGATATGTGGACGATTGGAATATCAAGGGCCCTGCACACGCGGGCCACCTCACCCGAGGCTAATGCATTAATTCGATGGGCGACGTCGGCTTCGTCCTCCGCGGCGTCGACTGCGGTGTAGGCAGCAGCGTTTATGACAGCCAGCGGGCTGGCACGCTCTATCACCTCGGATATCGACGCGAGATCACAAAAATCGACATCGGGCCTGCCGACAGCGAAAACGCCCGGCAGTCGCTTCAGCTCAGATGCGACCTGGCCAGTGGATCCCAAGACGAGGATCATTTGCGCGCCATTCCCAAACGATTTCCAACACCGTCTCGATCCAAGAGGGGCCGCCACCAGTCCTCATTGTCGATGTACCAGCTCACAGTCATCTCAAGCCCGCGCTCTAAAGTCACTGACGGCTCCCACCCTAGATCCTGTCGGATCTTTTTGGCGTCTATTGCATACCTGCGGTCGTGCCCGGGTCGGTCGGCGACGAATTCAATTAAGTCTGCGTAAGTGCCTCTGTCTCGAGTGAGACGGTTGTCCAATATCTCACAAATCATGCGAACAATATCGATATTAGAGGCCTCACTGTCGCCACCGATATTGTAACTCTCTCCGACCTTGCCCTCTCGTAGCACCGCCATGAGTGCGCGGGCGTGATCCTCGACGAATAACCAGTCTCGTATGTTTTGTCCGTCGCCATAGACCGGTATCCGTCGGCCATGCAGCGCGTTAATGATGACCACCGGAATGAGCTTTTCAGGGAAATGATAGGGCCCATAGTTATTCGAACAATTGGTCATCACAACTGGCAAACCGTAAGTGTGGTACCACGCCCTCACCAAGTGGTCAGACCCAGCCTTAGACGCCGAGTAGGGGCTGCGAGGATCATACGGTGTGCATTCAGTGAATTTCACGCTTGGATCGCTCGGCAGAGAGCCGAATACTTCGTCAGTACTCACGTGGTGGAACCGGAAGTGGCGATGTTGTCCAACTGCGTCCCAATAGCTCCGCGCCGCCTCCAATAGATTAAAGGTACCCAAGAGATTGGTCGACACAAAGTCAGCTGGGCCATCAATCGAGCGATCCACGTGGCTCTCAGCCGCGAGATGCATGACGGCGTCGGGACAGTGCCGCGAGAAAACCCCATCGAGCGCCGCACGATCTCGAATGTCGACGTGTTCAAAGTGATACAGATCAGACCCGCTAATCGACTTAACGCTGTCGATATTTGCCGCGTAAGTGAGAGCGTCAACGTTGACGACAGACACACCAGCGCCTATGGCATGCCGGACGACCGCAGAGCCAATGAAGCCGGCGCCACCTGTCACAAGGAGCTTCATGTCCATGCCTCAAAATTAAACGGTGACGTCACATCGCCCAACAGAGGCGCAATCGCATCCCTTTCGGAAATTGTGGTGCTACGGTCAATAATTGGCCAATCAATCCCTATATCTGGGTCGTCAAACCGAACCGCCCCCTCGCACTCCGGCGCGTAGAAATCGGAGCACTTGTAGACAATTTCGGTGTCATCCTCGAGTGTCACAAATCCATGGGCAAAACCCGACGGTATGTAGAGCTGACGCCCGTTTTCGGACGACAGCACCTCGCCATGCCACTGACCATAAGTGGGCGACCCAACTCTGATATCCACCGCCACATCAAATAGACTACCCCGCCCACATCTCACGAGTTTGGCTTGGGCGTGAGGAGGGGATTGGTAATGGAGCCCCCTCACAGTCCCAGCAAATTCCGAAACTGAGTGATTATCCTGCACGAACACGGTCTCTATACCAGCCTGAGCATAAGCCCTGTGACTGTACGTTTCAGCAAAAAATCCACGCCCGTCGCCGTGGCGGGACACGGAAATCGACAAAAGACCAGGAATTTTAGTCGGGCTAGCTATCAAATTCGACCCCTAACTTTGCAATAGAGCAAACTCTTTAAGCACACCTAACCGATAGAGGTAACTCGAGGGAAGAGCGTGGAGGCAATTATTACGATTTGACGGCCGACCGGCACCTAATTGGTGTATAAACCACTTTTCGTTAAGGCGAAGTTCACTCACGCGCATCGGCAGAGCGATACACAGTCCCGCGCTCTCGCTTTCCGAAGGCAATTACCCTCACTGTGATGGTATTGTCATCAACGCTGTAAACGAGGCGATATCCAGAGGAGCGCAACTTTATTTTATTGCGATTTCTTCCGCCAGACAGACGGTCTGCCGGCACGTGAGGGGCAACAAGACGCTCACTGAGCTTTGCCTTAAACTGCGCCCTGCTTGTCGCCCCGAGCTTCTTCCACTCACGCAGCGCGGCCACGTGAAACTCGAGACTATAAGTCACTCAGATCAACACTCACAAATGGCCCCTCGCCTCGCGTGTCTGCGAGCGCGTTAAGCTCAGCGTCTTCCAGTGCCTCTAGCATTTGGCCGTACACGTCCGCCGGCACGCAGTAGAATGCCGGCGCGTTCCGGTTTAAGACTGCCACTGGCGCCCCGCCTCCAGACGCGACAGTCCCCATCGGATTTTTTTTCAATTCCGTGACACTTGCTGTGAATTCTGTGAGAACTTGACTGACCATAAATTCGCCTCCTATTGAGTGCCTTTTTTAGCACCAAATAGAGTGCCTTTCAAGCACGCCACCACAGTGCTCACCACTTATGAAATCACTCACCGGCAGTCTTTTTTAAAAATCCCCCCGCGTCGCATAATCGGCGTTTCGTGACATTTGAAGGATCGGCCGAGGCATCTGCGGGCTCTCAGCCCACGTCACATACTATTCGACTTTGACTTCTGTGAGCGCCACCTAACATCGTCCCTGCAGGCATCCTCGAAGCTTCGAAGCGGGCGCCAATTGAGGCGGGACACGATCTTCTCGTTAGCCGCGACGCTCGAAGCTGCGTCGCCCTCTCTTCGTGCTCCCATTCGCTCCGGCAGTGGCCGGCCCAGAGCGCTGGAGTAGGCATCGATCGCCTCGCGGACCGTCACCCCCCTGCCCGTCCCGACGTTGAATACCTCGAATTTATCTTCAGGGTCACATGCCAAGGCCGCCACGTGCGCATCAGCAAGGTCCGAGACGTGTATGTAGTCGCGCTCGCACGTACCATCTCGCGTCGCGTAGTCTCCACCAAATATCTCAACCTCTTTTCGGATGCCGGCGGCAGTGTCGCCCAGGATTGGCATCAAATTATTGGGAATACCGCTGGGATCCTCACCTATGACACCAGATGCATCGGCTCCAACCGGATTGAAATACCTCAGGATGACAGCCGATGACAGCTCGCCTGCCGCAACCCAGTCCCGGATGATCTCCTCCTGAAAATACTTCGTCCGGCCATACGGATTTATGGGCGAAACGCAGTGCGCCTCGTCAATCGGCACATATTCAGGCTCACCGTAGACGGTGGCTGATGACGAGAAGACGATCCGGTCACAGGAATACCGCTCCATCGCAGAGAGGATGTTGAGTGTGATACCCAAATTGACGGAGTAGTAATCGGTGGGATTGGCCACCGACTGCCCGACAGACTTGAGGCCCGCCAATTGTATCACGGCCGACGGCTTAACCTCCTGAAAGGTGCGGGAGACTGCTGCCTCGTCGGCCAATTCGACCTCGTGGCACTCGATCTGTACTCCCGCAAGTGAGTTCAATCGGCCTATCACTGACGGGTCGCTGTTTGCAAAATTGTCGACAATGACGGGCGTTTGGCCCTTTCGCAGGAGGCTCAATGTCACGTGGCTGCCGATATATCCAGCGCCTCCACAGACTAAAATCTTATTCATCAGAGCACCCACCTATACTAACATCCACCTAACAATAACTGAGCTGCATGGCGATGCAATTTAGTCGAATGCGAGTGAATTATTCCTCGCCGCGCCCGCGCCCGCGCCCGCGCCCGCGCCCGCGCCCGCGCTGAGACCAGCGCATCCCGGCGATGTATGTCAAGAAGAAGCAGGAAAATGCCACGATCGAGAGCCAGACCGTGGCGGTCACGTCGTCGTAGAACAGTACGCCTGCGAACATCGGAGCCAATGCCATTGGCACGACCATTGCAGCGGCGAGCGGATTGGCGATATGTCGGCGTCCTCGCCCAATTATAGATATCTCGAGGCCGCGCATTACCAGCTGGTGGAAGTGCAGCCGGTCGGGGCGTGTCATATCCGCACCCCGGACTGTTCTGCGCCAGATTGCCAAAAGGGTGTCGGCAATCGGCCAGAAGAATATCAAGAGGATCGCGAAGGCAGACACCTGCTGAGAGTTCCAGACAATCGACACTGAGGTCCACACTAGTATGTGCCCGATGACATATGCGCCGCCATCTCCCAAGAACACGCGCCCAAATGGAAAGTTCACCACAAAAAAGCCCGACAGGGCCGCCAAAAGGAGCCCCAGGGCTTGAAAGTGAGCAGACAAACCGACCTGTGCGCAGATCACCATGAGCGAGAAGCATATGCCCATCGAGACAAAAGAAGACAATCCGTTTAGTCCGTCGATGAGATTGAAGGCGTGCGCCACGCCAGCGCAGGCGAGCACCGTAAAGGGGATCGCAATGATTGGCATTGCCATGCCTAGGTCAACAATCGGAATATCAAGCCGCGGGAGCCACTGCCCAAACGCCGCGACGAAAGCGGCTCCTGAGACAACGGCCGCCAAAAGGCGCAGCCGCACCCCAATTGGGTAGCCCAAGTCCTCTGCCACGCCCGCCACAAATAGCGGCGCCGACACCAAGAGGAAGAGCTGATAGCTTGACGACACAGAGGGACTAGAGAACCAGAACCACGTACCAGCAAACACTGCCAAAAATACTGCGACCCCGCCAAGGCGAGACGTAGGCCGAGTGTGTGACGCCTGCACGGCAATCAAGTCTGATGCTCCGCGTCCGAGCCGAGCAAAGATGAGCAACACACTCAGTGCGAGCGACGCGCCAAATACGTAGACGGAATTTGTAAGGAAACCAGAAGCCAAAAACATGCTACAATCACTACACTATTGACAGTGGTCTTCAACATAAAACACCCTGAATATCAGAACGCGAACTACTGTCTATTATTTTAGGAGGGCGTCTCGTCGCAACGCACCAATGGGCTATGCGATTGAGACCAGGTATCAGGCATCAATCCGGTTTGTACGGCAAAAGCCCCCTGCCCCTTAGATATCCATAAGCCACACTAATGAACGCCATCCCAGCGTGGCCGTGTTCGTTCATCATGGTCGTGTTGCCCAATCCCGCAACTGCAAATCCTAAAGCAACTAAGACAACCGATAATGCACTCCCAACATCGGTACGGTCGATCTCGCCTAATCTCCACGCGATTGGTAGGAATGTTTTAAAATATAGTAACAATAAAGTCGCCACCATTACCACGCCCACTAAGCCACGCTCAATGAGAATGTTTACAAAAAGATTATGTCCATGGGGCGCATGCTGATATCGACCCGCCGAGTATGCAATACCACTATCATTTAGCGCATGCTGCACAACTTCTCTCGAAGTCGCGACACCAAAACTGTTCCACCCGGTGCCAATAAAAGGGTGCTTATCCCAGACAGCTAGAGCAGAGTTTAAGATACCTAAACGACCTGAAAAAATGTCACCACTCAAGATATCGCTTCGGATTTCATCACGCAAATCCGCGAATTGTGGGAGTAAGAACAAAAAACTAACACTGAATAAAAACAAGAAAACAAAATTAATTTTATATATCCAAGAGCGCCCCCTTAGAAATATAATGATAAAAGAAAAAGTTACAATGAATAACACTGAGACAAGGCCAACAATACTTCGAGATGCCGGCAAAAAAACAATTGTCGAGAAAATAGAAAGTAAGCCCAAACACTTAAACCAATAATCCCTCATCTTCAACGCACCGAGTCCCGCTGCAAGTGGAATTAACGAATACATGGAAGAGTGGTTGACATGGCCCACCGAGCGAAACTCGGGATAATTTTTATAATCGGGGTCCCATTGATAAAAACTATCTATGACAGCATAGATACCACCCATCATCAATGCGCCCCAAATTACCATCAACTGCCGCTCAGTGTAATTCAAGCGTGATGATGATAAAACAAACAATGCCAGGAGGGACCAACGCGGTGCAGAATCCAACGGCGAAACAAAAGATGAAAAACCTGAAAAAAAGGGAGACACCCAGAGCACCAACGCTAGCACCAAGATGGGTAAATCAAACGGCGATGAACCACCAAGCGATTTTGATTTCCAAGATTGAAAGGCCCAAACTAATAAAAACAATATACTAAAGATATTTTTTGGAGCCTCGTATAGCGGAAGACAAAAAAGCGTTAACGCTAGAAGTGATAACTCCACGTTAGATGCCGCGCGTTCAGAAAATTTTTCACTTTTATTAAAAATATTAAAATTCATTTTTCAAATTTAGTTCCCTGCGCCAATTATCAGCTGAGTTTGTCGTGAATTCTATTCACCTGATTTTCAAGAACTTTGTAACTCACTGCAACGATGATGTCTTTATATCCCCAGAAATCTTAAGAGAGAATCCATTGTACTTGCGTGACTTCCTTCAGCACTGGGCAGATCTAGATTTTTATTGGCCCTTTCAAAATCACTTAATATTATAAACTCCATAAGCGACCCAAATCTACGCAAATCTCAAGACGCTTGAATTTTAAACCTATTTACAATAATTTATTAAAAAATTAAATTATTTATAGATATTTCTTAAAAAAATTATACTTTCGATAGCTTTTATAGCACATATAATACGGTCATCGATTTAATAATCAATATTATAAAATATAATCAAGTGAATTTGGCTCTGGTCATCTCATTTAATCGTTTGAAATACGAAGATCCCAAGTTGAATTCTAACTGTCTTTTGTTATAAATTCCAAGTGGCTCTTCAAGTAGTTCAAAATAATGCTGGTCAGCGTCTTGATCATGGCAATAAATCCAATCTCGTTGCAAATTTGTTTTTAGAAATCTAGCGTTCGCCGTACGCCCATCAATCACAATCAAAGTTCCAGGTGAAAGGAAATGTTCAAAAGATAATATATCAGCAGACATTGGCATGCGATCTTTGTGGTTTGTAGTTATGCCCCTTACGCTATCCAATGGTGAAAACTGGTCAGGACCGTCAAGGTAAATGAAGTCAGGACATAAATTCGGTACAGGATCATAATATGTGCAAACCCTTCCGTTGAATTCACCCATTATAAGATCTGATTTATGATACGCTACTAATTCTAATCTGTTATTAGATTCAACTTCATCTATCCATCGTTGATAGTTATCTACTGAATGGCACTCATACAGATTATTTCTTCGCAAGATATCTTTTATGAGATCTCGATCACGCAGCTTATTTTTCATTAAAGCATCATTAAATACTATCGTGGACTTCCCTAAGCCAAACTCCAAAATAGTTGTAACTTTACGTGTATTTACCAACCAATGTAACCTACTAAGATCATCGATTTCTGCTACGAAAGCTTCGAGCAAATCTGGATTTACACTATAGGATGGATCCTTTATTATTTTCTTTTCTACTGTGCCATAATTATTTAAGTCAACACCAACCAAATCAGCAATTTTATGTTCGGATACATATGTAGAAATTTCAAAATTATTGAAAAGAATATTTTTAAAGTTAGGATTTTCTAGTATCATTTTTTCCTCTCCTAGCTAATGGCCATCTCTATATCCCAAAGGTAAGCTAAACGCGTCCTTACCAAGATGCTTTATTTCGTCCAATGTGTTGGCATGCTTATATTTCTTCGCCTCGATCATCTATTCCTGAAACTCTTTATTATGCAGATTAAAAATCTATCAGATTCACTATATTTTTTTATAATTTTTATTAGAGCTATTAAGAATAAGATATGAAAGTTACTATTTTTTGAAAGAGGTTAGCTATTTTTATATGATCAGCGAAGTAACTTGAACAAGTGAGCAGCCTCATTTGACCGGTCCAAGTTTATAGTTAGTGCATATTTGGCCTCTGATCCATTTGTATGATGGCTTCAGGAGCGGGTGGGCGATAGCCCAATGCACTGTGCGGTCTCTTTGTGTTGTAGTGCTGTCTCCATTTTTCAATGATGATTTGGGCTTCTCGTAGCGTGTAGAAGACTTCGCCATTCAAAAGCTCATCACGGAACCTGCCGTTAAAGCTTTCGCAATATCCATTTTCCCACGGGCTTCCAGGTTCGATATAAGCTGTTTTTGAGCCAACAGCCGTAATCCAATCTCTGACCGCTAGAGCAACGAACTCAGGCCCATTGTCAGAACGAATGTATGCAGGTGGCCCACGCAAGATGAACAGATCTGTTAAGGCATCAATCACATTCGTGGAGTTCAGTTTCCGCTCAACTTTGATGGTCAAGCATTCCCGACTGTACTCATCGATAATGTTTAAGGTTCGAAACGGTCTCCCGTCATCCGTTCTGCAGTGCACAAAATCATAGCTCCAAACATGATTGCGGTACTGGGGGCGAAGACGGACGCATGAACCGTCATTCAGCCAGAGCCGTCCTTTCTTGGGTTGCTTAGGTGGAACTTTGAGCCCCTCTCGTCGCCACAGCCTCTCAATGCGACCATCGCTGACTGACCAACCCACCTCTCTCAGAAGGTAGGCCACTCTGCGATAGCCATAGCGGCCATACTGTCGGGCAAACTCAATCATATCCGCAACAAGTCTCTCTTAATCCGCACGCCCTTTTGGGGGATTACGTTGTGTGGACCGATGTTGCTCAAGCACACGACAGGCTCTGCGCTCTGAAACATCCAATTGCGTGCGAACATGATCAATACATGCCCTGCGACGAGCGGGGCTTAGAAGTTTCCCCGTGCAGCTTCTCTTAAGATCAGCTTATCGAGTGTCAGATCAGAAACAGCTCTTCTCAGCTGTTCATTCTCTTTTTGTAGACGTTTAAGCGCTTTCAATTGATCAACGCCCATACCGCCATACTGTCTGCGCCAGCGATAATAGGTCTGCTCAACAACACCAATTTGTCTGATCGCATCAAGACGGGACAATCCTTGCCCAATCAACACTTCAACTTGACGTAACTTTGTAACGATCTCTTCGGGCTTTGGCCATTTGTTTGCCATTCATGGTCCTCCGTTTCCTAAACATAGCAGTGGACCGGTTCAGTGGGGGAGGCTCAATTAGAAGCGCCTTTCTAATCTAGTACATTATGCTGCTTCGATTTCACGAATCCCACTCTTTTTAATATTTTTCGTGAGGTTTGCAAAGTTTTAGAGGCCTAACGGGCTACAGAGTTAAAGGCTCAAATCAATTTTTCATTTCAAGTTGCTTTAGCAACCTAGCTGGAGCGCCCCCATGTAAGCCCCAGCTTCCGACGATGCACTTTGTAACAACTGAATTGGCTGCGATGATGTTAAAACTAGAGATTGAGCACCCAGGATTAACGACGACATTTCGACCTAACCAGCACCCTTCAGCAATGGTTATCGAGCTCAAGTTAACGAGATCCCTCTCGCCCGAAAGACCAACACAGGGAAAACGATGAGTGACATCTGCCAGAAATACGTTATCAGACACCGTAACATCTCTCTCAACTTCGACCGACTGGCTAACCTCGATCTGACAGTTTGCGCCAATGAAAACATTATCAGCCAGAAAAAAAAACGCGTCCTTAGCAACATTAATTTTGGTTCCTCTGCCAATTTTGCAGTTTTTCCCAACCATCATCCGCCCCTGAATGTTAAGGGTGACATCGCTTTCAAGCCAACCCTTCTTGCCAAAAACACAAAAAAAACGAACACGCTTTAACGCATTAGCCAATTGAAAACGAATACGAGTAAATCTGAACACAAAGCTTAACCCCATAAACACCACACACTCTTTAAGACTGGACGCACGAGCGTACTAATTATCACTCAAAATTACCTTTATCCAAATCAATATACTTAGAGCTATTGGCTTCAACATATTTACGAGCATCCGAAAAGAACGCGAATGATTTCACACCATTCTCATGCATTTCCCTGTAGGAAATTTCCCTGAAGCATGGACTCCCTTTAATGATTTTGACAACGAGAGGAACAAGATCATTCTGTAAAAAAATCATATTGTTTCCCATTTCAGACACATGAAACAAGGAATAACCTTTTTCGCTCAACAATGACTTAAACGCCAAGAAGCTTGCACCATAAATACAACCAGAGGCATCAAAACTAAATCGATTGAAATCTTCTTTATAGGGAGTTGAAATCTTTTTTAAATCACCAAATAAACTGTTATACTCAACAATTAACACTTTTGGCTTACAAGTTATCTCTTTCAACACCCAATAATCATTTCCATCCAAGTCGACAGAAATTACGTCAAATTCCGTTGATAGTGCAGAACTGGCCGAAACAATTAAGTTATTGATATTTTCAACTGTAATCCACGATTGGAGAGCCAAGACGTTTGCAGAATAGAATTCCCGAGATTTCTGGATCTTGGTTATATTTTTTGCACTACCATCGATTACACAGTATCTACCGTTGATCAGCGAGCTAAGAATTCTTGTATTTGATTCCCGCCAGTCCTCAACCCCAAATTCCAAAAATGAATTCAAGCCAAGAATCCGCGATAAAACATACAGAAAAAAGTCCTCTTCACCCTGAGAAAAGCCTTTGAAACGCGGTGAAAACCTTTCATTTGCGCCGATTAAAATATTTTGAAATCCAATCTCAAATTGGTTACGAATTATCTTTTCATAGAAGTATCGATCTCTTTTAAGATAAGAGAATTCAGAAATAATTTTTTTAAACACGTGAACCCCCCATCGTGATTTGCTTAAGTTTTCGGATGCGCTTAGATAGTACTGTCAAAAAATAAAAACAACCAAAATACTTGCGGGCGATTGATAGATCCTCACGAAACGACCTTAAGTATTTTTTTAAGCTACCATTACTTGCTCCACCAGCAGACATCGCGATAATACCACTTTTTACATACATTATTTCCCTATCGCATAAAAACTTAAAGCATTTCAAACACCAATCGTAGTCTGACGCAATCTGATACTCATCACTAAATAAAATATTATTCGTTTTCAAAAAAGACGTCCTTACACAAACTGTTGTATGTGGGGGCATCCAGCCCAAGAAAAGCTGGATTGGGGAATAGTACTTCCCATGCCACTCTCTTACAACCTTATCATGGTTATTGATAAAAAGGACGTTCGAATATAAAAAAGAAATATTTCCTGAACTCGAAATTATTGAATCAGAGTAATTTTTTAAATAATTACAATCTAAAAAAAAATCATCTGAATGTAAAAAAAGCGTGTAGTCACCAGAAGCCAGATCGACGCCACTGTTCAATGCAGTGTAAATGCCCATAGGATCTTGTATTAATAATTTGTTTGGCAGCATACTTGAATTTTGAATGATTTCCAATGTATGATCTGTTGAATTTCCGTCAATTACAATCCACTCGAAATCCCTGAATGTTTGCCTTTCAATAGAGTCAATACATCGTTGGATTGTACGCTCTGAATTTCTTGTAGCAGTAATAATCGTAAATCTTGGCATTTATTTTTCTATAATACGATCAAGTTTTACATCAATATGACGCTTATAGTGTAACGCCATATCGGTAAAAACATCAAAGGAATTAGCGTCAATTTCGTCAAAAGAAACGTTAGTTAAATTAACAGAAGGGAAATTCCAATTATAATGTTGAGCAATGGCATAGCGCATCTTAACTAAATCCGGGTCAAGCGACGTTGGATAAAGGCCAACAGTGTCATTCCAGTAAGAAATGGTGGATGAAACTGAGGTTTTTCCTAGTATGAAGGACTCTGCGCCTAATGATGTATTGCGTGAGATAACCATGTCTACCGCTTCGACTAAGTCGTATGTATTAACGGCCGTGTCGGCTGATATGATTTTCACATTGCTATGAATTTTATAAAGTTTAAAAATATCATCGTACCGCGAGTTGCTACGCAATCTTTCTATCGGATGAACTCTTATAATAATATTTTCATTCTTGTAGGTTTGTAAAATTTTTTTCACAAAACTAAATTCGGTTCCATAGACGTCCCTGCGCATTAATGACGCTGCGTCCCAAGGACAACTCAGTGGCACTAATATGTTCAATTTAGAAGGGTCCAAATAATTTGAAAGATCGTTGCTACCCCTTTTTACTTTCTGATATTTAAATATATCTCTTGAACCCATTCTATCTGAAATAAGTTTATCTGCAGATTTCTGTATAATATGAGAGTGGGAACTGCTCATTGAGCTAAAATCAAAAGATTCAACTTCACCTAAGTGTGCAGCCACGCCCTCTCTCGCAAAAATAACCTGTCCGTTTGAACCGGAATCGTATGTATAATACTTTATTTTACAATTATTACATGCGAGAACGTAGGAAAAAGATGGACTTAAAACTCCACCAGGAATAACAATAACGTCATCACAACCAAGTTGAGATATTTTCAATTTTACCTTAACATAGTGTAAACATTGACGCCTGTAATAAAAATTTTTAAAAATTGAATGGCAACTTCTCCACACAAGCTCGCTTTTTGTATACCAAGTTATATTTGCTTTAATATTTTCATAACATGCCCTCCGCTCCGCAAAAGTCAATTGATTGATAGTTTGAGAGTTCCTACTTTTTTCATCAATAATCCTTTGACGAAAAATGAATACAAAAACCAGATGTATTGGGTAATAAACATATGAAAAACTTTCAATAATGAAAGAAACTCTGCAACCATTTTTACTGATCAGTGACGCCAAATATAGTTGATACCATGGCACCCTAGTCCCCTCCCAGGGACATACCAAAAAATGAAAGTGGAATCCAGCTTCCGCAGTTAAGTTCTTTGCCTCAATAAGATCACAATTTTTACGCAAACTCCGTAAACGAGATTCAAATAAAAATATATTTAAAAAAAGAGGTTTACATAGTTTAATAACAATCTTGTAGTATATATTAAACATTTACATCTCGTAGTTCATCTTCAAGCAGCTGCAAGATTGGCAACGTGACATTAGCCGGGCCCAAACTTCGCAAAAATACACTTGGATTGAATGAGAGGTTTGGAACCCTTGAACAAAACGCCAATAATTTTTCATGATTCATGTCGTCAATCCCATATTCGTGCGAAATAGATTGATAATCATCAAGAGCTGACGCCGAATAAATTTGTCCACTTTTTATTTTGAGCAGGCGATCGCGCGGCCGTATATCACGATCGTGTTTCGTTACCACATCACTTTTTTGCACTAAATTCCGTAATTTAATAACAAATATTGCCGATATGAGAGCCCACCAAACCCACTTCTGATGTAAGGATGAAATGGCCAAAATTAATGCACCTATGACATTACGAGCTATGATTAAGTTGATGAATTCTTCAAATCTTGGATTATATATCATTGGAATTGAGTGATAGTACTCCAAATTTCCACGAATACCGAGAAACGGCTGTCTTTTTATCTGCAATTTTCCCGCATGCAAAAAATGTGTGTCGTACGTATCCTTTAAATAAACAACTTTTGAGAAATGATCACCAAAAAATACTTCATCATCCAATATTTTACTTTCTTGCAAAATTTTTAAAAGGTTTATATGGTCAATTAAAATAAAGATTTTGTCATAATTATTAATTTTGATCGAATAATCAGAAAAAATGAGCTTTTCGGAATTAACGTATTTTAAAACGCCGTAAGAAAATTTCGCTCTGGACATAAGACTAAAAGCCGACTTCTTAAACCATGCTTCTCTTCCTTTGAAAAGAACTCCTTTATTTTGAGCTATATTAACATTTAACCTCGATCCGATTATATTTATATTACGAGACCCAATGTTGCAAAATTGAAACATTTTCCTTGAATAGCAGTATACATCTGCGAAGTGATACAAAACTCCGCCCCATTGCTCGACTCGTCCAAATCCGATTTGACCATCCAATCCTATATCTGCAGAAATAATTTCAAGCTCATGATCCTGCAATGCACTAGCAGCATATATTCCAGCAAGTCCAAAACCCACAATCAAAACTTTCACAACGCTTTTAACTCCTTTACAAAATCTTTCACAATAATTTTCCTTCGCATCAATTCATGGCTAAAATCAACATTACATTCTATTGGCATTTTTTTTGAAAAAATATCACTTAGCTCCTGTTTTGAATTTACAAACATGGCGTTACTTACTTGGTCACGATGGAATGATGTATCGCTTAAAATAATCGGCTTATTGAAGGCTAGCGCCTCTTCGACTGAGGAATTCCACCCCTCATACAAGGAGTAATTCAAAAGAGCTTTACAGCGAGCAAACAATTCAAATTTTTCCGAGTTGCTGACATATCCCAAAAAATTTGCACTTGAGTCAGACATTAGTTGTTTTAAACGTTTAGTATAAGCTGTGTTTCTTGGATCAAACAACTTACCTATTACAATTAGGCCAATTTTCTGATCTGATTGATCATACGCCTGAACAACTTCGTCAACTCTTTTATGTGCCCAGGATTGAGCAGCAACCAAAATATATTCTTTCTTACAATGCGCTTTAATATCTTTTATAGAATCAGATTTTGGGTGTGAAATATGATCTTCAAAAAAGCTAAGTACACAAACTCGTTTTCTTGGGGCAATTTTATGCAGTCTTATTTTATCAAAATTATTTTGCACCACGATTAGGTCACTGTAATCGATTAATTTATTCTCAAATCTCACTCTACGCTTTACCTGAGATCTCGAGAAAAACTCTGGAAAATCATGTACTTGAAAATCTGGAAACCAAGAAATACTTTTTATCCCAAGTAATCTTTTTATAAATTGTGGAGGGAAAAAGTTTGATCCATAAACAAGTCGACTATTATGTTTTGATACAGTTATCAGTCTAAAAATACTTAAAAATGAAATTCCAATTGTCTTCCAAATCAGTAGATCTAGTCTTGCAGCTACAACGTATCTTGGGTGAATGGTCTTAATTTGAACTTCTACGCTGTTGAGCGCCATGATGCGCTTGAAACGCTGATAATAGATGCTGCCTCCCATATAATCAGGCCTATCATTAAATATGATTATTTTCATAATACCGAATTACCTCATCAAGAGCACATAATCCAACATACTTAACTGTATACCCACGATCAAATAATCGAGATTTTGTTGATGCTAAACTCATATAGTTTAAATTATCATCATTAGGATGAAATTTCAATTTCATATGAAAATTTAATCCTTGAGCTATGTACTCGACAGCATTTATCAAATGTGTTGCCTCTGAATTTGTGAAATTTACAATTCCCGAAAATTCATTATTCAAGCTAAATCTCATCATGCTAATGAAATCTTCCTCACAAACAAAACATCTTTTCTGTTCTTTTGAAATATGAAAATCACGAACTCCTAATTTTAATTTTCTAATCGCATCATAAACAATTTGTTTTTTAAGCTGTACAGAGACAAACGAAAAAAGTCGGACTATCAAAATATTATTCTTTGCGCTGTGGCACAATGATTTCTCAATTTTACGTTTATGATATCCATATAGAGTAACCCCATTTCCATACTCAACGGATTCATCATAATCTTCAATAAAATTACCGAGAACAGCGGGCGTACTGACATGGACTATACGATCAAAATAGGGCGCTAAATTTTTGATGCTTTCAATATGGGACCATTCCCGTTTAATGTTCTCGTCCGACATCAAACTTGGGTGTGGTATTCCAGCGCAATTAAACAATGTTCCCGGATAGTCCGATGCAACATGACGCAACGATTGTGCAATCGCTCCCCTACCAAGAACATTACTCGAAATAATCACGTTTCAGCACCTTAAATTGATAAGGGATGTCATTTTTTTAGAGCACAGTAAATTAACAAAATTTTACTTACGCACCCGAGACTTCGATTTCACGAGCCTGCTAGTACACACCGCCAAATACACAAAAATAAAATTCATTAAATGGGTTAAGGTCGGATTACCCAATGCAGTCACCCAAATGGGCAACGCATACCAGATACATCTTGTTCCAAAAAGTAATTGAAACAGCAACATTAATAGAACGAAAAAAATGCCCAGCTTGTGATAGTATGAAACGTAAGAGATTTCGAATCCATATGGCCTTGAAACGTCTCTAATCAGCTCTTGAGGCAAACTTGCTCCAAATCCCTCTCCCCAGATTGTAAGTGTATTTTGTATTAATGAAAGTGTCACGGTTAACCTTGTAACGTTTGAAATGTCGGAAGGATCAAAGGTTGCAAGAAATAGGTCATATAAAGGAAAAAAATTTGCAAAGACAGAAACGCAAGAAATAATTGTAAATATTTTTAAAAAATTAATTTTCTTTACGTCAGCTAATATGATGTAGCATACAAGGACGAAACCCGAAAGCACAATGCCCTTTGATCCAGAGAATACAATTGAAAAAATTATGATAAGTACGTCAACCAACTTCAGCGAATTATGTTGGAGCGCCACCTTCATAAAAATCAAACACATCAATAACGTAAAATTATAATTATAAAATCTGTTCCCAACGACAGTACCGCCAGAACTATAAAGTCCAAAAAATTTTACGAACCAGCCATCACGCTGAAACACCTCATAACCCATTGAATGCAGGGCAACAACGACAACGCATTGTCCCACAATTATCAAAATTAATAAATTTACAAAGCGCTTAGAGAAAAAAGTTCCTGTCCTGAGGAGCGATGCAAGTGGAATGATATAGAAGAAGAGCGAGTTTTTAAGAACATGTTGCCAAGGGCTTTCATTTAAACCCTTTATAGTAAAGACTATAATAATTGCATACCAAATAAAAAGTATTAAATAACGGGCAACTGAAATTTTCGTTTTTAATCCAACAAGAAATAACGAAAGAGATGATAATGCACTAAATAAAACCCAGTCAGATGCTACAACCGAAGAAAGTAAAATATTTTTTATGAAAATCCTCATTTTCTAAAATAATTTTTTATACGAACAGATCCGGAAATATCATGTTTTCCAAAATAGTATAACGGACGGCTATCAGGGCAAATCATATATTCTTCAAACATGATGCAACCGGACTTTTTCGTTTCACAAATTATGAGTCGTTTTTCGTCAATACCAAGATCTATCAGTAATCTACAAAATTTTAATGTTGACGGATAGGACATATATCTCGATGAATTAAAATCGTGTAGCCCAATATAGCCATTTGGATAAGCATGAGAGAATTTGCATATCTCACGAACTAATAACAATTTTGGTTTGAATATCATAAGTTGCCTACAAATGTTATTCATGACGTTGCATAAGCGCCACAGGGGTGGTCTCTTTGAACAAAACCAAGCTGCGGGATGAAACTTTGTAATCTCAGAAATGAGACCCTTCTCAATCAAAATTTCTGAGTGATATCCATAAAAGTTACTCAAATCAAACGAGTAAGACTTTAAAATTGAAACGTCGATTTCGTTAGAGTATTTTGAAAAGTTAGATGACCCAAAAACAGTCCGTTTCAACGCATATATTCCTCGATTAACTGTTCATAAAAACTGATAAGTACAGAATACCGAAATCCAGCATATCCATCCAAAATTCCTAATTTAAATACAAGTTGATAAATCATTCTTAAAACAAACCTAAAGCGGACTATATTTGCTGTCCGACGCTTTAAAATGGGTAAATTTTGATTAAATTGGCCATTTCGAAACTCAAGAGCCTCACGTTTGGCATAATCTATATGCTTAAAAAGCCATTCATCAACGCCTTTGCTAAAGTTATAATGAATGAGCTTTGATTTTAATTTCCCTACCTTTCCATCCACAAATGCAACAGGGTTGATATCTCTTTGATAAAAAATATTATTTACTGTAAACAGCCTTACTATACCTGGACACTTCATACTGAATTTGAGAGATTCTCCAGATATAAACCTATTATCTCGAAAAACTTTAAAGGCCTTAAAACCATCAGGCTCAAGGTTAGAAATTTCATATAGCAAGTCAGTACTTACACGCTCATCCGCGTCTACATAAAGGACCCAATCATATTTAAATCTAATATTGTTTAGGGCCCAATTTTGGTGCGCTGCCCATCCAGAAAACTCTCTTTCAACTATCCGCGCACCCAGATCGGAAGCGATCTTCACGGTATTGTCAGAACTGATGGAATCAAACACAATAATATCGTCTGTAAGACCTTGAACCGATCTGATACATTCAGCAATGTTCAGCTCTTCATTTAATGTAAGAATTAATACTGAAACTTTCAAATTAACACTGCTTTTAATAATTTGTATCTGGAGTAAATCTTATTGTAATATTGAATATTTTTTGAAGTAAAAGCACCAGAATGCCGATAATGGTTTATTAAGCATTCATCAATTATTCGTACTTTTTTTCCTTTCATAAAACAATAACTTGAAAGATACCAATCATGCATTGGTGAATTAGGAATATTATCAATTACTTTTTTTGGAAAATGCGTTCGGTTGATCGCCATACAACACCCAATAAATCCATTTCTGATAAAATTTCTTAAGAATCGATTGGACGTTTTTAAGTGCTGAAATGCTGTAGTATTATGCAGGGGATCAGTACTATTCTCACAAATGTACTTAGCATTATGGACCATAAGTGATAGATCCTGATATGAGTATTCCTTTTTAGTGACCATAATTTTTGATGGAAGCCACTCATCATCCTGATCTGCGAATATTACTACGTCGCATCGCGCGAGATTTATCAATTTCTTGATATTTTCTAGAACGCCCATGTTTTTACTATTGTTGTACACTTTTATATCATGCATTGAACGAGCCTGAGTCTCAATCAGGTATTCCAATGAACCATCTGTTGAGCAATCATCAACTATTAAAAGCTCATCGTTTTCTTGCAACTGAACTAGAATTGAATTTATTTGAGTTATGAGGTGGGGCATGCCGTTGAAAACTGGCATAACAACCGTCACCGGTATTTCAAAATTTCTATCCATGTATATTTCCAAATTTACGCCATATACGCAGCTGCATTGTCATTGAATATAGAACTTCTTATCGTCAAGGATCCCATCACAAATAACGTCTAAGGTCTTCATATTTTTTGGCCTTAAAAAGTCTAAGCTAATGAACGATAGGCTAGTCTGATATCCTGATTTTTCTTTAGTAGACAATAATGGAAGATCCAACATTCTCCTAAAATAAAGGTAATGAGCATACTTCACGGCTGTGTCAAAACACTGATCTTCATCATAGTGTTGCACAAAACTTTCGATGTTTTGTAGTATTTTAACGTATTTATCCTTTGATTTGACATCATAGCCATACCCCTTGTTTCTACTAAATGTTTCACCAGCCACAATTAAAGGCGATTTAAGTAGCGCGATCTCTAATCCCATTTTAGTACCATAAATGATATTTAACGCCGCCAGTGAGGCGAGAGTATACGAACTTAAGTCACTTGACGGTGGTATTACTCTAATATTTGCAGGCAAAACTGGGTAACGCTTATAAATTTCATTCAACATGGGTTGTTTTGTTGGAATCCCACCACGGGTCTCAGCTGGGTGGATCCTAACAACAAGAGTAATATTTTTGTTAAGTGCAGCGGCATCGATTGTTGTCCAAAGCCAATCAAAAATATCATCAAAAACGTTTGAGCTGTAAACAACCTGCGCATCCCAGATTACATTAGTATATACAGCCACAATTTTGGTGCGTTTATCGATGTTCAAGGACGAAATCAGCTTAGACTCGTCTTCAATAGGACTTGGATGATACGACAGGTAGTCCACTCCGGCACCAGAAGTTCGCTTAGCCTCTGCGTACTTTAAAGTCTGTTTCACCTCATCCTCAGAAAGAGTTCTTTTATTCCAAATTGAATTATCCTCATTAATCAACTGATGATGATAAGTTTCTCCGTGACAAGCTATAATAGTATTTTTCCTGATGCCTCCCCCCCCAATGACATCAATTGGAATATTAAGCTTGTTTGCAACTTTTACTGCTAAACCATGAATTTGATAAATTCCATGTATGCAAACGATTTTATCAGGCTTCAAAGTAGAAAAAGCATTAATATATGCAATAGTGGTTAATATGCCTGCTAACAGGTATCTCTTTTTTAAGGCTTCATCAGCAGGTGCGTCACCTATCTGACCTTTAAATGTAGCCCTTAATATTGAAGCAAATGCCTCCTCCCCAACCGAAATTCCTTCAAACTCAAAACTACGAAATTTTTTTAAATCAATATCTTTAACGATACTTTCAGCACGTTTATAATCGTCGTTAGTTATGTAAACACTCATTTTATGGGTAGCGACCCCTAGCTCATTTAGAACATGGGTGACATTTTCGGTACAAGAATTACACTTACTGGTTATTGTGCTATTAAAGATCCCTTCCCTTGCTATTAGGGGAGCTTTAGGCTTGTTATTTCCATTCTTATTCAATTCACAAGCTGGTAAGCTTTTCGCACATACTAAACTACTGATTTTAGCTCCGCGTTGCCTTAACGAATTTATTAAAATTGGCTCAATTAAGTAATAATGGGACCCTAATCCGTATCCTGTTACAAACAGAACATGCTTACTATCCTCTCGGGTAATATGAGAAGAACCGTTTTTTAGTACATTTTTCCATTGTGACATTAATTCCGTGTAATCAGGGACCACTTTTCGGCTTTTAATCTTAGTTAACCAAAACTTAATTTCTTTTAGGACTGGATAAAGTAAATTCACTGGTACTTCCAAATCGTCAATTGCTACCATTAATCAAAGCTTCAATAGCCCTAACGTCACCAAGTGTGTCAATCGATATATGAGGAGCGACGAGACGCAATCCGCCAGGACGGTTTCCCCAAATGTTCTTTGATTGGACTATGCAATTTCGGGTGAAAACGTATGCAACACCATTCCGATGGTACAATTTATCCAATTGCTGTCTGGCAACAATTTTTTTTCCCGAGGGAGAATAATGGGTCATATCTGTACCATCCAATTTCATTTGTTTTAGTGGATGGTATTTGGGGTCGCTTTCCGACAGCGTCCACACAGACGTATAGTTCTTATCAACTAACAACCGCAACGCTTCACGAACTTCATGTGGTTTTCTCAAAGGAGATGTCGGTTGCAGCATCACTATATAGTCGTAGTTCACTCCATCTATTCGCTCAACCTCAAGAAGAGCGTGATGGATTACCTCCCAATCACCAATAAAATCACCAGATATTTCTTTTGGACGCATGAACGGAGCAGATAAACCATGTTTTACTGCATCTTTTACAATGTGGTGACTGTCTGTTGATACGATACACTTGTCTATTTCATCAATGCTTCCAACAACGGTAGCAACGTGTTCCAATAAACTTTTTCCATTTATTTTCAATAAATTCTTATTTTTAATTCCTTTTGAACCACCACGTGCTGGCACAATTGCCAAAACTCTCTTACCATTAATCATAAGGGCATCTTCCTACTGCAATTTTCAACAAAAAAATTTTTCATAATTAAATATGTTTACAATTATTAAAAATTTAAGGCAATATTTTGCGCCCCACTGTAGATTTTTAAGGAATTAAAGTCCAAATCAAAAAACCTAGAGTTTAAAGAAAATTAAGCCTTTTACCTTTAAGTATTTGAATATTTTATCTAAAAAAATTTTTTATTTTCCTATCTATGCTTTGAGCGCTCATTTATTAGTAAGCTTATTGTGCATTTGAAAACGTCCCCAATGATCAACAATGGTCTTTCTCTCCTGAACGCTGAGTTTGTTTATCTTGGGATCTCTATAAACTGAATCCCCATTAATCGCTTTGGTAGATATCTCTTCAAAGACACAACCCGTGTCGGTTTTGAAACTATGCCAAACGCCTGGATAAACAGTGAGCACGTCCCCAGGTCTCATAATAGTTTCTTTATCTTCGACAGTTACAATCAAAGTCCCCCAAGTTACCAAGAAAGTTTCTTCCTTTACTTTATGATAATGAGCCGGGTGCTGTTGACCTGGCAATTGTACTAATATTTTTTTTGCATAATCTCGGTTTATCACGTTTATTAGAACAACCCCCACTTTAGAAAAATTCTTTATGCCATAATGGTGAGAATATTCAGTAGTAAACTGGGGATTTAATGATATATTTGCCTTATTTAACAGTGCTTTTACATGATGGATGTTTTCTTTTAAAATAGATTCCAGCGTAATATCTGGAAATTTAATTTTTTTAGCAATGACAGGAGCACCGTTCGAAATTGGCTCTTTTACAATTAAATTATCGCTCCACATACCGGTTAAAACTTGTCCAGTCTTGGCCGGGAATGCGAATGTAACATCGTTACGAGATATCCTCTCTCCGACTTTTAATTCACGATTTGCAAACACTCCCCGGGTCAAACTATCAAGTGCATCGCGTTCTTGCGGCAGCGGAGCAGACCTCTCCTTTGATCCAAGTAAAATCCTCGCTCGTTTATATGAGGAAATCCACTCAGTCAGCTGTGCTGGCGTTGAGGAGTATTTGTTCAGTGTGATGTGTTCGGTTTCGAGCCCTACATGGCGCTCAAACATCTCAGCACCTAATGCAGCCGCCAATCCAACGTGTATCGTGTCCTCTGGCGCTTCATGCGTCGACCAACCAATCACTATATTTGGATATCTCTCCTTCAAACCCGCAATATTTCTCAGGTTGCATGCATAATCTGGCGTTGGGTAAATCGATACACAATGCATCAAAGCGAAGTTACATCCACGATGTTGTAGGAAGCTAACCAGCCTATCTATATGTTCAAACTCAAGTCCACCGGTCGAAGCTATAATCGGCAAGCCAGCATTAGCAATCTTTTCTAAAAGCGGCCAATCGGTGGCCGAACAACTTGCAACCTTAATTATATCGAACTTCATATCAATGATTTTCTGTACAGAAACCTCATCGAATGGCGTACAGATTGTTATTAGACCAGCCTCGTCAGCAGCATTCTTCATAACTTTGAAATCTGACCACGAAAGCATAGTAGACAAAAATCTTGAGACATGACTATTGTCTGAATTATCACGTTCACTTTCATGCACAAATGATGGAAGATCTCTAAATTGGAACTTTATCCCTGCTTTGACGTCCATCTTATCGACAACATCAGAACATTTCTTTATTATTTCCAACGCATGCTGTAAATCTCCTTGATGATTATTAGCGAGATCTAAAACAAAAAGGTCTTTGAAATTGAAGCCATCAATAAAATTGATCATTTTAATTTATACCCTTAATTTTTAGTTTTTCTGGATACTTGACCTGGAGGGTTCGTGTTTCAGCTTGGGACCAAAGAGCGGTTTTGATTACTGACATTGTAGCATATCCCCTATTGATATTAATAGGAGAATTTTCATAATCATTATTTTCCAAAAAATCTTTAATGTGTTTCAGCTCATTAATAAAATCGTCAGGACGCGTCTTTTGGAACCATTTCTCAGAAATATCATCGGCTCCTACACACCACGATACTAAATCATGTCCGTTTGATTTACCTATCTCAAGTGACAAAAAGCCGTTTTGAAATTGCAACCTCAGATGTTTATTAGATGGCTTAGTTACTACATCTTGAACACACCTGCCCAAGATTCCCTTTTTGGATTGCAAAGTTAAGATGGTGAGGGAGTCATAATTTACCAAATCGTCTTTGACATAATCAATCGTGCAACTGACTTTGTCAATTAAGCCAGCATCGCATTTCAAAGCGAAATGCTGCCAAAGATTGATGGCGTGAGAATGCTCACACAAAGCCCCCCCACCTCTTTCAGTGAAGCCAAGATAACTATCGGCGGGTCCATCCAACCAATGGTGAGCAGCAAATATTCCACCCCAATGCTCTCTAAATTCAACGTCGATAGTTAGCAATTTACCAAAATCTTCGTTATCGATGAGATACTCACAAAATTTAACAGCATCACCTACAGTATGGTCGTAACCGATAAAGGCTTTGATTTGGTACTTTTCGAATAAGGAATGAACTGTATCTAAATCAGATGATCCGGGTTCGCATAATGGTTTCTCTACAAGAACCGCTCTAGGTTTTTCACATGCAATAACTTTTGCAATTGACAAATGACTGTCAGGAGGCGTTCCGATACATATTAGGTCATAATCTCCCTTAGGAGCTGTTTCCATGCTGTGGAGATTAATTTTTGGATCCCAAGCTCCATATCTTGAGGGATATATTTCTTTCTGAGTTCTCTCCAAAGCCAATAGATCAATATCACACATATCAACTTGCCATTCCAACCGCCGCGCTGCGTTAGCCAAATGGTTACCGATCGAACCCGCGCCAATAACCTTAACTTTCATCAGTAGTCACCTTTCACTAAATATTTTCACAAAGCATGGGAACCATTTATTCAATCGCGGTAGACGTATCTTTGAGGTCTTGAATGTCGAAGATTTCGTCACAGTAAGAAAACGTCTGCATTCTATGTGACACGATAAGAACCGAGATACGATCACGGATCCTGTGGAGATTTTCCAAGATCTTTTTCTCTGTGCTCACGTCTAAAGCGCTGGTGCCCTCATCAAGAACAAGCAGTTTGGGCCTACGGTACAAAGCTCTGGCAATCCCTATACGTTGTTTTTGCCCCCCGGAAATTTTGCATCCCCTCTCACCGAGTATGGTTTGGTATCCGTCTGACAGCTCATTCTTAATAAAATCACCTAATGCGCATATTTCTACCACTTCATCCAGCCACTCAAAGTCGATATCATCGCAATCCGAATATAGTGTGATATTTTTTGCAATAGTATCATCGACAATAAATACCTCTTGAGGAACATAACTTATAATAGTGTTCAAATGTACAAGATTTTCGTTGGCCAATGTCTTACCGTCAACTTTTATACAACCTTTATTTGGACGGAGAATCCCAAGCATCAAATTGATAAGCGTCGACTTACCAGACCCACTAGGGCCTTTTATACCTACAATCGAATTGCAATTAATACCGAAGTTAAAATCTTTGAACAAAGCATATCTAGCACCTGGATAATTGTAAGTGACAGATGACAGCTCAATACGATTATTAAACAAAAGAGGCACTTTCACTTCGTGAAATTCTTCATCTAATGTTGTTTGCTTCACAGACATTTTTTCTACAGTCAGAAGAGACGAAGAATTGAAACGCAATTGAGAAATCGAAAAAAATACTTGCTGTAATGCAGGTAAAATTTTGTAGATCCCAAATGTGAATGGCACAATAATAGAAATATATTTTGAAGGCTCATCATCCATACCACTCATTAGGAGAGCTGAAATAATTATGATACTAAATAAAACTAGCTCAACGACATATTTTGGCAGGATTGATAAAGCTTGAGATTGAGCCTGAGCATCACAAAACATTTTTGTAAATGAATTGAAATTTTTAGCCTCAATTTTTTCAGCATGATAGAATTTGACCTCCTTAATGGATGATAACATATTATTTAAAATTTTAAACATTTTAGAATTAGCGCTGTATCTCTTTAATCCAATTTCAGTTTGAATTTTTCGTGTGAATATGACCAATGATCCAAAAATTGAACCAAAAATAAAAATTAGCAAACTCATCGCGGCAAAGTCCAAATAAAACAAAAATGCTGAAATGGATAGAATTAATAAACCACTTGATACAAGTTGAAGGCTTGGAATGATGAGCCCCACTACTTTAACGCTGATTTCTGAAAGAATATCTTTACTTAAGTCAGCGCTATGATTCTGGACGAAGAAAGAAAAGTCATTAGACAGGAAATTATCTATAGTTGTTTCAGTAAGAGCATATTGCAAAACATAAGTAAAATTTATTTGTTGGTATGCAGTATACATTCTGAAAAACTGAGCAAATATGACATAAAAAAGAAGCGAAATGCCAAAATAAAATATAAAATCGTTTTCGCTTTCGAAGTGGAGAACCTGACGAAATAATTGTGCAAGAGCATAATTATCCACGAGATTTGGATCTATAATTAAGTTAACGAACGGAATTAAAAATGCGAGCCCAACAACTTCAAATAACGCCGTGAAAAAAAATAAAATTGTAAGAAAAATTAGTTTGATCCTATCTTTTGAGTCCAAAAGCATAACGAGCTGATTGATTACTTTAATCATTTTTTTACATGATCCCCGTACATTTCATCGTAATTTGCTTTCGCTAAATGAAATTGATACTCGTAATCAATATCAAAACTCCTTGAAATGGGCGTTTCAATCAATTGCGTTTCTGGGCCAATAAACCCTTTTTGCAAAAAAAAGTTTTCAGTGCTAATCCAATAAAACAGTCCATTGAAAAATAAATTTTCTAACTTTGATCCTCGTCGACCTACTTGACAAGCTATACCAAGGTCTTCAAAGACGTCGTTCACCCTATGACGACTTTTCAACACATTCTGTTCGTCATAATGAACACTCACAGAATTATCTGAAACTGAGTCAACAATATCCGTAGTTATTCGAAGCGGGCTAGTAGGTTGTAGATAACAGATATTCAGATCTTGGCTCTTGTATCTGAAATTCAATACGTCAGATACAACTTCAAATGCTGAAGTCCCATCTTCAGCAAATATACCAGGACGTCTCCTCACATAAAGGAAAGGAAATTTAGAATTTAAATTAAAAAAATACTCATCATCTGTTGTTAGCACTATATCGTCGAATATTTTTGCATTATGGGCACATAGAACAGCGTGCTCGACTAAACTCTTTCCATGAATCTTAGCTCGATTTTTTTTAGGAAATCTTTTTGACCCTTTGCGCGCTGGTATAATTGCAATTTTTAGTTTCTTACTCATAAACAAATGATCCACAAAATTTAAGCATTAATTTTCACTATTAGGGTTGTACATCTTAATATTTTTAAGTAAATTTTAAAAATTCGCAATAATTTCACCCAATATTAAAGCATTTAATTCTTGATCTTTTTGAAAATTTTTTGGTCTTGCATTTAATATTTATATTCTATTTTTATTTGAATCATCATAACTTGAAAATTAATATTTTATCATACATTTATGATTGGCTTTTTTGAGCTTGTTCCCGGGCACGTTCTAGCTCGCTCAGACGACCAATATCAATCCAATCATCATCCGTCTCAAAATGTATTACCAAATGATCATTTCTGATTATTCTTTCAAGTAATTCAGGCATATCGCAATATTCATTATACTCCAGGAGCTCTAAACAAGTCTTATTAAGAGCATATACTCCCATACTAATTATTTTTGAAACTATTGGCTTTTCTTCTATGTGGAGCACTCTTGGTCCACATGTGCTCAAGGCGCCAAATGGAACTTCGTGAACATAAGTTCTGCTGCATATCGTAGCGAGCGCATCACTTTGATTATGATGGTCTAATAAATGTTTCAAATTTATCTGAGTAATGAGATCTGCATTCATTACTAGAATATCATCAAATTTATAATTGTTCAGCAGCGAAAGGCTACCAGAAGTTCCAAGTTTTTTAGTCTCCTCAATATATTGAATATTTAAGCCCCACTTTGCACCATCTCCAAAGTAATTTTTTATAAGATGCCCTTTGAAGTTTATAGAAATAATAATATTTCGAAATCCTTGGCGTGATAACCTTATTATTATGTGCTCTAGTATCGGGCGCCCTTCAATGTCGATCAATGGCTTTGGGAGGTCATTTGTGAGTGGCCTTAGGCGTGTGCCTAGACCGCCAGCAAGCAAAAAGACTGGGGTTTCAATATATTTTTCTGTTAAATTATAACTTCGAATTAATAAACTTGTAGCTTTTTTGTCTTTACTCAAAACAGGAATTTGTGAAACCGATCTGTCCGACATTAATTTTTCAGCGCTATCGAGCCCATCTTTCTCATACAAATAAACAAAATCTTTGTTGATGAATTGCAAAACTGGATCGTTAATGTCAGCTCCATTTAGCAACGCTCTCCGGATGTCGCCATCAGTAAGTGTGCCGACAACTTCATCTTCTTTTTCAACTACCAAACAGAATTGCAAAATACTGGTATTAATATTTTGCATTGCTTCTTTAATTGTAGAGTCGATTTTTAACAGATACTCTTTCTTTATTTTTATTTGTTTAATCAAGCTGATTCCAATTTTTTATTCGACTTTTACTGTGATTTAACTTTATTAGATGCATATGCGCGGGCTGGATTGCCAATAGCTATCGTATTCTCGGGTACATCGCGTATGACAACAGCTCCTATCCCAATTATTGCATTATTTCCAATACACACACCTTGAGCGACAACTGATGATGCACCTACATGGACCCCTTCGCCAATTATTACGCCGCCGGACAAAACCGCTCCCGGCGCAACGTGTGAATGAGCGCCAATCGTGCAATCATGTTCAATTATACACCCGGTGTTCAAGAGTACATCTTCAGCAATTTTTACATTATGTTGAATAATTACTCCGGGAAACATTTGCACCCCTTGAGATAGCATAACATCATTGGCTATGATCGCTGTTGGGTGGACGATCGATCCAAACCGAAACCCACATTCACTATTTTTTTTGAATATCGCTTGTCGGAGGGATGTGGACCCCGTAGAGCCAATACCGTTAAACACGTATGTGCTCCTTTGATCGAACTGTTTGAGCACGTCATCGTTTCCTAGCCACCGGCAAGTATCTTGACGAGATGTTTCAGGTGGGCTCGGAGCGACGCAGCCAAAGACTTTCATATCGCATTCTCTTAATAACATCATTAACGCATGTGCATGACTGCCGGCACCAAGAATGATGTTTTTCACATTGTTTTCATTAATAACATTCATAGAAAGTCATCGCGCTTTATCGGACGCGTTGTAATGTTTCCGATGATGTCCCAGAAGTTCATCGGTGACAATCCGTTACCAGGGCGTTTTACTAATATATCCTCTGGTGATAAAGTTTGGGTCTTTGGAATATTGCGTGCTGCCACTAGACTTTTTCTGACAGCTGTTCGGTTTTCCACCTCAACTTTCCCAGGTTGTTTAATTCCAGTCCCAAGGGCGGTTTCAATTGCACGTACCCCATTTACTAGCGATGCCAATTCATGTGGTTCCATTGACGCTGCATGATCAGGTCCGGACAACATTCGATCTAAGGTGAAATGTTTTTCTATCACGCTCGCACCCAGAGCTACCGCGGCAAAGCTTACTGCATTTCCGATCGTATGATCCGAGTAGCCAACGCTAACTCCGAACGCCCTTCGCATTGTTTCCATTGCATTAAGGTTAGTATCCTCAACCGCCGCCGGGTATTCGGTCGTACAGTGTAATAGCGTCACCCGTTCAGACAAGACAGGCCATACATCTGGATCGTGCAGCACTTGAGCAAAGTCAGCGCGCCCCTTCGGCATGCCTTTTCTGCACATTGCGAATGCAAGAACACCTAAAGCCTCCTCAACTTCAGCTAGACTGGCCATACCTGTCGACATAATTATTTTCACCTCAGCTCGCCCCGCAGCTAAAAGCAATGGTGCATTAGTCAACTCACCCGACCCTAATTTTATTTCAGGAAGCGCAAAGTGCTCAGTCAATAACGCCAAACTCTCTAAATCAAACGGCGTTGATAGGAAACTCACTCCTTGCTGAACGCAGCGCTGAATAAGTTTTTCATGATCATTAAGCGAAAGCTCAAGTTTTCTTAACATATCCAGCAGGCTTTCTTTATCGCTGGTACAACGTTTTTGGTAGCCTGCCTTCTCAGCGATACTGCTAGCTAACTTTTGTGACTTAAAAGTCTGAAATTTCACATAATCGGCACCTGTAGCTGCTGCTACGTCAACTAATTCCAACGCTAGATCAAGGTTGCCGTTATGATTTACTCCAGCTTCAGCTATTATTCGCGTCGAATTCACGATATTTAGCCTCTTTATCTAATACGCTGCCGCAGAAGCATAAATGCTTCTGCGGCCTCGAAACCCGACGCCGCTCCACGAAGTAATGCAAGCGCTCGGATACCTTGAAAACTACGCGGGAAGGGATGTGCTGCAAACTCGCTGTTATACATACCTGCAATCTCAATTTTGCGATCAATCGAACTTGAAATGTTAACGAAAACATTAGGACGAAACCCAAGTGAGTCTGGAGAAAGGTCAAAATCTGTCTCAGACTGTGTTTCGTAGACATAAGTCCTTTCTATAGAGCTGTAACGGAACCATTTTGACACAGAAATCGCAGCGTCAAATACAATGGAATGATCGGAATGAGCATCCCGCCTGTGCGGCAGGTAGATGTCAGTTGGCTTAATTCTTGTAGTTACGCTCCCTATCCCCTCTATGATATCTCGCATTGGGAACGAATCTAGCTCAGCTGCCGGAAAATTCAGTAAAATGGTTTCACTGAAGCCATAAGCGTTAGAAACTCTGTCAATTGCGACTCTACGACTTTCTATCTGTTCGGTAGTGAAGCATTGCTTGTCACTCATACCAGTAATAACAAGCCAATAGATTTCGTCTCCTTCATCGCGAGCTTTGAGAAGCGTGCCGCCACAGCCCAAAGTTTCATCATCAGGGTGCGGTGCAATAACTAAATGACGTTTCACAAATAGTCTCCCGTTCGCAAATTTAAAAACGGATCAGTTTCCGATAGACGAACGGCTCCACCTTCGCGCCCCAAACCAGTCTTTATAACTGGGCCACTAACATCTACACTTAGTACTTTACCAGGTTCCGCATTGAATGGAACTTTGTCAGTGACTAGCTCACAGCGCCAAACTTTAACCAGGTGGTTACCATAATAGAACTCGGCGCCGGTATATGGACGAGTTAGCGCTCGTGTCAGGTTGTAAACAGCTGAGGCGGACATGCGCCAGTCAAGCCGGCCATCAGGGGTACTACGCTTGCGCCAGTAATTCGACAGCGAGTGGTCCTGTGGTGACCCATTTAGTTGGCCTGCAATTAAATCGTCAATTATCATGTTAATTTGTTTTGGCACAATCTCTAATACTTTTTGGTAGAGGCTCTGCGCATTATCATTAATATTTATATCTATTTCTTTCTGATTTATAATTGGACCGGTATCTGCACCCTTCTCCATCATAAAAAATGTTGAGGCTGTTTTTTCCAACCCGAGCGCCAGCGCCCATATAAGTGGATGCCTACCTCGGTTCTGGGGTAACGCCGATGGGTGAAAGCCAATGGTTCCGTAACGCGGGATTGAAATGATGTCCGGATCTAGCAATCTTGACCAGCCAACAGCAAAAGTAATTTCAGCCGCACTAGCACGCAAAATCTCAGCCAACTCTGTTTGATTCATGTGCTCAGCATAGAAGATTGGGATACAATTTTCTGCTGCCATCTCTGAGAGGTCAACAAAGTCCGAATTATATGTGTTTTTTCGCATGCACAGCACGCCTTTAACACTAATTTCAGGGCGAGCCATTAACGCCCGTAAGGCTACTTCACTTGATTGGACACAGCCTATGAAGAAAACAGGAACAGCAACCGCATTCACAATTTATAAAACCTTTTGAACAAAATTCCAGAAAGGTTCATCGTACGCAAGATTTCAACAATCTTATTTGAAGCCCCCGGTTTTCCATATGGTGTCTCTCGGCGAGCTGCAATCGCTCTCAACTCACCACTACGTGCTTTTTCTATAGCGGCGTGAATGTCTTCAGTTGTGTTTGAGCAATTCACTACTGCAGGTCCAGTTAAACGACCACGCTGTCGATCGCCAATGTTTACACTGGGAACCCCTAAAAACGGAGCTTCAAGTAGTCCACTTGAAGAATTCCCTATTACGGAGTCCGATATTGCCATCAAATTAAGATATCTATTCACTCCTAGTGAAGCCACTTGCACCGCCGTTTCTGATTTTGCTTTACAGAACGAGCGAATACGAGCGTTGATATCTTGCCCCATAGCATCTGCGTTAGCGCCAGTGAAAACGATACGTACATCTTTCTGCATAGCCAAAGCCATCAGTAAATTGTCAACTGAGGAGGTGCCGCAACCGTCTAGTGTGAGTGGGTGGTACGTTACAAGAAGTGTAGGCGCATCAAGTTTCAATCCAATAAATTCTTCGATTTCGCAACGCGAAATGTGAGGAAGAGATGCAATATTATCAAGCCCTAATGCTCCAACGTTATGCACTGTGCTCGGATGCTCGCCCAATTGAATTACTTTTTTACGGAATGGTTCTGCAGCGGTAAAATGCACATGTGACATCTTAGTTATGCTATGACGAATGGCCTCATCGACAAGCCCCTCAGTCGCTTCTCCACCATGGATGTGCGCGATTGGGATACCAAGTATCATTGCACTTTGGGCAGCAGCTAATGCCTCGTAGCGATCGCCCAATAATACGATTATATCCGGCGACAACCTCGACAAAGCGTTTGTAATGCCAATTACACCCATCCCAAGCGACTGTCCAACCGCACGAGAACTGTTTGAAGCTAGTAGCATATCCACTTCTGCATCAATCTGGAAATCTGCAGAATGAATTTCATCATACGTATTACCATACTCAGGGACTAGATGAGCACCGGTAACTATCAATTGCAAATGGACATCAGAAGCCTCTTTCAGACCTAATAACACGAAGCGCAGCAAGCCGAATTCTGCTCTCGTACCAGTGATCACACAAATTTTTCTCATATTCCGTTATTCACTCGCGCACCCAGATAAGCTGACGAAGGAATGCTTATTAGACGTGCGGCTAAATCCTCAGCTTGCGTTAGGATGGCACGTGGCGCACTTTGATAAATTGACAGCTGATGCATGAGAGCCCAGACTGGCCTAGCCATAATTCCTGCATCATTCAGAACCGTCAAAATATTGTTTCGGTCTTTGGCGTATGCACGGTCTAGAAGTAACGTTATTAGCCAATTGTTTGAATTTGAGACAATGGGCGCTTTAAAAATTTGCACACCAGACAATCCACGAAATGCCTCAGCGTATCCATCGAAAAGACGCTGCTTCAATACCAAACGGTTATTTAATTGCTCTAACTGTGCTAAACCTATAGCCGCATTAACATTTGGCATTCGAAAATTATATCCGACTTCATCGTGCACAAATTCCCACTTGTGAGCAAGCTTTGCTGTGGTACTCAAGTGTCTCGCCCTGCTGGCCATATCAGCATTATTAGTAACAATTGCCCCCCCCCCACCCGTCGTCAAAATTTTGTTTCCATTAAAGCTGATAGCCGCGACTGTTCCTAAGCTTCCACAACTTTTACCCTTGTAACGGCTGCCTAAACTTTCGGCTGCATCTTCAACAACAACCATAGGCCAATCGGAAATCGCTGCATCGATGCCATCCATGTCAACAGGGCAACCAAATACGTGCACAGGGACCAAAGCTGCAATTCGCCGCCCGGTCTTGCGGTTCCAGGTTTGCCCCCCACGGACCTCAGCAATCCGTTCAAGATGAGAACGCAACAAGGTTGGGCAAACACCCAAGGTATCATAGGCGCTGTCAATAAAATGGGGCACCGCACCCAAATGAGTAACTGCATTTGCAGTTGCCACAAAAGTAAGCGTAGGCAGCAAAACTTCATCACCTGCGTTAACCCCAGAGACTGCTAATGCGATTTGAAGAGCAGCTGTACCATTCACAACAGCAACACCATGCAAACAGTCGGAAAGTCTAGCCACTTCAGCTTCAAACATGTTTACATATGATCCAACTGACGAAACCCATCCAGTATCGATACAATCTAAAACTAACTCCCGCTCTCGGCCAAGAAATTCAGGTGCATGCAAAGGCAGTGACGCATCATTTTGACCAACAACCGATCTAATACGGTTAAGGAGCTCTTCGGCTAAAGAACGCTTGAACGTCAAAGGACTATCTTATTTCAAACAGTGTAGCTTGAAGTTCTAAATGCTGCTAAGTTGGATGGGTTTTGAAACCATTCGACAGTTTTGGAAATGCCTTTTGCAAACCCCTTGACGCTACCATGCTCCGGCGCCCAACCAAAGAGGTGACGAGCTTTATCAACCCCGGCAAATAATCGCTCTACTTCGCTACCAGCCGGACGCACCCTCTCATGGTCCGAAATAACCTCTATTTCCACACCCATACAATCTGCAATTAGCCCAACCGTGTCTTTAATGGAAATCTCGAAGCCTGATCCGATATTAGTGATCTGACCAACGCACTTGTCGCATTCCATAGCCTGTACGAAACCTTGGACCGTGTCTGCCACAAAGGTAAAATCACGGGTAGGGTGTAGGGCCCCTAACTTTATTTTGCGTTTTCCAGCTGCGATTTGGGTAATTATCGTTGGAATTATGGCGCGAGCAGACTGTCGCGGACCATAAGTATTAAAAGGACGAATTACCGAAACCGGTGTGCCAAAGCTCTTGTGGAATGCTAGGGACAGCTGATCGGCCGCAATTTTCGTTGCAGCGTATGGCGATTGCGCATTAACTGGATGGTCCTCAGTAATCGGTACAAATTGCGCAGTGCCATAAACTTCAGACGTAGATGTGGACAAGATACGTCTGGTATTTAAACGCCTCGCTGCCTGCAAAACGTTGAGTGTGCCAGCAACATTCGTTGCGACATAGCTATCAGGTGAATGGTAGCTAAAGGGGATAGCGATCAAGGCAGCCAAATGCAACACAACGTCACATCCCTTCATAGCGCTCGCTACGCCATGTGGATCACGGATGTCTCCGGAAATAACCTCAATGTTGTGCTTTATATCGTTGGGAAGTTGGTCGAGCCATCCCCAAGAATTAAAAGAATTGTACATTACAAAAGCGCGCGTGTCGTAGCCCGCTCGAACCAGCAACTCGACCAAATGTGAGCCGATAAAACCATCGGCCCCAGTTACCAACACTCTTCTGTTGTCCATAATATTTAAAACTTTCTTCTGAAAAGTTCAAAAATTTAACAAGCACATAACAAGAAACGCAATTTAAAAAATTAGGCTTGCTTCTTAATAGAACCGCACCCATCGTGCGCAATCATTAGACGCTACTTATATTGTCAAGATATTCTCTCTCAAGTGCTTCTATTTCTGCCTTCAAAGCATGATATTCGGCCCTCTTGCGCCGAATGAATTTAGCAGTCAGCTTCGACTTCTCGCTAACGCCAGCTGGTGTGAGCAGATAGAAATAGCCTGATTTTTTGGCATTATTTTTAAAATTCTCTACCTTTACATAGCCCTTCTCTATCAAGGCATTGAGGACATAGTAGGCAGCACCGTTAGATATATTGAGCCGATCGGCCAACTCACGGGAAGAAATATCGCCCTTTTGTTGTATGAGCCGCATACACTGAAATGACCGCTCAAGCGCAATCTCTTCACGCACACTAGCCATTAACCCGCAACTTCAACTGCTACCGCACGGCAGCTGACAACGTCGGGCCACCAGGTAAAGTCAAAAATTAGAAACGATATAATCATTCGCTCAAGTTTGAGCGTATACTACGCGCGTCAGATTCGTAACTACGAAATTTGGGCAGAAACTTTTTTTCAACAGTTCTGACCACTCCAGACTGAGTGCTCGGCTCGTTCAAGATAACGCGCCAGGGTAGACACCGACTTCCAGCCACCGGCACGCATGATACCCGCAGTGTCACGCCCCATACGCAACAACTCTTGTGCCGCCCCGACACGCAACGCATGTCCGGTGTAACAGTGGTACTCGTCATAACCAATTTCCCGTAGACAGCGTTTAATAGCGCGCTGCACAGACACTGGGTTGAGCAATCGATCAATCATCAGGTCACCATAAACGGGCCCAAACAAATACTGCGTACTGTCACGCAGTTCCATCCAATCTTTCAATACCCGGTTTGAATTATCCGTGGGCCACACCACCCTGCCCCGCGCCAACTGATCCGTCTTACTACGCCTGACGATCACGCGTGCCGTTTCGCTCCCGTTCCACTCAACGTCAGACATCCTCAGTGAGACAATCTCAGATCGTCGCATCAATCCGTCAAATCCAACAGAGATCATGGCGGCATCACGCAGGTGGCGCAGCGATCGATGTCTCTTTGCCACAATAGCATTCACATCCTCTCGCGTAAGGCCAATTGACTGGCGCTGAGGGGCAATAGCCGCACGTTGCGCGCGTCGCAAGGCAAGCCGAAGCAATTCAGATTTAGTCGGGTCATCAAAATTCAGGAGGCGGTGTATTTTGCCAATAGACACGGCATAACGCCTCACCGTCGTGGCGGCCTTAGTTTCGGATTGATCATCCAGAAATGCGACAACGTCTGCCACACCACAGGGCAATGGTTTAACCCCGCTTAGATCACACCATTGGACAAATACACAGAAGTCGCGATAGTAGGCGTCAATCGTCGACGGGGCATAAGCGCCCTTCAACAATTCAAGCGCCCCTAACCAGTCGTAAGATTTATTACTTTCTGCAATCATAAATGTCCAAATATCGGACAATTTGGATGATGTCAATGATAAATGGACTACAAATAAGAATGGCGCGCGCAGCCCTCGGACTTTCACTGCAAGACCTTGCTTCGAGCGCGGGACTTTCCGAAAAAACTATCCGGCGCGTGGAAGCCGATGGGAATGGCGCCAGCGCATCAATAAAAACCATCGATGCCATCAAAGCCGCCCTCGAAGCCGCCGGCATCGAATTCATAGGCACGCCCGACGACCGCCCCGGCATCCGCATCAATACCAAGTGACACACTTGCGACACTAAGCTGAAACACACCGAGACAGACGTGAGACAAAAACCCAATAAACACTGAACATATCCCAATTTTAGATTTGACATGTTCATTATTTGTTCCAGAATTCTTACATCACAATTGTAAGGATTTCGAACATGTCCAGCACCCTCCCCATCCTGTCCGGCCCCATCCTCTCAATAGGAGAGGAGCCACACGACTTTCAAATTCACTTCGACGCCATCAAGGCGCACTTCAGTCCGGTAGACCTATTCGAGGTGAGGCAAGTCGAACTCATCGCCTATTGCGACTTAGACATCGACCGTAACCGCCGCCGCATGCAATCATACATGGAGCGAGCGATCGACGAATACGCCCACAAGATAGCGCCAATGTTTGACGCAGACCCGCCGATCGAGCCCCAGTCCATCATGACACGCGCCGCCACCTGCGCCTATGTCGACAACAGGGGAGCAATTACGGTCTACGAGCAAAATATTCGACTGGCCGAGAACCGGCGGCGGCAACTGATCGCAGACCTCGAGCACTACCAAAGGCAACGCAAACTTAGACAAGTCGAGGACGCAGAGGAGGTGCAGTGATGGCCACCAAACTGCAAATCACGGCCAACCGCTCTAATGCGCGCAAGAGTACCGGCCCCAAGACGAGAGAGGGCCGGCGCAGCTCCTCCCAAAATGGCGTCCGACACGGGCTGAACCAGCCACCGCCACACGACCTCATCCTCAAATACCTGGAGCCATACGCCAAGGAGTATGGGTGTCGACACTTCAGAGGCGCACCAGACAGACCTCGGGCGCGCCCTCCTCTCCATCGCGACGGCGGACGCGCAAATCGACCGCGTCCTGGCGGTCATCGCAAACGCGCCGACGCATGACGACGAACGCAAGCGCGCAGAGTTCTGGATGGACCAACTGCTTTCATTTCCACGGCGATCTGGCCAGGACGCCACATACCGGCAGGCCATAAAACTCATTCACCGCTGCGAGCAAAACGCCAACAGGCGCCACTACTCCAACCCCAAGACCCGGAACCGATACCTCGACGCCGCCATCAACGGGCGCCGCAAGGCCATCAAGCGGCTCGACGCCCTACTGCATAAATTTTCCAAAGCGAAGCCAATTTCAGCGTGAGGTTGTATTGTTCTAAAATTGCCGCTGGCCTTTATGCAGCGAGCCGTTACAGGCTATTACCATCACGGCACTCACTTCCTGCCGACATTAATGCGGTCAAACAATTCGAGATAGGCGTCAACGACGGCGTCCCGGTCAAACCGCTCCGACAGCGTCTGACTGGCGCCCGCAACCAGCCGCCCGCGCAGGTCACCATCCGCAACCAGTCGCCGCAGTGCCCCCGCCAGCGCACTCACATCCCCCACCGGCACCAAGAGGGCATCCCGACCATCCTCAGCGTACCAATTCGGCCCATCCGTCATGCTCGCGACAGACGGCACGCCAACGCGCCACGCCTCAATGAGGGCATTGCCTAGTGGCTCATCGCGCGACGGCAAGACAAATGCGTCGGCAGCACCAATGACCTCCGTTGGGTTCTCTCGCCAACCAGCGAAGCGCACGCGGTCAGACACTCCCAAGTCTTCCGCCTGCCACAACAGAGCCTCAGCCTCAGGTCCATCCCCCACTAGCCACAGATACACGCCCTCCAACTGCGCCACCGCCGCAATAAGCAAGTCAAACCCCTTCACCCTGGTGAAGCGACCGGCACCACACACGACAAATGCATCATCAGGCGTGTCGAGCTCTGCGCGCGATATCGGAACGCTCGACACTGGCCTAGAGAAGTTCGAGATAATTGGCGCTTTGCCGCCCCACCCTAATTCTCGAATGTGGCGCGCGATGCTCGGGTTGTTACAAACCACCGCATCGAGCCCCGCGAAGTGGCGCACGTGGTGCGGGTAGTCGCCGAGGCGGACAATCTTGGCTGCCGGCACGTCCCGCGGGATCAATCGAGCAGCAGGAGCCCGCCACGCCATAATCGCATCGGGCTGAAAGTCTCGGATGGCGCGATGGAGCCGCCAGAGGTCAAACAGCCCGCGCGGCGTGCGACGCAGAAACCGCCCCTCTAATATGCCTCCAAGCCCCTCAACCTCATGGCGCCACAGACGCCCAGGACGAATGGCAAACTGCTGATCTATCCCGCGCTCATGAAACGCCTCCGACAGCGTCACGAAGAACCGCTCCGTCCCGCCATCCGTCCCCGGCTGTATGTGGAATATCCGACGCACCGTCACGTCAAGCCCTCACCCAAAATCAAACCGCGCACCAATCACCATTACTTACACCACTCCGGAATGACCGCCGCATATACTCAATGCAGTAGTCTGGCGCAGAGAACCACACGTCTGTCGCGCCAATCGATTGGTGCACAGCCACCCACGTCTCCCTCAGCTTGCGGTGCAAGACCGCCACGTGGGTGCCGTCTACGTGGTCAGGGTTCATACACCGCCGATAGCCCGGCGTGTTGTAGAGGTCAATCGCGCCACCGCCCGGCAGCTGTGGAGACAGGGCCCCATACGGCACGTCGCCCGCCACCCGCAACTGATCGACGACGAACTCAGTGGGCTGACCGAGATCCCACTCCACGTGGACGCGGATTGCATCCATCAATGCAGAGCGCGTGGCAGTCCAGCGACCGGGCTCCGAATAACTCTGAGCAGACACCGGCAAAGGCCCCACAGCCAATAATCCAATGAATAGAGCAAAAATGGCGCGCATAGCGTAATCCTTTCGAAAAACCAATGCCTCTATTGAGAGGGCAAGCGACACCAAATTGCAAGCCAAGCGCATCCAATTTTGAGCCCAAAAACACACCCAAAACACCGCCAAAACACTCAGAGCCGTGTCTTCGCTAAGTCACTGAATTCAAAACACGAAACGCGTTCCACGCGCGTGGCTGCGTCTTTGGAGTGTATTTCGCGATTTTCAAATGTCACGAAACACCAGTTATCAAACACGCGCAAAATCAATCTCATTTCCCAACGCGATCGCCCTGCCCCGCCCCAAGGGCCGTCTGCAAGATCAACCGAATGTCCAAAATCAGACCGCGCAGAGCGATGTAGCGGGCATCCCATGCAACGAGGCGCGCGGGATCGCTCATATCCACGCCCGCAACTTGGGCAAGACCCGAGATGCCGGGGCGAACGTCCAAAACACCCGCTTCCTTCCGCAAGCTCACCAATTCCTCTTGCGCAGGCAGGCAGGGGCGTGGGCCAATAAGACTCATGTCACCCCAAAGCACGTTCCAAAGCTGCGGCAGCTCATCAAGTTTATATCAGCGCAGCTTGACCCCCAAGTGCGTGACGGCGGCGCTAGACACCTCATGCGTGCCCGCCTGTCTCATACCAATCGCCATGGTGCGGAATTTGTAGCAGGTGAAAACCTGCCCCCCACGGCCCACGCGCGGTTGCGCGAAAATTGCAGGGCCATCGCCTTCTTTGCGGATCAAAGCCCACAAGATCAGCATCGGCAGCGCGAATAGGATCAAGCCACCCACTGCGACAGCTAAATCCATCACGCGGCTGACCGCGCGATAGGTGAGGTTGTCCCCCTGCCCGTCACTCAGCACAAGCTCACGCGGGGCCGTCCGCGCGTGATGACACAGCCACTCCGCCAGCCGCGTCACGGACAGGGTCGGCTTCAGCTCCGAAATCGGGCCAAAGGCAAACCGCGCCAGAGGCTTGGGTAAGCGGTTTAGATGGCGCAGCGCGCCTACGAATGTCGCGCCATAAATCGCTGGCAGATAGAGATGCACGATATCCCCCCCACCGCGTCAACTGCTGCAACACCATCGCGTTTACTTTGTGCATAGGCGGATCGGTTGGCTGCCTCCAAAGCATGGGTCGATCTGACATTGACAAACCGCACCCCCGCATCCTGCGCCGCCTGCGCAAGCGTGGCGGCGAATTCCACATTGACGGACTGATAGGCGCTCAGGCTTGCCCCCGCATCTGAATTGACCACCGCCAAATTAAGCAGCAGATCTGACCCCTGCAGCACCTGCGATAGGTTTGCATAATCCGACACTGCGCATTCGGGGAATTTCGCCTGCAGCGCCTCAGGGGTGCGGCTCAGCAGCATCACATCAGCCCCGCGCGCGCAATTCGGGCACCAGCATTTGCCCCACAAACCCGCTCGCCCCTGCAATGACAATGCGCATGGCATCCCCCCTCATGTTGCGCCATGTTCTGTCTGATTGGGGTCGATATGGAAAGCCCCCAAACAGAGAAAAGCCCCCCGAAACCACGGGGGGCTTTGCTACATTATCACGCAAAGTGGCCTGTGCGTCAGGCGAAAATTGCGTTCATCGTGGCCGAAGGGCGCATGACGGCTGCAACCTTTGCGGGGTCTGCGTGATAATAGCCGCCCAAATCCACAGCCGCACCGCGACCTGCGTGCAACTCTGCCAAAATCTGCGCCTCATGTTCCGCCAAGGCTTTGGCGATTGGCGCGAATTCTGCGGCAAGCTTTGCATCCTCGCCTTGCGCGGCCAAGGCCTCAGCCCAGTAGCGCGCGAACCAGTAATGGCTGTCGCGGTTGTCAGGCTCGCCCACCTTGCGGCCAGGGCTGCGGTTATCATCCAACACGCCTTGGGTCGCGGCCTCGACCGCTTCGCCCAAGATACGGGCTGCGGCATTGTTCTTTGTCTCCGCCAAGAACTTAAAGCTTTCACCAAGGGCGCAGAACTCGCCCAGACTGTCCCAGCGCAGGTGGTTTTCACCTTGCAGCTGCTGCACATGTTTCGGGGCCGAGCCGCCTGCACCCGTCTCAAACAAACCACCGCCCTGCATCAACTTTACAATCGACAGCATCTTGGCCGATGTCGCCAATTCAAGGATGGGGAAGAGATCGGTCAGGTAATCGCGCAACACATTGCCTGTGATGGCGATATGGTTCTTACCTGCGCGGATCGTTTCTAGGGCTTTGCGGGTCGCTTCACGCGGCGCCATAATCGCGAATTTATCGGCCACACCGCGCGCTTCCAAAATCGGGCGCACATAAGCGATCAATTCTGCATCATGGGCGCGGGTTTCATCCAACCAAAACACCGCCTCGCAGGCTTCGGCGCGTTGACGATCAATCGCCAAATTCACCCAATCCTCAATCGGTGCTTTGCGTGCAGAGGCCGAACGCCAAATATCACCCGCCTCAACAGCGTGTTCATGGATCACCGTGCCATCTTCCAAGATCATCCGAACCGTGCCTTTTGCGGCCATTTCGAATGTGGTTGGGTGGCTGCCATATTCTTCGGCCTTTTGCGCCATCAGGCCAATATTCTGCACCGTGCCGCAAGTGGCGGGATCAAGCTTGCCCGTTTCTTTGAAATACTTGATCGTCTCGTCATAGACGGGCGCGTAAGAATTATCAGGGATCACACAGACCGCGTCATGTTCCTTGCCATCTGGCCCCCAGCCTTTGCCACCTGCACGGATCAGCGCGGGCATGGATGCGTCAACAATCACATCCGAGGGGACATGCAAATTGGTGATGCCGCGATCACTGTCGACCATATACATAGGCGCGCGCGCTGCCATGCAGGCGTCAATCGCCGCTTTGATATCGGCCTCACCTGCAATGCGGGTCAAGAGATCACCCAAACCCGAATTGGGGTTGACGCCAAGTGCCGCCAAACGATCCCCAAATTCTTCAAAGACGGGCGCAAGATAGGCTTTGACCGCATGGCCAAAGATGATCGGGTCAGAGACCTTCATCATTGTGGCCTTCATATGCAGCGAGAACAGCACGCCATCTTTCTTCGTTTGTTCAATCTCTGCCGCCAGAAAATCGCTCAGCGCCGCAGCACTCATGAAGGTCGCATCAACAACCGTGCCCGCAGGGTAGCTGACTGCATCCTTCAACACAGTCTCAGTGCCATCTTCCGCAACGTGAACGATGCGCGCGGTTGCGGCATCTTTTAGCGTGACCGATGTTTCATTGCTGCGGAAATCGCCGCCCGACATGGCCGCAACGCGGGTTTTGCTATCCTTCGTCCACTCGCCCATGCGATGTGGGTTGGCCTGCGCATAGGCCTTCACGGCTTTGGCCGCGCGGCGGTCTGAATTCCCTTCGCGCAAAACGGGGTTCACAGCAGAGCCTTTGATCGCGTCATATTTCGCGCGCGCGTCTTTTTCCGCATCAGTTTTTGGGTTTTCTGGATAATCAGGGATAGCATAGCCCTGCCCCTGCAATTCTTTGATTGCGGCTTGCAATTGCGGCACAGAGGCCGAGATATTTGGCAGCTTGATCACATTGGCATCCGCCGTTTTGACCAATTCCCCCAAGGCGGCCAGATCATCACTTTGGCGCTGATCGGCGGGCAATTGATCGGCAAATGCCGCCAAAATGCGCCCTGCCAGCGAAATGTCGCGCGTGCCAACCGAGACACCCGCCGCCCGCGCAAAGCGCGCGATGATCGGCAAAAGCGAAGCCGAGGCAAGTTCAGGCGCTTCGTCAACTTTGGTGTAGATGATATCTGGGGTCTGGTCGGTCATAGCTTTGGCTCCTTAGGGAGGATGATTTCGGCATCCCATAGTATACAATTGAGCAAATGGGAAGCGTGAAGGTTGCCGCAGCACAAAATTTGTAAGGGCCTCAGCCGAGGATGATCAACCAAATTGATGAGGTCAAAACTGTCACGCCCGTGCCAACCAAAACCGAACTGGCCGCAACGCGCCGCCCTGCCCCATACATATTGGCAAACAGATAGGCATTGGCGCCTGGGGCCATCGCGGCGGTGATGACCACAGATTTCAGATCATCACTGGGAATATGCAAAATCTGCGATCCCATCACCCAGCCAATTGCGGGATGCACAATCAGCGACAGGATCAAGACCATCGCGATCACCCGAACCTCGCCCTCAGGGCGATAACGATAGAGCACCCCACCCAACCCAAAAAGCGCGGTCGGCAGGGCCGCGCGGGCCAAAAGGGCAATCCCATCCTCGACAACAACGGGCATGCCAAGCCCGATGAAATTCACAACAAACCCCGCCCCAATGGCCAAGGTCAGCGCATTGCGCGACAGCGCACGCCCCACAGCAAGGGCCAAGATATGCGGCGCCACGCGGCCCGCCTTGACCCCCTCCATTGCGGTTACGCCCACCAGATAACAAAACGGGGCGTGGAGCGCGACAATCGCAAAATTCCCTGCAAGGCTATCGGGGCCATAAGCGCGCTCCATGATCGGCAGGCCCAACAGCACGGAATTGGCGAACATGGCTACAAACCCAATCGCCACCGAATCTGTCCAAACCCGCCCAAAGATGACGCGCGCCCCGAACATGCCCAAAAGGAACACAAGGATTGAGCCAGAATAATAGCTCAGCAGCAGCGGGAAATGGAAATCTTGGCTCAGATCAAGCCGCGCAATCGCCAAAAATAGCAGCGCAGGGATCGCAATTCCTTGTGAAAACTTCATGAGAAGGTCAACGCCTTCTTCAGAAAACAAGCCGCGCCAGACCATCACATAGCCAAAGCCAATGACGATAAAGACGGGCAAGACAACTTCGAGAAGGGCGGACATTCTCTAGATATCCAAACTGATGCGCAGCCCGTCATAGGCGGGCGAGATATGCGCAGGCAATTCATCGCAAAGCGTTTGATAGTCCAAATCTAAATGCATATTGGTCAGGATTGCGCGGCGCGGGCGGGCGCGGGCAATCCAATCTAGGCTTTGCTCAAGATGCGCGTGGCTTGGGTGGGGCGTGCGGCGCAGCGCGTCCAAAATCCAACAATCCAAACCCGATAGCATCTCCCACGCAGGCGCAGGAATGTCCGAGACATCTGGCAAATAGGCCACGTCACCGATGCGAAACCCTTTCGCCATGATGCGCCCATGTTCCACATCGAATGGCTGCAGCGTCACAGGCCCGCCTGCCCCCGTCACCACAATCTCACCCTCAATCGGGTTCAGCGTCAGGATCGGCGGATAATCCGACCCTTCGGGCTGCACAAAGGCATAGCTAAAGCGAGACAAGAGATTGCTGGCCGTGGCTGCATCTGCCCAAACATTGAGGCGGGATTTCATGTTGAAGACGATCATGCGCAGATCATCCAAACCATGCACGTGATCCGCGTGTGAATGGGTGTAAACCACACCATCAAGCGCGCCCACATCTGCATCCAATAGCTGGGCGCGCATATCAGGCGAGGTATCAATCAAGACCCGCGTTGTGCCGCCCTCGCCCAAACGCTCCACCAAAAGCGAGCAGCGGCGGCGGCGGTTCTTGGGTTCACGCGGATCACAGGCCCCCCAATTGCCCCCCAAACGCGGCACACCGCCTGATGAGCCGCAGCCAAGTATGGTATAACGCAGCTTGCCCATAACCCTAAACGCCCCCCTGCCATTGGGCGGCCTTAGAAAACAGCCTGTCAAAATTCGCACTGGTTGCCGCGGCGAATTCGGCAAGGCTGATGCCAAAGATATCCGCCCCCACCTGCGCGGTCAGGGTTGTATAGCTAGGCTCGTTGCGCCGTCCGCGGTGCGGTGGCGGGGCCAAATAGGGGCTGTCGGTTTCAACCAAAATCCGATCAAGGGGCGCTTTGGCAAAAATGGCGCGCAACTCGCCCGATTTTGGGAAGGCCGCAATGCCCGACATTGAAAGATAAAACCCCAAATCCAATGCCGCGCGCGCCAATTCAGCCGAAGAGCTGAAACAATGCATCACGCAGGAATAAGGTCCGTTTGCATATCCTTCGCGCAAAATTTGCGCCATATCCTCATCTGCAGCGCGGGCATGGATGATCAAGGGCAGCCCTGTCTCGCGCGCGGCATCAATATGGATGCGCAAACTGTCTTTTTGCGCTTCTGCGCTATCGGCGGTGTAGTGATAATCCAGACCCGTCTCGCCTATGCCAACGAATTTTGGATGCGCTGCAAGGGCCACTAAATCCTCAACCGTGACGGGCGGTTGAGCGGCCACGCTCATCGGATGAAGGCCCGCAGCCCAGAACACGGGCGCATGGCTCTCGGCAATGCTGCGCACCTGTGGAACATTGCCCATTTTGGTGCAAATCGTCACCATACGGGACACACCCGCCTCCACAGCCCGCGCCACGACATCGCCCAATTCACCTTCAAAATCGGGAAAATCCAGATGGCAATGGCTGTCGACCAATTGCGGGGTGGCATCAGAGGAGGGGGTCACGCGGTCACTCATGGGCTAAAAGATCAGTCTCGCAGATTTTGGCGCAGCAAGGGGGGTGATGCGCCCCTCAAGGAGGATCACGCCATCACACGCGGTGCCGCTTTTTCGATGCTTATGATCATATCAAGGATCAAAGCGGCAGGGTCAAGGTTCACCGCGCGCCCCTGGCGTGCCTTGGCGGATAAACGATCCGCCAGATCGGCCCATCCCCGCCCCTCATGGGGGCTTGGCGAAAGGCGCGCCAAAATTGCCCCCTCGCCCGTGACAATGTCGGGGGGCAGTGCGCCAGTTACCCCCACACGGGCCAAGCGCGCCAACAACCGATCCAACAGCGCAAGCATCAGATCAAACTGCGCTTCGCCTACTTTGCCCGTGACCTGCTCGGAGAGGGCCATCGCTTGGGCGCGATCCAATCGCGGTAATGTGCCAATCAGCGAAACCAAAGCGCCGTAAAGCGCCAAACCGCCCCCCTCAATCATCTGCGCGGCCACCCCAACCGATCCATTGGCCAATTCAACCACCGCGCGCGGGTCGTCCACTGCCACATCAATGCTGTGCATGGCTTGGGCCATCTCATCCGCCCCAAGCGGGTTAAGGCGCAAGGTGCGGCAACGCGAGCGGATTGTGGGCAGAAGCTTCGCGGGTTGATGCGCAACCAAAAGCAAAATCGCATCCTCAGGCGGTTCTTCAAGCAGTTTGAGCAGCGCATTGGCCGCGTTGCGGTTCATCTCATCCACCGCATCAACAATCACCACACGCCGCCCGCCATCTACGGCCGAAAGTCCAAAAAATTGGTTCAGGCGGCGCACTTCATCCACGGTAATTTCGGCGGAGAGCTTCTTGGTTTTTTCATTCCATCCGCGCCGCACCAGCAAAACCCGTGGCTCGGACAGCGCGCGCAAACGCCGCGCCACGGCCCCCTCAGGATCAGTGACGAAGCCCTGCGGATCAGGCGGCATGTCGAACAAAGCCGCCCCTGCGTCATTGGGGCTGTTCAATAAATGCTCCGCCGCTTTCCACGCGAATGTAGCCTTACCAATGCCCTTTGGCCCCGTAATCAGCCACGCGTGATGCATCCGATCTGAGGTAAGCGCCGCACAAAACTCGGTCACGGCGGCGGCGTGACCAATCAGTTGCGGGGCATGGCGCGGATGCGGCAGACCCTCGGCGGCATCCGCCTCTGGCAGGAGATCATCATCCTTCATAACCGCGCCTCTACGATCCGCGCGATATCCTGTGCAATCGCCTCGGGCGCTTGATTGGCATCAACAATTGCGCAGCGGTCAGGAAAATCGCGGGCAAGTGCCTGAAACCCAGACCGCAGCCGCTCTTGAAAGGGCAGCCCCATGTCCTCGAACCGATCTTCGCCCGATTGCCGCGCCAACCCACGCGCCAAGGCCACAGCGGGATCCATATCCAATATCAAGGTCAGGTCAGGCTCTACCCCGATCACACGGGCATGGATATCATCGACAAGATCGCGCAAATCGCCACGCGCAGCCCCCTGATAAACACGGGTGGAGTCCGCAAATCGATCACAAATCACCACGGCCCCACGGGCAAGCGCAGGCGCAATCGTGCGCTCAAGGTGATCACGGCGCGCGGCAGAAAAAAGCAAGATCTCCGTTTCGGGCGACCAACGATCTGGATCCCCCTCGACCAACAGCTTGCGGATATCCTCTGCCCCCGCTGCACCGCCGGGTTCGCGTGTCTCAATCACATCACGGCCAAGGCCGCGCAGATGTGCCGCCAAAAGGCGGCTTTGCGTGGATTTTCCCGCCCCATCTATCCCTTCAAGACTGATAAACAGCCCGCCTGCCGCCCCCGACATTCAATTATCACTCAGGCTAGACACCTGACCCATCACCGCCGCCATGGCGCGCGAGGTTGCGGCCCCCAGACGCCCCATTACGCCTGCCTGCGCCACATCAGTGGCGGCAATCAAGGGCACTGTTGTCGGCGCAAGCCCCTCAACCGCGATGTGCAGCTCACCCAAAGGCGTGCCCGCCGCAATCGGCGCGGGAATAGGGCCAGACAGCGTGACCTCTGCCTCTAGCAGCCCGCCCGTGACCGTCAATTGCGGCAAGAGCATCCGCACATCATCGGCCACTGTCAAAGGCACAGTTGGCATTTCGCCCAAGAACACAGGCGCCTGCGCCAAAATATCCCCCGCAGCGATCACATCGCGCTCGACAAATTGACGAAAGGCCCAATTCACGATCCGCTCCGCCTCACCGGCGCGGGCATCCGCCGTAGGCAAGCCCGAAATCACAAAGGTCACGCGGCGATCGCCTTGCACGGCAGAGCCGACCAAACCATAGCCTGCCTCCTCGGTATGGCCCGTTTTCAGACCATCAGCCCCAATGCCCAATCCCAAAATCGGGTTGCGGTTAAAACGATTGTCAGGCGCGCGGTTGTCGAAGGGAAATTCACGCTCGTTGAAATAGTGATAATATTGCGGAAACTCGGTGATCAGACGTTCCGCCAAAATGCCCAGATCGCGCATCGACATCACATGCCCCGCCGCGGGCCAGCCGCTTGCGTTGCGAAAGGTTGCCGTCTCCATCCCCAATTGCCGTGCGCGCTCTGTCATCAGCGCGGCAAATCCTGCCTCAGTGCCATCAGGGCTTAGCGCCTCAGCCAAAACCACCGTTGCGTCATTGCCAGACAGAACAACAATCCCGCGGATCAAATCCTCGACCCGAACGCGGTCGGTGGTGTTGAGAAACATGGTTGAGCCACCAAAGGACATGGCATGCTCTGAGACAGGCAATGCAGTGTCTAACGTGAGACGCCCATCTTCCAGCGCCTCAAACGTCATGTTCAACGTCATCAGCTTGGACATCGAGGCAGGCGGCAAGGGCACATCCGCATTCAGCGCGAACAGAACCTGCCCTGAATTGTGATCCACCACATAGGCCGATCCTGCCTGTGTCTCAAACCCTTGGGCCTTGACCGCCTGAGGCAGCAAAATTCCCAAAGCCAAGGCCAAACTGCAGCCAAAACTGCCGAGTGTCTTTGCCAATGTCACGCCCATTCTCCACCTGTCACTCGACCCGCAGGGCTTGGCCGCGGGTTCAATTGGTTACAAAATACGCATCTTGGAAGCCAAGCCTGCGTGCAGCGTCCAGATTATTGGCCCGCTCCGCAGTTGTCGAGGCAGGCCCGACCACCACCCGCCAAAAACGGCGGCCATTGGAGGTCTGATCATAGATGGTGGGCTGCAATCCAGAATTTCGCAAGGCCTGCGCGGTGTTATTTGCATTTTCTTGCACCGCGAAAATGCCAATTTGCACGAAAGGCCGCTCAAGGGCGCTTGTCGCAACGGGTGCGGGGCTTGCGGCAGGTGCAGGGGCAACGGGGGCAGCAGAGGCAGTCCCATCCAAAGGCAAGGCGGCAATCGTCTCGGCCCCGCCCGCATCAGGCCCGTCATAATTCGGCGGCGCAATCCCTTCGGCAGGGGTGGCCAAGGCGATATCCTCCGCGACCTCCTCGCGGCGCAAGGCCGTGACGTTCAACACCGAAGGCGCCCCCGCCAATAGCCCCAAAGCCGAAGCTGCGTCAGATGACACCTGAAGCGCAGGCCCAGGATTGTCGCGTTCACGGCGGAACAACGCACCAATCACAAAGCGCCCATTGGCCTCGTTGCGAATAATCACCCGCTCGGGATCCGTGGCTGATGGGTGCGCCACCCAAACGCCGCCCAAGGAGGGCCGCCCATCCCAAAGCCCGTCTTCGGTCACCTGAAACACATCGGGCGCCTCAACATCGCGCTCGACCAAACGGGTCGTGCCAGTATCAGCAAGGCTTGGATCGGCCGCATTCCCCGTGAGCCCCGTCTGACACCCGCCAAGCCCGAAAGCCGTCACCACCAAAAGGGCATAGATCGGTCTTGCCCGTCCCGAAAAGGAAAAATCCATCTGCCCTACCCTGTTCTCAATCTGATGCCGCGCGCCCATCTGGGTGCAATTGTTATTTTTGCACGAATAATACACATGAAAAAGCAACCTGAAAACCCATGTCGCGCAATTTTGACTACGGATAAATTCACAACCGCAGCCCCCCTTCCAGAATCGCCCTCCACAAGCTATCCCGCCCAAGTCGGAGGAGTGGCAGAGTGGTTTAATGCACCGGTCTTGAAAACCGACGTACGTCAAAAGCGTACCGTGGGTTCGAATCCCACCTCCTCCGCCAACACCCATTGAAAACGTTGGTTTATTTTGGGATTTTGGTAAATTACCCCACATAAGGCCCCACAAATCGTAAACGCTTAGTTGCGCGTCCGCAGCCTAGCTTTTTTGTTCAGAGCACCTTTTGGGAAAAATCACGCGCGTTTGGTGACGTTGAACTCCTCGACCAAGAAATCAATGGTCGCCTCGTCCCGCAATTTACAGACGATGTTTTGGTTTGCAAATGCGCCTTTGAACCTTTTGCCATTGGGCGAGCTCGGTCGCGCGGCCAAGGCGGCAATGTTTGCGCAGGCTGCGTTGGCGGATGCCTGTCTGTTTGGCTGATGAGATCGGCGCGGCGCAGAAAGCGCGTGTTCTGTGTGTCATGCAATCCCAAGCCCGCATCCCCATGCGCGCTTGCCCCTAGATGTAACCCCAAAAAGATTTCTGCCCGCGCGGCCAGATTGCGCCTGAGGTGCAGATCGACTTGTATTTTAATTTAATATATAAAATATAATCAATATAATTATTGTTATCTGGGCATATTTCTGAGGGACGACTGCCTTTGCATGACAAAGGCGCACAGAAAAACCCCGCGAAGCGTCATGCTGGCGGGGTTGTTTTTGATAGGATCTTGCGAAAGACGCGCGGCGCTTTATGCGCTGATTGAGGTGGCCTTAGCACCCGCAGCCAATTCTTTGCGGGGATCAAAGAACGGTTTTTCCACAACACGGGCCTGCCGTGGCCCCTCATGCGTTGTGACCTCTAATTCTGTGCCAAGCTCTGCGGCGGCCAGATCGACCATGGCCAATGCAATATTGGCCTGCAACCGTGGCGAATAGACCGCAGAAGTTACTTTGCCCACGGGTTGCCCCTGATGCGACAGCGCCCAGAAACGGGTGTTTGGCGTGGCCAAGGGCGCCCCATCCAGAATAACGCCCACCTGACGGCGGGTGATCCCATTGTCACGGATGCGTTGCAGCGCGAATTTTCCGATGAAATCTGCCTCCATCTCGAGATCGACCAAGCGATCAAGGCCCAGTTCGAACGGGTTGGTTTGGATATCTGCATCCGCGTGATAAGAGAGCATCCCCCCTTCAATGCGGCGGATTGTGGAGGTGTGACCTGGCTTCAACCCCATCGGCAGACCTGTGGCCATGATCCGTTCCCACAGCGCATCGCCATATTCCGAATTGCGGAGATAAATTTCATAGCCAAGCTCGCTTGACCATCCTGTGCGGGACACGATCAGGGGGATGCCGTCCAACTCCATCTCGCAGAACCAGTAATAGCGCAGATCGGCAATCTCATCGCCAAACAGCGCCTTCATGATCTCGCCCGATTTCGGGCCTTGCAGCTGAAGGGGCGACACATCAGGCTCGGTGATGGTGACATCCATCCCCGAATGCACCGCCACGCCCTGCGCCCATAGCAGGATATCGCTATCTGCAAGCGAGAACCAAAAATGGTTTTCACCAAGGCGCAGAAGGATGGGGTCGTTCAAAATCCCGCCCAAGGCATTGGTCATCAAAACATATTTGCACTGGCCCACCGCCATGTTGGACAAATTGCGTGGCGTCAGCATCTGCACGAATGCCGCTGCATCTGGCCCCGTGACCTCAACCTGACGCTCTACCGCCACATCGCACAAGATGGCGTCATTGACGAGGTTCCAGAAATTCGCCTCAGGATCGCCGAAATCGCGGGGGATATACATGTGGTTGTAAACCGAAAACCCCTGCGCGCCCCAGCGCACGGTTGCGTCAAAATAGGGCGATTTGCGAATTTGCGTGCCAAAGCCAAAATCCTGAACCTGCATCTGTGCCTCCCTCAGATGATATGGGCGGGGGGATACCCGTCCCTGATCAGCGGGATTTAAGGCAGGACGGTCGCGCGGCGAGACTAAAAATCGGCCCATTCAAAGACCAGTCAGACTGAAAAAATCGGCGTCGCTAGTCTGGCTGGACTAGACCGGCCTAGGGGGTTTTGCGTGCTTGCGTCACAAGCTTGGCCAGATTGGGCTGTTCGGCCTTGACCAATCGCGTTGCAAAATAGGTCATGTAGCGCTCAATCAGCAGATCAGCCTGCAGCATGGTTTCCATCAAATCTTGGAATTCCGCCATGGATGTGGTGACAACTGTCATCACATAGTCAGACCCACCCCCTGTTGAGACGCAGTTGATGATTTCATCGCGGCCGAGCACATAGGCCTCGAAGCGCTCAAAATCCGTTTTGCGGTGGCGTGATAGCGAGAGGGTCACAATCACCCGTGTGGTGTCGAGCACCGCATCCAGAACAATATCTGCGTGATATCCTTTGATATATCCCGCGGCCCGCAACCGTGTGAGGCGCGCCCAACAGGGCGTGGCAGACAGGTTCACCAGTTCCGCCAGTTTTGTTTTGCTTAATTGACCATGCTTTTGCACCGCACTGAGAATGCGGATATCCGTTGCATCAAGGCCTAGTCGATCTCGCAAAACACATCCCCCACTCATCACCCTTATCCCCTAGCATGGGCGCAGGCGCAGGCAAAGGCCGCGATGATTGCGACCCTTGGGGCGGTCATGGCGGCAGGATCAGCGCCAAAACGGTGACAATGCCCAAACCCGCCCTATCTTTGGCCCATGACCGAGCATAGCACCCCTTCGAGCACGAAAATCGAACTGCTTTACAATGCAGATTGTCCCATCTGCAGTTGGGAAATCAATCAGTATAAGAAACACGCGCCCGACCATCTGCGTTTTGTGCCGATCACGGATGAGGCCGCCGCAGACTGGGGCGTCAGCCCTGATACAGCTTTGCGGGCGCTGCATTTACGCGACATGGGCAACCCTGATCTGCATCAAACGGGGGTTGCGGCCTTTCTGGCGCTTTGGCAGGCTATGCCGCGCACAAGATGGATTGCGCGTCTGGTTGGGCTATGGCCGCTGCGCCCCTTAGTGGATTGGGCCTATCGCAAATTGGCGGCACCCGCCCTTTACCATTTGCACCAAAGGCGCAAGGTAAAACGGGGGGACAGATCGTGAAGCCTATTCTTGCCGCATGGGCCCTCTTGGGTTTCGCAGTCGCGGGGCTTGCTTTTGCAACCGCCACCCCACCCTATCAGCTTGAGCTGACCTGTCGCGCGGGGGATGTCACGGCCACTGTGCGGGTCGATCAACCTCGGCGCTATTTCGCGTCTCTGCGTGCCACGGCACTGCCACAGGCCGAGATCGATGATGGGCGCGCGCGCTTTACGGCGCAATTTGCACATCAACACTCTGATCGGGGCGAGGAAGTTACTTTTTATCTCGAGAGCGGGGCATATTTGGGCGCTTGGACGGATGCAATCAATGAATTATGGCTCTATCGCGATGCCACGGGCGCGGTTTATGACAACGCCCTTGTCCTGCCCTGCACATAGGGGCAGAATGACGGGCATCTGTTATTGCCCCTTTACGCATGGGCCTTCGCAGATTAGGCAAGCGCTAACGTAATCCTTTCAGGAATGGCCAAAATGTCGGTTTCGATGCTCTCCACCTTTGTCAAACCCATGCATCCCGAAGGGCGCAAATTCGTGGCCATTGCAGCGGCAATCACGCTTGTCCTCTTCGCGCTATGGGAACCTTTGGGGTGGATTGGCACGGGGCTGACAGTGTGGGTCTATTACTTTTTTCGCGACCCCGAGCGCGTCACCCCAGATCGCGCTGGCGTGATGGTCTCGCCCGCCGATGGTGTGGTGTCCCTGCTTGAACCTGCGACCCCGCCCGCCGAACTTGGCTTGGGCGAGGCGCCGATGACGCGCATCTCGGTTTTCATGTCCGTCTTTAATTGCCATGTGAACCGTATCCCTGCGGCGGGGCGGATCACGGCCGTGGCCTATCATGAGGGCAAATTCCTCAACGCCTCGCTCGACAAAGCCTCGACCGATAATGAGCGCAACGGCATCGCCGTTGAACTGCCCGATGGCCGCAAATATGGCGTGGTGCAGATTGCAGGATTGGTTGCACGCCGCATCCTGTGTTGGAGCGTTGTGGATGAGGCGATGGAGCGCGGGCAACGCTTTGGCCTGATCCGCTTTGGCTCGCGGCTTGATATCTACCTGCCAGAGGGCGCAGAACCTTTGGTCGAGATCGGACAAACCATGGTCGCAGGCGAGACTGTGATCGCCACGCTTGACCCTGACACGCAACACTAAGGCCCGCGGCAATGAAACGTCTGTTTTCACGCAATTCTGGAAATGAAGGGGTGCCTTTCGCCCTTCTACTGCCCAATCTTGTTACTTTGACAGGCATGTGTTTGGGCCTTACCTCGATCCGTTTTGCGATGGATGGGCGATTTAAGACGGCGGTGGTGTTAATCCTGCTTGCGGCTGTGATGGACGGGCTGGACGGGCTGATCGCCCGCCGCCTCAACGCCACCTCTCGCCTTGGCGCAGAATTGGACAGCCTGTCAGATTTCCTTTGCTTTGGGGTCGCGCCCGCGCTGCTTGTCTATCATATGATCTTGGATGGCACTGGATCTTTAGGATGGATCGCCGTTTTGACCTTTGCAGGGGCAAGTTGCCTGCGCCTTGCGCGCTTTAACGTCATGCGGGCCGAACCTGACAAACCAGAGGACAGCACACCTGATCTCGATGATGTCATCGAAGAGGTTGAAAACAGCAAACCCCATTTCGTAGGCGTGCCTGCCCCAGGTGGCGCAATGTTGGGGCTATTGCCGCTTTATCTCATTTTTGCAGGCTGGGATTTCCCAATCATGCACCCGTTCGCTGCCGCGCTTTGGTTGGGGATTGTGGCGATTTTGATGATCTCCACGCTAAAAACCTTTTCGCCAAAGGCGCTGAAAATCCCGCGCTGGTCAATCGCACCTTTGATGATTGTCACAGTGGTTTTTATCGGCTTGATCTTTTCGATGCCTTGGACGCTCTTCGCTGCAATCTGCGCGGGCTATGGCGCGCTGATCGCGGGCAATATTATCACGGCCCGCGGCAGGCTGTTTGGCTGATTAAGCGGTCTTATCGCCCTCAGGCTGTGCGGGTGGATCGTTATAGGCGGCCCAGCCGTAATCTCCACCTGATGGCGGCAATTCCGTTTCGCGCACCCGCCGCGCCATATAGGCCTTGGCGATGAAATGACCCGAAATCGGTGCGGTGAGGAACAAAAACAAGGTGATCAACAGCTCGTGAAAACTCAGATGCCCCTTGATCAATAGGAAGTAGAGCATCGAGGCCAGAAGCACCCCACCCACACCCAAAGTTGCGGCCTTGGTCGGCGCGTGCAGCCTTTGCAACGTGTCTTGCAACTTGATCATCCCGAATGATCCCACGAGGCCAAAAATCCCGCCGATGACCAAGAGCGCGCTGATGATAATCTCTGCCAACATCGCCATCCCCTATTCGATAATGTCGCCGCGCAACAAAAAGCGGCAATAAGCAACGGTTGACACAAACCCGACCATTGCGATCAGCATGGAAGCTTCGAAATAAACGCCCGTGCCCTGCCAAATGCCGTAAAGCACGACCAAGGCAATGACATTCAGCACCATTGTATCCAAGGCAAGGATGCGATCCGCAAGATCAGCGCCCGTGGCAAGAATATAGAGATTGGCCAAGAGGCCGATGCCAAAACAGGCCATCGCGAAAATCAACGCATAGGTGATCACTGGAAAATCTCCTTCAAACGGCGCTCATAGCGGGTTTTGATCTCATCGCGCACGGCATCGGGATCATCCGTGTCCAAAGTGTGAACCAAGATCGCTTTCCCATCTGAGGACAGCATGGTCGAAACCGTGCCTGGGGTCATCGTGATGGTTCCCGCCAAAATCGTGATCGCCTCAGCCGAGGTCAGATCATGCGGCACAACCACCCATTGCGAATGGATATTGGCATTGCGCTTGAACAAGATCACCTTCGCGACTTGAATATTCGCGACAATAATATCCCACAGCACGATCAGCATAAATTCGATCGCCTTAAACGGGTGGCGTAGAATTGGCCGATGCGGCCAGTAGATCGAGGTCATCAATGGCAGAACAAGCCCAAGGAACCCGCCAAGCAAAATATTGCCAAGCGTCACCTTGTTGACGAGGCCCAACCAGACCAATGTCAGCAAAAGCGAAAGATAGGGATGTGGAAAGATGCGTCTGAGCATGGGGGTCATCCTTCGCCATGGGGTGCAAGCACCGCCTCAATATAGCCCTGCGGGAAGAACAATTGATCCGCCGCAGCCGCGCCCGCGTCATAAATTGGGCCTGCGAAGAGGGTCAGCCCCACTAAGAGCGCGACAAGCGCACCCATTCCTGCCCCGTGCGATAGGGTGACAGGCGGGGCGGCCTCTGCATCGGGGTCTGGTGCGACGGTAACCGATTTCCAGAACAAGATTGATCCCGCACGCACAAAGCCCAAGATCATCACCAAAGAGCCTATCAAGATGGCCGAAAAGGCCAAAGTGATATGCGGGCCATCGGCCAAGGCCTCGAGGATCAACAACTTACCCAAGAAGCCGCTCAATGGGGGCATACCCACCATCGCAATCCCTGCGGCAAAAAAGGCAGCCGCAAACAGACCATTTTGCGCCAATGGTGCCGCAAGGATTAGCCTGCCATCTTCGCCGCGCCGCGACAGGTAAAGATCTGCAAATAAGAACAGCGCCGCTGCAGCAAGAGTCGAGTTCAGCATGTAATATATCGCCGCTGAGGCCGCCGCGGGGGTCATGGCGGCAACCGCCAACATCATCGTGCCCATTGACCCGATTACCGCATAGGCGATGAGGTGCTCCAAACGTTTGGCGCCAAAGACACCAATCGCCCCAACCGCCAAAGTCAAAGCCGCCATTGGGATCAACCACGCGGTCACCATATCCCCAATCGCGCCCGCCTCAGGGCCAAAGGCGATGGTGTGAATGCGCAAGATTGCATAAGCCCCGACCTTGGTCATGATGGCGAAAAGCGCAGCAACGGGGGCTGGTGCGTTGGAATAGGTTGCAGGCAACCAAAATTGCACAGGGAACAACGCGGCTTTGACCGCAAAGACAAACAGCAACAAAATCCCCGCAACCCGCACAAGGGCTGCATCCTCTACAGGCACCTGCGCAATTTTCACGGCCATATCCGCAATATTCAGCGTGCCAGTCGAGGCGTAAAGCGTGCCAAGCGCGAACAAAAATAGGGTCGAGCCTGCAAGGTTCATCACCACATATTGCAAGCCTGCCTTCAGACGGATCTTGCCCCCTGCATGGATCATCAACCCATAAGACGCGATCAAGAGAACCTCAAAGAACACAAAGAGGTTGAATGCGTCCCCCGTCAGAAATGCCCCGACAATCCCCATAAGTTGGAATTGATAGAGCGCGTGGAAATGGCGGCCTCGCTTATCCCAATCGGTTGCGACAACATGATAAAGCACCACTAAGGCCAAAATCGCCGTGAGCAAAACCATCAGCGCCGAAAGGCGATCGAGCACCAAAACAATGCCAAAAGGTGCGGGCCAATCGCCGAGGCGATAGACAAATGTCTCACCGCCCGAAGCCATTACAAAGAGGCCAATCGCAAGACCCAATAGGCCAAGAACGCCTGCAAATGACCCAACCCGCGCAAGGGTTATGTCGTGCCGCATCACATAAGCGATGATCGGTGCAAGCATCGCGGGCAGAATAACGGGGGCAATGATCCAATGCATCATTTCGTTCCCTCTTCTGCTGCGTCTTCGGCATCAAGATTGATCTCATCACTTTCGTTTTCGAAAAATGCACCCAAGGAAATCATCACCAAAACCGCCGTCATCCCGAAGGAAATCACAATCGCCGTCAGAACCAAGGCCTGTGGCAACGGATCTGTGTAGGGCTGATCACCATAGGGGTTGAGGATGGGCGCTGCATTTACCACAAGGCGGCCTGTTGAGAACAAAAACAGGTTCACCGCATAGGATAAGAGGGCCAGACCAAGGATCACGGGAAAGGCCCGCAACCGCAAGATCAGGTAAACGCCCCCAGCGGTCAGAATGCCGACCGCGCTGGCTACAAGAAACTCCATCTCAAACCCCCTTCGCGGTCTGCTCTTGCGCAGTGTCATCGGCGCGGGCGGGATCAAAATCCATTGGTTCGGGATTGGCACGCTCGCCGCTGGTAAAGGCAATACGAGCCAAGGAATAGAGCATCAGCATCACCGCCCCCAGAACCGTCAAGAAGACGCCCAGATCAAAAAGGGCCGCTGTTGCCAATTCGAATTCCTCAATGGGCGGGAAATGGAAATACCCAAAGGCAGAGGTCAGGAACGGCGTGCCCGAAAGCCACGCGCCCATCCCCGTCATGCCTGCAATCACCACGCCCCAACCAATCAAGCTGTGATATTCGAATTTTTGCCGCTCCTGCGCCCACGCAAAGCCTGACGCCATATATTGCGTCAAAAGCGCAATCGACACGATCAGCCCCGCAACAAAGCCACCACCCGGTTGGTTATGGCCGCGCAGGAACATATAGACCCCGACCATCAACACGATAGGCAGCATCACGCGGGTTGCGACAACCATCATCAACGGGTGACGATCACGCGATAAATCCCCACGATCAGGGTTCGCTCTGCGCCGCAACCGCCGCCCCACTGGGCCAGAGAGCAGCGCCTCCATCAATGCATAGATCACCAGACCCGCAATACCCAGAACGATGATCTCGCCATAGGTGTCGTAGCCACGGAAATCGACCAAGATCACGTTCACCACATTGGTGCCGCCGCCGCCTGTTTTGGAATTGGCGAGGTGGTAATGCGAGATTGACGAAAAATCCCGCAAGAGGAACGCCATAGACAAGGCCGTAACCCCAACACCCGCCGCAATCGCAATCGCACCATCGCGCATGCGCAAAGCGGGGCTGCTTTCGGTCGGAGTGTATTTCGGCAAGAAATGTAGCGCGATCAACAACAGCAAGATCGTCACCGTCTCAACCGAGATTTGCGTCAGCGCCAGATCAGGCGCCGAGAGGTAGACAAAGGCACCAGAGACACCCAGGCCGATAATACTGATCAAAATCAGCGACAAGAACCGCTTGCGGTGGTTCAAGACAACAAGCGCCGTTGCGATCACCATGGCCACCCACCCCGCTGCGGCTATCGGGGTGATTGGCAAAGCCTCGCGCGTGACAGGGCCGATACCCGCGCCGCTATATGCGATGTAGCCTGCCGCTAAAATGGCAACCACGAAGATTGCCAAATAGCGACTGATCGCGCCATTGTGCAACGCCCCGTTAAGGGCCGACATGGCCCGCTGAACCGCGCCATAGAGAGCATCAAAAATCACTTTCGCCTCAGGGCGCGGCACCGCGTTCCAAAGACGCTCAAGCTTGTCATGCAGGGCGAGCAGGATCAAACCACCGACCACCGCGCCGATGGACATAAACAAGGCGGGCGTGAAGCCATGCCAAATCTTGAGGGCGTAATAAGGCAACTCCCCGCCAATGACCGCCTGCCCAGCCGTGGCCACCAAAGGCCCCGCAATCAGGGCGGGGAAGAGGCCGATCAAAACAACGAAAACGACCAAGAAGGCAGGCGCAGCCCACATCCCAAACCCTGGATCATGCGGCATGTGCGGATAGTCATCCCGCTTTGGCCCAAAAAAGACATGAACGATCAAACGGAACGAATAGGCGACCGAGAATAATGCCCCCAAGGTTGCGAATACTGGCATCACCCAATGCGCCCCCGCCCAAGGGGTATGCACCGCCGCCTCAAGCATCATTTCCTTGGACAAGAACCCGTTGAAAAGCGGGATCCCTGCCATAGACAATGACCCAATCACCGCAATCACCGCGGTGATGGGCATCAGATGACGCAAACCGCCAAGCCGCTTGATATCGCGGGTATGGGTTTCATGGTCGACAATCCCCACGCTCATGAACAAAGCGGCCTTAAAGGTCAGGTGGTTGAGGATATGAAACACCGCCGCAACAGCGGCAAATTTCGTGCCCATCCCCAAGAGCAAGGTCAAAAGACCCAAATGGCTGACAGTCGAGAAAGCCAACAATGCCTTTAGGTCATCTTTGAACAGTGCGATTTTCGCGGCCATCACCATCGTGATCAAACCTGTCGTGGCCACGATATAGAACCACTCAGGTGTGCCTGCCAAAACGGGCCACATCCGCGCCATCAGGAAAATGCCCGCCTTCACCATAGTTGCCGAATGCAGATAGGCTGATACAGGTGTGGGCGCAGCCATCGCGTGGGGCAGCCAGAAATGGAAGGGGAACTGCGCAGATTTTGTAAAGGCGCCAAGCAGGATCAAAATCAGCGCGGGCACATACCAGTCGGAGGCGCGGATCGCATCGCCTGCCTGCAAGATATCCGTCAGGTTATAGCTGCCTGCAATCTGGCCCAAAATGACCAATCCCCCGATCATGGCCAAACCACCCGCACCCGTGACAGCCAAAGCCATACGCGCGCCTTGGCGACCTTCGGGCAGGTGTTTCCAATAGCCAATTAGCAAGAAGGAGGAGAGCGAGGTCAACTCCCAGAAAATTAGCAAAAGCAGGATATTGTCAGACAAAACAATGCCGAGCATCGCGCCTTGGAACAGCAGAAGATAGGTGTAAAACTGCCCTATCGGGTCTTTGTCCGACAGGTAGAACCGCGCATAAAGCGTGATCAACAGGCCCACGCCCAAGATCATGCCCGCAAACATCAGGCCCAAACCATCAAGGAAGAATGCCATCTCCAAACCCATGGCAGGCAGCCAAGGGACGGAATAGGTCAAAACCTCGCCACGAAATACCGCAGGGGCAAGCGTGCCCAACATAATAAGCGCCAAAGCCGTGGGGATCGCGGTAAATGTGGCGCAAGCATTGCGCCCCGCGCGGATCATCAACCCCGGCACCAAGGCGCCCAAAAACGGTAAAATGGCAATGATAGGCAATATCTGGCCTGCGCTGCTCATGTTACTTCCCTGTTCTAGGCGCATCTTGCGTGATGCGCGATTATGCTGTCTCAATCTGCAAAGGCTTTGCGGGAAAGGTCAATATCTGACACCCAATTAACGGCGCATTTTCTGCGTCCGATAGAGAATGCGCGTGAAAAACGCCAAGATATCGCCCCAACCTGCGCCAACCTGCCATGAGCGCATAATGGGAAGGTCACACTGACCGCTGCCCGTTCCTTTTGCCTTCTTCGGTGGTCTCAACTTTCTGTGAGGTGATCTAGAGCCCGAGATATGGTTCTGCAAGAGGTGGGCGGCGCATTTATGTAGGATTTCGGAAGGATTGGCTGCCACAGGGCTTGAGATATTCTGTTCGATATGGTCTGACTTGCCCTGCTAAACTCGGGGATTACCAAAAGGCCAGTGCATCGACCATGCAACCTACAGCTATGAGCGCGAAACACGCAATTTTGACCTGTTGCGATGAAGCTTCGGGATGGAATGCTGCCTTTTTGATGTCGCAGTTGCGTCAGCGCACAGATACGCGCAGCTGCGTCTATTATGTCTTTACCGACCGCGCCCTCTCGGCTAGCACATCCGCCATGATCAAGCGTTACGCCACCTTGATCCGCTGCGAAGACGTCTTTGATTTGGACGAATTTGCCCCTGATGGCCCCGATGGCGCCCCAAACCCCGCGCGGGAAAGTTTCCTTGTGCTCTTCGCGCTTGAGACGTTGACGCGGATTCACAGCAAGGTGCTGTTTGTCGATAAGTTCAGCTTTGCCTTAGGGGATGGGTTTGATGCGCTGTTCTCTTATCCCTTCAGCGCCCCAGCGGCAGCTGTGCGCCATATCTCATCATGGACATTGGCAGAGAGCGACAAAATCCCTGCCCCGTTCAAAGATCGCATGCCTGCGGGGTGTGAACGGGCGCTCAGCCCTGCTTTGCTGCTTGTGGATGCCGCGCAATTTTCAGAAACGGGCATCGGGCAAGCCGCAATTGCCGATTTACGCAGCGAGGGCGGCACAAGTTTCAGCGCCTTGAACGTGGCTTTCGCGGATCGTTGGCAAGAGCTTGCGCCAAGATGGAATTGGCCGATGACGGAACAAATGGCCATTATTGGTGCGATGCGACCCTTGCAGCTTGTGAATTTCTTGGGCGGGCGGAAACCATGGTCAGACAATATCGGCTTTTTTGATGTGAAATATCTGACCGAAATCACCGCCTTTCTCACCTATGAAGAACGCGAACAAGATTTGCAGATGATCCGCAATAATGGGTTTCAACCGCATAGGGAGCGGCGCCGCCTGCGCTTTCTTGAAGGGTGGTCAAGCAATCTGGTGCAAAACTATGACCAGATCAAAGACTACATTGACCGCGAAGATTTCATTGATGGCGGCTTTTCGCCCGCATCGAAACTTGATCTCACCTCCGACCTCGCCGCCGAGGATGATCAAACGTCCTGAGGCAGACGCAACAACGCCACAGCATCGCGTGCCAGCGGATGCAATCGGCCAGCCTGTGACGGGTCGCTCACCAGATGCACGAAATCAGCGCGCATCTCTGGCCCCCAAAAATCGTTCAGATGGGCCGCAACACGTTCGGCCAAATCATCGCCTTTTTGGCTTTCGAAAAATGTGGCGATCTGGTTCGCCATCGTAATCAGCTTATCCGATGCCATAGTGATCTATCCTTGTTCTATCCGCTCAGGATGCGTGAAAATTTCAAATTGCCCTTTGCGCGCCAATGCCGCCACGCACAGACCCGCCTGATCTGCAACATCCAAGGCCAACGCGGTTGGTGCGGAAACCGCGATCAGCACAGGCGCGCCTGCGATAACGGTTTTTTGCACCATCTCAACCGAGACGCGGCTGGTGATCACAATCGCGCCCGCAGTCGGATCAATATGTGCCGCCCCCATCGCGCCGATCAGCTTATCAAGCGCATTGTGCCGCCCGACATCCTCGCGCGCCAAGACAATGCCCTGTGCGGGCTGAAAAAACCCCGCCGCGTGAACCGCATGGGTTTCATCGTGCAAAGGTTGGTGACCCCGCAAGGCCTCCGCCGCGCCCAAAAGCGGGGTGAGGGGCAAAGGGGCTATATCGTGCGGTAAGGGCGCGATATCCCGCATCGCTTGCGCAAGGCTGTCAATACCACACAGCCCACATCCCACAGGGCCCATCATCGAGCGGCGCCGAGCTTGCAAGGCCTGCGATTGCGCGGCATCAAGCCAAAGCCGTGCTTCAATGCCTTGACCCGCCTCGTGGCGGACAATCTCAATCTCGCGAATATCGGCATCGCTTGCGATAAAGCCTTCGGTCTTGGCAAAGCCGCGCGCGAAATCTTCAAGATCGCGCGGGGTGGCCATCATGACCGCTTGCGTGCCCCCATCAAACACCATGGCCACAGGGCATTCTTCGGCCAAGGCACGGTCTTCGGCCGTCAGGCCGTCACGGGTGGCTTTTACCACCGCGCGCGCCAAAGGGGCCGCAGCCATAGCTATTCCGCCGCAGGCAGGATACGCCGCGCCGCCTTGGCCTGCGCCTCATAGCTTTCTTGCCATTCAGTCGGGCCATTTGATTGCGACACCTGCACCGCTGTCACCTTATATTCAGGGCAATTCGTGGCCCAATCCGAGAAATCGGTGGTGATCACATTGGCCTGCGTCTGCGGGTGGTGGAAGGTTGTATAAACCACACCTGGGCTAACGCGATCGGTGATCTTGGCGCGCAGGGATGTCTCGCCTGACCGCGAGGCCAACTTGACGTAATCCCCCTCCTTGATCCCGCGTGTTTCTGCGTCATGGGGATGGATTTCCAACACATCCTCCTCATGCCAGACGGTGTTTTCCGTGCGCCGTGTCTGCGCGCCCACATTATACTGGCTCAAGATACGCCCTGTGGTCAGCAACAGTGGGAAGCGCGGCCCTGTGCGCTCATCGGTGGCAACATATTCAGTCAGAATAAAGCGCCCCTTGCCGCGCACAAACCCATCAACATGCATCAGTGGCGTGCCCTCTGGGTTTGCGTCATTGCACGGCCATTGCACGCTGCCTTTTTCCTCAAGCACCGCGTAATCAACGCCAGCAAAGCTTGGGGTTGTGGCAGCGATTTCCTCCATGATTTGAGACGGGTGGGTATAGTTCCACCCTGCCCCCATGGCATTGGCCAAGGCTTGCGTTACTTCCCAATCAGCCATCCCTGCCTTTGGCGCCATAACTTCGCGCACGCGGTTGATGCGGCGCTCGGCATTGGTGAAGGTGCCATCTTTCTCAAGGAAGGTTGAGCCAGGCAAGAAAACATGGGCGTAATTCGCAGTTTCGTTCAAGAAAAGATCATGCACGATCACGCAGTCCATCGCGGCCAAACCTGCCGCCACGTGTTTGGTATCTGGGTCAGACTGAAGGATATCTTCGCCTTGGCAGTAAAGCCCTTTAAACTTACCCGCCACTGCCGCATCCAACATATTGGGAATGCGCAGGCCCGGCTCTGGGTCAATCTCAACACCCCAAGCTTGTTCAAAAATAGCGCGCACATCGGCGTTTTTGACATGGCGATAACCCGGCAATTCATGCGGGAAAGACCCCATATCACACGAGCCTTGCACGTTATTTTGCCCACGCAGCGGGTTCACACCCACACCTTCGCGGCCCACATTGCCCGTAAGCATCGCCAAATTGGCGATCCCCATCACTGTGGTCGAGCCTTGCGAATGCTCCGTCACACCCAAGCCGTAATAAATCGCCCCATTGCCGCCCGTTGCATAAAGACGCGCTGCGGCGCGCAGTTCCGCAGCAGGCACACCCGTCAAGGCCTCAACCGCCTCGGGGCTATGGCGCGGGTCAGAAATGAATTCTGCGTAATCCTCGAACTCATCCCAATCGCAGCGCTCGCGGATATAGGCCTCGTTCGCAAGACCTTCTGTGACAATCACATGGGCCATGGCCGTAACAACCGCCACATTGGTGCCTGGTTTCAACGGCAGGTGATGCGCGGCCCTGATATGGGCGGATTTCACCAGATCAATGCGGCGTGGGTCGATCACGATCAGCTTTGCCCCTTGGCGCAGGCGCTTTTTCAGACGGCTTGCGAAAACGGGGTGGCCATCGGTTGGGTTGGCCCCAATCACGACAACCACATCTGCATGCGCGACCGAGTCAAAATCTTGCGTCCCTGCCGATGTGCCAAAGGTCTGGCCCAAGCCATAACCCGTTGGCGAATGGCAGACCCGCGCACAAGTGTCGGTGTTGTTATTGCCAAACACCGCACGCGCCAGTTTTTGCACAAGGAAGGTTTCCTCGTTCGTGCAACGGCTTGAGGTGATCACGCCGATGGATTTCTGGCCATACTTCGCCTGAATGCCCCGCAGTTTTTGCGCGGCGAAGCCAAGCGCCTCCTCCCATGACACTTCGCGCCATGGCTCGGAGATGTCATCGCGGATCATCGGGTTCAAAATGCGGTCTTTATGGGTGGCATAGCCATAGGCAAAGCGCCCCTTCACACAGGAATGCCCGCGATTGGCCTTGCCGTGTTTATAGGGCACCATCCGCACCAATTGATCGCCATTCAATTCCGCTTTGAACGAACAGCCCACACCACAATAGGCGCATGTGGTCACGACCGAGCGTTGCGGCGTGCCCAATTCGATGACAGATTTTTCCTGCAAGGTTGCCGTTGGACAGGCCTGCACGCAAGCGCCGCATGACACGCAATCCGAGCTGAGGAAATCATCCAACGGGCCGCCCGCGGATACGCGGCTGTCAAACCCACGTCCTTCGATGGTCAGCGCAAACGTGCCTTGCACCTCCTCGCAGGCCCGAACACAGCGGTTGCAGACGATACATTTGGAGGGGTCATAGGTGAAATAAGGATTGCTTTCATCCTTGGGTAAATATTCGGGGTTGAGATCCCCATTGGTGTCACGCGCGGTGAAATGGTTGGCGATACTCGCCCCTTCGGTCGCGCTATAGCGCACATCGCGCAATCCAACCGCGCCCGCCATGTCCTGCAATTCGCAATCGCCATTGGCGGCGCATGTCAAACAATCAAGCGGGTGATCGCTGATATACAATTCCATCACCCCGCGGCGCAGTTTGTGCAGCTTGGCGTTTTGGGTATGAACCACCATACCTTCGGCCACGGGTGTCGTGCAGGAAGCAGGCGTGCCGCGCCGCCCCTCAATTTCGACAACGCATAAACGGCAAGAGCCAAAGGCCTCAAGGCTGTCTGTGGCGCAGAGCTTGGGGATCGACAACCCCGCCTCGGCTGCGGCGCGCATAACGCTTGTGCCCTCTGGCACAGTAACCGCCACACCATCAATCGTCAGACTGACAGGCGCGCCCGTCTTAGCGGGCGTTCCCATGTCGCGGTCATCCCAAGGAATGATAAAATCTTTCATGGATTAAAACCCTCCTATTCCGCGGCCTGATTGGCGGGGGTAGCCCCAAATTCATCTGGAAAATTCTGAAGCGCCGACATGACAGGGTAAGGCGTGAACCCGCCAAGCGCGCAGAGCGAGCCGTCTTTCATCGTCTCGCACAGATCGGTCAACAAGGGGATTGCGGTCGCATCCCCCGCGGCAATGCGGTCGATGGTTTCCACCCCGCGTCTTGCCCCAATGCGGCAGGGCGTGCATTTCCCGCAAGATTCCACCGCGCAGAATTCCATCGCAAACCGCGCCATCTGAACCATGTCTGCGCTGTCGTCAAAGACGACCGCGCCCGCATGCCCGATCAGCCCACCTTGCCCATCAAATTCCTCATAGGCAAAAGGCGTGTCAAATTTGGACGGGGGCATATAGGCACCCAAGGGGCCGCCCACCTGAACCGCTTTGACGGGCCGCCCCGTAGCGGTGCCGCCTGCAATCTCGTTGACCAATTCGCCCAAAGGCATCCCAAAGGCGGTTTCAAACAACCCGCCGCGCGCAACGTTGCCTGCAATCTGGATTGGCATCGTCCCTTTAGACCGACCAAGGCCGAAACTGGCATAATGCGCCGCACCTTTTTCGAAAATCACGGGGATCGTTGCTAAGGACAGGACGTTATTCACAACAGTTGGCCGCCCCATGAATCCTTCCAAGGCGGGCAACGGCGGCTTGGCGCGCACAACACCGCGTTTGCCCTCAAGGCTGTTCAAAAGCGATGTCTCTTCGCCGCAAACATAGGCCCCTGCCCCCACACGAATCTCAAGATCAAAGGCTTTGCCTGATCCCAACACATCGTCACCCAAAACGCCTTCGGCACGGGCGATGGTGACCGCCTGTTCCATCACTTCAATCGCATCGGGATATTCGGAACGGATATATACAAACCCGCGCGTGGCCCCTGTGGCCAGCCCCGCAATCGCCATGCCTTCAATCAAGCAGAAAGGATCCCCTTCCATGATCATCCGATCCGCGAAAGTGCCGCTATCCCCCTCGTCTGCGTTGCAAACGATGTATTTCTGAGGGCCTGCCGCCTCTGAGACAGTTTTCCACTTGATCCCAGTCGGGAAGCCTGCGCCACCACGCCCGCGCAATCCAGAGGCGATCACCTCTGCGACAATGTCAGCGGCACTCATGGCGGAGGCACGAGACAGTCCCACAAGGCCGCCGTGATCGCGGTAATCCGACAAGCTGAGCGGATCAATCAAACCGCAGCGCGCAAAAGTCAGACGGTTTTGCTTGGCAAAAAACGGAATATCTTCGACAGGGCCGAGCGTCTCGATCTTGCCTGCCAGAAGGTCCTCGACTTGATCCGCAGCAATCGGGCCGTAAGCCAAACGGGTGCCATTTTCTTCGATCTCTACCAGAGGTTCTAGCCAGATCATCCCGCGACTTCCGTTGCGGATGATCTGCGCCTCTTCCCCACGCACCAAAAGCGCATCGGCCAAAGTGGCCGCAACTTCATTAGACCCTAGCGCCTTGGCGGCGGCATCGCGGGGGATGTAAATCTTTTTCATAGGCCCGCCTCCGACAAGGTTTTACTGATTTTTTCTTCGGTGGCGCGACCGATCAATTTGCCATCCAGCATAGCCGCAGGCGCACAGGCGCATAGGCCCAGACAATAGACAGGCTCAACCACCAATTTCCCATCGGCGCGCGCCTGGCCCCAATCCAGTCCAAGCATCGCAAGAATACGATCAGACAGCGCCTTGCCGCCAACAGCCTGACAGGCCTCAGCACGACAAATCTTCAAGCTGTGCCGCGCGGACGGCGCTGTGCGGAAATCATGATAAAAGCTGATCACCCCGTGCAATTCCGCGCCTGTGATATTGAGCGCATCGCAAATGATCGGGCGGGCCGCTTCAGGAATATACCCAAATTCCTCTTGTAAGGCATGCAGCATGGGCAGCAGAGGCCCCTCCATCCCCATGTGGCGCATCACAATCGCCGTGATGTCTTGATCATTCGCATCAGCATGGTCGCGGGGCATGGCCGTCATCCTTTGGTCGTGAGGATCGCGCGCATCCACGCTTGAGCGCGCGCGCGATACCCGACCAATGCCCGAGGTATAATTCCGATTCAATATCAGTATTTCGTCAAACGATAGAAAAAATCTATCAACTAGCCTCGCCCGCCATCTCGCGTGCAACGCGTAAAAGACTGCGGAAAACGGGGGTATAAGGCTCTTGATGGGGGGCAATCAAACCCACCTCAGGGCGCAGCGCCCCATCTTCCAACGGGATCACCCGCAGATCATGGCCAATGGCAAGGAACTGCGCCATGGGTTGCGGCAAAACTGTCAGCGCACCTGCCTCAATCACGTGGCTCACCAGAACAATGGTCGAATTGCTTTCGACAACCGATTTTGGCTCGAGACCATGCGCCGCGAAATTGCGATTCAAGATCCGCCGATTTTGCATATCAGGGGTCAGCAGGCTCAGGCTCATCCCCTCGAGCGCGGCCCATGCCACTTGGGTCTGTGCCGCGAAAGGGTGATCTGATCGGCACAGAACCGCGTAATTTTCCCGATAGAGCCCCGTACTCACCATGCGCCCCAAAGGCTCATTGTCCAAATAGGTAACCCCCGCATCTGCATCGAGATTTTCTAACAGCTTGAGGATTTCGGCGGACGAACGGGACAGAATAGAAAAACTGACATTGGGATGCGCGCGCGAAAAGCGGCTGACCAGACGCGCGGCTTCGGTCAATGCGGTCGGGATCACCGCAAGGCGCAAATGGCCTGACAACCCCTCGCGGCTATAACGCATTTCTTCACGCAACTGGCGGCTATCGCCCACGATACGCCGCGCCCAATCCAACGCACGTTGCCCCTCGGGGGTCAGACCGCCAAAGCGTGACCCGCGCTGCACCAACTTCACCCCAAGCTGGTCTTCCAGTTGCTTGATCCCTGAGGACAGGCTTGGCTGGGTAACCCCCAACAATTCAGCCGCACGGCCAAAGTGCTGGGTTTTGGCCAAAGCGAGCAGCATTTCCAATTTTTGGATCATAGGAACTTCCTATCAATTTCCACAAATTCTATCGTAATATCAGATCAAAAAAAAGGCCGCATCGGCATATCCAATGCGGCCTTGATGATGTGATCTTGCACCAATCAGCTTGGGCTGAGGCCCCTTAGGCGCTCTGATCGGCGGCGCAGAAGTTCGACTGTGGTCAAAAGCAGGATAGAGATGGTCACAAGGATCGTGGCCGCCGCCAAAATCGTTGGCGAGATCTGTTCGCGGAGGCCCGTGAACATCTGCCAAGGCAGGGTCTGCTGCTGCGCTGAACCAACAAACAGCACCACGACAACCTCGTCAAACGAGGTGATAAAGGCGAACAGACCGCCTGAGATAACACCCGGCAAAATCAGCGGCATCTGCACACGGAAGAAGGTGGTCACGGGGTTTGCGCCCATATTCGCCGCCGCCCGCGTCAGCGACCGATCAAAACCAACAAGCGTGGCGGTCACTGTGATGATCACAAAGGGCACGCCCAAAACGGCATGCGCCAAGATCACTTTCACATATCCCACGAAGGACTTGTTCAGACCCAAGGTCAGTTCCAACCAATTACCAAGAGGGGCGTAGAAAAAGAACATCCCTGTCGCTGAGATGATCAAAGGCACGATCATAGGCGAGATCAAAACCGCCATGATGGTTTGACGCCCAGGCACATGCGATTGCGACAAACCGATGGCAGCCAATGTGCCAAGACTAACCGAGATAACAGTCGCAATTGGCGCAATGATCAGCGAGTTTTTCAGCGGCTGCATCCACTCATCCGTGGTCAGGAAATCGCGGTAATGCTTCAGCGAATACCCCTCGGGGTCAAAAGCCAGCATCTCGGGCGTGAAGGTAAAGAAATCCTGCGCGTTAAACGACAGCCACATCACGGGGAAAAGCGGAGCAATCAGAAAGAAGAAGATCAGCCCACAGATAAACAGGAAACTGTTATGCCAAAGGGTCTGCCCGCCTGTGTAATAAATCGGCACGCCTTTGCGATAATCGCCCGTGTCGATCCAGAAGACGAACCATGACAGCACCGCGCCTACAAGGCCTGCTGCGATCCCGCCGCCCAAATTGGTGGCGAAAAGACCCGCGGCAAAGAAGATCGCAATCACACCAAGGCGCGCCATCATCCGCTTTTCAGCCATAGGGTGCAGCAAGGCCGCCAATACGGCCCCAATGACAGCGCCCGCAACAATCCCCATGAGCGGATTTCCAAAGGATGTGCCTGCGATATAGCCAAAGGCCGCTGACACAGCCGCAGTCAGGGGTGCCGTGAACCCCCAAAGGGAGGGGCGCTTGAGCGTAAGTTTCAGCGATTGAGCCATAATCTCAGCCCCCCAATTTCACGTTATCAATGCCGACAATGCGGTCATAAAGCCAATACAGCGCCAAGACCAAGGCCAGAAGGATCGACCCCAAAGCCGCCGCCAAGCCCCAGTTGAGCGAGGATGAAATATGGTAGGCAATGCGGTTCGAGATAAAGACACCATCTGTGCCGCCCACGATTTCGGGCGTGATGTAATAGCCAATCGCCAAGATGAACACGAGAATCGACCCCGCCCCAATGCCTGGAACAGATTGTGGGAAATAGACCCGCCAGAACGCTGTCCAATTGGTCGCGCCAAGACTTTTGGCGGCGCGAAGGTAGGACGGCGGAATGGTTTTCATCACCGAATAAAGCGGCAAAATCATAAAGGGCAGCAAAATATGCGTCATCGCAATGATCGTGCCTGTCGAGTTATTCATCAAAATCAGGCGGTTTGCATCATCGACAAATCCAAGCCAGACAAGGATTTCATTGATCACGCCTTGCTGTTGCAGCAGCACTTTCCACGCACTGGTGCGCACCAAGAGCGATGTCCAGAACGGCAGAAGAACAAGGATCATCAATACATTGGCGCTGCGCACGGGCAAGTTGGCCAAAAGCCACGCCACGGGATAGCCCAACAGGATACAGGAGCCCGTGATGATCAAGGACATGATCATCGTACGAATGAACAGTTTGATATAAAGCTGCTGGCTTTCAGGGCGGGCATTCACACCCTCAAGCCCCTTTTCCATATCAATCGCGTTGAGGAAATAGCCTGTGGTGTAATCAGGGCTGTAAATCTTGATCGTTTGCCAGTTTTCCGTATCGCCCCACCCATCATTTTCTTCGATAAATGCGGCGCGGAAATCAATTTGCGGCAGGCTTGGCAGGGCTGCAATCGCATTGGCCAATGGGCCTGCGCCCGCCCCTGTGTATGAGGCCAGGGCGGACGCTGTATCAGCGCGCGCCAGATCAAGGGCCAAGGCCGCATAGACCGCCTCCCATGGGTCTTCTTCGGAAACCACATCCTCATCCGCGATGGCGGTATAGATGGCCCAGTCACTATAGGCGGCGGCGGTTTGGGGCAGAAGTGCTGCCATCTCACCCGATAGGGTAAACCCAATATCGCCTGCAAACCCCTCGCCCACCATATTCGCCCAAAGGGCGCGGCGGGCTTCGATCACATCTTCGCCGCCTGTGCCAGACAGCATCTCATACCATGTGATCCCATCCTTGAAGGCAGGATCTGCATCTTCAAGCCAATCTTGAAAAACCTCGCCAATATCATCAACGCCCCGCCCTGTGGTGCGGAACATCGAGGATAGACCCGTGCGTTCATAATTTAGGCGCGAGCCAAGTTTGGTATGTTCCTTGGCCTCGGCAGCGCGGAAAATGTCGAAAAATAAGGCTTGGAACACGGTCTCATCTGGCAAGGTGCCGTCTTGGCCATCCCAAGCGTCAAGCGCTTCAACCGTTTCGGGAAGCGTGCCAGATACAATTTGGTTTTCTACCGATCGAAACAACATCGATCCGATCGGGACAACAAATGTCAAAACAACAAAGGCCAAAAGGGGCGCAATCAACATCAGCGCACGCAGCTTTTGACGTCTCAGGGCACGGGCGAGGCTCGTCTTGAGGGGGGTTCCATCCGCCGCCAGCATCGGGCCTGAATTGGTGGTGTCGCTCATCCTGTCCCCGTCAGTCGTTTCTATCTTCAATCGTCATGAATTTGGTCGGGCCGTGCCGCGGTTTCACGCGCGTTAGGTCTGCCGAGACCCTTGCCCTCATGGGGCTACCCGATGGTTGAGAGGGGGCCGCGTTTGATCGCGGCCCCGCCCCAAATTCAGCTCAGATTACTGAGCCAGCCATGCTTGGAATTTCGCGTCAATATCATCGCGATAATCCGCCCAGAACTCGTAGTTATAGAGGAACGTGTTCTGTGCATTGTTTGGATCGGTTGGCATATGTGGTGCCATTTCGATGCCAAGCTCTGCATGGTTGCCAACCAGTGGCGCAGAGGACAGACGTGCAGGGCCATAGGAAATGTAGGCGGCCTGATCTGCCAGACGCTGCGTGTCGGTTGCGAAATAGACGAAGTCCATCACGCGCGCCAGACGATCTTCTGGCAGACCTGCTGGGATGATCCAACCATCAAGGTCGAATACCTGTGCGTCCCACATCATGCCGATTGGCTGGTTCTGCTCAACGATGGCCGAGAACAGACGACCGTTATAGGTCGAACCGATAAAGACTTCGCCATCCGCCAAAAGCTGTGGCGTATCGGCGCCAGCGTTCCACCAAATCACGCTGTCGCGGATGGTGTCGAGCTTGGCCAAAGCCTGCTCTTGGCCTTCATCAGTGGCCAGAACGTCATAGACGTCTTCCTTTGCAACGCCGTCACAAAGCAAGGCCCATTCCATGTTGTTGATTGGGCGGCTCTCAAGCGAACGCATGCCAGGATATGTTTCGAGATCGAACACATCACAGATGTCATTTGGAGGCTCTACACCATCAGGCACCATGTCGGTGCGATAGCCGAAGGTGGTGGAGTAAACGATCTGTGGGATGAAGCAATCGCCAACCAAAAGGTCACCGAAATCTTCGCTTGCGGGAGTGCCATCGGGCGCAGGTGCAAGCATCTCATCAGGATCGATTTCCATGGCGAGACCTTCGTCACACAGACGCAACGCGTCCGATGCCACAACGTCAACCAAATCCCATGTCAGGTTGCCCGCTTCGTTCATCGCGCGCAGTTTTGCCACCGCTTCGTTCGAGCTTTCGTCCCAAACGATCTGAACATCAGGGTTATTCGCGGTGTATGGATCCGTATAAGCGTTGGTTTGGCTGGCCTGATAGGCACCGCCCCAGCTTACGAAGGTAAATGTGCCAGTGGCCATGTGGCCGCCCGCATAGGCCAAACCTGCTGCGGCGACGCCGAGTGCAGAAGTTGCCAGAAGTGTTTTTGACAGTTTCATGTCAGTCTCCCGTGTTGTTACCTGGTATGGTCTTATGCATGGCCACCCTCCAGGCGAAGGTGGCAGCTTAGGCCATGCGCTTAAGCATCAAGCGCGCGGCAATCGTCAGGCAACCATCCTATTTCAATCTGGGTGCCAGGTGTGAGTCGTTTTTGATCGGGGGCGTTGCGGGTCTTAATGATGAAGTCATCCGACCCGGCCACGCGCAGGCGCGTGCGGAAAATATCGCCCATGTAAATAAATTCGAGAACCTCGCCTTTCAGCGTATGCGCGTCAGGCGAAAGGCGGCGCTTGTCCATTTCCACCCGCTCGGGACGGATTGAAACAGTTGTGCGATCCCCCACGGCCGAGACGTTTACAGGCCGCGCGTCAATTTCGTCACCGCTGTCCAGCTTTACAACGCAGCGATCGCCTGAGATTTTCGTCACCACACCCGAAAGCGTGTTATTTTCGCCAATAAACTGCGCCACAAAGCTGTTTTGCGGCTGTTCATAGAGAACATCAGGCGGATCAAGCTGTTGGATACGGCCATCATCGAACACCGCGACACGATCTGACATGGTCAGGGCTTCGGTCTGGTCATGGGTCACATAAACTGTCGTGATGCCCAACTGATGCGCCAGATTGGTGATTTCAAATTGCATATGTTCGCGCAATTGCTTGTCGAGTGCCCCCAAAGGTTCGTCCATCAAAACAAGCTCAGGCTCGAACACCAAGGCCCGCGCCAAGGCGATACGCTGTTGTTGCCCACCCGAAAGCTGCGCGGGACGGCGACCGCCAAAATCCCCCATCTGCACCATATCAAGCGCGCGTTTGATCTTTCCTTCGCGCTCTGATTTTCCCATGCCGCGCACTTCCAAGGGGAAGGCAAGGTTTTCTGCAACCGACATATGCGGGAACAAAGCGTAATTCTGGAACACCATCCCAATGCCGCGCTTATGGGGCGGAATGTTGTTGATCGGACGACCCTGCAACAGGATCTCGCCATGGGTGGCTGTCTCGAAACCTGCAAGCATCATCAAGCAGGTCGTTTTGCCCGACCCCGAAGGCCCAAGCATCGTTAGAAATTCGCCCTGACCGATCTGAAGGTTAAGATCTTTTACGACCAGCGTTTCGCCATCGTAACTTTTCTGGACATGCTCAAAAGCGACAAACGCGTCTTTTGCTGTGTCGAACAAAGTGTCGAACTCCCGTTGTGGTTGCGGTGTAGCCCCGCATTCAATTGCCCTAAGCTAAACAGCCTGAGCCTTAGATGACAACCAATTAACAGAAATTAGTGCAAAACCGTCCTGAAAACGCCGCTTTGCACCTCAGAAAAGACATCGACCCGAAAACAATGGCGGATTCAGGAAATATGACCACATACATTGCGGGTGCTTGTTTGCAGGGGCGGCATAGCCTAATCAGGGCGGATGATGATTTGCTAAGCATTCTTTAGCAGAATGCGTAATTTTTCGCAGATTTGGAGACGCATGTCAGACCCAAGCCCCGCATCAGATTCGCAGACTAAGGCCCCAAATGGGGTTGACCTGCGCTCGTCTCGACTTGTGATCCGCCTGTGGCGCGAGCATGTCCTCAAATATTGGCCCGCCCTGACATTCGCACTGATCTTGATGAGCCTTGAAGGCGCCGCACTTGGTGCATTTGCATGGATGGTGCGCCCTCTATTCGATGAACTTTTTGCCGCACAATCCTTGGATGGGCTTTGGAAAGTGGTCACGGTCATCGGCTTTTTGTTCCTGTTCCGCGCCGTTGCGGGCTTTGTGCAGCGCGTCATTATGTCGGCGCTTGGCCTAAATGTGACAACCGCGTTGCAAACACGCCTGGTCGAGCATCTTTTGACGCTTGATGGCGCCGTCTTTACCCGCCACCCCCCAGGTGAATTGATCGAACGCGTGCGCGGGGACAGCCAGACGCTGCAATCTGCGGCGACAAGTGTCCTTCTCTCCTTTGGGCGTGATTTAGTTTCGCTTGTGGCTTTGTCCTTTGTGATGTTCTCAAATGATTGGCAATGGTCACTGGTGGCCTTGGTTGGGCTGCCTTTGATGATCGTGCCCATGACCCTGCTGCTCAAGCAAATCCGCCGCACCGCATTTGCCGCGCGCGAGGCTGCCGCGACCCTGACCACGCGGCTGGACGAGATGTTTCACGGCATTCAATCCATCAAGGTCAACCGCCTTGAGGCGCATGAGCGCGGGCGGTTTGAGCGCAGCGTCAAGCAATACCTCAAGCAACAGATCCGCTCGAGTGCAGGCCAATCCGCGAACCCCTCGTTGATCGACCTCATGTCGGGGATTGGGTTTGTTTCGGTCACATTGTTTGGGGCTACCGCCATTGTGACGGGTGATAAATCGGTGGGAGATTTCATGTCCTTTATCACCGCGCTTTCGCTGATGTTCGACCCGCTCAAACGTCTGTCAAATATTGCAGGCAGCCTTCAGGCCGCCGCAGCCTCGCTAGAGCGGATCTATTCCATGCTTGATCTGCGCCCCACGGTTCTTAGCCCTGCCCACCCTGCCCCGCTGAGTTCTGGCGATATCTGCTTTGAGAAAGTCGAATTCTCCTATGGCGACATGCCCGTTCTGCGTGATCTGACCTTCACCGCCAAAGAGGGGCAGACCACCGCGATTGTGGGGCCATCAGGCGCGGGCAAGACCACGCTGTTTGCCTTGCTGACACGCTTGATTGATCCAGTGGCAGGCAGGGTGCGCATCGGCAGTGTTGCAACAACCGAGGCTGATCTGGCCGCCTTGCGTGACATGATCGCGGTTGTGGGCCAAGACACGGCGCTGTTCGATGAAAGCATCGAAGATAATATCCGCATGGGGCGGCTTGATGCTGACAGCGCCGATGTGGCCAAAGCCGCAGAAAACGCCGCCGTGATGGAATTTGCCAAATCCCTGCCCGCAGGGTTGGAAACGGCTGTTGGCCCGCGCGGCTCGTCCCTGTCGGGCGGCCAACGTCAGCGCGTGGCCATCGCCCGCGCGATGCTGAAAGATGCGCCGATTTTGTTGCTGGATGAACCCACATCGGCCCTCGACACGCAATCTGAAAAATTGGTGCAAACCGCCCTGTCGCGCCTATCGCAAGGGCGCACGACCCTTGTAATTGCGCATCGGCTGTCCACCATTCGCGATGCCGATAAGATTGTGGTCATGGATAAAGGCCATGTTGTCGAAGAAGGCACCCATGACAGCCTGATGCAAAGGGGCGGCATTTACGCGCGTCTTGTTGAATTGCAATCCGCAGGGATGAGTGCCGATCTCTAACGCCTGCGCCCTTCGGCCAATTCATCGGCCAAGGCCGCGCGGCGTTCAGGCGGCATATCCGCGATCAAATCAACCAAGGCACGATGCCCGCTTTCCTGTATGGCGCCGCGATATCCGCGCTGCTCAGACAGGGCCTGCATCAACGCATCAGGCACAAAGGGGGTTGCGCGCAACGCAGCCTCAACCTGCAGATTGGCCGCCCCGATCCCACGGCGCGCGGCGCCCATCCCTTCGCGCCCGCCCATGCGCCCGATCAACATCCGCATTTCATCGCGGTTCAATTCCCCCGCCAATGGCGCCAAACTGCGCAAGGCGTTGATCCGCTCACGCGGGCCTCAAGGGAGGCACTCAATTCTTGGGCGTCCAACGTGCCATCCCCGTTGGTGTCTTGGGCCGCAAATCGCGCCTCTGGCATACGCGCCAGTTCCTCAGCCGTGACCTGACCATTGCGATCCGCATCTAGGGCGGCAAATATCGCATCTGCATCGGCCTGCGCCATTGGGGCGGCGGTTACCATTTGCGCAGCAAGACCCAACAGCATGGCCAAGCCCAAAGTGAAAAGTTTGAATGTGCTCATCTCAATAACTCCTGATCTTGTGGCAAATGGCCCATCCATCCGCCGATCCATTCCTTTCACGCGCTCGCCCGCAGTTTCCGTCACACTTTTTTGCAGCTCTCTTTTGCCCCGCGTCAAAACGGCCCGCCCCTTTGCCAATGATTGCGCTTTGCGCTAGGGCTAAGGTCGAGATAAGAAAAGGATGCCCGCCATGGCAAACCCCAGCACCGAAGCGGCTGAAATAGATCCAATCACTGCCTTGGCGGATGGTATTTTCGATAATGTCCCGCAGGAACGCCCAACATGGCCCGCGATTGCCAAAGCCATGCGCGGCCGCTGCCCGTGCTGTGGTGGGGGCGCACTGTTTAGCGGCTATCTGAACCTTGTAAAAACCTGTGGCAGCTGTGGCGAAGATCTGAGCCACGCCCGCGCGGATGATGGGCCTGCCTATTTAACGATCCTCGTTACAGCGAAAATCTTGGGCACGTTAATGCTCTGGGTTTATACGGCCTATCAACCAAGCCCATGGGTTATGGCAGGCGGCTTTTCGCTTGGGGCCTTTGTGGTGGCACTGTTCCTCTTGCCCCGCTTTAAGGGGCTGATTGTGGGCATCCAATGGGCCAAGCGGATGCATGGTTTCTGATCCTCCCATTCGGGATGCCGCAAGCATCATCTTATTGCGCGACAGCGCAAAAGGCGCGCAGGTCTTAATGGGCCAACGCGGGGCATCTGCCGCGTTCATGCCGCAAAAATTTGTATTCCCCGGCGGGGCGGTGGATGCGGTGGATTACGACACCCCGCTTGCCCACGCAATCCCTGATGCGCTTGCAGCGCGCCTCGGCCATGACAGCGCCTGTTCACCCGAGGCCTTGATCAACGCAGCCTTTCGCGAGTTGCACGAAGAAACAGGGCTCAGCCTTGGCCCACACGACCCGCGAAGGGTTGATTTCTTTTTTCGTGCCGTCACCCCCACAGGCCGCCCACGCCGCTTTGACGCGCGCTTTTTTTTGGCGCTTGCTGATGATCTGAGGGGCGTTGCGCAGGATTTCACCAAAGGCGATGGCGAGTTGTCTCATCTGACATGGCTTGATCTGGCAGAGGCGCAACGCTTGGACATCCCCTTTATCACCCATGTGATCCTCGCGGAATTATCCCAAGCGGTGGCGCGCCACGGCTATGGATTTCGGCCGGAAGCGGTGGCGTTCTTTGACAATCGCACAGATATATCGCGGTTTTACTGGCTCTAACCCACCTATCTGGTTGCAGCCTGTCACCGCCGCGCATAGCCTAAGGCCAACCCTTCCCCGATATAATGAGGCCTGCCCCGTGTCCGCCCTGCCCCTTGATGCAACATCCACCACTGCCACGCCCCGCACCATTTGGCTCAGTGACTACACCCCTACCGAGTATTTGATTGACCAGGTGCATCTCACTTTTCGCCTTGCACCAAAGGCCACGCGGGTCATTTCACGGATCACCTTTCGTCCCAACCCCGAGGCGCAAGGTTTGGGCGAAGGGGCGCTTGTGCTTGATGGCGAGGATCTGCGACTGATTTGGGCAAAGATAGATGGAACAGCGTTAGGTGAGGCCGACTATCGCCTCAGTGAGACTGCCCTGACTGTGCCTGCCGCACGCCTGCCAGAGGGCGGCTTTGTTTGGGAGGCCGAAGTCGAAATCGCACCACAGGATAACACAGCCCTTGAGGGGCTTTATATGTCCAAGGGCATGTATTGCACCCAATGCGAGGCGGAAGGGTTTCGCAAAATAACCTATTACCCCGACCGCCCCGATGTCATGGCGCCCTTTGATGTGCGCATTGAGGGGGATGCACCGATCCTACTGTCCAATGGCAATCGGGGCGAGACAGGCGCAGGCTATGCAGAATGGCATGACCCTTGGCCCAAACCTGCTTATCTCTTTGCTCTGGTGGCAGGCGATTTGCGCGCCTATAACGATCAGTTCACCACGGCCTCGGGACGCGAGGTTGATCTCAATATCTATGTCCGCCCCGGTGATGAGGGGTATTGCGCCTATGCGATGGACGCGCTCAAGCGGTCAATGATCTGGGATGAACAGGTGTATGGCCGCGAATATGACCTTGATCTGTTTAACATCGTGGCGGTCGATGATTTCAACATGGGCGCGATGGAGAATAAGGGGCTGAACATCTTCAACTCCAAATATGTTTTGGCCAGCCCTGAAACCGCAACGGATCAAGATTATGCCTTTATCGAGCGGATCATCGCCCATGAATATTTCCACAATTGGACAGGCAATCGCATCACCTGCCGCGATTGGTTTCAACTCTGCCTCAAAGAGGGCTTAACCGTCTTTCGCGATCAACAGTTCAGCGCAGATGCCCGATCCGCGCCTGTGCAGCGAATTGGTGATGTGCTGAATCTGCGTGCGCGCCAATTCCGTGAGGATGCAGGCCCATTGGCGCATCCTGTACGCCCTGCAAGTTTTGTCGAGATCAACAATTTCTACACGGCCACTGTTTACGAAAAAGGGGCGGAGTTGATCCGAATGCTGCGGCTTTTGGTGGGCGAAGGGGCCTATCGCGCGGCGCTTGATCTCTATTTCGACCGCCATGATGGGCAGGCCTGCACCATCGAGGATTGGTTGCAGGTGTTCGAGGACACCACCTTGCGCGATCTGTCGCAATTCAAACGGTGGTATGAACAGGCAGGCACGCCGCGTTTGACGGTCACCTCCACCTATCAAGATGGGCGCTTGGTGCTGAAATTGGCACAGCGCACCGACCCTACCCCCAACCAACCGCTGAAAGAGCCATTGTTGTTCCCTGTGGCGCTTGGCCTATTGGGTCAGGACGGGCGCGAATTGCGGCCCACGCAGATTGTCGAAATGGCGGATCCTGAGATGGAATTGGTGTTTGACGATCTGCCTGAGGCCCCTGTGCTGTCGGTCTTGCGCGAATTCTCGGCCCCAGTGATTTTAGAAATCGAGCAAGATTTTGCTGCGCGCGCAACCCTCTTTGCCCATGACACAGACCCGTTCAACCGATGGGAAGCGGGCCGCAGCCTGTCACGTGAGGTTCTGTGCGCAATGATCACCAATGGGACAGCCCCGAACCCTGACTATATCTCAGCCCTCGCTGCGGTGGTGCAGGATGACACGCTCGACCCCGAGTTTCGGGCGCTATGCGCAAGCCTGCCAAGCGAAGATGCGCTGGCCAATGATTTGGCCGAAGCAGGCGTGGTGCCTGATCCAAGCAGCATCCACGAGAAGCGCCGCGCTTTGGAACAGGCCATCGCAGCTGCACTTGCGCCGATTTACGCGCGGCTGTTCGAAACACTGACCGATAAAGACGGCTATAGCCCTGATGCGGCCTCTGCAGGCCGGCGCAGTTTGCGCAACGTGGCCCTGCGCGCCTTGACCCTTGTGCATGGCCCAGAGCTCGCGCAGACGCAATTCGAGACGGCCACCAATATGACCGATCAATTGGCCGCTTTCGGTGCGCTGTTGGATCACGGGAGTGGTGTTGCACAGCAGGCAAGCATTGCCTTCTACGACCAATGGCATGAAAACCGCATCGTGATGGATAAATGGTTCATGCTGCAAATCGCCCATGCCGCCCCTGATGAGGCCGCGCAAGTTGCACATCGCCTGGCCGAGCACGCAGATTTTGATTGGAAAAACCCCAATCGCTTCCGCGCGGTGATTGCAGGTCTGACCTCAGCCAACCCGGCGGGCTTTCATGCGCCCTCAGGCGCGGGCTATCAGTTCCTCGCGGATTGGCTAATCCGCATGGACGGCAAAAACCCGCAAACCGCGGCACGGATGTCCACCGCCTTTGAGACATGGGCGCGCTATGATGTTGATCGTCAGGCCCTGATCCAAGAGGCGCTAAAGCGTATTTCTGACACCCCGAACCTCAGCCGCGACATGAGCGAGATGGTGGCAAGAATGCGTGCGGGTTATCAAGGCGCATAATCCAGCAGCCAAACATATCCACCGACCAATGCCAGGAGCACGGGTTGGTGGATTAAATAAAACGCAAGGGAATTGCGCCCCAAAAGGGCCAAACCCACCCCAAGCGCACCACCGCATATCTTTTGGGGTATGATCGGCCTGCCCAGATCACGGGCAAATTGCGCCCAAGCCATGCCCAAAAGATAGGGGCCGATCCATGGCAAGATTGGCAAATAATCCACTGTCACAGGCCGCGCCGCCTGTGCGCCTGTGATCCAAAATATCGGGTGCTCAAGCGCAGGCAGGCGCAGCCAAACCCCTGCGGCAAGGGTCAAGACACCAAGCACGGCCAAGCCCCAAGCAGGCACACGCCCCAAAAGGACAATCCCCACTAGGCTTGCAGCCGCCATCATGTGCAAAATACCCCAAAAGACAAATTGCGCCCCAATGGCAAAATAGGTCGTAACGCTGACCGCCGCCGCAGCAGCGACCAAAATTCCCCATCGCCGCCAAAAGGCGGGCCACCGCCGCCCCACCCCATGGGCCAAGACCATGCTGAGGCCCGACAGGAACAGAAAGCTGCCCGCAATCGCGATAGCATAGCCGCGCATATAGGGGGACAGGGCTGTGCCCGAAGGCACAAGCCCGAATAAATCAAGATCAAAGATGAAATGATAGCTTGCCATGGCCACAAGCGCGACACCGCGCGCCTGATCCAAACCCGACAAGCGCGCCGTCATGACTGGCAGTAATCCTGCTCCGACACCCAACCGCGAATATCATTGCGCAAGGCTTCGCGTTGCAACGGCCCCCAATCAGCCGCAACCCCGCCTTGATCTGCGGCAATGACCCCATCGCGCACGACAGTTGATGACCAAATGCGCAGAGCGCAGCGCAAATTCGCCTCGCCCTCGCGCAAAGCCTCGCTTGTGCCAGCAGCACAGCCATAGCCGCGCGCAGTTGCGGGCGAGATTTGCAAAAGACCATGCCACTTGCCATTGGACGAAATCGCATCTTCGCGGAAGGTGCTTTCACGATAGGCCAAACTGGACAAAAGCCCGTTCCAAAACGCAGCACGCTGTTCTGGGTTCGCCTCATCATAGGCGGGACACCATGCCTCAATATCCGCAGGGGTTGTCTCAACCAAAACGGCCGCGTCCTCCTCCAACATCGAGAGGCTTGCCTTTGTCCAATCTTGGGCCTGTGGGGTTTCATCCCAACGTGCGGCGGGCAAATCAGCCTGCGCGCCGACACATCCCATCAAAACCGCCGCGCCCAAAAAGGTTGCAGCACATTTGCCGAATTTCCGCGCATGATGCGCCAGATCGCGTTCATTCCTTTTGAATGAAAACATGCAATTCCCTCAGGTGGCCAATAGATGCTCGCCCTTTGCCCTTATTTTGCCTCAAAATGCAAGTCCTGCCCTTGCCGCGCCCTACGCGCTGGCCTAGTAAACGGCGGGAAACCGCCTGTTGGAGAGATGCGCCATGCTTGACCTCAGCTATGAAGCCCCAAAACCCAAAGTGATCGCGGGTGCCAAATCCGATTGGGAACTTGTGATCGGGATGGAAGTGCACGCGCAGGTCGCAACCCGTGCCAAACTCTTTTCAGGGGCCTCAACGAAATTTGGGGCAGAACCCAATTCTAACGTGGCCTTTGTGGATGCTGGCATGCCAGGAATGCTGCCTGTGATCAACGAGGCCTGCGTGGCCCAAGCGGTGCGCACAGGGTTGGGCCTGAAGGCAGAGATCAATTTGTTCTCGGCCTTTGATCGCAAAAACTATTTTTACCCTGACCTTCCGCAAGGCTATCAGATCAGCCAATTGTATCACCCCATCGTGGGCGAAGGCGAGGTTTTGGTCGAGCTTGGCGATGGCACGGCACGGATTGTGCGGATTGAACGTATCCACTTGGAGCAAGACGCAGGCAAATCCATCCATGATATGGATCCCGCCCTGTCTTTCGTGGATCTCAACCGCACAGGTGTGGCGTTGATGGAGATCGTCTCGCGCCCCGATATTCGCGGCCCAGAGGAGGCAGCGGCCTATGTCTCTAAATTGCGCCAAATCATGCTCTATCTGGGCACTTGTGACGGGAATATGCAAAACGGCAATCTGCGTGCGGATGTAAACGTGTCTGTCTGCGCACCGGGCGCCTATGAAAAATTCCGTGAAACAGGTGATTTTAGCCATCTTGGCACGCGCTGCGAGATCAAGAACATGAATTCGCTGCGGTTCATTCAACAGGCCATCGAATATGAGGCACGCCGCCAAATCGCCATTATCGAAAATGGCGGCACTGTGGATCAGGAAACACGGCTCTATGATCCTGATAAGGGCGAAACGCGTTCGATGCGGTCGAAAGAAGAGGCGCATGATTATCGCTACTTCCCAGACCCCGACCTCTTGCCGCTTGAGATTGAGCAGGCATGGGTGGACGACGTTCGCGCGAACCTGCCCGAATTGCCCGATGCCAAAAAGGCGCGCTTTATCGGCGATTTTGGCCTTTCAGATTATGATGCCAGCGTTTTGACCGCGGATGTCACCGCCAGCGCGTTTTTCGAAGAGGTCGCTGCCACCGCCAAAGACGGGAAACTGGCCGCGAATTGGGTCATCAACGAACTCTTTGGCCGCCTAAAGAAAGACGAGCGCGAGATCAGTGACAGCCCTGTCTCACCTGCACAGCTTGCAGGCATTATCGCGCTGATTAAGGCGGGGGATATTTCGGGCAAAATCGCCAAAGACCTGTTCGAAATCGTCTATACCGAGGGCGGCGACCCCGCGCAGATTGTCGAAGCGCGCGGCATGAAACAGGTCACGGATACAGGCGCGATTGAAGCAGCGGTAGACGAGATCATTGCCGCCAATCCCGCCCAAGTGGAAAAGGCCAAGCAGAACCCGAAACTTGCGGGATGGTTCGTGGGTCAGGTGATGAAGGCCACAGGCGGCAAGGCAAACCCTGCCGCTGTGAACCAGTTGGTCAGCCAGAAACTGGGGCTGTAACCTTTCTCAGGCGAGCCGCTCAGGCCCGTCTGCATCAATGGCCAAAGCGTGAATTTCGCCCATCAAAGGCTTGCCGATGGCATCATGCACGGCACGATGGCGCGCAATGCGCGACAACCCCGCCAATCCATCGGCGCGGATCACCACGCGAAAATGACTTTCGCCCCCCTCTTGATAGCCGCTATGGCCACGATGGGCCTCACTTTCATCGTGAACATCCAACACTTTGGGATTGAATGCTTTTTCTAATGCGTCACGAATTTTTTCGGTTCTTGTCATGAAAATCTTAACCCTAGCCCTTCACCTTCGCCACCAATAGCTTAGACTGCCCGTTCCGAGTCGAGAAGGACAGGCCCATGACCTACAAAGATCCATTTAATTTTGACCTTCGCGTTTCGACCGACAAGAAAAAACGCAAGACGGGCCGGCGTGGCATGTCTGGGGCATTTGAAACCTCGCAGCGCAAATGCGAGCATCCCGCCTGCGAAGAGGCGGGGCAGTATCGTGCGCCCAAATCCCCCGACAATCTTGAGGATTTCTTCTGGTTCTGTCGCGAACATGTGCGCGAATATAATCTCAAATGGAATTTCTTTGAGGGCACGACCGAAGCCGAGATGGAAGCGCAGCTCGACCGCGATCGCGTCTGGGACAGGCCGACCAAACCCTTCAAAAAATCGGTTGAAGAAAAAGCATGGGCACGGCTAGGCGTGGATGATCCGCATCAGGTTTTGGGCGGCAATGCCACCCGTAATCCAGGGCAGGCAGGTGGGGCACAATCGGGGCGCAAACTGCCGCCCACAGAACGGCGTGCACTTGAGATCTTGGAAGCACGCGACACGATGAACAAGACCGAAATTCGCAAATGCTACAAGGCGCTGATCAAGGTTCTGCATCCCGATATGAATGGCGGTGACCGCTCGGATGAGGAACGCCTCCAAGAGGTGGTCTGGGCTTGGGATCAAATCAAGATCAGCCGTAATTTCGTAGATTAAATGGCACAGCTGCCGCAGCATCATGTCAGCACCCTAATCCTTGGCGCGGGGGCAGCAGGACTGATGGCCGCGGCCCATTCGGGCGCGGGCGTTTTGGTGATAGATCACGCAAAAGCCGCGGGTGAGAAAATCCGCATCTCAGGCGGCGGGCGATGTAACTTTACCAATATTTACTGCGACCCTTCGGCGTTTTTGTCCGAAAATCCGCATTTCGCCAAATCTGCCCTGTCGCGATACGGCCCCTATGATTTTCTAGATTTGGTCAATCGCCACCGCATTTCATGGCATGAGAAAACCTTGGGGCAGCTTTTCTGCGACACCTCTGCCAAAGAGATCATCGCCATGCTGCGGGCCGAGATGGCGGCGGTTGGTGCCGAACTTTGGCTAGAAACAAGCATTTCTTCCGTGCGGCAGAGCGGGGATAAATTTTGCGTATTAGTCGAAAGACAGGGCCAAGCGCGCGAGATATATGCCGATTATCTCATCGTGGCCACGGGCGGAAAATCCATCCCAAAAATGGGCGCTACAGGCTTGGCCTATCAGATTGCAGAAACCTTCGGTCACCGCGTCACCGACACCCGCCCTGCCCTTGTGCCCTTTACGTTTGACGAGGGGCAACGCGCGCGGTTCGCGGCGCTGGCTGGGCTGTCCCTGCCTGTGCGCGCCAAGGCGGCCGATGCAGAATTTGACGAAGCCATGCTTTTCACCCATCGCGGCCTGTCTGGCCCAGCCATTTTGCAAATTTCATCCTATTGGCGCGAAGGGCAAGAGATCACGCTGCATATCGACCCCGAAACCAATTTTTTCGCTGTCCTGCGCGAAGCGCGGGGTCAATCGGGCAAACGCAGCCTGCAAGGGGTGCTGTCCGATTATCTGCCCAAAGCCTTTGTTGCGGATTTTGGGCAAACCCAAAGCCTTGCGGGCAATATCGCCGATTGCAGCGATGCACGCCTGCGCGAGATTGTCGAGGCATTGCAGGATTGGCGACTGCGGCCCACAGCCACCGAAGGGTATCGCACCGCCGAAGTGACCTTGGGCGGTGTCGCGACCGATGGCTTAAGTTCCAAAACCATGCAATCCACGCATATCCCCAACCTCTATTTCATTGGCGAAGCGGTGGATGTCACGGGTTGGTTGGGCGGATATAATTTTCAATGGGCATGGGCCTCGGCCGTTGCGGCAGGGGCGGCTATACGCGCCAAAAGGCAGGCATGAACAGCACCAAAACTGCCAACAATTCAAGGCGGCCAAGCAACATGCCCAGCGTCAAAATCCACTTCGCCGCATCATTGAGCGGCGCGAAATTGCCAGAAGGGCCAATCATATCCCCCAATCCTGGCCCGATATTTGCCAAGGCGGTGGCAGCCCCTGATACCGAGGTGACGAAATCTAGCCCCGTCAGTCCCAAAGCCACCGCGAAAATCCCCAACAGCACGAAGAACAGCACAAAGAACCCCATGACGGAGGAGAGGACATCTGCCGAAACAGGCCGCCCCTCAAAGCGAGGTTCGAACACACCATGGGGGGCCGATAAGCGGCGCACTTGGGTGGAGATGGATTCGAGCAAGATCTGATAGCGGAATATTTTGATGGAACAGGAGGTCGAACCCGCACATCCCCCGATCAAGCCGACAAAGAAGAACACCACCACGGGCAAAGGCCCCCAGAGCTGGTAATCCACCGAAGAATAGCCTGTGCCAGATATGATGGAGGTAACGTTGAACAGCCCTTCGCGGATCCCATGCTCGAGATGGTCGCCATTTGCGATAATCCGATACACTGTCATGATCAGCACAAGGGCCGTGATGACCCCAAGATAAGCGCGCACTTGGCTGTCACGATAAAGCGGTTCTGCCGTGCCCGCCAAAAGCTGCACAAAGCGCACAAAGGGCAGGCTTGCCAAAATCATGAACACCGCCGCGACATATTCAAGCGGGCCTTGATAAACCCCAAAAGAGGCATCCGCGTTCGAAAACCCACCCGTGGACAGCGTGGTAAAGGCGTGGAAGATCGCGTTGTAAAAGGTCATGCCTAAGGCCCAATAAGCCAGAAAGCACAGGAAGGTGAGCGCCACATAGATCACCGAAATACGCGCCGCAATTTCAGTTGCTCGGGGCAAGATTTTTCCCATTGTTTCAAATGCCTCGGAGCGGAAGATTTGCATCCCCCCCACCCGCAATTCGGGCAAAAACACCATCGCGACAACGATGATACCTACCCCGCCAAACCATTGGATCATCGCCCGCCAAAGGTTCAGCCCGTGGGGCAAATATTCCAAGCCTGTGAAAACTGTTGAGCCTGTTGTCGTCAGCCCTGACATCGCCTCAAACACTGCATCAACAATCCGTGCATCTGTTGCGCCGAACACAAAGGGAAGCGCCGCAAAGATCGGCAAAATCGCCCAAATTGCGGTTGTCAGAAGAAAGGTCTGTTGTAGGCTCAGGCCCTGCTGCACCCCATTGGCGCAAGAAAACACCAAAGCAAGGCCGATAAACACCGAGATTGCGGCAGACTCGGCAAAGACACCCCATTCGCCATTGGCCAAGGCAAGATCCACCCCCATAGGCACAAGCATCGACACCCCAAGAAAGGTAACGATCAGGCCAATGACATATCCAACGGGGCGTATATCAAACATGAGGCAGAGCGTTGGCCTCTGACTTAGGCAGTGTCAAGCATGGAAGGGCCTAAAACCCCTCCAAAGCCTTGATCTGGGGCTTCATTTCATTTGCAAACACCACGCCCGCAGTTTACTGTGTTCGTTAGTATACGACCGGACTGCTTCGTCAGACCGAGCAAAGCCTCAAGACAGCGTCACATCCGTGACCCGCGTCTTGGGGCTTTTTTCGTATGGGGTCTTGGCCCTTAGCCGATATGGAACAGGCTTTGGAACAGGCGGGGGTCAAGGCTGGCCTGCTCAAACGTGGCGCCTTCGGTCAAGAGGCTGACCGCATCATGGCTGTGCAGGCTTTCTTGGTGGCTTGCCAAAACGCGGAAATCGCCCACCCGTGGATCGGCTTGCAACTCGCCCGCGAAAAGGCGGGCCGCATCTTCCACAAAGATCGGGTTTGCAGCGTTTAATTCTGCGAAAGCTTGTTCATCCTCGCGTTTCACCATGACCTGCGTTTCTGTTGGCACAGCGCGGCGCGCCATCTCAATCAGGTCTTCAAACCACATACACCCTGCGTCAGGGGCAATCTCGACAGAAATCCGCGCAACAGATCGCTGCGAATGCGGGGTGGCCAATTGCCCACGCGTGGCGCGCGCATGTTCGCTCAATTCAAGCGAGCAGGGGCAGGTCGAAGAATAAACGTAATCCAGATGCACCAATTTCTGGCGCACCCCATCGCGCTCGACCAGTTCCAGCGCAATGTCATAATATTGGTACCCCGACAGGCCAGACCGCAGGCTCTGGACCTTCATTGGGAAGGAAAGGCGCATTTGGATACGCGCATCAAAACTTTCGAGGTCAGATTTGTAATCATCAAGCGCGGCTTCGATCACCTCAAAGCTGAACGTCTTTTCGGCATGGGCATAGAAGCTGCGGATGATGCGGCTCATATTGATGCCCTTTTTGCCCGCCTCTAGGCTGACGGTGCCCGTCACCGAAGTTTCCAGCATCACATCGCCATTGTCGCGGGTGTGATAGCGAATAGGCAGGCGGAAATTGGAAATCCCCACATGTTGGATTTGGCGCTTGGCCCCTTTAATCAGCGAGGCAGGGCCATTTTGAAGATCAGGAAGACCCGCCTTATAGGCTGCGTCCACTTTAAAATCCTGCGGATAGCTGCGCGAAAATTCGGAGTAATCTTGGGAGGGGGTCAAAAGTTTGGAGACAGCAGGATCAAGGGCGGCACGCTCCGCCATGCTTGCGCTTTCCGCCCACTGCTTCAAAAGCGCCAAGGCCGCACGGGCCTCGTCTTGGGTCGGTTCACTCGCAACTGCACCAATATGGACGTTCATCTCATCACCCCTTCGGTCACGCGACCTTACCATTATATGGGTGTTGGTGCGCGGAATCCAAACTTGTTTTGTGAATAGTTTACGATTGTGAACGCCGAACGGATCAATATTGGCCCGATAAATATCGACTAATTCCTTGAGTTTCCGACAAAATCCCAAAAATAATGGTTAATTTGCAGCACGCGCAGCACCGAGCGCGTGTTTTAAATCCATTAACAGGTCGTTAACGTCCTCAAGCCCCACCGAAAGGCGCACAAGACCAGATGTAATGCCCAGATTTTGCTTTTGATCCTCAGGCAAACGCTGGTGGGTCGTTGTTGCAGGATGGGTGATAATGGATTTTGCATCGCCCAAATTATTTGAGATTGTAATGATCTCTAACGCGTTGAGGAACCGAAACGCCGCATCACGCCCGCCCTCCAGTTCAATCGCGATCACTGTGCCGCCTTTTTGCATTTGCGTGCGGGCAAGCATGGCTTGCGGGTGGCTGTCGAGATGCGGATAGAGCACCCGCGCCACACCCGCCTCCCCCTCTAGCCCTTGCGCAATGGCAAGAGCAGTGTCGGCTTGGGCGTTAACCCGCAGGTGGAGCGTTTCCAAACCCTTGAGCATGACCCATGCGTTAAAGGGCGACATCGCCGCGCCTGTATGTTTCAGATAGGGTTCCACGGTCTTACGAATGAACTCACGGGTGCCACAAATCACCCCGCCCAAACACCGCCCCTGCCCGTCAATATGCTTGGTCGTGGAATAGATCACGACATCAACGCCCAGTTTGCGGTTGTCTTGAAACAAGGGAGAGGCAAACACATTATCGACCACCACCAAAGCGCCTGCATCATGGGCCAGACGCGCAACGGCGGCGATATCGACAACCTGCAACGTGGGATTCGAAACACTTTCAAAGAATACAGCGCGGGTTTTGCCCTTGATGATTGCGGCCTCCCATTGGGTAAGGTCATCGCCATCCACAAACGTGACCTCAACCCCGTAACGGGTCAAAATCTCCTCAAGAATGTAGAGACAAGACCCGAACAAGGCGCGCGCAGACACCACATGATCACCCGCGCGCAACATGGACATCAGCGCGCCATTCACCGCCGCCATTCCAGAGGCGGTTGCAAAAGCATCTTCTGTGCCTTCAATCGCCGCGATCCGATCCTCGAACATTGCGACAGTCGGGTTGCCGTAGCGGGCATAGATAAATTCCTCACGCCCCGCTTCGATAAAGCGGGCCTCGGCTGCCTCGGCGCTGTCATAGACAAAACCTTGGGTCATAAAGATTGCCTCAGACACTTCGCCGTATTGGCTACGGCGGGTGCCTGAATGCACCGCGCGTGTCTGCGCCGAAACGGTATCGGGCAAGAGTTTCAATCCTACGGATTGCTTGGCAGCTGCGTCTGACACTTTATATCCCTTCCATCTGAACGGTCGGGCATCATGCGGCAAGCAGGCCTCGACCTCTTTAGCGGCATTTTTTTTGTGGCCCGCAATCCGGTAAACAAATCGCCACGGTACAGGGCATTACGCCTTGCCATAATTAGGGTCAAGGGGCTGCAATACAATACCCGTCGCCACGCTGTGAGATTGCAACCATGACAGATACATTCCAAATCTTTACCAGCCAAACCACCGCAAAGCTGATTAAAGAAAAATATATGTATAAATTTTTATATATTCATTACCACATTGGGTTGCAACGGTGAAATCCAATGCAAGGGTGAAAAAATGATCGATCCTAAGTCCTCAAAATCGACCCAACCGTGGTTGATATTTGGCCACTCGGGGTTGCCGAATTGGCGCATGTCGTGATCGTCGAACAGTATTTTCCGCAAAGAAGTCGAGCGTGGCGTTATTTAATTGAGACGGTGAAACGCGCTAATAAGAAATTGGTTGCAAACATCAAAGATAATCTTGCAAGTGCAGACACAGGACGGATGCTCCGCTCTGCAACTGATGAAGACACCTTCAAGATGGACGCGAAATTGCGCAACACGTTGGCCGCTGGCAAAGACAAAATCCATATGCAACGCTTCCTAAGCGCTGATATGTAAGGCGTCATTATGCATTTTATGAAAAACGCGATGTTTTTAGGACGCAAGTTTTGGCGCGGTCTATGGATGGGAGCGGCGCTTGGCATTTTGGTGGGCTGTCAGGCCATGGGGCCAGCCGCCACGGACCAGAACGGAGTATCAAGCAGCATACCTGTAACCACCCCCTCTGCCGAAAGCGCACTTTACGCGCAATATTATGCCCAAACCGAGGCACGGCTTCTGCGTGAGGGTTTATTGCGCCAATCCACCACCCCCTCGGATGCCCCTGTCTCGCGCCGTGCTTTGGCGCGCAATTTCGAAGCCATTGCGCTATATGATGAATATGCAATGGAAAACGGTCGCTTTGTCGCCCGTCAAACCCCCTCGCGGCTGAGACGATGGATTGATCCTGTCCGTATCGAAGCACATTTTGGGCCAGCAACCGACCCGCAAAAAATGGCAAGGGATCGCCAAATTCTGACCGATTACGCCCGACAACTCAGCCGCGCCGCGGGGCATTCGATTGATTTAGTTGGGTCGGGTGGAAATTTCCATGTGCTGTTCATCAGCCGCGATGAGCAGGCAGAAATCAGCCCCTATCTGCGCAGTATCGAGCCTAGTATTGATACCTCAATCATCCGCGAAATTGAGAACCTGCCGCGCCATACGTTCTGCTCTGTCTATGCATTTGCGCGTTCAAATGCGCGGCCAGAATATCGAAGCGCTATTGCCGTAATCCGCACCGAGCATCCGGATTTGATGCGCACATCCTGCATTCATGAGGAAATCGCCCAAGGGTTGGGATTGCCCAATGACAGCCCCACGGCGCGCCCCTCGATTTTTAATGATGATGAAGAATTCGCCCTTTTGACCGCTCATGACGAATTGCTGTTGCGCGTGCTTTATGATCCGCGCCTGGAGATTGGCATGACTCCCGATGAGGCACGCCCCATTGTTGATGCGATTGCTGCGGAATTAATTGACACTTCTAGATAACGACGACTGCTCACGTTCATTTTTGATTTCATTGAATGGGTAGACTGGAACAGTGATCGTTGAGGCGACGTTTTCAGCAACCATGATATTGGGTGGCCAGATCAAAGGCACCTCCACGCGCCTGCTCCAAATTTATCGTGAGGGCAATTTCGTAGAGGCCAGCGATGACACGCCACTCTTTCAGATTAGCGCGATGCAATATGGCCGCCCCATTTTGGTGCGTGCCTTTGACCTCGAAATGAGTTTTGAGGATGCGGTCAAGCTTTTGATGGTGAGTTTTGACTCGACCTTTAAGGCCAATCTTTCGGTCAACCTGCCGCTTGATCTTCATGTTTATACTGCAGACAGCTTGAAGCATGGAACAATGACACGGATCAAAAAAATGATCCGTATTTCAACGTAATTTCAATGGTTTGGGGAGATGCGCTAAAGCATGCGTTTAACAGCCTACGCCCCTATAGCTTTACGACTTAGTCGGATCAAATCCGTAAATCCACTCAAAGCGTTGCGCCAGCAGATGCGGCGTGTAGCGCGTTACCATGCGTAACCCTGTATGCGCGGCCACCCGAAACAGGCTTGGCCGCATATGATAATGGTCTGCATTGTCCGAGGCCGCCTGAACAATCCGCGCGGTGCGGGGGCGGCGCAGCGCCTCATATTCAGCCAAGGCCCTTGATAGATCATGTGTATCCGAAAGGCGCGCTGCCAAGATCCAAGCATCCTCCAACGCCATATTGGCCCCTTGCGCGAGGAAGGGAAGCGTTGGATGCGCTGCATCCCCCAAAAGCACCAACTGGCCATTTTGCCAGTTGCGCGCGACCGGATGCCGAAACAACCCCCATTGATAGCATTCCGTCACGCGGCCTAAATAGGCACGCGCCTCGGGGCAAAAATCACCAAATCGGCCCGTCAGCTGTGCAGGATCGCCCCGCTCCGACCACGAGTCCTTAACCCACTGGTCATGTTCCTCAACCGCCACGATATTGATCAATGCCCCGCCTCGAAGCGGATAGATCACCATATGGCGGGCAGGCCCCATAAACACCTGCACATCGCGCAACGCATCGCCCTGTTGCGCCTCAATCACGGCGCGCCACGCAACTTGGCCCGTGAAAAACGGATGCCCGCGCGGCTCAAGATGGGTGCGGATGCGGGAATGCAATCCATCTGCCCCGATAATCACATCCGCGCTTTGGCGCTGACCATCGGCCAAGATCACATCACGCCCCTCGACCCCTGTCACAGCCGCGCCAAGGGCAATCTCAACCCCAAGATCACGGGCACGATTGGCCAAAATCTCGATCAAATCCGCCCGATGGACATAGTGATATGGGCGTGTTTGACGGGATAAGGGCACGCGCGCCACCGCCGCCCCTTTGCGAAAATCGCGCAGATATACGGCATTGGCGCGGGGGGATATCGCGCTGATCTCTTCGGCCAGCCCAAGGCCTGCTAACGTGGCCATCCCATTGGGGCTAAGTTGAAGCCCTGCCCCAAAGGCACGGATTTCCTCAGCCTGTTCTAGCACGCGCACCGAAGCGCCCCGTTGCGCAAGGCAGCAGGCCGCAGCCAAGCCACCAATACCCGCCCCAATCACCAAAATATTGCGCCCGATAAGCATGCTCAGCCTCGCACCCGTCAAAGAAAAAAGGCATCCGAAAAGATGCCTTTTTTAATCTTATAAACTCGCTGCGCGCAATCAATCGTCCCGATGGACTTTTTCGCGGCGCTCATGGCGCTCTTGTGCTTCAAGCGTCATGGTCGCAATCGGGCGCGCATCCAGACGTTTAAGGCTGATCGGGTCGCCTGTGACCTCGCAATAACCATATTCGCCCTCATCGATACGGCGCAAAGCAGCATCAATCTTGGTGATCAGCTTGCGCTGACGATCGCGGGTGCGCAATTCAAGCGCGCGGTCTGTTTCCTCACTCGCACGATCCGCAACATCAGGGATGCTGCGCGTGCCATCTTGCAGCGCGGTGACAGTTGTGCGGCTTTCATCAAGCAGATCAGCTTTCCAGTTGAGCAGTTTCCTGCGGAAATACTCTAACTGTCGCTCATTCATAAACGGCTCGTCCTCGGCGGGACGATAGTCTTCTGGAAGAAAGGTCTCAGCTTTCATCTCGTTCCCCTCAGCGGCGGCTGACCCGATTTTTGATTTTGCATCAGACGTCATTTTACCACCTCGGGCTTCGCTTACAGGATGGCGTGGGCAATGTCACCCACCTAAAGACGGTTTTTCCGCTCAAAATCACCTGAACGGATCGGCGCGCCCCTAGGCCCTATTATGAAACCCGTTTCTAACTGCGCCTCAAATCGCTTTGGACTGACGAATGGCCCCAATTCGGCTTGGCCCGCGCAATTTGTCGCGGCTATAATGCCTCAGGGATTATCACCCAGAACAACACCAGTTTTCGCCAAATTCGCGACAGAATCTGTGGATACATCCGCAACAGCAATTGGTAGTCGGAGTAACATATGCCCAGCTCAATCGATATTTTGCCCTTGCGCCCAGAGGATCGGAGCGCGTGGGAGGGGCTGTGGAAGGCCTATCTCGCATTCTACGAAACCACCCTCGCCGAGGCGGTGATTGATCTCAGCTTTACCCGCTACAGCACCCCTGCGCATGGCGATATGATGGCATGGTTGGCATGGCAGAATGGGCGCGCGATTGGTTTGGTTCATGTCATCTCTCACGCTCACGGGTGGAAGGCCGAACCCGTAACATATCTGCAAGATCTGTTTGTCGCGCCTGATGCACGCGGGCAGGGTATCGGGGCCGCTTTGATTGACCATGTCTGCGCCGATGCCGCAGCGGCAGGGCGGCCTTCGGTGTATTGGCTGACACAAAGCCACAATGCGACAGCGCGTCGGCTTTATGATCGCGTGGCAACGGATACGGGCTTTGTGAAATATGCGAAATAAATTAAATCGCGCTTTTGGCTTTTTGGCGCTGCTCACGCTGTGGGCCTGCATGGCCGATATGCCGCGCGATGATGCGGCGGCGCGTCTTGCGCCCGCATTGGACACATCCTCATCTGATCTGCCAAATTTTGGTGCGCCAAACCCAATCCGTTTCTCGCGCAGCAACCAATCCTTAGCTGAAGATTTCATGGCCCTCAGTTTTGTTTTGGAATCGGGGCGGCAAATCCCACGAATCAGCCGTTTTGAAGGGCCGATTACTGTGGCCCTTGCCCCGTCCGCCCCACCTGCATCGGAGGGGGAGCTGTCGCGCCTGCTGACCCGTCTGCGCACCGAAGCGGGGATTGCGATCAGCGCAACCGCCTATCGCACGAACAGCCCCGCAAAAATCACAATCGAGGGCCTGCCCGCTGAACGCATTGCGGCTGCCGTGCCTCAAGCGGCCTGTTTTGTCGCGCCCAATGCCAGCACATGGCAAGAATTCATCCGCCAAAGAGGGCGCGTCACCTCCGATTGGGCGAGCCTCACCAACCGAAACCGCGCGGCTATTTTCCTGCCCGCCGATGCCAGCCTGCAAGAAATGCGTGATTGCCTCCACGAAGAATTGGGGCAGGCTTTGGGGCCATTGAATGACCTATATGACCTGACCGACAGTGTCTTTAACGATGACAATTTTAATGCGGTGCTCACCACGACCGATATGATGTTTCTGCGGATCTTCAATGACCCGTCCCTGCAAAGCGGCATGGGTCAGGCCGATGTCGCAGCGCGCCTGCCCGCGATTTTGGGGCGGATCAACCCGACAGGCGGTGTTGTGTCTAGCATCAATCTGGCCAACCGCGACAATCGGGCATGGTCAAATGCCATTGGTCGCGCGCTTGGCCCGAATATGCCCGAAGGACAGCGCCTTGAACACGCGCAAGCGGCGCTCAACATTGCGCAACGCTCAAACATGCGCGATGCGCGTTTGGGATTTAGCTATTATGCCTTGGGTCGGATTGCCTTGGGCCGCGACCCTGATCGTGCCGCAGCGGCCTTTGCATCGGCGCAAGATATATATCAACGCCTGCCCAACACCGATGTGCAGCGCGCCCGTATCGCGATGCAAATCGGGGCCTTGGCCCTCGCGCGCGGGGATATGACCGCCGCGCTTTTGCAAAGCACAACCGCCCTTCCGATTGCGCGGCGCAGTGAAAATGCCCATCTCTTGGCAAGCCTTTCAATGCTGCGCGCAACAGCACTCGAAGGATTGGGGCGCGGGTCTGAGGCGCAGAGATCACGGCTTGAAGCCTACGCATGGGGCCGCTATGAGTTTGCGGATCGCAGCCTGATGCAAATTCGTTTGGGCGAAATCGCAAATCTCGCTCCAAACGCAACCCAAGCCGCGCGCAATTAAGACGAGAAAAGGACAGCTTCGCATGATCCCCTTGCCCGCACTTCTTGGCCTTTTGGGCGGCATTGCCCTCGGCCTCTTTATGGCCTTTCGCAAAAAGGGCAATAAGCTAGACCTGTTGCATTATGGCTCGGTCTGCGGGCTGATCGGGTTCACTTTGGGCTATTTTGTGATGTTGGTCGTGCCTGCCCCCGTTTAGGCAACCCTTGCATAAGCACCCCTTGTCCGAGGCGCAGTGCCGCGCCATATCAGCCTTATGTTGAAGCTGACCCCGATCCTTTTGGCCATTGGCTATGCGCTGCTCAGTTACCAGTTCTCAAGCTGGCGACTGAAGCGAGAGCTTGACGAACGCTCAACCCGTTTGGCCGATCCGCGACTGCGTGAAATCTCTAAGCGGATGGCCAAGGTGCTCGACCTTGAGGATATTCCCGTCCATCTCTACGAAGTCGAGGCCATCAATGGGCTTGCGGCACCAGATGGGCGCATTTTCATTACCCGTGGTTTTTATCAAAAATATCGCGCGGGGGAGGTCACCGCCGAAGAGCTGGCCTCGGTGATCGCGCATGAATTGGGCCATGTCTCACTGGGTCACACCAAGCGGCGGATGATTGATTTTTCGGGTCAAAATGCAATCCGTGTGGCCCTCAGCAGCCTTTTGAGGCGGTTGATCCCAGTTGCGGCGGTGGGGATTTGGGTGGCCAATATCCTGACCTCTCTTTTGGCCGCGCGCCTAAGCCGTGCCGATGAATACGAGGCAGATGCCTATGCCGCCTCATTATTGACGGCCAGCGGCATCGGGACAGAGCCGCAAAAATCGCTCTTTCGGAAACTCGAAGCCCTGTCTGGCGGAGGATTGCGCGGGGGGGCGGCGTGGCTGATGAGCCATCCAAGCACGGCTGATCGGATCAAAGCCATCGAAACCCTAGAAGATAAATGGCGCGGGCAAATCCGCTAATCTGCAAGGCGTTTCGCCAATTTTGGCAGGCGCGCGCGCTTTAGCATTTTGCGCAGATCAGATGGCGCCTCGCGCAAGTCATTCATGCGCTCCAGAACGCCTGCGCAAATTTTGGCCACCAAGTCAGGTTCCTGCGCCCAGATATCGCACAGGTAGCTGTCAGGATGGAGGGCCACGATATCATGGCCCGCCAATTCAGCCCACGGAAAATCTCGTAGGTTGAAGGTCAAAATGGCTTCGGCCTTTCCCGTGATAGCGGTGGCCAACACATGAATATCAGCACGATCAGGCAGGTAAAGCCGCGCTTCTATCTCAGAATCCGCCTCGATGACGGCAGCGGGGAAATTGGCGCGCAGCAGCGCAATTTCGCCGCGTGCAATCATACCCCCCTCAGGCCCAAGATTACGCTCTGCGGCACGGGCCCATTCCTCGAGAATGCGATCGGACCAAAGCGGCGTCATCTGCCCTGCCTGCGCAAGCCCGATCAAACAGTCGCGCAGAACCGTGGGGTATAGCACACAGGCATCAAGACAAAGCCTCATGGCATCAGGCGGAAGGCCAAAGCCTTAAGATAGCCTGTTGCAGTCAAACTTGGATGTTGCGGATGATCAGGCCCGGCGAAGCCCGTATAGATCAATCGCGCCTCACGCCCCGCGCGCCCGATGCCGCGCAAACACGCGGCGCGGAATTTTTCAAGATCCGCCGCGTGCGAACAAGAGCATAGGATGAGCACACACCCCTCAGCCACCAAGGGGGCTGACAAACGTGCAACACGTTCATAGGCGCGCAGGCCTTTTTCCAAAGCGGGCTTGGACGGCGCAAATGCGGGTGGATCGGCCACAACAAGATCAAACTGCGCAGCCTCGCCTGCCAAGGCATCAAGAACGTCAAAAGCATCCCCTTGGCGGGTGGAAAATCGCTCCTCGGCCCCCATGGCCTTAGCCCCTTGGGTTGCCAAATCAAGCGCCGCTTGCGAGGCATCAACCGACAGGGCCGAGCGCGCACCCGCAGCCAGACTTGCCAAGGCAAACCCGCCAACATGCGAGAATACATCCAAAACGCGTGCATCCTTGGCCAATTGCGCAGCAAAGGCATGGTTGGGGCGTTGGTCGTAAAAGAGACCAGTCTTTTGCCCCCCCATCACATCGGCCATATAGGTGGCCCCGTTCATGACCACGGGCAATGGCCCGGAAATCGGCGCGCCAGAAAGCTGCGCCATCTCCTCGGGGAGGTTTTCCGCGGCGCGCGCGCGGGACGTGCCGTTCTTGATCAGCGTTTCAGCGCCCGTCACATGGCGCAAAGTGGTGGCGATCTCCTCAATCCGATCTTCTAGCCAAACCGCATTGGGTTGAATCACCAAACAGTCGCCAAAGCGATCAACGATTAGACCTGGCAACCCATCCCCCTCAGCATGGATCAGGCGGTAATAGGGGGCGGGATAGATCTTGTGGCGCAGGTCATGGGCTGCTTGGATCTTTGCCTGCAGCCACGCAGAATCTATCACGACATCCACGTGGCGCTCCAAAACCCGAAAAGCAATCTTCGCCTCAGGTGTCGCGATGCCAAGGGCCAGCGGATTGCGCTCGGCATCCTCTAGAATGGCAAGACTGCCTGCCGCAATCGCGCGGCTGCGGCGATCGAGCACCAGATCATCGGCCCAAGCCCAAGGATGACCAAAGCGGATGGCACGCGCATCGGCCTTGGGACGCAGACGCAAAACGGGAAGGGGCGAAGGATTATGTGTCATGCCCCGCCTTTAGCTCAGAATACCGCGCCCTGAAAGAGGGCGCGAGATTAGAATGTGACGCCTGATGGGGCCACAGATAGTCGGAATTCGGAAATCATCCAATCATGCATCCGCGCCTCGATGGGCGCACGCTGGGTCAGACCCATCGCTTCGGCTTCCACGGCGCGCCGTCCGCCATAAGCGGCAAAGGTCAGATCCCGTGATGCGGGGCCATAAACCAAGGCACCCGTTGTCGCGTCATAAAGCGAAAAGGTGAATTCGATCTCATGCTCACCCCCAAAGGTGCTGCGCACCAAGGCTGTCTGGGCATGAAAGTACGACACGTTGAGTTGCAAAACCACTTCACGGCTGCCCTCAAAGGCAGGCAGAAGCCTGCGCATAGGCCGCTCTAGAATGTCACGCACTTGAGCATAGCGATCCCCATAGGGCTCATCCTGCCACAAAAGTTCGACATTGGGTTTCATGGTATTTGCTTCAGAGGTGCTGAGGCTGCGCGGCACATACAACGTACATCTGTGATCCTCCAGCCCCGCTCACGCACAAACGCCGCAAGAGTGGGTTGGGTTTGTGCCGATGGGTTTGAAACATTCCCAGCAACATCGAAAAAGGTGGATGTGTCAAATGCGTTGCTCGCTTCGCGGGTTACTGTCCCGTTCGAGACACAGGCCGAAGCCGAGAGCGCCACGGCAACAAGGCCTAATGCGGTTTTCAATCGTGACATATCTTCCCCCATTCTGGGTTAATTCTCTATCGCATTGGCCAGGATAGGCGCAGATGCGACTCAAGAATTGTGCTCGTTTCAGCACCAATGACCCATAAATGAGGCGGAAATAAGAAAGCCTCGGCACATTGCCGAGGCTATTCTTGATCTCAAACCCCTGCGCGCACATAGGCCACGCGAGGCGAGGGCCGTAGAATTAGGCCAAATGCGCTGCTTGTTTGCCACCCAATTTTGCAACAGCGCGGAAGGGGGCGCCAAGTGCGTTAAAGAGTGCGCCAAAGGTTTCTTTCATCGCTTCAGCGCGCAAACGGCGGGCTTCAAGCTCTACACGGCGAACATCAGCGAAAGAATAAACAGAAGCAGTTGTCATTTCATTTCTCCTATATGGCTGTCACATCAGCCTTTCTGCTATGCAGCATATGGGACAGCATAGGTGACTTACCACTGCCGATTTGATCATCCCGCCATGCGCCAGACGCATAGCTTATTCAAAATCCTATGGGCCTGGCGGCAAAGGTGCGGCTTCCATTGCAAGCGGTGTGGGCATCTCAGGCAGGTCAACCGCAGACGGTGCTACTTCAGGCGGCGGCACAAGCCCGCCAGTCGCGCGCATCGTAATTTCTTTGCCAAGGCGCACGGCGCGCATGCCTGACTTTTGCCCCAACCGACCGCGCAACACGGCCCGCCCTGTCACATGCTCAAGCCGTATCTCGGTCAATGTTGCATCTGTAAACGGCAGCACGGTGCCGACAGACAGCCCTTCAACTTCAACAAAAGGCAGTTTGCGGCGCATCAAAATGGCCTCAAGCGAAACGCTGGCCTCGCCAATTGCAGCGCCCCATGCGGCGCGCCATTTCTGGCGCTCTGCCTCAGTGAATTTGCGCAGCTTTTTGGGGGCTTGGGCCACGGCATCGGCGCGCCCAATGACAGGCAGGGTCAACGCGATCTGCCCCGATTTCACCCCGCCGCCCAACTCAAGGCTTAATTTCCACATGTGGTAATCCCGCTCCTCCAAAATCAAAGACAAGCGATGACGTTCTTCTACAGGTTCCCCCAAAGACAGACGCAACGGCCAATCGCGGGCTTGAAAATCGCCGAATTCCCGCGCGCAGCCTGCCAAAAGCAGGTCGATAAAATCGCGCACCAACACGATATCAACCCGCGTCACGGGGCGGGCGGGGCCTGTTTGCGCCTCAACCCGGCCCGTTATCTGCACCTCGACCATGGCATCGACAATGCCTGAGGACAGCGCCACCGCGCCGTAAATCATAGCTTCTCCTGCACCAGTTTGATCGGGCACTTGCCCCTCGAGAAGGGCGACAAACCCGTCTGTGGGCATGACCGTGCCCAGATCCCCCAGATCGCGGCCCCAATGAAAGGTCGAGTCCAACGCATTCGGGGAAAGCGTGCCGTAACTGTCACCTGCTGCAATCAAGGCCCGCTGCACCCCACGGATCACCCGCGCCTCTTGCCGCGGATCTGGCGGGGTCGTGGCACTGGCCTGCCGCGGCAGATCACGGCCCAGCATTTTGGACAGGATCCACGTGTGATCGGATCGATTTTTTGAAATGCCTTCTGTCATCCTGCGCGCTTTCTGCCCCAAAACTCATCGGCCTTTCGGGGATCATAGCCGCGCAAAGGTTGAGCAAAGTTTAAGCCGCGCGCGCCTCCGCTCTGGGAAGGCGCACCAAAAACACGGCTCCGCCCTCTGACGGCACATAGTGCAGCCCTCCGCCAAGGCGCTGCATGATCTCGCGGCTGATGGCCAGACCCAACCCCGCGCCTTGTGCGGGGCGCGTGCCATCAAGGCGCACGAATTTCTCGAAAATCAAACTTCTCTGGCGTTCAGGAATGCCTGCGCCATTATCGGCAAATTCCACCTCAAGATGTCGCGCTGTCTCGCGCAGGGTGATGGTGAGGCGCGGGGCCTCTGCCTCGCAATATTTCTGGGCGTTCGAAATCAAATTGATAAAGACCTGCGCCAAACGATCTGCGTCCGTGTTCAAACGAAAGCCCGCCTCCTCCGTCCCATTGTAAATGATCTCAAGGCGATGGCTTTCCTCAAGGGCGGCGGTCGCATTGATCGCCCGCTCTAAGACCCGCGCGAGATGCACCTCACTGGGGTTCAGAGAGACATGACCATTCTCAAGAACGGATAAATCCAGCAAATCATCCAAAAGCCGTGTCAGACGGCGGCTTTCATCATGGATGATCTTCGAGAACCGCGCCCGCGCCGCATCATCCAAACCGTCAGATTGCATAAGGATTTCAGAAAACGCGCGAATAGAGGTCATAGGCGTGCGCAATTCATGGCTGATCTGCGATAGAAACGCATCTTTTTGCACAGAGAGTTCCGTCAGCTTCTGGTTCACCTCGCGCAAGCGCGCCGCGGTGCGGGCCAATTCCGCCGATTGCGCCTCAAGTTTCGATGAATATTCCATGATCTGCGCGGTCTCATCGGCCACAGCCAGAAGGTCTTGCACCGACACGCCTGCGCCGCCCGTAATTTGCCCGACCATCGCATGGGCTGTTGCAGCACCAACAGACCCCGCCAGTTCCCGTTCAAGGCGCTCTAGAAAATCGGGGGTTGGATCGGGCAATTCACTGTCCCGCCCCTGCGCGCGGGCCGCCTGCCCAAACAGACGCGCCGCGCGCCCCGCCCCCAAAATACGCCGAGCCATGATCAAAAGATCATCAGCCGTGCCCTGCGCCGCCTGCCACCCCGATGGGGCATGGGTGTAGTCAAACACTTTGACAAATTGCGCGCCCTGCAAGCGCTCTAGCGGGGACGGGAAGCTTGCCAAAGACACCACGATAAAAACAACCGTGTTCAGCCCCAAAGACAGCACCATCGCCGTCAAGAGCGGGTCTGTTCCAGCCATGCCAAGGAAATTATTGGGGCGCAGCCATTGCACCCCCATTGGCCCCAAGGTCAGCACATCATGAAGCAATTCACCCGCAAAGGCATTTGGCAGCAACAGCAGCCACGCCCATACGGCAAAGCCTGTCAAAATGCCCGCCCCTGCCCCAAGCCGCGTGGCCCCGCGCCAGAATATGCCCCCTGCAAGCGCAGGCAAAACCTGCGCCACACCCAAAAAGGCAATCAATCCCATTGCGGCCAAAGCCTCGGTTCCGCCAGAAAGGCGGTAATAGGCAAGGCCAAGCGCCATGATCCCAAGGATCGAAAACCGCCGCGCCATCAGCGCCACGCGGCGCATATCGCCAGACATCGGATCATCGTGGCGCGTGGCGCGCAGCCAGACAGGCACGATAATATGGTTCGACAACATCGTAGCCAAGGCCAAGGCCGCCACAATGACCATTGAGGTGGCAGCAGAAAACCCGCCCAAAAACGCAAGCAGGGCTAGGAATTCGCGCCCTTGCGACAAAGGCAGGGTCAGAACGAACAAATCAGGGTTCGCACCTTGCGGCATTTCTTGCAGGCCAGCCACGGCAATTGGCACCACGAAAATCGAAATCAGCAGCATATAAAGCGGGAAGGCCCAAGCCGCCATTGCCAGATGCCGCTCGTCAGAGTTTTCTACGACCAAGACCTGAAACATCCGCGGCAGGCACAAGATCGCGGCCCCCGATAACAGTGTTAAACCGACCCAACGCGCGCCATTGGACGAGATCGAGGCAAGCGGGCTTGCATCTATCCGCGCCAACATATCCATCGGGCCAGAAGCCACGCCCCAGACCACGAAGACGCCCACTGCGATCAGGGCGAATAACTTGACGATGGCCTCTAAGGCAATAGCGGAAACCAGACCCGGGTGACGCTCGTTCACATCCAAAGAGCGCGTCCCAAACACGATGGTAAAGAGTGCAAGCCCCCCCGCAACCCATATGGCCATCAGGCCTGTATCCATCTCGCGCCCTGAATTTGGCGTGATAAAGGCAGAGAAAGACAGCGTCACCGATTGCATCTGCAAGGCGATATAGGGCGTGGCCCCGATCACCATGAGGATGGTCACAATCGCAGCCAATCCCCCCGATTTCCCATATCGAGATGAGATCATATCCGCGATAGATGTGATCCTTTGCGTGCGCCCAATGCGCACCAATTTTCGCAAGATCCAGAACCATCCGATGAAGACCAAGGTCGGGCCAAGATAGATCGTGATAAACTCAAGTCCTGATCGCGCGGCAGACCCGACCGCGCCGTAAAATGTCCATGCGGTGGTATAGATCGACAATGACAGCGTATAGGTCACAGGGGATTGCAGCCAACGCGCCTTGCCCTCGGCTGCGCGTTTCTCCGCCCAAAAAGCCGCGCCAAAAAGCCCCACCACATACAGAACCGCAACCGCGACCAACCCGTCAAAGGACAGCATCACCCCTCCCCCGATGCTGGATCGGCCGCATGGTCTGGGAGGTCTGCGGAGGCATCTTCGCGCTCAATCTGGCGCAGCGCGCGCGACAGAATATAGGTGATCACAATCAAGATTGTCCAAACCGCGAAAAAATAGACAAGCCAGAACGATATCCCCCCTGCCAGTTGCTCGCGCGGGGTGAGGATGAAGGCGGGGCCAAAGAACAACAATCCCCCAAAGACAGGCATCAAGGCAGCCGCATCGCGCAGGCGATTCTTGCGATAGCTTTCCCGTTCAAGAAACAAATGCCTGCGCGCAGGTGGCGCCGCGCGGGACGTGTCGCGTGGGGGGCTCATTTAGGCCGATCCTTTTTGCACGGCTGATTTTGCCCCGCGTTCGTCCAAAATTTGGGTCAAAAGTTGCAACATTTCGGAATTGGAAAAGGGTTTGGTCAAATAGGCATCCGCCCCCAACACAAGCGCCGTCTCGCGATCCTTGGCTTGACCCTTTGCGGTCAGCATGACCACAGGCAATGCCTCCGTGCTTGGATCGGCGCGCAGGTCACGCAGAATATCCAAGCCCGATCTGCCGGGAAGCATTACATCTAATACGATCAGATCAGGGCCATAGCGTTTGACCTCCTCCACGGCGGTGGCCCCATTGCCGTGGCTGCGCACCTCCATTCCAGCACGCGAGAGGATGAACGTGATGGCCTCAAGAATATTGGCCTCATCCTCAACCAGCAAAATGCGGTTCGTCATGATGTCCCTCCCCACAGCAGATATGGGCTTGGCGTTTGCGCCTTCTGTCCCACGCTGCTTTTCTTATGGAATCCCTGCGACACCGCTTTTGTCAATCTTTCTGCATCAAGACCCTAGGCCAGAACAGAAGGCACGCGGCGCGCGGCACAGGCGTCACGCGGGCAAACATGACAACCAGACCCGATGGGAAGCGCGGTTTGCGGCAGAGCATTCTCAGCGTTCTGCAAAGGACGTAGAAGCATCGTTGCATTCAAAATTGGCGCGGCTGCAAACCCCGCACCACCGCGTGGTTGCGCCACCGCCCATGCATGATAGGCCAAACCATTGGGCAATTCCAAAACCCCATCCGTTGGCATCATTGGGCGCGACAGCACGGTATATAGCGGCCATAAGGGGCAGCCCGCCCCAAAGCGCGGGATCGAAAACCCCGTGATACGTTTGCGGAACATCAGCGCGCCCGAAGCATCGCAAATCGCAAGTCCGAATTCAGGCATATCAGGGGCAGGCGGCAGCGTGGCCAAGCGGCGCAAGATCAAGGCCACATCCCCCTGCCCCAGATGCAGCAATTGAGACGGGTTATAGCCCACTGATTTGGCGGCAGATTGAAACTGCGCCAAGGGCAATCGCGCAGCATCTTGCGCATAGGCCTGCAACATAGCACGCGCCAAATCCCGCGTTGTGCGATCCTCCATCCCAGCGGCGCGCGCAATCACCGCGTCTATCGCGTCCACCCCATGCGTCTCAATCGCCGCAAAATGATGCCCTGCCGCGTCAAACATGGCCTCAACCGTTTCTTGCGCTGTTGAGCTTGCGCCCTCATTTGTGTCGCCTTGTTGCTCGAAATGGCTAAGCATTTGCGTGGCCCGCAACGATAGGCGTTCTGCTTCCTCGTTGAGGTTGCGATGAAAGCGGGCACGCCATTGCGTTTCGAGATCAGGCTCGCGCACCAAAATATCAGCGGTCGAACGGATTGCTGCAACGCTTGAGAGGATCTCATGCATGGCTTCAGCCAAAACAGGATCATTGGCCAAACGATCCTGCAAACTATCAATCATCGCCTCAAGCGCGGTGATCCTTTTCTGCTGCAAGGTCAAAACCCCCGACCATCCCGGAAAGCGGCCAGACAATTCATCAATGCGATCCAATTCTGGCTCAGCCAAAAGGTTCGGGCGCAAATCTGTCGCGGCCTTGTGCAGCGCGTCAAAAACCGTTGCGTCCGCGCCTGATGACAGGGCGGTCGGCTCGACCGATAGGGCACGGGCGATATCGACCAATAATTTACCGCCAATTCGGCGGCGGCCATGCTCAATCAGATTGAGATAACTGGGGGAAATCTCGACCGCTTTCGCCAAATCAGCCTGCCGCATCCCCAAAGCACTGCGGCGTTGACGGATACGACTGCCTGTCAGCGCGCTGCTTGAAGGCAGGGCGGCGGTTTTCGTTGTAAGGCGCAGGTCAGCATGGCTCATAATCCCTGCTTATCGCAAGTTGGGCGGCCTTGTAAAAGAATTTACTAACCGCCTCTCGCCTGCCCTACTGGTTGCAGATCATGCGGCCTTCTTCGGTAAGGATTGGCAGCAAAGTGGTTTCGACCACGCCATTATAGAGATACCAGTAACAGTTATCTTCCATCAGGCGCACGCGGCCAATATCTTGCCCATCCGCTGCCAACTCGACCAAAGCCTCTGGCAATTCAACCAAATAGCCCTCGTCATCCACAGGCGGGCTTGTGAGGCAACCCGTTAAAAACGCGGCCATCGCCACGACCCCTGCTGCAAATCGCAGATTTGATCCGGTGAAGTTCAGTATCATCACGACAGAGGCCCCCTGTGGCGCATTTGGTTTTTATGTGGGCAAGCACACAGCCGCACCCCGCTGTTCGTCAAATCAGATCAATGCAGTTTTTTCAACACATCTGCCAATGTTCCGATCAATTGATCAATATGCGATTTCTCAATGATCAACGGGGGGGACATGGCGATAATATCGCCCGTGGTGCGGATCAAGATGCCTTTTTCATAGGCGTCAAGGAAGGCTGCAAAGGCGCGCTTGGCTGGCTCGCCTGCAATCGGCTCTAGCTCGACCGCGCCAATCAAACCCATATTGCGGATGTCTTTGACATGCGGCAGGCCCTTCAGGCTATGCAGCGCCTCTTGCCAATACGGAGCAAGTTCGGCTGCACGCTCAAAAAGGCCTTCTTCTTTGTAGGTTTCGAGCGTAGCAATCCCTGCCGCAGAGGCAATCGGGCTGCCTGAATAGGTATAACCGTGGAAGAGCTCAATCATATGTTCTGGGCCTTGCATAAAAGCATCGTGAATTTCTTTTGTGGCCAGAACCGCCCCCATGGGGATCACGCCATTGGTCAAGCCTTTGGCACAGGTGATCAGATCAGGCATGACCCCGAAATGTTCCGCAGCAAAGGACGAGCCCAGACGACCAAACCCTGTGATCACCTCGTCAAAAATCAGCAAAATGCCATGTTTCCGGGTGATCTCGCGCAGGCACTCAAGATATCCTTTGGGCGGCAGAAGCACACCCGTTGAGCCCGCCATAGGCTCGACAATCACGGCGGCAATGGTTTCAGGCCCGTGCAGCGCCACGATCCGCTCGAGATCATCGGCAAGATGCGCGCCATGCTCAGGCTGACCTTTGCTATAGGCGTTTTCAGCCAGATGCGTATGCGGCAGGTGATCGACACCTGTCAGCAAACTGCCGAAGAATTTGCGGTTATTGACGATGCCGCCCACAGAAATCCCGCCGAAATTTACACCATGATAGCCACGCTCGCGTCCAATCAGGCGGGTGCGGCTGCCTTGGCCGATGGCCCTCTGATAGGCCAGCGCAATTTTCAAAGCCGTTTCAACGGACTCAGAGCCCGAATTCGTAAAGAACACATGCTCAAAGGGCGCAGGCGCCATATCCCGCAGGCGAGAGGCCAATTCAAACGCCACAGGATGCCCCATCTGGAACGCAGGCGCATAATCCAATTCGCCTGCCTGTTTGCGGATGGCTTCGACAATTTTGGGGCGATTATGCCCTGCATTGCAGCACCACAATCCCGCCGTCCCATCCAAAACATCGCGCCCATCCGCTGTTTTGTAGAACATCCCATCGGCTGAGACGAGCATCCGAGGCGCTTTCTTGAACTGCCGATTGGCGGTAAACGGCATCCAAAATGCCGAAAGATCATTGGGTGTGTTCGACCGATCCAAAGCCATGATGCATCTCTCCCGTGGCGAAAGCGCCCTAGTTCCGTTTCCAAGAATATGAACGCCTTTATTGGCTGTGGCGCAAGAGGGAACGGGGCAAATCTATGCGCATATCCTCAATCATTGCATGCGCAATCGTTCTGGCCTATCACAGAAGATGCAAACAAAGATAAGGAAAGAAATGCGCATTCGTTGCAAAAGAAGCATAATTTTTTGACCATCTGGTGCTTTCCACTCTGGCCGAGGTGGCATATAGAGCTTCTGATTTTGCGGCAATTTAGGGCGCAAACATAAGCGAAGGGCTCAGCCAAAGGCGGGCGAATAATCTGCGAGGGATCCATGAGCAAGAATACGCATGACGGTGACGTTGGCTTTATCAAAGCCTTGGCTGAGTTGCTGCGCGAAAACGATTTGACCGAATTGGAAGTTATCCGCGAGTATGGCGAAGATGACAGCCTGAATGTGCGCGTGGCGCGGCAAATCCATGCGGCCCCAGTTGCGATGGCCCCTGCCCCAGTTGCAGCAGCCCCTTCTGCAGCGGCCCCCGTTGCCGCCGCCGCACCCGCAGCGGCCCCTGCCGCCGCCGAAGACCCAACCCAAAGCCCAAATGCGCTGACCTCTCCAATGGTGGGCACCGCATATCTCGCACCAGAACCTGGCGCGGCGGCATTTGTCTCGGTGGGCGATAAAGTCACGGAAGGTCAGCCTGTCTTGATCATCGAAGCAATGAAAACCATGAACCAAATCCCAAGCCCGCGCGCAGGCACGGTGAAGCGGATTTTGGTGGAAGATGGCTCACCCGTGGAATTCGGCGCGCCATTGATGATCATCGAATAAGATGGCTGCCCGCATGTTCAAAAAAATTCTCATCGCCAATCGCGGGGAAATCGCGCTGCGCGTGATCCGTGCTGCGCGCGAAATGGGTATTGAGACAGTCGCCGTGCATTCCACCGCCGATGCTGATGCGATGCATGTGCGCATGGCCGATGAAAGTGTCTGTATCGGCCCGCCCACCAGCACCAACAGCTATCTGTCGATCCCCTCTATCATCTCGGCATGCGAGATCACGGGGGCCGAAGCGATTCACCCTGGCTATGGGTTTCTCTCCGAGAACGCGAATTTCGTGCAAATCGTAGAGGATCACGGGATCAAATTCATTGGCCCATCTGCCGAGCATATCCGCATTATGGGCGATAAAATCACCGCTAAGGAAACGGCAAAGGCGCTTGGTATTCCTTGCGTCCCCGGCTCTGAGGGGGGCGTTCCCGATCTGGACGCGGCCAAGAAAGTCGCCGCCGATATGGGCTACCCCGTCATTATCAAAGCCACTGCAGGGGGCGGCGGTCGCGGCATGAAAGTGGCGCAAAGCGCCAAGGACTTGGAAAACGCATTCCGCACGGCGCGCAGCGAGGCGAAATCTGCCTTTGGCAATGACGCGGTTTATATTGAGAAATACCTCACCACGCCGCGCCATATTGAGGTGCAGGTATTTGGCGATGGTAAGGGCAATGCAGTTCATTTGGGCGAGCGGGATTGTTCTCTGCAGCGCCGTCACCAAAAGGTCTTCGAAGAGGCCCCAGGCCCCTGCATAAGCGAAAAGGAACGCGCCGAGATCGGGGCGATCTGTGCCAATGCGATTGCCAAAATGGGATATGAGGGTGCTGGCACCATTGAATTTCTCTACGAAAAAGGCGCGTTTTATTTCATCGAAATGAACACCCGCTTGCAGGTGGAGCATCCCGTGACCGAAGGGATTTTCGGGGTGGATTTGGTGCGCGAGCAAATTCGCCTGGCAGCGGGCCTGCCGCTCAGCTTTGCGCAGGAAGATTTGCAGATCAACGGCCATGCCATTGAGGTGCGGATCAACGCGGAAAAAGTGCCGCAATTCTCCCCCTGCCCCGGCAAGATCACGCAATACCACGCCCCAGGTGGCTTGGGTGTAAGGATGGATAGCGCGCTTTATGATGGCTACCGCATCCCTCCTTATTATGACAGCTTGATTGCCAAGCTGATCGTTCATGGCCGTGACCGACCCGAGGCGCTTGCCCGCCTCAAGCGCGCCTTGTCAGAATTGATCGTGGATGGTGTCGACACCACGGTGCCCTTGTTTCACGATTTGCTCGACCAAGAGGCGGTGCAAACAGGCCAATATAACATCCACTGGCTGGAACATTGGCTGGAAGAAACCTTCGGCAAGGCCTAATTCTGGCACAAAATCAAAGATCACAGGCCAAAATGCGTGCAGCATTTTGGCCTTTATCATGCTAAATTTCACTCATGCCCGACACCCAAGCAGCCCTTAAAATTACCCCGCAACTTCTGTTGCAAGCCTATGCAGCGGGCATATTTCCAATGTCCGAGGGCCGCGATGACCCAAACCTATTTTGGGTTGACCCAAAACGGCGCGGGATCATTCCGCTAGACAGCTTTCACATATCCCGCAGCCTTGCCCGCAGGATCCGCCAAAACCCATTTGAGATTAGGATCAATAGCGATTTTGCAGGTGTTGTGGCCGCCTGTGCGGATCGGGACGAAACATGGATTAATGCGGAAATAACCGCTTTATACAGCGCGCTGCATGAGAAAGGATTCGCCCATTCCCTTGAGCTGTGGCAAGGGCGTGATCTGGTGGGTGGTGTCTATGGGGTGGCGCTTGGGGCTGCGTTTTTTGGGGAAAGTATGTTTTCGCGGGCGCGTGATGCCTCGAAAATTGCGCTCGCCTATTTGGTCGCGCGCCTCAATGCAGGCGGGTTCACGCTCTTTGATGTGCAATTTACCACGCCCCATTTGATCCGCTTAGGTGCTATAGAGATCTCGCGCATCGACTATCGCAAGCGGCTTGATGCGGCGCTTGAGAAACATGCAGATTTCATGGCGGGCGGGGGCCTATTCACCCCTCAGGATGTGCTACAGCGCAACACCCATACATCATAGCGCGGGTGATCAAAGGCGATCAGCGCGGGGCTGGAGGCCACCATCCATCCATCAAACAAGGCCCGCCCATCGGTGTCGGTGATGCGCATATGGGCGAAAGCATCTGAATTGGCGTCACCCTCAGGATAACGGCATTCAACCATTTCAACCGTGATACGGCCAAGCCGCGCCGCGGCCCCAGTCGCCAATTCCAAATCACGCGATTGCGCCAAGGTTTTGTCTAAGGCGCGCAACAGCGCCCCTGACCCCGTTTCTGTTGCGATTTCTGTGATGGACGTCACGCCGCCCAAATCAGGTTCAGCGGGGCTTGTTTCCAAGAGTACACCCGATTGCCCCGCATCGCCATTATCGGTCAGGGTCACATCCCCAGTTTCCGCTTGCGGCACGATCACAGGCGCCACCTCCCCCATAACGGGGGCAGGCGCGATAACTGTGCCGCTGCCAAGAGGAAGGCTGCCTTCACCAAAGGTTTGCGGGCGGCTTGTCTCTGCGCCAGTATCAAGCGGCAAAGGATCAATCGGGATCACAACAATGCCATCGGCCGACACTTGCCCATTCAAACCCAAGGTTTGATCTTGCGCGCCCACAGGGCCTAAACAAAAGGCTGATATCAACGCCAATCCCGCCAGACGCGCCCGCATGTTACTGCCCAGATCCCGAGAAGGCGCGCATCAGCAAGGTCACAAGGCTGACCGAACTTTGTGTGTTTAATACCTCATCCCCAGCGGCCAAGTTAAACGGCGAACCACCCGGTTGGATGTCAACAAATGACCCACCCAAAAGCCCCTCTGATACGATGCTTACAATGCTGTCATCAGGCAACAGAATATCGTCACGGATATTCAAGGTCGCTTCTGCGCGGAAGGTGGCAAGGTCAAGATTGAGGCTGCTGACAGTGCCGACCCGAACGCCCGCAAGGCGCACGTCTGTACCAATTCCGATCCCTTCTGCAGAGCGGAACAGCGCCGATACCTCGTAGCTTGACCCCGTGCTGCGCCCGATCCCGCCGATTTCAGCGGCATAGAGCAGAAACCCCGCAGCTACGGCCAAGACCGCACCGCCGACCAAAATTTCGCTCAATCTATTTTCGGCCATCACGGAACCCCTCTCATGCTGCCAAAAAAGCGCACAGGCTTATTCGGGGCTCCATGCCTCGTAATCCTTGCGCGCGACTGGTGCGGCCTGACGCAACGAACCCGCAGGCGCATAGGCCGCTTCTGATCCCGTCAGGTTCATTTCGTGCTCTTTTTCCCATGCCTTGCGCGCAAGCGGCGCATCGGCAGGGGATTTATCCCATGTGTGATGTAACCAGCCATGCCAATCGGGGCTGATGCGGCTGGCTTCGGCCTCGCCATTGAAAATCACCCAACGGCGTTTGCCATCGCGGGATTGGTAGAACACATTGCCCTGCGCATCCTCACCAACCTTCTGGCCCTTCCGCCAAGTGTAGAGTTGCGTTCCAACCGTCTGACCATTCCACCAAGTCACAAGGCGCAGCAGGAATGAGAGCATGACAATCTCCAAACTAAATCGCGTGTCGTTTTGTCTTCTAATGCCGCAACACGCCGCTAAGGTCTAGGGGCAATGCCAATAACAACTGCGACAGATGTTGTTTTGCGCACGCCAGCGCCCTAAACATAACCCTCAGGGAAACACGCGAGGAGAAAAACGCCATGTCCGACCCCAAAAGCCTAAAATTTGACACGCTGCAGATCCATGCAGGTGCGCATCCAGACCCTGCAACCGGCGCACGCCAAACGCCTATCTATCAAACCACGGCCTATGTGTTCAAAGATGCTGATCACGCGGCGCGTCTGTTTAACCTGCAAGAGGTCGGCTTTATTTACTCGCGCCTGACCAACCCCACAGTCGCTGTGCTACAAGAGCGGATCGCGACCCTAGAGGGCGGTGTTGGTGCGGTTTGTTGCTCGTCTGGTCATGCGGCGCAGATCATGGCCCTGTTTCCGCTCATGGGGCCAGGCTGCAACATCGTGGCCTCTACGCGCCTTTATGGCGGCACAGTCACCCAATTCAGCCAGACCATCAAACGCTTTGGGTGGTCTGCAAAATTTGTTGATTTCGATGATCTTGACGCGGTGAAAGCGGCGATTGACAATAACACGCGCGCCGTGTTCTGCGAGGCCATCGCAAACCCTGGTGGCTATATCACCGATCTGCGCAGCATTGCGAATATCGCCGATGGCGCAGGCATCCCCTTGATCGTGGATAACACCTCTGCAACCCCCTATCTCTGCCGCCCAATTGAACATGGCGCGACATTGGTTGTGCATTCCACCACAAAATACATCACGGGCAATGGCACTGTCACAGGCGGCTGTGTGGTTGATAGCGGCAAATTTGACTGGTCAGCCAGTGATAAATTTCCTTCGCTCTCGGCACCTGAACCCGCCTATCATGGCTTAAAATTCCACGAGGCATTGGGGCCGATGGCCTTTACCTTCCACTCAATCGCGATTGGCTTGCGCGATTTGGGGATGACCATGAACCCGCAAGCGGCGCATTATACGCTGATGGGGATTGAGACCTTGTCGCTGCGGATGCAGCGCCATGTTGAGAATGCCGCGAAAATCGCTGCATGGCTTGAAAAGGATCCCCGCGTTGATTTCGTGACCTATGCGGGTCTGCCATCCTCGCCGTATCATGGGCGGGTCAAGGATATCTGCCCCAAAGGTGCGGGCGCATTGTTCACCTTTGCTGTGAAAGGTGGATATGAGGCTTGTGTGAAACTGGTAGATAGTCTTGAGCTGTTCAGTCATGTCGCCAATTTGGGCGATACGCGTTCGCTGATCATTCATTCAGCATCAACCACCCACCGCCAGCTGACCCCAGAACAGCAACAAGCAGCGGGGGCAGCACCTAATGTGGTGCGTGTCTCCATTGGGATTGAAGATGCAGATGATCTGATTGCCGATCTTGATCAGGCCTTGGCCAAAGCAACCGCGTAAACCTTGCGCCACTGAAAAAGAAAAACCCCCGTCCAAACAGATTTAGATGGGGGTTTTTGATAGGTTCGGGCAGAGGCCAGTGTCGGCTGCTAAACTGGGGACTGGCCTCTGCCCCGGGCTACGATGGGGTTACGGAGTAGCCCGCACCCAACCTGCAAGATTGGCCAGCTGCAGGAGGGGCGTTCCAATATCTGCGGAAAAGTCCCAAATTGATTCACCCGACTAAGGCGCTTGCATCAAGAATTCAGGTCTGAGATTTCCCCGTGAATCGCATGTGACACATCGGGCGCTCGTTTTCAATCATTTTGATTATTTTTTATGAATTTCAATGCAGAGAAGGCGTTGTATTTAGGAAACATATATTAATTATAGTTACATATAGATATGAGATATGAGCGGCTTAGCAGCGAGATTGGTATAAACGCGCGGTCGGTTAGTACGGAGTTTAAGCGTGGATCAAAGCTCGCTCAATGTGTTGCCGCGCATGCGCCAGTTTTTGGCGTCGCTTGAGCGGGACTTAGGTCTTGTCTCGCTGCCCAAAGTAGAACTTGATCTTCTATACGCGATCGACCTTTTGGCTGAAAATCCAGACGAGATTTTAACATCTGCAGAAATCCACAATCATCCGTTGATGCGAGACGTCCCCACAGCCACATTCAATCGTGCACTGAAATCCCTTATGAAAAAGGGGTTTATACAGTTGAATTCTGACAGTCGCGCCAAACATTATCGCAAGACAGAGCATTGGCTCAGTCTTTTGCAGCGTGACGATTGACATCAGTCAAATTTAATCACTTGCAATCTTTAGGCATGAGTAATAGGTCTTTATTCACAACAAGACTTTAAGATTGGTTATCGTAGTTCGGAGCGGGCTCTCAGCTCCAAAGGAGTCAACCGCGTGGTTAAATGGTTTAAATGTCTTGCGGGACCTGCGTTCCTGCGCGCTGTTTCACATCTGAAAACCGCTTTTTTCGTGTCCTCAGCCCTGTTGGGTGCCGCGTTGATCAATCATGGCTTGATGAGCCAAACCAATGCGACCCTCCATTGTGCCACGGAGTCCGTTTTGATCTTCTTTGGCTTTGCAACCATCGCCAAAGTGCTGACCGCTTGGCTTTATTCACATTCTGGGCTTCTCTACGGCCTGCCAGGTATCGCGCTGACTGTATATATCTACGACACCGAAAATGATGCCCATCTCTTCTTAATGGGCATGATCGGGCTCACGGTGCCCGTTCTCGCGTTCAAACTGCTGGCCTTCTTGGGGCACTATATCACAGTGGCACAGCGCCAGTCGTAGCGGGTGTTACCACCCGTTACTATCGCAAGTAGTGCAATCTTGATGATCTGTGCATGGGCGATAGCGCCCAACGCAGAATTTGGACTTTCAGCACTGTTTGAATTGGCGGCTGTCGCACTGTTTGATGCATGCCTGCTGATGAGTGTGCTGTTGATCGCCCTCGCCCTGACACGCGCCTACGAGCAACGGCGCTGATCTCGTTCAAATTTTTATAAATATAGCGCTTATCTGGTTTATGCTCCCTGCAACTATCGTATAGAGTTAGGCGCAAGGAGGGAAAAATTACCCCCCCCCTTTGGCCCACTTAACGAGAAGCGCATCGGTATTTTGAGCACGGAGTTCACGCTACACCTGTCGCCCGAGGCCATTAGCCTTGCTTCACGCCGCTCTGATGATGCGTGGGAGGTAATCGTTCGCACTGCACCAGATGCAGAGGATCTCAGCGCCGCTTTCGCGCAGATGAAATCTCTTATTGAGGCCAAAGACAACGCCCAAGTTTTGGTGATTGTCCCGCGCGAGCAAGTTCTGTTTACAAGCTGCGAAGCCCCTGATGAGGCCACCCCCGCCGCTGAGCGGCGCGCAGTCGAGGCCAAACTGGATGGCCTCACCCCCTATGAATTGTCGGAATTGCAATATGATTGGCTGCGCACGGATTCCGTGATCCAAATCGCCGCCATTGCAGCGGAAACCATCCAAGCCGCGCAAGAGTTTATAAAATCCTACGGGATCACGGCTGTGGCATTGACCGTGGAAACACTGCCAGATGATTATGATGGAACGCCCATCTTTCAATTGGCAAAGCGCCCCAAACCGACACCGCATGTGCAAAACCTTGCGACCATTCCTGCCCCCAAGCGCAAAATTCGCCTAGAGGACATCGCGCTCTTCGTGCCGCGTTTTCGCAAAGGAATGGCCCTTGGTCTTAGCGGGGGGCTTGGCGTGACTGTTGCGGCATTTCTCCTGATGCCTTCTGCCCCAGAGCAGGATGTGACGCCTGAAGCCCCCGCTGTTGTCGCAGCAACGCCCCCAGTTGCCGAGCCTGCCCCAAGCGCGCCTGTGGTAAACGGCCTGCCTGCGCCCGATGTGGCACTTATGGCGACAGCGCCTACCCTTACTGCGCCAAGGCCACGGCGTGACGGCACCATCCTTGCCGCGATTGACCCGATCCTGACCCAACAAGATGCACTGGCCCTACGCCCACCCTTGGGCGGTATCGGCGATGATGCCCCGCCGCCAATCCTCTCGCCGATCCCCTTTGGCGCGGGCAGCGTTTTGAACAGCGCGGGTCTTGTCGATCCAACCCCTGAGGGGGCGTTGAACCCCGATGGTGTATTGGTCTTTGATGCGGCGCCCCCCGTTGCGGCAATCCCGCGCCCCGATGCCATCCTAGAAGCGGCCCGTGCGGCACGGCTTGAGCAAATCGAAACATTGGCAGCCACGCTGCCGCGCCTCAGACCTGAGAATTTCGCAGAAATCCTTGAGCGCCAGAAATTTAACGGCTTTACGCGCAGCGAATTAAGCGGCATCACGCCGCAACTGCGCCCCGCCTCACTTCAAGAAATTGCCGAAGCGGCCCGCACCGCCGAGGCAGTAGCCCTCGCCGTCAGTGAAGGACGCAGCGCCAATCAGGCCTTGATCAGCGATTTGGCTATCGCGCGTTCGCTTTTGCCACAGGCCCGCCCCTCGGGCTTTGAGGCAGTGGTGGCCGCTGCAACACCTGCAAGCGCCGCTGCACCAAATGGCGTTGCTGCAGAGGCCGCGGCACAATCAGGCGCAGATGAGGAAATTGAGGCGGAAATTGCCGCCGTCAGCACCGACACCCCATCCGGCGAACGGGTGACCCGCGCCGCGACCAATCGCAATGCCATAAATTTGCGCGACACGAATTTGATTGGTGTCACTGGCCCTTCGAGCAGCCGCCGCGCCTTGGTGCGCCTGCCATCGGGTCGATTTGTTACGGTCGAAGTTGGAGATCGTCTTGACGGGGGGCGGGTCGCCGCGATTGGCGATGACAGCCTTCAATACATCAAGGACGGCGAAAATATCACGCTAGAGGTGCCAAACGGCTAAATCAGGACAAGTGCTGCGAGGCCAAGAAAGGCGAAGAAGCCCACAACATCGGTGACTGTGGTCACGAATGTGCCAGAGGCGAGCGCAGGATCCGCGCCAAAGCGTTCTAACGCAACGGGGATCAATATCCCCGCCAATCCCGCCACAACAAGATTAACCACCATTGCGCCTGCAATGACGCCGCCCAAGAGAACGGAATCGAACCAAACATAACCCACAATGCCCATCACAAGGGCAAAGGCCAAACCGTTCAAAGCCCCCACGCCCGCCTCACGCATTACAACACGCCACAGGTTGGCGGAGGTGAGGTCGCGTGTTGCAAGCCCACGCACAGCCAAGGCAAGGCTTTGCGTTCCGGCATTGCCCCCCATAGAGGCGACAATCGGCATCAACACGGCCAAGGCCACCAATTGCGCAATCACCGCTTCGAATTGTGCAATCACCACCGAGGCCAAAATCGCGGTGCCCAAATTGACGAACAACCAAGGAAAGCGTTGACGCACAGTTTCAAAGGTCGTGTCGCTAAGGCTTTCATCCACGCCCAAACCTGCAAGGCGGCGCAAATCCTCTTCATTGACCTCATCAAGAACGCTCATGGCGTCATCAATGGTGATCACGCCCACCAATCGCCCATCATCATCGACAACGGGCGCAGAGATCAGGTGATACTGGTTAAAGGCGTAGGCGACATCATCCTCATCCTGCTTGGCAGGGATGGTGCGAAAGCTGTCTTCCAGAATGTCTTTCAATGATGTTGCCCGCGCACTCGACAACAACCGCCCAAGCGAGACATAACCCACAGGTTTCATCGCAGGGGTCATGAGGATGATGTGATAGAATTGTTCGGGCAATTCCGCCTTTTCGGAACGCAGATAGTCAATCATCTGCCCGACATTCCAATGTTCGGGCGCGCGCACCACCTCGCGCTGCATAAGACGCCCAGCAGATCCTTCGGGAAAACTCAGCGCCTGTTCAACCGCGACCCGATCCGCATCGTCAAGCGCGCCAAGAATAGCCCCTTGCTGATCTTCTTCTAGGTCTTCGACCAGATCAACAACATCATCCGAGTCCAACTCGCGCACAGCATCGGCCAGAACATCGCTTGGCAAAAGCGGCAAAATGTCTTCACGGATTGACCAATCAAGTTCAGAGAGAACCTCACCATCAATCCCACGCGACCAAAGCGCCAGAAGGGCTGCGCGCTCGCCGCTGGAGATTTGTTCAAGAATATCAGCGATGTCAGCAGGGTGTAGCGGCTCCATCAACTCATCGATGGCATCTACATCCTCGGCACTAACCGCACGCCGCAATTGCGCGCGTAGACTATCGTCCAACGCATAAGCGTCACGATCATCATCTAGATGGAGGTCTTGTTCGTCCAAAATGATCCACCTCGCGCAACAAGATCAGGCGTCGCGCGGGGTATGACATTGCAAAGCCGATCTGAAAAGGTGGTTTTGCGAAAAATCCCAAAAGGGACAGTCAGCGCGGAGTTACAGCTCGGCGCGAATGGCCGCTGCAATATCCCCAACCACAGCCGCCATTAGTCCCTCATCCTCGGCTTCGGCCATAACGCGAATAAGGGGTTCTGTGCCTGATTTACGGATCAAAATACGCCCCGCCTGCCCCAATCGGGCCTCTGCCTCGGCGATGGCGGCCTTGACTGATGCTGCCTCTAACGGGGCTTTATCAGGTGAAAAGCGCAGATTCTCTAACATCTGCGGAACGGGATCAAAGCTGCGGGCAAGCGCGCTTGCAGGCTTGTTCTGGCGCACCATTTCAGCCAAGAATTGCAAACCTGCCATCAACCCATCACCCGTGGTGGCATGGTCGCTCATGACGATATGGCCCGATTGCTCACCGCCCAGATTATAGCCACCTGTGCGCATCGCCTCGACAACATAGCGATCCCCAACGGCCGTGCGGTGTAGGCCAATCCCGCGCCCGCCCAAAAACCGTTCCAATCCCAAATTTGACATCACAGTGCTCACCAATGCACCACCTTTGAGACGGTTCTCATCCGCCCATCGCGCCGCCAACAGCGCCATGATCTGATCCCCATCCGCGACTTGGCCAGCCTCATCAATGATCACAATGCGATCAGCATCGCCATCAAGGCACAAGGCCACATCGGCCCCTGTTTCCTTGATCTTGGCAATCGCGGCTTGCGGCTTTGTTGACCCGACATTTTCGTTGATATTGAACCCATCAGGGCTCACGCCAATCGCCACGACTTCGGCGCCCAATTCCCAAAGCACTTCGGGGGCGGCGCGATATGCGGCACCATTGGCGCAGTCGATGACAACCTTCAAACCTTCAAGGCTCATACCTTGGGGGAATGTGCCTTTGACGCGTTCGACATAGCGGAAACGACCATCATCAATGCGCCGCGCGCGCCCGATATTGCCCGCTTGTGCAGGTTGAACATCCCCAAAGACAAGGGCTTCGATCTCGGCCTCTGCCTCGTCTGACAGTTTGAATCCATCAGGGCCAAAAAACTTAATCCCATTATCTGAGGCGGGGTTGTGGCTTGCGGATATCATCACACCAACATCTGCCCGCATGGAGGGGGTCAAAAGGCCCACAGCAGGGGTTGGCACAGGCCCCAGCAACAGAACATCCATGCCCGTGGAGGTGAAGCCCGCCGTCAGCGCATTTTCCAACATATAGCCCGACAGGCGAGTGTCTTTCCCGATCACAACACGATGGCCGCGCTCCATATCACGGCGGAAATAGCGCCCTGCCGCCGCACCCAATTTCAGCGCCATATCGGCGTTCATGGGATAGCTGTTTGCCTGACCCCGCACCCCATCTGTGCCAAATAATTTTCGTGCCATTTTATTACCCCTCCCCAAGGGTCAAACCGCTTGCTGCCATATAGGCAGAAATCATCGCTTGATGCACGGCTATATCATGGACACGCAGCATCTGAACCCCCTGCGATATGGCCCATAGGCCGATTGCCGCCGATGCGGCATCACGCTGATCTGCATGTTTGATCCCCGTCACATGGCCCACAAACCCTTTGCGCGATACGCCCAAAAGCAACCCACAGCCAAGCCCGTGGAACAGGCTGATGTCACGCAACAACGCGCGGGTTTGCGCAAAGGTCTTGCCAAAGCCCGCCCCAATATCAAGCAGGATTTGGTCATGCGTCAGCCCTACAGAAAGCGCCTGATCGCGCATCGCAGCAAGCCCATCGTAGATATCGAGAACGACATCTTGATAGGCATCGGGGGCCAAATCTTGCATGGTTTCAGGCGTGCCAAGCGAATGCATCAGGATCACGGGCGCGCGGCTCTCGCGCAGAACCTCAATCATATTTGCATCAAAGCGCAGCCCTGAAACATCGTTGATCACCTGCGCGCCAGCAGCAAGGCCCGCACGCGCCACATCGGCCTTGCGCGTGTCAAGCGAGATCACGCCAGAGCCGCGCAACGCCTCTAGCGCAGGCATCAGGCGCGCGATTTCTTGTTGCTGCGGCACTTCTTTGGCGCCTGGCCTAGTGCTTTCTGCGCCCAAATCCAAAATATCTGCGCCTTCCGCCACAAGACGATGGGCTTGCTCCAGCGCGGCTTGGATGTCCTCATGCCGCCCACCATCGGAAAAGCTGTCTGGGGTGAGGTTCAAAATCCCCATAAGGCTTGGGTGCCGCATAGGCACAGTCGCAAAATCACCACGCGCTGCCGTCAAAGGCGCGCGCCACGCCGCGGGCAAGTCTGCGGCGGGCAAAATCTCGCGCGCGCCCGTGCGGCTTAACCGCTCAACATGCGTGAAATGGCACCAGCCCCCTGCAAGGGGCACGGCCGCAGGCCCAATCGCGGGGCCCGTAACAGGTATGGGGCGATAATAATCAGTCATAGGATTAGCCCTACCCTGTGGCTCAGCGTCCATCAAGTTTACTGCCCAGATTAAAGATCAGGCATCACGTCAAACGGCCATGCCTGCACAGGGATAGACGATTTCAACGGCGGGTGGCCGCCCAAATAAACAATACGCTGCGCCTCAAATTGCTCGGCCAACCACAGCGCCAATTGCTCCCCCGTCACTTTAGCCCCTTTGGGTGGTTCGGCACTGTCCAAAACCAGTTTTGAAGGGGCCCAAACCGAAATTTGCCCCTGCCGCATGGCCCAGTCCAATTCTGTGCGACTGTCCACCACCACACAGCGATCATCGCAAGAGGCCAAGACCCAAGCGTTCTTTTCCATATCCAACAGATCAATCCGCCGCTGCGGCAGGCCGTGGCGGGCTTGGGGCTGCGCCAAGCCCGTGCTGCCCACGCATAGAATGACAGGGGCACCTGCCTGCTCAAGGTGATCCAGAAGCTGCGCCAAATCAGGGCGTGCAATTGCATCATTGGCCAAATACACGATCAAAGGATGCGGGCCATCATCCGCAAGAAGACTAAGGCGCTGATTGGTCTCTGCTTCGCGCATAATCTCGACCCCCAAAACATAGGGCCCGCGGTCCAATTTCTCAATTCGCACGAAACAGCGCGCAGCCAATGGGTGGCTCAAGACCCGCTCTGCAATTCGCACCGAGAGCGTTTCCAGCAAATTGACACGACCCTGCGCAAGTTCGGCATCAATCGCCTCGACAATGCGGTCATAGGACAAAATGCGATCCACATCATCCTCGGCGCTTTCCGCCTGAGAGCGCACCTCTACGACCACATTAAAACGGATACGCTGCAAAATCCCGCGCTCGGCTTGAAAGGCGCCGATTTCAACATCCCGCTCATGATTAGACATCGAAATACGATCAAGGGGGGCATCTGTGGCAGTCGCCTTGGCCCGCTCGGACGGGTGGGCAAAAGCAAGTCGAATATCATCCATCATAGGCGTAGGCTTTCGTGATCGTCTTTTTGCAGGTTGCATAGCCCAAAACAAAGCAAAAGACAGGCGTCAAAACCGCCGCAACCCGCGCTATCAGCGACCCACTCTTGCGCTGCGCTTAATATTGCTGACGATAGAACAGATGCTGCCCAATCGTGGCAGTGCGGGGATAAACCCGTGCCCAGTCAGGATGGACATAATCCGCATGATAATGCGTAGCCCCTGAGGTGAGGGTGCGCGGCGCGCCATCCATCATCAAACGGGCGATGCGCGTCAGGCGGTCCCATGTGGCACGATCCGTCACATTTTCAGGGATGCCATCACAGGCATAGGTGAATTGGCAGGCCAAGTGTCGATGCGCGTTTTGGTAGACGACATCGCAAATGTTATCTGGATAATTGTCGTTATCCACGCGGTTCAAAATCACTTCGGCCACGGCATATTGACCGCGGATCGGTTCACCACGCGCCTCGAAATAAAGCGCCTCGGTGAGGCATCGATGCTGCGCGTTACTGCGTGGACGGGGCAAAGACATCAATTGGGCTTCATTATAAATCTGACGCAGCGGCCCATTTCGACCAAAGGGGGAGCGCACAGCCGCACCCAAACGGGCAACTTGTGAGGGGCTGATGCCGCGCAACGCAGCGCGCTCATCAAACATCAAAGACGATAGGCGCAACTCCATCGAACCGGCTTGCGGCTGCGAAGATGACATAACAACGGGATAATCCCCATCATAGATTGAGGACGTTTCCGCCAAGGCGGCATGTGACATAAATAACAAGGAGGCCGCAATCGCAGCGCATGCCTGTTTGAAACCCATTACCTCTGCTCCTTGGGGTTGATCCCCAATGTCGCAATCCGTTGATCAGAATGCGACAGAGCCATTAGCACGGTTTTCTAAAACCGACAACTTGACCCACGTTTTTGCGTTTGACGCGCAGCACACCGCATCATTTAGACGTAGGCCTTGGCAATTCAGATGGCAGACTCAGCGCAATATCAACGCTTTGTGGGGAGAGTCTCATCCTCCAACACCCATTGTGCCGCCGACAGCTTGGCCAAGGGAACACGGAAAGGTGAACAAGACACATAGTCAAAACCAGCGATCCGCGAAAAGCGGATCGAATCTGGATCACCGCCATGCTCCCCACAGATGGAGAGGGTCACTTCGGGGCGGACAGCGCGCCCACGTTCTGCGCCGATGAGCAGCAATTCACCCACCCCTTCCGCGTCCAAGCGAGTAAACGGGTCTTCCACAAACACACCTTGCTGAACATAGGCCGACATAAAGCGCCCCGCATCATCGCGCGACAAACCATAGGTCATTTGGGTTAAGTCATTGGTTCCAAATGACAAAAAGGACGAAGATTCCGCGATCTCACCTGCCCGCAACGCTGCGCGCGGCGTCTCAACCATTACCCCAAGGCGATAGGTGAAACTTTTGCCGTTTTGGGCGGCAACGGCGGCGGCGACCACATCCACCCGTGATTTTACCAACTCAACCTCGCGCTTGGCCGAAACAAGCGGGATCATGATTTCGGGAACAACGGGATTTTTCCCCTCGCTTGCGGCAATGGTTGCCTCAAAAATCGCACGGGCCTGCATGTCATAAATCTCAGGCACGGTGATCCCAAGACGCACGCCGCGCATCCCCAGCATTGGGTTATATTCTTGCAACGATTCAATGCGCGCGGCCACGCGGCTTACGGGCAAATCCAACGCTTCGGCCAAGGCGCGAATGCCATCGCGATCTGAGGGCAAGAATTCGTGCAAAGGCGGGTCAAACAGTCGGATACACACGGGCTTGCCCTGCATCCGTTTAAACAGCTCGGTGAAATCCCCCCGTTGCATCGGCAATAATCGGTCCAAGGCTGCCGCGCGGTCACTTTCGGTTTCGGCAAAAATCATTTCGCGCATCAAAGTCAGGCGATTTGGATCAAAGAACATATGCTCTGTGCGGCACAATCCGATCCCGTCAACACCGAATTGCTGCGCGGTTTCCACATCCTCAACTGTGTCCGCATTGACGCGAATGCCGATGTCGCGAATTTCATCGGCCCAGTGGATCAGCGTGGCAAAGGCCCCGCCGACAGCAGGCTCGATCATCTTGGCCGCCCCCACCAAAATATCACCAGAGGAGCCATCAACAGTAATCACATCCCCCTCATGGAACACGCGCCGCCCTGCGGTGGTGAGCGTTTTCTTACGCATATCCAGTTGCAGGCTGCTTGCGCCTGTCACACAGGGCAAACCAAGCCCGCGTGCAATCACGGCGGCATGGCTGGTCATACCACCCCGCTCGGTCAAAACGGCCTGCGCAGCGTGCATCCCACGCACATCTTCAGAACTGGTTTCGCGTTTGACCAAAATTGTGGCTTCGCCTTGCGCAGCCAAGGCCTGGGCCGCGGTAGACGAAAAGACAATCTTGCCGGTCGCAGCCCCAGGTGCGGCGGCAATACCACGCCCCAAAACATCACGCGGGGCCTCGGCATCCACCTGACGGTGCAACAATTGCCCCAAGGAAAAGGGCGGTATCCGCGACAAAGCCTCGCCGCGCGAAATAACGCCATCATTGGCCAAATTGACCACCGTTGCGACTGCCGCGCGTGCAGACCGGGGCGCGCGCACCGCGTCAAGAATGTTCAGCTGACCATTCATCAAGGTGAATTCAATCTGCATTTCTTCGCGCAATTTCTCACGCATCAAAGCGCCCGCAGCGATCAAGTCATGATAGGCCTCTGGCGCCGCATCTTGAAGGGAATGGCCACGCGCATCACTGCGGACGTAGAGCGCATCATCATCACGCAATGCCACCCGGCCCTGCGCCTGCGACACGAAACGACCGATCACATCGGCGTCTCCCGTGTCGGGGTCAATCATTTGAACGATACCAGAGCCCGAAACGCCCTCACCGACACCCAGTGCCATGCGCTGCACCACAAGACCAAGCCCCGCATCAGCAGGTGCGCCTTGCGCCTGCCGCAACAGCCGCGCGGTTGTCCCCTCCCACGCCCGCGCCATAGAGCGCAGAACCTCGCGCAACTGCACGGCGGGGTCTTGGGGAAAGGCCTCCTCCGCTTCATCCTCGAAATAGTCTTTGGCAATCCGTGGGGTCAGTGGCCCCTCAAATTCATCGGCATCCAGACGCAAGACATCCACCGCATAGGCGCGGATGAAATTGACATAAAGCTGATCTGCCGCGCTGCGCCCATGAACCTTGGCCAAATGCTCAGCCAATTCGTCATTCATCCCGATATTTAGCACCGTGCCGGGCCCGCCCCAATCCGCAGCTTGGCTGCTGGAGCGCACAGAAACCAAGGCATGAGGGCCAAACTCAGCCCAAAGCGGGGCCAGATCAGGAACCACCCCTTGCGCGATTTGGCGCACAGCGTCAAAGGACAAAGCCGCTGTCAAAGGCACGGGCAAAGCCAAGCGCACCAAACGCTGCAAGCATTTGGCGCGATTGCCATGAGTGGCTGTGTGCATATCCGCCGTGGCGGTGATCAGCGTATAGTCGGGGCGATTTTTCATTTGCAATTCTTACTCTTAGCCGAAACTGGCCAAGACACTAAGATATAATCATAACGCGATCTGTAAAGCGCCGCGATGCAGCATTACCCCTCTATGCGCGACAAATCGGCGACCTTGCCACAAGTTTCCACGATTTCATGCAGCAAGTTCAGACGATTGCGCCGCACTATTTCACTATCCGCATTGACCTGCACCTTTTCGAAAAAGGCATCAATCGGCCCGCGCAGCGCGGCCAAAGCGGCCATGGCGGTCGCAAAATCCTCAGACGCTAGGGCGGGGTTGGCCGCGTCCCGCGCCGCGGCAAGGGCCGCGAAAAGCGCGCGTTCTTCATCGGTTTCTGCAAATTTCATATCTGCACCAAACCGATATTCCACCCCATCCTTAGCCTCTGCTTGCGTCAGGATGTTGTTGGCACGGCGATAGCCTTGGATCAGATTTTCACCATCATCGGTCGACAGCACCGCCTGCACGGCGCGCGCCCGCGCCACGACCAAGGCCAAATCATCATTGCCCGCCATCGACAGGCAGGCATCAATCACATCATGGCGAATGCCCTCATCGCGCAAATGCACCTTGAGGCGGTCGTGGAAGAACGAAAGGAGGTCTGTGGCTGCAGCCTCAGGTGCATCAGACCCAAAACCCGCACCACGCGAAACGAAGGGGACGGATAGGTTCAAGCGCACCCCATTGTCCAAAATCAATCTGATCACCCCCAAGGCCGCACGGCGCAGCGCGTAGGGGTCTTTGCTGCCTGTTGGTTTCTCATCAATCGCCCAGAAGCCCGTCAGCGTGTCGATCTTATCGGCCAAGGCCACGGCAACGGACAAAGGCGCGTTTGGCACATCATCTGACGGGCCAAGGGGTTGGTAATGTTCCTGCGCAACCGCTGCAATTTCAGGCGCATAGCCTGCCTCAGCGGCGTAATAGCGCCCCATCAGACCTTGCAATTCAGGGAATTCATAGACCATCTCAGAGGACAAATCCGCTTTGGCGATTTTGGCCGCTTGGCGCGCCTGATCTGCGTCCGCCCCCACAATGGGGGCCAGTTCCGCCGCCAACTCCGCAATCCGTTTGATCCGCGCGGCCTGCGAGCCAAGTTTCGCCTGAAAGGTCACATTCTCAAGGCTTTGCGTCCATTGGGTGATATCCGATTTGGCAACGCGCAAATCATTTTCCCAAAAGAATTTCGCATCTGACAGACGCGCAGAAAGCACCTTTTGATTGCCCGCCAAAATGGTCGCACCCTCATCTGCGGTGATGCGGTTGGCGACGGTCACAAAGCGCTCAATCCGCCCTGTCTTGGGGTTCTTCACAGAAAAGAATTTCTGATGCTCTTTCATCGAGGTCTGCAAAACCTCTGGTGGCAGGTTCAAGAAATCCGCGCCAATCTCGCCCATCAAAACAACGGGCCATTCCACAAGGCCCGCCACCTCGGCCAAAAGGCCGCGATCTTCGACCAATTCCATCCCCGCGGCGAAGGCCATTTGACTGGCCTCGTGCCAAATGGCATCTGCGCGTTCATCTGCGCGCAAGATCACATGGGCACGTTTCAGCTTGGCTTCATAATCCTCAAAACTGCTGACAGCAAAGGCATCAGGAGCCATGAAGCGATGGCCGCGCGTTTTGTCACCCGCCACAATATCATCAACCTCGAAGGGCACAACGCGTGCGCCCGCCTCATCGGTCAAGAGGCATAGGATGGAATGCAAAGGCCGCACCCAACGCAAAGACCCTGCCCCCCAGCGCATGGATTTCGGCCATGGGAAATTGCGAATGACCGATGGCACCAATTCTGCAATAATATCCGCAGCATCACGCCCCTTATGGGTGATACGGGCGACATAAATCTCGCCCTTTTTATCTTCGCGTGTCTCAAGCGCATCGCGTGACACGCCTGCGCCGCGCAAGAACCCTTCGATCGCCGCCTCTGGTGCATCCACGCGCGGGCCTTTGCGTTCTTCTGTTGTAGTTGGGGAATTGGCGCTCAGCCCGTCCACCACCAAACACAGGCGGCGGGGGGTCGCAAAACTTGCCGCAGATGCATAGCTCAGCCCCGCATCAACCAGACCATTGGTGACAAGCGATTTCAAATCCTCGGCCGCTTTGGCTTGCATGCGGGCAGGGATTTCTTCGGAAAACAGTTCCAGCAGAAGATCGGGCATAGATTTCGTCCTATTGCGGTCGCGTTAGATCCAATCAAGATTGACGCGGGTGATCGGATAGGCCTCGCTCAGGCGTTCGCGCAAAGCGCGGAAACGGGGGCGGAGCTCTTTGAATTTATTTTCATGGGTTTCAGCCACAGTCAGGCGGATTTTGTCAAACAGGCCCGCCGCCTCCATCGCTTCGAGAAGGTCAAGCTCAGCGCCCTCGACATCCATTTTGACAAAGGCGATTTCGCCATGCTCTGCGATGAGATCACGCAAAAAGGCCGGGAAATCCAACAGGCGCACATCTATCGCGTGCCCCAGATCCTGATCAATCATCCGCCCGCCCTCCAAGACAGTGGATTTGACGGATGCACCTTTCGGGTTTTCGTCAAAATTGACAGCCCGCATCAATTGGATCGTGCCTTCGCGCGTGCCAAGTGCCGCTTCGTGAATGGTTACGTTTGGCGCATCGGCAAAGCGTTTCTTCAACGTATCAGTACAATAGGGATCAGGATCAAATGCGTGAACATGGGCGCCTGACGCGGCAAGCTGTGCGGTCACATCCCCAACATTCGTCCCACAATCGCAAAACACATCACGCGGGGTCAGCATCGACACAACCCCCATCAACAGCCCATCCGCCTGCGCCTTGCGCGCACTACGGCGCGCGCGGCGGCGGAACCGATCAAACTCCGCTTGCAGCTGTTCAAGTTCGGTGAGGGTTTCGGTCATTGCATACCCTCAGGGACAGGCGGGCACCCTTCTGGCACAGGATCCTCATTAAAGGCCGCTTCGCCGCACGGGTTGATCTGCCGCCAAGCATGGCCCTGCCCTACGTCATCCAAGGCAACCACGATATCGACCCCATAGACAAAATCGCGCGCACCCAAATAGGCGGTTGCGCGCCCCGCCTCTAGGGCGGCACCAATCGCCTCGGCGTCAAAACATTGGAACCAAGATGGCGCGATCAAGGGCGTTGCACCCTCATAGAGTTCTGCTGCTGAAATCAGCACCTCTTGGCCTGCCTCAAGATCAAAACAGGCGCGGAACCGAATGGGCGAGCTGTTGCTGTCAATGCCATCGAAGTTGGAAATGGCCAAAGGCATGGGCGCGCCATCAACGCTGAGCGTGATCTGCCCGCGCGGATCATCGGGCATCACAGGGGCGTAATAGGCGCGGGTCTGCGCATACCACATTCCCGCCCCTGCCGCCAAAGCCGACAGGGCAATCGCCGCCACCACAAAACGACCCAAGCGTTTACTGCTCATGCGTGCTGCCCCTCATCAAATCCGCCCGCCTCAGTTTGTACGAAAGCGTCAGCGCAAAGTTTCGCCAATGCGCGCACGCGACCAATGTAACCTTGCCGCTCCGTCACCGAAATGACCCCACGGGCATCCAACAAGTTGAACATGTGGCTTGCCTTGATGCATTGATCATAGGCGGGATGCGCCATGATGATCCGCTTGCCTGTTTTGGGATCAATATTTTCTGCGGCAAGGATGCGCTGACATTCCGCTTCGGCCTCTTCGAACTGACGCAAAAGAATATCTGTATTGGCCGTGTCAAAGTTAAAACGGGAATATTCTTCCTCGGTCTGACGGAAAACATCCCCATATTTCAACGCAATCGGTGCATCTGGATCATTAAACGGCATCTCCATCACATGATCCACGCCCAGAACATACATCGCCAGACGCTCAAGACCATAGGTCAACTCGCCCGACACAGGGTGGCAATCATGCCCGCCCACCTGTTGGAAATAGGTGAATTGGCTGACCTCCATGCCATCACACCAAACTTCCCAACCAAGGCCCCAAGCGCCCAAAGTCGGACTTTCCCAGTCGTCCTCCACAAAGCGAATGTCATGCATCGCCATATCAATCCCAATGGCCTCAAGGCTACCAAGATAGAGATCTTGCAAATTGGGCGGGCTTGGTTTCATCAGCACCTGATACTGGTAATAATGCTGCAAGCGGTTAGGGTTCTCCCCATACCGGCCATCGGTGGGGCGGCGCGAGGGCTGCACATAAGCTGCTGCCCAAGGCCGCGAGCCTAAGCTGCGCAAGGTTGTGGCAGGGTGAAAGGTTCCCGCCCCGACCTCCATGTCATAGGGCTGCATCACGGCACAGCCTTTCTGCGCCCAGTAGGTTTGAAGACGCAGGATGATCTCTTGGAAACTGCGGGGCTTTTCCATGCGCGACATTGATCGTTCCTTGGGCTTAACGAAAGTTGTCGACCACATAGGACGCAGGATGCCGAGGGTCAATCACAGCTTATGAGCTGCGCGATGGGAAATTTAGGAAATTATTGGTGAAAACGGGGTGCATCCCGTCCGTTTCGCGGATAACCTGAACAAAATCATCCTTAAGGTTACGGATTAGGGCAGTATGCAAAATCACGGGGTTCGGGCAGGTCAGACTGCGCGGTTGCGGGCGGCAATTGTGATCTCTTTGGCCGTTCTATGCGCCAGTCTGATTGGCCACGCGCCACAGGCCCAAGCGCAGGCCCAAACAGATTTGGTTTGGGTGCAAATCGAAGCGCATCCTGATCTGGTTACAGCGCAATCGCGTCTGCGCGTCTGTGAGAGTCGCAGCGCCACCATGGGGGTAGCAGGGTTCATGATGCGCACGGGCCTATATGCACTGGCCCTCGGCCCCTATCCGCGCGAGGTCGCACAGGAACGCCTGCGCGATCTAAGGGCCTCGGGTCAAATCCATAGCGACAGCTATATGCAAACGCCGAAAAATTATACGCGCCAATTCTGGCCTATTGCGGCCCAAGCGACAGCACCGCAGGTGATCGCAATTGAACCTTTGCCCGAGATCGCGCCACAAGACGCGCCTGAAAAACCATCACAAACACCCGTGGAACCAAAAGCCGCCCCCGTAACCACGCCCCAACCAGATGCGCTACCGCAACAAACCCTTGCCCTAGCGCGCGCAGGCGAAGCAGATCTTGATCCCGCCGCGCGCGATGATCTACAGCGCGGGCTGCTATGGTTCGGGCTTTATGATGGGGCGATTGATGGGGTATTTGGCGCGGGCACGCGGGCGGCCATGGCGGCATGGCAGCGCAGGAATGACTGGCCCACAACGGGGGTATTAACCGCCGCCGAACGGTCAGATTTGATCGCGCAATGGCAAGCAGATTTGGGGGAACTTGGGCTAGAGCGGATCACGGACACCCGCGCGGGCATCGCAGCACTCTTGCCCATGGGATATGTGGAATTCGCGGCCTATGCCTCCCCTTTCGCGGTCTTTGCACCGACAGATGCTCGCGGGGTCGAGGTCGTGCTGATCTCCGCCGAGGGGGATCAGGCGCGGCTGCAGTCTTTGTTCGAGATCGTAACGAATGCCGACATCATGCCCGAAGGGGGCTTGCGCGATATGCTGCGGGGCCGTTTTGATATTGCCGCCAGTGATGCGGCACGCTTTACCACTGGTTTTGCCCGCTTAGAGGGCGGCGCGATTAAGGGTCTGATCATCCGCGGCCCCGCTGCTGAATATACCCCCATCGCACGGCTGATGCCGCAGATTGAGGAAAATTTCTTGGCATTAGAGGGCGTGTTAGAGCGTGACACCGCACAAAGCGGCACATCACCCGCGCTGAATGCATCGGAAACAGAGCCAAGCCCCCTTGCGCAACGCTCAGGCGTTTTTGTGACGGACACTGGCCATGTCCTAACCCATGCAAGCCTGCCGCAAACCTGCCCTACCCTGCGCCTCAATGATGCGATTGCCGCGCGGGAGATTTACCGCGACAGCGCCCTTGGGATTGTGGTGATTGCGCCAGACACCCCGCTGACCCCACCAGATTTGGCTGAATTTACCGCAGCCTCGCGGATGGGATCGGCGCAGTATATCGCTGGATTTGCCTATGAGGGCAGGGTTTCAGCCGCAACCTTGCGACCCTTGGAGGACGCAGGCCCCGCCTATCCAACCCCCTCGCAAACCGAGTTGGGCGGGCCCGTTCTTGATGCCACAGGCGGGCTTTTGGGGCTTTATCGCGGGGGGGCTGTCACGCCTGCTGCCGATATCACCACAACGCTTGCGGCGGCAGGGCTGCCTGCCCTGCCCCGTGTGATCCGAGAGGAACCGCTGCGCGGCGAGACCTTAGCGCGGCTTGCGCAGGCGATTACGGCAAAGGTGACCTGTCTTTCGCGTTAAGCGTGTATTTTGGCAGAAATAGCCCCAAATCGGAGACAAAATTCCTACGCCCCTTCCCCTTGCGGCGCGGCGCGATATGTTGCACCACCACAGATGACGCATTTTAACTCCCCCGAGGTTTTACGATATGGCAGATGGCAGCTTGGCAATGGATGCAAAACCCACCGAAGAAATTTCGGTGCGGGATGTCTTTGGCATCGACAGTGATATGAAGGTTAAAGGCTTTGCTGACGCGACTGATCGTGTGCCTGAGATCGACTCAACCTATAAATTTGATCGCGACACCACATTAGCGATTTTGGCAGGGTTTTCTCATAATCGCCGAGTGATGATTCAAGGCTATCACGGCACAGGGAAATCGACCCATATCGAACAGGTCGCCGCCCGCCTGAACTGGCCCGCCGTGCGCGTGAACCTCGACAGCCATATCAGCCGTATTGACCTCATCGGCAAAGACGCCATCAAACTACGCGATGGTAAGCAGGTGACCGAATTCCATGAGGGTATCCTTCCTTGGGCTTTGCGCAATCCTGTCGCCATCGTGTTTGACGAATATGATGCGGGCCGCGCTGATGTGATGTTCGTGATCCAGCGCGTGCTCGAGCATGATGGAAAGCTCACCCTGCTTGATCAAAACGAGATCGTTCAGCCGCATAAATATTTCCGTCTTTTCGCAACGGCAAACACTGTCGGTCTGGGCGATACCACAGGTCTTTATCACGGGACGCAGCAGATCAACCAAGCGCAGATGGACCGTTGGAGCCTCGTGGCGACCTTGAACTATCTCAGCCATGATGCCGAAGCCGCAATCGTTCTGTCAAAGGCCCCCCATTACAACACGGCAGAGGGGCGCAAAACGGTCAGCCAGATGGTCACAGTTGCAGATCTCACGCGCACGGCCTTTATGAACGGCGAATTGTCGACTGTGATGAGCCCGCGCACCGTCATCAATTGGGCGCAGAATGCCGAGATTTTCCGCGATACGGGCTATGCGTTCCGTTTGTCCTTCCTCAACAAATGTGACGAGCTCGAGCGCCAGACCGTGGCGGAGTTTTATCAGCGCTGCTTTGATGAAGAATTGCCAGAAAGTGCTGCAAGCGTCAGCCTTGGCTAAGGAAAGACCGACACCCAATGGGCAAGCCCACCGATAATCCAGCCGATCCGTTCAAAAAGGCGCTTGCCGATGCAACACGGGTTTTGGCCAATGACCCCGATCTTGGGGTCAGCTATTCGGTTGACCCGCCCGGTGCAAGCAATGACACGATCCGCCTGCCGCAAATCAGCCGCCGCATGAGCCGTGATGAGGTTCTGCTTGCGCGTGGCACGGCTGATGCGTTTGCACTGCGTCATCGCTTTCACAACCCCCGCATTGCCGCGAAATACGAACCCACGGGGCCTATTGCGCGCGATTTGATGACGGCGATTGAAACCGCACGTTGCGAAGCCATTGGTGCCCGCGTCATGCCTGGCACAGCAGGGAATATTGACGCAAAAATCGGCGCAGAGGCGCGGCGCAAGGCCTATGGTGAAATCACCGAGCGCAGCGATGCGCCGCTGTCGACCGCGGCGGGATATATGCTGCGCCAGATTGCAACAGGCCGCCCGCTGCCCCCTGAGGCGCAAAATATCGTAGAGCTGTGGCGCCCCTTCATTGAAGAACGCTGCGGCGAAAGCCTAGATGCCCTCAAAGGGTCACTGGACGATCAAGCCGCCTTTTCGCGCGTTGCGCGGCAATTCATCTCTGATCTGGGATATGCTGACCAACTGGGCGATGATCCCGACCAATTGGACGACCAAGAGGACGAGGACAGCGCCGATCAAGATCAGGATCAAGAAGAAACACCAGACAGCACAGGCGATAGCGAAAGTCAGGGAGATGACAGCGCCGATGCCGACCCAGAGCGTTCGCAAGAAGAACAGCAGGACGCCTCTCAGGCACAGGTGCAAATGGATGAAAACGGCGATGCCGAGGAGGGCGAGGAACAAGAGCTGCCCGATGGGGACGCGCCCGTTGAACCGCCCCAAGCGCCCCCTCATTCGGATGCTGATCCAGATTACACCGTATTCTCAACCGCCCATGACGAGGAAATCGCCGCCGAAGATTTGGCCGAAGCGCAAGAGCTTGAACGCCTGCGCGCCTATCTTGATCAGCAGTTGGAACCTTTGAAAGGCGCGGTCAGCCGCTTGGCAAATAAACTCCAGCGCCGCCTTCAGGCACAGCAAAACCGCTCGTGGGAGTTTGACCGCGAAGAAGGAATATTGGATGCAGGCCGCCTTGCGCGGGTTGTAGCCAATCCTACAACGCCTTTGTCCTTTAAGGTGGAAAAGGATACCGAATTCCGCGACACGGTGGTGACGCTTCTTTTGGACAATTCAGGCTCGATGCGCGGGCGGCCCATTTCCATCGCGGCAATCTGCGCCGATGTTCTGGCGCGCACGCTAGAGCGCTGCGATGTAAAGGTCGAAATCTTGGGCTTTACCACGCGGGCGTGGAAAGGCGGCCGCGCGCGCGAGGAATGGCTTGCACAAGGCCGCGCGCAGCAACCCGGTCGTCTGAATGATCTGCGCCACATCATCTATAAATCAGCCGATGCCCCATGGCGGCGGGTGCGCGACAATTTGGGCCTGATGATGAAAGAAGGCCTTTTGAAAGAAAACATCGATGGCGAGGCGCTGGAATGGGCGCATAAGCGGATGTTGGCCCGCCCCGAAGCCCGCAAAATTTTGATGGTCATCTCGGATGGCGCGCCTGTCGATGACAGCACCCTATCCGTGAACCCCGCGAATTACCTCGAAAAGCACCTGCGCGATGTGATCAGCATGGTTGAACGCCGCCGTGCCGTTGAATTGCTGGCGATTGGCATTGGTCATGATGTAACCCGCTATTACGAGCGCGCCGTGACGATCACTGATGCCGAACAATTGGCAGGGGCAATCACCGAACAATTGGCGGCCCTCTTTGACAATGACCCACGGGCCCGCGCCCGCGTTATGGGACTGCGCAGCGGGGGCGCAAAATCAGGGTTATATCGGTTTGGATAAGCGGGCAGAGTTTCAAAGTTTTGATACTGCCTCCCGCCCCGACCAAGGCACCCCACGCGTGGCTGCTTTGCGTGATTGTTTCCCAAAACTTGGGGTGGATGGTGTTTTAGTGCCGCGCGCCGATGCCCATCAAGGCGAATATGTTGCGCCTTGTGATGCACGGCTTTTGTGGTTGAGCGGATTTTCAGGCTCGGCTGGGTTCTGTGCCGTTCTCAAAGATCAGGTTGGTATCTTTATTGATGGCCGTTACCGCCTGCAGGTGCGCGATGAGGTCGATTTAGACATCTTCACCCCTGTAGATTGGCCCAAAACCAAACTTGAAACATGGCTGCCCACAGCATTGCCGAAGGGCGGCGTGATCGGGTTTGATCCATGGCTGCACACAACGGCCGAGATTGATCGCTTGGCCGAGGCCGTTGCCGGCCATCAGATCACCTTGCGCCCTCTTGCTGAAAACCCAATTGACGCGCTTTGGTCTGACCGCCCGCCGCCGCCTGATGGGAAGGCGAGCGCCTATCCACTGCGCTATGCGGGCCGCAGCGCCGTTGAAAAATGTAGCGAAGTTGGGCTTGACCTCGCCGCCCAAGGCGTGAGCGCCGCTGTGCTCAGCCTGCCCGACTCCATCTGTTGGCTTTTAAACATTCGCGGCGCCGACCTGCCGCATCTTCCCGTGGTTCAGGCCTTCGCCATTCTCTCAAGCACAGGCAGCATCACCGTATTTGCCGACCCTGCGAAATTCGTGGATGTTGCTCTGCCCGATCAGGTCACGCTTTACCCTCTTGACCGCTTTGAGGAGCGGTTGCGCCAAGAGGCAAACTCTGGCCCCATCCGCCTTGATCCCAAGACCGCCCCACATAAGCTGCGGATGATTTTGGCCGAGGCAGGGGCAGAAATTGACGAAGGCCCCGAGCCTTGCACCCTGCCCAAAGCGCGCAAACATCCCGCCGAGATTGACGCAACCCGTGCTGCACATCTGCGCGATGGGGCCGCCATGGTGCGGTTTTTGCATTGGTTTGATCACCGCGCCCCTCAAGGCGGGTTGACCGAAATTGAGTGCGTCTGTGCGCTTGAACGCTTTCGCCGCGAGACAGGCGCGCTGCAAGATATCAGTTTTGATACAATCGCAGGCGCAGGCGCACATGGCGCGATTGTGCATTATCGCGTGAGCGAGGCCACCAATGCGCCGCTTGCGCCAAACACGCTGTTTTTGATCGATTCAGGCGGGCAATATCTTGATGGCACCACCGACATCACCCGCACCCTGCCCGTGGGGGATGTTGGGCTTGAGGAAAAACAGGCCTTTACCCAAGTTTTGCGTGGCATGATTGCGCTGTCGCGCGCGCGCTTCCCCAAAGGATTGGCAGGGCGGGAATTGGATGCATTGGCCCGCACCCCCCTCTGGGCCGCTGGACGCGATTATGACCACGGAACAGGTCACGGTGTCGGGGTCTATCTCAGCGTGCATGAGGCCCCGCAACGGATCAGTCGCGCCTCGGATGTGCCCCTTGAGGTTGGGATGATTTTATCAAACGAACCAGGCTTCTACAAAGAGGGGGCTTATGGGATCCGCATTGAAAACCTGATTGTCGTCCAAGAAGCCGCCCCAATTGCGGGGGGGGATGCGCGGACGATGTTGGAATTTGAAACTTTGACCCTCGCCCCCATTGATCGGCGGTTGGTGGTCAGCCATGACATGGCGGCGGCGGATATCGCATGGCTGAACGAATATCACGCCCGCGTGGCCAAAGCCCTGATGCCGCTGGTGCCGCCCGAGGCGCAGGCATGGCTGCGACAGGCCACTGCGCCCATCGCGTAGTCTTTCCGTTACCTTCCCTAGCTATTCTCAGACCAAGCCTGTATGAGAGGCCCAAGAAGGAGATCTATTCATGACCAACACAATGTCGATTCGCCCTGCATCGGGGAAATATGTTGTGCGCGCAGGCGGCGCGATCGTGGCGGAATCTGCTGCGGCATTGGAATTGAAGGAGGGCGATTTGCCCGCCGTGATCTACTTTCCGCGCGAAGATATCGCCATGGCGCTTTTGGAAAAGACCCAAAGCACCACCAAATGCCCCAAGAAGGGAATGGCCAGCTACTATGCCATTTCAACGGCATCAGGGCAGATTGACGATGCGGCGTGGTCTTATGAAGACCCAAAAACGGACGAAGCCCAAGCCATTAAGGGTCATATCGCCTTCTTTACCGACCGCGTCACAGTCGAGCGTATCTAACAGCGTGTCCGTCAGCTGTGCTCTTCAGCGGCAGTGTCCGCCATGGCACGGGTATAGGCTTTGAGCGCATCAATATGGAACACCGCCCCCTCTAGGGCGGGCGGCCCATCCTGCGGATTTTCTTTGATCACGGGAATGTAATCCGCTTCGGTTTTCTCAAAAATCGGCATGATGGTTTCAAGCGTATCCTCAAGCGTCACAAACACCCCTTCCGCAACCTGCGCCAAGAGGGCATCAGCGGGCGCGGCACGCGGGTCAGTCATGGGCCGCATGATCCGCCCTGCCCCGACCATGGCCAACAAATAGGCCTGTGGCCCTGCCGCCAAATGGATGTTTCGCCGTTCAAGTTGGGTCAAAAAGAACGAGCGATCTACAAGGCGGCTGGCAAGCGCCGTGGAAAGGGACACAGAAACCATCACCGCAAGGCCCGTTTGCCAGTCGCCTGTCAGTTCAAACACAATCAACGTGGTTGAGATGGGCGCGCCTAAAACAGCGGCGGCAACCGCCCCCATCCCTGCCAAAGCGTAGAGCGTCACCGACCCTGACATCTCGGGCAGGATTGCGGTCGCGATCAAACCAAAGGCAAGGCCCGTCAGCGCGCCAATCATCAATGAGGGGGAAAACACCCCGCCCCCCATGCGCCCCGCAACCGTGATTGCCACGGCAACCGTCTTGAGAACGGCGAAGATAATCGCCTCATGCAGCACCAATTGCCCCGTGAGAGCGGCGCTCGTGGTCTCATAGCCCACGCCAATGATATGGGGGAAGAAAATCGCAAAGCCGCCCAGTAACGCCCCCGCAATCGCAGGGCGCAAGAACCGCGGCAAGCGCAGGAAATTTTGCACCCGAGTGCCTTGGTCATCGGCCCAAAAGGCCGCGCGGATAAACACCACGGCAACAAGCCCACAGATCAATCCCAACATGAGATAGGCGGGCAGTTCCGCGTAAAAGCCCAAGGCGCTTTCACGACCCAATGTGAACTCGGTCACATCGCCCAAGGTGAGGCGACTGATCACTGTGCCTGCCACACTGGCAATTACAATGGGCGCAAATGCATGCACCGCGAAATGGCGCAAGATCACCTCAAGCGCGAAAAGCGCCCCTGCAATTGGTGCATTGAACGAGGCGGAAACAGCCGCGGCCACCGCGCAGCCCAACAAATCCCGCCCCGTGATCCCATCGGCACGAATAAGCGCGGAGATTTTACTAGAGATTACGGCAGCCAAATGCACCACAGGCCCCTCTCGACCCGTAGAGCCGCCTGAGCCAAGCGTGATTAAGGACGCCGCAGCCGAGGCAACGCCCGCGCGTATCTCAACGCGACCTTCATTCAGCGCGGCCCCCTCAATCACATCCGCCACAGAGCGCACCCGCCCATCAGGCGTAAAGCGATGCAGGATCATCCCCACCAAAAGCCCCCCCAAAATGGGGATCAGCAAAATCAGATACCACGGCAAACTTTCGGCGTAGCTGTGCAAATGACGGATATCTTCGGTGCCATAAAGCGTGGCTTGCAAGCGATCTACACCAAGGCGGAACAAAACCGCCGCACTGCCTGCTGCCCCCCCAAGCACAAGCGCGATAAACCAAAACTGAATTTGGCTTGGGCCTTTGCGGCGCAGGATAAACCATGCCTCCGACAACAAGGCGCGCTGCTGGCGCCATGTTGCTGCCAACATCGCCTTAAGGGGGTGTTGCCCAGATCGGGACGGGTCTTTATCCAACTTACCAGCCTTTGCGCCGCGCCTCTATAACCACCAAAGGCCCAAAGAGGTTGAAATTCAACCCTCTATCAGCTGCGCACCCCCGCAAAGCGGGCTTGCCATTCTTCGCGCTGCTCGTCACTGATCTTTGCGAAAAGAACCTCAGGCACAGTGAAGCCCTGCCCAGCTGGCAGCCGCGAGAGGCCTTCTGCGACATCTTCGGGCCATGCGTAATCTTTGCACCCCATCGCATCCAACATTGCCTGTGCGGCATCTGGGATGAACGGCGCAGACAAGAGCGCATAAAACGGGATGAGGTTCAGAGAAAACCGCGTGATGGCCGCGGCGCGATCTGGATCTTCCTTGAACACAGTCCAAGGTGCTGCAGATTGCAAATATTCATTCCCCAAAACCCAAATTGCGCGCAATTCGGCGGCGGCTTTGCGAATTTCAATCGCCTCCATATGCGCCTGATAGGCCGCAAGGCGGGCCTGTAAATCAGCCATCACTTGGGCCTCTTGTGCGCTGTAGTCGCCCGCCTCAGGGATCACTTCACCGAATTTTGAGCGGCAGAATTTGGTGATCCGACTGACGAAATTGCCCAGAACATCGGCCAAATCCTTGTTCACGCCTGCTTGGAAATTCTCCCAAGTGAATTCGCTATCCGAGGTTTCTGGCGCATGGCTCAGCAACCACCACCGCCAATAATCCGAAGGCAGGATCGACAAAGCCTGATCCATGAACACGCCACGCCCTTGGCTGGTCGAGAATTGGCCGCCATCATAATTGAGATAGTTGAAGGATTTGATGTAATCCACCAGCTTCCATGGCTCGCCAGAGCCTAAGATCGTTGCAGGGAAGCTCAAGGTATGAAAGGGCACGTTATCCTTGCCCATGAACTGGACGTAACGCACATCTCGCGCGCCCTTGTCTGTGCGCCACCACCGCTCCCAATCATCTCCCTTGCCTGCGTCAACCCATTCTGCGGCGCAGGCGATATATTCAATCGGCGCATCAAACCAAACATAGAAGACCTTGCCCTCCATCCCTGGCCATTCATCCTTGCCCTTTTTAACAGGGATGCCCCAATCCAAATCGCGCGTGATCCCACGATCTTGCAACCCGTCCCCGTCATTGAGCCATTTTTTGGCGATAGAGGTGGTTAGAATTGGCCAATCTGTCTTGCTGTCGATCCACGCGTTCAATTGATCCCGCATAGAGGATTGGCGCAGATACAGATGCTTGGTCTCGCGCACTTCCAAATCCGTTGAGCCAGAAATCGCACTGCGCGGGTCAATCAAATCGGTCGGGTCAAGCTGCTTGGTGCAGTTCTCGCATTGATCGCCGCGGGCCTTGTCATAGCCGCAATTGGGGCATGTGCCCTCAATGTAGCGATCAGGCAAAAAGCGGCCATCGGCATTGGAATAGACCTGCCGCTCGCTCACCTCAGAGATCAGCCCTGCCTCGGCCAAACGGCCTGCAAAATGCTGGGTCAATTCGTGGTTTTGCGGGCTAGAAGACCGGCCAAAGTGATCGAAACTCAGGCGAAAACCCTGTGCAATCTCAGCCTGAACTGCGTGCAGTTTGGCGCAATATTCAGCGACATCCATGCCCGCTTTGGCGGCAGCTAATTCGGCGGGCGTGCCATGCTCATCTGTGGCACAGAGAAATAAAACCTCACGGCCCCGACCGCGGTTGTAACGGGCGAAAAGATCAGCAGGCAATTGGCTGCCTACGAGATTTCCCAAATGCTTGATCCCATTGATATATGGGATCGCCGAAGTGATCAGAACACGCTCCATCACGCCCGCCTTGTCTTAGATGATTTCCTTCGCTCTCGCGTCTAACCCAAAGCAAAGCGGATGGCTAGACGGTGCAAAGATGTCAAACAAAACTGGGCGCTATGGATTTCGCACAAAGGCCTGAGGATGCGCGCGTTACACGCCATGCGGCGGGCGGGGCAAGGCGCGCGCGCAGACGTTGCATATGCCATGCGCGCCCCTCTAGGCCTGCAGGCAGATTTCCTGCAAGCGCCCCTTGCATGGATAAGGCCCCATGATTGGCCGCTAAGGAAAAGCGCGTCTCAACCCCTGCTGCGCCCCCATGATGCGGTGTTAAAATCGCGGCGAAAGGCTGCTTTCCCGCATGTTCAGCCGCCAGATGCAAACGGCGGATCGCGGTCAGGTTGGGTGGCTCTAGCACTTCGGCAACCACAGTTTTACAGGCCCCGCTGCGCAAAGCCCCCTCCATGCACCATAACAGGTCTTCGCGCCGCTCAGGCGCGACAAAGATCATGCGGGCAGGGTCAATCTCCTCCGCCACGGCCTGCATATGCAGATGATCAGGGTGCCACGCAGGTCGGATCCAAAGCACCGCCCCCTCCATCCGCGCCGCCGCCCAAAGCGCCAGACGCCGCCGTGCGGGGCCGCAAAACTCATGCACCCGCCCAAGCCGCAAATCACACCCCTCGAAAAGGCGCAAAGACGGGTTTGCCCGCGCCACAGAGGCCGTAATGTGATCAAAAGAGGCATGGGTGATTTGCATGAGGCCAGACTAAATGTTCTTCTTTTGTTCTGCAAGAAATTTTCGCACTTCCCTTGCCCTTCTTGGGCATCTCGCTACCAATAACGCGGAAGATAGCAGCGAAGGATAGGATGGGATGCGCAAAATTCAGCTTGGCACCACAGACACAATGATCACCGATTACTGCCTTGGCACGATGACATGGGGCAACCAAACCCCAGAGGCAGACGCACATCGCCAAATGGATATGGCGCTTGCGGCAGGGATCAATATTGTCGACACCGCCGAGATGTATCCCGTTAACCCTGTGCGGGCGGAAACAGTCGGCAATACCGAAACCATTCTTGGCAATTGGAACCGCGCCAACCCTGCGCGGCGCGGCGATTATATCTTGGCCACCAAAATCACGGGCAAAAACGCCGCGTTTGTGCGCATGGGTGAGGATATAACAGCCGCAAGTTTTACCGCAGCACTCGATGCCTCGCTCGCACGACTGGGCACAGAGTATATCGACATTTACCAAATGCATTGGCCCAATCGCGGTTCGTATCATTTCCGCCAAAACTGGGGCTATGATCCTTCGGCACAGGTGAAATCCGTGACGCTGGCCCATATGGAAGAGATCTTGGATGCAGCAGATCGGATGATCAAAGCAGGCAAAATGCGCTATTTCGCGCTGTCCAATGATACGGTCTGGGGCGTTGCGCAATGGATGCGCCTTTCCGAAGAGCGCGGCCTGCCGCGTGTGATGTCCTTGCAAAATGAATATTCGCTCCTGTGCCGCCTCTATGACACAGATTTTGCGGAACTGGCCGTGAATGAGCAGCTGACCCTGCTGGCCTATTCGCCCCTTGCCGCGGGCCTTTTGACGGGAAAATACCAAAACGGGGCCATTCCAGAAGGCTCGCGCATGGAGGGTAACGGGGATTTGGGCGGTCGCAAAAGCCCGCGCGTCTTTGATGCGGTCGCAGCCTATCTAGACTTGGCGCAAAAGTACGGTATTGATCCAGTTCACATGGCTTTGGCCTTTACTGTGCAGCGCCCTTTCTCCGTCTCGACCATCTTTGGCGCAACCACAAGCGCACAGCTTGCCCGCATTCTAGATGGCTTGGATGTGACCCTATCGGGCGATGTTCTGGACGAGATAGACGCAATCCATCGCGCCCATCCGTTGCCCTATTGATGCGCCTGCGCCTCACCCAAACCGCGCTCCTATTGGCCCTGTGTTTGATCACAGCCTGTAGCCCGCCCATGATGGGGGCAAGACGGGCGGATGCACCGATTGCCTCGACCACGCGGTTTGAAGCCGCACGATTTGCGGGGCCATGGGTGATGCGCCACGCCATCGATAGAACCGCGGCGCGCAACCTCAGCTTTGAGGAAGGCAGCGGCCAAATCATAGGTTTGCGGTATGTGGATGGGTCTGGCCAAAGGATGGCGCTGACCTCGGACGGCCCGCACCCTGCCCGCTTTACAGATGCGCGCGGGCGGGCGCTTTGGGTGCTTTGGGTTGATGATGACTATCGCACAGCATTGCTAGGCGCGCCTGACGGGCGCTTGGCGTGGATCATTGACCGCAGAACAACGGGGGGCGATGATCGCATTGACGCTGCATTGCGCCTTGCTGCGGCCAATGGCTATGATCCAAATGATTTTATCGCGCTGAACCCATGACTGCACGCTTGCCCTTTCTCAGGAAAGGCGCAATCTGATCGCATGCCAATTTGGATTGCCGCCACCATCTTTGCTGCCTTCATGCAGAACCTCAGGTTTCTGTTACAGCATCACTTGCGCAAAAGTGCGCTGTCGACCGCAGGCGCCACTTGGGCGCGGTTTCTTTACAGCGCGCCCATCGTGGCCTGTGGCGTGATCCTATATGCCCGTATACGCGGGTTTGATTTGCCACAGATCCAACCCCAGTTCTGGGCCTATATCGTTCTTGGCTCATTGGCCCAAGTTCTGGCCACAGCCTGTGTTGTGGCGCTGTTTGGGTTTCGCAACTTCGCAATTGGCGTGACCCTGAAAAAGACGGAAACCATCCTGACCGCCTGCCTCGGTTTGGTGGTTTTGGGCGAAGGCGTATCGCTGTGGGTTTTTGCCGCCATCGTGGTTGGGGTGATCGGCGTTATTTTGATCTCAGACGGGGGGCAAAAGGGCGATGGTCAAACCCTTCTCGCACGCTTCGCCACCAAGGCCGCATTTTTCGGGCTGGCCTCTGGCGGGCTTTTCGGGGTGTCTGCCGTGACCTATCGCGGCGCGATCCTAAGCCTTGAAGGGGGGGATGCGCTGCTGCGATCTGGATTTGCCCTTGCGGTGGCCTGCGCCATTCAAGCCAGCAGTTTGGGCCTTTGGATTGCTTGGCGCGAGCGCGTACAAATTGGTTCTGTGCTGCATCAATGGCGCATTGGACTTGCCACGGGGGCCACCTCACTTTTAGGTTCACTTGGATGGTTCTTGGCCTTTGGCCTGCAAAATGCGGCATTGGTCAAAGCGGTCGGGCAAGTGGAATTGGTCTTTACCTATCTCTTTTCCATCTTCTGGCTCAAAGAACGCAGCACCAAAAAAGAGGTGATGGGATTGGTTCTGATCCTCGCCGCGCTGCTCGCCATTATCCTGCAAGAGGCGTAAGAAAGCGCCATGTTCACAATACCCCTCGCCATTGCGCCGATTTTCGTTCTGATTGCCACAGGCTACGGCCTGCGCCGCGCGGGCCTGCCCTCGGCCGAGTTTTGGAACCTCAATGACCGTCTGGTCTATCTGGTTCTGATGCCTGCCATCTTCTTTGACAGCATTTCTACGGCCGATTTGGGCGCTGCTGCTTTGGGTGGCTTTTCCGCATTGCTCTATGCGGGTTTTTTCCTGGGCATCATTGCGGGGCTCATCGGGGCAGGCTTAATGCGCCACCATGGGCGCGCCGCGGGCAGTTCTTTGGTGCAAGGGGCGGGACGGTTCAACACGTTCATCGCCCTTGCTGTCGCGGGCGCCCTCTATGGGCCTGAGGGGTTGGAGCTTGCGATTTTAGGCGCGGCCATTCTGGTGCCTGTGGTCAACCTAACAGTGGTGACCACGCTTGTCCTCATGTTGCCACAAGAGCGCGGCACGGGGATTGGCGGCCAGATCACGGCCACGCTGAAAAATCTTGCGAAAAACCCTTTGATCCTGTCGATTGCCGCTGCCATGGCATGGAACCTTGCAGGGTTGCCGCGGGTGCCAGTTTTTCACGACAGCCTCGAAATTCTGGGCCAAGCGGCCCTGCCCATCATGTTGCTGTGCGTTGGGGCGAACCTCAAACTGCGCGGCCTCTCGGCAGAGGCGGGGCCATTATTTCTTGCAGCCATCGCAAAGCTTGGCTTGTTTCCTGCCGCAATTATGGGGTTGGCTTTGATCCTCGATGTGCCGCCCCTACAAGCACAAATCGCGCTGACCTTTGGCGCGCTGCCAACAGGTGTGGCCGCCTATACATTGGCCCGACAAATGGGAGGGGATGCGCCGCTTATGGCCGCGATGATCACGGTGCAAACGCTGCTTTCCTTCGCAACCATGCCATTGTGGCTGAGCCTTGGGGAGCGGATTTTCGGTCTGTAATTATTTCAGCGCAACGCCGTGTCGACCTGCCAAATCAGTGAAAAATTGCCATGCCACGCGGCCTGACCGCGCCCCGCGCGTTGCAGTCCACTCAATCGCCTCGGCACGCAACTGATCTTGGGGCACAGCCACGCCATAGGCACGGCAATAGCCGTCAATCATCTCGAAATATTCGTCCTGCGTGCAAGGATGGAACCCGAGCCACAGCCCAAACCGATCCGAGAGCGAGACCTTCTCCTCCACCGCCTCAGACGGGTTTATAGCACCGCTGCGCTCATTCTCGATCATATCCCGCGGCATCAGGTGACGGCGGTTAGACGTGGCATAGAAAATCACATTTTCAGGGCGGCCTTGCACACCACCATCCAAAACCGCCTTGAGCGATTTATAATGTTGGTCATCATGGCTGAAGGATAGATCATCACAAAACAAGATCACGCGTGCAGGGGCCGCGCGCAACAGTGTCAAAAGCCTGCCAATCGTGGGCAAATCTTCGCGCTGCATTTCCACCAATTTGAGCGGCAGACCCTCGGCCACCACGGCCCCATGTGCGGCCTTAACCAGCGAGGATTTTCCCATCCCCCGCGCGCCCCATAAGAGCGCGTTATTGGCGGCATAGCCGCGCGCGAATTGGCGCGTATTGGCCATAAGCGTGTCGCGCGCGCGATCCACGCCCACCAACATTTCAACACCCACGCGCGAAATCTGCGCGACAGGTTCCAAATGATCAGGATCTGCATGCCACACAAAGGCATCAGCTGCACCCCAATCAGGGGTTTGCGCGGCGGGCGGGGCCATCCGTTCTAACGCATCCGCAATTCGGGCAAGCTGCTTTTTCGCCATAGCCATTACTACCGTTTACTCTTTCTGCGCCGCGTCCTTTGCGGGTGCTTCATTAGCCTCGTCTTCATCCCATAGGCCTTCGGCCTTGAGGCGCTCCTTACGCTTTTTCTCAACCATGGCGACCAAGAAAATGGAAATCTCGTAAAGCCCATAAACGGCGCTGAAAAGGATCAGCTGCGTGACAACATCTGGCGGGGTCACTAAGGCTGCAACGACCAAAATGCCCACAATCGCATATTTGCGCACATCGCGCAGACCTGCCGCTGAAACCAAACCCGCCTTACCCATCAAGGTCAAAAGCACGGGCAGCTGAAAGCACAGCCCGAAGGCAAAGATAAACTTGAGCGCCAGATCAAGCGACTCGCGCACCGAACCGAGAAAGACCGTTTGCAGCTCTTGTGAGGGCGCGGAGGGTTGGAACTCCCCCTCCCCTGCAATCAAGTTGGCCAAGGCAGGGATCGCATCGGAAAACCCGATGAAGAAATTCATGGCCAAGGGCGTAACGATGAAATGCGCGAAGGCAGCCCCTAAGAGAAACAAAAGCGGCGAAGCAATCAAGAAGGGTAGAAACGCATTTTTCTCAGTCTTATAGAGACCAGGTGCCACAAAGCGCCAAAGCTGATGCGCAATCACAGGGAAAGAAATTGCAAAGCCCGCGATCACCGAAATACGGATCAAGACAAAGAATTTCTCTTGCGGGGCAGTGAAGATCAAACGTGCATCTTCGCCCCGCGCGCGCAAGACATCGGCCAGAGGTTGCGAAATAAATTCAAGCAATGGTTCGGCTACAGTGAACATAATCACCATACCCGCCACAAAGGCCAAAACCGAGCGGATCAACCGCGTGCGCAATTCCGCCAAATGCTCAATCAATGGAGCGGAATGATCTTCAATCTCGTCTTCGCTCATGCCTCATCCGCCTTTTTCGCGCGGGGTTTAGGGGCCGCTTTGGGCGCAGTGGTCTTGGCCTTTGCAGGCGCAGCCTTGGCCCGTGTCGTTTTTGCGGGTTCGGCTTTTTTCGCAGGTGCCTTTTTCGGCGTGGCCTTGGGGGCCGCCTTTGCTTTGGGCGCAGCCCTTTTGGCAGGCGCGGCTTTTGCCTGCACTGGCGCCTCGCTTGGCGCCTCTGCAGGCTCACTGCGCTTAACGGCAGGTGCGGGGGCTTGGGTCGGATTTCCTTGCGCGCCCGCAGGTTTACCCTGATTGCCCGTCTTCAGCGGCTTGTCGCTGTTGAAATCTGCATCCAGATCAAGATCCGCGTTGAGAGATTGCTTGACCTTATCCAGACCATATTGACGCGGATTGGTCAGGGCTTTCATCTCGCGGTTCATTTCGCGCATGCCCGTTTGATCGGCCGCATCATTCATAGCCGAGGTAAACTCGCGCGCCATGCCCTTGATGCGCCCCACAAACAGACCCGCTTTGCGGAACATGACAGGCAAGTCTTTTGGCCCGACAACGATCAAGGCAACAATGCCGATCACCATCAATTCCATCCACCCGATATCAGGCATGGCGTCCCTCTCGTGACAAACCGCGATTAGCGCAGGGTTTCATGATCCAGCCCCGCGCCAATGCGCAAGGCCAAAGACGATCATTAGGCCTTGTCACGCTCATTTTCAGGGGTGACATCGCGCGCGCCCTCACCATCGGCAGCTTTATTTTCAAGCTCCTCGGTGCTGTCTTTGACGCCGCGCTTAAAGGCGGTGATACCTTTCCCCACTTCGCCCATCAGGCCCGCGATTTTGCCGCGCCCGAATAGAACCAGCACGACCACCGCAATCAGCAAAAGCCCTGCAGGGCCAATATTGTTGAACATTTCGCTCTCCCATTTCAGCGCAGGCTGATGACACAATTCGCACATCAACCGCGCCGTGTTTATATCTTGGCCTCAACGCCATAGCCCCCAAAGGCCAATGCCGCTTGCCCACCAAAGAATGTCGCGAAATCCTGCGCCGCCTGCAAGGGGCAAAACGCCCCTGCACGCGGGAAACTGATCACGATTGTATAATGGAGGCCCATTTAGGATGCTTTGGCCGCAGGAAAGACAAAACATTTCTCGCGGCGCAGGCTCAACCACATCGCGGTGCCTTTCTTGGGCAAAAACACGCCCGGCACTGTGGCACGGATCACCTCGCCGTTGAAATCCATGCGAAACTCAACAAGGCTTTCATGGCCCATGAAGCGCGCGCGCTCGACCATGCCGCGTGCTGGCACACCATCGCTGACAGTAGGGTTTGGGCCACGACCACCCCTATCAAAATCAATCTTCACATGTTGGGGGCGAAAGACAATCTCAACCGCCGTGCCATCGGCAAAACCCGGCGCCAAGAATTGCCCAAAGGCGGTGTCAGTCAGCGCCCCGTCCACACGGCCAGAGATGACATTCACATCCGAGAAAAACGCCGCCGCCGCTTTGTCCACGGGGGCGTTGTAAATATTATAGGGCGCGCCCTGTTGCACGATATGACCGTTGCGCATCAAGGCGATTTGATCCGCCATGCGCATCGCTTCTTCGGGCTCATGGGTGACAAGAACCACCGCTGTGCCCTCTTCTTTCAGCAATTCCAATGTTTCATCGCGGATGCCATCGCGCAGGCGATTGTCCAACCCCGAAAAGGGTTCATCCATCAGCATCACTTTGGGGCGCGGCGCAAGCGCGCGGGCCAAGGCCACACGCTGCTGCTCGCCGCCCGACAGCATATGGATGCCTTTTTCCCCATAGCCTTTGAGATCGACACGGGCGAGCAATTCCTCAACCCGCGCGCCCACTTCAGGGCCGCGCCCCTTTAGACCAAAGGCAATATTTTGCGCCACGTTGAGATGCGGAAAAAGCGCGAAATCTTGAAAGATCAAACCGACCGACCGCGCCTCGGGGGGCAGATGCAGCCCTGGATCGGAGACAGTGACACCATCAAGCGCAACTGTCCCACCCGTTTGACGCTCAACGCCCGCGATGACACGCAATGTGGTGGATTTTCCGCATCCCGAAGGGCCAAGCAAACACATCACCTGCCCAGCCGCCACCGACAAGGATATGCCCCGCACCACTTCCGTCCCATCAAAGACGCAAGAGAGGTTGCTTACCTCAAGCCGCGGGGAATTTTGGCGCGGGACTTGGTTCATAGGGCGCTTGCATCCTGATAAAAACACTCAACTTGGTCAGCTATCAGGCACAAGCCCCCCTTTCAAGCGCCGCTTTGCTGCGGCCTCTCAAATGGTGATGGCGTTCTGACCACCATCCAAGAGCACATTTTGCCCCACCATGAAGCCCACATGTTGCGAGCATAAAAAGGCACAAGTAGCGCCGAATTCCTGCGCCGTGCCATAGCGCCCAACGGGTAGGGTGCCAAAGCGGCGGGTGCGTGCCTCCTCAACACTAATCCCCTCGCGCTCCGCCACGCCCTTATCAAGCGCATCGGCGCGATCCGTGGCGTGGATACCAGGCAAGAGATTGTTGATGATCACCCCTTTGGCCGCAACCTGTCGGGCTGTGCCCGCAACATAGCCCGTCAAGCCTGCGCGTGCAGAATTGGACAAGCCCAATTGTGGGATCGGTGCCTTGACCGATTGCGAGGTGATATTGACCACACGACCCCATGATTTTTCCATCATTTGCGGCATGTAATGTTTCATCAGCGCAATCGGCGTCAGCATATTGGCATCCAGCGCCTTGATGAAATCATCGCGCGTCCAATCCGACCACAAACCTGGTGGGGGGCCGCCCGCATTGGTCACAAGAATATCAATTGCACCTGCCCCCGCGATCACATCGGCGCGCGCCGCCTCATCGGTGATATCGGCGGCAATCGCGGTGACTGAAACGCCATAGGTGTCGCGAATATGCGCGGCAGTCGCCTCAAGCGCCTCTGCACCGCGGGCATTGAGCACCAGATCAACCCCTGCCTCAGCCAAGGCTTCGGCGCAACCGCGCCCCAAGCCTTTGGACGATGCACAAACCAATGCGCGCTTTCCCTTTATGCCCAAATCCATAATCTGCTCCCTCGCATTCTTTACTATCTTTCCTTGCGCGCAAGCGCGCCTCAGGGGGCAAGTTAGGTGCCTGTTGCTGCCAAATCCAGTCTTGCGTGAGATTTACCTTTCACCAAAAGCGCCGCTTGACCGCGCACTGCCCCGTTTCTATTGAGAAAAAAGGAGGGTGAAATGGCCAGCTTACCCGCGCAATTAAAATTCGATGTTTATCCTGCCACGCAGTTCTGCGTGGATCGCGGCGCCAATGAAGGCGATGCGCTTGGCACCTTTGACGAGGTGGAGGCAGGCGATATCTACCGCATGCGCAAAGATGCCAGCGCCCTCACCCTTGCCATGCGGGATGATGCCGATGGCACGCAGTTGGTGGCCGAAGGCAGTCAATTGGGCCGTGCAGGCGACAAGCTGACAATTGCAGCCTGTCACCAATTGATGACCCCAGACGGGACTTTGGCCGAAATCCTGACCCTGACAATCTGGCCTGCAGGCCAACCCGCCCATTACATCCTGCCGCTGTGCAATCTTGAGCCGGGTGAAGATTATGAATTGGTGGGCTCTGAGGCCGAAACAGCATCGCTGCGCTTTGCTGATATTGCCTGCCTGTCCTTTTTGGCAGGCACGCACCTTACCCTTGCCTCTGGCGCACAAATTGCCGTTGAGGCGCTGCAAGAGGGCGATCTGCTGCTGACCCGCGAAAATGGGGCAGCCTATTCGGTAGATTGGGCGCACTGTGTTGCGCGGCACAGGCAGCACAGCGCCCGTTCTGATCCGCCAAGGCGCGTTAAACACGGCGCGAGATTTGGTTTTGATGCCGAACCATCGCCTCTCTGTATGGCAACGCCAAGATATGCTTGGCACAGGCCGCGCTGAGGTCATGGTCAAGGCCGCCCATTTGATCAATGGCAGCACCATCACACGGCTTGAGGGCGGCTTCTTTGATGGGTTTCAAATCCTGCTTGCTCGTCACGAAATCCTTTATGCCGAGGGGATCGCGGTCGAAAGCCTGATGGTTACAGGACAAACCCGCCCCGCCTTGCCCGAAGCGATCCTTGCAACCGCCGCGCCCGATCTGAGCCCCGAATTACGCACCGCGCTTGAGCTTGACGCGCTGGCGCTTGCCCGCGCAGGGGGTGATCTCGCCAAGGCGCTTTACGAGGCATCACTGGGTGGAAAAAAACGCCCTAACCCATAGCATATTCTCATCACCCTGCCGCATCATCCCCCTTTCCAAAGGGCGCATCGCGCCATATACCGCGCCCCATGTCCGATATATCGCCTTCACCCCTCGCCAATCGCCCTGCCCTGCCGCCTGAAATCGGGCGCAGACGCACCTTCGCGATCATTTCCCACCCAGACGCGGGCAAGACCACGCTGACCGAGAAATTCTTGCTCTATGGCGGTGCGATTCAAATGGCGGGTCAAGTGCGCGCCAAAGGCGAAGCACGGCGCACGCGCTCGGACTTTATGAAAATGGAACAGGATCGCGGCATCTCAGTCTCGGCTTCGGCCATGTCCTTTGACTACCGCGAGTTCCGCTTTAACCTTGTGGACACCCCGGGCCACAGCGATTTCTCAGAGGATACCTACCGCACACTTACGGCGGTGGATGCTGCCATCATGGTGATTGATGGGGCCAAGGGCGTAGAAAGCCAGACCCAAAAGCTCTTTGAGGTTTGCCGCTTGCGCGATTTGCCCATCCTCACCTTCTGCAACAAGATGGATCGCGAAAGCCGCGACACATTCGAAATCATTGACGAAATCCAAGAGAACCTTGCGATTGATGTGGCCCCCGCCAGTTGGCCTATTGGGATGGGGCGCGATTTCTTGGGGTGCTACGACCTGATCCATGATCGGCTTGAATTGATGGATCGCGCAGATCGCAACCGCGTTGCCGAAACGGTCAAGATGAGTGGGCTAGACGACCCGAAACTTGCGGATCACATCCCCGAAGCACAGCTTGCCAAGCTACGCGAAGAAATCGAGATGGCGCGCGAATTGCTGCCCGCCTTTGATCGCGCCACATTCCTTGCGGGTGCGATGACCCCGATTTGGTTCGGCTCGGCCATCAACTCCTTTGGGGTGCGGGAATTGATGGAGGGCATTGCCGAATTCGGCCCCGCGCCACAGGTGCAAACGGCCGATCCGCGCGAAATTGCGCCAGAAGAAGGCAAGGTAACGGGCTTCGTGTTCAAGGTTCAGGCCAATATGGACCCAAAACACCGCGATCGCGTGGCGTTTATTCGTTTGGCGTCAGGACATTTTGAGCGGGGCATGAAACTGCATCATGTGCGCTCTAAGAAACCGATGGCTGTATCCAACCCTGTGCTCTTCCTCGCCGCTGACCGCGAATTGGCGGACGAGGCATGGGCAGGCGACATTATCGGCATTCCCAATCACGGGCAGTTGCGCATCGGGGATGCCCTGACCGAAGGGGAGGCGCTGCGCTTTACAGGGATACCCAGTTTCGCGCCTGAATTGTTGCAAGTGGCGCGCGCCGGCGACCCGATGAAAGCCAAACACCTTGAAAAGGCCCTGATGCAATTCGCCGAAGAAGGGGCTGCAAAAATCTTTAAGCCACAACTTGGCTCAGGTTTTATCGTGGGTGTGGTGGGCGCGCTGCAATTCGAGGTTCTCGCCAGTCGGATAGAACTGGAATATGGGCTGCCCGTGCGTTTTGAAGCCAGCCAATTCACATCGGCCCGATGGGTGCATGGCGCGCGCGATAAGGTCGATGCATTTGCGACCGCCAATAAACAACATATGGCGGTCGATAATGATGGTGACCCTGTGTATTTGACGCGCCTGCAATGGGACATTGATCGTGTCGAACGAGACTACCCCGATGTGCGGCTATCGGCGACCAAGGAATTGATGGTTTAACACCCCGTTTGACCCTTGCCGCGGTTTCGGCTAAATGCTCGTCCATTCTTGGCAATCTGGCCAAGGATCACGCCGCGGAGCGCGCGAGGATATGCGCTCCTTCACATATGCCAGTTGAGACTGGCCAGAACGGACGCATATGACCAAATTCACCGATCTAAACCTCAATCCGAAGGTTCTGAAAGCTATATCTGAAGCAGGGTATGAAACCCCAACCCCCATTCAGGCAGGCGCAATCCCCCCCGCATTGGAAGGGCGCGATGTTTTGGGGATTGCCCAGACGGGCACAGGCAAAACTGCCAGTTTCACATTGCCCATGATCACGCTTTTGGCACGGGGTCGGGCACGGGCGCGGATGCCACGCAGCCTTGTTCTTTGTCCCACCCGCGAATTGGCGGCACAGGTGGCCGAAAATTTCGACACCTACACCAAGCATCTGAAACTGACCAAGGCCCTGCTGATTGGCGGGGTGTCATTCAAAGAGCAAGACCTTCTGATTGATCGGGGTGTCGATGTTCTGATCGCAACACCGGGCCGTCTCTTGGATCATTTCGAGCGCGGCAAACTGCTGTTGACAGGCGTTCAGATCATGGTGGTGGATGAGGCCGACCGCATGTTGGATATGGGCTTTATCCCCGATATTGAGCGGATTTTCTCGCTGACGCCCTTCACGCGCCAAACCTTCTTTTTCTCTGCCACGATGGCCCCAGAGATTGAGCGGATCACCTCGACCTTCTTGTCAAACCCTGCGCGGATCGAAGTGGCACGCCAATCCACGACATCCGACACCATCACGCAGGCGTTGTTTTCCTTCAAACCCACCCGCCGCGACACAAGCGCGAAAGAAAAGCGCACCATGCTGCGCGCCGCAATTGCCGCAGAGGGCGAGGGTTGCACAAATGCCATCATATTCTGCAATCGCAAGGTGGATGTCGATATAGTCGCAAAATCGTTGAAGAAACACGGGCTGGATGCGGCCCCTATTCATGGCGATTTGGATCAATCGCAACGCATGCGCACCTTGGATGGGTTCCGCGAAGGAAGCCTTCGCTTTCTTGTGGCCTCGGATGTGGCCGCGCGCGGCCTTGATGTGCCAAGCGTAAGCCACGTGTTTAATTATGACGTCCCCTCTCACGCCGAGGATTACGTCCACCGTATTGGCCGCACGGGCCGCGCAGGGCGTAAGGGCCGCGCAATCACCATCGCGGTGCCTGCAGATGAAAAATATCTCACAGCGATTGAGGCCTTGATTGGCAAGCCCATTCCGACTGATGAGCCCCTACCATGGAGCCCCACAAGCGCGCAAAAACCTCATGAAGCGGACGCGGCGAATGATGACCGCGACAAACCCCGCCGCAGCCGCGGGGGGCGTGGTCGCCGCAAGTCGCACGAGGGCGATGAAGGCAGCACAGCAAAGACTGAAACACAGACCGAAGCGCCCAAAGCGGTGTCCGAAGACAACACTCCGCCCCAGCCAACGCCGAGCAGCGCGACGCCACGCCCCGAGCGCAGCCATGACCGCCATGAGCGCGGCGGACGCAATCGCGGCGGACAAGGTGGCGGACATCGTGTTGTTGGCATGGGTGAGCATTTGCCAAGCTTCATCGCGCTCAGCTTTGACGAACGCCGCGGGCCAAGCAGCAGCTATGTTCCTGCCGATGCAGAGGATGAGCAGAGCCAAGCTGAGGCGCAAGAGATTGAGACACCAGTGGCCGCCACGGAGGAGGCCCCAAAGCCAAAGCGCAAGCGCAGCCCGCGCAAACCTAAAGAAAAACCTGAGGCGGAAGGGGCAGAAACCCCCGCTGAACCAGTATCAGAAGAATAAAAAAACGCCCCATCTTGGGGCGTTTTTTTATTCAGCGACAAGGCGGCTGATGATCACGCTGACCTCAGGCTTTTTGCCGATTTCGGCCTGAACAGATTGGCGGATGGCGCGGCGCACCGCCTCCTCAATCTTGTCGTCATCACGGGTGATCTTGCGATCCAGACGCGGCAGAAGATCGGCCAATTCATCCTCGAGCATCTCGGTTAAACTGCCATGGCCATTGCGCAAATGATCTGGCAGGCCACGCAGCTCGACCCACGCATCTTCAATCAAGCTGTCATCCTCATCGACAATCAGCGCCGCAATCACGAGGCCGTTGAGGGCCAGTTTCATGCGATCACGGATCACCCCGTCATAGGCGCCCACCCGTGTGCTGCCATCTAGGTAATCGCGCGCGACCTCGACATATTCGACCGCAGCGGGCGCATTGCCTGACAATTCCAACATTGTGCCATTTGGCGCAACAAGGCCAAGCATTCCCTTTTCCATGGCAAGCCGCACATGTTCGCGCAAATGGCGGAATTCACCATGATTGGGCACAAGGATACGCGGACGCAAAATATCATGCATCTTTTCCAAATCGGGGCGATTGGCATGGCCCGACACATGGAAAAAGCCCGATTGTTCATCCACGATCTCTACCCCGATTTCTGCAAGCGCGTTTTGAATGCGCCCCACAGAGACCTCGTTGCCCGGGATGGTTTTGGACGAGAAGAGGAACATATCGCCCTCTTTCAGCTCCATCCCCAAATAAGAGCCGCGCGATAGGGCCGCCGAGGCTGCCCGCCGCTCCCCCTGACTGCCTGTCACAATCAGCATAAGGTTTTCGCGTGGGATATCGCGGGCCTCCTCAACTGACACGGTCGAGGGGAAATCAGTCAGCACGCCCGCCTCGACCGAGGCGCGGATCATGCGTTGCATTGCACGGCCCAGCAGACAGACGGAACGGCCATTGGCCACTGCGGCATCGGCCAAGGTTTTCACCCGCGCAACATTGGAGGCAAAGGTGGTCGCCACCATCATGCCCCGCGCGCGCCCAATCAGCGCTGTGATGGGTTCTGGCAACTGGCTTTCGCTGCGCCCCTCATGGCGCGAAAACACATTGGTGCTGTCGCAGATATAGGCCAAGACCCCCTTCCCTGCGATCTCACCCCACAGGGCTTCGTCAAAAGGTTCGCCGACCATCGGGTTCGTGTCAATTTTGAAATCACCCGAATGCACCACGCGGCCATGTTCCGTGTCGATAACAAGGCCCGAGCTTTCAGGGATGGAATGCGAGACGGGGGCGAATTGCACCTTGAAAGGGCCTGCTTCCACCACTTCGGGATAGGCCCCAACGACCCGCACCTGATCAGGGTCGTGACCCGCCTCTTCCAATTTGCGGCGGGCATGGATGGCCGTGAAATTACGGGCGTAAACAGGCGCGCGCAGGCGCCCCCACAAATGGCCAAGGGCGCCAACGTGATCTTCATGGGCGTGGGTGATGAAAATCCCCTCAAGGCGATCTGCACGTTCTTCCAACCACGCGATATCAGGTAGGATCAGGTCAACGCCCGGTTGACCATCCATGTCGGGAAAGCTGACGCCGCAATCGACAAGGATTAAACGCTCCGCACCTTGTTCTCCAACACCATAGACATATGCGTTCATTCCGATCTCACCTGCCCCGCCAAGGGGAAGATAGATCAGCCTGTTTCGATCGCTCATCAGCTTGCCTGTTCCTCGTTATATTTATGGATCACGGTCAGACCATGCATGGTCAGATCATCTTCGATCCTGTCAAACAACACATCGCCCGTAGAGAAGAGCGGCGCAAGCCCCCCTGTCCCAACTATCCGCATCGGGCGGTCGCGCTCGGCGCGAATGCGGTCACAAATACCACGCACAAGGCCTACATAGCCCCAAAACACGCCCGACTGCATGCAAGCCACCGTATTGGTGCCAATCACCGATTGCGGTTTTGTCACATCCACATGGGGCAAGGCGGCGGCTGCGTGGTGCAATGCTTCAAGGCTAAGATTGACGCCCGGCGCAATGACACCACCCACATAAGCGCCATCTTCGGCCACAACGTCAAAGGTGGTTGCTGTGCCAAAATCCACCACAATCAAATCGCCGCCATGGCGATCATAGGCGCCCGCGGTATTGACCAAGCGGTCAGGCCCCACTTGCGTGCCTGCATCCACCCGTGGCGGCACAGGCAAGAGACACTCAGATTTACCAACCACAAGCGGGCGGCAGTCGAAATAGCGATCACACAACACGCGCAAGTTAAACACCACGCGCGGCACAGTTGAGGAGATAATCACCGCGTCAATCTTGGGTTTTAGCCCATAATGATCCATCAAGGTTGAATACCAAACGTAATATTGATCTGCGGTGCGTTGATGCTCGGTTGCGGTGCGCAATGTGCACAGAAATTGCGCGCCATCCCATAGGGAAAACACCGTATTCGTATTGCCGCAATCCACGCAAAGAAGCATCTCGCACGCCCCCTAAAAATAAATATCCGCCGCCGCAATGGCACAAGGCCCGCTTGGCGTGGTTAATATCAGATTACCAGTTTCATCGACATCGTCAAAAACGCCACGAATGTCCCGATTGGGCAAACGCGCCAAAATGACTTGGCCGCGCTTGGCCGCGTGGGTCATCCATGCGGCGCGCACAGGGGCAAAACCCTGCTGAGAGATCTGCGCCTCCCAATGCGCCATGCGCGGGGTCAGCTGATCTAAAAAGGTTTCAGGGTCTGGGCATTGGCCTGCAACGCTGAACAGATCAATGGGCGCAAGCGCGCCCTCCTGAAGGCCCGCCACATCTGGGCTGTGTCGAAGGTTCACACCGATGCCGATCACCAAATGGCCCTGCTTGCCCGCAGCGATCCCGTGGCTTTGCAGCAGGATGCCTGCGATTTTCTGGCCCTCAAGCAGCACATCATTGGGCCATTTTAAGGTCAATGCGTCAGGCGCCACATAAGTTGACAAAGCATCGCGCAAGGCCAGCGCCGCGGTGAACGAGCGTAAAGCTGCCTCTTGCGGGGGGCAGTTGAGTGGCAGGATAAGTGAGGCTGTGAAATTACCAAGGGGGGCGCGCCATGCCCGCCCCCGCCGACCATATCCCGCCTCTTGGGTATGGGCCAAAATCCATATGGGTCGCTCTAGCGGCGCGGCGCGCAAGCGCCGCTCCGCTTCGGCCATGGTGCTGTCGACACGGGCCAAAATGACCCGTTCAACCGCCGTGCTGTCAGCGCACAAGTGCCTGCGCCGCGTTGGCCGCCAAATGGTCAATACCGAACAAATTCACAATGCCCGCAATCATGACCACGGCGGAAATCGTCAGGCCCAAGAATTGGATGATCGACATCCGCCCATCTAGGCCTTCGCGCGGTTCGCCAAAATACATGAAATAGACGATACGCAAATAATAGTAAGCGCCGATCACAGAGGCGATGACCCCTGCCACGGCCAACCAAACCAAGCCTGCATCAACAGCCGCTACCAAGACCGCGTATTTCGCGAAAAAGCCCAACATGGGTGGGACACCTGCGAGACTGAACATCAGCACCAAAACCGCCAAGGCCTGACCCGATTGTGCGGTGGCATAGCCGTTCAAGGCAGAGATGTCAGTGACGGGGTAACCATCTTTCTCCATCGACATAATGAAGGAGAAAACACCAATATTCATGGTCACATAAATCGCCATATAGATCAGCATCGCCTCGACACCCTGCCCCGTGCCAGAAGCCAGACCCATCAGGGCAAAGCCCATATGCCCGATGGAGGAATAAGCCATCAGGCGTTTGATATCGGTTTGGCCAATGGCTGCAATGGCCCCGACAAACATCGACAAAACCGCCAAGGCCGCAACGATCTGCTGCCAATCGGAAATGGCCATGCCAAAGGCATCGTAGACCACACGGGCAAATAGCCCCATTGCGGCCATTTTCGGCGCTGTCGCAAAAAGGGCTGTCACAGGGGTCGGTGCGCCCTCGTAAACATCAGGTGTCCACATGTGGAACGGGGCCGCTGATACTTTGAAGGCCAGACCTGCCGCCATAAAGACAAGGCCAAACACCATACCCAACGACATACCGCCCATCGATGCCTCGATGATGCCAGCAAAAAGCGTGGTGCCCGCAAAGCCGTAAACGAGGGACGCGCCATAGAGCAAAAGACCCGAGGAGAGAGCGCCAAGGACGAAATATTTAAGGCCCGCTTCGGTTGAGCGGACACTGTCACGGCGCAAGGCGGCAACCACATAAAGGGCTAGGGATTGCAGCTCCAACCCCATGTAAAGCACGATCAAATCACCAGCAGACACCATGATCATCATGCCAACAACCGCCAAGGTGACAATCATCGGATATTCAAACCGACCAAGGCCCGATTTCTGCATCGCCTCTTGGCCCACGATCAAAATTGCCGCCGCGGATAAAAGGATCACAATTTTGGCAAAGCGCGCAAAATCATCAACCACGATCATGCCACCAAAGCTGCTTGCATCGCCTTGACCTGTTGCCGCGACATAGAGCGCCATAATCGCAAAGACTGCGGCGGTCGCGTAGGTCAAGGCAGGCGCCATGCCATCTTTGGTTGTGTAAACAGCCAACATCAGCCCCGCCATCGCATAGATGGACAGGACAATCTCTGGGATCAAAACTGCGAGGTCTGCGCCGATCATTAGAAATTCCTCAATGGCTGGCTGCAAGCGCAGTTGCGGGGGCAAACTCCGCAACGCTTGTGTGATAATTCGACAAAAGCGCCTCTACCGAGGGGCCAATAATATCGGTGACGAGGCTCGGATAGACACCCAATAGAATGGTCATCACCACCAATGGCGCGAAAATCGCCTTTTCGCGCGCGGTCATGTCGGTGATGGATTTCAGGCTTTCCTTAATCAGGTCACCAAACACCACGCGGCGATAGAGCCACAGCGCATAGGCCGCCGACAAGATCACGCCTGTTGCCGCCAAAAGCCCAATCAGCGTGTTCACATGGAAAACACCCATCAAGGTCAGGAATTCGCCGACAAAGCCCGATGTGCCAGGAAGGCCCACATTGGCCATGGTGAACAGCATGAACACCGCCGCATAAGCGGGCATCCGATTTACCAGACCGCCATAGGCATCAATCTCGCGCGTGTGCATGCGATCATAGATGACGCCAACACAGAGGAACAACGCCCCCGAAACAAAGCCGTGGCTGATCATTTGGAAAATCGCGCCATCTACACCTTGTTGATTGGCGGCGAAAATCCCCATCGTCACATATCCCATATGCGCAACTGATGAGTAAGCGATCAGCTTTTTCATATCTTCTTGCACCATCGCGACCAGTGAGGTGTAGATGATCGCAATCACAGACATCCACAGCACCAATGGCGCCATGATGTCAGAGGCGACTGGGAACATTGGCAAGCTAAAGCGCAAGAAACCGTATCCGCCCATCTTCAGCAAGATTGCCGCCAGAACCACAGAGCCTGCGGTTGGCGCCTGAACGTGTGCATCGGGCAACCACGTATGGACAGGCCACATTGGCATTTTGACCGCAAAGGACGCGAAGAAAGCAAGCCAAAGCAACATCTGCATCCCACCTGCAATCTGCCATCCAAAGAGGCTGATACCTGCCGCCGAGAATTCATGTGTTAACAATGTGGGGATATCGGTGGTGCCTGCATCAATATACATCGCCACCATCGCCACCAGCATCAGCACCGAACCAAGGAAGGTGTAGAGGAAGAATTTGAACGCCGCATAGATGCGGTTTTTGCCGCCCCAAATCCCAATAATTAGGAACATCGGGATCAGGCCTGCTTCGAAGAACAGGTAGAACAGCACCAAATCCAATGCCACAAAGACGCCGATCATCAGGCTTTCGAGAACCAAAAGCGCGATCATGTATTCTTTGACGCGATGCTCTACACCCCAACAGGCAGCAATTGTAATCGGCATCAAGAATGTGGTCAGCAGAACGAATAGCACGCTGATCCCGTCCACACCCAATTTATAGCTAAGGCCAAAGAGCCATTCGCGTTCTTCCACCATTTGGAAGCCCGTGTCATTCGCATCGAATTGCACAAGGATCGCCAAGGAGATCAGGAAGGTTGCGGTGGTGGCTGCCAGCGCCAAACGCTTGGCTCCAAGCTGTGCCGCCTCATCCTCGCCGCGCAAAAACAGCGCAAGGATAAGGGCCGCAACCATAGGCAGGAAGGTGACGATGGAAAGTAAGTTGTCCATGGAAATCCCTTAGCCTCCGATCGAAAGGCTGATCCATGTGATCAGTGCTACCACACCGACCACCATGGCAAATGCATAATGGAAAACGTAACCCGACTGCGCACGCCCTGCGAGGCGGGTTAAGAAGGGGATGATCCCAAGGGCAAGGCCGTTGATCCCCCCGTCAATGATTTTGGTATCGCCAAGCTTCCAAAAGACACGGCCAATCACCTGAGCAGGGCGCACAAAGACCGCGTCATAAATCTCGTCAAAATACCACTTGTTCAGCAAGAACAGATAAAGCGGGCGGTTAACCGCTGCCCAACGGGCAGGAAGGCTTGGGACAGCGATGTAAAAGATATAAGCCACAAGCAGCCCGCCCAACATCGCGATAAACGGCGCAACTTTGACCCATTTGGGCACTTCATGCGCGTCACTGAGAACGGTATTGTCAGGGGCTTGGTGAATGGCCCCTTCACCGGGTGCGCCCGTAAAGACATAGTGATGTTCAGCTTCGGCTGTGCCCTCATGCGTGGCGGCATGGGTGGCATCATGACCTTCTTCGGCCATGGCCGCATCAGTGTGACCTTCGGTGCCATGGGTTGCGTCCCCCTCACCATGGGCCATCGCCTCAGCATAGGGGACGCCAAAGAATTTACCGACCTCATCTGGATGCCCAAAGAACGGCTTCAGCCAGATCATACCTGCAAACACCGCACCAAAGGCCAGAACGCCAAGCGGGATCAACATCACCACAGGGCTTTCATGTGCGTGATCATGCGTGTGCTTGTCACCCCGCGGGGTGCCAAAGAAGGTCAGGAACATCAAACGCCATGAATAGAAGCTGGTGAAGGCAGCAGCGATCACCAACATCCAGAAGGCGTAATGGCCCAAACCACCGCCAAAGGCATAGGCGCTTTCAATCACCGCGTCTTTGGACAGGAACCCTGCAAAGCCATAATAGGTCAGCGGGATACCAACGCCCGTGATGGCCAATGTGCCAATCAGCATGGCCGCGAATGTATAGGGAATCTTCTTCCGCAATCCGCCGTAATTGCGCATATCCTGCTCATGATGCATCGCGTGGATGACGGAGCCTGCGCCAAGGAACAGCATGGCCTTGAAGAATGCGTGGGTGAAGAGGTGGAACATCGCCACCGAATAAACCCCAACCCCTGCCGCAACGAACATGTATCCCAATTGCGAACAGGTGGAATAGGCGATGACGCGCTTGATGTCGTTCTGCACCAATCCAACAGTGGCCGCAAAGAACGCGGTCAGCGCGCCAAGGATGATGATGAAGTTTGTGGCATAGGGGGCGTATTCCATAATCGGCGACATACGGCAGACCAAGAAGACCCCCGCCGTCACCATGGTTGCAGCGTGGATCAGCGCGGATACAGGGGTCGGGCCTTCCATTGCGTCAGGCAACCATGTGTGCAGCAAGAGCTGCGCCGATTTCCCCATCGCGCCGATGAACAACAGCATTGCGATTGTATTGGCGGCATTCACCTCAAAGCCGAGGAAGGCAAAGCTTTGCTCTGCCAATTCCGCACCCATCGGCAAAATCACATCAAATTGGATCGAGTCCGCCATCCAATACAGACCGAAGATCCCCAACAGGAAGCCGAAATCGCCAACGCGGTTGACGATAAAGGCCTTCATCGCCGCCGCACCTGCGCTTGGCTTGCGGAAATAGAAGCCAATCAAAAGATAGGAGGCGACCCCTACCCCTTCCCACCCGAAGAAGAGTTGCAGCAGGTTATCCGCGGTCACCAGCATCAGCATGGCAAAGGTGAAGAACGACAGATAGGCAAAGAACCGCGGGCGATAGCTTTCGCCTTCGCGGAAATTGTCGTCATGCGCCATGTAGCCAAAGGAATACAGATGCACGAGCGCCGAGACAGAGGTGATCACAATCAACATAATCGCCGTCAAGCGATCAATGCGAATGGCCCAATCCGTGAACAGGCTGCCTGATTCCACCCAACGCAGGATTGAAATGGAATAGGTTTCGCCATCAAACCCGATGAACAGGGCCCAAGACAGGATCATCGACAAGAATAAAAGCGCGGTTGCAATGATGCAGGCGAGTTGTTCACCAAACCACCGCCAGCCAAAGCCAGCCAAAAGCGCGCCGATGAGCGGTGCAAAAAGCAGGATCGTTTCCATCGGCTCAGCCCTTCATATTCGAAACATCTTCAACCGCGATGGTGCCACGGTTGCGGAAGAAACAGACAAGGATCGCAAGACCAATCGCGGCCTCTGCCGCGGCGACTGTCAGGACGAACATGGTAAAGACCTGACCCGTCAAATCCCCTAAATAGGAGGAAAACGCGACAAGGTTGATATTCACCGATAGCAAAATCAATTCGACTGACATCAGGATCACGATGACATTCTTCCGATTGAGGAAGATGCCAAAAATCCCGATCACAAAGAGCGCAGCCGCCACCGTCAGGTAGTGTTCCAGTCCGATCGTCATCTCGTCCCTCCGAGGGGGTTTCCCTCATGGTCATTCAATATTCTGCGGGGCTAAAAGCCCCGCTTATGTCACAGCCCTTGACCAGGCTTTACGTCTTTTAGTTCCATCGCTTTCGCAGGATCACGATACATCTGCGCCAAGACATTCTGGCGCTTGACGTCCACGCGGTGGCGCAGCGTCAGAACAATCGCGCCCACCATCGCAACCAACAAAACCAAACCTGCCAATTGGAACACCAACAGGTAATGATCATAAAGGATCATCCCCAAAGCTTTGGTATTGTGCATCTGATCGATTGCGGGGGTTGGATTGCCCAAGCGGGTATCAATCCCCTCTGAAAAGGCCCATGTGCCATAGGCAAGGCCCAGTTGGATCAACAAAATAACACCAATCAAAAGCGCAAGTGGCATATATTGCGCCATTCCCGCCTTAAGTTCGGCGAAATCAACATCCAACATCATCACCACAAAGAGGAACAACACCGCCACCGCGCCCACATAGACAATGATCAACAGCATCGCGACAAATTCAGCGCCCAAAAGGACGAACAAACCCGCGGCAGACAGGAAGCTGAGGATCAGCCACAGAACCGAATGCACGGGGTTGCGGGCCAGCACCACCAAAAGTGCTGCGGCAACCAGAACGGTTGAAAACGCATAGAAGGTGATATCGGCCACGCCCATATTTCAGTCCTCGCCTTAGTCAATGGCCGCTTTGGCCAGTTCCATCGCTTTGTTCATCGCAGGCACACCGCCAAACATCGCGGCCATGCCAATGGTCTCAGCAATCTCTTGCGGGCTTGCCCCTGCCTCGACCGCGTGGCGCACCGTCATACGGATTTGCGCCTCGGCCAATGCGCCCTGAACGGTCAGACCATGCAGGGTCAAAAGCAGCCGCGTTTTCGCGTCCAAACCCCCCGGATTGAATTGCTTTCCAAAGAAAGCCTCCATCATTTCGGCGGGCATGGTGGGCCAAAGTTTATCAAGATTTGACGCAGTAATATTCGCCATGGCGGGGTTAACCGCCTTGAGGAAGTCCTGTGTCATCTCTTGCGTTTGGCGCATCAATGCCTCGAAAGGATTCTGGGGGGACTCGTTACTCATTTTACACACTCACAGGTTCGGACTTACCGATACGGCGCGTCCAACTCTAGGTTGCGGGCAATTTCCGCTTCCCATCTCTCACCATTGGCCAGAAGTTTGGCCTTGTCGTAATACAGTTCTTCACGGGTTTCAGTGGCAAATTCGAAATTCGGCCCTTCAACAATCGCATCCACAGGGCAAGCCTCTTGGCAGAAACCGCAATAGATGCATTTGGTCATATCGATATCGTAGCGCGTGGTGCGGCGGCTGCCGTCCTCGCGGGGTTCAGCGTCAATTGTGATCGCCTGTGCGGGGCAAATCGCCTCGCATAATTTGCACGCGATGCAGCGCTCTTCGCCATTCGGATAGCGGCGCAGCGCATGTTCGCCCCGAAAACGCGGCGACAACGGCCCCTTTTCATGCGGGTAATTGACGGTCGCTTTGGGGGCAAAGAAATACTTAAAGCCCAGCTTGAAGCCTTTAAAAAAGTCGACCAGCAAGAAATATTTTGCAGCGCGGGTATAATCGATCTGTGTCATCGTTCAGCCCCCAATTGCCCAACGGGCATATGCCCCACCAAAGAGTTCAAACTTTGCGAGGAAAGCGACCAAGACGACCCAAGCCAAAGACATAGGCAGGAACACTTTCCAACCGATGCGCATCAATTGGTCATAGCGGTAGCGCGGCACAACCGCCTTTACCATCGCGAAGAAGAAGAAGAATACGGCCATCTTAGCGACCATCCACAGCGCGCCATCTGCCACCCCTGGAATGGGCGATAGCCAACCGCCGAAGAACAACAGCGTCATCAGCGCGCACATCAAGAAGATCGCGATATATTCGCCGGCCATGAACAGCAAGAACGGTGTCGAAGAATATTCAACCTGATAGCCCGCGACCAATTCCGATTCCGCTTCGGGCAGATCGAAGGGCGGGCGGTTGGTTTCAGCAAGCGCCGAGATGAAGAACAAAAACACCATCGGCAAATGCGGCAACCAATACCACGAGAACAGGCCGAAATCCCCGTCCTGCGCGCGCACGATATCGCCAAAGTTCAGCGATCCAGTCGAAATGATTACCCCAACGATGATCAGACCAATGGACACCTCATAAGAGATCATTTGCGCTGCCGAGCGCAAAGAGCCAAGGAACGGATATTTCGAGTTGGACGCCCATCCCCCCATGATCACGCCGTAAACCTCAAGCGAGGAAATCGCGAAAACATACAGGATTGCCACGTTCAAATCGGCCAAAACCCATGTATCGTTGAACGGGATCACCGCCCAAGCAATCATGGCCAAGACAAAACTGGTCATTGGCGCCAGAAGGAATACGGGGCGATCCGCACCAGCGGGGATCACGACCTCCTTCACGACATATTTCAGCGCATCGGCCACGGTCTGCAACAGGCCAAACACACCCACCACATTGGGGCCGCGGCGCATCTGAACAGCCGCCCAAATTTTGCGGTCGCCATAAACAAGGAAAAGTAGCGAAACCATCACAAAGCCGATCACAAGCAAACATTGTGCTGCGATGATCAGCATCATTCCGGGCGTGGTTGATAAGAAACCGTCCATGTCGTCCTCAAACCGTCGGTATGCCGTTATCCTGACAGGCCGCAACGATGACTTCTGCATCTATCGTCTGCGACCCGAGCGGGAGCGATGGCGAGATGGTGTAAACCGCATCTCCGCGCCAAATGCCACCCTCTTCGTATACATTTGTGCGCACATGTCGCGCAAAACCATATCCGCGGATCAGCGCATATTGCGCTGCCGCACATTTGGCATAGTCCTCGACATTACTTGTCGTGGCCGCGCCTGACATTTGCACGATGAAATTCACCAAGTCGTCGTCCAGTAGTCTTGTCTCTACACCGTCATAAAAAGCGGGTGGCCCTTGATCGTAACGCGGAATGGTCTGGCATCCCGCAAGGCCTAAGCCCGCCCATATCAGCCCCGCGACCATCATAGAACCCCGTTTCGAGATAATATGATGTAAATCGCGGAACATCATTTCTTCATTCAGCCGCCAATGCGGCCGCATTACGCGCCTTTGCATTCGCCGATAGCTCGGCCATCAATTGGCTGGCGCGGGCAATCGGGTTGGTTAGGTAATGATCTGCAATGGCCGATTTGAAATCTGCCTTACCCAAGGCCTTTTCCGTCAAAGCCGCGCCTGAATTCGCGGGCAACTCGTCCACCATAGCCAAATGTGGCACGGCTTTCACTAAGGCCTGACGCAATTGGGTTTGGGTGTCGTAAGGCAATGTCGCGCCCAATTCAGCGGACAGCGCGCGCAAAATCGCCCAATTTTCCTTGGCTTCATTGGGAGGGAAATTCGCGCGCAGCGCCAATTGCGGACGCCCTTCGGTGTTTACGAAGAGGGCGTTTTCTTCGGTATAAGCTGCAGCAGGCAGAATGACATCCGCACGATGCGCGCCACGATCCCCATGGCTGCCTTGATAGATAACAAAGGCACCATCGGCGATCTCAACCTCATCTGCGCCGAGGTTATAGATGACATCCGCATCTTTTACCGCGGCGGTCAGCCCCCCCTTGGTAACAGCGCCCACATCCATCGCGCCCACGCGGGCCGCGGCCGTGTGCAAGACCAAGAGGCCCGATTTGGTTTTCTCAGCCAAGGCTTGCGCTGCGGCCAAAACCGCCTCGCCATCGGCCTCACGCAGGGCCCCTTGGCCGATGATGACCAGTGATGCCTGTTTTGCGACCGCCCCTGCCGCACAGGACAAGGTTTTCTCCAAGGCCGCACGATCTGTGCCTAGATGTGCATAGTCATAGGTCAGATCAGCCGCTTCGCCGATCACCTCGACATTTGCGCCGCGCGCCCATGCTTTGCGAATCCGCGCATTAAGCACGGGGGCCTCAAGGCGGGGGTTGGTGCCGATTAGAATGATATGATCTGCGTGATCAATATCTTCAATCGCCGCTGTGCCCACATAGGCCGCGCGATTGGCTTCGGGCAATTTCGCGCCATCGGTGCGGCATTCTACAACGCCACCTTGACCCTCGATCATCTGTTTCATTGCGAAAATCGCCTCAACGGGGGCCAAATCACCCACGAGACCTGCAATTTTCTTAGCGCCTTTCAGCGCCTCCGCGGCTTTGGCCAAAGCCTCGCCCCAGGTTGCTTTGCGCAATTTACCTTTTTCGCGGATATAGGGCACATCAAGACGCTGGCGGCGCAGGCCATCCCACACAAAGCGGGTTTTATCCGAAATCCATTCCTCGTTCACGCCATCATGGTTGCGCGGCAGGATACGCATCACTTCGCGCCCTTTTGTATCCACGCGAATATTGCTGCCAAGCGCGTCCATCACATCGATAGTCTCGGTCTTGCTCAACTCCCAAGGCCGCGCGGTAAAGGCATAAGGCTTGGAGGTCAGCGCGCCCACGGGGCACAGGTCGATGATGTTGCCCTGCAAGTTCGAATTCAGGGTTTCCCCAAGATAAGAGGTGATCTCTGCATCCTCACCACGGCCGGTCTGGCCCATTTGGGTGATCCCTGCCACCTCGGTGGTGAAGCGCACGCAGCGCGTGCAGGAAATGCAGCGCGTCATGTGGGTTTCGACCAAGGGGCCCAAGTCCAAATCTTCTGATGCACGTTTGGGTTCGCGATACCGGCTAAAATCCACGCCATAAGCCATGGCCTGATCTTGCAGATCACATTCACCGCCTTGGTCACAGATTGGACAATCAAGCGGGTGGTTGATCAGAAGAAACTCCATCACCCCTTCGCGGGCTTTCTTGACCATAGGCGAATTGGTTTTCACCACAGGCGGCTGACCTTCTGGACCGGGGCGCAAATCGCGCACCTGCATCGCGCAAGAGGCCGCAGGTTTGGGGGGGCCACCCACTACCTCAACCAAACACATCCGGCAGTTGCCCGCGATGGAGAGGCGCTCGTGATAGCAGAAGCGCGGAATTTCGATTCCTGCGACTTCACAAGCTTGGATCAGGGTCATCGCCCCTTCCACCTCGATCTCATTCCCATCAATTACGATTTTTCTCAGGTCGCTCATGCGCGCGGTCCTTCGTTGGCCTCAGGGCGGGTCTGGAATTTATGCCCTGCAAATTCGCTTTTGGTGCCTTCTAACCCTCAATAAGCAATCTGCCAACGGCTGACTGCGAAGAAATTTCGTCGCGGCCCAATCTGCACATAGATTGGGCATCTTCGACACTTGCTTCGCGCTCTGCCAGATAGGCCGCTGCTAGGGCACGGTATCGTGCTTTGTCAGCATCGCTATCGAGATAGTCTTCTAGCTCAGCACGCGAATAGCCCAAGGATATGCCGCGATCAACCAAGCTTTGTGCAAACGCCCAAGCGCGCAGAATCCGTGCATTGATACTGTCACAACGATTGCGCACCAATCGCCCGATTGAGATGACCAAAAGACCCTCATGAATTTGGGGATCGTTGCGCAAGGCATCAAAGCGATCCTCAGCCCTTGCAGGCATCGCCGCTGCCGCCAAAAGCAGCGTAAGGACCAAGGCGCGCACCATCGCGCGCGGGCCATTTCGAGGGGATTTGTGCATCTGCGTTACCATATTCAAATCAGGCCACATCGGGTGCCAGAGCGCAATTCACAAGCCCGTGCAGAGCTTAGGCCAACGGTAGATATAAAAACGGGGCCGCAAGGGCCCCGTTCTCTCTCATTCTGCTGCAATCGCGGCACCGCGTTTTGATTTGATACGATCTTCAATTTCATCACGGAAATTGCGGATCAAACCTTGGATCGGCCATGCAGCCGCATCACCAAGCGCGCAAATTGTATGACCTTCAACCTGCTTGGTCACATCAAGCAGCATATCGATTTCTTCAACCGATGCCTCGCCTTTGACCAAACGATCCATCACGCGCATCATCCAGCCCGTGCCTTCGCGGCAAGGCGTGCATTGGCCACAAGATTCGTGCTTGTAGAATTTCGACAAGCGCCAAATCGCTTTGATGATGTCTGTGGATTTATCCATCACGATCACCGCAGCTGTGCCAAGCCCAGAGCGCTGTTCGCGCAGATAATCAAAATCCATGATGGCCTCGCGCATATCCTCACCACGGATACAGGGCACAGATGATCCACCGGGAATGACCGCCTTAAGGTTATCCCAGCCACCGCGAATGCCGCCGCAATGACGCTCGATCAATTCCTCAAAGGTGATCGACATCGCCTCTTCCACCACGCAAGGGGTGTTCACATGGCCAGAAATCGCAAAAAGTTTTGTCCCTGCATTATTGGGGCGCCCAAAGCCCGCAAACCATTCAGCCCCACGGCGCAAAATGGTCGGCACAACCGCGATTGATTCGACATTGTTCACCGTGGTCGGGCATCCATAGAGACCCGCCCCCGCAGGGAAAGGTGGCTTCATGCGTGGCATGCCTTTTTTGCCCTCAAGGCTTTCAAGAAGCGCAGTTTCCTCGCCGCAAATATAGGCCCCTGCCCCGTGATGCAGGTATAGATCAAAATCCCAACCCGATTTCGCGGCATTTTTGCCCAGAAGGCCCGCATCATAACATTCGTCAATCGCGGCCTGCAGGGCCTCGCGTTCGCGGATATATTCACCGCGGATGTAAATGTAGCAGGCATGGGCCCCCATCGCGAAAGAGGCGATCAAACATCCCTCAATCAGCGTATGCGGGTCATGGCGCATGATCTCGCGGTCTTTACAGGTGCCAGGCTCAGACTCGTCCGCATTCACCACCAAGTATGACGGGCGACCATCGCTTTCCTTCGGCATGAAGGACCATTTCAGACCTGTGGGGAACCCTGCCCCGCCACGGCCCCGCAATCCCGATGCTTTCATGATCTCAATGATTTTGTCACGGCCCAGCGCAATCAGGTCTTTGGTGCCATCCCAATGGCCCCGCGCCTTTGCGCCTTTCAGGCTGCGCTCATGCATCCCATAGATGTTGGTAAAGATGCGGTCTTTATCCTGAAGCATGTCCTAGTCCTTGTCGTTCTGGCGCTGCCCGTGCCCCGCACGGAGTTTTTTACGGCCTTGCCATACCTGATACGTTACCACAAGCGCCCAGAAAAGGGCCGCAATTGCCGCAAGGTCAAACAAAAAAGCCAGTCTCGCAGGCCACCCAAGATGGGCGCCGATGGCCTGCATCAACATCCACAACAGCATTGCCCCCGCAATAACCAAGGCAGCCACCCGCCCCTTACGGTCGAGCGCGGCATCTTCAGCGTTTTGCATGGGCAGTTTGCGGGTCATTCATTTGGTCTGCAACATGGCATGTCATTTGCTCGGGGTTTTAACGGGGGTGGCTGGAAGCTGCAAGAAAAAGCGGCCCCGCATCTTGGATGCAGGGCCGCCTTTTGAAGGAATTCGCATTAGGACTTAGTAGACATCCCCATCGCCAACGCGTTTTGAAAATTCCGTTTGCCCACCTGCGGCCAAGGTTTTGACTTGCGCAACCCAATTATCGCGGCTGACACGGCCCTTGAACCCTTCGAGGTTCTGATCAACCCATGCAACCTCATCCGCCGTCCAAGAGGCAACTTGGTCAAAATGGTAAAACCCTAGACGATTAAGCAATGCCTCCAGTTTCGGGCCAACGCCTTTGATCATTTTCAGATCATCCGCCCCCGAGGCGCGCGCGGCGCTCAAGGCGGCAGGGCGCGTACCCGCGCCTGTGGTGGCCGCGGGTGCGGCGGCTTTGGCAGCCGCTTTGGGTTTTGCTGTGGCTTTGGGTTTCGCCGCTGCCTTTGGCTTGGGAGCGGCTTTTGGTTTTGCAGCAGGTTTTGCAGTTGCGGATGCTGCAGGTGCTGCCGCCTTCGGGGCTGCGGGTTTTGGCGCTAAGGGCTGTGGCGCAGAAACACTCTTATCGGCGGGCTCAGGCAAGCTGCGACACAGCGTGAGCATCAAAAACAACCCCACACCGACTGCCACGATCACGGCCGCAAACACCGCTTGCATAAAGCTCCAATCGCCAAGGACTGCCACAAGCACCCCTGCAAATGCCCCGACCAATGCCGCCAAGCCCCATGACACAGCTGCACAGGTCAAACCCCCTGAATTCTCGCTCATTTATTTTCCCCGGTCTGATCGTAGATTTTTGATCACTGATTTCGACATGCGCCTGTCGCGCCTTAATGCCCCGCAACTTACCCTATCTTTTCACATATAAAAAACATCTTTTCATGGGGTGACATGTAAAAAACCCGCCATAAAGGCGGGTTTTTTGTGGAATTGATCCGAATTTTGAGTGGTAAAGCCGCTTATTCGCTCGACTTTGGCTTGCGCGATGCGGGCTTTGCTGCCGCCTTTTTGGCAACTGGTTTCTTCGCAGCAGGCTTTTTCGCAGGCGCTTTCTTCGCCGCATTTGCGGGTTTGGGCCGCGCGGCCTCCTTGGGAATACCGGCCGATGACTGCTTACCCCAAGGGGCCAGCAATGGCACCTCGGTGCCATCAATCCGCTTGACCGTATCACCGATATCTGCCGCCAATCGCGCAGAGGCATTCAGCGGATCGCGGCCCTTTTCATGCGCGGCCAAACTGGTCAGACCCGATGCAGGCTCAGATGTGTAGCGGCCATTTTGTGGCCCAGGTGTCGGCACCTTGCCTGCCGACAATTCATCAATAATCTCAGACAGGCGCGCCGCCGTCAGGTCTTCGTAATAGTCCTTGCCGATCTGCGCCATTGGCGCGTTGGAACAGGCGCCCAAACATTCGACCTCTTCCCACGAGAACTTGCCATCTTTCGACAGCTCATGCGGGTTGGGGGCAATTTTCTCGCGGCAAATGCCAATCAAATCTTCCGCGCCACAGATCATGCAGGAGGTGGTGCCGCAAACCTGAATATGCGCCACGCTGCCCACGGGCTGCAATTGGAACATGAAATAGAAGGTCGCGACTTCCAAGGCGCGGATATAGGCCATGCCGAGCATATCAGCGACATATTCAATCGCAGGCTTGCTGAGCCACCCTTCCTGTTCTTGTGCGCGCCACAACAGGGGAATAATCGCCGAAGCCTGACGTCCTTCGGGGTATTTGGTGATCTGCGCCTCAGCCCATGCCTGATTTTCAGGGGTAAAGGCAAAGCTATCTGGCTGTTCCGAATGAAGGCGTCTGAGCATCGTAAAGTTTTCCGTCAACAGGTTGAACGCGGCGGTGATCCCGCCGCTGCAAAGGCCGATCCGAGATCAGCGGTCAATCTCACCAAACACAACATCAAGCGACCCAAGAACAGCAGACACATCCGCCAATTGGTGGCCGCGGCATAGGTGATCCATCGCCTGAAGATGCGCAAATCCAGGGGCGCGGATCTTAGAGCGGTAAGGTTTGTTGCTGCCATCAGAAACCAGATAGACACCAAACTCACCTTTCGGGGCCTCGACCGCGGCATAAATTTCGCCCTCAGGGACGTGGAAGCCCTCGGTATAAAGTTTGAAGTGATGGATCAGCGCCTCCATCGAGGTTTTCATCTCACCGCGTGAAGGCGGGGTGATCTTGCCGCGTGCTAGAACATCGCCCTGATTTTCGGGCAGTTGCAACTTGGCACAGGCTTGGCGGATGATCGAAATGGATTGGCGCATTTCCTCCATGCGGCACAGGTAGCGATCATAGCAATCGCCATTCTTGCCCACAGGGATTTGGAATTCGAACTCGTCATAGCATTCATAGGGCTGTGCGCGGCGCAAATCCCATGCCAAACCAGACCCGCGGGCCATAACCCCCGAGAATGCCCAGTTTTGAATATCTTCTTCAGTGACAATGCCAATATCGACATTGCGCTGTTTGAAGATGCGGTTTTCGGTCAAAAGCCCGTCAATATCTGACAATACGCGCGGGAAGTCCTGCGCCCATGTATCGATATCCGCAATCAATTCAGGGGGCAGATCTTGGTGCACGCCACCGGGGCGGAAATAGGCCGCGTGCAAACGCGCACCACAGGCGCGCTCGTAGAACACCATCAGCTTTTCGCGCTCCTCAAAGCCCCAAAGGGGCGGCGTGAGCGCGCCCACATCCATCGCCTGCGTGGTCACGTTCAGCAAATGGTTCAAGATACGCCCGATCTCGCAATAGAGAACACGGATCAACTGGGCGCGGCGCGGCACCTCGACACCTGTCATACGTTCGATCGCCAAGCACCATGCGTGCTCTTGGTTCATCGTGCCAACGTAATCCAAACGGTCGAAATAGGGCAGGTTTTGCAGATAGGTGCGGCTTTCCATCAGCTTTTCTGTGCCGCGATGCAAAAGGCCGATATGCGGATCACAGCGCTCGCAAATCTCGCCGTCCAATTCTAGCACCAAACGCAACACGCCATGCGCGGCGGGGTGTTGGGGCCCGAAATTGATATTGAAATTGCGAATTTTCTGCTCGCCTGTCAGCGCGTCTTCAAATCCTTTGGAGCCGTCCATCATTTCTGCGCCTCCTTGGCTTGGTCTGCCTTCTCATCCCCGGGCAGCACATATTGCGCGCCTTCCCATGGGCTCATGAAATCAAATTGGCGGTATTCCTGAACCAGTTTTACAGGCTCGTAGACCACGCGCTTGAGCGCCTCGTCATAGCGCAGCTCAACATAGCCAGTGGTCGGGAAATCCTTGCGCAACGGATGACCGCGAAAGCCGTAATCGGTCAAAATGCGGCGCAGATCGGGGTGGCCCGTGAAAAGGATGCCGAACATATCGAACACTTCGCGCTCAAACCAATTCGCCGATGGATGAATCGACACGATAGAGGGGGCCATCTCATCCTCGCGCAGCGCTGCTTTAAGGCGGATGCGTTGATTTTGATACATAGACAAGAAATGCCAGACCAAATCAAAGCGCCGCTCTCGACCGGGGTAATCCACAGCGGTCACATCGACCAAGGTCGAGAAGGCGCAATTGCGGTCGAGTTTCAAGAATTCCACGAAATCCAACAGATGGGCCAAAGAGACCTCAACCGTCAATTCGCCGCGTATGATGGCGCTGCCCATCACGGCTTCGGGCTGCTTTTCGGCCAGATAATTCGCCAATTCTTGCAAGGCCTGGTCGCTCATTGCGTCACTCTCTTTTTGGTTCGGGCGCCTTGCGCCCAAAGATGCGCCTTAGCGCGTAATCGTTCCCGTGCGGCGGATTTTGCGCTGCAACTGAAGGATACCATAAAGCAGCGCTTCAGCGGTCGGAGGGCAGCCAGGAACATAAATATCCACTGGCACAATCCGATCACAGCCGCGCACAACGGAATAGCTGTAATGGTAGTAACCGCCGCCATTCGCACAAGATCCCATCGAGATCACATAGCGCGGTTCAGGCATCTGGTCGTAAACCTTGCGCAACGCAGGGGCCATTTTGTTGGTCAAAGTGCCCGCCACGATCATAACATCCGACTGGCGTGGCGAGGCGCGTGGGGCGATCCCGAACCGCTCCGCATCATAGCGCGGCATTGAGGTGTGCATCATCTCAACCGCGCAGCACGCCAGACCAAATGTCATCCAATGCAAGCTGCCCGTGCGCGCCCAGTTGATGATGTCCTCTGTCGAGGTCAACAAAAACCCTTTATCCTGAAGCTCGCGATTAAGCGCTTGGGTGGCGACCTCTTTGTCCACACCTGCGGTGTTTTGACCTGTCATCACTCCCATTCCAGCGCTCCTTTCTTCCATTCATAGGCAAAGCCAATGGTCAGCACGCCTAAGAACACCATCATCGACCAGAACGCCGTCATCGACATATCTGGGAAGGCAACCGCCCATGGGAACAGGAACGCGATTTCCAAATCAAAGATGATGAACAGGATCGACACCAAATAGAAACGCACATCAAATTTCATGCGCGCATCATCAAAGGCGTTGAACCCACATTCATAGGCGGAAACTTTTTCAGGATCAGGATTGCGCACAGCGACAATCACAGCAGCCAAAATCAGGATCAGGCCAAGGCCGATGGCCATGGCAAGAAAGATCAAAATTGGCGCGTATTCAGAAAGAAGGTCTTGCAAGATGCTCTCCCTCGGTTGTCAGGAACCGTGGCAAAGGGTGTCCGGTCAGCGCAGGGTCTAGCGCCAAGCCTTGAAGTGGTCAACCGATGCGCGCGCATTGCGCACGTTTTGTCGCTGCTTTTTTCAACCAAAGGCCCGAGTTTCGTGCAAATTTATGCCGCAAGGCGCAGATTGCGCTAACCCTATGTTGCGCGACACCTGCATCGGGCGGTATGTCTAGGCCGAACGACAAGCCCCCATGGGGCTAAATGAGGGACTATGCCAGAGCGCACGGAAACCGAGAGCCGCAAATTGCTGCGCCGCTTGCAAGCCAGTTTGGCCGAAGCAGGCGCAGGACAGGAGCGACTTGACCGTATCACCCATCTGATCGCCGATTCGATGGGCACGGAGGTATGCTCGATTTACCTGCTGCGCGATTCCGACACCCTCGAGCTTTGCGCGACTGAGGGCTTGGCCCCCGAGGCCGTTCACGTCACCCGAATGCGCCTCGGCGAGGGTCTGGTGGGGCGCGTTGCCCGCGATGCCCGCCCCATTAACACCCCCAACGCCCCCGCCGCGCGTGGATTTCGTTATATGCCCGAGACGGGCGAAGAGCGGTATTCCAGTTTCTTAGGCGTGCCAATCCAGCGCTTAGGGGAACGGCTTGGCGTTTTGGTTGTGCAATCGAAAGAGGCGCGCAGCTATTCGGAAGATGAACTCTATGCCCTAGAGGTTGTCGCGATGGTTCTGGCTGAAATGACAGAACTTGGCGCCTTTGTCGGTGAGGGCGAGGCTTTATCGGCTCGTCACCAATCGCAGGTGATGATCCGTGGCGGTGTCGCGCAAGAGGGCGTGACCGAAGGCGCGGTTTACCTACACGAACCACGCGTGGTCGTCACCCGCCCCGTGGCCGATGATCCAGAGGCCGAACAAGCCCGCCTATCAGATGCAATCGCCACGCTGCGCCAATCGGTTGATCAGCTTTTGACCCGTATGGACAACGATGACAGCGAGGAACGCCAAGTTCTCGAAGCCTATCGCATGTTCGCCAATTCGCGCAGTTGGATCAAACGGATGCAAGAGGACATTGCGCGAGGCCTATCGGCCGAAGCAGCCGTTGAAAAAGAACAATCGGCCGCCCGCGCGCGGCTAGAAACTGTGCCTGACGCCTATTTGCGCGAACGTTTGCAGGATTTAGACGACCTTTCAAACCGCCTTTTGCGGATTTTGACAGGTCAAGGCGGCGACACGGGCGCGGAAATGCCCGAACACCCGATTCTCGTGGCACGCAACATTGGGCCAGGGGAATTGTTGGATTATGGCCGCCGCCTCAAAGGGGTGGTGCTTGAGGAGGGATCGGTTGGAAGTCACGCGGCGATTGTGGCCCGCGCCCTTGCCATTCCGCTAATCATCAATGCCAAACGTATCACAACCGAGGCGCTGAACGGTGACCCGATTTTGGTCGATGGCGAGCAGGGTATCGTGCATTTGCGGCCCGAAGAGAATGTGGCCAAGGCGTTTCGCGATAAAATCGCCATGCAGGCCGCGGCGCAAGAACGCTATGCCTCGATCCGTGACAAACCCGCCGAGACGCTTTGCGGCACGCGTATCACGCTTGAGATGAATGCGGGCCTTATGGCGGATCTTCCCTCCCTGCCCTCGTCTGGTGCGGAGGGCGTGGGGTTGTTTCGCACGGAATTGCAATTTCTAACGCGCAACCAAGTGCCACGGCGCGGGGAATTGGCCGCGCTCTATTCTCGCGTCATGGATGCAGCAGGCGGCAAGCGCGTGGTGTTTCGCACGCTTGATATAGGCTCGGATAAGGTGCTGCCTTATATGAAGCGGCCAGAGGAACCAAACCCCGCCTTGGGGTGGCGCGCGATCCGCGTGGGTCTTGATAAACCGGGCGTTATGCGAATGCAGTTGCAGGCCCTAATCCGCGCGGCACAAGGCCGCCCGCTTTCGGTCATGTTCCCCTTTGTGGCCCAGCTTGAAGAATTCACCGAGGCCCGTGATCATCTTTTGCGCGAAATGGATCGCGAAGCGGCCTTGGGACATATCTTGCCCAAAACCCTTAAAATCGGGGCCATGCTGGAAACCCCAAGCCTTGCTTTCGCACCGCGCCAATTTTTTGAAATGGCTGATTTTGTCTCAATCGGCGGCAATGACCTTAAGCAGTTCTTCTTCGCCGCTGACCGCGAGAACGAACAGGTGCGCCGCCGCTATGACACGCTCAATGTCAGTTTCTTGAATTTCCTAGAAATGATCGTCACGCGGTGCGCGGAAACTGAAACCGATTTATCATTTTGTGGCGAGGATGCAGGCCGCCCCCTTGAGGCGTTGTGCTTTGCCGCGATGGGTTTGCGCAAATTGTCGATGCGCCCCGCCTCCATCGGCCCCGTCAAAAGCCTCTTGCGGCGGGTTGATTTGCGCGAACTGCGCGCCGTGATCCGCGAAGCGCAGGCAACAGGGGCGATGAGCGTGCGCAGCGCGGTTGCAAACTGGCTCGCTCATCAAAACGGCCATTAGGCCCTAGCTGCGCAGCGCAGGCAGCCCAACGCCTGTCGACTCAAACCCCCCATCCGCAGCCAGTATTTGACCAGAGATGTAGCTCGCTTTTTCACTGCATAGGAAGCAGATCGCTTCAGCAATCTCACGCTCGGACCCATAACGATTGAGCGGGATCGCATCATGATAGGCGGCGATGATGGCGGGCGAATGCACCGCAATCGACAATTTCGTGCGCACAGGGCCAGGGCAGACGCAATTCGAACGAATGCCGTATTCGCCCAATTCTGCCGCCTGCTGTTTGGTCAAATGAATAACAGCCGCCTTGGTCGTGCCATAAGCCACCCGCAAGGTTGACGCCCGCAGACCCGAAATTGACCCAATATTGACAATCGCGCCATGGGTTTCCTTTAGCGCAGGCGTCATCGCCTGTGACATCAGAAAAACGCCATCTAAATTGGTCGCCATGACACGGCGCCATGTTGTGAAATCGCATTCTTCAATCGGCCCAAATTCCGCGACACCTGCATTATTCACCAAAGCATCCACGCGCCCCATTTTGGCGCTGATCTGGGTCGCCAGTTCTGCCACAGCCTCAGGGTCTGAGACATCGCAAACAAACCCTAGGGCCCCATCACGCGGGTTGGATGTCGCGCCAAGTTCGGCCGCATCGCGATCCACCATCGCAACCCGCCAGCCCATCTCAAGGAAAAGATCAGTGGTGGCCAATCCGATACCGCGCGCGGCCCCCGTTACAATCGCTACTTTGCTCACCTGTTTGTCCCTCCCTTTATGTTGGCTTTGCCGTGGCATCCTGACGGGTTCCGCGCTCGTGGCAAGCGGAATTTATGCCGCCCGAAAAATGAGGGCTTTTATTATTAGACCGAGCCGTCTAAGAAATATCGCATGAGCTTAGCCGATGTGACATATGACGCCCCCAAACGCCGTGGCCGCCCCGCCACTGCGCCCCAAGACGCGGCCACCTATCAGCGATTGATCCGCGCAGGGTTGGTGCATCTCACAGAGCGGGGTTATTCTGCGGTCGGGCTTGATATGATCCTGACGCATGCCCGTGTGCCAAAGGGCAGTTTCTATCATTATTTTCCCAACAAGGCCGCCTTCGGTCGCGCCGCCATCGCGGCCTATCGCGCCTATTTCGTGGCAAAGATGGAACGCCACTTGAGCGATGACAGTCTTGCCCCGCTTGCCCGTGTCGCGGCCTTTGCTGCGGCGGCCGAGGCGGGCATGGCCCGTCACGGCTTTCGGCGCGGATGTTTGATTGGCAATCTGGGCCAAGAAATGGGCGCATTGCCCGAAGAATTTCGCGCCGATCTCATTGCGACCTTGGAAGATTGGCAAGCCCGCTTGGCGCGGGTTCTACAGCTTGCCCAAAATCAGGGCGAGATATCCCCCCATCAAAACCCCGCCGATCTGGCGCAAATGTTCTGGATCGGATGGGAGGGCGCCGTTTTGCGGGCCAAATTGGAACGCGGGCCTGCGCCCTTGCGCCTGTTTGCAGCGCGATTTCTTGCACAACTTAACACCACCCCAAAAGGAGATGCCCCATGTTCGATGCCATCGTAATCAGCAAAGCGGATGATCAGCAAAGCGTGGCCTTGCGCCAAATCGCCAAGGAAGACTTGCCCGAGGGGGATGTTTTGGTCGAAGTGGCTTGGTCAACCTTGAATTACAAGGACGCGCTCGCCATCACAGGGGCCGCGCCAGTGGTGCGCAGTTTTCCGATGGTTCCCGGCATTGACCTATCGGGCATCGTCCGTGAAAGCGCAGATCCACGCTATAATCCCGGCGATCGGGTGGTCTTGAACGGATGGGGTGTTGGTGAAAAACATTGGGGCGGTTTGGCGCGTTTCGCACGCCTCAAGGGCGATTGGTTGGTTCCACTTCCCGATGGTGTCAGCCTGCGCCAAGCGATGGAGATCGGGACAGCAGGATATACCGCGCAGCTCTGCGTCAGCGCCTTGTTAAAGGCCGGTCTCACGCCAGAGGCGGGCGAGGTCGTGGTCACGGGGGCCGCGGGCGGTGTTGGCAGTGTTGCAGTGGCCCTTTTGGCGGCGAAAGGATTTACTGTCTGTGCGGTCACGGGCCGCGCCGAGGAAGAAGCCTATCTTAAATCCTTGGGCGCAAGCGAAATCCTGCCGCGAGAGGAATTCGCAGGCAAACCCCGCCCCCTCGACAAGGAGCGTTTCGCAGGCGCGGTCGATGTTGCGGGCAGCACCGTCTTGGCTAATGTTATCTCGAAAATGAAATATCGTGGGCTTGTCGCCGCCTGTGGCCTTGCCGCAGGCATGGATTTGCCAAGCTCGGTCGCGCCCTTCATTTTGCGCGGGGTCAGCCTATTGGGGGTCGACAGTGTCATAGTGCCGCGCGATGAGCGGATTGATGCATGGGCGGCCCTGGCCAAAGATTTGGATATGAGCAAATTGGCGGCAATCGCCCATGAAATGGCCCTTGAAGATGTCATCGCAGAGGCGCCAAAATTTCTTGAAGGTAAAATCCGCGGCCGCGTGGTTGTGCCTTTGAATGCGGCACTGGCCTAATAGGGCCCCAAAAGGATAGCAGCTATGACAGCCCCCCTTGCCCCTTTAGCGCTTGAGGTTGAGGCCCCAAAGCGGCGTATGGCCTTTCCAAATTGGGTCTATCTCTTGCGCGAGTTTGAGGCGCTTTACAGGCGCGGCTCGGCGGGGGGATCAAAACCAATCCGCAGCCACCGCAAACGGGTGCGTGAAGGCATCTCGCAGGTATTTGACACAAATCCCGCGGTGATGCCGCGCGGGCCATTGCTTAAACCCGTCACCGACCATTTGCCCCGCGCCCTTGATCTGGGCGAGCGGGGTTTGGTCGCGGGATTGTCGCGCGCGCTGTCGCGGGTCGCAACCGAACTGACATGGGAATACCGCTATGAGAAAGTGCCAAAGGCCTTGGCGCAGAAATATGCCTATTGCGAGATATTGGCGCCGCGCGGGCCGATCTATTCTGAAAAGATGATCTTGGGTTTTGTTCTCTTTGCCCCCCGCACCACTTACCCGCAACACAGCCATGCGGAAATTGAAGAAAGCGATATCTCGGTCGCGGGCGATTGGTCTGAAAACGAGGTCGCAGTTCATGCGCCAGGTTCGTTAATCCTAAACCGCCCCGGTGACGAACATCGGATCACAACGGCGGATCTTGATCCCTGCCTCTTGGCATATGCATGGCTTGGGCCTGAAAGCAAACTTTCAAGCCCAGGGATGAAGCTTTCTGCAACAAGAAAAGCCCGTATTGAAGCGGGCATATAAAAAGCAATCGAGGTCAAATCATGCAGGCAGCGGATATTGTGATTGTCGGCGCAGGGTCAGCGGGATGTGTGTTGGCCAATCGCCTGTCTGAAAATGGCAAGCACAAGGTCGTGTTGTTAGAGGCGGGTGGGCATGACCGCCACCCTTGGGTGCATATCCCCGTGGGATATCTCTATGCGATGGGAAATCCGCGCCTTGATTGGTGCTATAAAACCGCGCCTGTGGCGGGGTTGAATGGGCGCGCGCTCAACTATCCGCGTGGGCGGGTTTTAGGGGGCTGCTCCTCAATCAATGGAATGATCTATATGCGCGGCCAAGCGCGCGATTATGATCTTTGGCGCCAGATGGGCAATACGGGCTGGGGATGGGAGGATGTCCTGCCCTATTTCAAACGCTCGGAAGATTATCATCGCGGCGCGGACGCCCTGCATGGCGCAGGCGGCGAAATGCGCGTGGAAAATCAGCGCCTGTCATGGGAAATTTTAGATGCGGTGCGGGAAGCCGCCGCTGAAATGGGCATCCCGCCCTCAGATGATTTCAACACAGGCGACAATGAGGGCGCGGGATATTTCGAAGTGACCCAAAGAGGCGGTTTGCGGTGGAATGCGCGCCGCGCCTTCCTTGATCCTGCCAAAACCCGTAAGAACCTGAGCATCGTAACGAATGCCGAGGCCGAGCAAATCGTCATCACCGAGGGGCGCGTTCGCGCCTTGCGCTATCGTCAAAACGGGATCGTCAAAGACATCCAAATCCGTGGTGAGTTGGTCTTAGCCGCAGGGGCAATTGGCACACCGAAACTTTTGGAGTTGTCAGGGATCGGCCAAGCGGAGCGCCTACAGGGTTTGGGCATACCCGTGATCCAAGACAGCCCCGAGATTGGCGAAAACCTCGCCGATCACCTTCAGATCCGCACGATTTTCCGCATTTCAGGCGCAAAAACACTCAACACCCTTTACGCCTCGCTCTGGGGGCGGGCCAAAATTGCGCTTGAATATGCACTCAAGCGATCTGGCCCGGTGGCCATGGCCCCCTCACAACTGGGTATTTTCACGAAATCAAGTTCCGATTACGAAACCGCTAATATCGAATATCATGTGCAGCCCCTATCGCTGGAAGCTTTTGGTCAGCCTTTGCATGACTTCCCCGCCCTCACCATCTCGGTCTGCAACCTGCGCCCAGAAAGCCGCGGTTCGGTGCATATCACCTCGCCCGATGCAAAGGCCGCCCCTGTCATTGACCCGAATTACCTATCGGCTGAAGCTGATCAGCGCGTGGCGGTCGATAGCATCAAACATGCCCGCCGCCTGATGCAAACCGAACGCTTGCGCGCCTTTGCACCGCAAGAAATCAAACCCGGCACCCATATCAATAGCGAAGGTGATCTGGTGTGCGCCGCAGGCGATATCGCAACCACGATTTTTCACCCTGTCTCAACCGTTCGAATGGGAGCGGCTCAAAACGCGCCGCTTGACCCAGAGTTGCGCTTGCGCGGGATTTCGGGCCTGTCTGTGGCGGATGCCAGCGCGATGCCATCCATCCCCTCGGGAAATACCCATGCGCCCGTGACCATGATTGCCGAAAAAGCCGCAGATTTGATCTTGGCGCGCCTCGCTTAGGCGCCCCAACGCGTCACTTTCCCCGTGACCCCTGACCAATCTCCAACGCCCAAAATGCGAGCAGGGTTGGTGGGTGGTGGCATCTCTACCCCCTCGAGGCGGTGAAACCCGAAGCGGCTATAATACGGGGCATCCCCCACCAACATGGTGCGCGACCAGTGCAAGGCGTCAGCCCGCCGCAGACCTTCACGGATCAGCAGCCCGCCCAAACCTTCCCCCTGACGGGTGGGATGCACGGCAATCGGGCCAAGCAACAACGCCTCTTTGGCCCCGACACGCACGGGCCAAAAGCGGATCGCCCCACCAATCGCGCCATAGTCATCGCGGGCTATGAGACAGAGCCCCTCAACAGGCGGTACCCCATCACGCAAGCGATAGGAGCTCAGGGCCGTGCGCCCGGGCGCAAAGCACAGATCGAAAAGGGCTTCGACCTCCCACCAGTCATTTGGCTGCTCTTTGGCTATATCGACCATTGGCTGCTCATGTAATGCCTCTGGTCAAACTGGTAGCACGGCGCTAGCTCAATGCCAAACCGAAGAAGCAAAAGGCGCGGCGATGTTCTATAAACCTGATGACGGCCACCCCCTGCCCCACAACCCATTCAATGCCATAGTCGCACCGCGCCCGATTGGGTGGATTTCGACACGGGGGAGCGATGGTCAGGACAATCTTGCGCCTTATTCCTTTTTCAACGCAGTCGCCTATGTGCCGCCACAGGTGATTTTCGCCTCGACCTCGGCCAAAGCGGATCGCGGCGACACCAAGGATAGCGTGGCCAATATTCGCGAGACGGGGGTGTTTTGTGTTAATCTAGTGGGCTACGAGATGCGCGATATGATGAACCAAAGCTCTGGCCCGTGGCCAAGGGGCGTGGATGAATTCACCCATGCACAGATCGCCCGTGCCCCCTGTGAAACCATTGCGGCGGCGCGGGTGGCCAACGCCCCCGCAAGCCTTGAATGCAAACTGACCCAAATCGTTGCCTTGGACGGGGCACATAATTTTGCGGTCTTTGGCGAAGTGACGGGGGTTCATATCCGCCCCGATTGCCTGAATGATGGCCGCTTTGACATCACCCGCGCGGGCGTGATTTCACGGCTTGGCTATCAGGATTACGCGCAAATCGGTGAAATTTTCACCATGACGCGGCCTGAATAGGCCAAAATACCAATTCGCGGGTTCCCTTCCCCCCCGCCGCTTGCGATACTGCGCGCTTGGATTTGGAACCAACCCATGGAGGGGCAGGATGACAGAGCGCGTGATTGGCGTGATCGGCGGCTCGGGCGTCTATGAGATAGACGGGCTTGAGGGCGCGAAATGGGCTGAGGTGAACAGCCCATTTGGCACACCCTCTGACGCCATCCTGACGGGCCGCCTGAGCGGGGTCAGCATGGCCTTTTTGCCCCGCCACGGGCGCGGCCATGTCCACAGCCCCACCACGGTGCCCTATCGCGCCAATATTGACGCGCTAAAACGCCTTGGGGTGACCGATTTGATCTCTGTCTCCGCCTGCGGGTCATTCCGCGAAGACTTGGCGCCTGGTGATTTCGTCTTGGTTGATCAATTCATCGACCGCACCTTCGCGCGCGATAAATCTTTTTTCGGCACAGGTCTGGTGGCCCATGTCAGCGTGGCGCATCCAACCTGCGCGGATCTCAGCGCAAAATTGGCCAAGGCCGCAAGCGCAAGCAGCGCAAAACTGCATCAAGGCGGCACGTATCTGGCGATGGAAGGCCCGCAATTCTCGACCCTCGCGGAATCACTGATGTATCGCAATGAATGGAAGGCCGATGTGATCGGCATGACCAATATGCCAGAGGCAAAATTGGCCCGCGAAGCGGAGATGTGCTACGCCCCGATTGCAATGATTACGGATTATGACAGTTGGCATGCAGATCACGGCGCAGTGGATATCACCGAGATCATCAAAACCCTCACAGGAAATGCAGAGAATGCGCGCAAAACCATAGCCGCCTTGCCTGCGCTTTTGGGGCCTGAGCGCGCGCCTTGTCGGTGCGGCTGTGATCGCGCATTGGATCACGCCATCATGACGGCCCCCGATAAGCGCGACCCTGATATGGTCACCAAGCTAGCTGCGATTGCAGGCCGCGTGCTGTAAGGCCCGCCGAACGGAGAGACGCTATGACGCCCCAAAAAACGGTTCAGGATTATATCCGCACCATTCCCGATTTCCCGCATGAGGGGATTTTATTTCGTGACGTGACCACGCTTTTTGCAGACCCGCGCGGGTTTCGATTGGCTGTGGATCAATTGCTTGCCCCTTATGTTGGGCAAAAGATTGATAAGGTCGCGGGGCTTGAGGCGCGGGGGTTCATCCTTGGCGGCGCGGTCGCGCATCAACTGGGCAAAGGTTTTGTTCCTATTCGCAAGAAAGGCAAATTGCCCGCGGCCACAATCAGCGAAGATTACGCATTGGAATATGGCACCGCCACTGTCGAGATCCATGATGATGCTTTCGAGGCGGGTGAACGTGTCCTGCTCGTGGATGATCTCTTGGCCACTGGCGGCACGGCGCGAGCGGGCATTCACCTGATTGAGCGCCTCGGCGCGCAGGTGACGGGCTGCGCCTTTGTGGTTGATCTGCCCGAATTGGGGGGGCGCGCCAAGCTTGAGGAGATGGGCCAAAGCGTTCACGCGCTCTGCCAATTCGATGGGCTATAAAATTTTTCGCAATTTCACCAAAATTTAACGCCCTGCCCTGTATCGAAGGGGCGTTCGCCAGCACGTGCGAACATGTTGCTTGCTAACCCAAACCCTCGCCTCGCTCATATTATGGGCGGGGCGAATTTTGGATGTAGGGGATGGAACGTGCCTTGGCCGCTTGCGGGGCGGGAAACTTTCCTCTAGTCAAACCCTGTGGCCGCTTGCTGGAACTGGTAGACAGACCGGACTTAAAATCCGAGGCTTTCGGGCGTGTGGGTTCGAGTCCCACAGCGGCCACCACCTTCCCCAAAAAAAACGCGCCCCAATGGGACGCGTTTTGAAAGATCAGGCGTGACGTTTGATCAGGCAGCTTCGGCCTGATTGCGGCGTTCGCTTTCCTCGCGGCTCAGCGCAACAGAGGTGCGCACGCCAGAGGCCACAAATTTCATCAAGCCTTGAACAACGCGCTCATTGGGGTCGATCCCTGCACAGCTGAGCACCTCGCGCCCATCACGGGAGCGCGCCCAGCGTGCGATTTGCTCTGGACCGTTGCCGAATTTCTTGTCATCGGCGATTGCATCATCAAGCGCGGCCAAAACAACGGCAGCAAATAACTTGCGTGCGCGTTGACCTTGCTCGTAATTGAAGGCGGTGCCATCAACGAAATCTCGCATTTCGTCGTCCTTTTTATTTTTTGCTCTTGCGTTTTGCGGCGTGGGGCCCCTTATGCACATGTTCTAAGCGATTCTGGTATGCGAATATTGCATACCTCGTATGCGTTTTTTGCATGGGATCGCATTTAAAGCTGCACGGCGCTTGTGTATTGCCACCCTAATATCGCCTAGATATAGGGAGCATTAATCAATCATCAAGGTTTGCTAGGGTTTACAATATGCCTAAAATCAACGGCAATGAAATTCGTCCCGGAAATGTTTTGGAACATAATGGTGGCCTCTGGGCCGCTGTAAAAGTGGATCACGTGAAGCCTGGTAAGGGCGGTGCTTTTGCTCAGGTCGAGATGCGCAATCTGCGCAATGGCAGCAAATTGAACGAGCGTTTCCGCTCTGCGGACAAGGTAGAACGCGTGCGTCTTGAACAAAAAGACCAGCAATTTCTCTATGAGCAAGATGGAATGTTGGTGTTCATGGACGCCGAAACCTATGAGCAGATCGAATTGCCTGCGGAATTGTTGGGCGACCGCCGCCCCTTCTTGCAAGATGGGATGACCATCGTGGTGGAATTCCATGAAAGCGAAGCGCTCAACGCAACCTTGCCTCAGAAAGTCACCTGCAAAGTTGTGGAAACAGAACCCGTGGTAAAGGGCCAAACAGCCGCGAATAGCTTTAAGCCCGCAATCCTCGACAACGGCGTAAAGGTTATGGTTCCGCCCTTTGTCGGCCAAGAGGAAATGATCATCGTGAACACCGAAACGATGGAATATTCCGAACGCGCCTAAACACGCACGCGGTCGGTCAGATCAAATGCCCTGCGCGATGCGTGGGGCATTTTTCGTTTGGCAGATCACTTTGACCAAGGGTTGTCGCCGCGCGTCTTGCGGGTCACCCGCGGCACACGGGTGACTGCGGGTGGCGCATTTTTGGGCCGACCCACAGCAGGAATTCGGCTTTGGCCGAAGCGATATTGCGCCTCTTCATGGGGGGGAACCCCCGCGGTGCGCGCCCAAAAAGCCTGAGCGCCACGATTGATCCAAAACGGCAGCATCAATGCGAAGCCCACGATAAACCCGCCCGCATGGGCCCAATAGGCCACACCGCCACCTGTCGCATCCATCGACAGACCATTAAACAGCTGCAGCCCAAACCATAGCCCCAACATGGCCCATGCGGGCACAGTGAAGACTTTGAAGAAAATGATGAAGATAAAAAGGATGTCGATCTTCGCGCGCGGGAATAACAGCAAATATCCCCCCATCACCCCAGCGATGGCCCCAGAGGCACCCACCATCGGCACTTGCGAAGCGGGGTTTGACAAAATTTGTCCAAACCCCGCTGCGAGCCCTGCGACAAGGTAAAAGGCCAAAAACCCAACATGCCCGAGCTGATCCTCTAGGTTATCGCCAAAAATCCATAAGAACAGCATATTGCCGATCAGGTGCATCCAGCCGCCATGCAGAAACATGGACGTAATCAAACTATGGGGATCTCCGCCCTTCAGCACTTCGGCGGGGACAAGCGCCCAACTGTCAAAAAACCGCGCAAGACCTGTAGGGGTCGATGAAAGTTCGGGGTAATAGCCCAGAAACACAACAACATTCACCAAGATCAGACCGATCGTGATCACGGGCTTACGGTTGGATGGGTTATGGTCGCGTATCGGAAACATGACACTGCCATCTTCGCGGGACCGCGCCTGTCGTCAAGGCTTATCCATCCAGTTTCTCAGCCGCGAGGATCATACGAATTTCGCGGCGCACCAATTTGCGCAGAATGCTGGTAATCCGTTGCCCCAAATCACCCTGCAATTCCTCGCGGACAACACGCGCAACAAGGGCGCGTAACGCAACTTCGTCTTGCTCGGCCAAGATGAGATCGGCCTCTTTTGCAGCGAACCGCATATGCGGGGCATGGCACAAGTCATCAACAAGATCCTCCGTTGCAAGATCATCTTCTTGCCCCTCTGGCTCGGGCTCAATCGTGTAGACAGGGGGGGGCTCCGCTTTGGGCTTGGCCCTCAATGGCGGCGGCGGCGCGGCGAAGCGGGTCAGGGTTTCCACCTCCTCGTCATAGCCATCTTCATCGGCTATCTCGGTTGATATAAAATTATGATGCCTTTCAGGCGCGTCTTGTTGCGCTGCATCTGCCTGATCAGGCAGGGGATCTGCAGCGGCAGCCAAGGCAGCACCAAGCGCATCTTGCGGTGCGGCTGATGGCGAAGCGCCGCCATCTGCATAATCCGCCAAGCGATCTTCACGCGCCCAAGCCCGTTCATCGCCAGACGCGTGATCTGCAGGATCAAGGGGAATCACTGCCCAAGGGTTTTCAGGCTCACTCACCCGTTGGCTTGGGGACAGCACCAATTTTTGCTCAACAGCGTCACCAACTGGGCGCGTTGGTCGCAAGTGTGGTTCTGCGCGCAGCGCGCGGCGCTCGGCCGATGACACCGTTTGCGCGGGCGCTGTCTTAGCCACCAAACGGCGGATGGAAGAGAGCACATCCTCTATATCATCGCCGTCTTTATCTTCGCTCATCCCGTCACCCCAAATGCCATCCGCTTTGCGGTCTTGTTGCCGATCTCACCTGCATCGCGGGGCAGAACATTTTGATCACAGTAAAATAGTAAATTATTTATGTATTTATTTAATTATATACTCTGCAAGAAAGTCAAACAGCAACGTAAAGAATTCTGCCGATGCGGCAGCTGCGACACGTGACACGGCAGGGCGGATGCAAGACCAGTGGCCTAGATATGAAAAACCCGCCCCATGGGGCGGGTTTCATCGAGCCTAGTCGCGACTTGGCCGTTTGGGCTTACTCACGCCCTAAGCGTTCCAGAACACCGTCAAGGCGGCTGCCTTGCACCGATGGGCGGCCAAGTGGTGCGCCTGAGAAGCGCGTGCCATAGGCGTCAGCATCGTATAGCTCTACATCCAGCCCCATCGCCTCTGCGGTCAGCCCGCCCATCGCATTTAAAACGCTGTAGCTTGCCGTATAGAGATCCGTCTGCGCCTGAATGCGGGCTATGCGCGCATCAAGCAGATCTTGTTCCGCATTCAGCACATCAAGCGGGGTGCGCGCACCCAAAGACGCCTCTTCACGGACGCCTTCAAAGGCCAGCTGCGCCGCGTTAATCTGCTGCTCGGTGGCCGCAATTTGCGCGGATGCGATAGAAAGGCGCGCATAAGCATTGCCCAAGTTTTGGATGACAGTTGCGGTCTGGCGGCTCAAATTGGATTGAGAGGCTGCAAGATTGGCCAGCGCAGTCCGCTCAAGAGAGGCCAGCCGCCCACCTTGGTAAATGGGTTGCGTGATGGTCAGCGACAGACGCTCGCTGTTTCCGATGGTATTGGGGGCCCCTTCCCGCGTGTCTGTCGAGGTCGCGCTCATGCTGACAGTTGGGCCATAAGCGGCACGGGCCGCGGTCAAATTATATTGATTGGCCGTCACCTCATGCTGTGCGGCGAGGATCAAGGGGGCTGAGCTGCGCGCAATCATTTCCGCTGCCTCAGCAGATGAAGGTAATTCGGGCCGCGCACCTGGTGCGCCAAGTGCCTCTGGTGCTACGCCCACGGCCAATTGATAAAGTTCGCGACTGATGCTGAGCGTCCCTTGCGCCGCTGCCAAAGCGGATCGTGCCGCAGCCATCTGCGCCTCGGCCTGCGCAACATCGGTTCGGGTGGCCTCGCCTAAATCAAAGCGATCTCTTGCGGCGCGTAATTGTTCCTCAACCACCCGCAAATTGGATTGACGCACATTCACCACCTGAACATCGCGCCAGACATTCATATAGGCCGTGACAGCATCAAGCAGCACCTGCCCCTCAAGCCCCAAAAGCTGCGCTTGGGTGGCCTCGGCGGAGGCCCGCGCCGCCGCAATCTGAGCGCTGCGACTGCCACTTGCAAACAGCACCAAATCTGCGGTGAGGGCAATGGTTTCGGTCAAGCTGCCTGCCGCGTCCGTGCGCGCCCGCTGTGCAACCATATTGAGGGTGGGTCGCAACGCGGCAACGCGCTGCGCAATGCCTTCATCAGCAACTCGCGCAAGATAGCGGTTTTGCTCGAGCAGATCGGAATTTTCATAGGCCGCTTCCATCGTGGCCTGCAACCCTTGTGCGCTCACCTGCCCTGCCCCGAGAACGGACAGGGACATGGCCAAAGAGGCGCCAAAGATCTGAAAGGATTTCTTGATTCGAACACTCACAAGCAACACTCCCTCACGGGACCCATAGGCGCCCCAAATTCACTTCGTGCCGCCGCTGATGCGCGTGCTTAGAGCTGAAACGCCGCTTCGCGCTTGAACCCGTCTAAAACAGGCGCATTGGCATGGCACAACAGCCGCCAATTCATTTGGCCGTCAATTTTGCGCCCAATCCGCAATTCGCAAAGTTGACCAACCGCGAAGATCGCGCCCATGCGGCCACCTTCCTTCAATTGATCCGTCAGGCTTGTGGGCATGGTTTCAACAGCCCCGTTCACAACTATGACGTCATAGGGGCCATATTTGGTCGCGCCTCCAACATGGCTTGCGCAAATCATTGCGGCATTATCAACAGATTGTGCTGCGAAATTTGCTTCTGCCTCTTGGGCAAAGTCGGCATTTTCTTCGACCGCGACCACAGCCTCGGCCATATGGGCCAACACCGCACTGGAATAACCAAGGCCTGCGGCGACATCGAGAACCAGATCACTCGGGCCAATGTCGAGCGCGTCCAACATTTTCGCAAAACTGCGGGCTTCAAGGACCACGCGACCCGCCCCAAGGATCAGGTTTTCACCAATATAGGCCACATCCTGCATATCGGCGGGCACATAGGCCTCGCGCGGGATGGCAAGCATAGCATCAATCACCTGGAATTTCGTGACATCTGAGGGGCGCACTTGGGTGTCTACCATCGTGACGCGGCGAGATTTAAAGTCGGCCATTCAACTGAACCAATGAGTCTAGTTTACGTTGTTCTTGCTATGGCACATGGCGGGCCCTCGTGCAACGCCTGCTGGGCGCTTTGGTGCAAGTTAGGTCTGCTTTGCCGCATCCTTGCCCAAAATTCCCCCGCAATGGGGTGATAGACGCGCGCATCACATTAGATTAACACTTGCGCAAGGGCGGCCTGATTGATGCCCATCTGTCAGTTTATTTGTATTTCGGTTAACCAGTATGACGTCAAAAATCAGCATTGATCTTGGCACGGCCAACACCGTTTTCGTGGATAGCGAGTCGGGCGTGATCTTGGATGAGCCATCTGTCGTGGCGTTTCACATCAAAGACGGGCGCAAAAAGCTGTTCGCGGTGGGTGAAGATGCCAAATTAATGCTCGGCAAGACGCCGGAATCGATCCAAGCCTGCCGCCCCCTGTCCGATGGGGTCATCGCCGATTTTGATGCAGCTCAAGAAATGATTGGCGCGTTTTTCCGCAAGGCCTTGAACCGTTTCATGCTGCGAAAGCCGATTGTCTATGTCTGCGTGCCATATGGCGCCACCCCCGTTGAAAAGCGTGCGATCAAGCACTCGGTCGAAGCAGCAGGGGCGCGCAAAGTTGGGCTAGTCGAAGAACCGATGGCCGCCGCACTTGGTGCGGGCCTGCCTGTTCTTGACCCACGCGGCGCGATGATTGTCGATATTGGCGGCGGCACAACCGAAGTTGCCGTTCTCTCCCTGGGCGGCATTGTCACAGCACGCTCAGTGCGCATCGGGGGCGACCATTTTGATGAGGCTATCTCAAACTTCATCAAGAAAAACTACAATTTGAACGTGGGCGTCTCATCCTGTGAAAAGCTCAAACATGAGATCGGCACCGCCATCTTCCCCGCAGATGGTAAAGGACGGAGCGCCACAGTGCGGGGGCGCGATGCCTTTAATGGCCTGCCCAAAGAGCAAGTTGTGACCGAACAGGATGTGGCCGAGGCACTGCACCCGCTTATCGAACAGATTTGGACGGCGGTGATGTCACTGCTCGATCAAACACCGCCCGATCTGGCATCGGACATCCATGAATATGGGTTGATGCTTACAGGCGGTGGCGCGGGCCTCAGGGGCATTGACAAAGCCTTGTCTGACCTCACGGGCGTTCCTGCAACCGTGGCCGAAAATCCCAAATATTGCGTGGCCTTTGGCACCCAAATTGCGATGAATTTGGGCAAGCGTATGGAGCACGCTATACAGCGCGATCCATAGGGTCGCAGCGGATTGACCCTTGGCCCTCCAAAGGCATATTATATCATATTGATAATTTTTCTGGATGAATGATGACGCCGTTCTCTCCCACAAGCCCGAATGAACCCAACCTTGACCGCCCACGCGGCACCGCGTCTGCAACAGTCATCCATGCAGGTATGACGATTGAGGGGAAGTTGCGCAGCAATGGCGATGTCGTCATCGAAGGCAGCGTGACGGGCGACATCACGGGTCATAACGTCACCATTGCCCACGGGGCTAAAGTGCGCGGCACAATCACCGCTGACATGGTTAAAATCGATAGCCAGTTCGAGGGCACGATCACCTGCAGAAAGCTGCAAATCGACAGCAACGCGCAAGCGCGCGGCGAATTCAACCAAAACATCCTCGCCGTGGCCTTTGGCGCGCGCTTTGAAGGTAATGTCACCGTGAAGCAGCAATCTAGCATGGTGATGAACGATTGAACCGCGCAGCAATCAATAGGTACAGCACCATGAGCGCAGAGTATGAAAACGCCAATGAACTGGTCTTTGTGTCCAATGCCTCGCAGATGAAACTTGCGCGCAGCATGGATGTTGAGGCGCCATCGACCGAATATTTGCGTAACCTGCCCGAATACGCCGCCGATTACTCAATTTGCCAAGGCATGATCGCAGATTGTTTGATGAGTGATGGTCAATCGCTTGATCTTTCGGGGCTTAACAATTTGGTGGAATTGCCCTCAAGCATCGCCAAATGCAGCAATTTGCGCAGCCTGAACATTTCAAACACCCGCGTCACCAGTCTACAGCCTTTGCGTGGCCTGTCTCATCTTGAGCGCGTTTCAGCTTGGGCCGCGCCAATTAGTGATCTCAGCCCCGTGGCGGGTATGCGCAGCCTGACCCATCTGCAGCTTGGGGGAACATTTATATCGGACATCACAGCTTTGCGCGAATTGACGGGGCTGCGCTATCTCGATGTATCTCATAGCCGCGTTGCGGATATCAGCCCGTTGAGCCTGTGCAAAGATCTGCGGGAATTGATTCTGCGTGACACCGAAGTTTATGACATCACGCCGATTGCGCGGCTGCAACGGCTTGAGATCCTTGACCTCAGCCTTTGCCCCGTGGATCCATCCATGATCCAAACGGGGCCTCGCATCAAAATCGTGATCCGTGAGGCCGATGCGGTGGAAAAACCAAGGCGCAAGGGACTGTTTTCAAGCTAACCCCACCCGTTCTTCCGCGCGTTTTGCCCTCTTACCACTTGCGCAAGCGCAAACCTTGCAGTAGCACCGCCCCATAGACACCACAGATACCCCGAAGGCGAGTTGGCGGAGTGGTGACGCAGCGGATTGCAAATCCGTGTACACCGGTTCGATTCCGGTACTCGCCTCCACTTGCCCCCAGTTTTAGTATCCTCATACAAAAATCGTCCTAAGCGGGTAGATTGTTCGCGCCATTCGTGCGTCCATGCAAAAAAGAACGAAAATGTTCTGTTGAATTGAAAATTGCGGAACAAATTTCCTCGATCAACTCTGCGACTTGACAGGAATTCTGCCGATCCACCTTGCTTAGAATTTTGGCCGCCTTCGGGGCTGTTTTCTGATGTGCTGTCCCCTTGTCAGTCATGCATTCTCACGTCACATGCGGCGCCATAATCGTCCCTCTCACCCGAAAAACGAGGCCATGAGATGAAACTTCTTTCTTATGCAGCCGCAGCCCTAGTGCTGATGGCAAATGTTGCAGCAGCGCAATTTGGCCCTTTGGTCAGCCCCGCTGAATTGAACGCCAGCTTGGGCACAAATGCGCCCGTTATCTTGGACATTCGCGCGCCTGCCGCAGCCGAAGGTCAAGAAAATGTAAATACCTACAGAGCAGGCCATATCAAGGGCGCAATCAACGCCCCCTATGGTCGGTTCCGTGGGCCTGCTGAAAATCCTGGCCAATTGCCCAGCGCCGAAGAGCTGACCGCATTGTTGCGTGAATTGGGTTTGCGCCAGAACCAGACTGTTGTGATTGCCCATCAAGGCGCGAATGAAACCGATTTCGGTGCCGCGGCGCGTGTTTATTGGACGTTGAAATCCGCAGGTTTCGGAAATCTGTCGATCCTCAATGGCGGCGTTGCCGCATGGACGGAGGCAGGGCTTGCACTGTCGACCGAGGCAACCACCCCAATTCCAAGCACGATCACTGTCACCCTCTCTGATCAGTGGACAGCCACGGCAGAGCAAATCCAGACTGTGATTGCAGGCGGCAGCAATGGTTTGTTGCTTGATGCGCGCCCTGAAAGCTTCTGGAACGGTGACCAAAGCCACCCTGCCGCTGCCCGTCCAGGCACGCTGCCGCAGTCGCAATATTTTGTGCATAGCAGCTGGTTCGACAATGGCCCTGCAATTGTGGACGCCGATGCCGCGCGTGCTTTGGCCGAGGCCGAGGGGTTCACGGATGCAGAAACCTTGGTGTCTTTCTGCAACACCGGCCACTGGGCTGCAACCAACTGGTTCGCCCTCTCGGAATTGGCAGGGATTGAGAATGTGAAACTCTACCCCGAATCCATGGTCGGATGGTCGAATGCAGGTTATGAGATGGCCAATGTCCCAGGCCCAATCCGCAACCTGTGGAACCAGATCAAATCGGTTTTCTAAGGAGAGACGCAATGGCGCCGCTGGCCCAAAGCGACCAAAGCAGCCACTTAGACCGCCCCCAACGCCCCGCGCGTTGGGGGCGCCTTGCCTTGCTGATTGGCGCGATTTCTTTTGTTTTGATCCTTGCCGCCGCTGCGGGTGCGCGGTTCGGTCTGCTTTTGCTGATCGGTCTTGGCCTTGGTGCAACGCTCGAAGGGTTGCGGTTTGGCTTTGCGGGGCCGTGGCGCGCGATGATCCTGCGCCGTGATCCATCGGGCCTCTTTGCGCAGCTCTTGGCCATCGCCCTTGTGGCCGCTGTGGCCTTCCCGCTATTGGCCAGCCATTCGGGCGAGTTGATCGGGGCCCATGCGCCCATCGGGTTTGCCATGGTGGGCGGTGCTTTTGTCTTTGGCATCGCAATGCAAGTGGTTCTGGGCTGTGGCTCTGGCACCTTGGTTAATGCAGGCAGCGGCAATCCCGTGGCATTGGTCGCGTTACCTTTCTTCGCCATCGGCAGCTTTCTTGGCGCTGCACATCTCAACTGGTGGACGTCACTTGGCACTTTGCCTCTTGTCGCGCTTGAGGGCGGCGCAGGCCTTGGCCTGACCCTTATGGGGCTTGGCAGTGTCGCGCTCATGGTGTGGATTTTCGCCGAACAAGGCCAACGCCGCCTGCCCCGCCGTCTTGTGATGGCCGCAATATTGGTCGCTCTCTTGGCACTGGGCAACCTTGTGGTCGCAGGGCAACCTTGGGGCGTGGTTTACGGTCTTGGCCTTTGGGTGGCTAAGTGCGTCAGTGCGACAGGCGTTGATCTGACGCTCAACCCGTTTTGGGGAAGCCCCGCCCATGCTGAACGCATCGCGCAAAGCCTTTTGACCGATGTTACCTCGCTCACCAATCTTGGCCTGATCGGGGGCGCATTCATCGTGGCCGCATGGCGCGCTGGCCTCTCGCAACCAATCCCGCGACTGCCCTTGATTGCGTGGGGTGCTACGATCCTTGCGGGGCTTGCGCTTGGCTACTCCTCACGCCTTGCCTTTGGCTGCAATGTGGGTGCCTTTTTCAGCGGCATTTCCACAGGCAGCCTGCATGGATGGGTTTGGTTTGCAGCAGCCTTTGTTGGATCCATCATCGGTGTGCGTCTGCGCCCGCTTCTACAACTGGAGCCCCGCACATGACATTGTCTCGCAAACATAGGGTCATCGCGCTGTTCGTGATGATCGGCGCTCTTTTGGCTTTTGACCTTAGCCACAGCGCACCGCTTGATCCATTCCGCGCGCCTGCCATTCTGGCACTGGGTTCAGGTCAAGCCGCCAGCGGCGCGCATTGCGCCACAGCGCCCAGATCTTAAAAAATGACGCGCGAAGGGTCATCTTCGCGCGTCATTGCATCACAACACCTTCGCAATACGATCAAGCGCAGCGAGGATATTCTCGGTGGAATTGGCGTATGAAAAGCGCACATAGCCCTCGCCCATCGCGCCAAAACTCGTGCCCGCCACTGTGGCCACGCCCGCCTCGTTCAGGAACAGGTTCTGTGCCTCCACGGCAGTCATGCCTGTGCCCGAGATATTTGGGAATGCATAAAACGCACCCGCCGCATCGGTGCAGGTCACGCCTTTGAGGGTGTTCAACCCCTCAACAATCACTTGTCTGCGCGCATCGAATTGGGCGACCATCTCGCGCACGGCATCTTGAGGGCCATTGAGCGCCGCAATCCCTGCAAATTGTGTAGCGGCATTCACACAGGAATGGTCATTGATGCACAGGCGGGTCACATGCGGCACGCAGGCCTCAGGCCAAACGGCATAACCCAAACGCCACCCTGTCATCGCATAGGTCTTTGACCACCCATCTAGCATGATCAATCGATCCCGAATTTCGGGATATTGCAGAAGCGAAACATGCTCGCGCCCGCCATAAAGCATGTTGGAATAGATCTCATCCGACATCAGCGCCACATGGGGATGATCCAAAAGACCCGCGACTAACTTGTCGATCTCTTCCTTCGGGGTCACACCGCCCGTTGGGTTTGCGGGCGAGTTGATGATGATCAACCGCGTCTTGGGCGTGATCTGTGCCAAGACCTCCTCTGCCGAAAAGGAAAACCCGTTTTCCTCGCGCAGCGCAATCGGCACAGGGGTTGCCCCTGAATAGCGGATGACAGATTCGTAAATCGGGAACCCAGGGTTGGGATACATTACCTCGGCGCCAGGCTCGCCGAACATCATCACCGCAAAGAACATCGTGGGTTTACCCCCAGGAACGGCGACCACACAATCAGGGTTCACCTCTACCCCATGGCGGCGATGCAAATCGGCGGCCACCGCCTCGCGCAGTGCGGGCAGGCCATTGGCGGGCGTATAGCCATGATGACCATCCCGCAGCGCCTTGATGCCTGCCTCAACGATATGCTCAGGCGTCCGAAAATCGGGCTGACCGATGCCCAGATTGATGATGTCGCGCCCCTCGGCGGCCAAGGCTTGCGCGCGGGCCAAAACGACAAAGGCAGATTCCGTGCCCAAGCGAGACAGGCTTTGGGCGAATTTCAAGTCAGACATGCACGCTCCCTCTATGATGCGCGGCCAAAATGGCCACTCTTTTTTGGTATACCAAACTTGTGATACCCAAGGCACAGAGCTATGTGAAGAGGGCAGCAACCTCAAGCATGACGCGCGAAGGCTTGCATCTCACAACTTAGGCAAAGGGGCCGAGACATGCAAAAGATCGGGATTATCGGATTGGGGTCTATGGGCTATGGCATGGCGCGCAATCTGATCAAGGCGGGTCATCAGGTTTGGGGCCATGATATTAACCCCAATGCAGTCGCGCGACTTGTGGCAGATGGCGCACAAGCAGGTGCGCTCCTAGATCATGCCGAGGCTTTGGACGCGCTAGTTGTGGTCGTGCTCAACGCGGCGCAAACCGAAGCCGTCCTTTTCGGCCCTGAGGGCGTGGCGGCGGCGCTTCAACGAAACACCGTGATCCTTTCTTGCGCCACAATCCCCCCTGCTTTTGCCGCCGAAATGGAAGCGCGCGCAGAAAGCGCAGGGCTGCTTTATCTGGACGCGCCAATTTCTGGCGGGGCGATTAAGGCTGCCTCGGGTGAGTTGACGATCATGGCCTCGGGGCGCAAAGCGGCCTTTGATGCCGCAAAGCCCGCACTCGATGCCATCTCTGCAAAGGTCTTTGAAATGGGCGACCGCGCGGGGGCAGGCTCCGCGATGAAGGCCACAAATCAAATGTTGGCAGGTATTCACATCGCCTCAATGGCCGAGGCGATCACCTTTGCGCTGGCACAGGGCATCTCTCCTGAGCGGTTTTTAGAGGTGGTGTCGCAAAGCGCGGGAACCAGTTGGATGTTAGAAAACCGCGCCCCCCACATCATCGAAGGTGATTACACCCCACGCAGCACCATCAATATCTGGCCCAAGGATTTGGGGATTGTGATGGATATTGCGCAAAACTCGGGCTTTTCTGCCCCGATCACTGAGGCCGCGCTTGCTTTATTCAAGGAGGCCGCGGCGCAGGGTCTTGGGGCAGAGGATGATGCAGCCCTTGCCAAACTCTATGCCAAGGCCGCAGGTCTGACCTTACCCAAGGGACAATAACACAATGACCACGCTTTTTGGTGCAATTGCCGATGATTTCACTGGCGCCACGGATCTTGCCGGGCTTTTGGCACGCAGCGGATACCCTGTTTCCTTGCGGATTGGCGTTCCTGAGGAACCGCCACAAGACACAAGCCCCTTTGAGGTCATCGCCCTTAAAATCCGCACTGAGCCCGTGACAGATGCGGTTGCAGAGGCGCGCGCGGCCCTAGCATGGCTCAAGCGCGCGGGAGCACAGCAATATTTTTGGAAATACTGCTCAACCTTCGACTCGACCCCAGAGGGCAATATCGGGCCAGTGGCCGAGGCGATTATGGCCGATCTGGGTGTCGCGCAGACGATCTATTGCCCCGCCTTTCCCGAAAATGGCCGTGCCATTTTCATGGGCAATTTGTTTGTGGGCCAAGTGACGTTGTCAGAAAGCCCGATGAAAGATCACCCCCTGACGCCCATGCGCGACAGCAATCTGATGCGGCTTTTGCAGCCGCAGGTGCGTGGAAAAGTTGGGCTGATTGACCGCCTGACTGTCGCCGCAGGGGCCGCTGCGATTAAAAAGGCTTGTGCAGACTCGGCCGAGAAAAACGTGGCGCATATCGTTGTTGATGCGGTGGAGAACGCCGATCTTGCGCGGATCACCGAGGCCTGCGCCGATATGCGGTTTTTGACAGGCGGCTCTGCGATTGCGATGCAGATCCCCCAGATTTATGCCAAGCGCGGCCTACTGGCTGCGCATGAGATAGAAACCACATCCCGCGACATCGCGCCAGAAGGGGTCGTTTTATCTGGCAGTTGCTCTGCCATGACAAATGCACAAGTTGCGCGGTATCAATCCCAAGGAAAGCCCAGTTTCCAGCTTGACCCCCTAAGCCTGAAGGCACGAGGCCTGCAACCCGCCATGGATTGGCTTGCAGCGCAAGATCTCGCAGCGCAGCCCCTAATCTATGCGACCGCAACACCCGATGCGGTGCGCGCCGCACAAGACCAATTGGGGAAGGCTGAGGCGGGCGCAATCGTTGAGGCGGCACTTGCAGATTTGGCCGTTGCCGCACGCGATCAGGGCGCACGGCGGATTGTGGTCGCGGGCGGGGAAACCTCAGGCGCGGTCACAAAGGCCCTGCGGGTCGACAGGTTGGATATCGGGCCTGAAATTGCCGCAGGCGTGCCATGGTGTTTTTGCACATCAGAGGGGCAGGATATCGCCCTCACCCTCAAATCTGGCAATTTTGGCGCAGAAAGCTTTTTCAGTGATGCTTTCGCAAAATTGGAGGACGCATGAGTTCAGAATCCAAACTGCGCGAGCAGATTTGCCTCTTGGCGAAATCGATGTTCGATCGTGGCCTGACGGGGGGATCAACAGGCAATATCTCCGCCCGCACCGAAGATGGGGGGCTTTTGGTTTCGCCTACGGGCAGTTCTTTTGGGCGGCTTGATCCCGCAGAATTGTCCCGCTTCGATTCAGCGGGCCGACATATCGCGGGCCTGAAACCAACCAAGGAAATGCCGCTTCACAGTGCCTTTTACGAGACACGAAAATCAGCAGGCGCGGTGGTTCATTTACACTGTTGCCATTCTGTGGCGTGGTCAATGATGCCTGAAATTGACCCCAACAATGTGCTGCCGCCGCTGACCCCTTATGCGATCATGAAACTGGGCAAGGTGCAGCTTTTGCCGTTCTTCATGCCAGGCGATGCCGCAATGGGCGAAGCCCTGCGCAGTCTAGGGGGCAAGCGCAGCGCCGTCTTGCTTGCCAATCACGGCCCAGTGGTTGCAGGCAAAGATGTCGAGGCCGCCTGCAACGCAATTGAAGAGCTGGAGGAAACAGCCAAGCTTGCGATCATGATGCGTGGCTTTGATGCCCGCGCCTTGACGCCTGCACAGGTGCGCGATGTCGTGCGTAAATTCGAGGTGGAGTGGGATTGATGCGTTTTTCTGCAAATTTAGGGTTTCTATGGGCTGACCGCCCCCTGCCTGATGCCATCCGCGCTGCAAAAGCGGCAGGGTTTGATGCGGTCGAATGTCATTGGCCCTATGCCCATGACCCGCACAACGTAAAGGCCGCCTTAGACGAAACGGGTCTTGAGATGCTTGGGCTCAACACAAGCCGAGGCGATGTTGCGGCTGGCGAAAACGGATTGGCCGCTTTGCCCAACCGCGAGGCAGAGGCGCGCGCCGCGATTGATCAAGCACTCGACTATGCCCACATCATCGGCGCAGGCGCTGTGCATGTGATGGCGGGCTTCGCCAGTGGCGCAACCGCCCATAAGACCTTTGTAGTCAATCTGCGCTACGCGACCACACAGGCCGCCGAAAAGGGCATCACAGTATTGATTGAGCCCCTCAATCACTATGATGCAAAGGGCTATTTCCTTTCGACAACCGCACAAGCGGTCGCCATCATAGAAGAGGTCAAAGCCCCAAATTTGCGGCTGATGTTTGATTGCTATCATGTTCAGTTGATGGAGGGGGATTTGACCAACCGCCTCAGCCGCCTTCTGCCTGTGATTGGGCATATTCAATTTGCCTCTGTGCCTGATCGTGGCACCCCTGATCATGGTGAGGTGAATTATGGGCATATCTTCTCCCATATCGACAGCCTTGGTTGGGCCCGTCCGATAGGTGCAGAATATAAGCCGAAAATCGAGACAGACCTGACCTTAGACTGGATGGCACAGTTTCGCTGATCCCCGCGCATGTTTGGGATTGCGGAGGGTCTTTTTCTGCGCCAAACTGGTATGACCAGTATACCAGAATCATGGCAGCCCATGTCCGACCGCGACCAGATCATACGGCCCAAAAAACTGTCAGACGAAGTCGAAGATCGCCTGTTGGCCTTGATCCGCGCGGATGACCTCAAACCAGGTGATGCTTTGCCAAGCGAGCGCGCCTTGATGGCGCGCTATGGCATTGGCCGCCCTGCCATTCGCGAAGCCATGCAAAGCCTGCAGCATAAAGGCGTGATTGATATCCGCCACGGCGGCAAGCCGCGCGTGGCAACCCCATCCTTGGATGGGGTTATTGATCAATTGGGCATTTCCATGCGCCATATTCTGACGCATTCGCACTCCTCTCTAGAACATCTCAAGGAGGCGCGCGTGGCCCTTGAGGTCGAAATGGTGCGCATTGCCGCAGAACGCCGCAGCGCAGATGACTTGAACGATTTAGAACAGCTTTTGCGCGCCCAAGCCGCCGCCAAGCGCGATGTGCCGCTTTTTACCCAGATAGACGGGCAGTTTCACCGCCGCATCTCGGCCATATCGGGCAACCCGATCTTTGAAACCCTGACCCATGGCGTGTTCTCTTGGATGAGCGCCTTTCATAAAGAACAGGTTCACAAATTGGGCCTAGAGCCACTGACCTTGACCGAACATCGCGCCATTTTGGATGGAATTGCCCGTAAAGATACCAATGCCGCCGCCCGTGCCATGCGCGAGCATTTGGAGCGCGCCAATGCCCTATATCATCAGGATCACGCGCAATGAGCGACAGATTTGAAGCAGATTACCTGATCGAAACCCCGATTGACCCTGCCCGCGCCGCCGCCGTGATGGCGGGCGAGCAAAGCGCGGGCACCTTTGTAAAAGTGCCGGGCGAAACGCCAGAACTACAGGCCCGCGCGGGGGCCCAAGTGGTTTCCCTAACTCCGCTTGATGCAACCGACAGCCCAAGCTTGACAGGCGGGCAGCAGGGCACGCGCTATCAGCGCGCCAAGGTCACACTCAGTTGGCCCTTGGATAATATCGGCCCCGATTTACCCAACCTCATGGCTACGGTCGCGGGCAATCTTTTCGAATTGGCGCAATTCTCAGGGCTACGTTTGCTGGATATCCGCCTGCCGCGCGCATTTGCGGATGCCTATTCTGGCCCAAAATTTGGGATCAGCGGCACCCGCAAATTAGCAGGGATTGCGGATGGCCCGCTGATTGGCACGATTATTAAACCCTCTGTCGGGCTTGACGCGCAGGAAACTGCCAAATTGGTCGGCACACTCGCCGAAGCGGGCATTGATTTCATCAAGGATGATGAATTGCAGGCCAATGGCCCTGCCTGCCCCTTCGAGGAGAGGGTGAGCGCGGTGATGGATGTCATCAACGCCCATGCCGACCGCACTGGTAAAAAGGTCATGTATGCCTTCAACCTAACAGGCGAAGTCGATGAGATGCGCGCCCGACATGATTTTGCCCTCTCAAAAGGTGCAACTTGCGTGATGGTCAGCCTCAATTCGGTCGGCGTGGCGGGCTTTTTGGGCCTATCACGGCACAGCGCGCTGCCTCTTCATGCTCATCGCAACGGATGGGGATATCTCAGCCGCGCCAAATTGTTAGGATGGGACTATGCGGCATGGTCAAAAATCTGGCGCTTGGCGGGGGCAGATCATATGCACGTCAACGGCCTCCAAAACAAATTCAGCGAAAGTGACGCAAGCGTCATCGCCTCGGCCAAATCTTTGCTCACCCCACTCTTTGGCGATGCACCCTGCATCCCGATGCCCGTCTTTTCATCGGGCCAATCCGCGCTGCAACCCCCTGAAACCTATCGCCACCTCGGCCATGCAGATTGCATTTATGCAGCAGGAGGTGGGATTATGGCCCACCCTGATGGGCCGCGCGCAGGTGTCGCGGCATTGCGGCAATCGTGGCAAGCGGCGATGGCGGGCATCCCCGCCGCTGATTATGCCAAATCCCATCCCGAGCTTGCCCGCGCGCTAAAGGCCTATGCGAAATGACACTTCCCGTTGGGCCATTAATTGCCTTTTTGGGCGATGATTTCACAGGCTCCGCCGCCACGATGGAGGTGTTGAGTTTTGCAGGCCTGCCAACGGTGCTGTTCCTTGCGCCTCCGACAAAGGCGCAAGCGGCGCGATTTGGCGCGATGCGGGGCATCGGCATTGCCACCACCGCGCGCAGCCAATCACCCGATTGGATGGCCAGACATCTGCCACCCCTTTTTGCGCATTTGGCCGCTACGGGCGCGCCCCTGTTGCATTACAAAACCTGCTCCACCTTGGACAGCGCGCCGCATACAGGCTCGATTGGCAAGGCAGTTGAATTAGCCCTTGCGGTGCGCGGCAGCGATTGGGTTTCTTGCTTGATCGCCGCACCACCGTTACGGCGCTACCAAGCCTTTGGTCAGCTATTTGCCGCCGCAGGGGACGCCATCTTTCGGCTTGATCGCCACCCTGTGATGGCATCCCACCCCGTAACCCCGATGCAAGAGGCCGATGTGGCCATGCATCTGCGGAAGCAAACCGGCCTGCCGCTTGCGACACTGACGCTTGAGCATCTCAACCCCACAGGCCTTGCATCCTTGCGCGCCAACGCGCCCGCGAAAATCATAACGCTTGATTGCATCGACATGGATCACGCGGCGCAACTGGGCGCGTTGATCTGGGATGCCGCAGGGGCGGATGGACATCTGGCAATAGGCTCGCAGGGGGTGGAATATGCACTGGTGGCCCATTGGCAAAAATCGGGCATTATACCCCTGCCCGAACCCGCCCCAAGTTTTGGCAAAGTGGATCAGGTGATTGCGATTTCGGGCTCTGTCTCACCCACCACTGCGGCGCAAATTGCCCGCGCTGAAGAAGATGGGTTTGTCGTCATCCCACTGGACGCTGCCGCACTGATCAAGGGCGGCGATAGCGCCAAGCGGGCTATGACCAACAGCTATGAAGCCGCACACGCCGCGCTCTCCCAAGGGCGCGATCCGCTGATTTGCAGCGCGCGCGGGCCAGATGACCCGGCCGTTGCGGCCATGCGCGCGGCGCTGTCAGCATCTCAGCATACACCGCATGAGGCCAATGCGCTCATCGGCACAAGTCTCGGCGCGCTTTTGCGTGATCTTTTGCGCGGCACGGTCGTTGCGCGCGCGATCATTGCAGGCGGCGACACATCAGGCTTTGCCGCTCAAGCGCTCGGGTTGTTTGCCCTCACCGCGATTGGCGCAACCACGGCAGGCGCGGCCCTTTTGAAAGGGCATAGCGACACACCCGAATTTGATGGTTTGGAATTGGCCCTAAAGGGCGGGCAAATGGGTAGCCCTGATTATTTCTCTTGGATCAAAAACGGCGCGCGTGCCGAAGCGAAAGGATAGATCATGACAAAAATTGCACTTCTTGGTGCGGGCGGCAAAATGGGTGTGCGGATTGCGCGCAACCTTATGCAAAGCAGCTATCATCTTGCCCCCGTCGAAGTGACCGAGGCAGGCCAAGCACGCCTTAAGTCGGAAACGGGGCTTGATTGTGTAGCCGCTGAAACCGCCCTTAGCGATGCGGATGTTGTTGTCATGGCTGTGCCAGATCGCCTGATCGGCAAAATCGCGCATGGCTTTGTGGATCAATTGAAATCTGGCGCGGCCGTGATCGTGTTGGATGCTGCCGCACCCTATGCAGGTCAGATGCCCGTGCGCGAAGATGTCACTTATTTCTGCACGCATCCCTGCCACCCCCATATCCTAGAGGCACATGACAGCATTGCCGCGCAGGAGGATTATTTTGGTGGGATCGCCGCGCCGCAGGGCATTGTCTGCGCGCTGATCCAAGGGCCAGAGCCGCATTATGCGCTATGTGAAGATATCGCCAAAGTGATCTATTCCCCCGTTGCGCGCTCGCATCGGTGCAGCCTTGAAAATATTGCTGTTCTGGAACCCGCCCTTTCTGAGACGGTCGGGGCAACAATGGCCTTGGCGCTACGCGAGGCAACAGATCGCGCCGTATCCATGGGCATCCCTGAGGCGGCCGCACATGATTTCATTTTGGGCCATCTCAAAATTGAATTGGCCATCGCCTTTGGCATTTTCCCTGAGGGCAAATTTTCAGACGGGGCCTTGATGGCGATTGATAAGGCGCGCTCTGTGATCTTCCAACCCGATTGGCTAGATCGCGTCTTTGATCTGGCCGCCGTCAAGAAATCCGTCACTGAAATCTGCGAAGATTAACGGTGCGGCAGTGAAATCAAAGCGTTTCTATTGCCGTTAAAGTGCAAATATGCCCTGCATCATCAGATTAATATGGTTGCACGAGCCAACCTATTGCTGAAAGATTTTTGTGAAGATCAACGAGTTGGCGATACTCCAAAACCCGCTGCTGCAAATCGAGGACTGATGGAATGGATTTTACTATCAAACGGGTCACTGTTAGCCGTGTTGAAGGAAGTGGAAGCGGTGGGGACTATTTCCAGCAAAGCAAAGACCACTGGCTCATAGGCTCTTTGATCGCCAATCCGATGTCAGGGCACGATGACTATAAAAAAGTGAGAACAAGCTGGGGAATAGACGTTCTAGGATCGATAGTAGTCGAAATCGAAACTTCTAATGGGACAATTGGAGTTGCAACAGGATTTGGTGGTGCGCCTGCAGCTTGGATAATTAATCATCATTTTAACCGTTTTTTGGTTGGCCAAGACGCAAGAAATATTAATCTTATTTGGGATCAAATGTATCGCGCCAGCTTGCCCTACGGGCAAGCTGGTTTGCCAATAGCGGCTATCTCTGCTGTTGATTTGGCCTTGTGGGATTTACTGGGAAAACTACGCGACGAGCCTGTCTATAATTTAATTGGCGGGTGTAGCCGTCCAGAAATATCGTTTTATTGTACCGGCCCTAATGCCAAAGCCATAAAAGACATGGGCTTTTGGGGGGCGAAAGTACCGCTTCCTCATGGCCACTATGATGGAATTGATGGAGTAAAACAGAATTATCAATTTCTGAAAAAGCAGCGGGCCGAAATCGGAAGTGATTTTCCTTTGATGGTGGACTGCTACATGTCCTTAACTCCAAGCTATGCTGTCGAACTTGCAAAAGCTTGCTCTGATCTGAACATTTATTGGTGGGAAGAAGTACTGCAGCCGACAGATATTGAAGGCTATCGCATAATAAGAAATGCTCATCCCACACTAAAGTGGACGACAGGTGAACATAACTACACTAGGCATGGATTTAGAAAGTTAATTGAGGAACGAACCATCGACGTTCTTCAACCTGATGTCATGTGGGTAGGCGGCTTAACTGAACTTCTACGCATTGCGGCACATGCATCAGCGTATGATATTCCCATTATTCCTCATGGCTCCGGTCCTTATAGTTACCACTTTATAATGAGCCAAAACGAACAACCGAGATGCGAATATGTTACATCAGCACCTGATGGAACCTATATACGACCGGTTTTTGGTGAATTGTTTAGCGACGAACCCGTACCAAAAAATGGAAAACTCAAATTAGAGTCGAAACCGGGTTTTGGGATGACGCTCAATCCTGATTGTAAACTTGCACAATTCTGAACTTTAAATAGATATAAGTGGAGCTCCTTATGACTGACGTACTTGCAATTGGGCCATACAGCGAACGTGATATTTCAGGTCTAAAATCTGCTTTTGATCCTATTTTTTTGGACACGCCTTCTCAAATGCATGAACTCGATGCAAGCGAGCGATCAAAAATAAAAGCACTTGCGTTCAAGGGGCACACCTCGTTTGGCGCTAATGAAATCGCAATGCTTCCAAACCTAAACCTCATAGCAAATTTTGGGGTTGGGTATGATGCTATTGATATTTCGGCTGCAAATGAACGAAACATCAAAGTTACCAACACTCCAAATGTTCTTAATGATGACGTGGCGGATCTAGCCGTTGCAATGTTGTTGATGCAAGTCCGAGAAATGGCTCAAGCTTCCGAATGGGCACATTCAGGAAACTGGAAAACTGCAGGCGAATACCGCCTAAATCGAAAGTTCTCCGGTGGGCGCGCGGGAATCGTTGGCCTTGGTCGTATCGGACGAGAAATTGCTAACCGTTTAGCGGCCTTTAAAATGGACATCCACTATTACGCTAGAACAGAAAAAGAAACCCCAGGTTGGACCTATCATTCAGACGTCACGAGCCTGGCCGCAGCGGTGGATTATTTGATTGTCGCTGTAGTAGGCGGTCCAGACACTATAAATTTTGTATCGCGCGAAGTCATTGCAGCATTGGGCCCCCGCTCGATAATTGTGAACATCTCACGCGGAAGCACAATAGACGAAGAAGCTATGCTCGAAGCGCTGGAGACTGGTAAAATTGGCGGCGCTGCATTGGACGTGTTTCTCAACGAACCCAACATTAATCCGAGATTTTATAGTTTGCCAAATGTAGTGGTTCAGCCGCATCAAGGCTCTGGAACAGTCGAAACCCGTGACGCTATGGCGGCTCTTCAACGAGACAACATTCACGCGTTCATTCAAGGATCCAATTTGATCACACCCGTCAATTAACCCAAAATAAAAACCCCCGAAAAACGGGGGTTTTTTGATGATATACGACCTAAGTCAGGCTGCAGGTTTATCGTCTTCCAAATAATATCGGATGTTATCCTCAAAACTTTCATCTGCACTTAAGCCAAGTTTAAGAGCTTTTTCAGGGCGCAAATCAAAACGCCATCCTTTGCAGATTTCTTCAATCATTGGTTGCGCTTCAAATTTAATTAGCTTGGCTGGCTCCGGTCCAGCGACCACTGTCAAGGCTTCAATCATCTGACGAATTGTCCAAGTTCTACCGGGCATCATCATGCATCGGTTTTGGCCGAGATCTTCCTCGTTAACCTCTGCTCCGCGAATAAGGTTTTCGACACATTTGCGCGGCGACAGATAGAAATGCGGAAAATCATCACTAACAGGGCAAATTGCCTCTTGCCCATTGAGCGGCTCGCGCAAAATCGATGACATAAAGCTCGAAGCAGCGCGATTTGGTTTGCCTGGGCGCACTGAGATGGTAGGCAAGCGGAAGCCGCGACCGTCGATATAACCTTTGCGGCTAAAATCATTCACCAACAATTCGCCCATCGCCTTTTGCGCACCATATGAAGTTTGTGGATTTAGAAAAGTGTGATCCACAATCGGGTCGGGCACTTCACCCCCATAAACAGCAATTGAAGAGGTAAAGACCACTACCGGCTTAGTCTGCAACTCGCGCGCCCGCTGCAATACGTGGAGCGTCCCCATTAAATTAATCGACAACCCAGCATCAAAATCCTCTTCTGCATGGGCAGAGACAATGGCAGCGAGTAGATAGATCACATCCACATCTGCTCCGAGCGTGGCAGCCACTGAAGCGGGATTACTGATATCACAGGAAACGCAATCGACGTCGAACGGGGCCTCTACCATTGCGGGGTCAACAATATCAGCCAAAGTGATTTTACGGATTTCTTTTCCACGCAACTGCCCGCGTGCTGCCAATGATCGCGCCAGTTTTTGTCCCACGACGCCACCGCCGCCAATAATCAGAATATGCATTACTTTTCTCCCTTAAAAATCTGTGGCACCAAAGCTCCGCGATATTGGATAACCTGACCTGCAAGCTGCATCGCGGCTAATGCGGCCTCTTCCAAAGAGCAACCCTGCGCTACGTTTGCTACAAAAGCTGCGCCAAAACTGTCCCCCGCAGCGGTACTATCGACCACATGGTCGACGGGCCGACACGGTAAGACACGCACCCCGCCTGCTTCATCCCACAATTGCACATCGCCCGCGCCATCTTTAAGCGCGATGATATGTGCCCCTGCTGCGCGGTAGCGGGCAATCGTGTCTGACGCTGTCGCTCCCTCAAACAAGATTTGTTCTTCATCAAAAGACGGCAAAATAATATCAGCCACTGCTGCACCAGCCATTATTCCTGTCTGCATAGTCGCATGATCTTCCCACAAACGGGGGCGAAGGTTTGTATCAAAGGCGATCATGGTCCCTTGTCTACGCGCCTCCGCCAATGCGGCGCAAAGGGCCGCGCGCCCCTCAGGCGAAAGGATTGCTAGGGTGATTCCAGAAAAATAGATTACATCGCAGCCGGCAAGAGTGGCCTGAAGCCATGCGGGATCATCAGCGAGGCAACGCGCAGCAGATTGGCTGCGCCAATAGGAAAAGCTGCGCTCGCCCTGATCCAGGCTGATCATGTAAAGCCCAACGGTTTGATCCGGGATCACGCGCAATGCCTTAGTATCGATTCCACCTGCCTCCATAAAGGCGCGCATCTCGCCTGAGGCTGCATCCGCACCAATGCAACTGCCATAGGACACTGACCATGTCTTTGGCAAAATGCGGCGGGCATACCATGCGGTGTTAAACGTATCCCCCGCAAAGCCGCGCCGATAGAGGCCACCGCCCTGATCGGACAGCTCAACCATACACTCACCCAAAGAGATGAAGGACGACCCCATTAAATCAATCTACGCTCTGCCAAATTGCGCATCAAAGCCGCCATACCAAAGCGCCATTCGGGGCATTCGGTCGACAGTCGCACAGTGTTTTGCAACGATCCAAGCCGCGCTTCAGTAATGGTAACCACATCGCCACCATGATGGGTAAAGCCCTGACCTACTGCGTCGCGATCTTTGACGGGGGCAAACATTGTTCCCAAGAACAAGAAAAACCCATCAGGATATTGGTGATGTCGCCCGATGGTCTGCGCCACAATATCGGCAGGGTCACGACTGATCTTGGTCATCGATGAATGCCCTTCAAGAACGAATTCATCTTCGCCCACAACCCGCATGGAAAGCTCCGCCGCTCGAATATCATCAAGGCTGAAGCTGTCATCAAACAGGCGCAGGAATGGGCCAATTGAACAAGACGCATTATTGTCTTTAGCTTTACCCAAAAGAAGCGCAGAGCGCCCCTCTACATCCCTAAGATTAACATCATTACCAAGCGTAGCGCCTACAATCACGCCTTTAGAATTGATTGCCAAAACAATTTCTGGCTCTGGGTTATTCCAACTGGACATCGGATGCAGCCCAACTAAAGCGCCGTAGCCCACCGATCCCATTGGTTGCGATTTGGTGAAGACTTCCGCGTCAGGGCCAATGCCCACCTCAAGATATTGCGACCAGAGCCCCTCTTCTTGGAGAACCGATTTCACCTTCATCGCCGCCTCTGATCCGGGCTCAATGCCGGACAAGCTGTCGCCAATCACCGCTTTCACGCGCGCGCGGATCCCGTCAGCCAAATCGGCATTGCCTGCCGCCTGCTCCTCAATAACACGCTCGACCATGCTTTCGGCGAAGGTCACGCCAGACGCTTTAATCGCTTGCAAATCGGGTGGGGCCAAAAAACGCAAAGCATTGGCATCGCCTGTTTGCGCAGCGGAAAGGCTGCTTTCAACCAGATCATCAAGACCACATATCACATCGCCCTTAGCAGCACGGGCGGTCGCCGCAGGGTGCTCACCTTCCAAAAGGTCATGCATGGTGGGACAAGCGCGGCTCGTGATATCAAGCACATCCCCTCCCTCAAGCCTAACAAGCGCAGGCCCCACATCAGGTCGCCAGACGCGGCCTACATAAGTTCCTTTTGGATCAAAATCTTTTGTGGAAATCATGCCTTGCCCTTTCCTAATGCGCTGGAAACATCTTGTTCGGATTGAGAATATTTTTCGGATCAAAAGCCGTTTTTATTGCCCGCATGTAAGCCACTGCCGCGCCATGTTCAGCATTCATGAATTTGACTTTGCCAAGGCCAATCCCATGCTCGCCCGAGACAGTGCCCCCCAAGCGTAGCGCGGTTTCAGCTAAGGCCGTGGTGAATTTTTCGGCCCGCTCCATTTCATCTGAGTCATTCGGATCAACACTGAGGCCTGCGTGGAAATTTCCATCGCCAACATGGCCAACAATCGTTGCGGTGAGCCCCATTGCCTTTGCATCGCGTTGCGCCTGCAACACGGCCTCGGCCAATTTTGAGATCGGGACGCACACATCTGTGGGCCAAATATGGCCGCCCTGCCCTAAGGCCGCACTGGCGTAATGGGAATTGTGGCGGATCGCCCAAAGGGCGTTGCGCGCTTCAGTGGTAGTGGCTGTCTCAAACCCATCTGAGCCAAACTCGCTTGCGATATCCGCAAAAGAGCTCATCTGCTCTTTGACACCCGCCTCTGTGCCGTGAAATTCTAAAAATAAATGCGGTATTTCGGGGAAATCTGATTTTGCATATGCGTTAAAGCCACGCACCATCATCTCATCTACCAATTCGATGCGCGCCATCGGAATACCCGACTGGATCGTTAAAATGACACAATTGACCGCATCCTCGACGCTCGGAAAACGGCAAGTGGCAGCCGCAATTGTTTCAGGCACACCGTGCAATTTCAGGGTCAACTCAGTGATGATCCCAAGCGTTCCCTCCGAACCGATCAAAAGATGGGCCAAGTCATAGCCAGTCGAGGATTTGCGCGCGTCTGAACCTGCGCGGATAATCGTGCCGTCTGCCATCACCGCCTCAAGGGCAAGGACATTCTCACGCATCGTTCCGTATCGCACTGCAGTTGTGCCAGAGGCGCGGGTGGCGGCCATACCCCCGACTGACGCATCTGCGCCAGGATCTACCGAGAAAAACAAACCCGTTGCGCGCAATTCCTCGTTGAGGGATTTGCGCGTGATGCCGGGCTGCACAGTCACCTTCAAGTCTTCAGCATCCAAGGACAGCACGCGCGCCATGCGCGACATATCCAAGCTGATCCCCCCTGCAACGGCGAGATGCTGCCCCTCCAAGGACGATGCAGCGCCATAAGCTACCACGGGACATTCTTGCGCGTGGCAGATTTTGAGAATTTGAGACACTTCCTCGGTCGTCTCAGGATAGGCAACGGCATCGGGTGGTGTGTTGGGATAATAGGTCTCATTTTGACCATGCAGGTTCAAATCAGCTGCGCTAGTAACTAAGCGTTCTCCCAACAGTGCGCTGAGCTCAGTAATGGCCTGTGAATGATCACGCATGTCATCCCTCATTGCGATACACGGCGCGCAGTTGTGAAAGCGCGATCAAGATCAGGTATCAATTCCATGCCCAAACCTGGAGAACGGCTAACAGAAATTTGGCCGTTTTTGACTTCGGGTAAACATGTCACAATTTCTGCATACCACCCCTTATAAAAAGCGCGTACGCTTTCTTGGATCAGGGCATTGGGTGCAGAGAGCGACAAATGCGTGGAAGCCGCTAAAACTACCGGACCTGTGCAATCATGCGGTGCCACTGGAAGTTTCTCTGCCTCGGCCATCGCAGCGATTTTCCGAGCAGCAGTCAAGCCGCCACACCATGATAAATCCAACATAACGACGCCTGCTGCCTGCGAGGCCAAAAGATCACGAAATGCACCGATTCCATTAAGCGTTTCAGAGGCACAAACAGGTGCGGGGCTTTCTTGAGCATAACGTGAAAGGGCTGCAAAATTATCCATTCGGATCGGGTCTTCATGCCAATAGGTCTGATAGGGTTGAAGCGCCCGCGCAATGCGAATTGCAGGGGTCAATTGCCACATCGAATGGAATTCGACCATAATATCCATTTGATCACCAACGGCGCGGCGAATTTTCTCAAACGGCGAGAGCGCCAATTTCAATTCCTCAGCCGAGATATGCGATCCCTCATTAGCCTCTGCCGCCGCATCAAATGGCCAAATTTTCATTGCGGTAATCCCTTCTTCCAGAAGAGACTGAGCCAAATCGTCCGCTCGATTCAAAAATCCATTTAGGTCATCATATCGATCATCCGCACCGAGTCCGTAATTCTTGGTAGTCTGGCCTTCATTTTTTTTGATGTAATCATTGCCTGCACAAGTGTTGTAGGTACGAATGCTATCACGAGTGAAACCGCCTAGTAGCTGCGCCACTGGCTGGCCTGTGGACTTGCCCCAAAGATCCCAAAGCGCAATATCAAATGCAGAATTTCCCCGCGCCTCAGCGCCTGTTGAGCGCCACCCGAGATAGCCCTCCACTTTGCGGGCCAGATACTCAATACGCAATGGATCCTCACCAATTACCAATGGTGCAAGGGTCTCATGAATATACGCTTCTACTGCGCCTGAGCCAAAAAATGTTTCGCCAAGGCCCATCACACCGTCATCTGTATGCACATGCAGCCATACCAAGTTGGGCCGTTCCTTAACCCGGATGGTTTCCAATTTGGTAATTTTCATCCCTGACCTCCGAAACTTGACCATAGGGCCAAACCAACAACGCTGAGCATGGCCAATGCCATGAAAATATTAATGATCCGCTGCGTTCGAGACGGCAGATCAAGGCGATGCAGCGTCACCCCCGCCCAAAGCCACGCCAAATGGATAGGAATCCAAATCGCATTGGCAATCAGGATTTTCATGGCAATCTCAAAGACCAAGTTATCGGGCGCAAATCCAAAACCAGTCATCAGCGATGTATTGACGGCATAGGCCTTGGGGTTAATCGCTTGTAGCAAGATACCCCCCAAGATGCCTGGCGGAGTGGCAGCCTCGATAAAAGCGATTTTTGCGCCTGCAAAACCAATCTTCGTCGCGAGATAGAGCAGATAGGCCACCGAGGCCCCCATTAGCACCACGCGCAACCATGGCACAGACAAGACCACCGCCGCTAATCCAGACACGACTGCCAGCATCACCAAATTTGTGCCAATAAACAAACCTAGAACATAGCGCAAAGAGGGCTTGAACCCATAAGCCGCGCCAAAGCCCGCGGTGCTAAGAACACCCGGCCCAGGAGTGATGATAAGCAAAATGACAGCAAGCGCAAAAGTCAGCACGGGCCAAACTCCAATTGCACTTTCATGGCCTGAGTGCGGTCATTGGCCATCGCAAAAGCCGCCGAAAATTCCGCCCAAGCAAAACTATGCGTAATCAGGGGCCGCGTGTCGATCAGCCCATTTTGCATCATCCGCACAGCCATTGCGAATTCCTCATGGAAGCGGAAAGAGCCCATCAGTTGTAATTCGCGCGCGGTGATCTGCATCATGGGAAGCTGCATATCCCCAGACATCCCCAATTGCACAAGACGACCTTGGGGGCGGATCGCGAGCAGTGCAGAAACAAGGGCCACTTGCGCGCCTGAACATTCAAACAACGCATCAACTGTGCCTTTGCCTTCTTCATACGGGCTTAGCGCCTCTGGGTTGCGCGCGGTGTTCAGACAGACATCTGCACCCGCTTTGCGCGCATAGCTTAACATCGTGTCGCTGATATCTGTGGCGATGATTTCGCCTGCGCCCGCACGGCGCGCAGCCATAATGGCCAAAACGCCAATCGGGCCGCATCCCGTCACTAAAACGCTCTGGCCCACCAGGTTCCCTGCGCGGCGGACTGCGTGCAGCGCCACAGCCAAGGGTTCGGCCATCGCAGCCTCAGCAGCACTCAAACCATCGGCTTTAACACAGTTTTCTGCGCGCACTGTAATTACTTCTCGAAATGCGCCTTGGATATGGGGAAAAGGCATAGCCGATCCGTAAAACCGCATGTTAAGGCATTGATTGGGCAATCCGCGCCTACACTCGACACAAGTGAAACAGGGACGCGAGGGTGAAATGGCAACCAGATCCCCAACCGCCAAGCCCGTTACCTCTGGCCCAATTTCAGTGATCTCGCCCGCCACCTCATGACCCAAGATCATCGGCTCACGCAGACGCACGGTGCCAAAGCCGCCATGGTTGAAATAATGCAAATCTGACCCGCAAATCCCCCCTCGGCGCAGGGCAACCTGCACTTCACCTTCCGATGGACAGGCCGTCTTACAGGTCCCAACGCGGAGGTCTCCAGAGCCATGTACGAATAGCGCTTGTGCCACAACAATATCCTCGTTTTTCAAACGTCAGGCTTTCTCTTGCGCCAACCTAAAAATGGTATACCATTTGAGCATAGAGCGCGGGATTTACAAGAAATGTCAAGGGCGCGAGTGGCGCTTGGTTCGGCTAAGCCAATCAAAAATCAGGGTGCGAAAAACCCAGAGGAGAAACAATGAAACTGTTTAGTCTAAGCGGGCGACGTGCTTTGATTACAGGCTCTTCAATGGGTATTGGATACGCTTTGGCTAAAGGTCTGAGTGACGCAGGCGCTCAAGTTGTGCTGAATGCCCGCAATGCAGACCGCCTTCATGCGGCTACCGAAGACCTACGCGCAAAAGGGGCAAATGTTTTGGCATTAGCCTTTGATGTAACCGACCCAGTCGCAGCGCGCGAAGCGATTGATGCCTTCGAGGCAAAAGAGGGTGCAATTGATATTTTGGTGAATAATGCAGGTATGCAACATCGTGCGCCATTAGAGGACTTTCCAGCCGATGCTTTTGATCGGTTGATGCGGACAAATGTGAATTCGGTTTTTTATGTTGCCCAAGCAGTGGCACGCCACATGATCGCACGAGGCAAAGGCCGCATTATCAATATTGCAAGCGTACAAACCGCCCTCGCCCGCCCCTCTATCGCACCTTACACGGCGTCTAAGGGCGCGGTTGCGAACCTCACCAAAGGGATGGCGACCGATTGGGCGAAATACGGGCTCAACTGCAATGCCATTGCGCCTGGCTATTTCAACACACCGCTCAACGCGGCCCTTGTTGCTGACCCCGAATTTTCCGCGTGGCTTGAAAAGCGCACCCCTGCAGGCCGCTGGGGGGAGGTGGATGAATTGGTGGGCGCGTGCGTGTTTTTATCTGCGGAAGCATCCAGTTTCGTGAACGGCCACACGCTGTTTGTCGATGGCGGCATCACCGCAAGTCTATAGGAAAGGGAGATCCATATCATGACAAAAAAACCCGTTATCGGTTTTATCGGCGTAGGTTTCATGGGCCATGGGATGGCGAAAAACATCCTAAAGGGCGGGTATGAACTTTGGATCTTGGGCAACCGCAACCGCGCGCCTGTCGAAAGCTTGCTCAGCATGGGTGCAAAAGAGGCCGCATCGCCACAAGACATGGCCTCAAAATGCGACATCATCCATCTGTGTCTGTCCAACTCGCCCCAGGTCGAAGCGGTGATCACGGGCGAAAGTGGCATCATCGCAGGTGCGCGCAAAGGTATGATTGTGATCGACACGACCACCGCTGATCCAACATCAACGCTGGCTATGGCAGAAAAGCTTTCAGTGGTTGGCGCGCATATGGTGGATGCCCCCTTGGGCCGCACGCCCAAAGAGGCCGAGGAAGGGATGCTTGACGCGATGTTGGGCTGCGATGCTGCACTGTTTGATCAGGTGCATCCGGTCATTGATTGCTGGGCTGGCACCATCACGCGCATTGGCGAGGTGGGCACAGGCCACAAGATGAAGCTCTTGATGAATTTCTTAGGAGCCGCTTATGCTGCTCTTTATTCCGAGGCTACTGTTCTAGGCGCAGCAGTTGGGATCTCACCCCACGCGTTTCGCGAAGTGATTGCACCCAGCCGTCTTGGCTCAGGCTTCTTTGGTACATTCATGCAATATGTCTGCGATAGGGATGAGAATGCGCATAAATTCTCGATTGAGAATCTGTCAAAGGACATCCGCTATGTGAATGCGATGGCAACAGATGCGGGCGTGATGAATGTCATGGCATCCGCTGCGCGGCATTATTTCACCCATGCCGAAGCCATCGGAAAAGGCGGAGATTTTGTTCCAATGCTGTCGGATCACATTGGCAACTTAAACGGAATGGATTTAGCCGCCGAAGTAGCCAAAGGTAAAAAGTAGCACCTGCATCAAAAAGGAGGCTAACCATGCTATCCAAAGACGAGATCGCATCCTACCAAAAGAATGGCTATCTGATGGTGGAGGATGCAGTCAGCCCCTCCCAATTAAACGAATTGCGCCGCTTGACCGCGCAGTTCATTGAGGCTTCCCGCGATGTACGCGAAAGCAACGCGGTTTATGATCTCGACAAGGGCCACGGGCCAGACACCCCGCGCCTAACCCGGATCAAAATCCCGCATAAGCAGCATCCCTATTTCTGGGAGGTGCTGCGCAATTCACGCATGACCGAGGTGTTGGCAAGCCTGCTTGGCCCCGATACAGCCATTATCACTTCTAAGCTCAACACCAAGGCACCAGGCGGTGGGGCAGCGGTGGAATGGCACCAAGATTGGGCATTTTATCCACATACTAACGATGACCTTCTGGCCTTTGGCCTGATGCTTGAGGACGTGGATGCGGCCAATGGCCCATTGATGGTGATCCCTGAAACCCATCGCGGGCCAATTTTGGATCACGGCATAAACGGGGTTTTCGCGGGCGCGATCAATCCCGATGACCCACTCTTTGAGCGCGACAAGATTGTAACTTTGACAGGAAAAGCAGGATCAATGACGGTGCATCACGCCCGCATTCTGCACGGCTCAGCCCCGAATGTCAGCGATAGACCGCGCTATATTCTGTTCTATGAAATCGCCAAGGCAGACGCATGGCCGATCCTTGGTGCCGCTTCGTATATCCACGAATTGGGTCAGCGGCGGTTTTGGGAAGATTTACAGGAACGCATCATCACAGGCAAAGCCTGCCTAGTGCCCCGTCTTGAAACAGTGCCTGTGCGTATGCCCCTGCCACCTGCGCCAGACAACAGTTCAATTTTCAAAACTCAACAAAGCGCAGGCGCGAAAAGTGCGTTTCAGTGACAACGAGCGCGGACCTTCAATAAGTCGCGCGCCCACCTGACAGGTCAAAAACTGATGCAGTGGTAAAGGAATTCTCGCGGCTCACAAGCCAAGCGATCATTGCCGCTGCCTCATCAACTTCTAGAAAACGATTACGTGGGATCTTTGAAAGCATATAATCTATGTGCTGCTGCGTAATCTGATCGAAAATCGCTGTGCGTGCTGCGGCAGGTGTTACACAATTAACTGCAATGTCGTGGTTCGCGCATTCCTTTCCTAGTGACTTAGTAAAGCCAATGACACCAGCCTTCGAAGCGCTATAAGCGCTTGCATTGGGGTTGCCTTCTTTACCAGCGATAGACGCAATGTTTACGATCCGACCAAAATTGCGTTCCATCATTCCAGAAATCACAGCTTTGTTCGTGTAATACGTGCCCATCAAATTGATGTCTATAACCCGCCGAAATTCGTCATTGGAATACTCCGCCACCGTCGCGTTATCGCCTGCAACACCCGCACTATTCACAAGGATATCGATGCGTCCAAACGCGGTCTCAGTTGCATTAACCGCTGCCTCAACAGAACTGTAATCGCTTACATTACAATCAAGAGCCTGAACCCGCCCAATCGCAGACAAGCTTTTGACCGCTTTATCATTTAGTGCCGAATTCATATCCCAAAGCATAACACTAGCCCCGGATCGCAATATTCGTGATGCTACAGCATAACCTATGCCTTGCGCGCCACCCGTCACCACCGCACAAAGGCCCTCTAAGTTAATCCTGCTTTCAGTGTCTGACATAACTTACTCCCTAATTAATCGACTATTACTGCACGCCCATCATTAATCATCTCGGAGATAATGGGCATTTCGCAAAATCCACTGCGGACTTTTTCATCCAATGCATCTTCAGCTGCGCTGATTTCATTTATTGTAGCAATAACTTCATCAATTCGAGCAAAAGGTACTACTACCACGCCGTTTATGTCAGCCACGATAATATCACCACTTTGCACATTTCGTCCGCCAACTATGGCGCCGAAACCAACACGAGCAGGCCCATTGGAATAGGGCGAATTAGGGCTAAGACCCGTACAAAAAACTGGCAAACGGGTTTCCAAAATCCCCTCATAATCACGCATTTCGCCATCTGTAACGAACCCCGCCGCACCCTTGTTCTTTAGCATGCCACAGAAGCGATCCCCGGAAGCCGAGCAGTTTTTACCGCCTTGCATTGCAGCAATGACTATATCTCCCTTTTGCAAAACATGCAGCGCACCCATTGTAGCAAGAATTTCTGCTGGGCCATTTTCAGCGACAAGTGCCACCCCCACGGTGGTGTAAAGATCTTTATCTCGAGTAGCTGCAAAAAGGGGCTTAATACTACTGTCCATCGCACCCTGCCCCTCCATGGCGTCACAGACATAGCCGGTAGGTATATTCTTAAAAGCAGCAATTTGTGCTGAGGATGGGCGCTTGAAGTTCTCACAAATAGTCAAAATTGGTGGTTCAAAAATCACGTTATTTTCTCCTGTTATAAAACAGCCAATCAAACTTTTTTCATTCTAACTAATCAATATCCAGGCAAGCGAATTGAGTGGCTTTTACACCATCAATCAAGGCCTGCTGCGCGTGATGTGACCCTGGCCAATGCAAGACCAGAGGTCGTTGCGAGGCACTGTGCTTTTTGCCTTTGAATTATTTCTCCTGATAGTTCGGATAAAGCGAGCGCTAGCTCTTCCAAACGATCGCACTGCAACAAACCGCTGAGCATATCGTATTTAAGCCCAATCGTCATAAGAGCAATTAACTGCTCGTCAACTCTGCCGCGGATATTTGACATCGCAGAACTGATGCCCTCATCAAACTGACCACGGGCTTCGATAAAACATAAGGTCGCGACCGAACTCATATCTTCAGACTGAGTGAGACACGGATATAGCGCTTCATTGATGCACGACAGTACTCCCTCTTCGTCCTGAGTACCATCAGACAAGCACGTGTTGAGTGTTAGTCGTGCATCTTGCGCTAATGCAGGGCCCGAAAAAACTAGCATGCAGGCCACTGTGAGGAATGACCAAAATTTCGTTTTCATAATGTTTCTCAGTTCAAACGCTTTACTCTTGCATTTGGTATACCATTTGCATTTTGTATAACAAGAACACTTTGACGTTTGACTTTATTAGAGCTGCTAACCCCAGCGAAGCCGCTCGATCAGGAGATTACAATGTCTGACACTCGCGCCAACAAACGTTTCCGCTCACAAGAGTGGTTTGATAACCCCAACAACCCGGGGATGACTGCTCTCTATGTTGAGCGTTATCAGAACTCGACGTTTTCACGCGAAGAATTACAAAGTGAGCGTCCAATCATTGGCATCGCTCAAACGGGATCTGATCTGGCACCATGTAATAAGATACATGTTTTCCTGATGGAACGGATCAAACAAGGCATTCGTGAGGCAGGCGGAGTTCCAATGGAATTTCCCGTCCATCCAATTCAGGAAACAGGCAAGAGGCCAACTGCAGCGCTTGATCGCAACCTGCAATATCTTTCGTTGGTAGAGGTTTTGCATGGTTATCCTATCGACGGAGTGGTGTTAACCACAGGATGTGACAAAACAACCCCAGCAATGTTGATGGGAGCAGCCACTGTCGATTTGCCAGCAATCGCGCTTAATGGCGGACCAATGCTTGACGGTTGGTGGAATGGAAAGCGAGCGGGTTCCGGCATGATCGTATGGGAAAGCCGTCGCCTGCTTGCTGCTGGTGAGATAGACTACGAAGAGTTCATGTCGCGGGTATGCTCGTCAGCGCCTTCACTCGGGCATTGCAATACCATGGGGACAGCTTCGACTATGAACGCCATGGCTGAAGCCTTGGGAATGTCTCTGACTGGAAACTCGGCTATTCCTGCACCATTTCGTGAGCGGATGACAATGGCTTACGAAACAGGCAAGCGAATTGTACAAATGGTTCATGAGGATCTAAAACCTTCCGACATCATGACGCGCAAAGCTTTTGAAAATGCTATCGTCGTTAATGCGGCGATTGGTGGTTCGACAAATGCTCCACCTCATTTGCAGGCGGTTGCCCGTCACATAGGTGTAGAACTTAACGTACGGGACTGGGAAAAGATCGGCTATGACGTACCACTAATGCTTAATATGCAGCCAGCAGGCGAGTATTTGGGGGAAAGCTTTTTCAGAGCCGGCGGTGTTCCTGCTGTTATGGGAGAACTACAAAAGGCAGGCCGCATACATGAAGATGTAATTACTGCGACAGGTAAAAGTATGGGCCAAAACCTGGAAGGTCAGGTCTCTCGTGACCACAGCGTAATTACGACTTATGAAAAACCGCTGCGTAAAAATGCAGGCTTTAAGGTGCTCTCAGGTAACCTGTTTGACTCAGCTTTAATGAAAACCTCTGTGATTTCGGAAGACTTTCGCAAGCGCTTCCTCTCAGAACCCGGGAGTGAGGGCGTATTTGAGGCTAAGGCAGTGGTTTTTGAGGGCCCTGAAGATTATCACGAACGAGTTAATGAAGCCTCTTTGGGCATCGATGAGCACACCATCATGTTTATACGTGGCGTTGGCGCCGTTGGCTATCCTGGCTCAGCGGAAGTTGTGAACATGCAGCCACCTGATCACATCATTCGTCAAGGTATCAGCCACTTGCCGACCGTGGGAGATGGGCGTCAATCAGGTACATCTGAGAGCCCATCAATCCTGAACGCTTCGCCAGAAAGCGTAGTTGGAGGTGGCCTTGCCTATCTAAAGACAGGCGACCGGGTAAGATTGGATTTCAACAGTTCAACATTGCACGCATTAGTTGATGATGCCGAGTGGCAAGCCAGAATTGATGCTTGGATCCCTCCTGAATTACATCATCAAACCCCATGGCAGGAAATTTATCGTACTCATGTGGGCCAGCTAGCCGATGGAGGTTGCTTAGAATTAGCGACTGCGTATCAGAAGATTGGGCGTGATCTACCCAGGGACAATCACTGAAGCCACCGCATAAGATCAATCGAACAAGGAGGCCTAATATGTCCAAAACTATTATCATTACAGGCGGCGGCGGCGGTGTCGGACGCGCCACAGCGCAACATTTCCTCGCCAATGGATGGCAAGTCGGCTTAATCGGCCGCAGATCCGCCGCTTTGGAAGAAACCGCGGCAAAAAATAAAAATACACTTATTTTACCATGTGATGTCACTGACGAAACCCAAGTGGAAAGTGCGTTTAACACTGCCTACGAGGCATGGGGGCGATTGGACGCCGTATTCAACAATGCCGGCATGAGCCTCGGAGGCGCGCCAATCGACGAACTTTCAGTGGACGACTGGCGTAATCTTATTGATATCAACGTTACAGGCAGCTTCATTGTGGCCCGCGCCGCTTTTAGGATCATGCGACATCAATCGCCACAAGGCGGCCGCATTATCAACAATGGATCTGTCTCTGCCTATGTACCACGTTGGGGCTCTGCGCCGTATACAGCTTCAAAACACGCGATTACCGGTCTTACTCGCTCAATCAGCCTTGACGGACGTCCATTTAACATTGCTTGCGGGCAAGTTGACATCGGCAACGCACTTACCGACATGGCCAGAAAAATGACAAAAGGTGTACCGCAAGCTGATGGAAGTATCGAAGTAGAGCCGGTCATGGATGTGTCTAATGTCGCAACATCCGTGCTTCATATGGCAAATCTTCCTTTGGAGGCCAATGTCCAGTTTATGACAGTCATGGCTACGAATATGCCATATATTGGACGTGGCTAAATTATTAGTGGAAGGGAGAACCGCCCTTCCACTCGCCACCTAACGCTGTAAGCGCGAAGTCACTCTTTTTCCGCTATCGTTTTACCGGCTTAAGAAATTGGAAATCACAACCCTGTTCTGCCTGTGTGACTTCGGTAGCATAGAGCTTATTATATCCACGCAAATTCTCAGGCTCTTCGAGATCAGATACCCATTCTGACCGACGCTTATCTAATTCCTTTTCATCGACCAACAAATCAATACGCTTGTTAGAAACAGAAATGCGAATGCGATCTCCATTTCGCACGAGTGATAGCGGACCTCCTATGGCTGCTTCAGGAGACACATGAAGCACAATAGTACCGAAAGCAGTTCCAGACATTCGGGCATCAGATATCCGCACCATATCTTTCACACCCAATTTGCTGAGCTTTTTAGGAATAGGTAAATACCCCGCTTCAGGCATCCCAGAGTCACTTTTTGGCCCTGCATTTTGTAGAACCATAAAGTCATCGCTAGAAATATCTAAATCTGGATCATCAACTCTTGCAGCTAAATCTTCGAGAGAGGAAAAAACAACGGCACGGCCCTCTGCTTCAAAGAGATTTTTGTCGGCCGCAGCCCGCTTAAATATTGCACCATTTGGAGCCAAATTTCCAAAAAGAGCAATCAACCCTCCTTCTGGCTCTAACGGCTCCTGTGCACGTGCTATAACCCTCGTATCTATGTAGCCGTCATCTGTCTCCAATCGATCGCCAAGCGTTTCACCGGTCACACTAATTGTATCCAAGTGTAGCAGGGGACGTAATTCGCGAAGTACAGCTCCCATCCCACCCGCGAAGAAAAAATCTTCCATGTAATGTGAGCCCATAGGCTTTAGATTAACGAGGACTGGTGTCGTATCCGATAGCTCGTTCAATCGCTCTAAAGAAACGTTTATCCCTAGCCGACCAGCAACGGCAGTTAGGTGCACTATGGCATTAGTTGAGCCGCTTAGCGCGAGCAAAACCCTGATTGCGTTTTCAACGGATTTTTCAGTTATGATTTCACTAGGAAGTATGGGTTTTTCAACCATCCGCGCCGCGGCCAAACCAGACGCTTCAGCCGCTCTAAGGCGATCCGCATGCACCGCGGGTATAGCGGCCGTACCAGGAATGGTCATTCCTAGAGTTTCAGCAACACAAGCCATTGTTGAGGCAGTGCCCATAACTGCACAACTGCCTGCAGTAGTGGCTAGCCGACCTTCAATATCATCGATTTGGTCTTTTGAGACATCACCAGACCTGAACTTAGCCCAAAACCTGCGACAATCGGTGCAAGCTCCTAGCCTTTCTTCACCATAGCGGGAAGTCATCATTGGACCACCAACCAGCTGAACTGCCGGTAAATTTGCTGAAGCCGCACCCATTAATTGAGCCGGCACAGTTTTGTCGCAGCCCCCCATCAACACAACGGCATCCATTGGCTGAGCTCTTATCATTTCCTCGACGTCCATCGACATCAAATTTCTAAATTTGAGACTAGTTGGATTAAGAAAAACCTCGCCAAGCGATATGGTCGGAAACTCAATGGGCAGTCCCCCTCCTAGAAGAACGCCCCGCTTAACCGCCTCAAGCAATTCAGGGAAATGCCGATGGCAATTGTTAAATCCAGAATAACTATTGGCTATTCCAACAATAGGCTTTTTCAAAACCTCTTTTGAGTATCCCATTGAAGCCGCAAATGAGTTCCTCAAATACAATGAGAAATCTTGGTCACCGTAATTGGTAAGTCCCTTACTGAAGCCGACTTTTTTCTCTTTTGACATAATCACCCCAAAAGAAGACTTATCCAACGCGATTGGCCTGCACTTTTTTGTCACGTTCTCTTCGCCAAATATAGAGACCAGAAGCGATGATAACTGCAGCCCCGGCTAAAGTCCAAACCGTTGGATATGTGTTGAAAATTACCACACCTACCAACGCAGCCCAAAAAACCTGTGTGTAGATAAGCGGAGCTAGAATTGATGCGTCAGCCCAACGATGGGCAGTGGTAACCGCAATATGGCCCATAGCACCGCAGAAACCAATTATGCCTAGGACGGCCCAGTCAACGCCGTTATTTGGCCATACCCAAACATTTAAAGCAAATGGCGCTAGCACTATTGTAGCAATTCCGCTGGACCATACCTGTTGTGTTGCATTGGTCTCTACACCGGCTAACAGCCGGGTCATGATGAAATATGTCGAAGCCATCAATAACGTGCATAAGCTTAGAAGCATTGCTGGATGAAACGATTGCCCCCAAGGCTGAATCACCAGAAGAACCCCGAGAAAACCAACGCACACTGCAATAATACGACGCAAACCCACTTTTTCACCAAGAATTGGGATAGCCATTAAGGTTATTACAATGGGTCCAGCAAAAGAAATCGTAGTAGTCACGGTAATGGGAAGAAATTTTAGAGCTTGAAAGTTCAAAACAGTACCCATGAAAAGAGCACAAGAGCGCAATATTTGACGCTTTGGCGCGTTGGAATGAAACACCTCAAATCCTTCACGCGGCACATAAATTACTAGTGAAATCAGAAAGTGTCCTGCGTACCGAATAAAGACAATCTGCAAAATAGGAATGCCAACTATACTCAACCATTTTGCAGACGTATCAATGCCAGTGAAAAATATCACCGCTAGGGTCATGGCAAGCACGCCAGCCAAAACTCGATGCTCTCTGGGCTCCGGGACGTTCATGTTTATGAATTACATCGTCATGCCACCGTCAATGGCAACACATTGACCGGTCATGTACTTCGTTTCGTCGGAGGAAAGATACACCACAAGCTCTGCGATTTCATCCGCGGTACCAAGTCTTCCCATTGGCTGTCGCGCAACAAAATCTTTCATCGCCTGATCGTAATCACCTGTTGCATGCAAACGGCCCTGTAAACTTGGTGTATCTACGGTGCCAGGTGCAATACAATTCGCGCGAATACCGCGCGTAATATAATCGGCGGCAACCTGTTTGGTTAGGGCAATAGTTGCGCCTTTAGATGTCCCATAAATAAAGCGGTTGGGAAGACCGCGGAGAGATGAACATACTGATGCAATGTTCACAATGGCTCCCTTACCACGCTCCAACATCCCAGGAACAGCGGCTTGGATTGCGTGAAAATGGGCCCGCACGTTCAGGTTCATCGCCAAGTCAAAATCTTCATCGGTTGCTTGCTCAATCGTACCAGAATGCACAATCCCAGAGCAATTCACCAAAACGTCTGGCTGTGCTTTAGTCACTGCAGCAACCAGAGCAGCCTTATCAAGAACATCAAGGGCAAAGGCTTCCGCGACATTCAAGTCAGACAGAAATTTATCATGTAAATCCGTGGCAATAACGTGTGCGCCTTCACGCGAAAGCGCAATAGCACTGGCCCGCCCAATCCCCTGCCCAGCAGCAGTTACAAATACGCGCTTACCTTGTAATCTCATGATGATTTCCTTCCCAAATTTTCAACCATCCAGTCCACAATCTGTGGGACCATTAAACCCCCTGCGCCACTTTCAACAATTTCGGCAAGCGTGGCGTTAGCTGCGCCTGACATACGGCTATTAAGGCCCAAATCTTGGGCCATTTGTCGATAATAGCCGACATCTTTAGCCGCATTTTGTGCTGAGAACGCCAGATCGATCTGCCCTTCGGTGGCGTAATTTCGAACAAATTGCATCATACCTGAATGGTTTGGTCCTGCCGCCATCACCTCATAAAGAGATTGACGCGCGATTTTCGCCTCATCGGCGAGAGCAAAAGCCTCTGCCATAGAAATCGCCGTAGTCATGGCAAAGTAATTGTTGATCAACTTAATTGTGTGACCATTCCCAAGCTTGCCTAAATGGAAAACATTTTCACCCAAGACGTCCAGAACCGGCTTCACGCGTGTGTAAGCATCTTCATCGCCGGCACACATAATATTTAATTTGCCATCATAGGCGTGGGCAGGGGTGCGCCCTAAAGGTGCATCAAGATAAATCGCGCCTTTCTCAGCCAACGCCACTCCGATCTTTAGCGTGGACGCCGGCAGCGAGGTGCCAAAATCAATCACAATTTGATTTGGCTTTGCGCCCGCAAGCACACCGGCCTCGCCAAAAATTCGCGCTTCCACCTGTGCCGATGTACCCATGCAAAGCATCACAATATCGACCGACGCTGTTAGACTTGCAGCGTCTAGCGCTTCAACCGCGCCTTTTGCAGCGACTTCCTCGATCCCACTACGATCTTTGTGCCCCAAAACCGTTACAGGATGACCCGCTGCCAAGAGGCGGGAAGCCATCGCTCGCCCCATAAGACCCAGTCCAATAAATCCAATGTGTTCAGCCATATGCTCTACCTTTTATCTTTTCAAATACCACGGAAATCTTGGGGAACCTCGCCACGAGATACAGGCTTTCCGAGCTTTGCCGACAAGGCAGCAGCAAGCGTCATTTCCATCGCCAGAATACCTTGGGATCCAGTGCACAGGACATCATCATGTGCACCATCTATAACCGCAGCGAACCGCTCCATCTGAGCAAGGATCGGATCAATAGAATTATAAGCAGGCGCTTCAAATTGAGACAGACCCCGTCCCCATTCAACTTCACCGGAGTAATTGGCCCTCCAAATCTTTCGTGACGGAAACTCCATCGAAGCTCTTGTACCAGAGATCTTAATATAGTCCTGACCTGTCCCTGCAATATTTGGATTTTCGAACGTTCCCGCCTCAAAACTCCAAGGCGAAGCCCCAGCATCAGAGATTAAAAAAGATCCTAAAGCTCCATTTTCAAATCTCAACGCCAATGAAGCGGTGTCTTCGATTTCTAACTTGCGGCGAGCAGATGAAGTCAGTGCTGTTACCTCACTGATTTCACCAATTAAAAAGTTTAGTAAATCGATTTCGTGGATCAAATTTATCATAAGAGGACCCGCACCTGGCTTACGGCGCCAAAGTGGGTCGAAATAGCTGTCATTTTTGCGTAGCGACCAAAAACCTTGAACACCAACCAAATCACCGAGACTTGAAAGCTCTTCACGCGCCGAAACCGTGAAAGGATGGCAGCGCCGATGATGCCCAACAACCAGCGGGATGCCAGCTTTTTCGAAAGCATCAACAACTGCAAGAGCCTCACCGAGTGTTGCCGCCACGGGCTTTTCAAGAAGCACTCCGAGCCCTTTATCCAAAGCCGACATAGAGTTCTCGTAGTGAGCTGGAGTCGGTGTCGCAATGACAGCAGCCCTAACATTTTTGGGCAAGTCATCCAAGGTAGCCACAGCAGACAGGCCGCTTTCTGTAAGTTTAATCCGCCGGGCTTCATCCGCCTCTACAACAGCAACAAGATCAACAAAATCAGACTTTTGCGCCACTTCTACATGGCGCGCTCCAATTAATCCTGCTCCGATAACACAAATTGGGAGAGGTTTTTTCATAATCCTACCTTACATCACCGCGCCAACTTGCCATGGTACAAATTCAAAATCACCCAACCCCTGCGTCTCAGATTTTGATTTCTCACCAGACGCCATACGTAACCAAGCATCATAGATTTCACGTCCTACTTGCTCGACAGATGCGCCATCGGTGAGAATACGACCGGCATTCACATCCATGTCTTCAATAAGTCGGTTATACATCTCAGTGTTTGTTGCTACCTTTAAAGTCGGTGAAGGCTTAGAGCCAAAAGCCGAACCGCGCCCTGTCGTGAAGACAACTAGGTTACAACCACTTGCAATTTGTCCCGTAACACTTGCCGGGTCATATCCGGGGCTATCCATGAAAGTGAACCCCTTGGCTGTGACCGGCTCAGCGTATTTATAAACACCGGTAAGCGGAGTGGTCCCGCCCTTGGCCGCTGCGCCCAAGGATTTTTCCAAAATTGTGGTCAAACCGCCCTTCTTATTTCCGGGAGAAGGATTGTTATCCATCGACCCCCCATTGCGCGATGTATAAGTTTCCCACCATTTAATTAATTCAATCAGCTTATCGCCAACTTTGCGATCTACCGCACGGGCCGTCAAAAGGTGTTCGGCCCCATAAATTTCAGGAGTTTCGGCCAAAACTCCCGTGCCTCCCTGCGCAACTAATAGATCACATGCATATCCAACTGCTGGGTTAGCGGTAATTCCAGACCATGCATCTGATCCGCCGCATTGAAGGGCAACCATTAACTCAGATGCGGGACATTTCTCACGCTGGGCTTCATTTACCAAAGGCAGCATGGCGTTAATTTTTTCGATACCCCATTCGACTGTCCGGCGAAGTCCACCGATATCTTGAATATTCATTGTCTGAAACAATGGGCCAGGCTTCAAACCATAGGCTTCGATCAGCCAATCAATTTGCATCATCTCACAGCCTAAACCGGCCATAAGAACTCCACCAACATTTGGGTTTCGTGCATATCCCCAAAGAGTTCGCTGCAGCAGCTCAAAGCCAGTGCCGTCTCCACCCATTGCACAGCCAGTTCCATGGACGAATGCAACCACCCCGTCTACATTCGGATACGCTGCGAGACGTTCAGAGGTAAAATGTTCGGCGATTAAGCGAGCCGCAGTTGCAGAGCAGTTAACGCTGGTTAACACTGCAATATAATTACGGGTACCAACGCGACCCGTGGCACGTCGATACCCCATAAAATAATCTGTCTGATCTGCAGCAAGGACAGGACGCAGATTAGTCGAATATTCATACTCGGTATCTACGTTACGGAATTCCAAGTTGTGCGTGTGGACATGCGAACCCTTCGGTATGTTGCAACCAGCGTAACCAATGGTTTGCGAATATTTGATAATTGCTGAACCCGCCGGAATATCCTCTGAAGCAACCTTGTGACCTCGAGGAATTTCCTGCACCGCACCTTCATCGCCAATTTTAAGAGTTTCTAGGGCAGTAACAACATTATCAGATTGGGAAAGTCTTACTGTCTTCATATGCACACACCACTAAACTTAACGTCCATAAAAGAACGCGCGCAATTTATTTCACAATTACGCGCGCTCCAATTTTGATCAGTTATTGACCTATCCTAAAGGAATAACGTCACCATGTTAGGCCAAATAAGCAATACACCCAAAGCGCAAAGCTGCAGAAGAATAAAGGGCAGGAAACCTCTAAAAATGGCCGTCAATGTGATATGCGGCGGCGCAACCGATTTTAGGTAAAACGCCGCTGGTCCGAATGGTGGCGACAGGAAGCTTACCTGCATGTTCATACAGAACACCACACCAAACCAAATTGCGACATAGCGAGGCTCGAGCTGGCCTATTAGTCCTATCTCCTCAATCGGAAGCCTTGTCACAATGGGCAAAAACACTGGCATGACCAAAAGCACAATGCCAATCCAGTCCATAAACATGCCCATGATGAGGAAGATGAGCATCATCATCAAGATAACGCCCATTGTCGGCAACTCCGAGGCAACGATCAAGTTAGCCACGTAAGTTGGTCCCCCAGCTAGCGTGTATGATGCTGCCAAAGCTGCGGCACCGATAGTGACCCAAATAATTGTACCGGTAGACTTCAAAGTCCTCATAAGGCTGTCCCAGACAATCTCGAAGGTCATTTCGCGACGGACTAACCCAAGCACAAACACTGCTATCACGCCCATCCCAGCAGCCTCTGTGATCCCAGTAATACCCATATAGATGGAACCCAGAACAACACCAATCACGATCGTAGGGGCAATCAAGCCTTTGCCCATCTCCCAACCACGTTCGGTGCGTTCTTTTCCAACCAACAAAAAGACGGTCGCTGTAGCCAGAGCAAAGGCTCCAACAATGTAGGGAATATCAGCAACCATCCCCAACGGAATTGGATCAATACCTTCTACGATTTTATTATCACCAGTGAGCGTGAAAAACACCGCTCGGATGAACAGGACACCCGTCACCCACATGGCGAACTTAGCGATAAAGCCAAGGAACAACATACCCTTTTCGGACCCACTAGGCATCGAAGGATCAGGCTCCGGTAGAGGAGCAAGTGACGGGTTTAGGTTGGTGCGGATCAAGATATAAAGAATGAAAAACGTCGCCAACATGAAGCCAGGTAGGAAGGATGCTGTGAACAAAGCCTTGATCGAAGTTTCAGTCACCAAGCCATAGAAGATCAAAACGATAGATGGCGGGATCATTGTACCCAACGAGCCAGACGCACAGATGGTTCCGATTGCCAGATTTTGATTATATCCAAGACGCAGCATTTGAGGCAAAGCGATGAGGCCCAGAAGTACAACCTCACCACCAATAATGCCGGACATGGCAGCCATAATGACCGCCATAATCGCGGTAACTACTGCAATACCACCCCGAGTTCGGCTCAACCAAACGTTCAGAGAACTGTACATGTCTCGGGCGATACCACAGCGCTCTAGTAGTGCCGCCATGAAGATAAAGAGAGGAACCGAAATCAGAACGTAGTTTGTCATCTGGCGATAAATTGCCTGACTGAGAACGGCCAATGGGCCAGAGCCAAAATCTCTGAAGATGAATTCCGGACCAAACTTCATACCCAGAACAAGAACTGCCAACGCAGCCGATGCAAACCCAAGCGGCATACCAATCGCCAACAAAGCAAACATTGAAAGGAGCAGAACAAGACTAATTGTGCCGATGTCATTAGTCTTGATCCACGAAAATAATTCCAAAAATTCCATGTTTACTGCTCCAAAGTCTTACGAATATTTTCGATTTCCGTTTCATCAATGTCATCGTGGGCAAGGTGCTCAGGAGCCTTGTTCCAATCTGAGAAGAGGTTGGACACAGCTTGGACAGCGACCAAGCTGATGATGGCCAGAAGTGAAGCCTTCAATGTGCCTGGGATGGGTGGATCCCAAAACGTTCCGAAAACCTCCATACGGGCCCAACGTGCTGCCGCATCGTTGTAGCCCCCCCAGACAAGCGCAAAGGCAAAGAAAACGATTAAAACAACAGAAATAACGTCAGCAGTTTTTTGCGCCCAGCGTGGCATCATATCGTAGATAACGTAGATCCGAATATGGCTTCGCTGCTGCATGGCGTACTGACCAGCGAACAAGAACACGAAAGCAGCAATCCAAAGCGACATCTCGTTGGCCCACAAAGTTGGCGCTGAAAATACATACCGCGCAACCACCTCGTAGAACATTACCATCACAATTACAGCAATCGCGATCATGGTAAGCCTGGACGTCACCAAAGTTAGTTTGTCAAAAAAGCCGTCGGGCACGGGCTCAATCGCACCTTTGGTGTCAGAAAAATAAAGCGAGGTCATGATTAAAGTAAAGGCAACTGATACCCAAGTAACCGGTACAATTGGCCGCCCTTCAGGCCGGATCATCTCATACAGGCCCATACCTTCCTCTGCCCACAAATGGGTGGACAAGAGATACAAGTAGATGACGCCCGTAATACAGCCAGATGCAATCGCTAGCATTTTTACTGGTTGGCGCATCTTCCCCAACCAAAGACTATTAGTCTGCATAATTTGCCCCAATCACGTGTTGGTTTAACCCTGCTGGAAGGGGCTGGCGAACCTGGTAGTTCGCCAGCCCCGAGCTAACCGCTAATTGCGGCCATTGAGCATTAGTTGATCAGGCCCAGAACGGTCATGTACTCAACATGGCTGTCTACCAGCGCAGCTGCCTCAGGCGAACGTGTTGCCCAGTCAGCCCAAGCTTCTTGAGCCATCGAGCGGAACATCGCACGATCTTCTGCCGACCAGTCGTGAAGCACGATACCATCGGCTGTCAACTGAGCCGCCGCTTCGGCGTTTGCAACGTCCATGTAAAGGGTCAGCTGCAGAGAAAGCTTCTGCCATGCAACTTCCATGATGCGCTGCTGCTGCTCAGTCAAACCATCCCAAACGTCCTTGTTACAGGCTAGGTGGTCAGATGGCATTGAGTGGAAGCCAGGGAATGACGCATGCCCTACGATGTCGTAAAGACCCATTGCTACGTTGTTAGCAAGCGCAGAAGCGTCGGCGCCGTCGATCACACCCGTCTCAAGAGCGGTAAAGATGTCGGTAAAGTCCATCACGATAGGCGATGCGCCGAGCTTCTCAAAAATCTCGGTCTCCATTCCAGGAGGCGAGCGGAACTTCCAACCTACAAGATCTGCTGGTCCAGCGATTGGACGGGAAGAAGACATCGACTCTTGGCCAAACAGCGACCAGCCGATGAGCTGCATGTTGTATGCATTGTACAGCTCCTGGGCATCGTCGTATCCACCGCCTTGGTAAAGCCACGAATACTGCTGCCATGGAGTGTCATAACCACCCATGATATCGCCCAAGAATTGGAAGGCAGGGTTTTTACCAGTTTGGTAAGCGGCGCCGGTTGCGTCGCAATCCAGAATGCCGTTAACCGCAGCGTCCCAAGTTTCAACAGAACCCACAACAGATGAGGAGAAGAACATCTCTACAGTAATGTCTCCACCCGACATTACGTTAACGTCGTCAGCCCACTGTGTAATATGACGACCAAGCGGCGTTTCAGCAGCGTGGTGAGTTTGGATCCGGAGATTGACCGGGTCCGCTGCCGCTGCGCCGGCGACCATAGCACCCGCTGCAGCTGTTACTAAAAGCGATTTAATTTTCATCGTTCCTCCCTTTGCGGCTTTAGCCGCTGAGTATTTTGCTGCTGTACTGCAGCTTTTAAAATTCGATGGCGCACCATCTAGAATCGACGGTAGCCAAAGCGCTATCGACAATCAACAACTTTTGGTATACCAAAATTTTTCATCTCAATTATTTCAAACGTTGATTATTGGTTTGTTGTCGATTGTGAAATTTCTATGTCAGAGTTTTCATCGCAAAATTTGGCCGACCAAACGGCTCTAAAGCTCAGAAGATGCATCCTTAGAGGTGACATCAAACCTGGCGATCCAATCAAAGAACGAGACACCGCCATCGTGATGGGTGTGAGTCGTACGCCGATGCGCGAGGCGATCCGTATGCTATCCAAGGAAGGGCTCATTGAGCTTCGGCCAAGCAGGAGTCCAGTAGTTGCAGAGCTGAATATAACATCCGCAACAGAGCAGGCTGCAGTCCTTATTGCTTTGGAAAATCTTTCCGTTGAACTAGCGTGCGAAAACGCGACCGAGAAAGATCTCGAGGACATGCAGCAAATTGTTGAAAATATGGATGCGAATTTCTACCAGTTCGACCCCCTCGACATGTTTGAGATTGACATGTCGTTTCATACAGCTATCGCCAAAGCGTCGCACAACTCGGCACTAGCAAAGACACATCAAGCCTTTCAGCAACGGCTATGGCACGCACGCTATTTAGCCGCGCGGGAACGTCGCAACCGAGATCGTGTCGTCAGTCAACATAACTCTATCCTAGAAGGGTTAAAAATGAGAGACAAACGGGCCGCTTGCAGCGCAGTGGGAGCGCATCTGTCGCAATTAGCCGAAGATATTCGTCAACAGATTACAAACCAAAATGCCCGGAAGGGTACATAGCAAGATCAAATCAAGAGTAGGAGAATAATAGATGAAATTACTGCGCTACGGCCCCCAGGGTCAGGAAAAGCCAGCTATTCTAGATGCAGAAGGCCAAGTGCGCGACCTGTCAAGCCATGTCGCCGATTTCGCAGGCGCAGCCGTGTCACTTGAGGCTTTGGACGCAATCCGCAAAATCGACATCTCAACTCTACCCGTTGTTGCCAATCCTGGTCGGATTGGGGCCTGCCTTGCCTCTGTGCCTAATTTCTATTGCATTGGCTTAAACTACGCCAAACACGCCGCCGAGACAGGCGCAGAGCCCCCAAAGGAGCCCATCATTTTCTCCAAAGCGACCTCATCCTTGTCTGGCCCGTTTGACCCCGTGGTCATTCCGCGCAATTCGGTCAAAGCCGATTGGGAGGTCGAGCTTGGAGTGGTGATCGGCCGCGAGGCGCTTTATGTCAGCGAGGCAGATGCGCTCTCTTACGTGGCGGGCTATTGCACCATTAACGATGTCTCAGAGCGCGAGTTCCAAATCGAAAAAGGTGGTCAGTGGATCAAAGGCAAATCTGCTCCAACCTTTGGCCCTACAGGCCCCTATCTGGTCACCGCAGATGAGGTTGGCGATCCGCAAAAACTGGGGCTAACCTTGTCGCTGAATGGCGAAGTTGTGCAGGATTCGAACACCGATGATATGATTTTTGGTGTCGCGAAAATCATCTCCTACATGAGCCAATTCATGAAACTGGTTCCGGGCGATATCATCGCGACAGGCACACCTTCGGGCGTAGGTATGGGGATGAAACCGCAACGGTTCCTCAAGCCAGGTGATATGATGGAGATCGAAGTGAAGGGTCTCGGCGCACAAAAACAAACAGCCGAAGCTGCAAGCTAAGGCCATCTAAGTTTCCCAAGGCGGGGTTCGCCCGCCTTGGTTTTTTATGTTCGGCCAAAGGTTGTCCCCATGTCGCGCACGCCCAACCTTAACGGTTTTCTGTATTTCGAAACCGTGGCACGGCGGGGCACGATCAGCCGCGCCGCCGAAGAGATGTCAGTATCGCCCTCAGCGGTCAGCCAACAAATCAAACTTCTTGAACAAAATCTGGGCGTAAAGCTGTTCCGTCGTCAGGGGCGTATGTTGAGCCTGACGCTGGAAGGCGAGCAACTGTTTCAATCGGCCTCCGTGGCGCTTCGCATGCTGCGCGACACAAGCCGTCATTTCAAACGCGGGCGCGAAACTTATCAGCTGAATATGCGCGTAACCCCCAGTTTTGGGGTGCGGTGGTTGGGGCCCCGCCTGTCTGATTTCATCGCGCGCCATCCTGATTGGGATCTTCACATTGATGCGGCCCCCGACCCCACCGATTTTGACCGCGAGATGATGGAACTGGATCTACGCTATGGCACGGGGAATTGGCCGGGCTATCACAGCGAAGCGGTGTTTGACGATTGCGTGGTTCCCCTGTGCAGCCCCGACTACCTAGAAGAGCTCCCACAAAGCGGCGATGCCGCCGCCACCCTTGCCGCGGCACGTCTCATTGGCACGCCACGGGCCTTGTGCCAGTGGGACTATTGGCTGAACCACAATGCCATCACCCTGCCCGAACGGCATATGCCGATTTTGATGGATCGCTCCTCTATGGCGCTGCAACTGGCCGTTGATGGGGTGGGCGTGGTGCTCGACAGCATGTCCTTAGCTATGCCTGAAATCGCCGAGGGGCGGCTTGTGCCAGTTCTGCCGCAAATTCCCGTTTTGCGCTTTCCATCCTATTGGGCGATCTGCCCGAGTCGCTATATCAAGCGGCGCGCTGTGCAAGAATTTCTTGCGTGGTTAAAATCGCAGACCAAGGATTTCGAAACTGAAATCACCGCTGCCTGCGCCCGCCACGGATTGCGTCAAACCCGTATAGAGTTCGACCTCGAGCGGGCGGCAGAGCAGCATTAGGTTTAGTGGATCAACGATCCGCCGTTCACATCGACCTCAGAGCCCGTGACATAGGCCGAAAGATCAGATGCCAAGAACAACGCGCAACCTGCCACGTCCGAGGCTTCGCCCGCGCGCCCCATCGGGATGCCCGCAAGGATCTGCACCTTCATCTCAGGGGTCAGCTTGCCCGCCGTGATATCGGTGGCGATAAATCCTGGGCAAATCGCATTGGCACGGATGCCATCAGGCGCCAATTCCCGTGCCATTGCCTTGGTCAGGCCCAAAACACCCGCCTTAGCCGCCGAATAATGCGGCCCGCCAAAAATACCGCCGCCCCGCTGCGCCGATACCGATGACATATTCACAAGCTTGCCGCTTTGGCGCTCGCGCATATGCGGGATTACAGCCTGACTCATATTGAGCGTGCCAAGCAGGTTCACATCTAACACGGCATCATAATTTTCATGGCGAATTTCCATGATCTTCAATGGCTGTGTAATGCCCGCATTATTGACCAAAATATCAATCTGGCCATAGGCCTCGAGGATCACAGCGACCGCACGGTCGCAATCCTCTTTGCGCGTCACATCGCAGGCAAGCCCGATATGGCCCGCACCCAAATCAGCGGCGGCTTCTTCGGCTTGGCCCTCGTCCAAATCCAAGATTGCCACTTTTGCGCCATGCTCCACGAAAAGCTTTGCCGTGGCCTTGCCCAATCCGCGCGGGCTTGCAGCCCCTGTGATGATGGCAATCTGTCCGTCCAGTAAACCCATTCTCGCTTCTCCTTTGACCGCGCCGCGCGGCGCGTGGTTATTGGTCGACCCAACGGCGCAGTTGCTCTGCAATCCGTTCAACTGTGATCCCGTATTGGTCATGCAGGCTTGGCAATGCGCCTGCGTCCAAAAATTCATCTGGCAAGCCAATTTGGCGCAATGGCACGAAGACATCATGCGTCATCAGCGTCTTGGCGACCGCATCACCAAGCCCGCCTGTGATGGAATGATTTTCTGCAACCACCACAAGGCGCCCGTTTTTTTGTGCCTCGGCAAGAATTGTGTCTTGATCCAAGGGTTTGATGGTTGGGCTGTGCAACACCGCAACGCCAATGCCATCTTGCGCCAGAACCTGCGCCGCATCCAAAGCGCGCATGGTCATGATCCCTGAAGAAATGATCAAAACATCCGCACCCTCGCGCAGCAACTTCGCGCGACCAAGCTCAAAACTATAATCATACGCGCCCAACACATTGGCCACTTGTCCGCGCAAAAGCCGCATATATGCAGGGCCGTTATAGTCTGTGATGGCGCGCGTGGCCTGTGCAACATCCACCGCATCGCAAGGGTCAATCACCACCATATTGGGCATCGCCCGCATGATCGCCATGTCTTCGGTCGCTTGATGGCTTGGGCCATAGCCTGTGGTCAAACCCGGCAGCGCGCAGACGATTTTGACGGGCAGGTTTTCCTCTGCAATCGCCATAGCGATAAAGTCATAGGCGCGCCGCGCGGCAAAAACCGCGTAGGTGGTTGCAAAGGGCGTAAACCCTTCGCGCGCAAGCCCTGCTGCGGCCGACATCAAAAGCCCTTCGGCCATACCCATCTGATAAAACCGCTCAGGATAGGCCTGCGCAAAAATATGCAGATCGGTGTATTTCGACAAATCGGCAGACAACCCCACGATATCCGCACGGGTCTTGGCCAAGTCCACCAATGCATGACCAAATGGCGCCGCAATCGTCTCGCGGCCTTCGGCATCAAGAGAGGCGATCATAGCGGATGTGCGCACTGCATCTGCGCCACTTGCGCGGCTGCGGGGGGTATATTTCGACTTTCTGCGGGAATGGGGAGGGATGCTCATAGCGGCTTTTTCTCCTCATGCTCAGCCAAGGCCTTGGCCCATTCATCGGCTTCGACACGGATAAAATGCGTTTTCTCACGGGTCTCAAGAAAGCTGATCCCATGACACATTTTGGTATTGCAAATAATAACACGAGGGCATGGATTGGGATGCGTTTTGGCCGCATCAAAGGCCGCAACCACCGCTGCTAAATCATTGCCATCCACCTCTTGTGCGAACCAGCCAAAGGCCTCCCATTTCGGCGCTTCGGCCCCTTGGGCCAAGGCCGCACGACTTGGCCCATCGGCCTGTTGATTGTTGAAATCAACGATCGCAATCAGGTTGTCCAATTTCCATTGGGTGGCAGACATCACGGCCTCCCAAGTCGAGCCTTCGCCAAGTTCGCCATCTGACAACAGATTATAGACAAAGGCAGGGTTGTTCTTACGTTTCAGACCCAAGGCTGCGCCCACCGCAATGCCCAACCCATGACCAAGCGATCCGCCTGTGATCTCCATCCCAGGCGTATAGGCGGCCATGCCCGACATCGGCAGGCGGCTATCATCCATGCCATAGGTGGCGATTTCATCCTCGGGCAAAATCCCCGCTTCAATCAGTGCTGCATAGAGTGCGATCGCATAGTGACCGATAGAGAGATAAAACCTATCGCGCCCTTCCCATTCTGGATCATCGGCGCGCAGGCGCATCACATGAAAATAGGACACGGCCAAAATATCAGCGACACCAAGCGCCTGACCAATATAGCCTTGCCCCTGCACCTCGCCCATCAATAGCGCGTTGCGCCGAATTGCCCAAGCCCGTTGTGCAAGCGACATATTTGCTCCGCTCTGGCTCACAACACCCCTCCCTGCATGCTCTGCGGTTTCCCCATGATATCCGCGCCGAAGATGCGGCAGCGACAGGACGAAAAACAAGACCAGATAAATGAATTATCTTTAAGCCCTGCTTTAAGATAATGCTCAAAAAAATGATGGTTATTGTCGCAGCCGTCCCGTTATCAAGGATAGGGCTTGTGCCGCAACCAATAGGGGAAAAACATCATGAACCTGTCACGACTGCTTGCCGAATATAACGCCGCCAAGGGGCCTGTGCGTGTTGGTTTGATTGGGGCGGGAAAATTTGGCTCAATGATCCTCGCGCAGGCAAAGCACATCAAGGGCTATCACATTGTGGCTGTTGCGGATCTTGATATCAGCAAGGCCAAATCCTCCTTCGCGCGCGTTCATTGGGCTGCCGAGGCCTATGACGCCCCGACCCTCTCTGACGCGTATAAGACGGGCAAAACCTGCATTACCGATGACGCGGAGGCGTTGATGGAATTTGATGGCATCGACTGCGTGATTGAGGCCACAGGGCATCCGATTGCAGGCATCCGCCATGCGCTTGCCGCCATTGAGGCGGGCAAACATGTGATCATGGTTAATGTTGAGGCTGATGTTCTATGCGGGGCCTATCTGGCCGCGCGCGCCCGTGAAAAAGGTGTGGTCTATTCCATGGCCTATGGCGATCAGCCTGCCGCCATTTGCGAACTTGTCGATTGGGTGCAGGCGAGCGGCTTTGAATTGGTCGCCGCAGGAAAGGGCATGAATTTCTGCCCGCATTACCGCTATTCGACCCCCGACACGGTCTGGGGCTTTTTCGGGTGGAGCGATGAAGAAGTCGCTGCAGGTGATTTCAATCCAAAAATGTATAACAGTTTCACCGATGGCACGAAGGCCGCGATTGAAATGGCCGCGGTCGCCAATGCCACAGGGCTTGACTGTCCAGAGGATGGCTTGGCCTTCCACCCTGCGGGCCTGCATGATCTGGCACGCGTATTCAAACCCCAATCCGAAGGCGGGCAATTGGCCCGCGCAGGTTTGGTCGATATCGCAGCAAGTCGCGAGCCCGATGGGCGGGTGGTAATGAACAATATCCAATACGGAATGTTCGTCACCTTTCGGGCGCCTGATGAATATACGCGCGCTTGCTTCCAGCAATATGGGCTCTTGACCGATGACAGCGGGTGGTATGGGTCAATGTGGCGGCCGTTCCATTTGATCGGCCTTGAAACATCGGTTTCCGTGTTGAACGCTGTTTTGCGGGGCGAGGCCACAGGCAGTTCAACGCTTTATCGCGCCGATGCAGTCGCAACCGCCAAAGGGGATTTCAAAGCAGGCGACTATTTGGACGGCGAAGGCGGGTTCAAAGTGTGGGCCAAGGCAATCCCCGCAACGCGCGCGGCCAAGGTCAATGCCTTGCCAATCGGGCTTGCACATCACATCAAACTCAAGCGCGACATCGCCCGCGACCAGATCGTGACCCTAGACGATGTCGAAATCAAAGACGATCTCGATATATTTGAGATGCGCCGTGCCTTGCGCGAAATGGCCAATGGCTAGGGAGGGCAGCATGAACATCCAATCCATGGCGGATTCAATCCGCTTTTTGGCACTTGATACGATTGTGGCAGCGGGTGAGGGTCATCAAGGCGTCCCGCTTGGTATGGCCGAGATTGCCGCAACGCTTTACGCCAATCACCTCAAGGTTGACCCCAAAAACCCGCTCTGGCCCGATCGCGATCGCGTGGTTCTATCCAATGGTCATGGATCTATGTTGCTTTATGCGCTGTTGCACCTCTCAGGCTATGAGAAGGTTGATCTTGCGGCGGTGAAATCTTTTCGAAAATTGCACTCGGTCTGCGCAGGCCATCCCGAGATTGAGCAAGATGCAGGGATTGAGATCACCACGGGGCTGCTTGGCCAGGGCATCGCCTGTGCGGTTGGCATGGCCGTGGCCGAAGAACGAATGCGCGCAGAATTTGGCGCTGATCTCTGCGATCATCGCACATGGGCCTTTGTGGGTGATGGCTGCTTGCAGGAGGGCATTGGCCAAGAGGCGATTTCACTGGCGGGTCACTTGCGCTTGGGGCGTCTGACATTTCTCTGGGATGACAACCATATCACCGATGACGGCGACACTGCTTTGTCGATCAGCGAGGACATTCCCGCCCGTTTCACCGCGGCGGGGTGGCATGTGGTCGAGGTGGATGGCCATGATATCGCCGCGATTGATGCCGCCATTCTATCTGCAAAGTCTGACCCCCGCCCGTCTTTGATTGCCTGCCGCACCACAATCGCGCGCGGCATCCCCCGCCTTCAGGGGCAACGCGGCGGACATAGCGCGCCACTCTCTCCAAAAGACGCGGCTGAGGCGCGCGCTGCGCGCAACTGGACGCACGAGGCCTTTGTGATCCCGCAAGACATTTATGCCGATTGGACAGCCGCAATGTCGCGCGGAAGAGATGCTGCGCGGGATTGGGCCGCGCGTCTAGAGTTCGACCCAAAGGCCGCAGAATTCACCCGCCGAATGGAGGGCATATTACCCCAAAACTGGCCGCAAATTATGGCCGATATTGAGGCGCGTTTAACAGCAACGGACGCAGCCCGCGCGACAATCGCCTCATCGGGTGATGTTTGCGAAAGATTAGAGGCCGCTTTGCCCGAGCTGTGCATTCTCTGCGCAGATTTGGAGGCCCCCACCAATCACAAGCGCGGTCGCACGGCATTCGGCCCTGATAACCGCCAAGGCAGCTATGTGCATTGCGGGGTGCGCGAGCATTTAATGGGGGCAATGGCCTGTGGGATCGCCGCCCATGGCGGGCTGATTGCGGTCAATGTGACCTATCTGGCCTTCGCAGATTACGAGCGCCCTGCGATGCGGATGGCCGCCTTGATGGGGCTGCCCGTGCTTTTTGTCTTTAGCCATGACTCCATCGGGGTCGGGTCGAATGGGCCAACCCATCAGCCCGTTGAAATCCTCGCCAGTTTTCGCGCTATGCCAAATTTCTGGGTGATGCGCCCCGCCGATGCGCGCGAAACAGTCATGGGGTGGGATCAAGCCCTGCGCCGAAAATCAGGCCCCACCCTTTTGGCGCTCAGCCGTCAGGACTTGGTGCAGCTGCCCCAAATATCGGGTTGTGCCAATGGGGGCTATATCCTGGCAGGCGAAGACCCTCGCGATATCACGCTGATTGCAACAGGCAGTGAAGTTGCACTTGCGCTTGACGCAGCCGCGCAGTTGCAACGGGCAGACATCCGCGCCACGGTTGTCTCGTTGCCCTGTTGGGAAATTTTCGAAACCCAAAGCCCCGCGCAGCGCGCCGCAATCTTGGGCACGGGGCCCAAAATCGGTATTGAGGCCGCTGTGCGGTTCGGATGGGATCAAATCCTTGCCCCAGAAGATCCGTTTATCGGCATGACGGGCTTTGGCGCCTCTGCAAAAGCGCCCGAACTCTTCGCCCATTTCGGCATCACAACCGAGGCCATTGTTGCCGCCGCCAAAGCACGGCTTTCGCGTTAAGTCGTAAGATAAGTCTCTAGCGTTTTGCGCACCCCCTCACGGGACAGGGCTAGATAGGCATCCGTCACGGGCACATGAATATCAGCGGCAAGGCTTGGGTCGAAGATCGCCTCAAGGCCCAAAATTCGTGTAACCGCCTCGGCCTCATCCACGCCTGAATGAGCGGCGCGCAGGACATCGGCCATAGGATCGCGCAACTCAATCGCCTCCCCCGCCTCGTCAAAGCCAGCGGTGTAGCGCATCCACCCTGCAACAGCGAGGATCAGACCCCGATCCTCAGCCCCCTTTTTGCGCGCCGCGCGCAATGTCCCAAGCAGGCGTTGCGGTAATTTCTGGCTGCCATCCATCGCGATCTGCCATGTGCGGTGCTGGATCGCAGGGTTGTTGAACCGCGCACGCAAGGCTGCGGCATAATTTTCGAGCGATACACCCTCAGGCGGGGTCAAATGCGGAATGACCTCGCGCGCCCAAAGACGTTGCGCATAAGCGTCAAACACGGGATCAGCCATAACATCCGTGATCGTATGATGCCCCGCCACATAACCCAAATAGGACAAGGCCGAATGGGAGGCGTTGAGCATCCGAAGCTTCATATCCTCATAGGGGGCGACATCTTGCACCAACTCTGCCCCGACCTGATCCCATGCAGGGCGCACACCGCCGACAAAATCATCCTCCATCACCCATTGGCGATAAGGTTCATGCACCACGGGTGCGGCATCGGCAAAGCCCGTCAGGCGCGCCACTTCTGCCCGTGTCTCATCGGTCGTAGCGGGCACGATCCGATCGACCATGGTTGAAGGAAAGGCCCCATGATCCGCGATCCATTGCGCAAGATCTGGGTCAAGGATTTGTGCAAATTCCAAAACCAGCCCGCGCAAGAGTTTCCCGTTATGAGGTAGGTTATCACAGCACAAAATGGTAAAGGGCGGGATGCCCGCCGCCTTGCGCAAGGCAAGCGCGCGAGTGAGATAGCCAATGCTGCTTTGCGGGCTGTCATGGGTCAAATCATGGATGATATCAGGGTGATCTCGATCCAACGCGCCGCTTGCGGGATGGTGGCAATAGCCTTTCTCCGTGACGGTCAGCGAAACAATTTTGACCGAAGGGTCTGCCATTGCGGCCAAAACCGCAGAAGGGTCTTCTGGGGCAACCAAAACCGTGCTTAGGCTTGTAACAAGGAGAAGCTCCGCACAATCTGGGGCAAGTTCCAAAGCGTGATAAACAGCGCCTTGCGGTTGCAGCGCATCACGGGTTGTGGGCGATTTGAGAGAAACCCCGATGATCCCCCAATCCCCGCCTGCCTTTGCCATGGCCTGTTGCGTGTAAATTGCCCCATGCGCGCGAAAAAACGCGCCAAGGCCCAAGTGAACAATGCCCGGGCTTGGGGCAGGTGCCGTGCGGGTCAAAGGGTTATCGGGCAAGCCATCCTCCATCTACATTGATCACCGCACCATGAATATAAGCCGCCGCAGGCGAGGCGAGAAAGGCCGCCGTATGACCAATATCTGACGGCTCGCCCCATCGACCTGCGGGAATGCGCGCCAGAATTGCCGTATTGCGATCGGCATCTTTGCGCAGGTTTTCCGTGTTGTTGGACACAACATAACCCGGCGCAATCGCGTTAACGTTGATGCCGTCTGCCGCCCATTCATTGGCCAAAATTTTGGTTAAACCCGCAACCCCATGCTTTGAGGCGGTATAAGCAGGTACGCGAATGCCACCCTGAAACGCCAACAATGAGGCAATATTCACCACCGCTGCGGGGCCGCGCGGCGCGCGGTCAAGATGCGCCTTGGCGAAGGCCTGCGTGGTAAAAAACAACGCCTTGAGATTTACATCCATCACCGCGTCCCAATCCGCCGCCGTATAATCGAGACTGTCCTCGCGGCGGATGATGCCCGCGTTATTGACCAAGATGGAATAGCCCGCGCCCGCAAAAATTTCGCGCGCGGCCATGGGATCCGCAAAATCAAGGATCATCTCATCGGCAATACCGCCCTTCGCCGCAATCGCCGCGCAAGTTTCAGCGCAGTCGCGCCGCCCCGCACAAGTGACAGATGCCCCTTGATCGGCCAAGGCAAGGGCAATGGCCTGACCAATGCCCGTATTCGCCCCCGTCACCAAGGCCCGTCTGCCGGCGAGGGAAAACGCGCTCATCGCAGATCCTCCAGATCAACAAAATCCATATCCGTGAAATCGACATTATCGCCCGCCATGGCCCAGATGAATCTGTAATGCCCATGCCCCGCGCCCGCATGAATTGACCACGGCGGCGACAGCACAGCCGCCTCATTTCCCACAACCAAATGGCGGGTCTCGTGCGGTTCCCCCATCAGATGCAGCACCCGCGCCTCTGGTGCCATATCCCAATAAAGATAGGCTTCCATGCGCCGATCATGCGTGTGTGGCGGCATCGTGTTCCAGACCGATCCTTGACCCAAAGTGGTGTAGCCCATGACCAATTGGCAGCTCTCCATCACCAAAGGATGGATGAATTGGTTAATCACGCGCTCATTGGCCGTCTCAGCCGCACCCAAGGCCACGCGGTTGCTGTCTTTCGGTGTGAGATGACGATGTGGATAGCGGTGATGCGCGGGGGCGGAGGTAATGTAAAACCGCCCCGCCCCTGAGAAGGTCACATCACCCGCCGCCATCCCCAGATAAAGCACATCGCCCTGCGCCATCTCCCACACCTGACCATCCGCGCTGACTTGGCCTGTGTCCCCAATATTGACGATGCCCATTTCACGGCGCTCCATGAAACTGGCCGTGCGCGTCTGTCCAATTTTATCAAGGCGCAGACTGCCGCCATTTGGCACGGCGCCGCCAAGGGTGAAGCGGTCATAATGCGAATAACACAGCTTGATCTTTCCGCTCTCAAACAGACCTTCGACCAAAAAGGACGCGCGCAACATTGCCGTATCCATACCCTTTGCGTGGTCAGGGTGAATGGCATGGCGGGTTTCAACCTCGATCATCGGGGCAGTCCTTTCAAAGTTTATAGGCACGGCGCGCAAGCCCCGTGGTTAAGTCCTGCATCAGATCACCCGCTTCGCTTTCGTCCAAGCGGCCTGTGACAATCAATTCCGCCAAATAGGCTGCATCGACCCGCCGGGCGACATCGTGGCGCGCGGGGATCGAGCAAAAGGCACGGGTGTCATCATTGAACCCTGCAAGGTTATAGAACCCTGCGGTTTCCGTAACCGAACGGCGAAAGCGCATCATCCCTTCATAGCTGTCATGGAACCACCAAGGCGGGCCCAGAAAGAGACAAGGATATACCCCCGCTAAAGGTGCCAGTTCGCGGGCGTAGCTGCTTTCATCCAAGGTGAATAGGATCAGATGGAACCCGTCCGCGCGGCCAAATTCCTGCAACAAAGGGCGCAGCGCGGTGACGTAATCGGTGCGTTGCGGGATGTCGTAACCCTTATCCCGACCAAAGCGCGCCAAGACCCAATCGGAATGATTGCGCTGTGATCCTGCGTGTATTTGCATCACCAAACCATCTGCAACCGACATGCGCGCCATCTCGGTCAGCATTTGCGCGCGAAACAACTCGCGCGTGGCGAGGTCAGCTTTGCCTGTCATGACATCGTCAAACAGGGCCGCGGCCTTGGCCCGCGAGAGATTGGCGGTGTTGGCCGTTGGGTGGCCATGGTCAGTCGCGGTTGCACCCAAAGATGCAAAATACGCACGGCGCGCATGATGGGCGGCAAGGTAGCTCTCCCATGTTACAGCACCGCCACCATGCGCACAGAAGGCTTCGACATTGCCTATGAACCCATCAAAATCGGGATCAATAACCGCGTCAGGCCGATAGGTGGTGATAACGCGACCCTGCCATCCGCTGTCGCGGATCGTGCGGTGATGGGCCAAATCGTCAAGCGCGCTTTCCGTGGTCGCGAGAACATCTAAGTTGAACCGCTCAAATAGGGCGCGGGGCCGAAAGGCGCGGCTTGCTAATTTCTCGTTGATTGCATCAAAAGCCGCGTCTGCCGTCTCTGGCGATAGTCTTTGATCTAGGCCACACAAATCTTGCAGCGCGTGGTCAATCCACATCCGCGAAGGGGTCGCTGCAAAAAGGCGATAGTGCCGCGCAAACAGCCGCCAGATTTTGCGCGGATCCGTTTCCACCGCACCACCATCGGCACGCGGCACGCCTAAATCCTCTAGCGCGACACCTTGGGAATGAAGCATCCGAAACACATAGTGATCGGGCGTGATGAACAGTTTGGCGACGTCTTCAAAGGGTTCATTCTGCGCGAACCACTGGGGGTCGGTATGACCATGGGGTGAGATGATCGGCGCATCTTTGACCTGCGCATAAAGCGCACGGGCCAGCGACCGCGCTGTAGGCTCTGTAGGAAACAGGCGGTCTTCACTTAAAAAGCCCATAGGCGGCCCCTTTTGGTTAATCTTCTTGCAAACTGATATGCTAGTATATAACCTAGGTCAATCAGACAGGGATTGATCCTGAAATGACCCAAGACATGCCACTCATATCGCTTGACCGAACCGCCCGCCCTGCGATCGCGGATTTGGTCTATGGGGAATTGCACAAACAGGTGCTCAACCTTGACCTGAAACCCGGTGAGAAGCTGTCAGAAGCTGAGATCGCAAAACGGTTTGAAGTCTCCCGTCAACCAGTGCGCGATGCATTCTACAGGCTTTCGAAAATGGGCTTCCTGCTGATCCGCCCGCAACGCGCCACATTGGTGTCGTTGATCTCCACCCGGGCGGTGATGCAGGCCCAGTTCATTCGCATCGCGCTTGAGGCTGAGGCCGTGCGCCATGCGGCCACACGGCTTGCCCCCGCAGATATTCAAGCATTGGAGGGGCTGATCGCAGAACAGGCCGCCGCCAAAGACGCTGGCGACAAGCTGCGGTTTCATGCCGCCGATGACGCCTTCCACCGCGAAATCTGTTTGCGGGCGGGGCTAGAATTTACATGGGACCTGATTGCCGAAAACAAAGGCCATATGGATCGGGTCAGAATGCTGTCCTTGGCGTTTTCATCGCAAACGGCATGGGATGATCATATAGCGCTAACCCGCGCCTTAGCTGATCGTGATCCTGATGGCGCGGCAGAGATCATGCGCGCTCATCTCTCACGCATTCATGAACAACTGATCCGTATTCGGGCCGAGCATGAAGCCTATTTCGAAGATGACGACCCAAGCGAGGCAACTCTGCCCCTTGGATTGCGGGAAAAGAGGATGACCTGATGCAAGAACCTGTCGCACGCAACGGAACCCATCTCGCCCCTGATATGATCGCGCGCTACTGGGAGGATGGGTTTCTCTTTCCAATAGATGTTCTGTCACGCGATGAGGCGCAAGCCTACCGCACTCAACTGGAATTGGTCGAGCGTGATTGGCTAGACGGTGATTTGCCCCTGCCCCTCAACACCTACAAACGCGTCAACGCGCAGCTGGTAATGCCCTTTGTCCATGAGATAGCGACTAAGCCACAGGTCTTAGACGTGATCGAAGGCATTCTTGGACCTGATATTTTGATCTATAGTGCCGAGTTTTTCATTAAAAACGCACAAAGCGATCAGTATGTCTCGATGCATCAAGACTTGACCTATTGGGGAATGGGCACCACCTCTGAGATGGTCACCGCTTGGATCGCCCTTTCTCCAGCAACGCGGGCAAGTGGCTGTATGGATTTCGTCAAAGGCAGTCATAAATCGGAAATTCTACCTCATACCGATACGTTCAGTGAGAAGAACCTGCTGTCGCGTGGCCAAGAGATTGCGGTCGATGTGGCCGAGACAGACAAAACCCCCATTGAGCTGATGCCGGGGCAAATGTCGTTACATCACGGGCTGACCATTCATGGCTCTGGTCCAAATGTCTCGGATGATCGGCGCATCGCGGTTGTAGTACGCTATCTCACGCCTAAAGTAGCGCAAAACATGGCCGATCAGGATTTTGCTATGCTTGCGCGTGGCATCGACCGGGTGGGCAAGTTTATCCATTACACCGCGCCCCAAACTCTGTTTGAGTCTCGCGCAATTGATCTTTATGACGAAATAAGGCAGTCGCGCGCCAAAGCGATGATGGCAGGCGCAAAAGCACAAAAAGGCATCTACGCCTAAGACCCCATAGTTTAGAAAGAGCCCTCCCCATGCTCGCGATGCTGCATGTTCTGACACATGACATCCTGCCAGTCTTTGCCATGATGGCACTGGGTTTCATACTCGGTAGGGGTAACTTAGTCAGTGTTCCAGATGCGAAAACGCTTAACCGTGTAGCATTTCTACTACAGCCTGCACTTCTGTTTCCCCTGACGAATTTGCTCGATTGGCATGACTTTCAATTCGACGCAATCGGTCTTTATGCAATTTGCCAAATAATAATATTTAGCATTACTTTTTTCATCTGCCGGATCGTTTTAGGTCGCGAAAAGCTTGAGGCCTGGCTGCTCTCAATGGCCATGATTTTCGTAAACACTTTGCTATACATGTGGCCGATTTCATATCTAATTTATGGCGAAGCCGCAGCCCTTCCGATCACTGCAATTGTGGCATGGGATGCCACTATTACATTTGCTTTCTTCATAATAACAACGGATTTGATGGCCAACTCAAAAGCAAATGTTTACCAATCTATGCGCCGCATAGCACTCAACCCTGTGTTGATTTCAATTTTTTTGGGGATCGTCACCAACTTGATGGGCGTAGTAGCGCTGGAACCAATACTCACAGGTCTCGACTTTGCTGGGGCAGCTGCTGCGCCGCTGACGTTATTCGCACTTGGCGTGATCCTATCAAGCCATCCACTTACACCCAACGCCAGTGTCATCATGCTTACAGGGATAAAACTTCTAGCGTTCCCAGCCTTGGTATTTGCAGCTTTGAGCCTTGGAGAACGTCCAGCCCAATGGAATACGCTTGTGGTCCTTTGCGCAGCGGGTCCGTCCGGGGCAATGGCATTTACACTCGCAATGCTACACGGAGTACGCACAGATACTATCGCCCCAGTCATTATCTGGACATCAACCCTCTCGCTGATCTCACTTGCCTGGTTGGCTTAGCAATACCGCTCGATCGTACGCATGTGAGTGTAAGAATAGCGATCCCCGCGGGCAAATCCCACAGGTAACACTGCTTCGATCCGCGCCATATCAGCATCGGAAAGGGCAACCTCATCAGCGCGAACCCATTCCATTAGATGCGCCGCAGTCCGTGTTCCAGGTATGGGAACAAACCCAGCGCCACGCTGCAGCACCCACGCCATTGCCATGGCGGATACAGGTACAGATTTGGCCCTTGCTAATTCTTTGAAGCGGTCGATCAGAGCCTTGTTTTTTGGATAATTCTCAGTTGAAAAACGTGGAATATCACGGCGCAAATCACCCTCGGCCATCAGCGTCGGATCGGGATAATTTTCGCCAAAGACGCCGCGCGCCAGAGGCGAAAACGGCACAAAGGTAATATCCAATTCTTCACAACTTTGGATTACTCCCAATTCCGGCAATCGAGACCAGAGTGAATACTCACTTTGGACTGCAAGCGGGGGTAAAATTGCATGAGCTTCCCTAACTGTCGAAGGCGCTACCTCAGATAGACCGTAACCGCCGATCTTTCCCTCTCGGATCAAATCTTGCATTACCCCGACAGCCTCCGATAAGGGCACTGCGGGATCGCGACGATGCAGATAATATAGTGCGACATGATCTACACCGAGGCGCTTCAGCGATCCTTCTATTTCAGCTCGAATATGGTCGGGGCGGTTGTTAACCGGCTCTTTGGCATCACGTTGGATCCCAACTTTTGTAGCAAGCACAACATCACGACGGGCTTTTTTTAGCCAAGAGCCAAGAACAGTTTCCGATCTCCCCATTCCGTAGACATTAGCCGTGTCCAAAAATGTGATGCCCATCTCATAAGCGCAATCAAGGCACGCGTGGCTTGTTGCCTCATCCGTTTCGCCAAATACACCCGCAAAACTCATACATCCCAAACCAATTGCCCCAACCATGGGCCCATTTGCACCAAGTCTGCGCTGTTTCATAAAATCCCCAGCATCATTTATAAAAGGTCATGGACATAGGGGACAGATGAAACCGAACTGTCAAGGTTATGAAAAAAATGACTCTTTTCAAAAACTCAGAAATTGCCCACAGTCGCATCTTAACAAGATCTGAAAGAGGTAGCTGCTAATGTCGATACTCGCGTCTTTGACTCCACGAAAGGGCTTACGCGTTTTGATAACTGCTGGAGCCAGCGGCATAGGCAAACACATCACGGATGGGTTCATAGAAGCCGGCGCTCGTGTCCATATCTCTGACATCAACTCAGATGCCCTCAATGAGGCAATAGGCGGCCCAATCACGGGAACCCTAGCAAACTCAGCTAGTCCCGAAGATACCAAGCAGCTGTTTACACAAGCGATGCTAAACCTGGGGGGGCTTGATGTAGTAATTGCAAATTCGGGGATAGCAGGGCCCACAGCAACTATTGATGATGTCTCACCAGAAGATTGGGATGAAACACTCGAAGTTAACCTGAAAGGAGCCTATCTAGCAGCTCACCACTCAAGCAATGAACTAATTAAATCAAAAGGCTTATTTATCGCAATGTCGTCAGCCGCTGGTCGACTTCCCTATGCTTTTAGGACACCTTATTCAGCCTCCAAATGGGGCGTAGTAGGATTGGCTAAATCCCTCGCTGCAGAGCTTGGTCCAAAAGGGGTGCGCGCCAATGCTATTTTACCGGGAATAGTTCAAGGACCCCGCATGGATGGCGTGATATCGGCCCGAGCCGAACAAACAGGCGTGAGCTTTGAAGAAATGCGGAATACATATCTTGCCAAAGTATCGTTGCGTCGAATGGTAAGCCCGCAGGACATTGCATCAATGTGTCTATTTTTGTCATCTCCCGGGGGCTCCAACATTTCAGGTCAAGCTCTAAGCGTCTGTGGTGGTGTTGAAACACTTTAATCCTGCTTGGATCATGTTCTTTACACTAAAATACTCAGGTAAGCTTGCTAACAGCTTTTAGAATAAGGAGCCGCCAGAATGCCGAAATCTTCACGTAAGGTGATCATCACATGCGCGGTTACAGGCGCAATCCACACGCCATCTATGTCACCCTTCCTTCCTGTCACCCCACAAGAGATCATTGATGACGGGATCAAGGCCTTTGAGGCAGGCGCATCTATTTTGCACCTGCACGCGCGCGATCCTGAAAATGGACGGCCTACACAGGACCCTGAGATGTTCCGCAAATTCCTGCCACAACTCAAACAGGCAACCTCAGCGGTGTTGAACCTAACCACAGGCGGTTCGCCCCATATGACCGTGGCGGAGCGAATGCGCCCTGCCGCAGAGCTCAAGCCCGAGGTTGCCTCCCTCAATATGGGAAGCATGAATTTCGGACTGTATCCCATGCTTAACCGTTTCAAAGAGTTCAAACATGACTGGGAGCGCGAGCATCTCGAAACCAGCCGCGACCTTGTCTTTAAAAACACATTTGCCGATATCGAACACATCCTGCGCACGGGCAATGCCAATGGCACGCGGTTTGAGTTTGAATGTTATGACACAAGCCATCTCTACAATTTGGCGCATTTTGTGGATCGTGGCTTAGTCAGGTCCCCTTTCTTGGTTCAAACCGTCTTTGGCCTCTTAGGAGGAATTGGCGCGCACCCCGAAGATGTCGCACATATGAAGCGCACTGCAGATCGCTTGTTCGGGGATACTTATGTATGGTCTGTTTTGGGTGCAGGGCGCAATCAATTGCCCGTGGCGGCCCAAGCCGCTGCGCAAGGGGGGAATATCCGTGTCGGGCTTGAGGACAGCCTTTGGTCGGCGCCGGGTCAATTAGCACAAAGCAATGCCGACCAAGTTAGAAAAGCTCGTGCCTTGCTTGAAGGACTGAGCCTCGAAGTGGCAACGCCTGACGAAGCGCGCGAGATGCTAGATTTGAAGGGGGCGGGTGATGTCGCATTCTGATCCAAAAGGCGCGGTCATTGTCACGGGCGGCTCACGCGGGATCGGGGCCGCAACGGTGCGCCGCTTGGCCCTTGCAGGCTATCCTGTGCTCTTCACCTATCACAGCAACGCCGCCGCTGCTGATACGCTCTGTGCAGACCTTCATGCACAGGACGCGCAAGTGGTGGCACTGCAATCTGATGCGGCTGACCCCGCCGCGGCGGAGGCCGTGGTGACCGAATGCATAAGGCGCTTTGGGGCCCCAATCGCGCTATTTGCAAATGCTGGCATCACGGGACCTGCCCTACCATTGCGTGATCTGGACATGGCTGATCTGCGGCGTGTTATTGATACCAACCTTCTGGGTGTTTTTGCGATCGCCAAGGCCGCCACTGCCGCGATGCCCCAAGGTGGGTCTGTCGTTTTAATGTCCAGCCGTGCGGCAAAACTGGGTGGCGCGGGCGAATGGGTGCATTACGCAGCCTCAAAAGGAGCGATTGACACTATGACCGTCGGCCTTGCCCGCGAACTGGGGCCAGCTGGCATCAGAGTGAATGCGGTGGCCCCTGGCTTGATCGATACGGAGATTCATGCAGCCGCAGGAGTGGGAGACCGGCTAGTCACAATGAAAAAAAATGTACCGATGCAGCGTATCGGACGGGCTGATGAGGTAGCCGAGGTCGTCAGTTGGTTGCTCTCAGACGACGCAAGCTATGTGACTGGAACAATTGTGGAAGTCTCAGGGGGGCGCTAGGCGTTTATAACCCCGCCTAGTATAACCCTAAATCTTCTAATCCACACCATCATTGCCCCTATTGGCCTTGCGTATTAAGGCCAAACAGCAGGGTCAATTTGCCTTCGACTTCGGTAAAAACGGCAAGGGCGCGATTTGCACGCCCTCCTCAATCAATGCTTTGGCTTCACCGGGGGCGGCTTCGCCGTGGATCATGCGCTCAGGCGCGGTGCCATCATGGATTGCGCGCGCTTCTTTGACAAAATTCTTGCCAACATAGGTCGAATTTTCTTCGACATGTTTGCGCATCGCTTGGATCATTTCCTGAAGTTTACCATCGGGGGCGCTTAGCGCCCTTGTGGGCGGGGTGCTTGGCACAGGCAGGTTATGTGCAATTTGAGGGCTATCGCCATCGCCATCGCTTGGGGCGACACGAGGCGCCATGATCGCCTTTGTGACATCAGAAGATCCGCAAACACCACAAGACAGCAATTCCCGCTCCGCCAGATCGTCAAAGGCGGCAGCAGATTGGAACCAACTGTCAAACCCGTGCCCTTCGGCACATTTCAACGCATATCGGATCATAGAGTCCCTAACTGTGGCGAAAACGTCAGATTGCAAGTGGCGCTAAGTGTTACATCCTGCGCATTGCCCCCTGCAAGGGTCAAAATCACGTGGCAGGTGGCGGTGGCAGAAACCCTTTCAGGATCGCCTTAAGGTCAGGCTCCCGCACCTTTGACGCGGCCTTTTTCGCGGAAAACCATTTGCGCCGCCGCTCCCCCGCTTCGGGATATTTATCGGCCAAAGATTTCACCTCGACAGGAAAGACGGACACGATACAGGGCACTGGATCGGTGCCATCAATCTCTTTGGAATAGGAATAAAGCCCGACACAAAGGTCTAGGGTCGTGCCGCGCACACCTGCCTCTTCCCATGCCTCTATCCCTGCGGCTTCGGCGGGGGTTTTGCCATCCATGGGCCATCCTTTGGGGATAATCCACCGCTCACTGTCACGCGAGGAGATCAACAAAATCTCGACGCCTTTCTTCTTGCGGCGAAAACACAGCGCTGCAAATTGCGAGCGCGGATCCCGTTTGGATGCCCCCTCAACCCGTAATGGCCCTTGCACTGTGCGAAGATTGCTCATCGCGTTTTATCACCGCTCTTTGTTATATTCGTTATGTCCCAGTTTGCCGAACTTTCCCAAGAAAAGCAAAATAAACCATAAATTTTTCAAGCGGGGCTTGGCGCATGTAGCACCCGCGCCCTTGATCACATTGGCATTTCAACTAACTTTTGCAAAAATGCCAATCGAAGGAGCAGCATTGATGACAGTCTCAGGGATTTTGGCCAAATCCGTTTTGGTTTGGGCTGTGGCCACATCAATGGCCGTGGCTGTAGAGGATTTCACATTTCCTTCGATTGACGGCGGTGAATATCAGTTTTCAGACTGGCGCGGGCAGCCAATTTTGGTGGTAAACACGGCATCGCAATGCGGCTTCACACCACAATATGAGGGATTGCAGGCCTTGCATGATCGTTATGCCGATCAGGGATTGATTGTATTGGCCGTGCCTTCCGATGATTTTGGGCAGGAACTGGCCAGCGAGGCCGAAGTGGCCGAGTTTTGTGAATTGAATTACAATTTGACCCTTCCGATGACCGAGATCACGCGGATTAAAGCCCCCGATGCACATCCGTTTTTCGAATGGCTCGCGCGCGAACATAATGCGCGGCCGTCATGGAATTTTTCAAAGTTTCTCATTGATGGAAATGGTGAATTTGTCGAGGATTGGTCAAGCCTGACAGGCCCGACAAGTGGCGCGATCATTCGGGCGGTTGAGCGCGAATTGGCGCGCTAGTCCCTGTGACCACGCCCGTTTTTCTTGGCTCCGAGATATATCGCGGATCAACCTATGGTTCGTGGCACCCCTTGCGCATCCCGCGTGTCTCAACTGTGATGGATTTATGCCGCGCCATGGGGTGGCTGAGCGCCGCGCAATATCGTCAAAGCCCGCGCGCCAAGCCAAAAGCCTTAACTGCATGGCATGACCCCCTCTATATCGAGGCGCTCATGCGCGCCGAAGAAACCCAAGATGTGGATGACGCAACCCGCGCGCGCCATGGCCTTGGGACTGTGGCAAACCCCGTCTTTCCCGAAATGTATCGCCGCCCCGCCACGGGTGCAGGTGGCGCGCTTTTGGCGGTTGAATTGCTGCGCGCGGGCGGTGTTGTTTTTCATCCGGGAGGTGGCACGCATCACGGTCTGCCTGACCGCGCAAACGGGTTTTGCTATCTCAATGACCCTGCGCTTGCGATCACGGCGTTGCGACAGCAGGGGCTGACGCGCATCGCCTATGTCGATATTGACGCCCACCATCCAGACGGGGTGGAGCATGGGTTCAAGGGCGCGTCCGATGTCTTGATGATCTCTGTGCATGAAGAGCGACGTTGGCCATTTACAGGAGCGCTGGACGATGATGGCGGGGGAAATTGTCTAAACCTGCCCGTCCCGCGAGGGTTTCATGATGCGGAAATGGCACTCATTCGCGATATGCTGATCTTACCCGCCCTCGCGGCGTTTTCCCCTGAGGCGATCGTGTTTCAATGCGGTGCAGATGCGGTGACCGATGATCCGCTCTCAAGGCTCTGTCTCTCTGCGCAAAGCTATTGGGACATGGTCGCTGCCGTTCAATCCTTACGCTGCCACCGCCTATTAGTCACAGGGGGTGGGGGCTATAACCCATGGACAGTCGCCCGCGTATGGAGCGGGATTTGGGCCACACTCAGCGGGCAAGATATTCCTGACCACCTCCCACAAGACGGCGAAGCGATCCTGCGGGGCCTATCTTGGGCGGGGCATTCGAAAGGGAAATCACCACCCGCGACATGGTTCACGCAGTTGCATGACAGACAAGACGAAACACCAATTCGCGACATAATCCGAGATCGCATTGCCCTGCTCTCTGCGCGCCCTGCGGCGCAGGGCGTTTTGCCGTAAAAAAGGCGGCCCCGAATAGGGGCCGCCTGATTGTCATTCTCGCACCACAAGGGCTTAGGCGATTTTCGGCAGCAAGCTGTCGATTGAGGCCTTTGCATCGCCATAGAACATCCGCGTGTTCTCTTTGTAGAAAAGCGGGTTCTCAATGCCCGAATAGCCTGTGCCCTGCCCCCGCTTGGAGACAAAAACCTGCTTGGCTTTCCAGCATTCCAACACAGGCATCCCTGCGATTGGCGAGTTGGGGTCTTCTTGCGCGGCTGGGTTCACGATGTCGTTTGAACCGATCACAATGGCCACATCGGTGGATGGGAAATCCTCGTTGATTTCATCCATTTCCAGAACGATGTCATAGGGCACTTTGGCCTCTGCAAGCAGAACATTCATGTGACCGGGCAAGCGGCCTGCAACGGGGTGAATGGCGAAACGCACGGTTTTGCCCGCCGCGCGCAGTTTGCGTGTAAGCTCGGCCACACCTTGCTGTGCCTGTGCCACCGCCATGCCATAGCCTGGGATGATGATGATGCTGTCGGCCTCGTTCAGCGCATTGGCCACACCATCGCTGTCGATTGCGATTTGCTCGCCCTCAATGGCCTGCTGCTCGCCTTTGGCACCGCCAAAACCACCCAAAATCACGCTGATGAAACTGCGGTTCATGGCTTTACACATAATGTAGCTGAGGATGGCACCCGAAGAGCCCACCAAAGCCCCCACAACAATCAACAGATCATTGCCAAGGCTAAAGCCAATCGCCGCCGCCGCCCAACCTGAATAGCTGTTCAGCATGGACACAACCACGGGCATATCCGCGCCGCCGATCCCCATGATCAGGTGATAGCCGATAAAGAGAGCCAGAACTGTCAAGGCAATCAATGTCCAGCCCCCTGCGCCGCCCAAATACATCGCGGCCAACGCCAAGGATGCGGCAGCGGCAGCAGCATTCAAGATATGCCCACCAGGCAATTGCTTCGCCGCACTGTTCACACGCCCTGCAAGTTTGCCATAGGCGATTACGGAACCCGTAAAGGTCACAGCACCGATCCAAATCCCCAAGACCAATTCAACGCGCAAAATGCCAACTTCAACGGCGGTTTTCTTGCCCAACAGCGCCGCGAAATTGGACAGGGTGCCAAGCATTTCATAAACTGGCGCCGCAATCGGGCCTTTGGGTTGCGGGAAGGCCATACCTGCCTCGCGCAGAACCTCGCCCACGCTGACCAATTCAAGATGCGCGTTAAAGCCAACGAAAACGGCAGCAAGACCCACCAAGGAGTGCATGATTGCCACAAGTTCAGGCATTTGCGTCATTTGTACCTTGGTGGCGAGTTGATACCCAACCCCTGCGCCTGCCACGATCAAGACCAATGACATCAGCCACAGCCCCGAACCTGGGCCGATTAAGGTGGCCGAGATCGCAATGGCCATGCCTGCGATCCCATACCAAACCGCGCGCTTGGCACTTTCTTGTCCCGACAAACCGCCCAGCGAGAGGATGAAGAGGACGCCCGCGACTGCATAAGCCGCAATGGTGAAACCGAAATCCATATCTGATACCCCTGCTGCTTACGATTTCTGGAACATGGCGAGCATCCGCCGTGTCACGAGGAATCCGCCGAAAATATTAACTGCAGCCATAAAGATACCAAGGGCCGCCAAGATCGTGATCAACGCAGAGCTAGAGCCGATTTGCATCAGCGCGCCCAAGATCACAATCGAGGAAATCGCATTGGTCACCGCCATCAAAGGCGTGTGAAGGCTGTGCGCCACGTTCCAAATAACTTGGAACCCGATGAACACTGACAGCACAAAGACGATAAAGTGCTGCATGAAGCTTGCAGGCGCAATCAAGCCCACGCCCAAGACCAACGCGGCACCAATCGCCAGAAGGGTAACTTGGTTCTTCGTCTGCGCCTTGAAGGCGGCGATCTCTTGCTCCCGCTTTTCTTCGGGCGTCAGTTCTTTGGGCTTTTCACGCTTCTGCGCGGCAATAGCCGCCACTTTGGGTGGGGGCGGTGGGTAAGTGACCTCACCGCCAAACACCGCAGTTGCCCCGCGGATCACGTCATCCTCCATGTTGTGCACGACCTGACCATCCTTTGCTGGGGTAAGATCGGCCAACATATGGCGGATATTCGTGGCATAGAGGGTTGAGGATTGCGCCGCCATACGGCTAGGGAAATCGGTGTAGCCGATAATCACCACGCCATTGTCGCTGACAATCCGCTCATCTGCCTTGGTCAATTCACAATTGCCGCCCCTTTCTGCCGCCAGATCGATGATCACCGAGCCAGGCTTCATGCTTTCGACCATGTCTTTGGTCCACAGCAATGGCGCAGGGCGGCCTGGGATCAAAGCCGTGGTGATCACGATATCCATATCTGGCGCGATCTCGCGGAATTTGGCCAATTGCTTGGCTTGGAACTCAGGACTTTGGGGAGGGGCATACCCACCAGTCGCTGCCCCATCGGGCAATTCGTCATCTGAGAATTCAAGGAACACGAATTCCGCGCCCATGGATTCAATCTGTTCTGCAACTTCGGGACGCACGTCAAACGCATAGGTGATTGCGCCCAAAGAAGTGGCCGTGCCGATGGCAGCTAGTCCCGCAACGCCTGCACCAACCACCAAAACCTTTGCAGGGGGAACCTTGCCTGCGGCAGTCACCTGACCTGTGAAGAAGCGGCCAAAGTTATTGCCCGCCTCAATCACCGCGCGATAGCCTGCGATATTAGCCATTGAGGAGAGTGCATCCATTTTCTGCGCACGGCTGATGCGGGGCACCATATCCATTGCGATCACATTGGCACCTTTGCTGCGGGCCAATTCCATCAACGCCTCATTCTGGCCGGGCCAGAAAAATGAAATCAGGGTCTGCCCTTCGCGCAAGCGCTTGACCTCAGCCTCTTGGGGCGGGCGCACTTTGATCACAACATCCGAGGCTTTGCACAAGGCCGCCGCTGTTTTCAAAACGCTGACGCCTACCGCTTTGTAGACTGCGTCTGAAAAGCCAGCTGCTGCACCCGCACCTGTTTCGATCACGCATTCATGGCCAAGCTTCTGCAATTGCGCCGCGCTGTCGGGTGTCATCGCAACCCGCGCTTCGCCCTGTTCGATTTCTTTTAAAGCGCCAATTTTCACGCTACATTCCCTCCAGTTTTTGGTGGCTCCCGCCCCCATAACAACTGCCGCAGATGGATACAACGGCCCATTCCGCGACATAATATTTCGTATACAACCGCATACCGCGCAATATCTGTTCAAATCAAGAATTGGCTCAAGTTGCGGCAATGTCCAGAGGCAGAACGCAGCCGCGCCAGATCAATTGACCTCAACGGGCAGATGCGGCAGCAATTCGAAAAGAGGAGTGGCCAAGATGACAGATTTCACCAAAACCCGTGCGGCGTTCCATATTCCCGATGGGGTGATCTATCTTGATGGCAATTCCCTCGGCCCCCTGCCCTTGGCGGCACAAGCAGCAGCCAGCCAGACCTTGACCGACCAATGGGGTGAGATGTTGATCACCGCATGGAACCGCGCAGGCTGGATTGATCTGCCGCGCAAATTGGGGGATCGCATCGCTCCGCTGATTGGGGCTGAGCCTGAAACAGTTCAAGTGGGCGATACATTATCCTTGAAACTTTATCAGGCGCTTGGGGCCGCTTTGGCGATGACCGATCGCAAGGTGATCCTCAGCGATCAGGGCAATTTTCCGTCCGATCTCTATATGGCCGAAGGGTTGATCCAAACCATGGGCCAAGGTCACGAACTGCGCTTGGTTGCACCCGAAGCCGTGGAGGAAGCACTGAGTGACGAGATCGCCGTGCTGATGCTGACCCAAGTTGATTATCGCACAGGCCGCAGGCATGACATGGCGCGCCTGACGGCTCGGGCACATGAATTGGGGATTATCACAATCTGGGACTTGGCCCATTCGGTGGCGGCGTTTCCCGTGCATCTGGCGCAAACAGGCGCGGATTTTGCGGTCGGATGCAGCTATAAATACCTTAATGGCGGGCCAGGGGCGCCCGCCTTTATCTATATCGCCCCGCAGTATCGTGACCAAGCGCATACCGTTCTCAACGGGTGGCTTGGGCACGCGACACCCTTTGCGTTTCTCCTAGACTATACGCCCGCTACAGGGGTGGATCGGATGCGGATTGGCACCCCTGCGGTGGTGCAGATGCAAATCCTAGATGCCGCCCTTGATGCGTGGCAGGGGGTTGATCTGAATGATCTACGTGCGGCCTCGGTCGCGCTGTCCGAGCGTTTGATTGCAGGCATTGAGGCCAATTGCCCCAATCTGCGCCTTGCAAGCCCCCGCGACCCCGAGCAACGCGGCAGTCAGGTATCATTTCATTTCGAACAGGCTTATGCCCTATGCCAAGCCCTGATCGCCCGCGGCATCATCGGAGACTTCCGAGCCCCCGACATTCTGCGATTTGGGATTGCGCCGCTTTACATCGGCACGGCTGAAATTGACGCAGCCATTGGCGCAATTTCGGAAATCATCAAAGGCCGGCTTTGGGATCGCCCCGAATGGAAGACACGCAACGCAGTGACCTAAGGCCACCTGATTGCATACCGCTGAGTGCAGATAAACCTTTAAAATACAAATAAATTTTTGGTTTACATATCCAAAAATTTTCGTCAGTTTGAAGCATCTTTCCCCGCCTGAAAGGCGTGACGGCATATGCTACAAGATCATCCGCTGCGCTATGCGCTTGCCAATGAGTTGCACGCGCGGCCCTTTCCTTCGCTGAACGCGCCTTCGCAGGCTTTGTTCCTAGCGATCAAACAGCCGCAAAATGCTGCCAAGCGCGACCGCGCTCTTGATCGCGCGCATCTTATCGCGCTGCTTGATCGGTTCGGCGCCGCGCATCCGCAGCCTGATGCCACCCATTATTTCGGTGATATGGGCAAGTTCCGTATCAAATGGGAAATGCACACGGAATTTGTAACCTATACCGTCTTTTTGGACGGGCCAGAAACACGCCCCTTTGATCCTGAGTTGTGGCAGGTCTTTCCCGAGGAATGGCTAAAATCCGCACCCGGTGCGCGGATCACATCCCTGCATATTCGCGTGGCCAATGCCCCAAGCGATGCCCAGATCGCACAAGAGATTGACGAGTGGTTCGTTCCAGAAAGCCTTGCCGTCAGTTCGGTTCTCGATGGAAGTGCTGTGATTGCAGGCGATTTTCGCATTGATAGCGGCGGGCATATGCGCTTTGCCGTTTTTGTGGATAGCGAGACAGGCCAACGGCGTATCGGCCGCGTGGTGCAGCGTATTTGCGAAATCGAAACCTATAAAACCATGTCCATGCTCGGCCTTCCCCGCGCGCGCGATATTGGCGCAAGGATGGGCGAGTTGGACGAAACCCTGTCGCAACTTGTCGCTGATATGAATGGTGACTTGGCACAGCCCGAAGACACGCTTGATCAACTTCTCTCCATCGCCGCGGAATTGGAGAAATTGCAATCTGAAAGCGCGTTTCGCTTTGGGGCCACGACCGCCTATAATGCGCTCGTCAATCAACGCATAAACGTGCTGCGCGAAGAGCGGTTCGCGGGGCGGCAAACCTTTGCGGAATTTATGATGCGCCGCTTTGACCCCGCCATGCGAACCGTCAAGGCGAATGAAAACCGCCTGCAACAGATCACAGATCGCGCCATTCGCGCGGGCGATTTGTTGCGCACACGGGTCGATGTGGGGCGGTCTGCGCAGAACCAATTGCTGCTGGAAAGCATGAACAAACGCGCGGATCTGCAGTTGCGGCTGCAAAAAACGGTTGAGGGTCTTTCGGTCGTGGCCATCAGCTATTACGCCATCAATCTGGTGGCCTATCTTTTGGGCCCTTTGTCCGAACCTTTGGGGATTTCCAAAACCACACTCACAGCCGCTGCGGTGATCCCTGTGATCGGGCTTGTCTGGTTTGTGATCAACCGCCTGCGCCGCCATATCGAATGAGGGCTTGCGCAGGGTTTATGCGCTGATTTAGGCTCGTGCGCATGAACACCACCACGCCTTTAATCGACCCATTTGCCCGCGCGATTTCCTATCTGCGCGTCTCCGTCACGGATCGCTGCGATTTTCGCTGCGTCTACTGTATGGCGGAGAATATGACATTCCTGCCCAAGGCCGAATTGTTGAGCTTGGAAGAGCTGGATCGGCTTTGTTCCAGTTTCGTCAATCTTGGGATCAAGAAACTGCGGATCACAGGCGGGGAACCCTTGGTGCGCCGTGGCATCATGACCTTTTTCCAGGCGATGGGACGGCATCTGGAAACAGGCGCGCTCGAGGAATTGGCCCTCACCACCAATGGCAGCCAACTTAGCCGCTTTGCGCAGCCGCTTTATGATTTGGGGATGCGGCGGATCAATGTCTCGCTTGATACGCTAAAGGATGACAAATTCGCCGCCATCACCCGATGGGGCCGCCTGCCCCAAGTCCTCGCGGGAATCGAGGCCGCGCGCGCCGCGGGTCTGCGCGTCAAAATCAATGTGGTGGCCCTTAAAGGGTTCAATGAGGATGAACTGTTCGACATCCAATCCTGGTGCGCGCAGCACGATATGGATCTGACCTTTATCGAGGTGATGCCAATGGGCGATCTGGGCAATGAAGACCGCCTAGACCAATATTGGCCCCTGTCGGATTTGCGCGGGCGTCTGGCCACGCGCTTTACCCTGACCCATCTGGCCGAACGCACAGGCGGCCCTGCCCGCTATGTCCGCCTTGAGGAGACAGGGCAGAAAATCGGGTTCATCACGCCGCTCACACATAATTTCTGCGAAAGCTGCAATCGCGTGCGCCTGACCTGCACGGGGCGGCTTTATATGTGCTTGGGGCAAGAGGACATGGCCGACCTACGCGCCCCCTTGCGCACCAGTGATGATAACGCCACCCTAGAGGCCGCCATCCGCACAGCCATCGCCCGCAAACCCAAAGGCCATGATTTCGACTATTCCCGCCAAAAAGTGGCGGGTCAGATGTCACGGCATATGAGCCATACGGGGGGGTAGGTTTACCCCTTCAGCCCGCCGCCATCCGCCGCTCTACGATCTCGGCCCACCAGCTGCAGCCTGCGGGGATGGCTTCATCGTTGAAATTGTATTTTGGGTGATGCACGCCTGCGCTGTCACCATTGCCGACCAGAATATAGGCCCCAGGGCGGGAATTGAGCATGAAGGCGAAATCTTCGCCGCCCATGATCAGGGGCGCTTCGACACAATCGCCTGAAACGGCGCGGGCGACTTCGGCGGCGAATTCGGTTTGCGCCTCCGAATTGATCATCACAGGATAGCCATGGTGATACTGCACCTCGGCCTGCCCGCCAAAACCCTCGGCGGTGGCTTTGGCAATCGCGGTAATCCGCGCTTCGGCCAATTCTCGCAGATCAGGGTCAAGCGTGCGCACAGTGCCGCGCAGATGGATTTTCTCAGGGATCACGTTATAGGCCTCGCCCGCGCTGTGCATCGCCGTCACCGAAACCACCACCTGTTTCACAGGGTCGGCATTGCGGCTGGCGATGGTTTGCAGGGCAAGCACCAGATGGCTGCCCATCACCACAGGGTCAATCGTGTCTTGCGGTTTGGCGGCATGGCCCCCTTTGCCCGTCAGGTAAATATCGAATTGATCGGTCGCGGCGAAAAATGGACCAGGTCGGATCGCGAATGCGCCCGTGGGCATCCCCGGCCAATTATGCATCCCGTAGACCTCTTGGATGCCGAAACGCTCCATCATCCCGTCATCGACCATTTCGCGGCCGCCGCCGCCGCCCTCTTCGGCGGGTTGGAAGATGATGGCAACCGTGCCATCAAAATTGCGCGTCTCGGCCAGATATTTCGCGGCACCGAGCAACATGGCCGTATGCCCATCATGGCCGCAGGCATGCATTGCACCGGGTGTTTTCGAGGCATAATCAAGCCCCGTTTCTTCATGGATCGGCAGGGCATCCATATCTGCGCGCAACCCGATGCAGCGACCCGATGCAGTGGATTTGCCTTTGATGATGCCCACAACTCCTGTGCGCCCTAAGCCCGTAACCACCTCGTCACAGCCAAATTCGCGCAACCGCTCGGCCACCACAGCCGAGGTGCGATGGGTTTCAAACAGGATTTCGGGGTTCTCGTGCAGATCGCGCCGCCACGCGGTGACTTCGGGCAGCAATTCGGCAAAGCGGTTTTTGATCGGCATAAGAGGCCCCTTTCTTGTGCATAGGCTGTCTCACGAAAACTATAGCCCGCCTAGATAAGGCAGCAAGCGGATTCCCGCCACACCTTTACGGGAGCGGCTTAACCTGCGCCTTACCATCGGCCAGTTCAACCTCAACCTCGGACGCCGTGCGCAGAGCTGCAGTTGTGGTGATCAACCCCGTCTCATTGCGCAACACCGCATAGCCGCGCTTGAGCGTTGCCGTGTAGCCGAGGCTTTGCCGCATCCGTTCAAGGGCATTCAGTTTTTGCTGTGCATCTGCAATCGCGCGGCTCAGAACCGAGGGGCGCAAATTGGCGCGAGCGCGCTCATAAGGCAGGCGTTTTTGCGCCAAAGCACGATCCAAGGCAGGCACCAGTCGCGCGCCCACAGTTTGCACATGATGGCTGCGGGTTTGCACGGATTGCACCAATGCAGGCTCAAGCCTGTCTGCCACGCGATCGAGGCGCTGCTGCGCAGTCTCAAGCAGCGAGGCAGGGCGCGGCAAGGCGCGCGAGAGATCCGCCAGCCGCACACGGCGCTGCGTGACAACTGCCTGTGCCCCCCGCGAGAGGCGCGCGCCGCAATCTTGAACCCAAGTGAGGATATCCATCCGCACAGGCACCGCACGCTCGGCCGCAGCGGTCGGCGTGGGCGCGCGATAATCAGCCGCAAAATCAATCAAGGTGGTATCGGTTTCATGCCCCACAGCGGAGATCAGGGGGATCCTGCTTTCGGCGGCGGCGCGCACCACGATTTCCTCGTTGAACCCCCACAGGTCTTCAAGGCTGCCTCCGCCCCGCGCCACGATGATCAAATCAGGGCGGGGGATGTGCCCCCCTGCGGTAAGGGCGTTAAACCCCCGAATGCCTGCCGTCACTTCTGGCGCGCATTTCTCTCCTTGAACCGCGACAGGCCAGATCAAGACCTGCCGTGGGAAACGATCCCGCAGGCGGTGCAAAATATCGCGGATCACCGCCCCAGAGGGCGAGGTAACCACACCGATCACCTCAGGCAAAAAGGGCAGCTCCTGCTTGCGCGCAGCATCAAATAAACCCTCAGCAGCCAATTTCATACGGCGCTGTTCCAACATCGCCATCAAGGCACCCGCCCCCGCAGGGCGCATATCCTCGATCACCAATTGATATTTCGATTGGCCTGCAAAGGTCGTCATGCGCCCCGTGGCGACAACCTCCATCCCCTCTTCGGGTCTGTGGGATAGGCGCGCGGCTGTGCCCTTCCAGATCACGGCATCCAAATTTGAGCGATCATCTTTCAAGGTCAAATAGATATGACCAGAAGCAGGGCGCGAAATACGGCCCAATTCGCCGCGCACGCGGATATGCGAGAACTCCCCCTCAATCATTCGCTTCACCGCACCAGAAAGCTCGGTGACAGAGAACTCTGGTGCGTTTCCGCCCTCGGCTTCTTCGATCAAATCCGACATCTGCCCTTCATCCCTTGGGTTGGCTTGCGTTGATTTCCCTCGCAGCTTAGAACGCGGCAACGAAAAGGCCAAGTGGAGCGGATGCGATGAATATCTTGATTTTGGGCAGTGGTGGCCGTGAACACGCTTTGGCTTGGGCGGTTTTGCAAAGCCCCAAATGTGATACGTTGATCGTTGCCCCCGGCAATGCGGGGATCGCCCAAATCGCCGCTTGTGCCGATATCGATATTCTTAACCCGCAGGCGGTTGTGGATTTTGCTGCCGAAAACGCCATTGATTTTGTGATTGTTGGGCCCGAAGCCCCCTTGGCCGAAGGCGTGGTCGATGCCCTGTCACAATCGGGCATCTTGGCTTTTGGCCCAAGCCGAGAGGCGGCGCGGCTTGAGGCCTCTAAGGCCTTTACCAAGGAAATCTGTGACGCGGCCAAGGCACCGACTGCCGCCTACGCGCGGTTCACCGATGCAGCATCCGCGCGGGACTACGTCACAGCACAAGGCGCGCCCATTGTGGTCAAGGCCGATGGTTTGGCGGCGGGCAAAGGTGTGATCGTGGCGATGACCCTGACCGAGGCGTTGGACGCGATTGACGATATGTTCGGCGGCGAGTTCGGCGATGCAGGTGCCGAGGTGGTAATCGAAGAGTTCATGGAGGGTGAAGAAGCCAGTTTCTTCATTCTCTCTGATGGCGCATCCATCCTGCCTATTGGCACAGCCCAAGATCATAAACGCGCCTTTGACAATGATGCGGGGCCGAATACGGGTGGCATGGGTGCCTATAGCCCTGCCCCCGTCCTAAGCGATGAGATCGCCGCGCGCGCCTTGCGCGAGATTGTGCAGCCCACGATTGACGAAATGGCCAAGCGCGGCACGCCCTATCGCGGCGTGCTTTATGCAGGGTTGATGATCAAAGACGGCCAAGCACGCTTGGTCGAATATAACGTGCGCTTTGGCGATCCTGAATGTCAGGTGTTGATGATGCGCCTCGGCGCGCAGGCCTTAGATCTGATGGTGGCATGCGCGGAACAGAGGCTTGACCAAATGTTGGTCAACTGGGCCGAGGATCACGCGCTCAGCGTTGTGATGGCGGCAAATGGCTATCCCGGATCATATGAAAAAGGCAGCGTGATCAACGGGCTTGAGGCGTTGGCGCAAGACAGCAACCACATGGTATTTCACGCAGGCACCAAGGAAGTGAATGGCGCAATCACAGCCGCAGGAGGGCGCGTTTTAAACGTCACCGCCCGAGGTGAAACGTTGGCTGAGGCCCGCCGCCGCGCCTATGACATGGTCAATAAAATTGATTGGCCTGACGGGTTTTGCCGCTCAGACATCGGATGGAGGGCGCTGTAGCACAGCGCGCCTCCGATGCCATCACAGCTTGGAGAGCTTGTTTTGCAGTTCCGCAAGCTGGCGTTTGATCTGGCTCAGTTCGTCCTCTTCGCTCGCAGGGGTGGGCGCGTCTTCCTCCTCTGCGCTCGGGCCTGACCACCCGTTGCCCAAACCACCAGTCATCGCCTTCATGAAGGCTTCTTGCTGGGCGCGCATGGCCTCAAACCCTGGCATGGAGGCCATCGGGTTAATCGCGCTCATGTTTTCCATCATCGCGGATTGGCCCTGTTTGAGCATATCAAAGGACATCGCGAGAAAATCGGGAACCACGCTTTGTGCTTGGCTTGTGTAACTGCGCACCAGATCATTCAGCACGGCGATTGGCAAAACACTTTCGCCGCGTGATTCATGTTCTGCGATAATCTGCAACAGAAATTGGCGGGTCAGATCATCCCCTGATTTCAGGTCAACAATCTTCACCTCGCGCCCCGCGCGGATGAACCCCGCAATATCATCAAGCGTCACATAATCGGAGGTCTCAGTATTATAGAGCCTGCGGCTGGCATAGCGTTTGATCAATAAAGGCTCTTGTGCCTGTGCCATTTCATCCTCCCTGACTTACTGTTACGCGTTCACCCTAGGGATCAGCCTAAGCAGTCGCAGAAAAAAAACAATAATTGTTTTGCAGATGCAAAAAGGGCAGGCGGTGAGGCCTGCCCTTCTTGGGAGCGCGTTGGAAGGGAGGATACCAACGCGGCACAGAAATCTGTAGCTTATGCAGCTGCAGTTGCTGCTTTCTTGGCTGCTGCAGTGACTTCAGCAGTTGCTTTTTTAACAGCTGCAGAAGCTTCTTCAGTTGCAGATTTGCCTGCAGCCATCATCAACTCAACAGTGTCCATCTGAACTTTTTTCGCGACTTCAGCGAAAGCAGCCATGTTTTCAGCTGCGATTTCTGCTTGTGCAGAAGCGAAATCGGTCAGGGCTTTGCTGTAATCAGCAGGCTCTTCTTTAACTTTTGCAACATCGCCGAGTTTCGCGATGGTTTCTTTTGTCCAACCTGCTTGGATCTCAGAGGATTTCTCAGCGGCTTCAAGAGCAACTTTCGAGAACTTCTCGCCGATCGCGGCAGAGTTTTTGAACGCGTCGGTCATTGCCGACATGTCCATTGGGTAAGCCTTCATCATGTCCTGAAGAACTTTTGCGAATTCGTTTGCGGCTGTTTTTGCCATGGTCTCTACTCCAAAAAATATCGCGTGTTTCGCGGACTGCGTTTGCTGCATGTGCAGTATATGCCATGCTGCATCGCAGCAAGTCAAGCACTTTTCTGCACCGCAGCAAAAGCCAAAAATTTTATGGATTATCAGAGTTCTGGCGTTTCCTTGACATAGGTTCCGGGGGCTTGCGCCAATATTTTATAGCCCGACTCACCCAAGCTGCGCGCGGCAACGCGCTTTCCCGAATGGGTGCGCAACCATGCTTCCCACCGAGGCCACCATGACCCTTCGTGGAATTCAGCCTGCTCGCGCCAGTCTTTCACGGAAAGGCTAAGGTCATCATGTGTATAGTGACCGTATTTCTTTTTGTTGGGCGGATTGATGATCCCCGCGATATGGCCCGATTGGGATAGGATAAAGGTTTTATCTTGTGACCCCATTTTTTGCACACCGCGATAACTGTCCTTCCACGCCGCAATGTGATCCGCCTCGCAGGCAATGGCGCAAAGCGGCAGGTCGACATCACTGACCTTGAGCTTCTTTCCCATCAATTCAAACGTGCGCTCAGCAAAATCATTGCTTTGGCAAAGACCTCGCAAATATTGCACGGTCATCTTGCCAGGCAAATGCGTCCCGTCACCATTCCAGTAAAGCAGGTCAAAGGCAGGCGGCGCCTCCCCCATCATATAGCTGCGCACCGCAGGGCCGTAGATCAAATCCTTGGCCCGCAAAAAGCTAAAGGTCTTGGCCATATATTTGTTATCAAGCACACCATCTTCGGCAACCTGCCGTTCGATGGCATCGACAAAGTCATCTTGCAGAAAGACCGTAAATTCACCCTGATCGGAAAAATCCGTCATCGTGGTGAAGAAGGTGGCCGATGAAATCGGCTTTTGGCGCCGTTTTTTCAGCAGCGAGAGCGTGAGGCTAAGGGTGGTGCCAGCAATGCAATAGCCCACCGTATTGACCGCCTTACTGCCCGTGATCTCTTTGGCGACGTCAATAGCCTTGAGATAGCCTTTCTCGATGTAATCTTCGAGGCCCTTATCTGAATAGGACTTATCAGGGTTCTTCCACGACACTACGAATAAGGTATAGCCTTGATCCACAATCCATCGGATCAAACTATTTTCGGGGCGCAAATCCATTACGTAATATTTGTTGATCCACGGCGGGAAGATGATCACAGGTTTTTTATAGACCTTCTCTGTGGTCGGCGCGAATTGCAGCAACTCCATCATTTCGTTGCGATAGATGACGGCGCCTTTTGCGGTTGCGATATTCGTGCCCAACTCAAAGGCCGAACCATCGGCCAAAGTTGGCAAGATCTCACCCTTATGGGCCTCAATATCGCGCACGAGGTTCTCTAAGCCCTTCACAAGGCTTTCGCCCTCGGTTTCGACCGCACGCTCCAATGCATCTGGGTTTGTGGCCAGAAAATTTGTTGGTGCAAAAAGATCAACCATCTGTTTTGCAAAGAATTCGATTCTCTGCCGATCTTTATGCTCTAGCCCCTCAAGATCCTTCAACGAGACCTCTATGGCATTGGCCGAGATCATATATTGCTGTTTGACGTAGTTAAAATAGGGGTGCGTTTTCCACAGCGGATTGGAAAAACGGCGATCATCTGGGGTGTTATCCTCGGGCGGCTCTAGCTTGCCTTGCGTAAGATTCTGTTGAGCTTCCGCGTAATGGGTGACGGAATCAGCCCAAAATTTGACCTGCCGCTCCATTAATTTTGCGGGGTTATTCACCAATTCCGACCAGTATGCCATGCTGGCTTTAATATAGAGATCGGGGCCTGGCCCATTCAGGCCAGGGTCGTTTTGGTCTTTATTTGCGAGGGCTTCGACCAAACGTCGGCTTAACTCTTCCACGCGTTTGAGATTGGTGTTTAACTTTTCTAAATGGTCACCCATGACTCTTGCCTCCTCGCGCGCGGATCGTCACTTTGCTTGATTTTATCCGATAAATGCTGCATTTGCATAGAGAGGCTTTACCAAGGTGAGGGGGTAGGGCTGATTTACCGCAGGGTGCATTGACGGCGCCCAAGCTCAATTTTGGAGATATGCATCCGATGCGACAGCTTCTCACCTATGATTTCATGGAAACCATGCGCGTGACCAACCAATGGCTTGGATCAACCGCGCGGGCGATGTGCTCCTATCCGCAATTCGGGCTTGTGGCCAATCCCGCCATCCAACTGACCGCCGCTTGGGGTGAGGTGATGGAGCGCAGTTTTGCGCGCATGGCGGTAAAACCTGATTGGGGCATTCGCTCCATCACACTCAGCGATGGCCGTGACCACGCTGTCAGTCCGAATGTTGTTCTTCCAAAACCTTTTGGCGATTTGGTGCATTTCGCTGTTGCAGAGCGCGCGGCTATGACCCGCAAAGTGTTGTTGGTTGCCCCAATGTCGGGCCATTACGCCACGCTTCTGCGCTCGACCGTCATCAGTCTTCTGCCCGATTGTGATGTCTATGTCACCGATTGGCACAATGCCCGCGACATCCCTGTCAGCGCAGGCAAGTTCGATGTCGAGGATTACACCCTCTATCTGGTGGAGTTCATGCGCCACATGGGGCCAGACACCCATGTCATCGCGGTCTGCCAACCCGCCCCTCTGACCTTAGCAGCGACCGCCTATCTGGCCGAGGAAGACCCCAAGGCACAGCCCCGCTCATTGACCCTGATCGGGGGCCCAATTGACCCAGAAGCCGCGCCAACGGATGTGACCGATTTTGGCAATCGCGTCACCATGGGCCAGTTGGAACAGTCCATGTTGCAGCGGGTGGGGTTCAAATATGCAGGCGCCGGCCGCATGGTCTATCCAGGATTGCAGCAGCTTAGCTCGTTTATGGCGATGAATGCCGAAAAACACAGCCGCGCCTTCACCGAGCAGATCCTTCGTGTGGCCAAGGGCGAGGCATCTGACAACGACAAGCATAACCGCTTTTATGATGAATATCTTGCGGTCATGGATATGCCTGCGGAATTCTACCTCTCAACCGTGGATCGTATCTTTAAGAAGCGCGAGATTGCGAAAAACACCTTCACCGTTTCAGGTAAGCCTGTTGATATCGGTCAAATCACATCGGTTGCGGTGAAAACTGTTGAGGGCGGCAAAGATGACATTTCCGCCCCGGGCCAATGTGTTGCAGCCCTAGATCTATGCACCGGCCTGCCAGACAGCAAAAAGGCGAGCCACCTCGAGCCTGATGCAGGCCATTACGGGATTTTTGCAGGCAAAAGCTGGCGCAACAATATCCGCCCGCTTGTTCTGGATTTCATTGACGCCAACAATAAGTCCGCGAAGATCAAAGCCGTCAGTTAAACCGCGCTTTCTAGCATTTCATCCAGCCTGCGCGCCAAAAGATCAAGGCAATGCGGGCTGGAAAAGCGGTGATCCTCGCCTTTGACCAATTCCAAATGCAAATCATCGCACTGCAAATGCGCAAGAAGGCGCAAAGCCACCGCTTGATCCACCGCCTCATCCTCGGTGCCTTGTAAAAGGCGCACAGGGGCGTCAATCGCCAGAGCGCTGCGCAGAACCAAATTCTTGCGTCCATCCTCAATCATGCGCTTGGTGACGATCATCGGCTCCCCGTATTCTGAGGGCAGCGCGGTTTGCCCCTGCCCCATGACTTCAGCGCGTTGATCTTCGGTGAAACTGGCCCAAAACCCATCTTCAGTAAAATCAGGGGCAGCCGCGATGCCAATCAGCCCCGCAATCCGTTCGGGGTTTCGGCGCGCTATCAACAGTGAAATCCATCCCCCCATGGACGACCCCACCAAAACCACCCGCTTCGGGGCAAGGCGATCTAAAACCTCGGCGGCGTCTTCGGCCCAATCGCCAATACAGCCCTCGGTGAACGCGCCGCTGCTTTCGCCATGGCCAGAATAATCAAACCGCAGGAAAGCCCGCCCACGGGATTTAGCGTATTCCTCAAGGAATACAGCCTTGGTTCCCGCCATGTCTGAGCGCAAGCCGCCCAAAAACACCACCATCGGATGGGTGCCTTCCGTCAGATGATAGGCAATGCTGCGAGATTTCTCGGTGATCAGATGGTCGGGCATGGTTTCGCTTTCATGTGCGGGCATATGTCCCCTCCATGCCAAAAACCTGTCCCCCCGCGCAAGAGTTGACACCACATCAAAGGCGCGCCAAAAGACCAAGCAACACTTAACCCGCAACCGGGCGTTTCGTAGGCGCCAAACTGACGAGGAGCAATGGCGATGCCACAGATTTCCCTAACATTTCCCGATGGCAATTCCCGCAGCTACGAGGCTGGCGTGACAGCCGCCGAGGTGGCCGAAAGCATCGCAAGCTCGCTTGCCAAAAAGGCGATCAGCGCCACAGTGAACGGCGCGCATTACGACTTGGCTTGGCCAATTGATGCCGATGCCACCATCGCGATCAACACCATGAAGGATAATGACGCCGAAGCCTTAGAGCTGATCCGTCACGACTTTGCCCATGTGATGGCGCGCGCCGTTCAAGAAATCTGGCCAGATGTAAAAGTGACAATCGGCCCCGTCATCGAAAATGGCTGGTATTACGATTTTGACCGCAAAGAGCCCTTCACCCCAGATGATCTGGGTCGGATTGAGGCGAAGATGAAAGAGATCATCAACGCCCGCGATGCCGTGCGCACAGAAATCTGGGATCGCGCACGCGCAATCGCCCATTACGAAGCAGCAGGCGAACCATATAAGGTAGAACTGGTTGGGATGATCCCCGAAGATCAACCCGTGCGGATGTATTGGCACGGGGATTGGCAAGACCTCTGCCGTGGCCCGCATTTGCAGCACACAGGGCAATTGCCCGCTGATGCGTTTAAATTGATGAAACTCGCAGGCGCATATTGGCGCGGCGACAGCAACCGCCCGATGTTGCAGCGCATCTATGGGGTCGCGTTCAAAAACCGCGATGACCTCAAGGCGCATCTGACTTTCTTGGAAGAAGCCGAAAAGCGCGACCACCGCCGCTTGGGCCGAGAGATGAACCTGTTCCATATGCAGGAAGAGGCCCCAGGTCAGGTGTTTTGGCACCCCAATGGGTGGCGCATATATACGGCGCTGCAAGATTACATGCGCCGTCGTCAGCAAGATGGCGGCTATGTAGAAGTTAACACCCCGCAAGTAGTTGACCGCCGTCTTTGGGAGGCCTCGGGCCATTGGGAAAAATACCAAGAGAATATGTTCATCGTGGAAGTGGACGAAGACCATGCCCGCGAAAAGGCCATCAACGCCCTGAAGCCGATGAACTGCCCCTGCCATGTGCAGATTTTCAATCAGGGCATGAAATCCTATCGCGACCTGCCCTTGCGGATGGCGGAATTTGGATCATGTAACCGATACGAACCATCGGGCGCATTGCATGGGATCATGCGGGTGCGCGGCTTTACCCAAGATGACGCGCATATCTTCTGCCGCGAAACGCAGATTGAGGATGAAACAAAGCAATTCATCGAGTTGCTTTCGGCGGTTTACAAGGATCTTGGGTTTGAGAAATTCCGCGTGAAATTCTCTGACCGCCCCGACACCCGCGCGGGCAGCGATGAGGTTTGGGACAAGGCCGAAGCGGCACTTAAATCCGCCACCGAAGCGGCGGGATATGCCTATGAACTGAATCCCGGCGAAGGGGCTTTTTACGGCCCGAAACTGGAATTCGTGCTGACCGATGCCATTGGGCGAGATTGGCAATGCGGCACGTTGCAGGTGGATTTCGTTCTGCCCGAACGTCTGGACGCCACCTATATCGGCGAGGATGGCGCGAAACACCGCCCCGTCATGCTGCACCGCGCAATTTTGGGCAGCTTTGAGCGTTTCATCGGCATCTTGATCGAGAACTTCGCAGGCCGCCTGCCCTTCTGGTTGGCCCCGCGTCAAGTTGTGGTTGCTTCTATCGTCTCCGAAGCGGATGGTTTTGTGGATGAGATTGTCGCGTTGCTCAAAAAACGGGGCGTGCGCGCCGAGGCTGATAAGCGCAACGAAAAGATCAATTATAAAATCCGCGAGCATTCCACAGGAAAGGTGCCTGTGATTTTGGCTGTTGGACGCAAAGAGATGGAAGATCGAAGCGTGACCTTGCGCCGTTTGGGTGAAAGTCAAACTTCCGTTCAGCCCTTAGATGCCTTGATCGATGCCTTAGTGGCAGAGGCGATTGCGCCTGATCTGCGCAGCTAATTTATAAAAGCGCGGCTTTTACATCCGCGCCCCATCCCAGATAGAGCGCCCCGTTATCAGCAAGGATGACGGGGCGTTTCATCAGGGCGGCATGGGTCGCCAACAGCGCCTTTGGATCAGTGGCGCGCGTGGCCTCATCCAAACCACGCCATGTGGTGGATTTGCGATTGATGAGGGCATCCGCCCCAAATTCTGCCAAAAACTGCGAAATCTCAGCATCGTTCAACGGGGTTTCGCGCAGATCACGCAACGCGGCGCTATGACCTGCAGCGGTCAATTCCTTCACCGCCTTGCGGCATGTGTCACAATTTTTCAGCCCAATAATCTGCATCTGTGCCTCTTTTTTATTCCACAAACCACAGCATAGGGCCGCAGGCGCTCGGTTCCAGAGAGTTTTTCTTGATTTTTAGTAAAACCAAGGCACTCTCTTGGCGTGCCTCTAGGTCACCGGTTGAACTGCTTTTGAGACGGCAGCAAAAGCATGGTCATCGGCCCTAGCTGCACCCCACGCGCAGACACGCTTGTGGGATTGAGACTTGAGACAGGAAAGATACGAAAATGCCCACTGGCACTGTGAAATGGTTCAACACCACCAAAGGTTACGGGTTTATCGCGCCTGATGGCGGCGGCAAAGATGTGTTCGTGCATATCTCTGCAGTTGAACAAGCGGGGATGAAAGAATTAGCCGATAACACGAAAATCAGCTTTGAGCTTCGTGAAGGCCGCGATGGTCGGGCCTCTGCGGTCGATCTGAAAATTCTCTGACGTCAAAACCCCGCGCGCAAGGCAGCCACACCGCTTTGCGCGCATGGCCCACTAGGCCGTGATGGCGCGCGCGATCATGACCCCACCCCATGCGGCAACCCCTGTCAGCGTGGCGCCCCAAATCACATCCATCACCACCATTTGCGGGTGCCAGTCACGCATCACCGCCCATGACGTGAACTCATAGGTGCCATAGGCCACAAAGCCCAAAATTGCGCCATTGATCAGGGCCAGGCTTGGCGTATCTGCGCGCATCGCGGGGGTGGAGGCAAAGTAAAGAATGCCCCCCATATAGGTCAGATAAAACAAGATTGCAGGCAACAGGCGAAACCCACCTTTATAAAGCAAATCGCCAATATGCCGCGCAAAGACAGGCTGCAACACTGTGTTCAACATCACCGCATCGGCAATGAGGAAGATCAAAGATGTCGCCACAAAGAGGATCAAGAGTGTCATCAGGTGCCGCCTTTTAGCGCTACGTCCCGCATGGCATAAGTTAGCGGTGCTTTTGAATAAGGCAAAACCTTAGGGCCGCACCAATTCCCGCACCACGCACGCGGGGCCATCCTCGCGCAAGGAATGCCGCCACGCCTCGCGCCAATTACCTTCGTTGATCTCAGGGAAGTAGGCATCTGCCGCCTCAATCACCAAATCAACCTCGGTGACCAAAAGCCTGTCTGCCATCGGCAGCATTTGCGCATAAATCTGTGCACCGCCAATCCCGTAAATCCGCGGATACCCTGCGCTTCGGGCCAACTCAATCGCTGCATCCACAGAAGCGACAACCGTATCGTGCAGCGTTTTATCACGGCTGACCACGATATTGAGGCGATTTTTCAGCGGCTTAAACGGTAGGCTCTCCCATGTGTTGCGGCCCATAATCACCGCCCCGCCCATTGTTTCACGTTGGAAAAAGGCCAAATCTTCGGGCGCGTGCCACGGGATTGTGTTGCCTTTACCAATCGCGCCGTTCTGCGCCCGCGCTACCACAAGTGAAATCATGACCGCCTCCCTAAACCGCCACAGGCGCTTTGATGGCGGGATGGGGATCATACCCTTCGATGATAAAATCATCGTAGCGGAAATCGAAAATCGACCCAACATCGCGTGCAAGCCGCAAGGTCGGCGCAGGGCGACTGTCGCGCGACAGCTGTTCTTTGACTTGATCCATATGGTTCGAATAGATGTGACCATCCCCAATGGAATGCACAAATTCACCAGGCTTATAGCCCGTGACATGGGCCAGCATCACAGCGAGCAAGGCATAAGAGGCAATGTTAAACGGAACCCCTAAAAACATATCTGCCGAACGCTGGTAAAGCTGCAGGCTCAGCCGCCCGTTCAAGATTTTCACCTGCCACAGCGTATGGCAGGGCGGCAGGGCCATTTGATCCACCTCGCCAGGGTTCCAAGCAGACACAATCAGGCGGCGGCTGTCAGGCGTGCGTTTAATCATCTCAACCAAATTCGAAATCTGATCAACCGATCCAATCGACACTGCGCCATCTGCGCCACGCGCAACCTTTGGGAAATGTCGCCATTGGTGGCCGTAAACAGGGCCAAGATCGCCCTTCTCATCGGCCCATTCATCCCAGATAGACACGCCATTTTCTTTGAGATAGCCGATATTCGTGTCGCCTGTGAGGAACCATAACAACTCGTGGATGATGGATTTCAGATGCAGCTTTTTGGTTGTGATGAGCGGGAAAGTTTCGCTCAAATCATAGCGCGCCTGCAGGCCGAAATAACTGCGCGTGCCCGTGCCTGTACGGTCGGTTGTATCCACGCCCTTTTCAAGGATCAGCGCCAATTGGTCATGATATTGCTGCATCGCCACACATCCACAGGTTGGGCCATCGTTACGCTATATATTGAAACGATTTTAGCACAAACCGCAATATCGGGTAGGGCATTTCTTGCCCCCGCCCCCTGTAATTCTGCAAATTTCACGCTAAGCTTGAGGCAACGCGAAATTTCACGAGGGAGACAGCCGTGGCAATCCGATATCTTCACACAATGGTGCGCGTCAAAGACCTTGAAGCAACCCAAAAATTCTTTGCGCTCTTGGGCCTAAAGGAGACGCGGCGCACTGATTATGAAAGCGGGCGCTTCAGCCTGATCTTCATGGCCCCTGAAGGCCAAGAAGAATGTCCCGTTGAACTGACCTATAACTGGGATGGCGATGATGGGCTGCCATCAGATAGCCGCCATTTTGGGCATCTCGCCTATGAGGTGGATGATATCTACGCGATGTGTCAGCACTTGATGGATCATGGAGTGACAATCAATCGCCCCCCGCGCGATGGTCGTATGGCCTTTGTGCGCTCACCCGATAATATCTCGGTCGAATTGCTTCAAAAAGGGGCGGCACAAGAGCCCGCTGAACCATGGGCTTCGATGCCAAATATCGGGCATTGGTAAGGGTCGCACTCATAATTGGGGTGGCTTTGCTGCTGCCCCAATCGGCCACAGCTTGCCGCTTGGCCTTGGCCCTTGGGTTGGATGCATCGGCATCGGTTGACAGTGATGAACACAGGCTGATGCGCGCGGGCCTTGCCAATGCGTTGACAAGCCCAGTTGTCATGACCGCACTGTTTGACAGCGCGGCACCTGTGGCAATCTTGGTGTATGAGTGGTCAGGGAGAAGGCAACAGCAAGTTTTGGTTGACTGGACGATCCTCGACACCCCGACAACCCTCACCGCTGTTGCTGCCGAAATTGTAGCCGCGCCGCGCGGGGATGATGAATTTCCAACCGCACTTGGATACGCGCTTGGCTTTGGGGCCACGCAATTAGCCGCCGCACCTGCCTGTGATTTTTATACGCTCGACATCTCTGGGGATGGTGAAAACAACGAGGGATTTCAACCAAGCCATGCTTTTGCCCATTTCCCATTTGACGGTGTTACTGTGAACGGGTTGGCGATTGGGGGCGCGGCGGTTGATATTGTCGAATATTACCAACGCGAAATCCTGCGCGGGCCGGGTGCCTTTATCGAACAGGCGCGCGATTACCAAGATTTTGAAGCCGCCATGTTGCGCAAACTCGAACGCGAATTGCGCCCCATGATGTTGGGCGGCCTTTAATCCGCGCGCGGAAGACTTGGAAAGCCTCACAAAAAATACAAATTATATTTAAATTTTGAGTATATTTTTGGCGATTTGCTCATGCTTGATCGAACTGACCGCCGCTTATTGCGTGCCTTGCAACAAAATGGCGCAATGACGGCGCAGGAGATGGGGCGCCATCTTGGTCTTTCGACCTCGCAAGCAGGGCGGCGGCGACAAAAGCTAGAACAAACAGGCGTGCTGCGCGCGGTCAGCATAGATATTGCACCAGAGGCCTGCGGCTTATCCGTGCAGGCGTTTTGACACTCACCCGCAGCGCCCATGATCCTGCCTTGATGGATGATTTCAAGCGATTGCTGCACAGCACCCCTGAAATCGTTTCAGCCTTTGATGTCACAGGCTCTGCAAACACAATCCTGCGCGTTTGGTGCAGCGATCTAGACGCGCTACGCGAGCTTATTGATACCATCATCTTACCCCTCCGATGGTCGAGAAACTGCACACCGAGATCGTGATGGCGCAAATCAAGCCAGACGGTGCCTTGCCGCTCTGATCCACTCGTGTCAAAGTTGCACTCAAGACAAACGCAACCTCCCCCACGCAAAGGACAGGCCGATGGAAAGCCTGCTTTTACAGGCGACAATCTATCTTTCTGCGATGGTGATCGCTGTGCCCCTGACCGTGCGGTTTGGTCTGGGATCGGTCTTGGGGTATTTGCTTGCTGGCATCGCGATTGGCCCATTGATTGGGTATATCGGCTCGGACACAGATGACCTTCAACCTTACGCCGAATTTGGCGTGGTGCTGATGCTGTTTCTGATCGGTCTAGAGCTAGAGCCGCGCAATCTTTGGGATATGCGACAACGCTTGATTGGTTTGGGCGGGGCGCAGGTTGTTTTGACAACCTTTGCGCTTGCAGGGGTCGCGCTGCTCTTTGGCTTGCAATGGCAATTGGCCTTGGCAACAGGGATGATCTTGGCCCTGTCTTCGACCGCGATTGTGCTACAGACGCTCAGCGAAAAGGGACTGATGAAAACCAACGGCGGCCGAGGCGCGTTTTCTGTGCTTATGACCCAAGATATTGCAGTCATTCCGATGTTGGCGTTCCTTCCCCTTTTGGCCGTGTCGGGCAGTTTAAGTTTTGCGCAAGACGGCTCGATCCAACGCGCCACCGATACGGCGGGTCATGGGGCCCATTCCTTCTCACTGGTCGAAGGACTGCCGGGATGGGGGGTGACGCTGGTCACAATTGCCGCCATCGCGCTCGTGATCCTTGCGGGGCATTTCCTATCCCGCCCCCTGTTCCGCTTTATCCACATGGCACGCTTGCGGGAGGTTTATACCGCGGTGGCCCTTGTGATCGTTGTTGGCATCGCGGCCCTGATGATCTTGGTGGGGCTTTCGCCCGCGCTTGGGGCGTTTATTGCTGGCGTTGTCCTTGCCAACTCCGAATTCCGCCATGAATTAGAGGCCGATATCGCCCCGTTCAAAGGCCTGCTCTTGGGGCTGTTCTTCATCACAGTGGGCGCAGGTATAAATTTCGGAACGCTATTTTCAGCGCCCCTGACAATCTTGGGTCTGACCTTGGGAATGATGGCCCTCAAAGGCGTGATCCTTTTGGCTATCGGCTTTGCCTTTGGAATGCGGAAAAAAGACCTGTCTCTCTTTACGCTTGGCCCTGCACAAGCGGGCGAGTTTGGCTTTGTTTTGATCTCATTCTCAGTTCAGCAATCGGTGATGACCGATGCGACCGGCCAAATGCTTTTGCTGGTTGTGGCGCTGTCCATGCTGCTGACACCTTTGGCCTTCATCCTCTATGATCGGCTCGCCCATCGTTTAGCCGATACAGGCACCGCCCCAGAGGCCGATGAAATCGGGGAAACCGCGCCCATCATCATCGCAGGCGTGGGGCGGTTTGGGCAGGTGGTCAATCGTGTTGTCCAAGGTGCAGGGTTTAAGACGGTGGTGCTCGATGCCGATTTATCGGTCATCCAGCTGATGCGCGGCTTTAGCTTTAAGGCGTTTTTCGGTGACCCGACCCGCCCCGAACTCTTGACCGCGGCAGGGTTAGAAGAGGCCAAGGTTCTTGTCGTTGCGGTCGACAACAAGGAAAGCGCGGTGCGTCTTGTCACCTATGCGCGCCGCATCAGGCCAGATCTCCATATCACTGCACGGGCGCATGATCGGCTGCATGTCTACGAACTTTATAAGGCAGGTGCAGATCATATCGTGCGCGAGATGTTCGACAGCTCACTGCGGGCCGCGCGCTATGTGCTTGAGGATATGGGCCTGTCTGATTACGAGGCCCATGAAATGGAGGTGGCCTTTTACCGCCATGACCGCCAAAATCTGCGCGATTTGGTGGAACTGTGGAAACCAGGCGTGCCGATTGCCGAGAACCCCGCCTATATGGAACGCGCGCGCGAATTGAACGCGAACCTTGAGGCGGCGCTGCTCAGCGCATTAGACGAAGCCACGCGGGAGAATGCCATGGGGGAAGGCCCGACAGATCGCCGCCGCGCGCGCGGTGATGCCAGCGCACTTTCGGGCAAGCTGTCACGCGGCGGTGCGCGGGATGCCTCTTAACCCGCGCTGACGCCAGCTTCAGCAAAGCTCGCCATGCCTGAGTGGCAGGCAAGCGCCCCTTTAAGAATTTGAATGGCCAAGGCGGCCCCGCTACCTTCACCAAGACGCAATCCAAGGTTCAGCAAAGGCTCTTTGCCAATCGCGTCCAGCAATTTGCGATGTCCTCCCTCATCTGAGAGATGGCCTGCCACACAATGATCCAATGCACCCTTTTGGGCCTGCTCCAAACAGGCGGCCGCCGCAGTGCAGATAAATCCATCAAGGATAACAGGGATGCAGTTTGCGCGCGCCGCAGCAATCGCGCCCGCCATGGCAACAATCTCGCGCCCGCCCAAGCATCGCAAAGCCGTCAATGGATCGCTCCGCGCCTCAGGGTTCGCGGCAATCCCCCGCGCCACCACATCCGCCTTGCGCGCAAGGCCCGCATCATCCACACCCGTGCCGCGACCAACCCAATCGCCCCCCGTGCCACCAAACAGCGCGCAGGCCATCGCCGCAGCGGCAGTGGTGTTGCCGATCCCCATTTCCCCCACCACCAAAAGGTCAGAGGTTGGATCAACAGCCCCCCAGCCTGTTGAGAATGCAGTCAAGAATGCGGCCTCATCCATTGCAGGGCCTTGCGTGAAATCTGCGGTTGGCTGTTCCAGATCAAGCGCATGAACATCCATCTGCGCGCCAGCAAGCTTGGACAGTTGATTGATCGCTGCACCGCCTGCCTCGAAATTAGCAACCATTTGCACTGTGACCTCAGCGGGAAAGGCACTGACGCCCTGAGCTGTGATCCCGTGGTTCCCTGCAAAGACAATCACCTGTGGGGCGTCAATTTGCGCGCGCGCATTGCCGCGCCACCCGCAATACCAGATTGCCACCTCCTCAAGCCGCCCCAATGCGGCAAGGGGCTTGGTCAATTGGCTGTTGCGCAACTCGGCAGCCTCCAACGCGGTTGCATCAGATTTGGGGGCTGCGACAAGGGCCGCGTGAATATCGGAAAGGGTCTCAAATTGCATGACGAGCTTTGTCCACCAGATCAAAGGATTGCGTGCTGCCCCCACTATCCGATAGACAATGGCGGGGACAACAGGAACATCGCAAGAATGACCCATAACTTTCTGCATGGAAACCGACCAAAACTAGGCGATATCGCCGTTGCCTTTGCGCTTTTGAGCCGCCTTTCCCTGCCGTTCAAACCCGATTACTCGCGCGGCGCAGAGGCTGCATGGGCCTATCCGCTTATCGGCGCGGCTATCGGCGCGATTGGGATGGGGCTTGGCGGTGCGGCTTTGGGGCTGGGCCTGCCGCTTAGCGTTGCGGGTATAATCGCGCTTGCGGCCCTCATCCTCAGCACAGGCGCGATGCATGAGGACGGTCTCTCGGATGTGGCTGATGGGTTTTGGGGCGGATGGAGCGTGGAAGATCGCCTGACCATCATGAAAGACAGTCATGTGGGCGTATACGGCGTCATTGCCCTGACCTTATCGCTGCTGCTTCGCGCAAGCCTAATCATCACGGTTTTACCGCAAGCCCCCCTTGCACTAATTGCCATCGCCGCATTGAGCCGCGCGCCCATGGTCGTGCTCATGCGCTTTTTGCCCAATCCCCGCACCACGGGCCTGTCGCGCAGCGTGGGAACCCCGTCTAACGTCACCACGGGCGGCGCGGCTATCCTTGCCTGCCTGATAACATTGGGCCTCATCGGGCCGCTTTCGGGCCTTTTGGTGATTGGCGCTGCGGCCTTGGCGGCAGTTGGCCTTGGTCTGTTGGCTAAGGCCAAAATCGGCGGGCAAACGGGGGATGTGTTGGGGGCAAGCCAACAGATCACCGAAATTGTCGCCATGGCGACACTTGCAGCTGTCTTATAACGAAAACGCCGCGCGAAGATCCCTTCACGCGGCGCATCCAATGTTTCAAGAAATGGCTTAGGCCGCGCGGGCGGTCAAAACCTCATCCACGCGCTGCTGCGCGCCGCGCTCATCCATGCCTTGCACGGCTGCCAACTCGCGGGTCAAACGCTCAAGCGCTGCTTCATACAGCTGACGCTCAGAATAGCTTTGCTCACGCTGGTCATCCGCACGATGCAAATCGCGCACCACTTCGGCAATTGCGATCAAATCGCCCGAATTGATCTTTTGCTCATATTCTTGAGCACGGCGCGACCACATGGCCCGCTTCACCCGCGCCTTACCCTTCAGCGTATCTAGCGCCTTGGACACGACATCGGGGCTCGACAGCGAGCGCATTCCGACCTCAGTGGCTTTTGCGGTTGGCACCCGCAGGGTCATTTTGTCTTTTTCAAACGAGATCACGAACAGCTCCAGATTGATGCCAGCAATCTCTTGCTCTTCAATCGAGATGATCTGACCCACACCATGGGCGGGATAGACCACATAATCATTGGGGCTGAATTCTTGCGATTTACGCGACTTGCTCATAAGCAGTGTTTCCTTTGCACGGGCCACCCACGGCAATCAGCCGAAAAAACCGCATGCAGAAAAGAGCTGCTTTTCTACATTGGCGATTGTTAAGGAATGTGAGGCGATGGCCTAAGCCCGTGAATATGTTGGTTTGGGCAGTGATTCCAAAAAAGTTTGCACCAGCAATGTAACACAAAATTACGCTGATTCAAAGTTGGCGCAGCAAACCTTCGCCCGTATACCTATTTTTTCAGATAAATTTGCGCACAAATAAAGGCCAGCACAAACAGAATACAGGCGAATCGGCACCAGAATCGCCGCGCCCTTGTTTGCTATTTAACCACCTTCACCGGGCTTTTCGGAAAAGAGATCCATTTTGCCCGGCTTACCATCCATCTCCTCTGCCTCGGGCAGCGGGTCTTTCTTGGTGATGATCACAGGCCATGCTTCTGACCATTTGCGGTTAAACTCAACCCACTGCTCCATATCTGGCTCAGTGTCGGGGCGGATCGCATCGGCAGGGCATTCAGGCTCGCAGACGCCGCAATCGATACATTCGTCTGGATGGATGACCAACATATTCTCGCCCTCGTAGAAGCAATCCACGGGGCATACCTCAACGCAGTCTGTATATTTGCAGGCAATGCAATTGTCGGTCACGACATAGGTCATAGGGTCATCACTCTTTTCAAAAGATCATGCGGCATGGGTTTACTGCCCTGTCGCCTATCATTCAAGCACCCCTTGGCGCAAAGAAATAGCCTGTCGCCTTTCGCGTTTTGAGGGGCGTCCATGTCCCTCCAATTGGGGCTTTTCTGGAACAGTTTCTCTGATCTCGCTCAAATCGGCGTAACAGGCCTGCGCCTCCGAGGCGGGGCCGCGGCGGTCGGGCAAGGATATAACCAGCACCACGCGCACGGTCTGGCCTTGCGCGAAGGTCAGAACATCCCCCGCGCCGATCGCAGTTGCGGGTTTGGTAACCCGCGCGCTGTTCACCCGCACCGCCCCCTCCTCAACAATACGGGTGGCAAGGCTGCGGGTTTTGAAGAACCGCGCGTGCCACAGCCATTTATCAATCCGCAAGGTCGGGCGGGGTTGGGTCAACCTTTCTCCTTCAGACCCATCAAGGCCTGCGCAAATGGGTTATCGGGATCAATGCGATCTTTTTTCTCGGGCTTGGCACTGAAACTGCGCGCGGCTTCGGGCTTGCCGCCCTGACCCTTCCCTTTGGGCCCACGCTGCGGCTTGCCACCTTTGCGCGGAGGCCGTCCTGATCCATCCGTCTCACCCGCACCTTCTTCGCGGCGCGGGTTTGGTTTACGATCCCGCCGTGGTGGCGCCCATTTGAAGTTATAGAAAACTTCCATCTCTGGGGCATCCTCTGGGGCATCGGGTGCTGCAGCATCTGCCACCTGTGGCACTTCGGCGGTTGGCTCAGGGGTGGTTTCACCGGGTTCCGCATCCGTGGCGGCATCAGGTGCTGCGATCTCGGCGGGGGCAACAACCACCGCCTTAACCTTCACCCGTTCGCCCCTCTCAGCGCGATAGCCAAGGCCTGTCATCAAATCCGCGAATTGTTCCAGCGTGAGGCCCGTGATCGACAGCATATCGGCATTGCCCTCGAACCCCGCGCGGCTGTCTTCCTTGCGCAGCATATCCGCGAGACGTTCAAGCATATCAATACGGATGGCACGCGTGCCAGCGGGACGGTAGCCTGACATTGTAAAATACCCCTCTGGCGCTTCTGCGTCATTGGGGATTGTCACCAGCCCCGGAGGGGGGCTTTCGGGGAATTGATCCAACTTGCCCGCCAACGCCCATAGAACCAAGCGCAACCGTGTCGGCGCAGGCTTTAGCAAAGCAGGCATGAATACTGTGAACTGACCAAAGCGCACCCCATGTTTGCGCAAGAGCGCGCGTGCCTCTTGATCAAGGGCTTTGACGTCTTCTGCGACATCGCTGCGCGGCAAGATGCCCATGGCCTCAGACAGGCGGAAGGCAAAACCGCGCGCAAGCCCCGTGATGCCCTCATCTTTTTGCATCGCTAACATGGGCTCAAACAGGGCCGCAATTTTGCGATCAATAAAATGCTGCAAGCGCCGCTGCACTTTCTGGATAACCTCGGGGCCAGCATCCTCGTCAACAAAGGCCTCAGCCAAGGGGCGTGTTGCGTCACTGCCAAGGGTGAGTTTGCCAACCGCAGATTGGCCCCACATCAGCCCACCTTGCTCGGTGAAGTCAAATTCCGTGTCGGGCGCATTATACAGACGATCTGCGCGCAGATGCAGCTCCGGCTTGAGGGCAGCCACGGCGGCTTGGCGCAAGGTTTTCGCCTCATCAGGGGTGGCGGCACTATCTTGGCGGAAGCGGAACCCGTCCAAACGACCAATGAATTGGCCCTCTACGGTGACTTCCCCGTTTTCATTCACTTCGGCCACAAGGCTCTCCTTCTGTTTCAATCGCCGCATCAAAACCGATGTGCGCCGATCGACAAATCTTTGGGTCAGTCGCTCATGGAGCGCATCTGACAAGCGGTCTTCTACCGCACGGGTTTCCTCGCGCCAATACGCGACATCATCCACCCAAGCAGCACGTTGTGCGACAAATGTCCATGTGCGGATATAAGCCAAGCGTTTCGATAATGTGTCAATGTCGCCATCTTGCCGATCAATCCGCTTCACCTGCCGCGCAAGCCAATCATCAGGCACGCGGCCCAATTCATGCAAATATTGAAAGATACCCGCCAAGAGGCTGCTATGCTCGGCGGGGCTGATCCCCCGAAAATCAGGGATACAGCATACATCCCACAAAAGCCGCACATCTTGGGCATCTCTGATCCGATGGGTCACATCGGCCCGTTCCGAAAGCGTCCGCAGCGCGATGACATCATCGGCTGCACGCGCCCGCGTCAGCCATTCATTGTCGGTTTGCGCCTCCAAAGACATCAAAAGACGCGAAATTGATCCAAATGACAGGCGACTGTTGCGCCATTGCAATTTACGGATGGGGGCAAAACGATGCTCGGTGATGGCTTTGGCCACTTCATCATCTAATGGGCTTGCCTCGCCCGTGACACCAAATGTGCCTGGCAATGTATGACGGCCCGCACGGCCCGCGATCTGGCCCAATTCATTCGGAGCCAAATCGCGCATCTTGCGGCCATCAAATTTGCGCAAACCCGAAAAGGCCACGTGTTTGATATCCAGATTGAGCCCCATGCCAATGGCATCGGTCGCCACCAGAAATTCAACATCGCCGTTTTGATACAAATCGACCTGTGCATTGCGCGTGCGCGGGCTAAGCGCACCCATCACCACCGCAGCACCGCCCTTTTGGCGGCGCAAAAGCTCGGCAATGGCATAGACGTTTTCAACCGAAAACCCAACAATGGCCGAGCGCGGCGACATGCGCGACAGTTTCTTTGAACCAGTATAGGTCAGTTCCGAAAAGCGTTCTCGGCTCAGGAATTGCGCCTTCGGCACAAGCGCCGCGATTGCGCCCCGCATTGTATCTGCGCCCAGAAACAACGTCTCATGCAGGCCCCGCGCATGAAGCAAGCGGTCAGTAAAAACATGGCCCCGCTCTGGATCAGCACAAAGTTGGATTTCATCCAGAGCCAAAAAATCGCATGCGTGATTTGTGGGCATCGCCTCGACTGTGCAGACCCAATATTGCACGCGGTCAGGGATTATACGCTCCTCACCCGTGATCAGCGCGACCACGGAAGGGCCGCGTATGGCCACAATGCGATCATAGACTTCGCGCGCCAAGAGGCGCAAAGGCAGGCCAATCACGCCCGTGCGATGCGCCAACATCCTCTCGATGGCGTAATGGGTTTTGCCCGTATTGGTGGGGCCTAATACGGCAGCGATCCGCCCTTGGCCCATCAATGTGCCCGTCATGCCGCTCATCTTGCCCGTTTTAGGCAGAGCCCTGCCCGCCTCCTGCCTAGAGGCTGATTCCTTCAAGCTGGCGCTCCAGCCGCTCCACTGCCTGTTCTAGGTCGGGGCGATGCGGATGTATAGCGCGCGCGGCACGAAAAGCGTCCAAAGCATGGGAATAGGCCTCGACCTGCTCCATGATCATGCCCAAGCCCGTGAGCGCACCAAAATGATTGGGGTTCAGGGCCAAAGTGCGCGCGATATCATCAAGGCTTGGGCCATAATCCCCCATTTCATAAAATAGGGTCGCGCGCGCGTTCCAGCCTTCCGCAAATTCAGGCGCATGATCGGTCAAGGCCGTCAAATGGGTCAATGCAGCGGAATAATCCCCCCGCGCCACGGCCTGCCTGCCACGGCGCAGCAACAAATCCATCGCGGGAGAGCCCGAGCGCGACCAAAGGTTCAGGATTTCGGCTTCGACCCGTTCCCAATCGGGCAAAACGGGGCTTTGCAACTCGCTTAATAGGGAGGCGAGCCTTGCATCGGATGCAGCCTCCTCACTTGGTGCAACAGGGGCAGATTGTGCGAGGGCAGCACCGCAGAGGGCCGTATTTATTGAAAATACCGCGATCAGGATGTTGAAGCTGATCCGAAATAGCCACATCATAGGTGAGAAGTTAGCAGCCAATCACGCGACATCCAGTCCTGATTTTCAAAATCCTTGCGGTGAGGCCGCGTTATGAAAGAGAAATTCCAATGTCCGATTTGATTGCCGCAGCCGTGGATGCAATCGCCAAAAAACTGGTCAAACCTTACGATGGCGCGGCAAAATTCGTGATCGAGGGGGCAGGTTGCGTGATTATCCAAGGCGCAGACGTGCGCCCCAGTGACGAGGCTGAACCTGCCGATGTGACCATGCGTGCAACATCAGAGGTGTTCCAAGACATCCTCGCAGGGCGATTAAACCCCGCCATGGCATTTATGTCGGGCAAACTTAAACTTGAGGGCGATATGAGTGCCGCCATGCGCCTTGGTGGGGTTTTGGCGTGACCCCTCCCCCCTTTTACGGCGCAGATCGGCCCGAGGATATACGTAGGATCACCGCCGCAGACGGCAAACGCCTACGGGCGGGCCATTGGCCGAAGGGGCAAAAGGGAACAATTCTTTTGTTCACGGGGCGCACCGAATTCCTTGAGAAATACACGGATGCGGCCCAAACTTTTGCCGCGCTTGGATGGGGGATGGCCTCGCTTGACTGGCGGGGCCAAGGCCTTTCGGAGCGGCTGCTAGAAGATCCACAAATCGGTCATGTGGGTGATTTTTCCGAATATCAACGCGATGTGGATGCGTTTCTTGCCTATTGCGCGCGTTGCAATTTGCCCAAGCCATGGGTCATGTTCGCCCATTCGATGGGGGGCGCTATCGGCCTGCGCGCCCTTCACAACGGGTTTCGCCCCGCGGCTGCGGTGTTCTCTGCGCCAATGTGGGACATTCAACTGCGCCCCGTTTTGCGGATCTTGGCAAAGCTTGCCTATTTCATCGCCAAGCCGATTGGCCTTGCCGCGCGCTACGCGCCCACGCAAGGCCCGCATGAGCCGATGGTATTTGAAGGCAATCCCCTAACCCATGATCAGGCGCGTCTCGATTGGATGAAGGAACAGGCTCAAGCAGACCCGCTGCTGACCCTTGGGGGACCCTCCATTTCATGGGTCTATCATGCCTTGAACGAGTGTCAGGCCCTTGCCGCACTGCCCGCGCCAAAAGGTGTTCCGACCCTTGGCTTTGTCGGCACGGATGAGCGCGTGGTCTCGCGCGACAGAATTGCAGAGATCATGGCGACATGGCCTGATGGTCAATTTCTTGACATTGAAGGCGCCGCGCATGAGGTGTTGATGGAAACAGATCCCCTGCGCGATCAAGCCTTGCGCGCCATAGCCCAGATTTTGGGGCGCGTTGTCCCTTAGGGGCGATGCGGGGCAATCTGCCCTTGGGACAACACCACCACCCGATCCATGCGCGCGGCCAAGGCGTGGTTATGGGTGGCCACAAGCGCGGCCATGTTGGAGGCGCGCACCAGATCAAGCAGCATATCAAACACCATATCCGCCGTATCAGGATCAAGATTGCCCGTTGGCTCATCCGCCAAAAGCATCCGTGGTGCATTAGCCAAAGCACGGCAAATTGCCACGCGTTGCTGCTCGCCTCCCGACATTTGGGCGGGGCGATGCTGCGCCCTTTGCGAGAGACCGACACGATCAAGCAAGGCGGCGGCGCGTGCCCGCGCGGCCCCCTCACCATGGCCAAGGGCCAATTGTGGCAGCACGATATTCTCAAGCGCGCTGAATTCAGGCAAGAGATGGTGAAATTGATACACAAACCCCAGATCGCGGCACCGCGCGGCACTGCGCGCCGCATCGGTCGCGCGCGCCATAGCCTGACCGCAGAGATCAACCTGCCCCGCGTCAGGCGTATCAAGCAGGCCCGCGATATGCAAAAGCGTGGATTTACCAGCACCTGACGGCGCAATGAGCCCAACAATCTCGCCTGCATGAATGCGCAGATCCGCACCCGACAAAACACGCGTTTCATTGGGGCGACCAAGGTTATAGGACTTTTCCACCCCCTCAAGGCGCAGCACAGGCTGATCACTCATAGCGCAGCGCCTCCACAGGGTTCATTCGTGCGGCACGGCGCGCAGGGAAAATCGTCACCAAAAATGACAACCCAAGCGACAGGGACATGGCGGAAAGAATATCGCCCATCTCCAATCGGGCAGGCAATTGCGACAGGTATCGAACCGAAGGATCCCAGACCCCGCCCCCTGCCATCCAATTCACAGCAGCAAAAATGGGATCAATATAAATCGCGAAGGCCGACCCAAGGGCCACGCCACATAGCGTTCCCGCCACCCCTACAGAGGCCCCGCAAATGAAAAAGACGCGCAAAATCGCCCCTTGCGTGAGGCCAACTGTTCGCAAAATCCCAATATCGCGCCCCTTGTTTTTAACCAACATGATAAGGCCCGAAACAATATTGAGCGTGGCAATCATCACGAGGATCGACAAGATGATGAACATCACATTGTCCTCCATTTGCAAAGCTTGCAAAAAGGCGCCAGAACTGTCTTCCCAAGTCCACGCTGTGGCCATGGGCCCCGCTGCACCCAGCACAGGGGTCACGGCCGCATTTGCTTGTTCGGGGTCGTCCAGCATCACATCGATGCGATCAACCAGACCTTCGCGGTTAAAATAGGGCTGTGCTTGATCAAGTGGCATATAGACCCGCACGCGGTCGATATCGAAACGGCCCACTTGGAAAATATACACCACTTCAGCATTCACAATCCGCGGGCTTGTGCCAAAGGCGGTGCGCGCCCCATAGGGCGAAATCAGGCGGATTTGATCCCCAACCACCACCCCTAATTCCCGCGCCACGCCCGAGCCGATGGCGACACCTTGATCAAATTGATCCAGATTGCCCCATGCGCGTTCAGGGTCCGCGACAAGGGGCAGACTGCGCAAATCTGCGCCTGTGATCCCCACAACCTCAACGCCTGCATTGCGGCCAAAAGCGGCGGCCATTACCTGCCCCGTGACCACGGGGGCCACATGGGCCACGCCATCTAGCGTTGCAATTGCCGAAGCAATATCTGTGTAATCCGAGATCTCGCGGCTCATCGCGCCTGTTGCGCTGTAATTGGGCGCACCATAGACCGAAATATGCGGGTTCGCGCCCAAAATCGTGCCAACAAATTCGTATCGAAACCCCGCCCGCACCGAGAGGGTCGCAATCAGCGCCGCCACGGCCAAAGCGATGCCAAGAAAGCTGATCCATGTCATAGCGGACACGCCCCCCTCAGCACGGCGGGCGCGCAGATAGCGCAAGGCGATCATAAATTCAAATCGCGCAAACGGGCGCGGGGAACGAGGGGCGGGGTTGGCGGTGGCAGCGGTGGTCATGACCACTCCTTCGCAGGGCTTCCTTGCCCTGATTTAGGCCTTCTTGAGGCGCTCTACAACTTGGCGCGCGTTTTCGTCAGGCGGAAACACGGGATAGATCACATCTTCGATCACCCCATCGCGACAGATCAGGGTCAGGCGCTTCAACAACACCTCCCCCGCAACCTCAAAACTGGGCAGCCGCAGCGCATCGCGCAGTGCAAGCCCCTGATCCGATAGCATCGCATAGGGCAAATGCAGACGCAGAACCGCCTCAGCCTGATAGGCGCTGTCTTGAGTTGAGAGGCCAAAAAGATGATCGACCCCAAGCGCGCGCAAATCTGCGTAAAGATCACGAAACGCGCAAGATTGCGGGGTGCAGCCCCGCGCGCCGGGTATGTCATTCCACCCGTCTGGCAGTGCGACATCAGGCCGTCCCGTGCGCGGATAGGCAAAGATCACGCTCCGCCCCTGAAGTGCCGCCAAAGAGACGACCGCCCCATCGGTGGCAGGCAAAGATACATCAGGCAAGGTCATACCGCGCAAGTGATCTGCCGCGCCATTATCAACAGGCGCAGGGATGGTTGACCAATCAATCTCAAGCCCGTGCTTGGCAGATGCAGACATGGCCGCGCTCCTCAGTTCTGGATATACCCGAAATGCGGGGCGTAAATCTCGACCAAGCGCGCAATCGCATCTTCTGGCTTCATCTCAACGCTTTCGCCCGTGCGCCGCGAGGTCAATTCAACCACACCATTGGTAAGGCCACGCGGGCCAACAGTGATGCGCCATGGCAGGCCGATCAAGTCCATCGTGGCGAATTTGCCCCCTGCCCGCTCGGTGCGATCATCGTAAAGCGGCTCTAGACCCTTGGCACTGAGGGTGTTGTAAATCTCGTCACAGGCTGCATCTGCGGCAGCATCACCCTGCTTGAGATTGACAATCCCACAATGGAAGGGGGTCACGCCTTCGGGCCAGATGATGCCATTATCATCATGGTTGGCTTCAATAATCGCACCCAAAAGACGGCTCACCCCGATGCCATGGCTGCCCATATGGACGGGCACACGATTGCCATCACGATCTGAGACCACAGCCCCCATTGCCTCTGAATATTTTGTGCCAAAATAGAAAATCTGGCCCACCTCAACCCCGCGCGCCACGCGCTGACGCGCTTCGGGCACTTGCGCGAAAATCTCGGCATCATGTGTTTCATCTGTCCGCGCATAGCGGCTTGTGAATTCCTCTAGCACGCTTTGGCACTGGTCGACATTGTCGTAATCAATATCCCGATCACCAAAGCGCAGATCCGTGATTTCGCTGTCATAGAATACCTCAGACTCGCCCGTCTCGGCCAGAACAAGGAATTCATGGGTGTAATCGCCGCCAATTGGGCCGCCATCAGCGCGCATCGGAATTGCTTGCAGCCCCATACGTTCATAGCTGCGCAGGTAACTGACCAAATGGCGGTTATAGGCGTGCAGCGCATCCTCTTTGGTCAGATCGAAATTATACCCGTCTTTCATCAAGAATTCGCGGCCCCGCATCACACCGAAACGCGGGCGGATTTCATCGCGGAATTTCCACTGGATATGATAGAGCGTCAGCGGCAAATCCTTGTAACTGCCAACATGGGCGCGGAAGATATCAGTGATCAATTCCTCATTGGTCGGGCCATAGAGCATATCGCGGCCATGGCGGTCTGTGATGCGCAGCATTTCTTGGCCGTAATCATCATAGCGTCCGCTCTCGCGCCAAAGATCGGCAGATTGCAAGGTGGGCATCAACATCGGAATATGGCCTGCGCGCACCTGCTCTTCATGCACGATCGTCTCGATCCGTTTGAGAACCTTATAACCCAAAGGAAGCCAGCTATAGATCCCCGCGCTGGCCTGTTTGATCATGCCTGCGCGCAGCATCAAGCGGTGGCTTGCAATCTGCGCCTCGGACGGCGTTTCTTTCAGGACTGGCAGGAAATAGCGGGTCAGGCGCATAGCGATCCTCATGGATTATGGTGATGCGCCCTCTCAATCAGGCGCAATACGTTTGACAAAACCGCTTAGGCCATCATCCGCGATGCGGCAAGGGGCCTGTGGCCAAGATGCTAATGTATGCTGTTGGAAAAAAGCTGCACCACCACAATGCCGCCCACGATCATGCCAATCCCAATGATGCCCGCAAGGTCAAGTTTTTGCCCATAAACCCACAGGCCCACCAGTGCGATTGCGGCAATCCCTGCCCCTGACCAAATCGCATAGGCCACGGCCAAATCAAAAACCCGCAAGGCCTGTGAAAGCATGACAAAGGCCAAGCCGTAGCTGATCACAACCACCACAGATGGCAAAACCCGTGTGAACCCATCAGAGGCCTTGAGCGCGCTTGTTCCCGCAACTTCAGCGCATATCGTGATGGTAAGATAGATCCAATGCATGGGGTAAGCTGCCTTCTACCCTAGAAAGGGTTAGTCAAAGAAGGGCATCGGATCGATGGCTTCGAACCCGCGCCGCACCTCAAAATGTAAGAAGGACGGCGAACCAGGCCCAACCTCGGCAATGGTTTGACCGCGGCTGACACGATCCCCGCGCGAGACGGTGATGTCGCGGATATTGGCGTAAACGGTCAGCAACCCATCAGCATGACGCAAAACCAAGATCGGCACTTGATCCGTATCTTGGGTAATCGCCGCCACTTCGCCCGCCTCGGCGGCACGCACGGGCGTGCCAACCGCCGAGGCGATATCAACCCCCTCATTGCTGGCCGAGAAGGCACGGATGATACTGCCCGATACGGGGCGTAACAAAGCCCCCCCTGCATCTGCCACTGCGGGCGCGGCTGACTGCGGCTGTGCAGCAGGTGCAGGTGCGGGTGCGCTGCTTTGGGTCGCGGGGCGCGGCGCAGGCGCAGTGCTGCTTGCAGGTGCGGCTGCGCTTTGTTGCGCGGGCAGCGTTTCGCTGGTGATGGGGGCTGGCAAAGCTTGGCTTGCAGAAGGCGGTGGGGGTGGGGTCGAGGCACCAGGCATCGCCCCATCGGCAATATTGCCTGTGGCGGTTTCAAGAGCCAATGGGATGATGAGATATTGCCCCTCGCGCACCTCAAGATCGGGGCCAAGCCCGTTCCAATCCGACAAGGCGCGCACAGACACGTTGTAAAGGCGCGCAATGGAATAGGCCGTTTCTCCGCGTGTCACTCGGTGGCGCACAGGCTCTTGACCAGATTGCACCGCGGGCGATTGCGGGCTGCGTGTCTCAGCCGCATCAATGGCCGAGCTTGCAATCTGCGTGATGTCACGCCCCGCACCGCCACTGCCCACACGCGCATCGCGCGGCAAGGCCAAAATCTCGTTCGGGCGCAGCAGATCATCCGCTGTGCGGCCATTGAACCGCGCCAAGCTGTCCGCATCAATACCGATGCGCGATGCCACGCTGCGCACTGTGTCACCAGACCGCGCGACAGCAAGCTGATAATTGGGATAGGTGATTAAACCTTGCGCATCAGGTTCGGGCCGTGGGGCTGTGGCGCTGACATCCGTGTTGGAAATTGCGTTTCCACGGAAATCAAAATCCAAATCGCTGACCGCGCCAACGCAGCCCGACAACAGCGCAGCGCTCAGCCCGAAGGCGAGAATATTGGTCACAGGCAAGTGGCGCGCCACCGAAAATTTGCGTTTCATCATCTGCTCTTTCAGCTTCTGGCCGCTCAGCCAGAGGGAGGGCATCGGTTTCACCGCTGCACGTTCTTTACGCTCAACTATATATCAAAGATGCGGGTCGTTTCTACCCTTTGTCCCGCGTTATTGCGCGCTTTATGCCTCGGCCAAGCCTTCGACAAGCGGGACAAAGCGCACAGGCATCAATTCTTCGTAGTCAAACCCGTCCTCATGGCGCACAACCTTGATCAGGCTTTGCACCTGATCGGATTGCCCCACAGGCAGCACCATTATGCCGCCCACCTTCAGCTGCGCCAATAAGGGTGTCGGCGGATCTTCGGCCGCGGCCGTGACGAGGATACGATCAAACGGGGCTTGTTCCTCCATCCCAAAACAGCCGTCTCCTGTCACAACAGTGACATTGGGAATACCGAGCGCCGTGATCACCTCTTGCGCGGCACGGGTCAGGTTGCGATGGCGGTCGATCGTATAGACGCGGCGCGCCAGATGCGACAGCACCGCAGCCTGATATCCAGACCCTGTGCCAATTTCCAAAACCTTATCACGTTCGCTCACCTCAAGGGCTTGGGTCATCAACCCCACCACGGAGGGTTGCGAAATGGTCTGACCCGAGGCAATCGGCAACGGCATATCTTCATAGGCCCGATCCGCGAAATGGCCGCGCACAAACATGCCGCGATCGACTTTTTCCATAGCTGCCAAAACACGCGCATTGCTGATCCCCTTGGAGCGCAAGGTGAACAGAAACTGCATTTTGCGTTCGGCCAGATCGCTCATATTGGATCACTCAAGGCGGGATTTCAGATCTGATAGCGCATCATGGGCGGTCAAATCTGCGCGCATTGGCGTGATTGAGATATAACCTGCCAAATTGGCATGGGCATCCGTATCCGGCTGGGTCGGCACATCTTGCGCGCCGCCCTTGATCCACAAAAAGCGACGTTGGTTGGGGGCAATCATAGCCTCGACTTTAAAGCTTGTTTCGCGGCGGAAGCCCTGCGCAACAACGCGGCGCCCTTTCACATCTGCTGCGGCAACGGGTGGGAAATTCACGTTATAAAACAGCCGATAGTCATTTTGATCCCAATGCGCCTGCTGCCACAATGCGCGCAAAAGATCTGCGCCATGCGCCTCGGCAGCCTCGAACGGGTTTTCAAGATGGGCATTTTGCGGCCCAAAATATTGCGACAAAGCGATTGCAGGCAAGCCCTGCAGAGCCGCCTCCATCGCACCGCCAATCGTGCCAGAGTAGAGCACGTTCTCAGCAGAATTATTGCCGCGATTGATGCCAGACAAAACCAAATCTGGCGGGCTGTCTTGAAGCACATCGTAAAGCCCCGCCAAAACGCAATCCGCAGGCGTGCCTTCAGCGGCAAATTTTTTGGGGCCAAGTTCAGCGATCATCGTAGGATGCACGTAGGAGATGCAATGCGCGACACCTGACTGCTCAAAGGCAGGGGCAACCGTCCAAACTTCGCCATCAGGGCCTGCCAGATCAGTTGCGATTTTGTAAAGGCTGGCCAGACCCGGCGCGTTGATGCCATCATCATTGGTAATCAGAATTCGCATCAATCGCACTCCTTCACGGCTATCGTTCTGTGAGTGTTGTTAGCGAAGGGGGCGGCGCACGACAAGGGCAGAGCTGCGCTGCGAGGATCGTCTAACTGATCCGAAGCGCATGATTGCGCCGCGCCGTGTAGATCGCCGAAGCGGCCGCGCCAATAGCGCAAGCGAGCATCAAATAAATCAGCGGATAGGCCTGATCCGATTGAGACAGAATGACGCCCGAAAGCGCAGAAAGACTGGCCCCACCCGCCAACATAATCGAGCCACCAAGCCCCGAAGCCGTGCCCGCCAGGTCAGGTCTGATCGACATCATCCCAGATGTCGCATTCGGCAGCACCATCCCATTTCCAAGGCCCACAAAGGTCATTGAGCCAAAAAAGACCAGTGCGGTTTTATAGCCCAAGAAAAACAGCCCCAAGCCCGTGCTAAGACCTGCAACGGTGATCAGTGCGCCCCATAGGATCATGCGGTCAACGCCCACGCGCTCGGAGAAGCGCCCCGATATAAAATTACCGAAGAAATAACCCAAAGCGGGCGCGCCAAAAAACAGGCCAAGCAATGCAGGCTCTAGACCGAAGATGCGCGCCCCCACAAAGGGCGCACCGCCCAAATAGGCAAAAAAAGCGCCGGAGGCCAAAGTGCTTGATAAGCTATAGCCCCAAAAGCGGCGCGAAAGCAGCAAAGTGGGATATTGCGCGAATTGATCCCGCAAGCGCCCCTCCCCTTTGCGCGCGGTCTCGCCCAAATCAGCCCATGCCAAGAGCAGGATTACGAGGCCTGCCCCGAATAAAAGCCAGAAATTGGCCTTCCATCCAAAGGCTTGCCCCAAAGCGCCGCCGATGACGGGGCCAACCATTGGAACAATCGCCATTCCCATGGTGACATACCCAATCATAGAGGCTGCTTGATCCCGAGGGTAAAGGTCACGCACCACAGCACGACCCAACACCAAACCCACAACAACGCTGGCTTGGATCATGCGAAACACCAGAAACGTGATGACATCTGGCGCCCAAAGACACCCCAAACTGGCCAAGCAATAGATCGCCACCCCAACAAGCATCACAGGCCTGCGGCCGTAGCGATCAGAGAGCGGGCCAACAAAGAGTTGCAAGGCAGCGTTCACCCCCAAATAAAGCGCCACAGAAAGCTGAACCACGCCGTATTCCGCCCCGAAATACTCGGCCATCTGCGGCAAAGACGGCAGAAATACATTCATCGACAACGCGCCCAAGCCCGTGAGCACGATCAATGTAAAAATGGATGGGGCCGTGCTGCGGTCTAAGAACCGCTGCGGAGGTATGTTAGACATAGCTCATCGCTAAGCCTGTTTGACTAAACTGTCTAGTTCAAAATCCGCACATGGCGGCAATGCTTTGAATATTTGCAGATTTACAAAATCATTAAAAGCAAAGCGAAGTAATTTGCAAATATGCCAGAGAAGACTCGCCCGACCACATCAGAGTGCGTAAGGTCAACGGAATTGTAGGGCCGCCCCGTGACGCGGCACGAAGGAGGATCACCTGATGAAGGATATTTTGCAACAGCTTGAGGATCGCCGCGCGGAGGCGCGTTTGGGGGGCGGGCAAAAGCGCATTAATGCCCAGCACAGCAAAGGCAAGCTGACCGCACGCGAACGGATCGAACTGTTGCTCGATGAAGGCTCCTTCGAAGAATATGATATGTTCATCACCCATCGCTGCACCGATTTTGGCATGGCCGAAAGCAAGCCACGCGGGGATGGTGTGATCACGGGATGGGGCACCATCAATGGCCGCTTGGTCTATGTGTTTAGCCAAGACTTTACCGTGCTTGGCGGTTCCGTATCGGAAACCCACGCGCAGAAAATCTGCAAAATTATGGATATGGCCATGCAAAATGGCGCGCCTGTGATCGGCATGAACGACTCAGGCGGTGCGCGGATCCAAGAAGGGGTTGCCTCCTTGGCCGCCTATGGCGAGATTTTCCAACGCAATATTGAGGCCTCAGGCGTTATTCCGCAGATCAGCCTGATCATGGGGCCATGTGCGGGCGGTGCGGTCTATAGCCCAGCGATGACTGATTTTATCTTCATGGTCAAAGACAGCTCTTACATGTTCGTCACAGGGCCAGATGTTGTGAAAACCGTGACCAACGAGGTCGTCACAGCCGAAGAATTGGGCGGCGCCTCGACACATACCAAGAAAAGCTCGGTCGCGGATGCCGCCTTTGAAGATGACGTTCAGGCCATCTCAGAAGTGCGCCGATTGATTGATTTCCTTCCGCTATCCAACCGCGAAAAACCCCCAGTCCGCCCCTTCTACGATACGCCAAATCGGATTGAAGAGAGCCTTGATACGCTCGTACCCGACAACCCCAACACGCCCTATGATATGAAAGAGCTGATCGAAAAGGTCGCGGATGAGGGCGATTTTTACGAGATCCAAGAAAATTTTGCGAAGAACATTATAACGGGCTTTATCCGCCTTGAGGGGCAGACCGTGGGTGTCGTTGCCAATCAGCCGATGGTGCTGGCGGGTGTTCTTGATATCGACTCGAGCCGCAAAGCCGCCCGCTTCGTGCGCTTTTGTGACTGCTTCGAGATCCCGATCCTGACCTTGGTGGATGTTCCAGGCTTCCTGCCAGGCACGAAGCAGGAATATGACGGGGTGATCAAGCATGGCGCAAAGCTGCTCTTTGCCTATGGCGAGGCAACCGTGCCAAAAGTCACTGTCATCACCCGCAAGGCCTATGGGGGCGCTTATGTCGTGATGGCCTCAAAACACCTGCGCGCCGATGTGAATTACGCTTGGCCCACTTCAGAGGTGGCCGTTATGGGCGCGAAAGGTGCCACCGAGATCCTCTATCGTTCCGAATTGGGCGATGCCGCAAAAATCGCGCAGCGCACCAAAGATTATGAGGATCGGTTCGCCAATCCTTTCGTGGCCGCAGAGCGTGGGTTCATTGACGAGGTGATCCAACCGCAATCCACCCGCAAGCGCGTTTGCAAAGCCTTTGCCATGCTTCGCAGCAAAAAGCGCAGCATGCCATGGAAGAAGCACGACAATATCCCGCTCTAGGACAGAACGGCCTATCATGGACATGAAAATCATGTTTAATTTATATTGGGAATTTCCTTCGACTGCGTATATGATGCGCGCAAGCCATGAGTTCATGGCCAAAGCGTTGCGCGAATTCGAAACTGAATTTGCGCCTATAACAAAGTTGAGGAGAGCAAGATGTCAGCGAGCATCAAAATTATTCTGGTTGCGGCAGGTTTGGCCAGCCTTGCAGGCTGTGCGCAACGCGCGCCTGTGCAAGACGAAGTTATCTATGTTGAGCCTGCGCCAATCATGCCAGAGCCTGTTTACAACAAATACCGCTGAACCGCGCTATAATCGGTTTGGGTTCACGATGGCCGCTCCTTACGAGGTGCGGCCATGATCAAACATCGCGGCTTCCCCTCGCGCCTTCCAGGCACCGATTATCACTTCACCATCCGCCGTGAAAGCCGTGAAGGGGCCACCCCCCTTAAACGCCGCGAGCGTTTTGCGGATCGCAAAGCCGCAGATCGCCGCGCAGATGCAGCCTTCATGGAGGCGTTGTGGCTCTATTTTGGCGAGGCCCCTTTCGAGCGGGGAAATCTCGATGCAGGTCGCCTGTCGTGGCTGTTCGGGCGCGAAATCATCGCCGCCGAAGACCCGTTTGATCCAGAAAGCTATGATGCGCTTTTGCGGATTGATGTGGCCCGCGCACAGGCCGCCTTCCCCGAAGCCTTTGATGGATCAGGCGTTTGGGAGGGGCGATCGGCATGAATCTGCCCATCTTCGACAGATTTCAGCGAATTGCCGCCGCTGCCGAATCTGCGCCCGCTTCCCCGCTTGAAGCGCAGCAGCCACCTGCCCATATCATTGATCACGCAACGGATTTTACCTCCTGTTCTAGCCGCTGCAGCGGGGCCCATACGGCCCCAAGATGTTCCATCTATTCCCCTTCGAAAGGGTCGGTGCGCCTCGCGCATCGACCCTCTAGGATTGCATGGATAAACCATGTATTATTTTCGCATAGAGGCAGTCATCGGACAGGAGATCCAATATGCAAAAAACACTCAAACTCTTCGGCATCGTTCTTGTTGGCGCAATGCTTTCGGCTTGCGTCTCCTCAGATATTGAGCGCGCGGGCGTTGGCGCCGCTGCGGGGGCTGGTGCAGCTGTTATCTTGGATGGCGACATTGCCACAGGCGCCATTGTCGGCGCAGCTGGTGGTGCGCTTTGTGACGATGTGGGGCTGTGCCGCCGCTAAACCAGCGCAAAACGTAAAAATTCAAATCGCCGCGTGTGGGGAACTGCCCCGCACGCGGCTTTTTGTTTGAGACAGACGGCCAGCTTGGCCCAAAAGGAAGGAACGTGAACCCATGTTCAAAAAAATTCTGATTGCCAACCGTGGCGAAATCGCCTGTCGCGTCCTCAAAACCGCGCGCAAAATGGGCATCGCCACTGTGGCGATCTATTCCGATGCGGATCGCAACGCGCTGCATGTGCAAATGGCAGATGAGGCGGTGCATATCGGCCCCGCCCCCGCCAATGAAAGCTATATCGTGATCGATAAGGTGATGGCAGCTATTAAGGCAACGGGTGCCGAGGCCGTGCATCCCGGCTATGGGTTCTTGTCAGAAAACAAGAAATTCGCCGAAGCCCTCGAGGCCGCAGGCGTGGCCTTTATCGGGCCACCCGCAGGCGCGATTGAGGCCATGGGGGATAAGATCACCTCAAAGAAACTCGCCCAGGAGGCAGGCGTCTCAACTGTTCCGGGCTATATGGGGCTGATTGAAGATGCTAAAGAAGCGGTAAAAATCAGCAATGAGATCGGCTATCCCGTGATGATCAAGGCCTCCGCGGGCGGCGGTGGCAAGGGGATGCGCATTGCATGGAATGATGACGAGGCACGCGAAGGGTTCCAATCTTCCAAGAATGAAGCGGCCAATTCCTTTGGGGATGACCGCATCTTTATCGAGAAATTCGTAACCCAGCCGCGCCATATCGAAATTCAGGTTCTCGCCGATGGTCACGGCAATTGCGTCTATTTAGGCGAGCGCGAATGTTCAATCCAACGCCGCAACCAAAAAGTGATCGAAGAAGCCCCCTCGCCCTTCTTAGATGAAGCCACCCGCAAATCCATGGGCGAGCAGGCCGTGGCCTTGGCCCAAGCCGTGAATTATACAAGTGCGGGCACAGTGGAATTTATTGTCGATGGCCATCGCAATTTCTACTTCCTTGAGATGAACACCCGTTTGCAGGTGGAGCATCCTGTGACCGAGTTGATCACGGGCGTTGATCTGGTCGAACAGATGATCCGTGTCGCCTATGGCGAGAAACTGCCTTTCGCGCAAAAGGATGTGACGCTGACAGGTTGGGCCATGGAAAGCCGCCTCTATGCAGAAGACCCGTATCGGAACTTCTTGCCTTCAATCGGCCGCCTGTCCCGCTATCGCCCTCCTGTCGAAGTGGCTGCGGGGCCGCTGTTGGAAACTGGCAAATGGCAGGGCGATGCCCCCACGGGCGATACGGCGACACGCAACGATACGGGCGTCTACGAAGGCGGCGAAATCAGCATGTATTACGACCCGATGATCGCCAAGCTGTGCACTTGGGCCCCAACGCGGGCAGAGTCTATCGAAGCCATGCGCCACGCCCTAGACGGGTTCGAGTTGGAGGGGATTGGCCACAACCTGCCGTTCCTCTCTGCCGTGATGGATCATCCGAAATTCGTTTCAGGTGATATGACCACCGCCTTTATCGCCGAGGAATATCCCGAAGGCTTCGAAGGCGTGACCTTGCCTGAGGATCAAATGCGCCGTGTCGTGGCGGCCGCAACCGCAATGTATCGCGTCAGCGAAATCCGCCGCACCCGAGTCTCGGGTCGGATGGACAATCACGAGCGTGTGGCTGGCAATCACTGGGTTGCGCGCATGGGTGAAACAGAATGGCCTGTGACCATTACAGCAGATCATGACGGGGCCACAATTCGCTTTGATGATGGTCAAGACATACGAGTGACATCGGATTGGCGGCCTGGAACGATGTTGGCAAAACTGACTGTTGATGGCGGCCCATTGACTGTGAAAGTGTCAAAAATTCCGCAGGGCTTCCGCGTGCGCACGCGCGGCGCGGATTTCAAACTGTTCATTCGCAGCCCGCGCCAAGCCGAGCTTGCGCGCCTGATGCCTGAAAAGCTGCCCCCAGATACTTCGCGCCTTCTGCTTTGCCCAATGCCAGGATTGATGGTGAAACTCAGCGTTGAGGAAGGCCAAGAAGTGCAAGAGGGTCAGGCCCTTTGCACGGTTGAGGCCATGAAGATGGAAAACATCCTCCGCGCTGAGCGCAAGGGTGTTGTGGCCAAGATCAACGCCGCAGCAGGCGACAGCCTTGCGGTCGATGATGTGATCATGGAGTTCGAATAAATGACCCTTGCCGCCCAAAGCCTAGCGGTTGCGCAACTCGTCCTGACGCAGGGCGAAATTGTCAATCGCGCGGGTCAGTTCGCGCACATCGCGCGGGCTGGGGCGGCGCAGGCCGACACGGCCATCTTTTTGCAAAATCACGACTGCAAAACCACGCGGGCGCAAGGTGCTGCGAATGTCACTTTGGCCATCGGGGTCAGTGTCGATGATCACCACAACATCGCGCTCCAACAACGGGGCGGGGCGCGCCGCAAGCCGCGCCATTTGTTCCGCAAACCGCGGATCGGCCTCGGTGTCGGCGAAAACAATCAGCGGTCGCGCCGTCCACAGATAGCCATCCAGACTGACATCTTCGGCCCGCAAAATCGGCAACTCTCCCTCCTCATCGGCCCATGCGCCATTGGGGGCGAGTGCAATCCAGACTGTAATCGCAAAGGAAAGAACCCGTTTCATCACGCCTCCTGCTGATGAAAGACATATAGGGCCTAAGCCACGAAACCAAAGGCCGAAGCTACGAGAAACTGCGCCAAACAAGCATTTCCGCCACAAGGATTTGCGCCGCAGATGAAGGACAGAGGAAGACGGATATGACTGTGACCAAAAAAGACTGGCAAGAGCTCGCCTCGAAAGAATTGCGCGACAAGCCGCTTGAGAGTTTGAACAAGGAAACGCTTGAGGGGATCACTGTCCAACCGCTTTATACCCACGAGGACATCCAAGACTTGCCCCATATGGGGAATTTACCCGGATTTGCGCCCTTCACGCGGGGGGTAAAGGCTACGATGTATACGGGCCGCCCTTGGACGATCCGCCAATATGCGGGTTTCTCAACTGCCGAAGAATCAAACGCCTTCTATCGCAAGAACCTTGCAGCGGGGCAGCAGGGCGTCTCGGTCGCCTTCGACCTCGCCACCCATCGCGGCTATGACAGCGACCACCCCCGTGTCGAGGGCGATGTCGGCAAAGCAGGCGTGGCCATTGACAGCGTTGAGGATATGAAAATCCTCTTTGATGGCATCCCGCTCGATCAAGTATCGGTGTCGATGACCATGAATGGGGCCGTTATCCCCATCTTGGCCAATTTCATCGTAGCAGGCGAGGAGCAAGGCGTGTCCCGAGCCGCCCTGTCTGGCACAATCCAGAATGACATCCTCAAAGAATTCATGGTGCGTAACACCTATGTATATCCACCAGAGCCCTCGATGCGGATAGTGGCGGATATCATCGAATATACCTCCAATGAGATGCCAAAATTCAATTCGATCTCAATCTCAGGCTATCACATGCAAGAGGCAGGCGCCAATTTGGTGCAGGAATTGGCCTATACTTTGGCCGATGGCCGCGAATATGTGCGCGCTGCGATTGCGCGCGGCATGAATGTCGACAAATTCGCGGGCCGTCTTAGCTTTTTCTTTGCCATTGGCATGGATTTCTTCATGGAAATCGCCAAGCTGCGCGCCGCACGCCTGCTCTGGTCGCGGATCATGGACGAGTTTGACCCCAAAGATCCCCGCTCGAAAATGCTGCGCACCCATTGCCAGACTTCAGGCGTAAGCCTGCAAGAGCAAGACCCCTATAACAACGTGATCCGCACGGCCTATGAGGCCATGTCAGCGGTCTTGGGCGGGACGCAAAGCCTTCATACCAATGCGCTTGATGAAGCGATTGCGCTGCCCACCGAATTCTCGGCGCGTATCGCGCGCAACACGCAATTGGTGCTGCAAGAAGAAACACGCGTGACCGATGTGGTCGACCCGCTGGCTGGGTCTTACTATGTCGAAAAGCTCACCCATGACCTCGCCGAAGCCGCTTGGAAACTGATCGAGGAAGTTGAAGACATTGGCGGCATGACCAAAGCGGTGGCTTCGGGTCTGCCGAAATTGCGGATCGAGGAATCCGCCGCCAAACGCCAAGCCATGATTGATCGTGGTCAAGAGGTAATCGTGGGCGTCAACAAATATCGCAAAGAAAAAGAAGACCAGATCGACATTCTCGAAGTCGATAATGACAAGGTGCGCGCGTCACAAATCGCGCGGCTTGAACATATCCGCGCCACCCGAGATGGGGCGGCGGTTGAGGCGGCCTTGGCCGAATTGACCCGCCGCGCAGCAGAGGGCGGCAACCTTCTCGAAGCGGCCGTTGATGCGGCACGCGCAAGGGCCAGCGTAGGAGAGATCAGCATGGCTATGGAGAAAACATTCGGGCGTCACCGCGCCGAGGTCAAAACTCTCGCGGGGGTCTATGGCGCGGCCTATGAAGGCGATGCGGGCTTTGCACAAATTCAAAAAGATGTCGAAACTTTTGCAGAGGAAGAAGGCCGCCGCCCCCGCATGTTGGTGGTCAAAATGGGCCAAGACGGCCATGATCGTGGCGCTAAGGTGATCGCCACGGCCTTTGCTGATATAGGCTTTGATGTGGATGTCGGCCCCTTGTTCCAAACGCCCGATGAGGCGGCCCAAGATGCCATCGACAATGACGTCCATGTGGTGGGCATTTCCAGTCAGGCGGCAGGTCACAAGACCCTAGCACCCAAATTGATCGCCGCGCTCAAGGCGCAAGGTGCCGAGGAAATCATCGTCATTTGCGGCGGCGTGATCCCGCAGCAAGATTACGACTTTCTCAGGGCCGCAGGGGTCAAGGCAATCTTTGGGCCTGGCACGAACATCCCCGCCGCAGCCGCCGATATTCTGCGCCTTATTCGCGAGGCACGGGGATAGTTTTGCAGCGCGCCTTTGGCGAAACCCCTTGAACCACAGGCAGCAATGCCGCAGATGTGAGGAAAGGGAAGTCTGGTTCAAAGGCGCGCGCAATCAATGGCATTGCCAATCAAACAACAAGCAGCGATTTGGGGTGGCATTATTACCGTCTTTTTGGCGCTGTTATGGTTCTTGGGTGATGTCATTCTGCCGTTTTTGACAGGGGGGGCGATTGCCTATTTTCTTGATCCTCTCGCAGATCGGCTTGAGAAATGGGGCCTTGGTCGCGCGGCGGCTACAACCGTGATCTCCTTGGTTGCGCTTTTGGTGGTCGTGGCAGGTATTTTTGTGATCGTTCCACTTTTGGTGGCGCAAGCCACGGCGTTAATCCAATCCGCACCGCAAATATTCAGCGAATTTCAGGCCTTTTTGACCCAACAGTTTCCGTCATTGATGGATGATGGATCGCCTTTGCGCCAATCCTTGATTTCCGTCGGCCAGACCATTCAGGCGCGCGGGGGCGAATTGCTCAATACGGCTCTCACCTCAGCAATCAACGTAGTAAACGCGATCGTGTTTATGGTCGTTGTGCCTGTTGTCGCCTTTTACATGTTGCTCGATTGGGATCGTATGGTGGCCCGTATCGATGAATTGCTGCCCCGCGACCATCGCCCCGTGATCCGTCAAATCGCCGCTGATGTGGATCGCACTTTGGCAGGGTTTGTGCGGGGGCAAGGCACAGTGTGTCTCATCTTGGGCACATTTTATGCCATCGCGCTCATGGTGGTTGGTTTGCAATTTGGGCTTGTGGTGGGTTTGATTGCAGGGCTTTTGACCTTTATCCCCTATGTTGGCGCTTTGGTGGGGGGGCTTTTATCCATAGGGCTTGCCCTTTTCCAATTCTGGGGAGATTGGTGGAGCATCGCCGCCATCGCAATCATCTTTCAGGTCGGACAGATGCTTGAGGGCAATGTATTGACCCCGAAACTGGTCGGCTCCTCCGTTGGGTTGCATCCCGTTTGGCTGATCTTCGCGCTCTCGGCCTTTGGGGCGGTGTTTGGCTTTGTCGGGCTTCTGGTTGCTGTGCCCGTGGCCGCAGTGATCGGCGTTTTGGTGCGCTTTGCCATAACCCGCTATCAGGCAAGCCTGCTCTATCGCGGGCTTGAACCCCCGCAGGATGACTGACATGGCCAAACAGATGCAATTTGATCTGCCCTATCGCGCAGCTATGGGGCGGCAAGATTTCTTTCTTTCGCCCTGCAACGCGGTTGCGGTCGCAGGCATTGACGCATGGCACCATTGGCCCTTGTCAAAAATGATCTTGATCGGGCCTGAAGGCGCGGGAAAAACCCACCTCGCCCATGTGTTTGCGGCACAATCAGGGGCGCTGATCCACAACGCAACGGGGCTGCAAGAGGCAGACATCCCAAAACTCATGCAAGCCTGTGCTTTGGTGATTGAAGATTGCGACCAAATCGCAGGCGATGCTGCGCGTGAGGAAATGCTGTTTCACCTGCACAATGATGCAGCCACCCGTCAAGCGCCACTCTTGCTGACCGCTCGCGACAAGCCAGAGGCCTGGGGCATCGCCCTGCCCGATCTTGATAGCCGCTTGCGTCAGACCGATCTGCTGCGCCTTGAGGCCCCAGATGATGCGGCCTTAATGGCGGTCACGATGAAACTGGCCCATGATCGCGGCATCAGCCTGCCTGCATCAGTCCTGCATTACGCGCTGCCCCGCATTGAGCGCAGTTTCAAAGCCGTGATCGATTTTGTGATAGAACTTGATCAACAAGCCCTTTCTGAAGGAAAATCCCCAAGCCTTTCGCATGCCCGTGCAATTCTTGGGATGGAGGGGTGAGCCAATTTTGACTGTCATTGAATTGTGATAGAGAGCCAGTAAAGACGCAGGCATGACACATTTTACAGATTTCCTGAATGCCCCCATGCCTGATCCCGTGACCCTTCCTCAGCGGGAGATCACGGGGCCTAGCCGCTATTTTAACCGCGAATTGAGTTGGTTGGCCTTCAATTGGCGCGTTTTGGATGAGGCAGAAAATCCACGTGTTCCCCTGCTTGAGCGGGTGCGCTTTGTGTCAATCTCGGCAAGCAATCTGGACGAGTTCTACACTGTGCGCGTGGCAGGTTTGCGCGAATTGGCCCATAGTGGCAACACAACCCCAGCTGACGATGGGCGCACCCCGCTTGAACAGCTCAAGCTCATCAACGCGGATGCGCGCAAATTGATGACCTATCAACAACAGGTGTGGCGCAAGCTGAAATCCGAATTAGAGGCCGAAAAGATCACGGTCTGCACCCGCGCCAATCTCAAGGCACGCGACAAGGCAGATCTTGAGGAGATTTTCATCCGCCGCGTCTTTCCAATCTTATCGCCCTTGGCGATTGACCCCGCGCATCCGTTTCCCTTCATCCCAAACGAGGGGTTTGCCCTTGCCCTCCAGATGAAGCGTAGCAAAGATGGGCGGATGTTATCGGCGTTGCTGCCAATCCCTGCGCAAATTGATCGTTTCATTCGACTGCCCGCCGCAGAAGGCCAAGCACGGTTCTTGCCCCTTGAAGAGCTGCTGCTGCTGCATCTTGGCAAATTATTTCCTGGCTATGAGTTGACAGGTTCCTGCACATTCCGCGTCCTGCGCGACAGCGATTTGGAGGTTGAGGAAGAAGCCGAAGATTTGGTGCGTGAATTTGAAACCGCCCTCAAACGCCGCCGCCGTGGCGAAGTGGTGCGCCTTCAAATCAGCGCGGGCGCGCCCGAAGATCTGCGCGATGAGATCATCGACCAATTGGGCGTGGATGACACTGAGATTGTCGAAGTGCGCGGCATGATTGGCCTTGTGCATCTCAAGGAGTTGGTGATTGACGAGCGGCCCGATTTGCTGTGGCCCGCCTTTGCCCCGCGCGTGCCAGAACGCGTGCAGGATTTTGAAGGCGATATGTTCGCCGCAATCCGCCAAAAAGATATGCTTTTGCATCACCCCTATGAAACCTTTGACATGGTGATCCGCTTCCTCGCGCAGGCCGCGCGCGACCCGAATGTTGTGGCGATCAAACAGACGCTGTATCGCACCTCAAATGAAAGCCCGATTGTGGCGGCCCTGTGTGAAGCGGCGGAAAACGGCAAGTCAGTTACGGCCCTTGTCGAGTTGAAAGCCCGTTTTGACGAGGCCGCCAATATTCGGCAGTCACGCAAACTCGAGCGCGCAGGCGCCCATGTGATCTATGGCTTCATCAACTATAAAACCCATGCCAAGATCAGCTCGGTTGTGCGCCGTGAGGGTGACCGATTGGTGACCTATACCCATTATGGGACAGGCAATTATCACCCGATCACGGCGCGGATTTACACTGACCTTAGCCTCTTTACCTGTGATGATTCTTTGGGGCGCGATGCGGTCAAAGTGTTTAATTATGTAGGCGGCTATGCCGAACCTGAGGGACTGGAAAACCTGTCCATCTCGCCCATCAACCTAAAATCGCGCATCTTAGAGGAAATCGATGCCGAGATTGCCCATGCAAAAGCGGGTCGCCCTGCGATGATGTGGGCCAAGATGAACAGTCTCATCGACCCCGATGTGATTGACGCGCTGTATCGCGCATCTCAGGCAGGGGTACGAATTGATCTGGTGCTGCGCGGCATTTGCGGCTTGCGTCCCAATATCAAAGGGCTGTCTGAAAATATCCGCGTCAAATCTATCGTGGGTCGCTTTCTAGAACATTCCCGTATCGTTTGCTTTGGAAATGGGGCGGGGCTGCCTTCGAAAAAGGCACGGGTCTATATTTCTTCTGCTGACTGGATGGGCCGCAATCTCGGTCGCCGCGTAGAGACTTTGGTCGAATGTAAAAACCCGACTGTAAAGGCGCAGATCGTCAGCCAAATTATGGCGGCGAATATGGCAGATGTCGCGCAATCTTGGATGTTGCAGCCCGATGGAAGTTTCCTGCGCCCTGACCTCAGCGTGATTGACCAACCCTTCAATTGTCACCGCTTTTTTATGGAAAACCCATCCCTTTCAGGGCGGGGGTCTGCGGGGGCAAATGATGTGCCCGAATTGACCCATACAGAAGATTGACGCAAGACCACGCTTTGTGAAACAACCAATTTCATGAGTATCGTGGTGCCCGCTGAGAAATCCGAATTGGTGATTGAGGATCATCCTGAATGGGGGCCTTTCGGCGCGCCTCTTTTTGATGCCGATCATGCCCGTTCGCTCTCGCGGGTGGGGGTTATCGACATCGGCTCAAACTCTGTGAGGATGGTGGTGTTTGATGGGGCCGCCCGCAGCCCTGCCTATTTCTACAATGAAAAAATTCTCTGTGGTTTAGGGGAAGGCTTTGCAGAAACGGGGCGCTTGAACCCAGAAGGCCGCCAGCGCGCCCTTGTCGCGCTGCGCCGCTTTGCCACGCTGTGCAAGGGCATGGGGGTGGCACCTCTTTTGACTGTGGCCACTGCGGCGGTGCGCGATGCTCAAGATGGCGCGGACTTCCGCAAAGATGTGCTCGATCAAACAGGCCTCGCGATCCGCATCGTAACAGGCGAAGAGGAGGCCCGTCTTTCTGCGCAGGGCGTTCTCTTAGGATGGCCCGGGGCCTATGGGTTGATCTGCGATATTGGTGGCTCATCAATGGAATTGGCCGCCCTTGAAGGCGGCGGCAGCATCGGGCGGCGCAGATCGGTGGATCTTGGGCCGCTGAAGCTGATGGGGATCACAGGCGGCAAACGCGCAATCAAGGCGCATATCAAAGCACGCATTGCTGATCTCAAGGCTGAATTTCCCGAAGATCACCAAAGGCTGTTCTTAGTCGGCGGATCATGGCGCGCTATCGCGCGGGTCGATATGGAGCGGCGCGGCTACCCGCTTAAGGTTTTGCATGAATATCGCATGACACCAAAGGCCATTCTTGAAACAATTAAATATATTGCCAAGACCGACATCGAGACGCTGCGCGCACAGACAGGCACCAGTCTTGAACGTCTGCGCCTTGTGCCCCTTGCGGCGATCGTGCTGAAGGAATTGCTGCGGCAGTTGAAACCACGCGATGTGGCCATCTCAAGCTATGGCATCCGCGAAGGTCTGCTCTATGAACAAATGTCCGAAGAGCTGCGCCAACGCGACCCGCTGATCGAGGCCGCCCGCCACGCCGAGGCCATGTCAGCCCGCATTCCAGGGTTTGGGCGCAAACTATATCATTTTGTTGAGCCGCTTTTTCCACAGGCAAAGCCTGCAAAAAAGCGACTGATCCGTGCGGCGTGCTTGCTGCATGATGTCTCATGGCGCGCACATCCCGACTATCGGGCCGAGACATGTTTTGACAATGCAACGCGCGCCAATTTGGGCGGGCTCGCCCATTGGGAACGCGTCTATTTGGGTCTTGCCCTATTGCATCGGTATAAATCGAACCGCGAGGCGACACATTTTGACACCAATCTCTTGACCCTTTTGCGCGAGGTGGAAGTGCAAGAGGCCGAGATTTTGGGGCGCGCCATGCGCTTTGGGGCGATGCTTACCTTGGAAAAACCGCTGGATCATTGCTATCTCGAAGTGAACAGGCGGCGCAAAAAATTGATCCTACATTTGCTCAGTGATGCAGCGGATGATCTGTTTGGCGAGGTCGCCCAAGCGCGTTTTGGGGCTTTGGCCTTGTCTATGGGTCTTACGCCCGCCGTCACCGATGAGCGCAGCAGCCGATGATCCGCGCCAAACCCCGTTTGGCCGTGCGCGGCCTGTTGGTGGTGGCAGACAAGCTGTTGCTTGTGAATGCCTATAAGGGGCGTAAAGTGGCGCTTTATTGCGCCCCGGGCGGTGGGGTTGAGGCAGGCCAATCCCTTCCCGAAAACCTGCAGCGCGAATTTCACGAAGAAACGGGGCTGACAGTTGAGGTAGCTGCGCCCTGCTTGGTCAACGAGTTCCACGACCCTCAAGGCACATTTCATCAGGTCGACATTTATTTTCATGTGACCCATATCGCAGGCAATCTTACGGGAGAGTGGCGCGATCCTGAGGGTGTGGTGAGCGAAAGGCGCTGGGTGACGCGCGCAGAGCTTGCGACCCTACAGGTGAAACCTGATAGCCTTGCACGCGTTGCATGGGATGGCGAGATCATGATCTATGACGCGCTAGAGCCAATTCTGCGCTAAGACGCTTTATGCGCGCCCGTCAGACCATAGGCCACGCCACCAATGACCACGAGGCTTGCAGCGATCAAATGCAGCGTCAAAACCTCGTCCAACAGCAGCACACCGCCCAAAATTGCCAAAGGCGGAACACTGAGCTGCGCAAGCCCTGCGCGGGCGGCACCCAGATGCGGCAAGATCGTATACCACAGCGCATAGCCCATTCCCGAAGTCACCGCACCTGACAGGATCGCCAAACCCCGCCCCGTTGCATCGGCAGTCTGACCTTCGGGAAGGGGAAACAAGAACAGGGCCAAGGCGCAAAGGCCAAAGGCAATCCAAAAATTCACGGCTGTTTCAGGGATCGGGTCGCGGGCCTTTCGCCCCAAAAGCGAATAGCCCCCCCATCCTAACCCTGCGACCACAATTGCGGTGACCGCATCTAGCGGCAAAGTGATCTGCCCTTCTGGCAGAAGCAACCAAACCAACCCCGCAAGCGCGACAGCCGCGCCCCCCAAGCGGCGGGGTGACACCCCCTCCCCCAAAAGGAGCGATCCTGAAAACATGGTCAATTGCACCGCGCCAAAGAGCAGCAAAGTGCCCAAGCCCGCATCCAATTTCAAATAGGCCAATGAAAAGCCCAACATATAGGTCGCAAGGCAAAACCCGCCGGCAAGACGCATCTTGGGATTGGCGCGCGCAATCGTCAGAAACTTCCGCCCGCATAAAATCACACTCAGGCCAAGCAGCGTCACAGCGCCTGCAGCCACACGCCAAATTGCGAAATCCCCAACGCTGATATGCCCCCCCGCCACGGCCATACGGTTCAGCACAGAATTGGCAGCAAAAGCAATCAAGGTCAGAAAGGCCGCGAGGATCAACCGCGTCATGACAACAGCCTTTGCACAATATCCCCGCGCGCATAGGCAATCTGCCCGCCCGCGATTGTGGCGGCCACCGCATGGCTTTTGGCATCTAGGATGACAAAATCGGCGCGTTTGGCCGTGGCAATCACACCACGATCCTCCAAACCCAAAAGCCGCGCAGGGCCAGAGGACACGAGCGCCCAAGCCTCTGTCAAACCCATTCCCCCTTGCCACAAAGTCAGCGCGGCGCGCAGCAAAGCAGGGTAGTGGTAATCTGACGCCAAAGCATCGACCAAACCCGCTTCGACCAAAAGCCACGCAGAGACCTTGCCCGCATGCGACCCGCCACGCAGAACATTGGGCGCCCCCATCACTACGCCATGGCCTTCTGTGCGCGCGGCCTTTGCAGCTTCGACTGTTTCAGGAAATTCCGCCAAGCTGACCCCAATCTCCGAGAATTGCGCATGGGCGGCGGGGGTTGCGTCATCATGGCTGCCCATCACCACCCCAAGTTCAGAAAGGTGTCCCGCCAGATCACGCAATGCAGGCATCACTTCGGGCTTTCGGGCATGGAGGCTGTGCAGAAACGCGAGGTGCGCCTCGGGCGAGCGGCCTGCCTTAAGCGCCTGCCCCGTCAAACGCGGCGGGCGTTTTCCCGCCGCTAAGGCCTCATGCGGCAGATGATCATTAAACACCACGCAAGCGATTTGGTAATCGCGCACCAAGTCTAAAATCGCGGCGTAATGGTCAACCATATTCATCTCAACGCGCAATTGCAGACGCAAATCACAGATCAAGCCCTGCGCATCTTGCAAGGCGCGGGCCATGGCGACGGCGAAATCGGGGCCGCGCATCCCCCCCTCCCAAGAGTAGAATTGTGCAAGCATGGCTGTCGTTATCCCATTGGCCGCCAACTCCGCCTCGATGGGACGTATCCCCTCGCGCGGGTCAACAACGGCCCCACGGCGGGGCGCAACATGGCGTTCGAACCCATCGCCATGGAAATCGACCAATCCCGGCAAGATGATATAGCCAGATAGATCAATACAGCGCGGGCCTTGATCTTGGGTGATGACCCCCTCCGCCATGCTCACAGGGCGCGGCGCAAGCCCCTCAGGGCCCAAGACCTCAGCCCCCATTAGCGTTAGGTTCAGACCCAGCATGCGCCCTATCCCGCAGATGGATCGCGCCAGCGATTGACGATTGGATAGCGCCGATCCAACCAGAATGCGCGGGACGTCAGCCGCGCCCCCGGTGCGGATTGAAAGCGCTTATATTCCGAAATGTAGATCAGATGCTCAATCCGCTTGACTGTCGCGGCATCAAACCCTTGTGCAACCAAATCTGCAACGCTTGCCTCATGATCTATCAGCCCCTCAAGGATGGCATCCAAAACCTCATATGGCGGCAAGCTATCCTCGTCTTTTTGATCATCGCGCAGTTCAGCCGATGGCGGCTTTTCAATCACCGACACAGGCATCACAGGCCCATCTGGCCCTTTCATCCAAGCGCGGTGGTTGGCATTGCGCCAATGGCATGTTGCAAAGACGCGCGTTTTATAAAGGTCTTTGATCGGGTTATAGCCCCCTGCCATGTCGCCATAGATGGTGGCATAACCTACCGCGACCTCGGATTTATTACCTGTGGTCAACAACATTTCGCCAAATTTATTCGACAACGCCATCAGAAGAACCCCGCGCAAACGGGATTGGATGTTTTCCTCGGTCAAATCTGGATCGCGGCCTGCAAAGAGCGGGGCAAGCGTGGCCTCAACCGCCTCTTTCGGGGCCTCAATCGGCAAACTGTCAAGCGTGACCCCAAGCATCTGGGCCACATCCCGGGCATCATCAAGCGAAGCCTGCGAGGTATAGCGCGAAGGCAGCATCACGCAATGCACGTTTTCAGGGCCAATGGCATCGGCGGCAATGGCCGCAACCAAGGCCGAATCCACCCCACCCGACAGACCCAAAACCGCGCGAGAAAACCCTGCCTTGGCCATGTAATCACGCAGACCCAAAACCATCGCGTGGTAATCCGCCTCGATGTCATCGGGCAGGCGCGTCAGGTCAGTCTTGTCAATCTGCCAGCCCTCAGCCCCCTCTCGAAGTGTCAGATGGGTCATGCCTTCTTCAAAGGCGGGCATCTGCGCCACCAAGGCCCCGCCTTGGTTCAAGGCGAAACTGGCACCATCAAAAATCTGATCATCTTGTCCACCGACAAGGTTCAGATAGATCAATGGCAGGCCCGTCTCGATCACGCGCGCGACCATATGGGTCTGCCGCAATCCCATCTTGCCGCAATGATAGGGCGAGCCATTGGTGACAAGCAAAACCTCTGATCCTGCTTCGGCGAGCGTCTCGGTAATGTCCTCATGCCACGCATCTTCACAAATCGGGATACCGATCCGCACAGGGCCAATGCGCACGGGGCCAGACGGATTGCCTGACTTGAAATACCGCTTTTCGTCAAAAACGCTGTCATTAGGCAAATGATGTTTATTGATCCGCGCAATCTGCACGCCGCCTTGCAAAATGACATAGGCGTTGTTGATACCCCCGCCTTCGGCAGGCAAAGGCAGGCCAATCCCACAGGCAGGGCCATCCTTGGTGGCCTCTGCCAAATCTTCCAAGGCCTGCACGACTGAGGCCAAGAAAGCGGGCCGCGTGACAAGGTCTTGCAACTGATAGCCCGTCAACGCCATTTCGGGGAACACCACCAAATCAGCCCCCGCATCCCGCGCTTTGGCCCAATAAGCCAAGACCTTTTGTGCATTGCCTGCGAGGTCACCGACTGTGGGGTTAATCTGCGCAACACTCAAACAAAACCGAGACGCCATTTAACTGTGCCTTCCCTACTCACTCACCCGAGGTTCTAGCAGATCAAACCCGCAGGCCAAGGCCATTGCGCATATTGATCGCACCCAAAGGCGCAAAAGACGTTGCGAGATGAGGCGGGCTTCAATAGTTTCTTTTACGAGGCCAGAGGAAGCAGATGGGACATTTGCTAAATATGCGAAACAAAATGCGCCCCTTGGAAAGGACAGCACAGGCAGCTTTGCTTGGTCTTTTTTTTGGATTGGCGCCGCAGAGCGGGCTTGCCCAAGAGGGCGAAATCATCCGTGACGAACAGCAATATGACAATGGCGCGATCTATCGCGGGCAATTCCGCAACGGGCTGCAACACGGGACGGGCACCTATACTTTGCCCAATGGGTATGAATATACGGGGCAGTGGGTTGATGGCCAAATTATGGGCGAAGGCCGCGCAACCTTTCCTGATGGGTCGGTCTATGAAGGTGCGTTTGTGGCGGGCAAACCCAATGGCCAAGGCAAGATCACCTTTGTCGATGGATCAACCTATACAGGCACTTGGGCAGACGGCCTCATGTCAGGCGAAGGGCGCGCCTTTTATTCCAACGGACTGACCTATACGGGCAGCTTTGTCATGGGCCTTCAAGAGGGACAGGGACGGCTGTCCAACACCGATGGTTATGTCTATGAAGGTGGGTGGCAATCGGGCCAGAAGCATGGCCAAGGAAGCCTCACTTTCCCAGATGGCTCAACATATGTGGGGGAATTTCTCAACGACATGCGCCACGGCGCAGGACGTTTGGAAACCTCGGATGGCATGGTGTTTGAGGGCGCATGGGAAAATGATCAGATCAACGGTCAAGGCAGCCTGACCCAACCCAATGGCGATATCTATGAGGGCGGTTTAGTCAATGGCGCGCGCCAAGGCCAAGCCGTGGTGCGCTATGCGAATGGCGATTTCTATGAGGGCGAATTTCTCAATGACCGCCGCCATGGCCAAGGTCGTTTCACAGGGCATCAGGGGCTTGTTTATGAAGGCGAATGGGTCGAAGGGCGCATTGAGGGGCAAGGCGTGATGACCTACCCAGATGGGGTGGTCTATGCTGGCGGATTTGAAAATGATTTGGCCCATGGGACGGGAACCATAACCTATCCTGACGGCACCAAATACGAGGGCGATTGGGTCGCGGGGGCGATGCAAGGCTTTGGCATTGCGGAATATGCCGATGGGTTGCGCTATGAGGGCCAGTTCCTCAATGGGCGCCAACACGGCCAAGGGGTAATGACCTCAACCAACGGCTATCGCTACGAGGGCGGATGGAACGCAGGCCTGCGCGAGGGGGAAGGGATCACAACCTATCCTGATGGCAGCAGCTATCGTGGGCAATTCGTAGGCGGGGCGCGCGAAGGCATAGGCCGCCTCGAGATGGCCGATGGGTTTACCTATGAGGGCGCTTGGCGCGCAGGTGAAATCACAGGCCAAGGCGTGGCGCGCTATCGCTCGGGCGATGTTTATGAAGGGACGTTTGAAAACGGAACCCGCCAAGGTCAAGGGCGACTGACCTACGCCACGGGCCAAGTGGTAGAAGGACTGTGGGAAAACGGCCAATTAGTGGGCGCGGGGGCGGCGGATTTGCCACCTGCCCCCGAAACCCCTGATGTCAGCGAACCGCAATCGCAGTAAAATCAGGCTGCAATCAGCCCCATGCTTTCGAGTTTCAACAGCACCTGCTGCGCGCAGTAATCCACCTCCGTACCTTCGGTATCGACCACCAATTCTGCAGCGGTTGGGGCCTCGTAAGGATCAGAAATCCCCGTGAATTCCTTGATTTTGCCCTCGCGCGCCAATTTATAGAGACCCTTGCGGTCACGGCGCTCGCATTCTTCAAGGCTGGTGGCCACATGCACCTCAACAAAAGCGCCAAAGCTTTCGACCATCTCGCGCACCGAGCGGCGGGTCGCTGTATAAGGCGCGATGGGGGCGCAAATGGCGATCCCGCCATTCTTCGTGATCTCCGAAGCGACATAGCCAATGCGGCGAATATTGATATCGCGGTGTTCCTTGCTGAACCCCAATTCCGAGGAGAGATGCTTGCGCACCACATCCCCATCAAGCAGCGTCACAGGACGGCCGCCCATTTCCATCAGCTTGACCATCAGGGCATTCGCAATGGTCGATTTGCCCGAGCCTGAAAGCCCCGTGAAAAACACTGTAAAGCCCTGCTTGCTGCGCGGTGGAGAGGTGCGGCGCAATTCCTTAACCACCTCAGGGAAGGAGAACCATTCGGGAATTTCCAACCCCTCGCGCAGGCGACGGCGCAGTTCCGTGCCCGAAATATCCAGAACCGTATCGCCCTCTAGCACCTCATTTGCGGGGTAATATTGGGCCTTTTCTTGCACATAGACCATGTGCTTGAAATCCACCATCTCAAGGCCAATTTCATCTTGGTGCTTCTTGAACAGCTCCTGCGCGTCATAGGGGCCATAGAAATCTTCGCCGTTTGAATTCTTTCCTGGCCCCGCGTGATCGCGCCCCACGATGAAATGGGTGCAGCCATGATTGGCGCGGATCAAGCCGTGCCAAACCGCCTCGCGCGGGCCAGCCATGCGCATGGCAAGGTTCAGCAAGCTCATGGTTGTGGTTGCGGCAGGGTATTTATCAAGCACCGCCTCGTAACAGCGCACACGGGTAAAGTGATCCACATCGCCGGGCTTGGTCATGCCAACCACAGGATGGATTAATAGGTTTGCCTGTGCCTCTTTGGCGGCGCGGAAGGTCAATTCCTGATGCGCGCGGTGCAGCGGGTTGCGGGTTTGGAAGGCAACAATCCGCTTCCACCCCAATTTGCGGAAATAGGCCCGCATCTCGTTGGGCGTATCACGGCGTGCGCGGAAATCGTAATGCACGGGCTGTTGGATGCCCGTGATCGCCCCGCCCAAATAAACGGGGCCTGCCACATGATGCAGATAGTTCACTGCAGGATGGGCCAGATCATCTGCGGCAAACACCTTTTCTGCCTCGCGCGCCTTATTGGGCACCCATTTGTCAGAGATAGAGAGGATCGCAAGGATCACCCCCTCTTGATCGCGAAGTGCGATATCTTGGCCTGTCTCGACCTTGGCGGCGAAATCCTCGGAAATATCAAGCGTGATCGGCATCGGCCAAAGCGTGCCATCGGCCAGACGCATGGTCTCAACCACGCTATCATAATCCTCCTGCCCCAAAAACCCTTTGAGCGGGTTGAACCCGCCATTCATCAGCAATTCCAAATCGCAGATTTGGCGCGGGGTCAGATCCCATGAAACCAACTCCGCCGCCTCAAGCTTTAGCTTCTGCGCGGATTCGTAAGAGACATAAAGTTCAGGGATCGGGGCGTGAAATTGGGCAGCCATCAAGTTTACTTTCCAACAAGGGTCGAAACATTAGGGGCCGCAAGAAAACGACACGGCCCCGCATTCAGCGCCGCCATAGACCCCGAATGTGGCGAAATTCAAGCAAAGCTGTCTTTTTCAAAGAAAAAAGAAACAGCGTGATTGCCGATCCGCCACAAACGAAATGGCGGTGCTGAAAAATCGGCAATCACGCAACCCCTGTTCCTAGCCCTATTCGGCGGCTTTCACATCACCTGCCGCTTGTTCCGCCAACCATCGCTCGGCATCCAAAGCGGCCATACAGCCCATGCCCGCGCTTGTAACCGCTTGGCGATAGGTGTGGTCGGTCAAATCCCCCGCCGCGAAAACGCCAGGGATCGAGGTGCGGGTCGTGCCAGGTTCAACCCAAACATAACCGCCCGAATGCAGCTTAAGCTGATCCTTGATCAAATCGCTGGCAGGTGCATGGCCAATGGCCACGAAAAACCCTTTGCAAGGCACTTCGGTGATGGCGCCTGTCTCGACATGGCGCGCTTTGACCGCCTCAACACCACGGGGGGCATCTGTGCCGACCACCTCATCCACCTCGTGGTTCCAGATCACCTCGATTTTCGGATTTTTGAAAAGGCGATCTTGCATGATCTTTTCCGCACGCAGGCTATCGCGGCGGTGGATCAATGTGACCTTTGAGGCGAAATTGGTGAGAAACAGCGCCTCCTCAACGGCTGTATTGCCGCCACCGATAACCACCACCTCTTGCCCGCGATAGAAGAACCCATCACAGGTGGCACAAGCCGACACGCCAAAGCCTTTGAAATGCTCTTCAGAGGGCAAGCCCAACCACCGCGCCTGCGCGCCTGTCGCCAGAACCACCGCATCGGCCGTATATGTTGTGCCTGTATCGCCCGAAGCACGGAATGGGCGCTGCGACAAATCGAGATCAGAAATATGATCCGAGATGATCTCCGCCCCCATCTCGCGGGCGTGGTTCTCCATCCGCACCATGAGATCAGGCCCCATGACGGAGGCATCACCCGGCCAGTTTTCAACATCCGTTGTGATGGTCAACTGTCCGCCCGGTTGGATGCCTTGCACCAAAATCGGCTCGAGCATAGCACGGCTCGCGTAGACCGCCGCCGTATAGCCCGCAGGGCCAGAGCCAATAATCAAAAGACGGGTATGGCGGGTTGCACTCATGAGATGGATCCTTCATTAAACCTGTCACGCGCCGCCATCGCAGCATGGGCAATGACACCCGAACGACACAGCGCAGCACTTATCTTGATCCTGATATAACCACCGATCGCCCGCGATGAAAGCCCCGCCTAAGCCTTGCAAAGCGGCGCTCAATATTCCATATATTGCGCGGGTGCGAAATAAAATTGCGTATTTCTGGCATTATCGCTCAGGATCGCAAAGTCGCGAGCGAGAGGATAACAATAATGCCAACGACCAAACTCGATCCGATTGACCGCAAGATTCTTGCGGAACTGCAAAGTGACGGGCGGATGACCAATGTGGAATTGGCCAAACGCGTTGGGATTTCTGCACCCCCTTGCCTACGGCGCGTGCGCACTTTGGAGGAGTCGGGCTATATCCGCGGCTATCACGCGGATGTCGATGCGCGGATGCTTGGTTTCGAAGTTCAGGTTTTCGCCATGGTGGGCCTGCACAGTCAGGCCGAGGCTGATTTGGTCGCCTTTGAAAACCGCTGTGCCGAGTGGCCCCTCGTGCGCGAATGTCATATGCTGAACGGCGAGATTGATTTCATCTTGAAATGCGTGGCGCCTGACCTGTCCACATTCCAAAGCTTCCTTACCGAACACCTAACCGCCGCCCCGAATGTTGCAAGCGTGCGTACATCGCTTGTCATTCGTGGGGCTAAGGATCAACCAGGCGTGCCCTTCGAAGTTCTCGAAGACCGACTGGCCAAGATGGATTAAGGCGAAGCGGATTATCCTGCCCGTTTCAAGCCAATTTCTGCACGATCTGTCATCGCTGGTCGCTGCACTTCGGTTTCATCGCGCATCCAAGGCATGCGTGGCGCCTCGTGCTCGGTCATCGCGATCACCGACTCCATCCAACGTGTTTTCATCTCAGACCCTCCAAAAAGATTCGCGCAACATTGCGCTTCGATGGGTCTAAAGTCGCGTCCAAATCTGTCAAAGATTGGACGAAATCCCGTCAGCTTTGGGAAAGAAAAAGGTGATTGCGCGGCAAAGCCTAAAGGCTAATAGCCGAAATCAGGCGCCCGTAATCCGCCTCGCCCCGATGTGTGGCACGGCGGTAGGAGAAGAACAGTTCTTCGTCACGATAGGTGCAATGCCCGCACCATTCTGCCTGCCCGATGCCCGCATTACGCAGGCGCGTTAATCCGTAGCTTGGTAAATCAAAGAGATATTTATCAGGTGCCGCCCCATTGATAAAAAACCGCGCAGACTGCGGATCATCATCTACGAATTCCTCAAAGAATTCTTGCCCGACCTCGTAATTCGCTTGGCTGATCGTAGGGCCAATCACCGCTTTGATTTTTTCGCGCACCGCCCCTTGTGCAACCATCAAGTCAATCGTGGCCTCAAGCACCCCTGCCCGCGCGCCCTTCCAACCCGCATGGGCAGCGCCAATCACGCCAGCCTCCGCTTCATGAAACAGGACGGGCTGACAATCGGCTGTGAGAATCGCAATAGCCAAATCCTTGCTGCAGGAAACCAGACCATCTGCCTCAGGGGTGCCGCCGCCAATCGGGCCTTCAACGAAGACAACATCCGCGGAATGCGTTTGATACACCGTCACAAGGCAATCTTCCGCAACCCCCATCTCACGCGCCACGCGCGCGCGGTTGATTTCGACCAAATCTGATTGATCAGATGATCCCGCACCACAATTCAGACTGCTAAAAATACCGCTAGATGCACCACCCTTGCGTGTAAAAAAACCATGCTTTGCTGCCCCCAAAAGCGGCGATGTGATCGGGTCAATTGGAGCGAAATGCGCAGCCATCTCACATATCCCTTATTTCAAGATCATCCAAACCTGGCAGGGCGGGCGCAGACTGTTGCGTAAGACCCAGCACTTTGAATAGCTGTCCCATTTCTTCGGGGTGGGTCAACCTACGATGCGCGGCAATATGTGATTGAAGCGCGTCACCGTGCAATTTTTGCGCAAGCGCCTGCGCCCGTGCGGTGATCCCAAGACGCTCAAGAAACAGACCTTGCGTCTGTAGCGGTGCCGCGCGGGCAGGTGCGGCACTGGCCGCCAAAGGCTGAAACGCCACATGGGCGGTCAGATCGGATGTGCCAATATCCACCAATGGATCGGCGTATCTGTGATCTTTGACGGCTTGAAAGGTGTCGCCTGCGCTGATCCAATCCCCGTAATCAATCAAAAGCGCCGCACCGCCATGCGCATCAATGCGCCGCCCGATATCTGATGCAATCGCCTCGGCCGCAGCATTAACCTCGACAATCGTACCCTCTGGCATGTCACCAAAACGGGCCGTTATCCAATCGGGCGCAATGACAGGGCCAAGCCCCCATATTAGCGCGCCCTGATCTGCACCGATTTGGCGTTCATGCCATCCATCACGCCCTTTTCGAAATTGCCGAATGGGCAAGGCATCAAAAAATTCATTCGCCACCAAATAAAGCGGCCCGTCAGGTAGTGTGGCAATAGTGTCGTGAAATTGCGGTTGATACTGTCCCAAAGCCTCTGCTTGGGCTGCGCGCATCAAGGGCGAGGCTTCGACCATGTGCAATCTGATCGTTTGGGTGAATTCGGGCAGCAGTTTTGCAGCGCGCAGAATATCGGCCATCAAGGTCCCGCGCCCGCCGCCAAGCTCGACCAAATTTACATCGGATGGTCTGCCTTGGTCAGACCAAACCTGCACCAACCACAACCCAATCATCTCGCCAAAGATTTGCGAGACTTCGGGTGCCGTCACAAAATCCCCGCCCCGACCAATAGCGGGTTTCTTCATGTAATACCCAAATTCAGGGTGAAGCAGCGCCTCGGTCATAAACTCGGCCACAGAAAGCGGGCCTGACTGCGCGATACGGCGCAACAGCCGATCCTGCGCGCGCCCTGCCCCCATTAGGCACCTGCCTTACGCCGCGCGACCTGCCGCGCGACCAAGATCACCACTAGCCCCACAATGACCATGGGCAATGACAAGATCTGCCCCATGCTCAGACCGATATCATCAGACAGCCAAAGCGCATAACCGCGCGGATGGTTCAGGAAGAACTGTGCATCAGGTTGGCGGAAATATTCGACAATGAACCGCCCCACCCCATAACCTGCAAGAAACAGACCCGCCACTTGCCCTGGCACCCGCAACGCCCCTTGGCGATGGATCACATACAGGATCACAAGCCCCAAGATGAGCCCCTCAAGAAGCGCTTCGTAAAGCTGTGACGGGTGGCGCGCACAAACTTGCATGCCTGCATCCATCACAATCCCCACAGGGCCCGAACAGTCCTGTGCCGCGGCCCCGGGAAAGATCACGCCCCAAGGCGCATCGGTGGGTCGCCCCCATAGCTCGGCATTAATGAAATTGGCGCTGCGCCCCAGAAAGAGCGCAGGCGGGGTAGCCAAGGCTAACAGGTCGGCAAGGCTTGCTATGCTGACCTTGTGGACACGACAAAACCAAAGCCCCGCGATGACAACACCCAAAAAGCCACCATGAAAAGACATCCCCCCCTGCCAAACCTGCAAAATCTCAGCAGGGTTTTGCAGGTAATAGCTTGGCTGATAGAACAGCACATATCCAAGCCGCCCCCCAAGGATCACGCCCAAGACCATCCATGTCAAAAGCGGTTCTACAATCTCAGGGGACATCGGGGCGGTGGCATTTCTCCACAGCGTGGATTTGCGCAAATGCCGTCCGATCATCCATGCAGCGATGAGAAATCCCGCGATATAGGCCAGCGCATACCACCGCAGGGCAAAGTGAAACCCACCAAAATCAATTGAGAAGAGCGCAGGCGAGATATCTGGAAACGGTATCGCGTAAAACATAGCGGCCCTTTTAGATGCGCGTGGGAACCCTTGTTGGATAGACCCCCATGCGGCGATGTCAACCTTGAAGCGGCGCGCCATTTACCCCATATCAAGGTCGAATGTATGAACGCGCCCCGCCGCGAGACAAGAGGACAGCCTATGCAAACCCGCAATAAGATGATGGATGACATCAGCCAATTGATGACCAACGCCATGGGTGTGGCCCAAGGCGCACGCGAGGAAGCGGAAAATGCGATGAAATCGCTGATGGATCGCTGGCTTGCGGATCGCGACTTTGTCACCCGCGAGGAATTTGATGCCGTGCGCGCAATGGCCCAAAAAGCGCGCGAAGAAAATGAGGCGCTGTCTGCGCGACTAAAGGCATTAGAAAAGAAAAAGAAATAAGCGCGGTCACAGCGCAGTTGAACAAGGGCGGGTTTGGCCAGACCAAACCCGCCCTATCTTTATGCACAGCCCCCAATTTCTTGTGGACAGGATTAGGAAAACCGCAATTTCTGGGTGCGTCATCAAAATATTGCTTTACAGGTGAAGAAAGTAACCGCACCATATTTGGTATGGGGCCGCGCAAATCAGCCGACCCTTAGTGGAGTCACCCAGCCTTAGTGGGCAAATTGGGATTGAACCCAACGCCCGCGACAGGCTGCCAAGAATGAGGCCTAGGGCAATGTCACTTTCCGAGCAGTATATGGATGTCGAAGACCTCCATCCCATAGATATCGTTGAAACACTTGCCACACGGCATGAATGGGATTTCGACCGTGTTGCCGATGATCAAATCGCAATGGCCCTTGAAGGTCAGTGGCGCACCTATTCGGTGACGCTGGCATGGTCGAGCTATGACGAAACGCTGCGGATGATCTGCACCTTCGACATGGATCCACCCGTCGAATCTATGGGCAAGCTTTACGAGACATTGAACCTTGCCAATGACAAATGCTGGGCGGGCGCGTTCAGCTTCTGGGCCGAGCAAAAGATGATGGTCTATCGCTACGGCTTGGTTCTCGCAGGGGATCAACTGGCAAGCCCTGAGCAGATTGCCTGCATGGTTGAAACCGCCATTTTGGCAAGCGAACGCTATTACCCCGCCTTCCAATTGGCCTGTTGGGGCAGCCAATCACCGAGCGAAGCAATCCAAGTGGCCATTGCCGAAGGGTTCGGTCGCGCCTAACCTGTTGCAAACCGCAACAGGGGATGAGTGATGACGTATGACGATATTGCCGCGCGCGGCATGGTGATTTTCGGCTGTGGGAAAATGGGCTCTGCAATGTTGGCAGGGTGGCTTGCACGAGGAATACCATCTGCCTGCGTGACCGTAATTGACCCGCACCCCTCTGATTGGCTCAAGGCTGCGGGGGTAAATGTTAACACGCCCCTGCCCGCAAATGCCGCTGTGGCCATTATCGCGGTAAAACCGCAGATGATGGGCGAAGCTTTACCCAATCTTGCGGCGCATATGGGCCGTGAGACATTGGTGATCTCTGTGGCGGCAGGCACACCAATCGCCAGATTTGAAGCCGAATTTGGCGCATCCACCAAAATTATCCGCGCCATGCCCAACACCCCCGCCGCAATCGGGCGAGGGATCACCGCGCTTATTGGCAACGGGCAATGCAGCCAAGCCGATCTTGCGCTTGGCGAAACCCTGTTATCTGCCGTCGGTCAGGTGTTGCGTCTTGAAACGGAAGATCAGATTGACGCTGTGACAGGCGTCTCGGGCTCTGGCCCTGCCTATGTCTTCTATATGATTGACTGTCTCGCTGCTGCCGCGCGCGCCGAAGGCCTGCCTGACGCGATGGCGATGGAATTGGCAAAGGCCACAGTCGCGGGCGCAGGGGCCTTAGCCCGAGAGGCCAGCGAAAGCCCAGAACAATTGCGCATCAACGTGACATCGCCCAATGGCACCACGCAGGCGGGACTAGAGGTTTTGATGGATGAGGCAAGCGGCCTCGCCCCCCTCATCCGCGAAACAGTCAAGGCTGCGGCGGCGCGATCTCGCGCGCTGAAAGGATAAGCCTGATGGAAACCGATTTTGAAACATTCCTGAAGGTCGACATTCGCGTGGGGCGCGTCACCCGCGCCGAACCCTTTCCCGAGGCCCGCAAACCTGCAATCAAGTTATGGGTGGATTATGGGCCAGAGATTGGGGTCAAAAAAAGCTCGGCCCAAATCACCGCGCATTATGCGCCCGAGGCATTGGTGGGCAAGCTTGTTATGGGCGTGGTGAATTTCCCACCCCGCCAGATCGGCCCCTTCATGTCCGAGGCGCTTGTGCTTGGATTTCATGATGCGGGCGGGGATGTGGTTTTGGCCGTGCCCGACAAAGATGCGCCCCTTGGAGCGCGACTATGTTGACGGGCTATCGCCGACCGCTTCGCGCCAGTGACGGCGGCACAAGCTGACATAGGTTTCATTGCCGCCGATTTGCACCTGCTCTCCCGATTTGGCAACGCTGCCATCAGGGGATTTTCGCACCACCATCGTGGCTTTGCGCCCGCAATGGCAAATCGTTCTGATCTCACGCAGATCATCCGCCAAGGCCAAAAGCGCGGCGGAGCCTTCGAATAATTCACCGCGGAAATCAACGCGAAGGCCGTAGGTCATCACGGGCAGCCCCAAATCATCAGCCACGCGCGCCAATTCCCAGACCTGTGCCTTAGTGAGGAACTGCGCTTCATCCAGAAAGACGCAATCAATCGGCTGCGCTCTGTGCGCTGTCTCGATAAGCGCGAACAAGTCCGTATCAGGGGCAAAGGTTACGGCCTCTTTCGACAGCCCAATGCGGCTTGCAATACGGCCTTGGCCTGCGCGCGTATCGTGATGCGCCGTCAGCAGAAATGGGGTCTGGCCGCGTTCGCTATAATTATGAGCTGCTTGCAAAAGCAAGGTCGACTTGCCCGCATTCATAGTCGAAAAATTGAAATATAGCTTGGCCATGGCGCGCCCTGTTGTTCTTTTGTCGCCATATGCCAATAGATGCGCCCACCTTGCAAGCGCGCCCTCTCACACGAAGTTCAAAACCCGTGATCTAAAAACAGGCTATACCCAAGCCCAGTTTTGCAACAGGAGCACCCGCCGCGCAGTCATAAAGTCAAGCTTAGCACTGCCGCTCGTCACACAGCCTCTGCTTGCTCAGGCAGTCTTCCAACGTGATAGCGTGGCTTTGCCGGGATATGATCCTGTGGCCTATTTCACCAATGGCGCCGCCACCAAAGGTGCGGCAGACTTCGCCGCGCACTGGGACAACGCAACATGGCATTTTGCATCAGCAGCCAACCGCGCGCAATTCTTGAACAGCCCCGAAGCCTTTGCCCCGCAATATGGGGGCTATTGCGCTTGGGCCGTATCGCAAGGCTACACGGCCCCGATTGACCCTGGTGCATGGCGCATCGTTGACGGGAAATTATACCTCAACGCCAACCGGCGCATTCAACGCCGCTGGGAACAGGATGTCGCGGGACATATTGCCCGCGCAGACGCCAATTGGCCAAACCTCCGCGCGGGCTTGTAATTGGGGCTTTACCCCTGCAGCGAACGCACCGCCAATTCACCCTCACGTGCGGCTTTCATAGCCAAGGCTGCCGCATGACTGCCTGCAAGCGTGGTGTAATAGGGGATCTTGTCATAGAGCGCGACTGTGCGCATCGAGCGGCTGTCTTCCACCGCTTGCGCGCCTTCGGTCGTGTTCAAGACCAGATCAACCATCCCGTCCTTCATCATATCGACAATCGTGCGCCCACCTTCATAGGCCTTGTTGACCACATCAGATGAAATCCCGTGATCGGCCAAGAATTTCGCCGTGCCTGAGGTGGCCAAAATCTTGAGGCCCAAATCGGTCAAGGTTTGCGCAGTTTCCACCAAGAGCGGCGATTTATCCGCATCTTTGATCGACAAGAACACTGTGCCTGCCGTTGGCAAAACAGTTCCCACGCCAAGCTGCGCCTTGAGGAAGGCACGCGCAAAGCTGCGATCCCACCCCATCACCTCGCCCGTTGACCGCATTTCTGGCCCAAGCAGCGTATCCACGCCAGGGAAACGGGCAAAGGGCAGCACCGCTTCCTTGACCGAGAACCACGGCGTGCGGAAATCTGACAGGCTCATCGGGTCGCCCATCGGGATAGACGCGTTGTCATCCACAGGTTGATGAGGCGCGGCCTTGGGGAAAACCGAAAGTTTCTCTCCCGCCATCAAGCGCGCTGCGATAGAGGCAATTGCGCTATCCGTGGCCTTGGCCACAAAGGGTACAGTGCGCGAAGCGCGTGGATTGACCTCAATCAAATAGATATCATCGCCTTTAACCGCGAATTGAACATTCATCAAACCAACCACATTGAGCGCGCGCGCCAGTGCCTCGGTCTGGCGGGTGATCTCTGCGATAATCGCATCGCTAAGCGTATGAGGCGGCAAGGAACAGGCGCTATCGCCTGAATGCACGCCCGCCTCCTCAATATGCTGCATAATGCCCGCGACATGAACCGCGTCACCATCGCACAGCGCATCCACATCAACCTCGGTCGCGCCATCAAGATAGCTGTCAAGAAGCACAGGGCTGTCGCCAGACACCACCACAGCCTCTGCGATATAGCGGTTAAGCTGTGCTGTGTCGCGCACGATCTCCATTGCGCGACCACCCAGAACGTAAGAGGGGCGGATCACCAAAGGATACCCCAAGTCCTCAGCCGCGGCTTTTGCTTCCTCGTCAGAATGGGCAATCGCATTTTCGGGCTGCTTAAGCTCAAGCTTTTGAACAAGCTGCTGGAACCGCTCGCGATCCTCCGCCAAATCAATCGCATCGGGCGATGTGCCAAGGATTGGGATACCTGCCTCATGCAACGCGTTGGCCAATTTCAGCGGGGTCTGACCGCCAAATTGCACGATAACCCCATGCAATGTACCTGCGTCCTGCTCCACGCGCAGAATTTCCATCACATGCTCGTAGGTGAGAGGCTCGAAATACAGGCGGTCGGATGTATCATAATCTGTTGAAACCGTCTCTGGGTTGCAGTTGATCATGATGGTTTCATAGCCTTGCGCCGTCAGCGCAAAACACGCGTGGCAGCAGCAATAATCAAATTCGATCCCCTGCCCAATGCGGTTTGGCCCGCCGCCCAAAATCACAACTTTTTTCGCATCCGAGGGACGCGCTTCGCATTCCACATCGCCCATCGCAGGGGCCTCATAGGTGGAATACATATAGGGGGTCTGCGCCTCAAACTCGGCCGCGCAGGTGTCGATCCGCTTAAATGCGGCAACGATCCCTGCACTGGTGCGATCAGCCCGCACAGAGGCCTCGCTGCGGCCCGTCAGTGTCGCCAAACGCGCATCGGTGAAGCCCATCATCTTGATCTTGCGCAAGGCATCCGCCTCGCGCGGCAGGCCATTAGTGCGAATATCCTCCTCGACATCCACGATCTCGCGAATGCGGGCCAAGAACCATGGATCAAATTTGGTGACATGACCGATCTCGTCATTGGTCAGACCATGGCGCATGGCCTGGGCGATCACGCGCAGACGATCAGGCGTCTGCCGGCTGAGCGCCTTCGTGATGGTGGCCTTATCAGGCGCGCCCGCAATCTCGATCTCGTCAAAGCCAGACAGACCCGTCTCAAGGCTGGCCAAGGCTTTTTGCACACTCTCATGGAAGCTGCGGCCAATGGCCATTGCCTCGCCCACGGATTTCATCGCCGTGGTCAATTCGGGCTTAGAGCCGGGGAATTTCTCAAAAGCAAAGCGTGGAATCTTGGTGACAACATAATCGATGCTTGGCTCAAAGCTGGCAGGGGTGACACGGGTGATGTCATTGTCCAACTCATCCAATGTGTAACCTACGGCCAATTTAGCCGCGATTTTCGCAATCGGGAACCCCGTGGCCTTAGAGGCAAGCGCCGATGAACGCGACACGCGCGGGTTCATCTCGATCACCACCATCCGCCCATCGGCAGGGTTAATCGCCCACTGAACGTTGGAGCCGCCCGTCTCAACGCCAATCTCGCGCAACACAGCAATCGAGCCGTTGCGCATGATCTGGTATTCTTTATCGGTCAGGGTCAGCGCGGGCGCGACTGTGATACTGTCGCCCGTATGCACACCCATCGGATCTACGTTTTCGATGGAACAGACGATGATCGCGTTATCCGCTTTGTCGCGGACGACCTCCATCTCGTATTCTTTCCAACCAAGCAGCGATTCATCGACCAAAATCTGCGCCACGGGCGAGGCCTCAAGCCCAGAGCGGCAGTAATACTCATATTCTTCGCGGTTATACGCCACACCGCCGCCTGTGCCGCCCAAGGTAAAGGCGGGGCGAATGATGGCGGGCAGACCGATGTCTTCCAAGGCCTCTATCGCATCGCGCAGACCTGCGGCGATGTCGAATTTGCCGTTCTCTTTTTTCGGCGCTGCAACGATCGTGGCGCGCGGGTTTTCAAGGCCAATACGTTCCATCGCCTCGCGGAACAGCTTGCGGTCTTCGGCCATTTCAATCGCAGGGCGCTTTGCCCCAATCATCTCGACCCCGAATTTCTCCAACACACCCGCTTCTTCAAGTGAGAGAGCGGTGTTCAGACCCGTCTGGCCGCCCATGGTGGGCAACAGCGCATCGGGGCGCTCTTTCTCGATGATCTTTGCGACAACATCGGGGGTGATCGGCTCGATATAAGTGGCATCGGCCAGTTCTGGATCGGTCATAATGGTCGCGGGGTTAGAATTGACCAGAATAACGCGATACCCTTCTTCGCGTAGGGCCTTACAGGCTTGTGCGCCCGAATAGTCAAATTCGCAGGCTTGCCCAATGACGATTGGCCCCGCGCCGATGATCATGATGGAGCGGATATCGGTTCTTTTGGGCATCGGAAAACCTCGGTATTGGCTGCGGGCCTACAAACGGCGAAACATCAGGGTGCGACCGCGCACGCAAAGGCGCGCTTCGAGAGCGGTGCAAATTGATGGCGTTATAGTCAAGCGAGAGCGCGGCGCAAGGGCAGAAGCGCGGCAAAATTTCCTACACCCTTCCCAAGAGGCAGGATCACGCCGCGCCGGTCACTCGATTAACATGGCCCATCTTACGGCCTGCACGGGTTTCAGCCTTACCATATAGGTGGATTTGAACGCCTTTTGTCTCGGCCATTTCCGCCGCGCGCGCCACATCATCACCGATGAGATTCTCCATCTCAACATTTGCGTGACGGCTGCCATCCCCCAAGGGCCAACCAGTGATGGCGCGGATGTGCTGCTCGAACTGATCGACTGCGCAGCCTGCTTGCGTCCAATGGCCAGAGTTATGCACCCGTGGTGCAATCTCATTGACGACCAAGCCCTCAGGCGTGACGAACAGCTCGACCCCCATTACGCCCACATAATCCAAAGCCGTGACAATTTTTGAGGCCAGCAAAACCGCATCTGCGCGCAGCATGGCAGGCAAGTCAGCAGGGACAGTGGTGGTTGCAAGAATGCCATCGCGGTGGATGTTTTCACCTGGATCATAGGCCGAGACACGGCCATCGCGCCCGCGCGCAATGATCACCGAAACCTCTCGGCTAAACTTTACAAAGCCCTCGGCAATTGCAGGCGCCCCATTGAGGCTAGCATAAGCGGCATCCGCCTCGGACGCGGCCATAACCCGCGCTTGCCCCTTGCCGTCATACCCAAAACAGCGGGTCTTGAGGATCGCGGGACAGCCCGTTTTTTCAAGGGCCTGCGCCACGCCGTCGGCCGCATCAATCGCACAATAAGGCGCTGTTTTCAGACCAAGACTGTTGAGAAAATCCTTCTCTACCAAGCGATCCTGAGACACTTCAAGCGCAGTGCGCGCAGGAAAGAGCGGGCGCGTATCTTCGAGCAGGGCCAAGGCCGCGCTTGGGATATTTTCAAATTCAAAGGTCAACACATCGCAAGACAGCGCAAAGGCCTTGAGCGCTTCATGATCATCATATCCCGCTTGCGTCACGGATATTGCAACATCACCCGCAGGGGCCTGTGCGCTTGGTTCGAAAATCCGAACTTTATATCCAAGGCGTGCTGCGGCCATAGCAAGCATGCGCCCCAATTGACCGCCCCCCAAAATACCAATCACGCTGCCATTGGGCAGAACCTCATGCGTCATCTTGAGGTTCCTCAGGGATCGAAGCGGAGAGATCAGCGCGCCATTGATCCAGACGCGCGGCAAGATCTGCGTCATGCACGGCCAAAATGGCCGCCGCCATCAGCCCAGCATTGGCCGCCCCCGCAGCGCCAATCGCCATGGTCGCGACAGGAAATCCGCGCGGCATTTGCAAAATCGAATAAAGCGAATCAACCCCAGACAAGGCCTTGGTTTGCACGGGCACGCCGATGACGGGCACCCGCGTCTTTGACGCCATCATACCCGGCAAATGCGCGGCCCCACCTGCGCCTGCGATAATCACCTTCAAGCCACGGCTTGCGGCGGTTTTACCATAGTCCCACAGCCGATCAGGTGTGCGATGCGCAGAAACGATTTTCGTTTCGTAAGAAACGCCCAACGCGTCAAGCATTTCGGCGGCTTCGCGCATGGTGGGCCAATCAGACTGGCTGCCCATGATGATGCCAATTTCGATATCCGCCATGGGGAGGATCCTTTGCAATAAGCCTTGTGAGAGGGGCGCACTATAGCGAGATCAAACCGCTATGCAATGATGTCAGGGGTGAGTTCATCCTCAATGCGGGTGATCGCATCTTTGAGGGACAGCTTCTGCTTTTTCAGACGGCGCAGCGTCAATTGATCAGGGCTTGGCCGTGTCTCAAGGGCGGCAATCGCCTCGTCCAAATCCCGATGCTCGCGCTTAAGCACCTCCAAGCGGATGCGCAGCACGTCTTCGTGGCTCATTTCGGTCGGGGCGTTCATGGGGCGCTTATGTCTTTCTGAATCTGGGGTGGTGCCGCACCATACTGTGACATTGCACTCCACGCAAAGGAAATGGCGCGCCTGCGTAATCCAGATGCAAACAGGGCTTGCAGGGGGACTGGGCAGGCCCCATATTTACCTCAGATCCAGTTGCCGAATTACGGGGCTGGCGCTTGCACAGATCGCTTATCAAAGGATGTGCCTTATGACGAAACTAACCCTAGGGACGCACCCGTTTCTGTTGGGCTTTGATCAACTCGAACGTTTGGTCGAACGCACTGTGAAATCTGGGAATGATGGTTACCCCCCCTATAATATCGAACAACGCGGCGACACGGCTTATCGCATCACTTTAGCGGTGGCAGGCTTTGCCGAAACAGATCTCTCAATCACAGAAGAAGATCGCCAATTGGTGATCCGTGGCCGCCAATCAGATGAGGATGCGGAGCGCATCTTTTTACATCGTGGGATTGCGGCGCGGCAATTTCAGCGCAGCTTTGTCTTGGCCGATGGGGTCGAGGTGACAGGCGCCACTATGGAGCATGGGCTGTTGCATATCGACCTGCATCGCCTGCAGCCCGATAGCGTTGTGCGCAAGATTGAGATTTCAAATTCTGGTGCAGCCTCAAAAGCGCTGCAAACGAAAGGGGGAAGATAATGACCAATCCCGAACACCCAAAGAGCAAGTCCGAGCGGCCTATCGTTTATATCCGCCCCGTTGATGTGGCGAGCCTCCCTTCGGAGATCCGCGCCCAAGCGGGTGCGCGCGAACAGCTTTACGCAATTGGAACCGAGGAAGGTACGCAATTGGCCCTCGTCAAAGATCGCGCCTTGGCCTTCGTTGTGGCGCGCCAAAATGATCTGACACCTGTAAGCGTCCATTAACACGCAACGGTTTCATTTATCCCAAATGAAAAAAGGCCCGCGTGACGCGGGCCTTTCTTTTGTCCAAAGCCACAGGGCCTTGGGGGCATGATTACATCATGCCGCCCATGCCGCCCATGCCGCCCATGTCAGGCATTGCAGGTGCGTCATCTTTCTTTGGCTTGTCGGCCACCATTGCTTCGGTGGTGATCAAGAGGCCTGCAACAGAAGCTGCATCCTCAAGCGCAGTGCGCACCACTTTCGCAGGGTCGATCACGCCGAATTTGAACATGTCGCCATATTCTTCGGTCTGAGCGTTGAAGCCAAACTTGACGTCTTTGGATTCGCGGATTTTGCCCGCAACAACCGCACCGTCAACGCCTGCGTTTTCCGCAATCTGGCGCAGTGGCGCTTCAAGCGCACGGCGCACGATGGCGATACCTGCGTCTTGATCCGCGTTTTCACCAGACAGGCCGTCCAGAGCTTTTGCACCTTGAACGAGGGCAACACCGCCGCCCACAACGATGCCTTCTTGAACGGCAGCGCGGGTTGCGTTCAACGCGTCATCCACGCGGTCTTTGCGCTCTTTCACTTCGACTTCGCTCATGCCGCCGACTTTGATAACCGCAACACCGCCTGCCAATTTGGCAACGCGCTCTTGCAGTTTTTCTTTGTCGTAATCGGAAGAGGTTTCTTCGATCTGCTGACGGATCTGCGAAACGCGTGCTTCGATTTCGGCCTTATCGCCTGCGCCGTCAACGATGGTGGTGTCGTCTTTCTTGATCATCACCTTCTTCGCGGAGCCGAGCATATCAAGCGTAACGCTTTCCAGCTTCATGCCAAGATCTTCGGAGATCACCTGACCACCGGTCAAAATGGCGATATCCTGAAGCATCGCTTTGCGGCGATCGCCAAAACCAGGTGCTTTCACCGCAGCGATTTTCAGACCGCCACGCAGCTTGTTGACCACGAGGGTCGCCAAGGCTTCGCCTTCTACATCTTCAGCGATGATCAGAAGGGGCTTCTGAGACTGGATCACAGACTCGAGCAGTGGAACCATTGGCTGCAAGGAAGACAATTTCTTCTCATGCAACAGGATCAAGCAGTCGTCCAACTCTGCAACCATTTTGTCAGGGTTGGTGACGAAGTAAGGCGAAAGGTAACCGCGGTCGAACTGCATGCCCTCTACGACCTCAACATCGGTCTCAAGGCCTTTGTTCTCTTCAACAGTGATCACGCCGTCATTGCCGACTTTCTGCATCGCGTCTGCGATCATGCGGCCGATTTGCGCTTCGCCATTTGCCGAGATCGTGCCGACCTGCGCAACCTCATCAGAATCTGCAACAGGGCGTGCAGATGCTTTGATGCTGTCGATGACTTTCGTCACTGCGCGATCGATGCCGCGCTTCAGATCCATTGGGTTCATGCCCGCCGCAACCGACTTCATGCCTTCGCGCACGATGGCTTGGGCCAGAACAGTTGCAGTGGTGGTGCCGTCACCCGCTTCGTCATTGGTGCGCGATGCCACTTCTTTGACCATCTGCGCGCCCATGTTTTCGAACTTATCTTCCAGTTCGATTTCCTTCGCCACGGAAACACCATCTTTGGTGATGCGTGGTGCACCGAAGGATTTTTCAAGAACCACATTGCGGCCTTTTGGGCCGAGGGTCACCTTTACCGCATTGGCAAGGATGTTGACGCCTTTGAGCATACGGTCGCGGGCATCGGTATTGAATTTGACTTCCTTGGCAGCCATTTCAGGGCTCCTCCTTGGATGAAATCAGGTTAAAAATTCGATCAGGAACGGTCTCAGGCGATGATGCCGAGAATGTCCGATTCCTTCATGATCAGCAGTTCTTCGCCATCAACCGTGACTTCGGTGCCGGACCATTTGCCGAACAAGACGCGGTCGCCAGCTTTGACGCTCATTGCGATCAGCTCGCCCGAGTCCTTGCGTGCGCCTTCGCCAACGGAGACGATTTCGCCCTCTGCGGGTTTCTCTTTTGCGCTATCGGGGATGATCAGACCGCCTTTGGTCGTTTCGTCGCTCTCTACGCGGCGAACCAGCACGCGGTCATGCAGTGGTTTCAATGCCATCTGTCGAACACTCCTTAAGGTTCGTATGTTTCACTGTATTAGCACTCAGTCTATGCGAGTGCTAACGATAGGCAGATAGGCAGGGGATGCGGAGGTGTCAACGGGCCGCAGGCGGAAAATTTCGAAAAAATTTCCCGGGCAGACGAACCCTGCCGAAATTACGGAAATTAAAGCCAAAGCCGCGACAAATTCCCGCCTTTGCCCCCCGTGACATGGCCAAAGCCCTGCCCTATAAGGCGCGCGAGTTTTCACAAAAAATAGATGGATAATGACATGAGCACCTTGGTCTTTGGCCACAAATCGCCAGACACAGATTCCACTGGCTCCCCGATTTTGTGGGCATGGTATCTTAATGAGGTGAAGGGCGTAGAGGCAGAAGCCGTTCTTTTGAGTGAGCCAAACACCGAAGCCACCTTTGTTTTGCAGAAATGGGATTTGCCAAAACCGCGTCTTATTGACGATGTTGCAGAAGGTCAGGCGTGCGTTGTGGTCGACACCAACAACCCTGCAGAACTGCCTGCCTCAATCAACGCTGCCGATGTTCAGGCCATCATTGACCACCACAAACTGGTGGGCGGGCTTGAGACGAAAGGGCCGATTGATATCACCATCCGCCCCTTGGCCTGCACAGCGACCTTGATGATTGACCTGATGGGTGATGATGCGGCGAAAATGCCAAATTGGGCGAAAGGTGCTGCCTTGTCCTGCATCCTGTCTGATACGTTGGAATTCCGCTCCCCGACCACAACCGATCATGATCGCGCCGTAGCCGAAGGCCTCGCTGCTGATCTGGGCGTGTCTATCCCCGATTATGCTGCTGAAATGTTTGCGGCGAAATCTGATGTCTCGCGCTTTTCTGATGCAGAGTTGCTGCGCATGGACAGCAAAACCTACGAGGTGGGGGGCAAGACCTTCCGTGTCTCCGTTCTGGAGACAACTGCGCCCGCAACGGTTTTGTCCCGCAAAGCAAGCCTGATGGACAGCATGATCACAGTCGCCATAGAGGATGGCGCCGATCAGGTTTTGTTATTTGTCATCGATATTTTGCGCGAAGAAGCGACGCTTTTGGTGCCAAACGATCTGGTGCGCCAAGTGGCCGAGAAGAGTTTTTCCACTGTTGTGGGCGATGCCGATCAGGTCGTGCTGCCAGGGATTGTGAGCCGCAAAAAGCAGATCATCCCGAACCTCGCGCTTTAATCAGATGAAAGTTTGATGAAAGGGCGGCCTGAGGGCCGCCCTTTTCCTTTTATCCCATCGCAGGGCGCGGTAAGAGAGGCGCGAAGAGCCTCAAAGAGAAAGCCCGCCCCATGAGCCATAGCGCAAACGCCCCCGCAACCATCTCTCACCTCTCCGAGATTTCCGAACGCTATGACGCGCTTTTTTGCGACCTTTGGGGCTGCGTGCATAATGGCATCGCCCCTTTTCCTGACGCGATTGCGGCGCTGCAGGCCTTTCGCACCAAAGGGGGTGTTGTGGTTTTGGTCACCAATGCCCCACGTGCCCATGTCGAGATTGCCAAGCAGTTGGATGCAATGGGGGTTCCCCGCGATGCGTGGGACATGATTGCAACCTCTGGCGACAGCGCACGGGCGGCGATGCTAACGGGGGCAGTTGGCGAGAAGGTCTATTTCATTGGCGAGCCGCGCGATGACACATTTTTCGCCCCGATGAAACTGATTGAAAACCCTGTAACCCTGACCAAGGTCGATGTGGCCGAAGCCGAAGGGATTGTTTGCACGGGCCCGTTTGATCCCCATGCCGAACCTGATGTGCTGCGCCCGCAATTGCTTTTGGCGAAAACACGCGGGCTCAAGCTTCTCTGCGCAAACCCTGACATCGTGGTGGACCGTGGAGAAAGCCGCGAATATTGCGCTGGCGCAGTGGCGAAACTTTACACCGAGATGGGCGGCGAGAGCCTTTATTTCGGGAAGCCCCACCCCCCCATCTATGATCTGGCACGGCGGCGCTTGGTGCAAAATTGCCATGATATCAGTGACGAACGAATCTTGGCCATTGGAGATGGCATCTTTACCGATGTGCAGGGCGGGATTGGCGAAGGCATTGATACGCTGTTTATCACAGGCGGTTTGGCCCGCGAAGAAACAGCAACAACCGATCAGCCAAATCCAGAAAAACTTGCTCAATATCTGAAAGATAGCGGTCAAAACCCAACATTTAGCATTGGGTTCTTACGCTAATTGGGCAAATTATCGCGCAACAAAATTACAACATTTGCGCTCATGATTTAATTTAATTGTTGCTGCATTGCAGAAATTTGCTATGGTGAGTTCCAAGCGAAGGGCATTTCTCTTGGAGACTGGAATGTTGGACACGAGTCATAACCTCCCCCGTGGGACGATCTGCATCGAAGATATCGAATTGGGGATGACGCGGCATTTGACCAAAACTGTCAGCGACCGCGATATTGAGCTTTTCGCCGAGGTTTCAACCGACCGAAACCCCGTTCATCTTGACGATGATTACGCCCGTGACACGATTTTTGAGGGGCGCATCGCCCATGGGATGCTAACCGCAGGGCTTATTTCAGCCGTTATTGGCGAACAACTGCCGGGGCATGGCACTGTTTACTTGGGTCAAACGCTGAAATTCATGGCACCCGTGCGCCCTGGTGATCAAGTGCGGGCCGAGGTGGAAGTGACCGCGATAGACCACGCAAAGCGCCGTGTGACCCTTGAGACGCGCTGCCTGATTGATGGCAAACCTGTCCTCAAAGGCGAGGCAGTCGTCCTCGCCCCGTCACGGAAATTTGATTAACCTCGCAGCGGCGCAGGATTTTTACCGACCCGATGCTTGCCCTAGATCGCGGGCTTGGATATTCGGGCAGTATGCGTATCGTTCGTGACCATCAATTTGTCCGACCCGAAAACCGTGGCGCCTCTGTGGCCATTGGGAATTTTGATGGCGTGCATCTAGGTCACGCGCATTGCATCGACCTTGCCCGCGGTCATGAGGCCCCTTTAGGGGTTTTGACCTTCGAGCCGCATCCGCGCGAATTCTTTAACCCTGACGCCCCGCCATTTCGGCTGATGAATGCCGAAGCCCGCGCCAATCGCCTTGAGAAAATGGGGGTGGAGATCCTCTATGAGCTGCCTTTCAATCGCACCCTTTCCGCACTTGATGCAGAAGATTTCATCCGCGAAGTGGTGGTTGAGGGGCTGGGTCTGAAGCATCTGGTCGTGGGTGCGGATTTCTTTTTTGGCAAAGGTCGCAAAGGCACAACCGATATGCTGCGCGCCTTCGGGGCGCGTTATGGGTTTGATGTGACTGTGGTCGATCTGCTGAATTCGGCCGGTGTGGCCGTGTCATCCACCGCTATCCGAGACGCTCTCAGGTCGGGTGATCCGCGCCAAGCCCGCGACATGCTTGGCCACTGGCACCGGATCGAAGGCCCCGTGATCCATGGCGAGAAACGGGGGCGCACATTGGGCTACCCCACCGCCAATATGTCATTGGATGGTCTGCACGTTCCCAAACTTGGTGTTTACGCAGTTTTGGTTGAATTGCGCAGCGGGCCATATGCGGGCCAGTATCACGGCGTGGCCAGTCTTGGCGTGCGGCCCATGTTCAATGGGCAAGAGCCAAATCTCGAAACCTTCATCTTTGATTTTTCAGGCGATATTTACGGCATGGATATGTCTGTCGGTCTGGTCGAGTTTCTGCGTGGTGAAGAGAAATTCGACAGCCTTGAGGCCTTGATCGCCCAAATGGATCGCGACAGCCAGATGGCGCGCGAGATCCTCGCTGCGTTATGACCAAGAAAGCCCCCTTTTGGAAACGCAAATCCTTGGCCGATATGACGGCACAAGAATGGGAAAGCCTCTGTGATGGGTGCGGGAAATGTTGTCTCAACAAGCTAGAAGATGCCGGTACGGGCGAGGTGGCCCTGACACGGGTTGCCTGCCGCCTTTTCGATGATGCAACCTGCCGATGCGGACAATATGAAATTAGAAAGACACTTGTGCCCGAGTGTATCCAATTGACCCCTGAGGGCATGAAGGATGTCGCCTATTTCATGCCTGAAACCTGCGCCTATAGATTGCTGCATGAGGGCAAGGATTTGTATTGGTGGCACCCTTTGGTGTCAGGGGATCCTGAAACTGTGCACCAAGCGGGGATTTCCGCGCGCGGGATCACGGTTGCCGAATTCGACATTCCAGAAGAAGACTGGGAAGATTACATTATCGAGGAGCCAGGATTATGAACTTTGCCTCCGACAATACAGGCCCCGCCCATCCAGATGTGATTGCGGCCATTACAGCGGCCAATGAGGGCTATGCCATGCCCTATGGTGCAGATGACGCCATGGCACGCGTGCGCCAATCCATCCGCGACCTGTTCGAGGCCCCAGAGGCGGCGGTTTATCTCGTCAGCACGGGCACAGCCGCCAATGCCTTGGCCTTGTCGGTGATGGTGCAGCCGTGGCAGTCGATCTTCTGCCATCGCATCGCCCATATCGAAGAAGATGAATGCGGCGCGCCCGAATTCTATGCCAATGGCGCGAAACTGGCCTTGGTCGAAGGCGAAGGGGGCAAGATGACCCCTGATGGCTTGGCGCAGACCATTGCACATACGGGCGACAAAGGTGTGCATGGCATGCAGCGCGGCCCTGTGAGCCTAACCAATATCACCGAAGTCGGCACCGCCTATAGCCTAAGCGAGATCAAGGCGCTCAGTGATGTTGCAAAATCCTATGACCTGCCCGTTCATCTTGATGGCGCGCGTTTTGCCAATGCCTGCGCGGCCCTTGGCTGCCGCCCTGCCGATATGACATGGAAGGCAGGTGTGGATGCAGTCAGTTTTGGCGGCACAAAGAACGGCTGCATGGGTGTTGAGGCCGTGATCCTGTTCGACCCGAAAAAGGCGTGGGAATTTGAATTGCGCCGCAAGCGTGGCGCACATCTATGGTCAAAGCACCGCTTTCTCTCTGCACAGATGGAGGCCTATACGCTCGATGATCTCTGGCTGCGATTGGCGCAATCCGCCAATGCGCGCATGGCAGAATTGCGCGCAGGTTTGGCGCAGATCGAGGGGGTGCATATCGCGCATGAGCCTGCGGGCAATATGCTGTTCGCGCATCTTCCCCGTGCAGCCCATAAACGCGCCTTTGCAGCGGGGGCGCAATATTACCTCTTTCCCTTCAACGCCACGCTTGAGGGGCCAGAGGATGAGTTGATCCTCTGTCGCCTCGTCACCGATTGGTCATGCTCACAGAGCAAGGTCCAAGCTCTATTGGACTGCTTTAGGGCGGGCTAAAGATTGCCCTCTAAATGGAGCGCAAGATCGTCTAGGCGGTCTTGCCCCCAGAAATGCGTGACCCCATCCACCACATAGAAGGGCGCGCCAAAAACACCTGCCTCAACCGCGGCTTCGAGATTGGCAGCATATTCTTCGGCCCCTGATAACAGCCCGCGATCTGCCAAGCTGGGGTCAAAGCCTGCAGCCGTCAGAGCAGCGCGGATCACATCATCCTCTGCAATGTTCTTTTCCTCGCGCCACACCGCGCGCGTGACCCCGTGAACCAGTTCGGCCAAATCCCCGCCACCTTCGTTTTGGGCCGCAATAATGGCATAAGATGAAGGCGCAGAATTGGTTGGGAAAAATGCAGGCTTCAGCGTCAGGGCAAGCCCCGTCTTCTTAGACTGGCGCTGTAGTTCTTGCAGGCGATAGGCCTGCCGTGCGGGGTGGCGTTCGGCGGGTGGTGTGCCTCCCGTGCGCGCAAAAAGGGCTATAATATCCAAAGGTCGATACCGAATGGTCGCCCCATGTGCAGCGGCAATCTCCTCAAGTCGCTTTCCCGCGAGATAGGTGTAGGGAGAGATGGTCGAGAAATAATAATCAATATGCGACATTTCGCGGATCCTTTTTGGCTTTGCGTCACGTTGGCCTGAGTGCTAGGGGGTGTCAACGCGCCAAATGGGGCGCGCCCTGCACAGATCAAGGACGTTGAGAAAAGATGAGCGCCTCAGACCCGAAACTGATTTCTGGTAACGCCAATCGCGAATTGGCCAAGACGATTGCAAAACGGATGTCGATGCATCGCGGCATGAAAGTCGGTCTTGTGGATGCCCGCGTGGAACGTTTCAACGACCAAGAAATTTTCGTGGAAGTTTACGAGAACGTGCGCGGCGAGGATATGTTCATCGTCCAGCCCACATCGAAGCCTGCCAATGACAACTTGATGGAGCTGTTGATTATCGCTGACGCGCTGCGCCGTTCATCTGCTGCACGTATAACGGCGGTGATCCCCTATTTTGGATATGCCCGCCAAGACCGCCGCACCAAGGCGCGCACGCCAATCTCTGCGAAACTTGTGGCGAACCTGATTGCCGAAGGCGGCGTTGAGCGCGTATTGACCATGGATTTACACGCCGCACAGATCCAAGGCTTTTTCGATATCCCCGTGGACAACCTCTATGCGAGCCCGATTTTCGCGCTGGATATCTTGCATCAATTTGAGGGCAAGGTGGATGATGTCATGGTGATCTCGCCCGATGTTGGCGGCGTGGCGCGTGCGCGCGAACTTGCCACGCGTATTGGCGCGCCTTTGGCAATCGTGGACAAGCGCCGCGAAAAGCCAGGTGAGGTTGCTGAAATGACCGTGATCGGGAATGTCGAAGGCAAGCGATGCTTGATCGTGGATGATATGTGCGACACCGCTGGCACATTGTGCAAAGCGGCCGAAGTGTTACTTGAACATGGTGCAACCGAAGTGCATGCCTATATCACCCACGGCGTGATGTCTGGCCCTGCGGTAGAGCGCGTGAGCAAATCGGTCATGAAATCCCTAGTTTTGACCGACACGATCGAGCCAACCGAAGCTGTCAAAAACTGCCCCAATATTCGCATCGTTCCCACCGCGCCCATGTTTGCACAGGCAATTTTGAACATTTGGAATGGCACAAGCGTCTCATCGCTGTTTGAGACGGAAACCCTCGTGCCGATCTATGAAGGGCTGTATCCCAACGGAATGTGGGGCCGTTAAGCGGCCACTTCCTGGCACAACACACTCAACGGCGCGCCCATGAAAAAAGGCGCGCCTTTTTTATAGGCGCGCCTTTTCTAAATTTCGTCCTCAAGCGGACAGGGGATCACAGGTTGATGTGATCGCCCAATGCCACCATGTCAGACAGAAGCTTGGCCGCGTCATCCACGGGGCCAGGCTCGTTTTTGAATGTCTCTTTCGCAGTCTCATGTGCCTTGCGATGCTCTTCCACCATTTCGGCATAGAGTTCTTTAGTCACTTCCGCGCGGGGCAATGCACGCTCTGCAAGAACAGTGACCTTATCGGCGCTGATCTCGGCAAAGCCACCCAGAACGATGTAATCATCCTGACCGCCCGCATGGATGACCTGCAGCAAACCCGGACGCAAAGTGGTGATAGTAGGCGCGTGGTTTGCCATCGCCGTCATATCACCCCCTGCACCAGGGATTTGCACCTCGGTCGCATCTAACGAGGCCAAGCGGCGCTCGGGAGAGACGAGGTCAAATTTGAACGCTTCGGCCATTCGGCCCTCCTATCAGGCTGCTTCTGCTGCCAGACGCTCGGCCTTGGCTTTCACGTCTTCAATACCGCCCACCATATAGAACGCGGCTTCTGGCAGGTGGTCATATTCGCCTGCAACAACCGCCTTAAAGGAGGCAATCGTGTCTTCCAATGGAACCTGAATACCATCAGAGCCAGTGAAGACCTTCGCCACGTCAAATGGCTGCGACAAGAAACGCTGGATCTTACGTGCGCGAGACACTGTCAGCTTATCTTCTTCGCTCAATTCGTCCATGCCGAGGATGGCGATGATGTCCTGCAGCGATTTGTAACGCTGAAGGATACCCTGAACGTCACGAGCCACGTTGTAATGCTCCTCACCAATGACGGCAGGGTCAAGCAGACGCGAGGTCGAGTCGAGCGGGTCAACCGCAGGGTAGATGCCCAATTCCGAAATCGCACGGCTGAGAACCGTGGTTGCGTCAAGGTGCGCAAACGAGGTTGCAGGTGCAGGGTCGGTCAAGTCGTCCGCAGGAACGTAGATCGCTTGAACCGAAGTAATCGAGCCAGCTTTGGTCGATGTAATCCGCTCCTGCAGCGCGCCCATGTCGGTCGCAAGGGTTGGCTGGTAGCCCACAGCAGAAGGAATACGGCCCAAAAGCGCCGACACCTCAGAACCCGCTTGCGTGAAGCGGAAGATGTTGTCCACGAAGAACAGAACGTCTGTGCCCGACTGGTCACGGAACTGTTCCGCCAAGGTCAGACCCGTCAAAGCCACACGCGCGCGCGCCCCTGGAGGTTCGTTCATCTGGCCGTAGACCAAGGCCACTTGGCTTTCGCTCAACGCGTCTGGCTTGATAACGCCAGATTCGATCATCTCGTGGTAAAGGTCATTGCCTTCACGGGTGCGTTCACCCACGCCCGCGAACACCGAGAAGCCCGAGTGCACTTTGGCGATGTTGTTGATCAATTCCATGATGAGAACGGTTTTACCCACGCCCGCACCACCGAACAGACCAATTTTACCACCCTTCGCGTAAGGCGCGAGAAGGTCGATCACCTTGATACCTGTGACGAGGATTTCAGACTCGGTGGACTGTTCCGCGAATTCAGGCGCAGGCTGGTGAATGGCGCGGGTTTCATCCGCTTTCACGGGGCCTTTTTCGTCAATGGGCTCGCCCACAACGTTCATGATGCGGCCCAATGTAGCGTTGCCCACTGGAATGGTGATTGGCGCGCCCATATCGGTCACTTTCGCGCCGCGCACCAAACCCTCGGTTGCGTCCATCGCGATGGTGCGCACGGTGTTTTCACCCAAGTGCTGCGCCACTTCGAGGATCAGTTTCTTGCCATTGTTCTCGGTCTCAAGCGCGTTCAGGATCTCCGGTAGGTGATCTTCGAACTGCACGTCAACGACAGCGCCGATGACCTGAGTAATTTTGCCGACTGCTTGTGCCATGTCGTGTCTCCGGTTTCCTTAGAGCGCTTCCGCGCCCGAGATAATTTCAATCAATTCATTGGTGATCACAGCCTGACGCGAGCGGTTAAACTCAATCGTCAGTTTGTCGATCATGTCGCCTGCGTTGCGGGTTGCGTTATCCATTGCGGACATACGCGCCCCTTGCTCCGAGGCCCCATTTTCGAGAAGCGCTGTAAAAATCTGCGTTGTCACGCCAATGGGCAGCAGATCAGACAGGATTGCCTCTTCGGAAGGTTCGTAGTCATAGGGCGTTTCTGCCCCAACATCTTCTGCAGCATCTTCAAAAACAGCAGGGATGATTTGCTGCGCAGTTGGGATCTGAGAAATCACCGACTGGAAGCGATTGTAGAAGATGGTGGCGACATCAAATTCGCCCGCATCAAAGCGTGCCATCACATCCTTTGCGATGGCTGCTGCGTTTTCGTAACCCACGCGCTTCACTTCGGAGAGGTCAACGTGACCAATCAAAAGGTTTGCATAGTCGCGGCGCAGTTGTTCACGGCCTTTTTTGCCTACAGTCAAAACCTTCACAGTTTTGCCCTGTGCGATCAGCTCGGCAATGCGCGCTTTTGCAAGACGCGCGATGGTGGAGTTAAAGCCCCCACACAAACCGCGCTCGGCTGTCATGACAACGAGCAGATGTGTCTGGTCTTGACCCGTGCCTGCCAAAAGGCGCGGGGCACTGTCCGACCCACCGACCGAAGCGGCCAGCCCGCCAATCACCGCCGCCATTTTCTCGGCATAAGGCCGCCCAGCTTCGGCGGCTTCCTGCGCACGGCGCAGTTTTGCAGCAGCCACCATCTGCATGGCCTTGGTGATCTTGCGGGTCGATTTGACCGACTCGATCCGTGTTTTCAGATCCTTGAGACTTGGCATAAACCCGTCCCCTTACGAGAAATCTGCGGCGAATTCTTCGATGACTGCCTTCAGTCGGTCGGCTGCATCACCTTTGATCTTTGGATCTTCATTGGTGATCCAATCGAGAACATCCTTGTGCTTCCCACGCAGATGCTGAAGCAGACCCTGCTCAAAGCGGCCAACTTCGCGCACGGCGATCTTGTCGAGGAAGCCAGAGATACCAGCGAAGATCACACAGACGATTTCTGCGTTGGTCAGCGGTGCATATTGTGACTGCTTCATCAACTCGGTCAGACGCGCGCCGCGGTTCAGCAAACGCTGTGTCGCCGCATCAAGGTCAGACCCAAACTGCGCGAAGGCCGCCATTTCGCGATACTGCGCCAGTTCCAGTTTCACCGAACCTGCCACCGATTTCATCGCATTGGTTTGGGCCGAAGAGCCCACGCGAGACACGGATAGACCTGTGTTCACAGCAGGGCGAATACCCTGATAGAACAAGTCGGTTTCAAGGAAGATCTGGCCGTCTGTGATCGAGATCACGTTGGTCGGAATAAACGCCGAAACGTCACCGCCTTGGGTTTCAATCACGGGCAGAGCGGTCAAAGACCCTGCACCAAGATCTTCGTTCAGCTTCGCCGAACGCTCCAACAAACGAGAGTGGAGGTAGAAAACGTCACCAGGATAGGCTTCACGCCCTGGGGGACGGCGAAGCAGCAAGGACATCTGGCGGTAAGCAACAGCTTGCTTGGACAGGTCATCATAGATGATCAGCGCATGCTTGCCGTTGTCGCGGAAATACTCGGCCATCGCGGTCGCGGAATATGGCGCAAGGAACTGCATCGGGGCAGGGTCAGAAGCTGTCGCTGCCACAACGATGGAATATTCAATCGCGCCTGTCTCTTCGAGCTTCTTAACCAACTGCGCAACAGTCGAACGCTTCTGGCCAACCGCAACATAGATGCAGTAAAGCTTCTTGCTTTCGTCTTTGCCAGCCGCTTCGTTATAGCTTTTCTGGTTCAGGATCGCGTCCAAAGCCACGGCAGTTTTGCCTGTCTGACGGTCGCCAATGATCAATTCGCGCTGACCACGGCCGATGGGGATCATCGCGTCAACAGCCTTGAGGCCTGTTGCCATAGGCTCATGCACGGATTTACGTGGGATGATGCCAGGCGCTTTGACGTCCGCAACGCGGCGCTCTTTCGACTTGATCGGGCCTTTACCGTCAAGTGGGTTGCCCAAGCCGTCTACAACGCGGCCAAGCAATTCTGGGCCAGCAGGAACGTCCACGATCGAATTCGTGCGCTTAACAGTGTCACCTTCTTTGATGTCACGGTCAGAGCCGAAGATCACGACACCTACGTTGTCGGATTCAAGGTTGAGGGCCATGCCCATAATTCCACCTGGGAATTCGACCATTTCACCCGCTTGAACATTATCAAGACCGTGAACGCGGGCGATCCCATCGCCAACACTCAGCACGCGGCCAACTTCGGCCACTTCTGCATCCTGACCGAAACTCTTGATCTGTTCCTTCAGGATCGCGGAAATCTCTGCAGCTTGGATCGCCATTATCCGACCTCTTTCATGGTGTTCTGGAGGGAGTTGAGCTTGGAGCGGATCGAGCTATCGATCATCTTCGAGCCAACCTTTACGATAAGACCGCCAATGAGGCTTTCATCAACGGTCGCATTCAAATTAATTTTCTTGCCCACGGAGGCTGACAGGGCTTTTGCCAGTTTATCCGCTTGGGTTTTGGTCAGGGCCTTGGCAGATACGACCTCTGCGGTCATCTCGCCACGGCTTTCTGCGATTTGGGCGCGCACGGCGCGCAGCACCATCGGCAGAACGAAAAGACGGCGCTTTTGCGCCATGACTTGCAACGTATTGGTTGCAATCATACCCAATTTCATCGCCTTAGCGACAGCGCCAACGGCAGCCTGAGACTCGTCACGGCGGTAGATCGGGGAGGAGATCAAATCTCGCAGGTCTGCGCTTGCGGCCAATGCGGCTTCGAGCGCGTCAACATCTTTGGCCAGCGCATCAATCGCTGCCGCCTCGGTGGCTAGGTCGAACATCGCGGTCGCGTAGCGCGCAGCGATGCCGGTTGAGATCGAAGCCGATTCGGACACGTCCACCCTTTCAACAATTTGGCTCGGGCAGCGTGAGGATCACGCCCGAGCAGTTCGTTCTTCGCGACTTGAAGGTGCCGCCGTTCCTCAGATTTGGCGGTCGTTTAGCAGAGGGTTTAATTTGCTGCAACCGCCGATGGCGCAAACATGATTTTGACAAAATCCTTGTTTTTCAGAGGTTAGCCAAATCTTTCTGCAGATGCGACGCTTTGAAGCTAAAAAAAATCGCGCGCAGGGAGACGATTTTGGCCCTAATTTAGGCGCAAACATCCCGAGTTGGCCTCTTTTGGCCAGCCTTAGCGATTCTGCATCTGCGAAATAGAGGCGCCTTTTTGGCGGCAAACGCGGCCTGTTGCAGGGCTTGGAACCCCATCAAGGATACGCAAGGGATTGCGCATGCGTGCGGTGCGACCCCGTTTTGTAGGGGCAAAGACCTGCTTACTCGCTTCAACCATGATCACACCGCCTGCGTAGTGCGAACTCATCCAGCGCCCCGCGCGTTCCATCATATCGGCAGACCTAAGCCAGAACCGCGCATGGCTTGGTGGCGCAAAAAGTGCGGCACGGTGACGTTCTGGCACAAAGCCATGGTGGCGCAATTGTGCCTCAAGCTGGCTGAGGCTGTAGGGCCGCCCATAGCCAAAGGGCGTGGCATCGCTGCGCGCCCACAAGCCTCCGCGATTTGGCACAATGAACAAGGCCCGCCCCCCTGCCCCAAGCGCGCGCGCGGCTTCGTCCAAGAGCGCCGCAGGATCATCGCTTGTCTCAAGCCCATGCAGCATCACCAAGCGATCTGCCATCCCTTCAGACAAAGGCCACCGCGCATCTTCGCACAGGGCCGCAACATTCGACATCCCAGCAGGCCAAGGCATTACCCCCTGCCCTTGCGGCATCAAGCCAATCACGCGGCGCGATTGATCGAGATACGGGCGCAAAAGCGGAACGGCAAAGCCAAAGCCCACCACAGTCTGCCCACTTGCGTTAGGCCAAAGTGACAACATCGCATCGCGCACAGCCTTTTGCGCAATTCGCCCCAATCGGGTGCGATAGTAAAATTGACGCAAATCAACGACATCAAGATGCATTGCAAAAGCCAGTCCGCTGCGATTGTCTTAGGCCATATGTGCCACGAAGCTGAGGAGATTGCCATGACCACCGCCGCACCCGCCACTGAAATTGTGACAATCCCCTGCCTCAAGGACAATTACGCCTTTGCGTTGCATCTGCGCGAAACAGGTCAGACCTTGATCGTAGACGTGCCAGAAGCCGCGCCCATTGTTGCCGAATGTGCGCGGCGCGGATGGGTGATTACGGACGTTCTCTTAACCCACCACCATTGGGATCACGTGGACGGGTTGCCCGATCTGCATGCGGCGACCAACAGCCCAATTCGCGTTTGGGGGGCAGCCGCAGATGCCCACAGGCTGCCCGCGCTTGACCACGCGCTGCACGAAGGCGATGTCATGGAAATCGGGGCCTTGCGTGGCACGGTTTACGATGTGTCTGGCCATACTGTGGGGCACATCGCCGTTCATTTCCCACAGTCGGGCGTGATCTTTACCGCTGACAGCCTGATGGCGCTTGGCTGTGGTCGCCTGTTTGAGGGCACACCCGCGCAGATGTGGCAAAGCCTGTCAAAACTGACCGCACTTCCGCGTGATACGCTTGTCTGTTCGGGTCACGAATACACGCAATCAAATGCGCGGTTTGCCTTGACCATCGACCCTGAAAACGAGGCGCTCCAAGCTCGCGCTTCCCGCATTGACGAGGCGCGCGCAAAAGGCTTGCCAACAGTGCCAAGCAGCCTTGGCATGGAATTGGACACAAACCCGTTCCTGCGCGCCAATGACCCCCAAATCAAAGCACATTTGGGGATGACAGATGCCAGTGACGCAGAATGCTTTGCCGAGATCAGGCAGCGCAAAGATCACTTCTGATGGATTTTCACGCAAATTTGCGCCGATCACAGGTTTTTTTTCAAGTTTAGCTTGAAACTGGCAAAATAAAACCGAAGCTTAATACCATGAGGCTATGGCTAGACTCAGTGGAGGCGGGCCGAACCCGCTTGCGCCTCTGGCCGCAACGAAAGGAGCACTTATCGTGCCGTCGTTTTCAAATACCCTAGAGCAGGCCATCCATGCGGCTTTGGCGCAGGCGAATGCGCGCAAGCATGAATTGGCAACATTGGAACATCTTCTTCTGGCGCTGTTGGACGAGCCTGACGCGGCCAAAGTTATGCGCGCCTGTAGCGTGGATATTGATGCCCTGCGCGAGACGCTGATCACCTTCATTGACGAAGAATTGGCCACGCTTGAGACAGATATCGAGGGCTCTGAGGCGGTGCCGACCGCAGCCTTCCAGCGGGTGATCCAACGCGCCGCGATCCATGTGCAATCCTCGGGTCGCACCGAGGTCACAGGGGCAAACGTCCTTGTCGCGATTTTCGCAGAGCGCGAGTCAAACGCCGCCTATTTCCTGCAAGAGCAGGATATGACCCGCTATGACGCGGTGAATTTCATCGCCCATGGCGTGGCGAAAGATCCGTCTTTTGGGGAAAGCCGCCCTGTTTCAGGCGCGACTGATCCGATGGACGAGGGCGTTGAAACAAGTGGCAATCCGCCTGAGGGTAGTGATGCCAAGGAATCCGCCCTTGCCAAATATTGCGTTGATCTGAACAAAAAGGCGCATGATGGCGATGTTGACCCGCTGATAGGTCGCCATGATGAGGTGGAACGCTGCATTCAAGTGCTGTGCCGCCGCCGCAAGAACAACCCGCTCTTGGTCGGTGATCCTGGTGTTGGCAAAACCGCCATTGCCGAAGGTCTGGCGAAAAAGATTGTCGAGGGCGAAACGCCTGAGGTTTTGGCGAAATCCACCATTTATTCGCTCGACATGGGCGCGCTTTTGGCAGGCACACGCTATCGCGGTGACTTTGAAGAACGGCTGAAGGCCGTGGTCAACGAATTGGAAGACCATCCTGACGCGGTTCTTTTCATCGATGAAATTCATACTGTCATCGGGGCGGGTGCGACATCGGGTGGGGCCATGGATGCCTCAAACCTGCTTAAGCCCGCGTTGCAGGGCGGCAAATTGCGCTGCATGGGATCGACAACCTATAAAGAGTTCCGTCAACATTTTGAAAAAGACCGCGCGCTCTCGCGCCGCTTCCAGAAGATTGACGTCAATGAACCATCCGTTGAGGATTCGGTGAAAATTTTGCGCGGGCTGAAGCCTTATTTCGAAAGCCACCATGATGTGAAATACACCGCCGATGCGATCCGCACCGCGGTTGAACTGGCGGCGCGTTATATCAACGACCGCAAATTGCCCGACAAAGCGATCGACGTTATTGACGAGGCAGGCGCGGCACAGCACCTGCTGCCAGATAGCAAGAGGCGCAAGACCATTAGCCCGAAGGAAATCGAAGCCGTGGTCGCAAAAATCGCGCGCATACCACCAAAGAACGTCTCAAAAGACGATGCAGAGGTACTGCGCGATTTGGAAAAAACGCTCAAGCGCGTGGTGTTCGGCCAAGACAGAGCGATCGAGGCCTTGGCATCTGCGATCAAGTTGGCGCGCGCGGGTCTGCGGGAACCAGAAAAGCCCATTGGGAACTATCTCTTCGCGGGGCCAACAGGTGTTGGCAAAACCGAAGTGGCTAAGCAATTGGCCGATACCCTTGGGGTCGAGTTGCTGCGTTTTGACATGTCCGAATACATGGAAAAACACGCAGTATCTCGCCTGATTGGCGCCCCTCCAGGCTATGTCGGGTTCGATCAAGGTGGGCTTTTGACCGATGGCGTGGATCAGCATCCACATTGCGTGTTGCTGCTGGACGAAATCGAAAAGGCGCATCCTGATGTTTTCAATATCCTTCTTCAAGTGATGGATCACGGCACGTTGACAGATCACAATGGCCGCTCGGTCGATTTCCGTAATGTTGTCTTGATCATGACCTCAAACGCGGGCGCAGCCGAACAGGCGAAGGCGGCCATTGGATTTGGTCGCGACCGCCGCGAAGGTGAGGATACCGCCGCAATTGAGCGCACCTTCACACCTGAATTCCGCAACCGTTTGGATGCGGTGATCAGTTTCGGCGCGCTGCCAAAAGATGTAATCCTGCAGGTGGTTGAGAAATTCGTGCTGCAACTTGAGGCGCAGCTGCTTGATCGCAATGTGACGATCGAGCTGACCAAACCCGCGGCTGAACTTTTGGCCGATTTGGGCTATGATGATCGTATGGGCGCGCGCCCCTTGGGCCGTGTGATCCAAGAACAAATCAAAAAGCCACTGGCCGAGGAATTGCTGTTTGGCAAACTCGCCAAGGGTGGCAATGTGAAGGTCGGTGTCAAAGACGGCAAAATCGACCTGCGCATTGAAAACGGTGCGCCACCGCGGATCAGTTCGAAAAAGCCGCCGCTGCTAACAGCAGAATGACCAGAGGCGCATTACAGAGCGCCCAAGCACAGTGTTTTCGTGCCTCTGGCCTTCACGCACCAAGCGGGAAACGGGACGATGCATCTGAGGAATCCGACTGATCCCCGAAGGTAAACTTATCTCAATACGCCCAGCAGAAATCGAACTGCGCTAACGCTCGGTCAACTTAAGTTCAATCCTGCGGTTTTGCGCACGCGCTGCGGCGCTGTCCCCTTCGGCCACAGGGTGGAATTCACCAAACCCTGTGGCGGCCAGTCTTTCAGCAGGAATGCCCAATTCTTCGTTCATATAGATAACCACGGATAATGCGCGCGCCTGCGACAATTCCCAGTTGTTCGAAAATTCCGCATTGGCCGACAGCGGCACATTATCGGTATGCCCATCGACACGAATGATCCAATCGATACCATCAGGAACTTCATCGGAAACCTGCAGCAGCAATTCAGCCACATTGGCAATCTGTGCGCGCCCCTCAGGGCTCAAATCAGCGCGGGCGCTCTCGAACAAGACTTCAGAGGAAAACACAAAACGATCGCCCACGATCCGCACGCCATCACGCCCCTCAAGCACCTCTCTTAGGCGACCAAAGAAATCGGATCTGTAGCGTTCCAAACGCTGTGCTTCTGCTGCTTCTAGATCAGCTCGCGCGCGCTGCTCGGCCGCGACTTGGGCGAGAGCCGTGTTCAATCGCGTTCCGAGCGCGTCAATTTGCACCTGTGCTTCCTCATCGCGCGCCTCGGATTCGTCCAAGATATTTTCAAGTGCGGCGAGTTGCGCGCGCAGGGCTGCAAGCTGCTCATTTAGAACAACCACACGCCGCTGCGCTTCGGTCGATTGCGCCTGCGCCGTGGCAAGCTCGGCATTGGCGACCGCTAAAAGGGCCTCTCGCTCAGACAGTTGTGATTGCAAATCTTCAACTGCGGGTAGGTTTTCTTGCGCCGCACGCGCCGCAGCCAATAGGGTCAGCGTTTCCTCTGCCCTTGCCCGCTCCTCCTCCAATACAAGGGTCAGGGCAGTCAATTCCGCGTCAGAATTGGCCAATCTCTCGCGCAGGGCTTCGGCTGCCGCAGCATCAGCCAAGCGCGCGGCTTCTTCGTCTGATAGCTGGGTTTGCAGGTCGCTGTTCTCACTGCGCAAATCTGCCAACAGCGCCTCAAGCGCCTCGCGCCGCGCAGCTGCTAGGCGCGCGGCCTCAGCGGCGCTGTCAATCTCGCTGCGCGCTTGCGCAAGCGCAAGGTTCAACGCCTCCTCGCGGGAGAGTGTTTCTGCAAGTTCAGCGCGCGTGCTATCCACTTGAGCGCGCAAATCAGCCTGGCGCGCCAAGAGACTTGCCACCTGCTCCTCGAAGGAGGCGATGCTTGCCTGTGCGTCGGACAACTGGCCGCCCAATGTGGCAAGGCGCGTTTCAAGATCGCTAGAGCGGGCCTGTTCTAACCCAAGAGCATCACTGAGCGCATTCAATTCTGCGTTAAGAGCATCCAGCTCATTGTCCTGAGTGGCAATCTGATCACTCAACGCATCAAGCTCATCGTCCTGCATGGCAATCCGATCACTCAGAACAAACTGCACCACCATGAAAATAGTCAGCACAAAAATCATCACCATCAGCAATGCGGTGATAGCATCCACAAAACCCGGCCAAATCGCGGCGGAAAACCGATTTCCCGTTCTGCGGTGAAACGCCATCAGGCTTGTCCTTGCCCGTTTTCATCCGCCTCAGTCACACGGCGAATAGCGGCCGTCAGCGCGGCCATCTCACGGCGCAGCGCACGTACTTCGCTATCGTCACCAGACGACTGCTTTGCCCGCGCCGCCATTTGTTCAAAAATTTGCACAAGCTGGATGTCAATTGACCGCATTCGCGCGCGGGCTTCATCGTCAAATCCGCCCAGATGGCCCAGAAGCTCCAATCGCTCAACCAGTTGTTCCTGCGCATGAGCCTGACGTGCTGCGATCTCTTGCGATTGAGGGGTCATCCGCTCGGCCAAAGCCACAACCGCGCTGGTCATCTCTACCATCCGCGCTTGAAGTTCAGCCTGACGGACGTTGGATTGCGCGAACATCGCCTGAAGGCTGTCGATCTGGTCAACCATGTGATCCAAGACTGTGGCCACGGCCGCACGATCCACGCCGCCGCCATCTCCATCGGCATCAGACGAGGAAAAGCTCATTCGCGTGATGGAGGAGAGCCATTCTTCCATTTCTCGGTAAAAACGGTTCTGACCATGTCCTGCGAAAAGTTCCAAAAGCCCCACGACCAAAGAGCCGGCAAGCCCCAAAAGCGAGGAGGCGAAGGCCGTGCCCATCCCCCCCAACTGACTTTCAAGCCCCGTCATCAGCCGCGAGAATACCGCGAGCCCATCTTCATCGGCGCTTGGCTGTAGGCCGCGAATTGTATCCACTACTGCAGGCACTGTTGTGGCCAATCCAAAAAATGTGCCCAAAAGGCCGAGGAAAATCAACAAATTCGCCAAATAGCGGGTGATGTCACGGCTTTCCTCCATCCGCGCGCCGACGGAATCCAATACGGAACGGGTAGTCATAGTCGACAGCTGCATCCGTGCGCCACGCCCTTGCAAAGCGGCGGCTAAAGGCGCCAAAAGTTCGGGGCGCCGTTGATCTGTAAGGCCTTGCTGTGCCGCACGCTCGATCCAGCGCACCGAAGAAAATAACTGCAGCACCTGCCAGAAACAGGCCATCACGCCGACCAAGAACACCACGCCTATGGTGCCATTGAGATAGGGGTTAGAGAGGAAAACAGGCAGCACCATAGGATAAACCACTGCGCCACCTGCCGCGACCAAGCCGCATATGATCATCATCAGGAAAATCTGGCGGGTGGGGCGTGTGAAACTAGACTGCGCCCCGCTTCTGTTGCTGCCGCTCATCAAAAACTCTCCTGCCCCATGTCATTGCTTGGAACCAACCTACCGCCCTTCAATGGCTCTGCCAACAGGGGGACACAAAATCACGATGGTTTTATCTCTGCTTTTATCTCGGCAACGCGTGCTTGTAGCCACAGTAAATCAGTATCAGGAACGCCAATTTGGTGCAAATGCTCGGCTGTGTTGATCAGATATTCATCGTTCGGCCCCCGCCCACCCACAGCGCGCGCGATAATCTGGGCTTGGGTCTCAAGGTCAAGATCGCCGCGATATTGGCAATGGTCAGGGTCAATGACAAAAGTCAGCACATTCTCAAGCGTCCCACCCGCTGACAGATGCACCGTTTGGCGCGTCTCAAGATAGGCAGAGCTGACCAACTCACGCTCGCGCAAATATTCCAAGGTTGCGCTTTCATGACCATCAGTCACGCGAAACGCTACCCCGTCACAATGGGCATTTTCGGCCTGATCCAAGGCCAAAACCAACCCTGGTGCCTCGGGCGTGCCGCGGTGGTGAATAGAGGACATGCAAAACGACCGCCGCCATCCGATAAGCCGCGCATGCGCGGTCTGCGCCACAGGAAAGCCCGGGTTCCAGATTAGGCTGCCATAGCCAAAGACCCAGAGAGGTTCAAACCGTGCCTCAGACATGAGATGCCGCCTCGCTTTGGCGCTTGGCAGTCCTGACGCGCAGCGTTAAGGAATGGCGCATGAAAAAGGTTCTTATCATCATCGCGGCCCTTTGCCTGTTGGCCAGTGGGGTTTGGTTTGGGCTTGCCGCAGCAAGCAAATCGACCCTCGCAGCATGGTTCGAAGCACGCCAAGCCGATGGGTGGCTTGTCTCACATGATCCGATTGAGGTGAAGGGCTTTCCCCTCAGCCTAAATGCCACAATCCCGAATTTGGAACTGGCTGACCCTGAAACAGGGTGGCTTTGGTCAGGCCCAGCAATCTTGATTAATCAGGCCTTGCTGTCTGCAGGGGACATATCCGTTACATGGCCAAGCGCCCATGTTTTTGCCACGCCCGAAGCACGTTTCGATATCGCTTCGGCGCAGTTTCAGTCCAATTTGCAGCTTGAACCAACCCGCAATCTGGCAGTGTCAGGGGCGGCGACCCAGTTGCGCGATCTCACCCTTCAGCGCGCGAATGACGCTGCTTGGCAAGCCAGTTTAGACGCGGCCACGATCACATTCACCCGATTGCAGAATGAGGATCAAACCTTTGATCTGAATGCCGCAATCGAGGGGTTATCTCTCCCCCAAGGCCTGCGCGCGCGGCTTGATCCTGCGGGGGTCATGCCTACGATTTTCGAGCAATCCAGCCTTGATGCCACTTTGACCTTTGATCGCCCGTGGGATTTGGACGCGCTTGAACAGGCCCGCCCGCAATTTACGGCCATCCAAATTGACGAAGCCTCTGCCATCTGGGGGGATATGGTTTTGCGCGCTTCGGGCGCGGTCACAGTGAATGCACAAGGCATAGCTGAGGGTGATCTGGCGCTTAGGGCGGAAAACTGGCGCGCGATGTTAGATATGGCCTTGCGCGCTCGGGTCATCTCGCAAGACTTGTATCAAATGCTAGATGGCGGGCTTGGTTTTTTTGCGCAGCTCTCAGGCCAGCTCGAAAACCTAGATATCATCTTACGCTTTAGCGGGGGTGCGGTCTTTGCAGGGCCCATCCCCATTGGCCCCGCACCACGCTTGATCCTGCGTTAATCTTTCTTGCGCGCGATCCGCCCAAAATCAGGCGCATCTGTATCCTGCCCCGCCTCAATAATGCCGCGCCGAATGGCGCGGGTGCGGGTGAAATAGGCGTGCAGATGATCCCCATCGCCCCGCCGAATAGCGCGCTGCAAGGCGAATAATTCTTCGGTAAAGCGCCCCAAAATCTCTAGGGTGGCATCTTTGTTGGACAAGAAAACATCCCGCCACATGGTCGGATCAGAGGCTGCAATGCGGGTGAAATCACGGAAACCCGCCGCAGAATATTTGATCACTTCGCTATCCGTCACGCGGCGCAAATCATCAGCGACACCGACCATCGTGTAGGCGATCAAATGCGGTGTGTGGCTGGTGACGGCAAGAACCAGATCGTGATGATCTGCGTCCATTTCCTCGACCTTGGCACCGCACCCTTCCCACAGGGCGCGCAATCGCGCCACCGCATCAGGGTTGCTGTCTGCCTCTGGGGTGAGGAGGACGTAGCGATTATCAAACAACTCGGCAAAGCCCGAGCGGGGGCCAGAATGTTCGGTGCCTGCAAGCGGGTGCGCTGGGATGAAATCCACCCCTCGTGGCAAATGCGGGGCGACCGCATCGATCACCGCGCGCTTCACCGATCCCACATCGGAGATTGTGGCACCTGTGGCCAAATGCGGGGCCATTTCGCGCGCTACAGCCTCCATCGCGCCAACAGGCACGCAAAGAACCACCAAATCCGCACCCGCAACCGCGCTGGCCAGATCATCCGCGATATGATCACAAAGCCCGATTTCGCGCGCGACATCCCGCGTCTGGGGCGAGCGGGCATAGCCCACCACCTCGCCAGCAAGACCCGCGCGGCGCATCGCAAGCGACATTGAGCCTGCAATCAGCCCCAGACCGATTAGGGCAACACGGGTGTAAAGCTGGCTCATTTCGCCCCCCTGAAGGCGCGCATTGCCGCCAGAACATGAACATTATCCTCGGGCCGCCCGATGGTGATCCGCAGCCCATGCGGGATTTTATAAGACTTTGGCGCCCGCACGATAATGCCGCGCGATTTGAAAAACGCATCAGCCGCGTCAGCGGTCGCCTCATCCTCGAAACGGGCCAAGATGAAGTTCGCTTCACTGTCTGACACTTTGATCCCCAAATCACGCAAGCCTCGCGTCAGGGTATCGCGCTCGGCATTGTTGATGCGCACCGAATTTTGGGCAAATTCTTGATCTGCAATCGCCGCCTCTGCCCCTGCAAGCGCAAGGGTTGAGAGGTTGAAGGGCTGACGCAAACGCGTTAAAATTTCAATCAACCCTTTCGCGCCATAGCCCCATCCCACCCGCAGGCCCCCAAGCCCATAAAGCTTGGAAAAGGTGCGGGTCATCACAACATTGTCGCGCTCTGTTGCGAGGCTTGCGCCGCCATCATACCCATCGACAAACTCTGCATAGGCCGCATCGATGACCATCAAACAATTTGGCGGGATTGTATCGGCCAAACGCGTCAATTCCTCATGGCTGAGAAAGGTGCCAGTTGGGTTTGCAGGGTTAGCAATAAACACCAATCGGGTGCGTGGCGTTATCCCCGCGATCACGGCATCAATATCGACACGAAAATCCGCCTCGGGAACCTCAACGGGTGTGGCGCCAACCATCAGCGCACAGATGCGATACATGGCAAATCCATGCTCGGTGAACAGAACCTCATCCCCCTGCCCCGCAAAAGCGTGGCACAGAAACTGGATCACCTCATCCGAACCAACGCCACAGATGATGCGATCAGGGTCAAGCCCGTGCAGAGCGCCTATAGCGGCCCGCAGCGCCGTGTGGCCCGTGTCAGGGTAGCGGTGCATATCCGCCGCTGCCGCCTCAATCGCCGCGCGGGCCTTGGGGCTTGGCCCGAACGGATTTTCGTTTGACGACAGTTTGATCGGGTTTTGATGCCCCTGAAGCGCACTCAATCCGCCCTGATAAAGGGCAATCTGCATGATCCCTGCCTTGGGGTCAGGATATGTGCCGCGCGCGCTCATGGATGCGATCCTTCTTGTCAAATCACCCTCGCCTTCTAACGGGGCTTGCGCGCCAAGGGAAGTTCCCGCGCAAAAATTGCCAGATCAATAGAAACTTTGCGGATCAATATCGACCGAGAGACGCAGCTTGTTGGAATATTTCAATCCGTTCAGCCAGTGCGCAAGCGCCGCTTGAATGGGCGCGCCTTTTGGGGCCTTGACCAAAAGGCGCACACGATGCCGCCCCCGCACCCGTGCGACAGGCGCAGGGGCAGGGCCAAAAACCTGCGCCTGAATCTGGCGCAGCGCACCATCATGGCGGGCCAGATGATTGCCCAGATCAAAACATTCGGCCAAATCTGGGCTTGAGATCACGATCCCCGCGAGCCTGCCATAGGGTGGCATCGCGGCCGCTTCGCGCATCGCAGCCTCGGCACGCCAGAACCCCTCATCATCATTGGCAAGAATGGCGGTGATCACGGGGTGCTCGGGCTGATAGGTCTGCATCATGGCGACCCCTGCTTTTTCAGCGCGCCCTGCGCGGCCCGCAACTTGGTGCATCAGCTGAAAACTGCGCTCAGCCGCGCGCAGGTCAGAGCCGTGCAACCCAAGATCAGCATCCACCACCCCAACCAAGGTGAGGTTCGGGAAATTATGCCCCTTGGCCACCAATTGCGTGCCGATGATAATATCGCATCCGCCTTCTGCAATCTCGGCAATCTGCGCTTTCAGCGCTCGGGCGGAGCCAAACAAATCCGATGATAAAATCGCCACGCGCGCCTGTGGAAACAGGGCTTGCGCCTCTTCGGCAATGCGTTCAACCCCAGGCCCTAAGGCCGTCAACTTCCCCTCAACGCCACAGGCGGGGCAGGTTTCGGGAATATCTTTCGTCTCTCCGCATTGATGGCAAATCAGCCGCTTTTGAAAGCGGTGTTCAACCATGCGGGCATCACAATGATCACAGGCGATTTGCACACCGCAAGCACGGCATAGGGTGATCGGCGCAAACCCACGGCGATTAAGGAACAGCAGGCTTTGCTCACCTGCTGAAATACGCGCCGCCACCTCATGCGCCAAGCTCGGTGAAATCCATTGCCCCGAGGGCACATCCTCAAGGCGCATATCAATCGCGCTCATCTGTGGCAATTCAGACGCGCCAAACCGCGCGGGCAGACCAAAGCGTTCATATTTGCCCGCCTCCGCATTCGCCCATGTCTCAAGTGAAGGGGTCGCCGATGCCAAGATCACCTGCGCGCCTGCAACGGAGCCGCGCAGAACAGCCATATCGCGGGCATTGTAGAACACGCCGTCTTCCTGCTTGTAGGAGGCATCATGTTCTTCATCGACCACGACCAAACCCAAATCTCGGAACGGCAGGAACAGGCTAGAGCGCGCGCCTACCACCAATTGCGCCGCCCCTTCGCCCACCATTTTCCAGACGCGCCGCCGTTCGGCCATGGTAATCCCTGAATGCCACTCGGCAGGGCGCGCACCAAACCGCGCTTCAACCCGCGTCAGGAATTCGGCAGAAAGGGCAATCTCAGGCAAAAGGACAAGCGCCTGTTGGCCTTTCGCCAAAGCCTCCGCAACCGCCTCAAGATAGACTTCAGTTTTGCCTGACCCCGTGACCCCCTTGAGTAGACTGGCCCCAAAGCCGCCTGCCGCAATTTTGTGGCGCAAGCGGCGCGAGATATCCGCCTGATCAGGGCTGAGGTTCTTGCCCTCAAGGTGATGATCCAAAGCGGGGAAAGGCGCATCGCGGGGAGCCTCGACTTGCGCCAATGCGCCTTGTTCGACCAATCCTTTGATGACCGCGCTGCTGACCCCTGCCGCCAGCGCCAATTCGGTTTGCGACAGCGCGGCGCCGCCATATTCGTCAATCACATCCATGACACGGGCTCGCGCATCCGTCATCCGTGCCGGCGTGGTCGCCCCCCGCGTATAGAGCCTGCGCGCTTGAGGCGAAGCCCCCAATGCAGGCGCACGCGTGGCCAAACGCAGCATCGCTGACAAGGGCGTAAAGGTGTATTGCGCAGCGCGCTCTAGAAATTGGCGCATTTCAGGGCGCATTGGCGCCACATCAACCACATTCGCGATTTTACGAATTTTTGTAGGGTCATAGCCCCCCTGCCCCCGCCCCCAAACCACGCCAATCACGCGGCGCGGGCCAAGCGGCACTTCGACAAAGGCACCGATCTCACAGCCCCCCTCTGGCGCGCGATAATCCAGCACGCGATCCAGCGGTTCAGCGGTCAGCACACCAACAAGCGTCCCTTCAGTGAAAAAATCAGCTTCCATCGCGTTGGCGTTCATTCTCTTTTGCATTCAAGGTCAAGCGGGATATATGCAAAGAACCACGCAAGCGCCGCGATGAAAAGCACCAAAACCAAGACCCCACCGCCCCATAATTTGCAGAAGCGAAAAAACAGGGCAGAAATCGGAAAAGCTTTGGTGTAAGGTGACGGCGTAGCGAGTAAGCAACACGGCACCAGACCGTGGCACAAATGAGATGCCCCCCAAAAGGCGGGGCGCGCAGAATGAGGCAAGGACAGTGACACAGAAAGCAGAAATGCTCGGAGATTGGCGTGAGCGCGTTCTCAAAGACCCTGAATTAATCCTAGAGGATCGCGACCTAATGCGCGTTCTGATCTCGGCCAATGATCGGCTGATGGGCGGTAATGTGGTCGATATGCGCGGCATTGCAATGGAGCGATTGGAAAGCCGCCTTGAACGCCTAGAGGACACGCATCGCTCTGTGATCGCGGCGGCCTATGAAAATCTGACGGGCACTAATCAAATTCACCGCGCCGTGTTGCGTGTGTTAGAGGCCGAGAATTTCGAAGATTTTTTGAAAATTACAGCCGCAGACCTGCCTGAAATCCTGCGCGTTGATCGCGCAAAATTGGTTCTCGAAAGCCATGAGGCCGAAGAACGTGACCCCGATGACCTGAGCGGTCTTGATGAGGTTCTCTCCATCGTGCCTGCAGGTTTTGTTGATGCCTATCTCACAGGCGGGCGCGATGTGCCCTCGCGTCAGGTTACATTGCGCGGCGCAAGCCCCCATGCCGAACAGGTTTTTGGCAAGGCCGCAGAATGGATCAAATCCGAAGGTCTTGTGCGTCTGGATATGGGGCCAGATCGGCTTCCTGGGATGCTGGCTTTTGCCGCAGAAGACCCGCATCAATTCCGCCCAAGCCAAGGGACTGACCTCTTGGCTTTTTTTGCAGGCGTCTATGAGCGCGTGATGCATACCTATTTGGGCTAAACCCATGCTGATTGCCCCCGCCACCCGTGATCTTTTCGAGCGATGGATCACCCATTTGCGCGGGGTGGAGGGGCGTGCGGAGGCAACGATCGAGGCCTACGGGCGGGATTTGCGTGATTTTCTTGAATTTCACGCCCGCCATGACCCAGATAGCCGTGGCCCAAACGCCCTAAAATCTGTCAGCTTGCGCGATATGCGGGCCTATATGGCCGCGATGCGCGCGCGCGGTGTATCAGCCCGATCTTTGGCGCGCGCCTTGTCATCGGTGCGTAGTTTTTACAATTGGTGGTCAGACCACGATGGCTTTGATGCAAGCGTGGTGCTCTCTATGCGCGCGCCCCGCTATCAACGCAGCCTGCCGCGCCCTCTGAGCGAAGGGGATGCACGCCACCTGCTTGACCAAGTTGCCAGCGAAGATCACCGCCCATGGGTGCAGGCCCGAGATTTGGCGATTGTCACGCTGCTTTATGGATGCGGTTTACGCCGTGGTGAGGCTTTGGCTCTCACCGGGGCGACCTTCCCCTTAGGCGATGTCTTACGGGTGCGCGGCAAGGGCAATAAGGAACGCGAATTGCCCGTCTTGCCCGCTGCACGCAACGCATTGGCGCGCTATGCCGACCTGTGCCCTTATGAATTGACAGCCGATGCGCCGCTTTTTCGCGGCATTCGCGGCGGCGCGCTGAACCCGCGCATCATTGCACTGATTGTTGAGAAAGCGCGGATGCAGCTTGGCCTGCCCCCAAGCGCGACACCGCACGCGCTGCGGCACAGCTTTGCAACCCATCTGCTAAATGCAGGGGGCGATTTGCGCGCCATTCAAGAATTGCTTGGCCATGCAAGCCTATCGACAACCCAAGCCTATACCGCGATTGACACCGAAAGATTGGTTGAGATTTACGAAACCGCTCATCCCAAAGCGCGCGCGGTTTAACTGTCCTCGCGGCTGCGGATGATTTTCGCAAAAGCCTCAAAAATCGGCTCAGCGGCGGCAATCATGTGGCCATCCACCATCATATCCTGCCCTTCGCGGATCGGCTCAACAAAGCCGCCCGCTTCGCGCACGATCAACAGACCTGCGGCAAAATCCCATGGCTTAAGGTGGTAATCCCAAAAGCCCTCATAGCGCCCCGCCGCCACATAGGCGAGATCAAGCGAGCCTGCACCCAAGCGGCGAACCCCTGCGCAAACGGGCAAAAGCTGACCCATATCGCGCAAGACAGCGGGGAGATATTTCTGCGTGCCAAATGGAACGCCCATTGCAAAGATTGACTCAATCAAGCGATTGCGGGCGGAGACGCGCAAGCGTTGACTGTCATTAAGCCACGCGCCCGCACCTTTTTCGGCAAAAAACAATTCATCGCGGCTTGGATCATATACCACCGCAGACACGACCTCGCCCTTATGCTCAAGCGCGATGGACACGGCCCAATGGGGCAAACCATGCAGATAGTTTGTCGTGCCATCAAGCGGGTCAACAATCCAACGGCGGGTTGGGTCAGTGCCTGCAATCTCACCGCCTTCTTCGCCCAAGAAGCCATAATTGGGGCGTGCGCCCATCAATTCCTCGCGCAGAATTTCCTCCGCGGCCCGATCCGCACGGCTTACGAAATCGCCCGGCCCTTTTGAAGAAACTTGAAGGTTCTCAACCTCGCGGAAATCTTTCAGCAAGCTGCGCCCCGCTTTACGGGCAGCTTTGATCATAACGTTGAGATTTGCAGAACCTTGCATCGCGGTATTCCTTTCGGGGGGCGTTTCGCCCAAGCAACAGGCGCGCCCTATAGCCCGCGCGGGGCCAAGTGCCAAGGGTGCAGGGGCGCGAATTCGTCAAAATCTGCGCGCGCGCTAACCACGGCGCTGTAATTTTGGCGGCTCAGTGCGCGCAAGGCGCAGCACATTGGCCATAAAGGGCTTGGCCGTATCTTCGGCACGCGTGGCCCCATAGAGGCGTTTGGTCACCCCGCTTTGTTTGAGACGTTTCGAGACAATAGAGGCGTTTTGCAACGCCTGCCCCCGCACAACCCAATCAGGCAAAACCGCCACCCCGCGCATAGAGGCCACCAAAAGAACGATCACGGCAGAGAGCTCGACCCGCCGAATTGCTTTTGGCTCAATCCCTGCGGGCATCAAAACTTCGGTAAATACATCCAACCGCGCGCGATCTACGGGGTATGTGATCAAGGTTTCATGCGCGAAATCCTCGGCGCTGATGAAATCCTTTTGTGCAAGCGGATGATCCTTAGAGCAGATGAAAACAGGCTCATAATCAAAGAGCGGGGTAAAATCGACCCCATCCAAATCTTCTGGATCAGAGGAGACAACCAAATCCACCTCCTCGCGCAGAAGGGCAGGCAGGGCCTCGAATTGCAAACCGGGGCGAATATCGACATCAACCTCTGGCCATGCGGTGCGGAAAGCCTCAAGCACGGGCAAAAGCCAGTCAAAACAAGCGTGGCATTCAATCGCGATGTGCAACCGCCCCGCTTTGCCAGACCGAAGGCCTGAAAACTCATCTTCCAAGGCCTCGATGCGTGGCAAAACTTCTTCAGCCAAACGCAATAGCTTCATCCCCGCCGCAGAAAGCCGCATGGGTTTGGAGCGGCGCACAAATAGTTCCAACCCCGCTTGATCCTCAAGCCCCTTGATCTGATGGCTCAAGGCACTTTGCGTGATGTGCAACTGATCCGCCGCTTTGGCGAGGCCACCGCATTCATGGATCGCTTTGATCGTGCGCAGGTGACGGAACTCGATATGCATATCAACCTCATGTTGATGATGAATTTTATGAATTTGCTTCACTGAACAACTCTATGCGACAAGATCTCAAGCAATTCAAGGATTTCAGAATCACCATGTCCACACCGCGCATTTCATTCGAATTCTTCCCACCTCAGTCGATTGAGGCCTCCTTCCGCCTGTGGGACACATTGGGCAAGTTGGCCCCGCTCTCGCCCGAGTTTGTCTCTGTGACCTATGGCGCAGGCGGCACAACGCGGGATTTGACCCATGATGCTGTGAAAACAATCCACGCAAATTATGGCGTTGCGGTTGCGGCGCATCTGACTTGTGTGAACGCAACCCGCGAAGAAACATTGGCCATTGCGGACAGCTATGCTGAGGCGGGCGTGACCGAGATCGTGGCATTGCGCGGCGACCCACCGAAAGGTGCGGGCAAATTCACCCCCCATCCAGAGGGATTTGCAAGTTCGGTCGAATTGGTTGAGGCCTTGGCCAAAACGGGCAAATTCCACCTACGTGTGGGCGCTTATCCTGACCCGCATCCAGAGGCAGAAAACCTAGATGCCTGTGTCGAGTTCCTGAAGCGCAAGGTTGATGCGGGTGCAAATTCCGCAATCACACAGTTTTTCTTTGAAGCTGATACGTTTTTCCGCTTTCGCGATGCTTGTGCGGATGCGGGTATCACTGCACCGATTATTCCTGGAATTTTGCCCGTCAACAATTGGACACGCGTGCGCCGATTTGCATCGGCCTGCGGCGCGCATATCCCCGCTTGGGTGGATGAGGCCTATGAAAAGGCGATCCGCGATGATCGCGAAACGCTGCTGTCGACCGCCCTGTGCACCGAACTTTGCACCGATTTGATCGAAGGCGGCGTTGAGGATTTGCATTTCTACACGCTCAACACGCCTGAATTGACGCGCGACATTTGCGCCGCCCTTGGCGTGGCCCCGAAACAAGCCTTGGCACAAGTTGCGTAAAGCATAAAAACGGCGCCCTCAGATGGGCGCCGTTTTTTCTCTGGCCTGTTGGCAGAAAACACTTTATGCCGCAGCCTATGGCAACAAAACCGCATCCTATCGCGCAAAAGCGCCGCCGACGCTAAGGCCTTGGCCCTCCCCGCCGCTTCTGGTGTGGGATATGGTGCGTTTTTTGTCCCGCTGCCCTTGCGCAGCAGCTTTTTCCTCTGTTCAATCCCGACTTTCACAAAACCGCTGATGACGCGGTCAACCACAAGGATTTCCGAGCGATGACTTCCTCGATTCTTCCAACCTATAACCGTACCCCGCTTTCCTTCATGAAGGGTGAAGGCGCTTGGCTGGTCGAGGCAGATGGTCGCCGATTTTTGGACATGACGGCGGGCATTGCGGTCAACGCGCTTGGTCATGCCCATCCCAAATTGGTGCAGGCGCTCAGCGACCAAGCACACAAACTGTGGCACGTCTCCAATCTCTACACGATCCCTGAACAGGAGCGGCTTGGTGATCTGTTGACCGAACATACATTCGCAGATCGGGTCTTTTTCACAAATTCAGGCACCGAGAGCGCCGAGTTGGCGATCAAGATGGCGCGCAAATATCATGCTGAAAAAGGCGCGGCGCATCGTGTCGAGATTGTCGCCTTTGAGGGCGCGTTTCACGGCCGCTCAACCGGTGCAATTGCAGCGGCAGGGTCTGAGAAGATGGTCAAGGGCTTTGGCCCGTTAATGCCAAATTTCACGCATTTGAAATGGGGCGACCACGCCGCGCTTGAAGCGGCCATCACAGATCAAACCTGCGCCGTCATCATCGAGCCCATCCAAGGCGAAGGCGGGATTCGTCCCGTGCCTGAGCAATGCCTAAAAGGTCTGCGTGATCTGTGCGACAAGACAGGCACGGTGCTGATCTTTGATGAAGTGCAATGTGGCATGGGCCGCACGGGGCGGCTGTTCGCCCATGAATGGGCAGGCGTAACCCCTGACATCATGATGGTCGCCAAGGGCATTGGCGGCGGCTTTCCACTGGGTGCGGTTCTCGCCACCGAAGACGCGGGCAGCGGCATGGTTGCAGGCAGCCACGGGTCAACCTATGGCGGCAATCCTTTGGCCTGTGCGGTTGGCACCGCAGTTATGGAGGCCATGCTAGAAGATGGATTTTTTGATCATGTCTCGCGGGTCAGCGGTGTGTTGCGTCAGGGCTTGGAGGGTTTGATCGCACAATTCCCCAACCATCTCGAGGAGGTGCGCGGCAAGGGTCTGATGCTCGGTCTGAAGTGCAAAATCAGCAACCTTGATCTTGTGCGCGCCGCGCAAACGCAATTGATGCTCAGCGTGCCTGCCGCGGATAATGTGGTGCGCCTCCTGCCTCCCCTCACCTTGACCGCAAACGAAGCGCAAGAGGCAGTGTCGCGCCTGTCACATGCGCTTGAATCCCTTGACGCAGGCGCGTGATCGCTGCCGCGAATGAAAGAAAAAACAATGAACCATTTTCTCGATATCCATAAAACAACGCCAAGCGATTTACGGGCTATGATTGATCAGGCGGCCGCGATGAAACAAGCACGGGCAGGCCGGCCCAAAGGGGCAGCCGATGACGCGCAGCCGCTTGCGGGGCATATGGTGGCGCTGATCTTTGAAAAACCCTCGACCCGCACCCGCGTTTCTTTCGATGTGGGCGTGCGCCAGATGGGCGGCCAATCCATGGTACTTTCTGGCAGCGAAATGCAGCTTGGCCATGGCGAAACCATCGCAGATACGGCGCGGGTGTTGTCTCGCTATGTTGATCTGATCATGATCCGCACCTTCGACGAGGATGTGCTGTTGGAATTGGCAGAGAATGCCACCGTGCCTGTCATCAACGGGCTGACCAACCGCACCCACCCTTGCCAGATCATGGCCGATATCCTGACCTATGAGGAACATCGCGGGCCGATTGCAGGCAAAAAAGTGGTCTGGTCGGGAGACGGAAACAATGTCTGCGCCTCAATGATCCATGCCGCAGGGCAGTTTGGGTTCGACCTGACTTTTACGGGCCCCGAAACCCTTGATCCTGAGCGCGTCTTCATCGAAGAAGCCCGCGCCAAAGGCTCGAAAATCGAAATTGTGCGCGATCCTGCGCGTGCCGTGGAGGGGGCAGATTTGGTTGTGACAGATACATGGGTGTCGATGCATGACAGCCAAACCACCAAGGAACGCCGCCACAACCAATTGCGCCCCTATCAGATCAATGCCGCGCTGATGGCACAGGCCAAGGAAGATGCATTATTCATGCATTGCCTTCCCGCGCATCGCGGCGAAGAGGTCACCAATGAGGTGATGGATGGCCCACAATCCGTGATCTTTGACGAGGCCGAAAACCGCCTGCACGCCCAAAAAGCCGTGATGCGGTGGTGTCTTGGTCTTTAACTCTTGAGGCGATAGCCTGAACGGAACATCGCCCAAGCCGCAAAGGCAATGGCAACCGTGGCGCCACCTGCGACAGCGAGCCCCAAAACGGGGCTGCTGTCCGACACGCCCAAGACTGAATAGCGCAAACCATCAATCAGATAGAAAACTGGGTTAACGTGGCTCACCACATAAAGCCAATTGGGCAGGCCCTCGATCGAATAGAATGTGCCTGAAAGAAAGCTCAGCGGGGTCACAATGAAATTTGTGATCGCGGCAATCTGATCGAATTTCTGCGCGATGATCCCCGCGACAACGCCGACAAGACCCAAAAACCCCGCGCCAAGGATCACAAAGACAAGCGCCCAAAGGGGATGCGCAACCCCAAGCCCGATGAAGGGAAAAATCACCGCCATCGTGCAAAGCGCCACCAAAATCCCGCGCGCGATACCGCCCGCCATATACCCCACAACCAATTCAAGCGGGCTCAAGGGCGGCATCAATGTATCAACAATATTGCCCTGCACCTTTGAAATCACGAGGGAGGAGGACGTGTTGGCAAAGGCGTTTTGGATGACTGTCATCATCAATATCCCCGGCGCAATGAAATGCACAAACGGCACCCCCATCACATCCCCGCGTTTTGCACCAATGGCGAGCGAGAAAATCGCAATGAACAAGGCGGCAGTCACCAAAGGCGCGAGAATTGTTTGGCTCCACACAGTGGCAAAGCGCATCACCTCGCGCCAGATCAAGGTATAAAGACCCAACCAATTCATCCGACCAAATCGGCGCGCGCCCATTTCTGCTGACATTGCCTGCTCTCCGCCCTTTATCGATGCCCCAACAGGTAGAGCAGCCCCTGCCGCATCTCAACCCCCCATGCTTTGACAAGGTCAGCCGCCGCCTTGACCCTTTCGCCACCGCTTCGCCTCTTGTCTTGGCGAGTGGGACAGTTAGAATAGGGCTTCACTTTCGGGTGTAAAACGCCCATATCCCTATCTTTATGACTGGCGCGATTGCGCTGTGTAAGGATGGGCCGCAAGGGCCACAAAGCCATATCTGATGCAGGAGGGACGTGATGTCCTGGACCGATGAGCGCGTAGAGCTACTCAAGAAAATGTGGGCCGAAGGGCAATCCGCAAGCCAAATCGCTAAAGAGTTGGGCGGGGTGACGCGCAACGCCGTCATCGGCAAAGTGCATCGCTTGGGTTTGTCGAACCGCTCGACCACCACCCCTGCAAGCACGGCCAAAGCGCCCAAAGAGACGAAGGCCCCTGCCGAGCCAAACGCCGCAACGGCGCGCGCCAATGCAAAGCGCGACTCAACCGCTGAGACGAAACCAAGCCCCAAGCCGCGCCCCGCAGCAGAAGCCAAGCCCGCGACAGAAGCCCCTGCCACAGCCCCTGTGCCACGCGCGAATAATGTCACGCCTTTGCGCAAACCGATTGTTCCCGCAGGTCAACCATTGCCACCGCAGCCTTCGGCAAATGAAATCAGCCCCGAGGCCTTGGCCAAGGTGAAAGAAGTGGAAAACCACGCCAAGCGGATCAGCCTGATGGAATTGACCGAGCGCACCTGCAAATGGCCCATTGGCGACCCCGCCACAGAGAATTTTTATTTCTGCGGCCTGCCTGTGCAACAGGGTAAACCCTATTGCGAGGCCCATGTTGGCGTTGCCTTCCAACCCATGAGCACCAGACGCGACCGCCGCCGTTAAAGCGCGGCTGCGATCTCATCCACGATTTGGGCTATCTCTGCGGGGCCAAGGCTGCCTTTTGTGATGCGCATCATCTGCGACCCCTCTGCCTCTGTGCTGCGCAAGCGCGCATAGGCAGGGTCATAATGATGCTTTATCAACTCAAGCGCCAAATCAGGCCACGCCCCTTGGCGGATCATATCGTGCCACTGATCAAGGCGTTCGTTGCTTTGCAGCCCGCGCAAATGCTCAAGTCGCGCGGCAAATTCCGCCTGATCTGCGGTTAAATCTGCATAGGCTTTGGCCAGATAGGTGGCGCGGGCAGCAGGGCTGATATCTAGCATGATACGCGGGCTGTCGCGCATCGCGACCCACAGCATGGGCGGTATCCGCAACATGCCGATGCGCGCAGACTCTGCCTCAACCAGAACGGGGCGGGACGGGTCAAAGCGACCCAGTTTTGCGGCAATCGCAGATTCATATGCTTTTTGGCTCGGCTGCACCCCTGCCATTTGACCCAAGCTCGAACCGCGGTGGCGCGCCATGCCTTCAAGATCCAACACCTGCACCTCGCGCGCATCAAGGCGGTTCAAGATTTCCGTCTTGGCGCTGCCCGTATCGCCATCAAGGCGAATGATCCGCAGCCCCAAAGGCTGTTCGTAAAGCCGTGCCACGATCAATCTGCGATAGGCGCAATAGCCGCCCTCAACCACTTCTGCCCGCCATCCGATTTGGCGCAATATGGTTGCGAAAGAATTGGATCTCTGCCCCCCACGCCAACAATAAACCAAGGGACGCCATGCGCCGTCATGATGGGACAGTTGGGTTTCAATGTGATACGCCGCGTTCCGCGCAACTAAGGCCGCCCCGATCTTGCGCGCGGCAAAGGGGCTGTCTTGTTTGTAAACCGTGCCAACCCGCGCGCGCTCCTCATCGGACAGCACGGGGCAACTGATGGCATTGGGCATATGATCTTCTGCAAATTCAGATGGGCTGCGCACATCCAAAATCGCGTCAAAGTCGGCAAGGGCCTTAAAATTCAGGCCATCAAGGGCAATCATGGCGCAGCATCCGCAGGGATCAGGATGGCCCGAAAATCATTCACGTTGGTATGGGTTGGGCCAGTGGTGACAACACCATCTGCCATCTCAAAAAACTGCAATGCATCATGGGCCGCAAGAAAGGCGCGTTTATCGAGTTCTGCGCCTTGGCGGGCCACGCGCGGAGACCAGATCGCGCCTGCATTGGTGCCTGCCCCATCTATCCCATCCGTATCACAGGCCAAAGCATAAACCCCTTGGGGCGCATGGGTGGCAAAGGACAAAAGAAACTCGGAATTGCGGCCACCCCGCCCAGGCTTGGCCTGCCCAATGGTGACGGTGGTTTCCCCGCCCGACAAAAGCAACACAGGCGCCGAAAATGGTGCGCCGTGACGCAAGATGGATTGCGTGATCCCTGCCATGGCTTGGCCCAAATCGCGCGCTTCCCCCTCCAAAGCGTCACCCAAGATCACCACGCTCAGATCAGACCAAAGCGCCTTCGCACGCGACTGCGCGGCGCGTAACGACGCCATGGGCGTTGCAATCATATGGGTCTGTGCGGCCCCGAATACAGGGTGATCCGCGGACGGCATGCCCTGCCCTGACCCAAGGCGCGCCGATACGCTTGGCGGCAGATCAAGGGCGTAACGCCCCACAATGGCGCGCGCCTCATCTATGGTTGACGGGTCGGGGACAGTCGGCCCCGATGCAATAATCGCGGGGTCATCGCCTGGCACATCCGAGATCAAGAGGGTCACCACCTGCGCGGGATGGGCCGCCACAGCCAAATGGCCGCCTTTGATCGCAGAGAGGTGCTTTCGCAAAATATTCATTTGCGAAATGGACGCGCCCGAGCGCAAAAGCGCGCGATGCACCGCTTGCTTATCAGCAAGACTAACCCCTTGGGCAGGGGCGGCCAAAAGCGCCGATCCCCCACCAGAGATGAGAAACAGCGCGAGATCATCCGCGCCTAAGCCTTGCGCCAGTTCAAGCAGACGCACCGCCGTGGCTTCACTGGCCGCGTCAGGCACGGGGTGGGCGGTTTCCACCACCTCGATCCCCTGCAAAGGCAGGCTTGCGCCATGGGGCACGGCAATCAGCCCCTCGCATGGCCCCCATGCGGCCTCAACCGCCTGCGCCATCCGCGCTGTGGCCTTCCCCGCCCCCATAACCACCACGCGGCCCTTTGGGCGCCGAGGCAAATAGGGAGCAAGAATTGTGCGCGGATCAACGGCGGCAATCGCCGCGTCAAAGATATCCCGCAAAAACCCCTCAAGATCCGTGGGGGCCGCCGACTGTTCCATGCGTTAGATATCCATATCATGCAATTTGCGGAAGCGTTGGATCAGGCTAGACGTATCCCAACGCCCGCCCCCCAAAGCCTGCACATCGCCGTAATATTGATCCACCATGGCGGTCACAGGCAGTGAAATGCCCAATTCCTTGGCCTGCCCCAAGGCAATGGCGAGGTCTTTGCGCATCCAATCCACCGCAAAGCCGTGATTGAACTTATTGTCCACCATTGTCTCGGCGCGATTGGCCAATTGCCATGACCCGCCCGCCCCTTGCGACACAAGGGCGGCCACTTTTTTCGCATCAAGACCTGCCTGCATCGCGAAGAACAGCCCTTCAGAAACGGCTTGAATGGCGCCTGCGATACAGACTTGATTGATCATTTTGGTGATTTGGCCATTGCCCAATTCCCCGAAATGGACTGTCGCCTTGGAATAGGCGGCAACGATGCTCTCTGCACGGGCGAAATCGGCATCCGCACCACCGCACATGATGGCAAGTTGTCCATTTTCTGCGCCTGCCTGCCCCCCTGAGACGGGGGCATCAACCCAACCCACACCAGATGCGGCTGCGGTTGCGCCAAGCTCACGCGTGACAATCGCGGAAACTGTCGTGTGATCCACGTAAAGCGCGCCCTTGGCCATACCTGCCAAAGCGCCCTTATCCCCAAGCACAACGGCCCGCAAATCATCGTCATTGCCCACGCAAGACAAAACCACATCCGCGCCCTCGGCGGCAGCGCGCGGGGTGGTAGCGAAGCCGCCCCCATACTCCGCCGCCCATTTCTCTGCCTTGGCGGTGGTGCGGTTATAGACTGTCACCTCGTGACCCGCTTTTTGCAGATGGCCCGCCATCGGATAGCCCATCACGCCCAAGCCCAAAAATGCAAGTTTTGCCATTGCTGTCTCTCTCCCTGCCGAAGTTTTTCAGATTTCTGCTATCCTAGCCCGCAGCGCGGCACGAGCAAGGCTTAGATCAGCCAGATCAAAGTGATCGCAGGAAAGGCCACCAATAAGGCCACGCGCAACAGATCACTGGTGACAAAATAAAGAACCGCCCGATAGGTGGCCGAGACAGGCGTGTCGCGATCCATTGCGGAAATCACAAAGAGGTTCATCCCAACAGGTGGCGTAATCAACCCTGTTTCCACCACAATCAGCACAAGGATGCCGAACCAAATAGCCACCAATTCTACCTCCATCCGCGCGACACGCGCCTCTGTCAAATTGATCCCCAATGCCCGCGCCGTATCTTGGGCAAGGGGGAGGCCTGCCTCCAAGGCGGCCCGCGCCTCGGCCAATTGATCCGCTGCAAAGCCAGAGAGATCACCGCGCAGAACCTCGGCCACAGCCTCAAGCTGTAGCGTAGTGAGATCCAACAGGCCAAAATCAAGGGATAAGATGACAGGGAAAAAAATCGGTATCGTGAGAAGGATCATCGACAAGCTGTCCATGACGCAGCCAAACAGCAGGTAAAGGCACAAGATCAGCAAGAGGATCACATAGGGGTTCCATCCCAGCCCCCCAACCCATTCGGCCAAGCCTTGCGGCACTTGGGTGAGGGCAAGAAACCCATTGAAATAGGCAGCGCCTAGAATGATGAAAAATATCATCGCGGTCGAACTTGCCGTTTGCAGCAGGCTTTGCGCGAGGGTTTCGCGCGTCAAACCGCCCTGCGCCCAAGCCACACCACCCGCCCCAAGCGCGCCGATTGCAGCGCCCTCGGTGGGGGTGAAAATGCCCCCATAAATGCCGCCCACCACCACCAAAAACACCGCCAACACAGGCCAAGTTGCGCGCAAAGCCCGCACGCGCATCGCCCAAGGGACACGCGGGCTCAGCCTGCCTTCCTGAGGGTGGCGGCGCATATAAATCGCAATGGCCGCCATATACCCAAGGGCCGCCAAAACCCCAGGGATCAGCGCGGCGGCGAAAAGCTTAGCGATATTTTGTTCCGTCAGGATCGCATAAATCACCAAAACGATGGAGGGGGGGATCAAAATGCCCAAGGTGCCCCCTGCCGCCAATGTGGCGGTGGCAAGCCCCCCCGAATAGCCCTTGACGCGCAGTTCGGGCAAGGCAACCCGCCCCATCGTGGCCGCTGTGGCCAGGGAGGAACCGCAAATGGCCCCAAAGCCCGCACAGGCCCCAATCGCAGCCATCGCCACCCCACCCCGCCGATGCCCTAAGAAAGAGGCCGCCGCATCAAAAAGCGCACGGCTCATTCCACCCAAAGTGGCGAAATGGCCCATCAATAGAAACATCGGGATGATGGAGAGCGCATAATTTGAGAATGTCGTGTAGCTTTCACTGCGCAGTCGCCCTAAGGCCAAACTGGCGTCCCCCTGCACGGCAGACAGGCCCAAAAAGCCAACCCCAAACATTGCCAACCCAATCGGGATGCGCAGAAAAATCAGCGCAAGCAAGGTCGGAAAAGACAGGATGCCGATCCAAAGATCACTCATCTTGCGACCCTTGCCCAAATTGGCGCATCGCTAGATAGAGCGCGACTATGGTCGCCACCCAAGCCGCAATGACAGCCGCCGCTTGCGGCATCCATACGGGAATGGCGAGGATGAACGAGGTCTGACCTGATTGATATTTTGACCATGTTCCCACTGACAACATGGCCGCCATGACGGCAAATGCCGTGGCAAATCCCCATGCGCTCAAGTGATTACTTCCCCTCTTTACGCTGCGGGGCAGATAGGGGGTCAAAAGTTCAACCCGTGCATGCGCCCGCTGCAAAGACGCAAGGGGCATGAAGGCGAAAATAACAAATCCTAGGGCCGCTTCGACCAATTCAAAATCACCACGAATAGCCCCAAGACCCAGATCAATCAGCGCTTGTGCGAAAGGCAGACTATCACGCAGGCCATGAGCAAGGTCGCTAGAGGCGCGCCCAAAAACGGACAAGCCCACCATCACAATCACAGCGCATAAAACAATGCCCCCCACGAGGGCCATTACAATCGCCACGCGATGAAAGAACCTGTCCAACATGGGGCGCATATCCCCTTCCACTTGGGCTTAGGGGTTTGCGGCCTCATATTCGGCCATCAAGGCGCGCGCCTCATCAATCAGAGCCGCGCCATCACGCCCCTGCGCCGCCATATCGGCCACCCATGCCTCGTATACAGGCGCGGCAAGATCGCGCCATTGGGATGCATCCGCCTCTGGGATCGTGATGATTTCATTTCCCAAATCCACGGCAATATCGCGTGCAGGCGCATCTGCGGCTTGCTGTGTGCGTCCCGCAAAAACGGAGAACTCTAGCCCTGAATTTGCGTCAATGACCGCCTTCAGATCATTGGGCAGCCCCGCGTAAACATCCTTATTCATCGCCATAACAAAGGTGAGGTTATAGACGGCAGGCCCTTCGAATTCGGTGTGATAAGAGATCAACTCAGCCACGCGCACAGAGGATGTAACCTCCCACGGGAAGGTCGCACCATCAATCACGCCGCGCGAAAGAGCCTCGGGAACAGCGGGGGCAGGCATACCAACTGGTTCGGCCCCCAATTGCTCTAGCAGTTGGTTCACAAGTCGCGAGCCACCACGGATTTTCATCCCCTCAAGGTCACTGGGCACTGAAATGGGCGCATTGGCGTGGAACACGCCCGGGCCATGCACCCAAGTCCCCAAAACATGGTAATCGGCGAATTCACCTTGCGCCATGTGCCGCTCGAACATCGTCCAATAGGCGTATGAGGCCGCTGCCGCATCTTCGACCATGAAGGGCAGCTCAAAAACCTCAGTGGTGGGGAAGCGGCCGGGCGTATAGCCTACCACAGTCCAAACAATATCCGCCACACCACCGCGGAGTTGGTCAATCAATTCAGGCGACGTGCCGCCAAGCTGCATAGATGGATAGCGTTCAATCTCAATCCGACCGCCAGAGGCCGCTTCGACATTATCGGCCCAGACATCCAAAATCTGCGCAGGAACAACGGATTGTGCGGGCAAGAATTGGTGAAGTCGTAACGTCACCTCTTGCGCATGAGACATAGAGGGGAGCGCAGCAAAGCCAACGGCCGCCGCTATCAAGCTGCGCCGTATCAACCCAGTGAGTTTATTTGAAAGTCCTGAAAAAGAGGTCATCACCAACCATCCCCCAAAATGATAGCCCAAGGTTCATATCCGCAAGATAGGCACGGCCAATTGCGTTTGCTATCACGCTGATAAACCCTGCCATGGGGCATGTGAAAGACCTATTTCGCCAATCTGCGCCCTCAATGCTGCGACACTGCGCCTACCAAAGGCGACTTGCGGCGCAGTTCAGGGCGCGTTTTGGCTTAGGCTTGCTCTTTCATCAAGCGAGTGCGCAGCGCAAAATAGTTCTCGACCTCTGCCTTCAGGCTGTTGGACAAGGTCAGGGTTTTGCGGCTTTTCTTGGCACCAAATTGCACCTCCAAGGCGCCATTCGAAATTTGCGCGCGCAGAAAATTGGAGAGCGTCAATCGGGTCACACTGCCCGTTTTGCACATGTCGATATAGTCGTTGATGCCATAGCTTTCATCGCCATCTAGGACATAGATATTGCACAGCAATTCCCAATGCGCTGGCGAACGCATGAAACCTTTCAAAACTGGAAATCGGCTTGTTTCGGCCAATAGATTAAGATCGACCAGCGCCATCTGCTTTGACATCAAACTACCCTCACCAACTAACATACGAAACCAAAACGCCGCCCCAAACTACTAAATGGGCAGCGCTGCTTAAGACGAGCCTATAAAATTACTACCTATCATAAAAGAACAAAATGATAATTTTTTTGATTTGCCTAATTTCCGCTTTTAACCATCAAAACGAAAACGGCGTATGGGGCGACTTTCCCACCCCATACGCCGTCACGCGCCCCGTCTTTTTCGTTCGATGTCCTTGATTGCGCGCTTAAATAACGCCCATGCTCAAAGTGGCACGCAGATCAGTCTCTTTCTCAACCCCCAAACCGTTTGAGTGCCGCGCGGATCACTTGGCGTCTTTTTCGGCCTGACGCTTTTGCCAAGCATCTTTCTTTTCGAGATATTCTTCTTCGGTCAGATTATGCCAACCCACACATTTACCCGTTGGCGAACGTCCGCATCCACAATCACTCATTATTTTTTCCTCGGCTTTGATCTGTGTAAGGGGGGAGATAGAGAGAGAATGCCCGCTGGAAACCCCCAATCTCAAAAGAAATGCACAGCACCCAAAACAGTGGTCGCCAAAACGATATATCGACCAAATTTGGCGATGCTGACAACCAATACAAACCGCCAAAGAGGCTCGCGCATCACCCCTGCGGCAAGCGTAATCGGATCACCGATAATTGGCACCCATGAGGCCAAAAGGCTGATCCAACCCCAACGCTGATAGCGGTCCTGCGCGCGGGCCAAATTCGCGCGGGATATCGGAAACCAGCGTTTATCGGCTTGTGTTTCAGCCACGCGCCCCAAACCCCAATTAACACAAGAGCCCAAAACATTGCCAATCCCAGCGACCAAGACCAACAGCCAGACGGGATAGGTCTGGCCAAGGATTAGACCAACCAAGACCGCCTCAGATTGCGCGGGGATTAGGCTTGCCGCAAGGAAAGCCGCCCCAAAAAGAAGCCACAGACCCCCCATCATACAGCTTGGTGCACCTCGATCACATTGCCCTCGGGATCATGGAAAAAGACCTGATGCCATTCTTTCGCAAAGGCAGTGCCGTAATCGGAATAGGGAATGTTATGTTGGTCAAGCAGCGCCATAAAGGCTGCAATGTCATCTGTGCGAAAGGCAATATGCCCGCGTTCGACAGGGTTGATCACCTCGCCATTGCGAAAGGCGACAGACAAATCCTTTGTGGCAAGATGCATCTGCATCTGCCCATCCGTGGCAAAACGAATTTTACCATCATACCCGCTTTGCGAAGTTGCCTCAGGGCGCGGGAAAGATTGGATTGGGATGTCGTCCAACCCCAAAACACCCGTGTAGAACGCGTGCAACCGATCCACATCTTCGGAGACGAAATTGATATGGTGAAATTCTAGCTTCATGCTGCGGGCCTTTGTTGTCGAAGATATGTGCCCCGACTATAGGCGCAAAGACCCTACAAATGCCAAGGGCTTAATCCGCCGCCACATAGGCGCGCAAAGCAGCGCGCAACCCTTGCGACCAAATCAAAGTCAACCAATCGCAAAATGCTGTCTGCCACCGCTTGCTACGCTCACGCCGATACACGCGGATTTCGCCGTCCAGTATCAAATGTGTATCATCGCGCAGTTGCCGCATATTGAACTCCTTGCTCAACAATATGGCTCACTACTCCAATATGTCTACCAAACTTCGCAAAAGCAGACTTATCCGTGAAGTTGCAAAAAAGAGGCGATGAAACTGTTCGTTCACCGCCTCGTAAAAGTTCAGACCGAAGGATTATTTTTTCGAGAATACTTGAAAGAGAATGGCACCTAAAGCTGCACCAATAACCCAGTTGTACCCTGACAAGAATTCAAACCAAGGTACCCACACCGTCAGTACAGAGAAAATTGCAGCCAACCCGAAAGCCTTAACAGCAGTCGTGTTCCAACCGTTTTCATAGTGATACTCACCACCGGTGGCATTGTAGAGGTCCGCTACATTGAGCGTTTCCTTACGGTGCATATAGTAATCAACGATCATGATCCCAAAGATCGGAGCTAACACTGCTCCAAGGGTATTCACAAACGGGAAAATCCCAAAGTTTGCGATATATGCGGTCCAAAACCCACCAATTACGAGTGCAAAACCAGATGTAATCAAACCAGCGGTTTTGAAACTTATTTTTGCAGGGCTGAGGTTCGCGATACCATTCACAGCAGGGATGAAGTTTGCGACCAAATTAATCCCCACTGTAGCGGCAAAGAACGTGATCGCAGCAATGACGCCAAGTACGACGCTATCCGTCCGCTCAACGATTTCTGTTGGATTAATGATCTCTTCGCCAAATACCACTGCTGCACCACCTGTCGTAAGCAGCGCTAGAGCGGAGAACAAAATCATGTTAAATGGCAAACCGAGCAGGTTCCCTTTTTTCATTTCTGCGTTGCTACGGGAATAGCGAGAGAAGTCGCTGAAATTGATCATCACCGCTGCAAAGTAAGCTACCATAGTCCCAACGATAGCCACAAACCCTTTAAATTCGGTTGCAAAAGTTCCCTCAGGGTTTGCAAAAATCGTAGCTGTAGCTGACAGAAGTTGGCCGTCTGCGCGCTGCCACAAAACAATCACAAGACCAATCATGACCAAATATACGAACGGGCCTGCAAAGTTGAGAAACTTTTCAACCCAACCCATGCCGCGCCAGAAAATCACAATATGGAACACCCAAACGATGAGGAAAGCGATCCAATCAACGCCTGTCATGCCAAGGATTTCGGAACCCCCGCTTATCCCTGTCACAGATCGAATTAGAAGTGCGACAGCTGTCGACGCAAAGTATACCTGAGCACCATACCAAAATGTTGCGACTATTGCCCGTAGAATAGCTGGTAGCTTAGCTCCTTCGGTGCCTAGGCTAGCACGCGCTAACACCGGGTAAGGAATACCGTATTTTTCGCCTGGCGCGCCCGAGAGATTTACCATCCACATCACAAACAAACCTGCTGCAATCAACGCTGCAAAAGCAGTCCAACCGCCAACACCAAATGAAATGAATAGTGACGCCACCAACGAATACCCAAACAATGACTGCACGTCATTGGCCCAAATATTGAAAGTAGCGAACCATCCCCATGTTTTTTCATCAGAACCAACAGGATTTAGCGTCTTGTGACCATCTGGATCCAAGGTTCCGCCTGCAATCCCGCCTGCTTGATCTATTGAGCTCATTTGTCCCTCCCTATATCGCAGATTTTAACCCACTCAAAACACCAACCACAAAATGTAGTTGCTGCAGAGCTCAACGTTACAGCCCATAAGGATTTTATGGCAATGAAGGTAATTACAAATAGACTGTTCGTATATTTTTGAAAGTGATCATCAAAAACAATAAAAATGCAGAAACTGGCTGAGCCGTTGTCAATTTATCAAAGCTCAAAAGCTATTTTGCGGACTAAAACGCAATCTCGTTAAGCATTAATGAGAGCAACTACATATCGAAGGCTTATATAGCGTTAGGGTACATGCTAATACTGACCGCCCGTTCAATATCATATGCATAGGTGAACCTGAGGCAAACCCTCAAATCCGGGGGTGCCCCCGGAGTGGGGTCGCGCGATAGGATTCGTAAAGCAAACGGGGGGGCCACATGACCCCAGTTAATCACGTCGATTGTTTACCATTTTTGGGCAAATATCCAAATTGTCCGCGGGGGACAAAAAGGGGATATAAATCATGTTAATGATCAAAACTATAATAAAATCAATGAATTAATAAAGTTTTATGGCGGAGACGATGGGATTCGAACCCACGAGACGGTTTCCCGTCTACTCCCTTAGCAGGGGAGCGCCTTCGACCACTCGGCCACGTCTCCGCCGACCCGTCTAACGACATGGGCGCGCAGGGGCAAGGGGGGAATTTGTGGCGTGGCGGGATTAGGCGTTGAAGAGGAAATGCAGCACATCACCATCTTTGACGATGTAGTTTTTCCCCTCGACCCGCATTTTTCCTACGTCTTTGGCTGCGACCTCGCCGCCCAAGGTGACGTAATCCTCATAGGCGATGGTTTCGGCGCGGATGAAGCCGCGCTCGAAATCGCCATGGATCACGCCTGCGGCTTGTGGCGCGGCGGTGCCGTGGCGGATCGTCCATGCGCGGGCCTCTTTCGGGCCAACGGTGAAATAGGTTTCCAATGCCAGAAGGTCATAGCCCGCGCGAATAAGGCGGTCGAGACCTGCCTCCTCTAGACCCATTTCGCCCAAGAACACGGCGGCGTCCTCGGCGGGCAATTGGCTGATTTCTTCCTCAATCGCGGCCGAGATGACGACCGAAGCCGCCCCTTGCGCCTTGGCCATCTCCTCAACCCGCGCGGAGAGGTCATTGCCCGTGGCGGCAGAGGCCTCGTCCACATTGCAAACATATAGCACGGGCTTGGTGGTCAGAAGTTGCAACATCTTCCACGCTTTCGCGTCATCCTCTGCCACCTCGACCATGCGGGCGGGTTTGCCCTGCTCTAGCATCGCCTGCGCCTCTTTCAAAAGGCGCTCTTGCTGCACCGCCTCTTTGTCGCCACCGCGCACTTTGCGGGTCAGGTTTTGCAGGCGTTTCTCGATGCTTTCGAGATCAGCGAGCATCAGTTCGGTTTCGATGGTCTCAGCATCGGCCACGGGGTCAACGCGGCCTTCGACATGGGTCACATCATCATCAATGAAGCAGCGCAACACTTGGGCGATGGCATCGGTCTCGCGAATATTGGCTAGGAATTGGTTGCCCAACCCCTCGCCCTTAGAGGCCCCGCGCACGAGGCCCGCAATATCGACAAAGGTCATGCGGGTTGGAATGATCTGTTTTGAGCCTGCTATCGCGGCCAATTTCTCAAGGCGTGGGTCAGGCACGGCCACATCGCCCACATTCGGCTCGATGGTGCAAAAGGGGAAATTCGCAGCCTGTGCGGCTGCGGTTTTGGTCAAGGCGTTGAACAGCGTGGATTTCCCAACATTGGGCAGACCCACGATTCCCATTTTGAAACCCATTGCAAGCGACCTCCGTGATGCGCGTTGGCTGCCTTCTAGGGCCAAGTGCGCGGCGGGGCAATGGCCCGAACCCGTCAGGCCCCATTGATTTCCGCCGCTATTTGCCGCAAACCCCAAACGAACGATTTCGCGGGAGGCATCTATGACACGGATCGACACCACTTTTGCGCGGCTGGCCCAAGAGGGCAAGAAGGCCTTTGTCGCCTATGTCATGGCGGGCGATCCTAATTACGACACCTCGCTTGAATTGATCAAAGCCCTACCTGCCGCGGGTGTGGATATCATCGAATTGGGCCTGCCCTTCACCGATCCGATGGCGGATGGCTCGACTATTCAGCTTGCGGGGCAGCGCGCGCTTGAAGGGGGGCAGACCCTCGCCAAAACGCTGCAAATGGCGCGCGAGCTGCGAAAAAATGATAATGACACGCCGATTGTGATGATGGGATATTACAACCCGATTTACAGCCGCGGTGTGGATCGCTTTTTAGAGCAGGCCAAAGACGCGGGCATTGATGGCTTGATCATCGTTGATTTGCCTCCCGAAGAGGATAGCGAACTGTGCATTCCCGCGCAAAAGGCAGGGCTGAATTTCATCCGTCTGGCGACACCGACCAGTGATGATAAACGCCTGCCGAAGCTGTTGGAAAACACATCGGGCTTTATCTACTATGTTTCGATCACGGGCATCACAGGGGCCGCCAATGCGCAGGCGGGTGATGTTGGGCCAGAGGTAGCACGGATCAAATCGCAGACCGATCTGCCAGTGATTGTTGGCTTCGGTATAAAAACGCCTGAGGCCGCCGAAGCGATTGCAGGCGTGGCCGATGGGGCGGTCGTGGGTTCAGCGATTGTAAGCCTGATTGAAGAGGGAAAAACCGTGCCAGAGATCACCGCCTTTGTAAAATCTTTGGCAGATGGGGCGCATCGCGCCAAATGATTGCGGGCATTCGCAACAATTGGTAAGACTTCCTTACCAGCCTTGCGGAGGAGTGCCACCATGCCCGTCATCACCGAAATCGAAGATCTGCGCCGCTTGCATCAAAAGCGCACGCCAAAGATGTTTTACGATTACGCTGAATCGGGCAGTTGGACAGAGCAGACCTTCCGCGAAAACTCATCCGATTTTGACCTGATCCGCCTGCGCCAACGGGTGGCGGTCGATATGTCAAACCGCAGCACAGCGTCGACCATGATTGGTCATGATGTGGCGATGCCCGTGGCCTTGGCCCCTGTTGGGCTGACGGGTATGCAGCGCGCTGATGGCGAGATCAAAGCGGCGCGGGCCGCAGAAAAATTTGGCGTGCCCTTCACCCTCTCGACTATGTCGATCTGTTCTATCGAAGACGTGGCGGAACATACCAGCAAACCCTTCTGGTTTCAGGTCTACACGCTCAAAGACGATGATTTCATGACGCGGCTGTTTCAGCGCGCGAAAGAGGCAAAATGCTCGGCCATCGTGATTACAGTGGACTTGCAGCTTTTGGGTCAACGTCACAAAGACATCAAAAACGGGCTATCAGCGCCGCCCAAATTCACTGTGAAATCCGTGGCTGATATGATGACCAAAGTGCAATGGGGCCTTGGGATGCTCGGCACCAAGCGGCGCTTCTTTGGCAACATTGTGGGTCATGTGGACGGGATTGATGACCCCTCCTCGCTCAGTTCGTGGACGGCGCAAGCCTTTGATCAAAGCCTTGATTGGGAGCGCATTAAACAATTCCGAAAAATGTGGGATGGCCCTGTGATCATCAAGGGCATCTTGGATGCTGAAGATGCAAAAATGGCTGCAAAAGTTGGCGCCGATGCCATTGTTGTGTCCAATCATGGCGGGCGGCAATTGGATGGGGCCCTCTCCTCCATCCGTATGTTGGAGCCAATTTTGGAAGCGGTTGGCGACAAGATTGAAGTCCATCTCGACAGTGGCATTCGATCTGGGCAGGATGTCCTTAAGGCCTTAGCCATGGGGGCGAAGAGTACCTACATCGGGCGCGCCTTCGTCAACGGGCTTGGCGCTATGGGGGAAGCAGGCGTCACCCGCGCTTTGGAAGTAATCCATAAGGAACTCGACAGCACGATGGCACTGTGCGGCGAGCGTGATGTGAAGGCGCTTGGCCGTCATAACCTGCTTGTTCCTAAACACTTTAGCGGCGAGTGGGGCTAAACCCCGCTGATGCGCCCCTCTTGTCCGCCACGCGCAGGTGAGAGGGGGCGCAGCGCACGCGTGCAGATCAGCGGGATGATGAGCAAAATCACTGCAATCATGCCAAAAGCCACCCGCAGACTGGCCAGTTCTGCCATCCATCCCATTGTTGCAGGGGCGAGCAAAAACCCCGCAAAACCAATGACAGACACGCGGGCGATGATCCGTGTTCTTTCCCCAGACCTTGCGAGTTGCCCCGCCAAACCAAGCGCCAAAGGCGCAATAATCGACACGCCCAGTCCTTGGATTGCAAATCCTGTATAGGCCATCCCAGGCGACACTGCTAAGGCAGCGATCACCGCCCCCGCCGCCGAGACCAACGCCGCGCGCGAAACCATACGCAGCGTATCATGCGCCTGCGTTAGAAAATGCCCTGCAAGACGGCCAATCCCCATGGTTAGGCCCAACATGAAAGGCCCAATCGCGCCTTCGACAGCCCGCCCACCTAGCGAGCGTTCAATGTGCAAGGCAGACCAACTTTCCATCGCGGCCTCTGACATGAAGCCAAACATTACCACCAATCCAGGCCAGATCACCAAACCCGACCAGAACGGCACTAAATCAACGCCCTGCACCGTTTCGCCATCTCCCGAAACACCTACAAAAAAAGATTGGCTGCGCAAAATGGGCAGTGCCAAAGCAACGATGACCCCCAACCCCAAAAACACCTGCAAAGCAGAGGCGCCAAATTCCCGCGCCGTGCCTGCACTCAATGCAGCAAGCGCGTAGGCGAAAGAAAAGATCGCATGATTAAGTGACATAAGCGGACGCCTAAAGGCTGCCTCTGCCTCTGAGACGCGGGCATTGATAATAACATCCGTCAGCCCCGAAGCCGCCCCCGCTAAAACCATTCCAATGCCAAATTCCAACGGGCGGCTTGCCGCACCCAAAACCGCAAACGACAAGGCCAATAGACCCGCGCCAAGGGGCAGCCCCCATTTTCCCAAATGCCGATCTACGCGCGGCGCCAACCACATTGCGGTGACAAGCCCCAAAGCAGACATCAGCAAAAGCGTGCCAAAGAGCCCATCACCGGCCCCAATCTGCGCTTTGATTTGCGGGGCAAGCGCCGCATAAGAGCCCCAAAAGATTCCCAAAACCATAAAGCCAAATACAGGCCTGATGGTCAGCGAAAGATCCTGTCTAATTTTGGCGAGCGCATGCATGCTAAAATCGCTACCCCGCCGATTGGAATGGCTCAAGCGATATATGTACAAAATGGCGGATTTAGCTCTGGTCAAAGGCCGAAAATGCTTGTAAGAGCGCGGTTTCACGGGCCCGACACCCTTGGAGGCGGCCCATAACATATGGAGATATAGCTATGGCTGGTGAGATTCCTGATCTTATCGCCGAGGCACGGACGGGGACAGGCAAGGGGGCCGCTCGTCAAGCTCGCCGTGAAGGCAAGGTGCCCGGTATTGTGTATGGCGGTGGGGCTGACCCTCTTGCAATTCAAATCCCCTTTAACCAATTGCTTAAGCGCCTGAAAGAGGGCCGCTTCCTCGCGACCCTGTTCAACCTCAAGGTTGACGGTCAAGAAGATGTGCGCGTGATTTGCCGTGGCGTGCAGCGCGACGTGGTAAAAGATCTGCCGACCCATGTTGATTTGATGCGCCTACGCCGCACTTCGCGTGTTAAGCTGTTCATCCCTGTCAACTTTATCAACCATGAAGCCGCACCTGGCATCAAACGCGGTGGCGTTTTGACAGTCGTGCGTGCCGAGGTTGAGCTTTCGGTGATTGCAGGTGACATCCCTGAGGGGATTACTGTTGACCTGACAGGCCGCGGCATTGGCGATGTGATCCACATCTCTGACGTTACCCTGCCAGAAGGCGTTAAACCAACAATCGACCGCGATTTTGTGATCGCCAATATCACCGCCCCATCGGGTCTGGTAAGCGCAGATAACGAAGCCGCTGCTGAAGGCAAAGAAGAAGAAGAATCCGAATAATCAGGCCGATCTTCTGACGAATTGATAAAGGCGCGAAGATTTCTTCGCGCCTTTACTTTATCATAGACTACCCTTTCACGGGACGGGCAATCGGAGTATCAAAGCGGCTATGAAACTTTGGGTTGGTCTTGGAAATCCCGGCGCGAAATATAGCCAGAACCGTCATAATATCGGGTTCATGGCCTTGGATCATATTGCCGCAGATCATGGGTTCTCTCCGTGGCGCAGCAAATTTCAAGGCCAAATCTGCGAAGGGGTTCTGGGCGGCCAAAAGGTGATCTTGCTCAAGCCAGAAACCTATATGAACCGCTCGGGGCAATCCGTGGGCGAGGCAATGCGGTTTTTTAAACTGACTGCGCAAGATGTCACAGTTTTTCATGACGAGCTTGACCTTGCCCCATCAAAACTTCGGCTTAAGTCCTCCGGGGGGCATGCAGGGCATAATGGTCTGCGGTCACTACATGACCATATTGGTGAGGCGTATCACCGGGTGCGGCTTGGTATTGGTCATCCAGGCCACAAGGATCGGGTCGCGGCCTATGTTCTGTCTGATTTTTCCAAGGCCGATCAGTCTTGGCTAGAGATGATGTTGCGGGGCATTTCGAATGGGGCCAAAGCCCTTGCCGAGGATAATGGCGCGCAGTTCCAAAATGCTGTGGCCTTACAAACCACCACACCCGCCCGCGAAACAGCGCCGAGGCTTAAATCACGCGACACGGCCCCATCCCCCGCAGAGGCCGTAGAGACACCGCAAGACAGCCGAAGCCCGTTACAAAAGCTGGTTGATCGGTTTCGATAAACTTTTAGCGCCTTGGGTGTTCCTATCCCTCTCTCGCAACACCTTTGGCGCGTATGAGGATAGACGATGGATGAAAGCGTAAATGTATTTGGTGCGCCGCTGCAAAGCTGCGGCCGCGATCCAATGACGGGCTTCTTTCGCAACGGGTGCTGCGACACCAGCGATGATGATTTCGGCGCGCATACTGTCTGCGCGGTCATGACCCGCGAATTTCTGGCCTTTTCAAAATATGTGGGCAATGACTTAACCACACCCCGCCCCGAATATGGATTTCTTGGCTTAAAGGAGGGCGATCGCTGGTGCCTTTGCGCCTCGCGGTTCCTACAGGCTCATGAAGAGGGCGTTGCACCAAAGGTGAACCTACACGCAACCCATATGCGTGCGCTCGAAATCATTCCGCTGACCGTATTGGAATTGCATCAGATCGAGTGACACCCGAACCCATGGTTTAGGCGCAGAGCGGGCATAAATGGGGAGAGATGCGGGGATTAGCCCTGCATCTCCCATCCCAAGGCACGGGCCACTGTGAAGATATCCTTATCACCGCGACCACACATATTCATGCAGATCAAATGATCCTTTGGCAGGATCGGCGCGATTTTCATCACATGGGCCAAAGCATGGCTTGGCTCTAGCGCGGGAATGATGCCCTCTTGGTGGCAGCACAGCTGAAACGCCTCCAAAGCTTCGCTATCGGTGATCGAGACATATTCAGCACGGCCGATATCGTGCAGCCATGAATGCTCAGGCCCGATGCCAGGGTAATCGAGCCCCGCCGAAATCGAATGACCCTCAAGGATTTGTCCATCTTCGTCTTGCAGCAAATAGGTGCGGTTGCCATGCAGCACACCCGGACGCCCCCCTGTCAAGCTTGCGCAATGCTCCATCTTGTCATTGACGCCTTTGCCACCGGCCTCAACGCCAATGATCTGCACCTCCTTGTCATCCAAGAAGGGGTAAAACAGCCCCATCGCATTTGAACCGCCGCCAATGGCCGCAATGATCGTATCTGGCAAACGGCCTTCGGCGGCCAAAATCTGTTCGCGGGCCTCTTTGCCAATGATCGCTTGGAAATCACGCACCATCGCGGGATATGGGTGCGGGCCTGCGACCGTGCCGATGCAGTAGAATGTATCGCGCACATTCGTCACCCAGTCGCGCAAGGCATCGTTCATCGCGTCTTTCAAAGTGCCACGGCCTGACGTCACAGGCACAACCTCGGCCCCAAGCAGTTTCATGCGGAACACATTGGGCGCTTGGCGTTCAACATCATGCGCGCCCATATAGACCACGCATTTCAAGCCAAATTTTGCACAGACTGTCGCCGTGGCCACGCCATGCTGGCCCGCACCTGTTTCCGCAATAATCCGTGTCTTACCCATGCGGCGGGCCAAAATGATCTGACCCAACACATTGTTGATTTTATGCGCGCCCGTATGGTTTAGCTCATCTCGCTTGAGATAGATTTTCGCGCCGCCCAAATGCTCGGTCAGGCGTTCTGCGAAATAGAGGGGGCTCGGACGGCCGACATAATGCGTCCACAAATCATGCATTTCATCCCAGAAGGATTGATCTGTTTTGGCGCGTTCATATTGGGCTTCCAATTCCAAAATCAGCGGCATCAGGGTTTCTGACACAAACCGCCCGCCGAATTGACCAAAGCGGCCGCTTTCATCAGGGCCAGTCATAAAGCTGTTCAAGATATCATCGGGCATGGAGGCACCTTTTTTCACATTCGACCCACTGCCTAACGCGGGCGCAAGAATTGAGCAAGAGAAAGGGGCAAGGTTTAGCCCCCGTTCACCGCATCGGCAAAAGCATGGATCAGGGTAGGGTCTTTTACCCCTGCCCGACTTTCCACGCCTGATGACACATCAACCTGCTGCGCGCCTGTCATTTGCACGGCAAGCCGCACATTGTCAGGCGTCAATCCACCTGCCAGCATCCATGGCACAGGCCATCTGCGTCCGGCTAACAACCGCCAGTCAAAAGAAAGACCGTTCCCCCCAGGAAGATCAGCATTTTTCGGCGGCTTGGCATCAATTAGCAATTGATCACTGACCGCCGCGTAATCCGCAATCTGCCCCAAATCATCCGCTTCTGCGATACCAATGGCCTTCATCACAGGCAGGCCCGTCCGCGCACGGATTTCCGCCACACGGTTAGGTGTTTCATGGCCGTGCAATTGCAAAATATCCAGCGGCACTTCGGCCAGAAGTTGATCTAGAAAGGCATCCTCTGGATCGACCACCAAACCCACCTTGGCCACGCCGACAGGAACGGCAAGCGCCAAGTCACGGGCCCGTGTCAGGCTAACCGAACGGGGTGATTTTGGGAAAAATACAAAACCCACATAGCGCGCACCCGCCTCGGCCGCAGCCACAATATCGGCAGGCTGAGAAAGGCCACAAAATTTAATGGAAATGCTCATCAGGGATCAACCAAGCCGCAAGGGCTTGCCATCCTCCAACAAGGCAAGAATGTCATCCTGACCCTCTTTCGCCCGTGCCTCGCCCTTGAGGGTTTCCAATTCCCGCGACAGGCGTGTCGCATCACGCTTCGCGCGCGATGCATCCGCACGATGCCGGTGTTCGCGTAGCCACTCCCAAACAAAGCCTAGAACCAAACCTGCGGTAATCGCACCGAAAATGATCAAGAACAGAGGGAGGGATATAGACAAATCTATCCGCAGCCACAGCGCCAAATCGGCAGGTAAAAGATTAATCACCACCGGATCGCGATTGGCAATCGCCAGAACAATCAGAACTACCGCGACACAGAGAATGAAACTCAGCTTTATTATTCGGATCACGCCTTACCCTCGCGCAGTTCTCGTTACGAATTCAATCGGTCACGCAGCAATTTGCCCGCCTTAAAGAAGGGAACATGTTTTTCTTCGACTGATACAGTCTCGCCCGTCCGCGGATTGCGGCCCACGCGTGCATCACGCTTTTTTACCGAAAACGCGCCGAAGCCGCGCAATTCGACCCGATCTCCTCGCGCCATGGCTTCGATGATTTCGTCAAAAATTGCTCCCACAATCCGCTCAACATCGCGCTGATAAAGATGCGGATTTTCCTCCGCGAGTTTTTGCACAAGTTCTGATCTTATCATGTCATGCCTCCCCGCAAGCGCATGTGTGTTGCGAAACTGTATAAGCCTTTCATACGCGCCTAGGAACCGAAAAGCAGGATTTTTTTAAGGTTTGGCCGCCAGATGCGCGGATATCAGCCCGCGGGCGAGGAAATTCAGCATATCGCAGAGATGTCACATAGACCTCTCCCTGTGCCCCCCATGACGGACACACCGCGTGATTCGTGCAAGCGTTACGGAAAAATGGCGATCCCTCGAGGACTCGAACCCCGAACCCCGAACCCCGAACCTGCTGATTAGAAGTCAGCTGCTCTATCCAGTTGAGCTAAAGGACAAGTAAGCATTATAATCCAAATATTTTGAATAAATCAGATTTTCAAGAAGCACTAAACCACGCTATGCTTCGCAAACTTACCCCAATTTGTCTCGCTGAAAGTCTCGCTGATAAATGCCCACCGTATCTTGCTACATCGATCGATCAAAAATCGACAAATTCACCAAACAGCAAAGAGCCATGAACCAAAGGCTAACGCTCAGGGTAGAGCGACATGGCATCGAAAAGCGCAGGATGGCCCAAGGGATGGTGTTCGTGGACATCAAGACAGCCGCTGCGGAGGAACGCGGGTTTTAACTGATGTAGGAAATGTAGGGTATGTAGGGTTATTCTAACCATAGGATATTTTGCAAAAATATCTCTTAGGCTGGAAAAAAGCTACATACCCTACAGACGATACACCGAGACTGTCTGAGGGCCGTGCCGTGACTTATATTGCTTATGCTCTATGTACCAAACTTAGAGCAACATATGCAAAGATGCGGCAATTTTTGATTGGAAATAATGCAGGATAATCTGACTATGCCCCTAAAGTTGAATCTATTTTTAAAAATTTTCGTATTCAGCGTATCTTTCTTATTTACGTCCGAGTTAGCAGCACAAACATCCAATGAAATCCTCGAGGCGCAGCAACGCTTATCGTTTGCAGGGTATGACCCGGGGCCAGAAGATGGATTGTGGGGAAGAAAAACAGAAGATGCTCTAAAGGTTTTTCTACAAGACCAAGGGTTATCTTTCGATGGCCTATTATCACTAAATGAATTGGCTGCGTTACGAGCGGCCACGCGTGAATACGGTGTCGAACAAGCCGTTCAGTATGAAAACTTTTCCGAAATTCCTGAAAGCGCGCGTCCAAACAACGCAACAATTGCCCTTTATGAAAACAATCGCCGTATTTTCTTACAGCGCTTAATCTCAGGGGGTAACGCTTACCATATTCGGCCCGCAGGAAACGCAGTGCCATTTCCAGAGGATTTGTTACCAGTCAACCCCACAATCGAACAAGAACTCTCGAACGGATATTTGCTGAGCTATTTGTACTACGAGGACGGCGCAATCCGCTATAACGGCTTGCCACCCAATGAGCGGTTCAATCCAGCAGTGGATGACCAAACTCTGTTTTTCACTCATTCAACTGGCAAAAGTATTGTTTCATACATCGTCGGACATGCAATCTGCGAAGGCTATATTCAATCTGCAGACGAGGTGATCGATTGGCCAATGATGCAGAATACCGTGTATGATGGGCAAACGCTGCAAGACCTCCTGAACATGAATGCAGGTGACAGCCACGTAGTGACAAACGGTGCATCGAGGGTGATTGGCGCCGACCAGCACCATAGAGATATGGGCATAGACACGATTGCAAACTATCTACAAGGAACAGAACGCAGAGGTAACGCCGTCTTTTACAACAACGTTCTTACTGACATCATTGCTAGTTATGTGGCGTACCGTTCGGGGGACAATTACGATGCACTGTTGCGCGAAGTTTTCCAAAACAAAATTCGTATCGAACATGATGTATATTTTGAGCTACATCGAATGACGCAAACTAATGGAGAATGGTCTCCGTATTTTGGCGATATGCAGACGCGTGCTTCCTATTCATTTCAAATGACACGTGGCGATTTCTTACGGGTGGCAGAAGCGATGATGCATGATTACCAACAGCAAACCTGCGTTGGTCAGTATCTGCGTGAAGCTCAAAACCATGCCCTTGAGTGGCCGAAATACCGGCCTAGAAATGACAATGCACATCTTTGGATACACAATTATGCAGCGAGATATGGTTCTCAATTTTACTTTGACTTCCACGGGATGCGAGACAGAAATATAATTGCTACCGAGGGCTACAACGGCCAAAATATAATGATCGATTTAGACAATTCTCGTATCGTCATCACTAACAGCGCGGCAACTGGCTGGGACCAGCGTACATTTGTATTGAACGTAATCCGAGATGGGGAGCTACCCTAAATGCGATTTCCGTTTGGAAGAATTATGTAATTTTTTCATTTTGAACTGGGAAGCTAACTCAAAACTGCCATAGCGGCCTGGTCGATATGCACCGCCTCGCAACAAGACGGGCTGGCTACCTCAAACTAATTTTTAAACAGAACCCAAACGCATCTTCACACACAAAACGGGAGCAACGCGCACGCGCGCGGGAGCAAACACGCAGCCGCGTGCGCGTAGAACGGTGGGTCGCAATTTGACGTCAAATTACGCGATTCCACGCCATCTTGTCTCGCTGAGCGTCTCGCTGAATTTAAAAATTCAGGCCCCGTCATCGATTTTACCACCTATTTTTATGGCGATCCCTCGAGGACTCGAACCCCGAACCTGCTGATTAGAAGTCAGCTGCTGATATAGTCCACTGTTGTCCGTTTTGTTGATTTTTTCTTTATTTTACTGTTATTAATTGTAGATTTGATGTCCATTGGGTACACTGCGATATCAGTAGATCAACCATTTTTGGCACCCCAGGTGGCACCCTATATAACTGTTATAGTATAACATAAATAGAGAGGGTGGCTAAGATGTACTTTCCAAGTTAGTTCCTGCTCAGGAACTTAGGCTAAAAATATTATGGCAAGACCAATCAGGTCAGACCCGATTTTGCTATGGCTTCGAAATCTTCAAATGCCGCGACGCTTAGACGGCAATCCAAGAGTGAACGTGCAACACTAGGCGCAATTGTGAAGCAGTCATGCCCAATATCGGCAAGCGACACCATCTGGTCAGGTGAGCGCAATGACGCCACTAGGACAGAGCAGGGTTTTTCGCATCCGTTATTCATTTGCACCATCGTCGCTAGATGACCCATTGCGTCTACCCCGGCCTCCATCATCCGGCCAAAGTATGGAGCAATAAAATCCGCTTCCAGAGCCTGGGCCACGAACATTTGTTTGGCATCATAACAGGCAGTCATCAAAATCCGACCTCCCAGTTCTTTTATGCCTGGCGTGGCACGAATTGCTGCCTCTACTAGTGGAATTTTCACAATTGTTTCGATGCCTGACTTCCGGCCTGCCTCATATAGCTGGCCGGCCCAGTCAACGTATCCTTCTATCGGACCAAAAACCTGCGCATGAAGCTCCACAGCGCCTAGATCCACGGCCTCAGCCGCCATACTCGTCCAATCGACATTCGGATAATCTAGACCTGCGCGTGCCGCCAATATCGGGTTCGTCGTAATGCCTCGAAATATCTGCGTTGGCATTAAGTCACGCCATTCTTGGCGATCAGCGGTGTCGAGATAAAGCTTCATAGTCTCTCTTCTAACAAGGCCTGCTCTAACCGCTCTGCAAAAGGCGGATCACAGCCCTCTTTAGTACAATTAAGACACGCGGCGTATATCGCACGTTTTATTAATGAAGCAAGATTATCTGACGTAATCTGATCAAGGGCGTTAGATGTCAATTGATCATTGTTGGCCAAACCAGCAAGCAAGGTGCCCATGAATGTATCGCCAGCGCCTATGGTATCGACCAGTCCACTGAATTGGGGATTGGCAAGGCTCAGGTAATGTTGAGGGGTCCAAGCTTCAGCGCCCTCCGGGCCCTTGGTCAAAACAACTAGTTTAGCTGTAGTTTGCTCGCGCAGTTTTGTAATGGCATTTAAATAGTCCAGGCCAGGGTACAGCCAGTCCAAATCTTCATCGCTAAGTTTGACGATGCTTGAGTTGGTTAATAGTCGCGAAATTCGTTTCCTGTAGCTAACAGGATCAGTGATCAACGAAGCACGCACATTTGGGTCGAGAGAGGTGCAGATGCCAAGTCTCGCGGCATCAATGAAAGCCTTTTCCCAAACAGCTGCATCTGAACCGTCTGCCAGAGCTAATGACCCGATGTGGAAATGCGTTGCAGCGGCAGGAAAGGCTGACTGCAAGATTTCAGTGGTCACCATGCGTTCAGCAGTACCATCTCTCAAAAACTGGTATTTTGGCACCCCTTTTTCGAGCGTGACGATTGCTTGTGTGGTCGGCGCTGCAAGACGTGGCCCAGAGGTGACAACTCCCTGATCTTGTAGATGTGCCGCCAAGCGGTCGCCGAATGCATCGGACGAAATCGGCGTGATGTAATGAGTAGTTATTCCCTGACGCGCAAGGGCGACGGCTACGTTGTAGGGTGAGCCGCCTAGGTTGTGAAAGTAACCATCAGGCGCACTACCGCTTTGATCTTGGATGGAGTCGATGAGATTTTCACCACCGACGGCAATTAGGGATTTAGGTGGCATTAGCATCAAGTGCACGCGCTCTATCGAAGAGTATGGAAACAAAATTACTACCTAAAGCCACGGCTGCTCCCAATACTAAGAATGGAACCGTGATTTGGTAGCCCATCGTTACGAGGGGCAGCATCATTAATACAAAGCAGGCAGACAGAACCCAAGTAAGCATCGTATTCCCTTTGAATACCACATATCCAGAAGCAAGTACCAACAAGGACAGAAGCGCAGCCGCGCCAATATTAGCGTTCAGAGCCGCCTCAAAAGCCTCCAAGTCAGACGGGGATAATAGGCGGGCATTTTGTCCAGGCGCTAATTGTGCACCCGTTGCTCTCAGCGCTTCTGCAGCATTATGTTCTAGGATCGCTATCTTGGCGCGTAAGTAAATTGCGCCAGGTGTCATAGCTGCCAAAAATGCCATCACCGTAGAAATTGCAGCTAGCAGTTTGCGCACACTTTCGGGATTTTTTGATTGCCTAACGATATCGATCCCCACAGCGATCAGAATAATTAGGCCTGTCACCACCATCTGCCAGAATGTGTCTAGCTGGGCGAGCGTCAGGCCGTTATTAATCAATTTTAGCAAGATCACGCCCATGAAAGTGCCCCACAGCGACCCCCGACCCCCAAAAAGTGAAGTTCCCCCGATTACCACTGCGGCAATCGCATCAAGTTCCCACATTTGGCCATAGTCTGACTTGGCGTATGGTGCGCGACCTAGGAACAGCAACGCACCCAATGCAGCAGTAAACGAACAGAACATATACGTGATTAACATGTAGCGAGCGGTGTTTATCCCGGCTTGGCGTGCTCCCGGCTCATTCGAGCCAATCGCGTATACCCAGCGCCCATAACGAGTGTTCGCGATAATGATAGTCAGCAGGATAAAAAAACCGACAAAGATTAGCATCGACATCTGAAAGGTTCGAAAGAAGTTTATCCAGTTGGCATCAACAAAACTGCCAATGCTATTCCAAACGCCAGTGAGCTCATCGTTTGTATAAGCCTCACGCAGACTTGCGAAAGGATTGTAGCGCCCAAAATAATCAAAGGTCGCTGACAGCTCAGGAGTTGCCTGAGCACCGGTTGCCAAATGGCCAGTGCCCCGCCAAATAGAAAGGCCTGCAAGTGTTACGATAAAGGCAGGCATGCCGAAATAGGCGACAAGTGAGCCGTTGAAGAAACCTACTGCTAGACCGAGGGCCAATCCTGTGAAGATTGCCACAGATGGCGGAAAGCCCCAGAAACTGACCACGTACCCAGTCAGGGCTGCAGCCATTCCCATCACTGAGCCAACCGACAAGTCGATCCCAGCTGTAATAATGACCAAAGTCATTCCCGCTGCGATAACTCCTATTGCCGCCGAGTTATTCAATATGGTCATTAAGTTAGAAGGATGAAAAAATGGTCGTCCAGTGGTGGCTAGTTCGATGGCAATGCCAAGTATCAGAATTGCCAAAAATGCACCCGACCAATCGGCACGGAAAAATTTTACCATTGCAATGACGGCACTGTCTTGCAGTGAACGTTTTTTTTGATTTTCCACGCCGCGCTCCATAGTTTTTGTCTCATCCAAATTTAAGGGATAAAAAAGGGCGCGCCGTATGACGCGCCCCTCAACCTATTTTGCTAGATCACTCGATGCCAACCATTTCGCTGTAAACAGCTGAAGTGGAAGGTGTCACAAGGAAAAAGCCTGTGTCGATACGGGGCGATACGGTTTCACCACGAGCGGCTGCTGCTGCGGCACGGATGCCCTGATAGCCCATTTGGTATAGCATTTGGGCAGTGTCAGCATGTACCCAACCTTCGCGCATCGCGACGATCGCGTCGCTTGCGCCGTCGAAACCTACGAGTTGCACATCGCCAGCGCCGTAACCAAGGTTGCGCAGAGCTGCAATGGCACCCATTGTGCCGCCATCCCAAGCATTGGCGACCATTGCAATATCCTGACGACTGTTAAGGATTGCCTCTACACCCTCTTGAGCTTCTTGGCTGTTCCATTCAGTTGGAACTTCGAGAATTTCGGAGTTTGGGCGCGCCGCAGAAAAGGCTTCGATAAAGCCATTACGACGTTCTTGACCAGTTGACTGTGCCTGGTTGCCTGTCACGTAGATAATGGGCTGGCCATCATCGATCAGAGTTGCGGCAACTGCACCTTGGACCTTCGCGACGGCGTAGTTGTCGGTGGCCACGAAAGATGTGACTTCGGCACCTGAGACGCCGGTGTCTACCGCAACAACAGGGATGCCCGCCGCCATCGCGTCATTGACTGCAGGGGCGATGCCCGCGCTGTCGACTGGTGCCACCGCAATGGCCGCAGCGCCTTGCGCGACTAGGTTCTCAAATACTTCCAACTGGCTTGATAGATCGCCCTGGAATGAGGGGCCAACTGCGACCAGCGTCACACCTTCCTCTGCGGCAGCGTCTTCTGCGCCTTGGTTGATCATCATCCATCCAGCATTTGTAGCGGATTTGGTGATATAGCCAATGACGTCTTCAGCGTTTGCTGCAGAGCCAATCAAAGCGGCGGCTACAGCCACGCTTGCGAGTTTAAGATTAAGTTTCAATTTAGAGTCCTCCCAAAAAACGCCGAGCCACATTCAGCAGGCATTGGCGACAGTGAAAGCGTCAAACTGGAGACATGTCAATAACTAATTCAATTTGATTTAATTATTGACTTAGTTGATACAATGATGCTCATTCCGTGTGCAGAAGCTTTGACTTTGGGAGGGTGGAAATGATGGCTGACCGTAAAATTGTTTTAGAAACACGTGGATTAACAAAGCACTACGGCGGTGTACAGGCTCTTAATGACGCTGATTTTAAAATGTATGCGGATGAGCATATAGCCATTGTTGGAGATAACGGCGCAGGCAAATCAACCTTTGTGCGAAATATCACAGGTGTCGAGCAACCCACCTCAGGCGAAGTTCTAATCGAAGGCGAATCTGTGCGGTTTAAGGCACCTGAAGATGCGCGCGCTTACGGGATTGAGACCGTCTATCAAAATCTTGCACTAGCTGATCACCTCAACGTGCCCGAAAATATTTTTCTGGGCCGCGAAGAAGTGTATTTTGAGTTTGGGCCGCTGTCTTGGCTTAAGAAAAAAGACATGGAGCAGAGAGCAGGTGAATTGCTGGAAGAGACGGGTATTAAGATCCCAGACACTAAGCAAGCAGTATCAGGAATGTCAGGAGGTCAGAGGCAGTGTGTGGCCATCAGCCGAGCAGCTGGCTGGGGAAGCAAGCTCATCATTATGGATGAACCGACTGCGGCACTGGGTATCCAGGAAACTACTAAGGTAGAAAATATTATTCGTGGGCTCAAAAAACGCGGCATTCCTGTGATCATCGTTTCTCACAATTTGAGGCAAGTGTTTAATTTGGTGGACCGTATAGTCGTGTTCCGTCAAGGCCGGATTGCCGGGGTTTTAGACGCAAAGACTGCAAGTGGGAACGACGTCGTTGCAATGATCACTGGCGTCGATCAAGGCGTGCACGAAGATGCGAGTTATATCTAATGTTACTTGGCATTGATCCTGTGCTCGGCCCAGATTTGTTAGCGAACTTGCGCGCTATGGGGCATGGAGATGAAATTGCTATTGTCGATGGAAATTATCCTGCCGAGGCGCATGCGAAACGACTCGTAAGGGCAGATGGGCTATCTGTCGATCGAGTGCTTGCGGCAATCTTGTCGGTGCTACCTTTGGATTCTGATGTGAATTGCCCAGCGATACGGAGTTGTAATCCTGCTCAGCCTGATCGCCGATCCGAAGTTCACGAGAAAATAGACGGACACCTAATCGATGCGCTCGGGCACATTAAACGAATTGAAGTTTCTCACGGGGCGTCTCTATACGATCGGATCCAACGTTGTTACGCAGTGGTTGCTACCAGTGAGATCAACCTTTTTGCGAATGTGATATTGCGAAAGGGCGTAATCGGCGGATGCATCGAAGTAGACGCTACTCATGTTCAACACAAATGGGCAAAGGGTTGATGCCGAAAGACAAACATATCCAATCGCAAATCAAGCGCCCACACAATGAATTACTTTTGTTGGAGCTGATAAGAGCAAATGGCTCGATGAGCAAAGCGGACCTTACACGCGCGTCTGGTCTCAGTGCGCAATCGGCAACAGTTATTGTGAACCGCCTCGTTAGCGAGGGGCTATTACGTGCTGAGGCTTCTATTAAAGGAAAAATTGGACAGCCCTCGACGCCTTACTCACTCGATCCGGATGGAGTTTTGTCAATTGGTATCAAAGTTGGCCGTCGTTCGCTTGAAGTCATAGTTATGGGATTTGACTATCAGATTATCGAACAGCGGCTCGAGCACTACGATTTTCCACATTTTCCGACAATCCGTGAAAGTGTGTTAAGGGAGGTTGCTAATTTGCTTGCAGCGTTGACCGATGGCCAACGTTCACGTGTTGTTGGTATCGGCATCGCACTACCCGATGAACTTGAAGCATGGGAAGCCACGGTCGGCGCTCCAGAAGGTGCAATGTCACATTGGGCTACAGCCAATCTTGCCACTGACTTGGAAAACGCATTTGCGCTTCCAGTCACGGCTCTCAATGATGCTTCTGCAGCCTGCTTGGCTGAGATAGCAACTGGCAACAGCCTAGGCTACGATTGCTTTGTTTATATTTATGTTGGCACATTTATTGGTGGAGGCATCGCCGTAAACGGCAAACTATACACTGGTCAAAATAATCTTGCCGGTGCCATCGCCTCAATGCCAATATCTGTAGTGGCAGAAGGAAAGGCCCAACAATTATTGGAAGGCGCCTCGCTGCACTATTTAGAAGAAAGTGCAGAAGCTGGCGGTCTGGCCTCGGACATTTTCTATGCGGAAAATCTGCATGATGATAGTGCCAGAGCGGTTTTTAGAAGTTGGCTTGATGTAGCCGCACCACAAATCGCCTTTGCCGCAGTAATTGCACAAGCCCTGTTTGATGCTGATGCAATAATCGTTGACAGCTCACTCACACGCCATCTCAACGGTGAACTTATAAAGGCCGTTAATGACGCCGCTTTCGCTCATTATGATCATCGCGGATTAAAAGGCACCACCATTATTTCTGGTGAGATAGGTATTTCCGCCCGTGCTATTGGCTCTGGCATTGCACCTATCTTGGCTGAATATGCTTTAGACAAAACCTAACCATCACAAAGATCAAAACAATTTTATGCCCGCGATTGGATGGTCTTGTTTAGTTGTTAATGTGTTGTGGCCCTCTGCTCTGAAGCTGCAATGTTTTACACGATTGAAATCAAATAAACTGATAGCTTAGGGTGAGATATAGACCTCTTGATTTCCAATATGTTTGATGACTGCGCGACAAAGCTACCTCCAAGTCCCCCATCAAAACCGTCCTCCAATAAATCTACCAACCTATGACCGAAGCCCAAGGTCCAAGGCGCACGGTCTGATATTAGGGGGGTCCCGGTGCACGATTCTTTGTTGCTGGAATTTGATCAGGCCAAGTAACCCCGGACCATTTTTGGCACCCATATGGCTCCCTGCATAGGTCTAAAGACTTACCAAAACTATCTAAGTTATTGATTTAATGGCGATCCCTCGAGGACTCGAACCCCGAACCTGCTGATTAGAAGTCAGCTGCTCTATCCAGTTGAGCTAAGGGACCGCATGCGGGCTGATTACCCAATCTTGGGGCCTGCGTAAACGGGCAAAGGGGGATGTTGGGTTAATGCGTCCAAACCGTGCGGCGGTTGGTGGCGAAATTCTCGCCATAACCGCCTGCGCGCACATTTGGCTTGCGCGATTTGGGGCGCAACACCACTGCTTCGATCCCATGGGCGCGGGCGTAATCCTCGGCCGCTTCTTGGCTGTCGAAATAAAGGCGCACTTGCGCTTTCGTATCGCCGCTTGATGTCCACCCCATCAGTGGATCAATCTCGGGCGCGCTCTCAGGAGCAAATTCTAGAACCCAATCCTTGGTTTTTGCAGTGCCCGAGGACATTGCGGTTCTGGCGGGTTTGTAAATGCGCGCGACCATGGCTTGCTCCGTCATTCTATTGGTTCTGAGCGTTCGGGGTATCGCTCAGCCATCAAAACTGGTTCACATATCGGCAAAACGCGCGGAAGTTGCAAGATGAAGATGAGCGCGGGCATCAGGAAATACCCCAAAATTGAATTGCCGGCCGAGATCTAGTGAGCGAGGGGTGGGTGGTGCGATCCCGACCGACAATCAATTTGCTGCTTGCAAGAAAAAGCTACGGAAATTTTCTCTCGGATGTAATCAAAATTTCTCCTTAAAGTTGTATAAATTTGCGACAAATTGTTCTGAGTTGATTAACTTTTTGGAAACCTCACAGCGCCCCAATGAATGAGCCCTCTATCGCTTGTCCTTGGCGCGCAGCGCGATAGGATAGACCCTGCGCACAGACCATGCGTGTGACCTGTGGAAGGGCCAAAATGCATAACAATTCGCCAAGCTCTATGCCCGATTTGCCACGCGCTGCGTCCCCGCGCGAGGGACGCGCCAATAGCGATCGTTTGGCACGCGAAAAACTCGAAGGCGGCAAGCGCTTTGTGATGCAGACCGAGTTTACCCCCGCGGGCGACCAACCCCGCGCGATTGCCGAGCTTGCAGCCGCCGTAACAGATGGGGATCGCAACCAAGTTTTGTTGGGGGCAACTGGCACGGGCAAGACCTTTACCATGGCCAAGGTGATTGAAGAAACACAGCGCCCCGCAATCATACTTGCCCATAACAAGACCTTGGCAGCTCAGCTTTACGGGGAGTTCAAAAACTTTTTCCCCGATAATGCGGTCGAGTATTTCGTCAGCTACTACGATTACTACCAACCCGAGGCCTATGTCCCGCGCACGGACACGTTCATTGAGAAAGAAAGCCAGATCAACGAACAGATTGACCGAATGCGCCATTCCGCCACCCGCGCGTTGTTGGAACGAGACGATGTGATCATCGTGGCATCGGTGTCCTGTATTTACGGCATTGGCTCGGTCGAAACCTATACGGCTATGGCAGTCGATCTATTCGCAGGACAAGACTATGATCAACGGCAGGTCATGGCCGATTTGGTTGCACAGCAATATCGGCGCAATGATCAGGCGTTTCAGCGCGGCTCATTCCGGGTGCGCGGCGACAGTTTGGAAATTTGGCCTGCGCACCTCGAAGATCGGGCATGGCGTCTTTCGTTTTTTGGCGAGGAACTCGAAGGCATCACCGAATTTGATCCGCTGACGGGTCAAAGCACCGATAAATTCGACAAAATCCGTATCTACGCCAATTCGCATTACGTCACCCCACGCCCAACCATGCAACAGGCGGTGAAGGCCATCAAAGAAGAATTGCGCCAGCGCTTGGATCATCTTGTGGCTGACGGGAAACTGCTTGAGGCACAGCGCCTTGAACAGCGCACAAATTTCGACATCGAAATGCTTGAGGCCACAGGCGTCTGCAACGGTATCGAGAACTATTCGCGCTATTTGACAGGCCGCGCCCCGGGCGAGCCGCCCCCCACCTTGTTTGAATATATTCCAGATAACGCCATCGTCTTTGCCGATGAGTCGCATGTTACTGTTCCGCAGATCGGGGGCATGTATCGCGGAGACTATCGGCGCAAATTTACTTTAGCCGAACACGGGTTCCGACTGCCCTCTTGCATGGATAACCGACCGCTGAAATTCGAAGAATGGGACGCGATGCGGCCACAATCTATCTTTGTTTCGGCCACCCCTGCTACTTGGGAATTGGAACAGGCAGGCGGCGTCTTTACCGAACAAGTAATCCGTCCAACGGGCCTGTTAGACCCGCAAATTGAGATCCGGCCAATTGAGACGCAAGTGGATGACCTGTTGGATGAAATCCGCCAAGTCGCGGCCAAGGGCATGCGTGTGCTTGTCACCACATTGACCAAGCGCATGGCCGAAGATTTGACCGAATATCTCCATGAACAAGGCGTCCGCGTGCGCTATATGCATAGCGATATCGACACAATCGAACGGATCGAGATTTTGCGCGATTTGCGCCTTGGCGCCTTTGACGTTCTGATCGGGATCAACCTGTTGCGCGAAGGATTGGACATTCCCGAATGTGGGCTTGTCGCAATTTTGGATGCCGACAAAGAGGGCTTTTTGCGTTCTGAAACCTCGCTCATTCAAACCATCGGACGGGCCGCTCGAAATGCGGATGGCCGTGTCATCATGTATGCTGACCGGATCACAGGCAGCATGGAACGCGCGATTGCGGAAACGGATCGCCGCCGCGCCAAGCAGATCGCTTATAATGAGGAACACGGGATCACCCCCACAACAGTGAAGAAGAATGTCGAGGATATCTTGGCGGGGCTGTATCAAGGCGATGTGGATATGAGCCGCGTCACCGCAAAAGTCGACAAACCTATGGTCGGTGCAAATCTGGCTGCCCATCTCGATGGGCTGCGCGCGCAGATGCGCAAAGCAGCAGAGAATTTGGAATTTGAAGAGGCCGCGCGCTTGCGCGATGAGGTCAAGCGCCTAGAGGCGGTGGAACTGGCTGTGGCGGATGACCCGCTGGCCCGCCAATCTGCCGTGGATGAAGCGGTCGAGGCGGCAAGCGCCGCAAAAGGACGCAGCACCGCAGGGCGGCCTGGGCAACGGGGTGGGGTCAAGCGCCGCAGATAGGGCGGCACCCTGCGTGCCCTCACAGCCCAAGCTCGCCTTTTGAACCGCGCCGACAAAGGCCTCTGAAACGGTACATCTGCCAATTTTTGTGGATCATCATCCCGCATTCTTGTCGCCCTTGCGCGAAGAATTTGGTAGAAGGACGCGCATAAGAACAAGAGGCCGCGAGCATGACCCTCACCAGACGCATGATGATGCTAACCACGGGCGCATCCCTGCTTGGCGGGTGCGTGCCAAACCCGTTGGATGGCTTGACCCAAGCAGGTCAAAACTTCTTGCGCCCAACCCCGCCTGATCTGCAACCAACCCCAAATGCGGGCTATGCCCAATGGGTGGCCAATTTCAAATCTCGCGCAGAGGCACGGGGAATACACCCCGTCACCATTTCGCAAGCTTTCCGTGGCACAGGCTATTTGCCAGGTGTCGTGACCCGCGACCGCAATCAGGCAGAATTCTCTCGCAGTTTCGAGGATTATTTGAACCTTGTCGCCTCTGAGGCCAAGGTGACTTCGGGCCGCGCAGCCTTTACCAATCAATCGCGCCTCTTGCGCCGCATCGAAGACCAATATGGCGTCCCACGCGAAGTGGTGGCGGCGATTTGGGGCGTTGAAAGCGAGTTTGGTACAAAGCGCGGGGATATTCCCGTGATCTCAGCCACATCGACCCTTGCCTATGACGGACGGCGCGCGGCCTTTTTCGAGGCGCAGCTTTTTGCTGCTCTGCGGATTTTACAGCAAGGCCATACAACCGCCGAAAACCTCAAAGGATCATGGGCAGGGGCCATGGGGCATACCCAATTCATTCCCACCACCTTTGCGGCCCATGCGGTGGATTTCAATGGTGATGGCAAAAAAGATATTTGGAGCATTGATCCCACAGATGCCTTGGCCTCAACCGCCGCCTATCTGCGCGAAGGGGGCGCATGGCAAAGCCAATTTGGCGTGGGTTGCGAGGTGCGCCTGCCCCAAGGATATTCGGGGCCTTCTGGGCGCGGCGCGCCAAGCACGCTTGCCACTTGGATTGCGCGCGGCGTGGTGCCTGTGGTGACGCCCACCCGCAATTTGGGCAATCCCGCCCTGCTGCTGCCTGCAGGGCCAAACGGGCCTGGGTTCCTCGTTTCGCCCAATTTCAGCGCGCTCTTGCGATATAATGCATCGGATAATTACGCGCTTGGTGTCATCTACCTCGCAGGGCGGCTGACTGGGGCGGGGCCTATATCAACGCCATTCCCACCAGATCAATATGGACTGCTGATCGAAGATCGCCGCGCTATCCAAGGGGGCCTTAAGGCGCGTGGCTATCAGATTGGCAAGATTGATGGCGTATTTTGCCGGCAAACCGAAGCCGCCATTCGCGCCTTTGAGGCTGAAAGAGGATGGCCCATCACAGGCCAACCTTCGCAAACCCTGCTGACCGCTTTACGCTAAGGCGTGACTGCGCAAGGCTTGGTAGGCTGCCGCGCAAGCGATATTCGCCAGATTCAAAGAGCGAATATGCGGGGAATACATCGGCAAGGAGACAAGCCGATCCGCATGGGCTGCGATGATCTCAGGAGACAGCCCTGTCGTCTCACGGCCAAAAACCAAATAGGCATCTTGGGGAAATTCGACCTCATAGGCCGATTGCGCCCAATCATTTTCAAAGAGAAACAACTGATCCGCGCGCGGCCTGCGCGCTGCGATAAACGCTTCCCAATCATCATATTCTGTCAGGCGCACATGTTTCCAATAATCCAATCCCGCGCGGCGTACTGATTTCTCCGATAGCTCAAACCCATAGGGTCGGATCAAGATCAATTCCATATCCAAGCCCACGCAAGTGCGCCCAATCGTGCCCGTGTTCCCGGGTATCTCAGGTTGGAACAACACGATCTTCATCTGATGCGGGGCTTGGGGGCGCTCAGACATGCTTGCCGACTCTCCACCCAGTGGCGTCTTTCAAACGCGCCTCACCTTTGCTGATTGGAAGATCTTCAAGGGCGGATCCCATACTGTCATTCCAACGATTAAGATACCCAAACAGCGCGACAACGGCCATGATCTCGACCACAGCAGCCTCGCCCCAATGCGCCTTAAGGCGTGCGCCGATTTCTGGTGTCACCGCGTTTGGCACAAGGGTTGCCGCCTGCGCAAAGGCCAAGGCGGCTTTCTCGGCCTCGGTAAAATGGGGGCTATCTTCAAAGGTGAACACATCGTTCAACCGATCTTCTGACGCGCCAAACCGCTCAGAGGCCAAGATCATATGGGCCTGACAATACAGGCAGCCTGATGCCTGACTGGACACATACCCAAGCAGGCGTTTGAATTCAGGCGTGACTGCGCCGTAATCCGTCATGACCGCCACGTTCAAATCGGTAAAGGCCCGCGCGATTGGCGCACGATGTGCCATGGTGCGCACAGAATTTGGGATCACCCCCAACGGCCCTTTGAAAAACTGAACGTGATCTGCCAGATCGCGCTCTATTTCCTCTTCCTCAAGCGGGCGGATCAATGCCATGATGCGGGTCTCCCTTCTTTTCCCTGTGCTGCGCAAACCGTGGCGCGCAGAGGCAAAACTTGCAAGCGAAAGGCGCGGGCCAATGGAAAAAGCGACAAACCCCATACGCCCGACCGACGATGCGGCGCGCGCATTGGCCCGTGAGATATTGGCAGACCATAACTATGCGGCGCTTGGAGTCACTGACCCGCAGACAGGTGCGCCCACTCTCAGCCGTGTCGCCTATGTCTGGCTGCCTGAGACAGCACAAATTCTTAGTCTTATTTCAGATCTCTCCGCGCATAGTCGCGCCTTGGCAGAGCGGCCAAACTGTGGGCTGTTGATCGGCTCTGTGCATGATCGCGGCGATCCTTTGACCCATCCCCGCCTGAGTTTAGAAACCTATGCCCTGCCCTGTGACAAGGCCGAAAAAAAGGCGGCCTATCTGGCCGCCTATCCCAAAGCAAAGCTCTATTTTGATTTTGGCGATTTCCGTATGGTGGAATTCACCGTCAAAGCCGCGTTTTTAAATGGCGGCTTTGGTCAGGCCTTTCACCTTACCCCCGATGATCTGCGGCCTTAGGGCGTGTCACAGCGCGCGGTCAATTGCAATGTGCCACGCACAGGCTGAGGCCAGTTCAGGCGAATTGAGCCGCGCCCAACCCGATGCCGCGTGGTGGCATAGGGGGTGACGTATTGGACAACATTGGCGCTGTTGCGCAACGGCCCCTCAGGCAGGGCAGAGGCCGCAACCCGCGCCTGACCCTCAAAGGGCAGCCAATCGCGCAAATCCACCTCCCAAACCTGCTGCGGGCTGTTTTCCGTGACGGCAAGCGTCACAGGGTTTTGGGTGTCCCGCAAAGCCCTGAACCGAACCTCGCAGAATGTAAACTATTGGTTTGATAGATGCGTTGCGGAGGGGTTCCACGTCAAACGTGTTAAAAACGTCTTAATCCTTAGACCGAGGCGGGCGGCTGCGGCATGTAATGGACACCATTGATCCACCAATCACCCGCAATCTGGACCATTTCGTAAATCAAAAGATGGCTTTGCCAATCGCGATCAATTACTTCGACCTGCTGAAAAACGCCAGTTTGGGTCACACGCGCCGCACCAAACCGATAGGTCAGCGGATGCCACACCATGGGATAACCTTGCTCGACCATGCGGGCAAATTGATCCTGATCGCCAAATAAATTTTGAATAAGGGGGCTTGCATAGCTCCATGCGCGGGGGATGTCTTGGGCGCGAAAGGCTTCAAGCTGGGCGGCAATGGTCGCTTCAACGCGATTATCAATCTCAGGTGCAGACTGCGCCAGCGCCGAGCGCGGCGCACCGGCCAAGCCCACCCCCAGAACCAGAATCAAAGTGATGACATAATGACGGATCACGCCTGATGACCTTTGACCTCTATCCCTTGCTGGCAAGAGGTAGGGGGCAAAAGGTAAAGGTCAATTGCGCCTCATGCCGCCAAATCGCCGCGCAATCCTGCCTCGATCAGCGCGATTGTCTCGTTCACACCATAAAGCGCGATGAACCCGCCAAAGCGCGGGCCTTGGCTTGCGCCCATCAACACCTCATAAAGTGCGCGGAACCAATCGCGCAGCGGCTCGAACCCATGATCTTTGCCAACCGCAAAGACAAGCGTTTGCAGCGCCTCATCTTCAATCGGCCCATCATAGACCTTGAGCCGCGCAACAAGATCCTCAAGGGCAGCGCGCTCTGTGTCATTGGGCAGACGAAAGGTTTTTTCTGGCTTCACAAAATCATTGTAATACCGCACCGCAAAACCCGCCGCTTGATCCATATCTGGATTGGTTTCAGGCGAGGCATCAGGCGCATAACGGCGGATGAACCCCCATAGGGTTTCCTTGTCTTCCGCCCCAGCCACAGAGGCAAGATTGAGCAACATCGCAAAACTGACCACCATATCGGAGGCAGGCACAATGCCGTTATGAATGTGATGCACAGGGTTGGATAATTTCTGCGCCCAGTCCTGATCAGAATAAGCCCGCAATTGTTGGTGATATTCATCCACGGCCTTGGGGATCACATCAAAATAAAGCCGCTTGGCGGTTTTGGGTTTGCCAAACATAAAATAGCTCAAGGACTCGGTCGAGGCATAGCTGAGCCATTCATCAATCGAAATCCCGTTGCCAGACGATTTCGAGATTTTCTGCCCTGTCTCATCCAAGAACAATTCATAGGTGAAATGATGCGGCGCAGGTGTGCCTAAGATTTCACAAATCGCGTCATAAATCGGCGTGTTTGTGGAATGGTCTTTGCCATACATTTCGAAATCAACGCCCAACGCCGCCCAGCGCGCGCCAAAATCAGGCTTCCACTGCAATTTGCAATTGCCGCCCGTCACGGGCAGCGTCCATTCACGCCCATCCTCATCATCAAAGGTGATCGTATGGTTCTGCGCATTCACCTCTTTCATCGGCACATACAGCACGCGGCCCGTTTCAGGGTGGATCGGCAAGAAGATGGAGTAGGTCTGTTGGCGTTCTTCGCGCAACGATTTCAACATCACCTTCATGATATCGTCATAGCGCTCCGCAGCACGCTTTAGAACGGTATCAAACTGGCCTGACCGATAGAATTCGGTCGCCGAATAAAACTCATATTCAAAACCAAATGTATCGAGAAACCGCCGCAGCATGGCGTTGTTATGGTCGCCAAAACTGTCAAATTCTTCGAACGGATCAGGCACAGATGTCAGCGGCTTTTGTAGATGCTCACGCAGCATGTCTTGGTTAGGCACATTGCCCGGAACCTTCCGCATCCCGTCAAGATCGTCCGAGAAACAAATGAGACGCGTTGGAATGTCGCTTATCGCTTCAAAGGCGCGGCGGATCATTGTGGTGCGCAGCACCTCGCCAAATGTGCCGATATGTGGCAAGCCACTAGGGCCGTAGCCCGTTTCAAACAGCACATAGCCCTTTTCAGGCGGGGCTTTTTCATACCGTTTCAAAATCGCGCGCGCTTCCTCAAAAGGCCAAGCTTTGGAACTGAGGGCGGCATCACGAAAATCAGACATTTGGCTTCATCCATCACAAGCGCGGCATCGGGTGGCCGCATTGCCTCTGCACCTATTGCGGCAACCGAGCGGGGTCAATAATCTAAACCCAAAACAGAACCCTGAAAGGATCCCGCATGAGCTCTGAAACCTCCCTTTCTGCGCAAGACGCGCTCGTTGCGCTCATGATGGCAGTCTCGCTCTCGGATGAGTCAGTCGGCACCGCTGAGCTGGTCACCATCGAGGCCTTAGTGAATAACTTGCCAGTCTTTGCCAATTACGATGCAGATCGGATGCAAAATGTCTCAAAAACTGTGTTCGACCTGTTCGAAGAGGAAGATGGCTTGGATGCGCTGTTTGGTCTAGTGAACCAAGCCTTGCCAGAAAAGCTCCATGAAACCGCATATGCGCTGTGCTGCGATGTGGCCGCCGCAGATGGGTTATTGGGGCAAACGGAACTGCGTATGCTAATGGAAATCCGCTATCAATTGGACATTGATCGTCTTGCGGCGGCAGCGATTGAACGCGGCGCACGCGCGCGGCATATTACACTTTAAGGCGGCAATTTTCGCCGCGATTCGATGGCGGCACCATGAAACCACAAATCCTAAGCACGTGGCCGGGCTATACGGCAGCGGCAGCAACGCGTGACGTTTTTGCAGGCGTCACTGTGGCGATGGTGGCCATTCCCCTATGCCTTGCGATTGCGATCGCCTCGGGTGCAGAACCCATTCATGGGCTGATCACCGCGATTGTGGGCGGGTTCCTAATTTCCGCCCTTGGCGGCAGTCATGTGCAAATTGGCGGGCCAACAGGCGCGTTCATCGTTGTAGTCTATGATGTCATCTCTCAACATGGGATGGATGGCTTGGTATTGGCCACGCTGATCGCGGGCGTGATCCTATCGCTCGCTGCACTGTTTCGTGCAGGCAGCCTCATCGCGCATGTGCCAGAACCCGTGATCAACGGATTTACCGTTGGCATTGCGGTGATTATCGCCACAAGCCAACTGCCCGATTTTTTGGGAATTCCCTTAAATGATGCGCCCGCGCATTTCTTGGGAAAACTGGCCGCTATTTGGCAGGCGCGTGATCAAATCGCACTGCCAAGCTTTGCGATTGGCCTTGCAACCATGGCGGCCATCGTCCTGTTGCGGCGGTTCTTTCCACGCTTCCCGGGCTTGATTTTAGCTGTCGCGGGGGCGTCTGGACTGGCGTTTATGTCCCTACCTGATGTGGCCACAATCGGCAGTCGCTTTGGCGCATTACCCACCGAATTCCCTTGGCCGTCCCTGCCCCAGATCACCTATGAGCGCGTGTTGGAATTGCTGCCCTCTGCCCTCATCATCGCCTTTCTGGCAGGGATCGAGTCGCTTTTATCGGCGATGGTCGCAGATCGGATGACCAAGAATGTGCATCGCCCAAATGCAGAATTGATGTCGCAAGGTGTCGCCAATCTGGCATGTGCGGCCTTTGGATCGCTTCCCGCAACGGGTGCGATTGCACGCACGGCGACCAATGTTCGCGCAGGCGGCACAACCCCTGTTGCGGGGATGGTGCATGCGGGGGTCATCTTGTTGGTCTTTCTTTTTGCAGCGCCTTTAGCAAATTACTTGGCCCTGCCCGCTTTGGGCGGGCTTCTGTTGCTGACAGCTTGGAATATGTCCGAACCACATCATTGGCGCAGCTATGTAACAGCGGGGCCCGTCTCTGATCGTGGCCTCTTTGTGCTAACGCTCGTTTTGACAGTCTTCACGGATCTAACCGTTGCAATCGCTACGGGTGTGGCCATCGGCCTTGCGCTGAGACTGAAGCGGCGCAAAGTTCCGCCGCAAGATTGGACGCCGCCTGATCGGTAAATGTCAGCCAAAGCCGCGCAGCCATGACACTAGCATATCATTTTGCAATGTGCGGGCGCGACCTATCCATGTCCGCCCACCGGGGGGGCGGTCGCGCTCCTCAGGGCCAAGCGCCGCACGGCGGGGCAAATCCGCATTGAAAATTGCAAAGGCTAAGGGCCGATTGGGACCCTCAATATAGCCGGTCAAGGTCGAGACAAAATTCAACGTGCCTGTTTTGGTGACAATCTCGGCCGTGCCAATTTGGGCTTGCACCTCGTCATTCACGCGATGCGCCCGCAACAGGTTTCGCAAGCGCCCCCTTGGCCCCGCCGCAACCAAAGCCTGCACCATTTGCACAGGCGTCATCTGGCTTAAATCCTGCAACCCAGAATGATCGTGTAACTCAGCCCGCCCCGACACATAGCGCCCTTCAAGCCGTGCCGCCATGTGATCGGCAGATTGGCGCAAACTTGGATTGGCCGCCCCCGTTAGGGTTTGTGTTGCGCGCAATCCTACGACCTCAGCCGTGAGATTTGTCGAATAGCGCAGCATAGAGCGCAGCATCCCATCAAGGGGCGCGCTTGAAATTTCCGAAAGAACCACGGCCTCAGACGGCACGGCAGTTGCGCGCTGCACCCTGCTCAGCACAATGCCAGAGGATCGCGCAAGCGAGGCAAAAACTTCGCCCACATAGGCGGCCGTATTGCGCACAGGCAACCAGCGCCCCCCCTCACCCGTAAGGGCCGATCTGGCCACCGACCAACCCTCGCGCGCCGTTGCAGTTTCCGCGCGGTAGTCCAAAATAGGGGCCGCGCGATCCGCGACAGTCAAGCCAATTCCCAAAACCGCAGGGCGCAAGTCATCAGCGCGGGAATCAAGCCCAACCTGTAGGCCATTCGTTCCCTGCTCCCATGCCAGATAGACCCTGTTAAAATTCAAGTTCAGACCCGAAATTGCAGGATTATACCCCGCATAATCGGCCTGTGTCGCATCAATAAGGGGAATGGACGGCAGGGATGTATCCACGAGGTGCAGCGCGCCTGTCACCTCGCGCAGACCTATATCGCGCAGGCCCGTGACCAGCGTGGCAAGCCCCGTGGTGTCCAAATGGGGATCCCCCTCGCCATACAGCCAAAGATCCCCTTCAAGCCGCCCGTTTCGCAAATTTCCCGTGGCCAAAACCCGCGTTGCAAATCGATAGCCTGCCCCAAGGGCGTCCAACGCGTAAAGCGTGGTTAAAACCTTCATCGTGCTTGCGGGGGGCAAGTTTGCGCTGGCGTTATGGCCCTGTAATATCTCGCCCGTGCGCGCATCGGCCACAACAGCGGCCACCGCGCCTTGATAGGGGCTTGCGGCAATAAGGTTCTCAAGACCTGCGGCACCTGCGGGGGTGGGCGCGGTCGGACGCGGCATCGGCACGAGGGAGGACAACGGGGCCTGCCCATAGGCCGCGCTTGCCGCAGCCGAGATACCACCCGCCAAAACCCCGCGCCGCGTGATCATCTGCCCACCTCGTTATCCTTTGCCAATCTTGCCGCGCAGTAAGCCAAGCCCGAACGGGTTTCTCAAGACCATACACCCGCTGCGCGCAATTGTGATGAACTTTCACTGCGCAAAGGTAGGGTAAGATAAGTCCAAGCTGGGGCTTCGTAATCGGCCAAGCTATAGGCCAATTCAGGCGCCACCCGCGCGGCATCGTACGCGCGCGCAGCTTTCGAGAAGCGGGCAGGCAACCCCGCTTGCGGGCGCGCAAAAACAGCAATCGGTAGACTTGAGATGATCTCCTGCCAATCCTGCCACAGGTGAAACTGGGCCAAATTATCAGCCCCCATCATCCACACAAACCGCAGCTTTGGATAAAGCGCCTGCATTTGTCGCAAGGTCTGCGCAGTGAACCTTGTGCCAAGCTGCGCTTCAATGCCCGTGACCCGCAGTTTCGGATGGCCCGCTTGCAAGGCCCGCGCGGCGTTAATCCGCGCATCAAGGGGCGCAGGCCCGCGAGATTTCAACGGATTACCTGGACTTACCAACCACCAAACCTGATCCAAGCGCAGCCGCTTGAGCGCCTCACGACTGATATGCAAATGCCCCGCATGTGGCGGATCAAACGAACCACCAAAGAGGCCAATGCGGGCAGCCTCAGGGGCAAAAGGCAAGGTGTGGCGAAACACGGGATAAACTTCCACGACAAATCATAGGTCCACCTTCGCCTCTATCACGAAGCAAAGCCGCAAGGAAAGCAGGCGAAGCGATTGCCGAAAGCAGCCATCCCCATTAGAAGAGGAAAAAATCCACTCTCAAAGGACAACGCACGCATGGCCTCCTATCAATATGTCTACCACATGGACGGTGTCTCTAAGACCTATCCTGGTGGCAAGAAATGCTTCGAGAATATCCGCCTCAGCTTCTTGCCCGGTGTGAAAATCGGTGTGGTCGGTGTCAACGGCGCAGGTAAATCCACATTGCTGCGGATTATGGCGGGCTGGGACAAGGACTTCTCTGGCGAGGCATGGGCCGCGCAAGGCGCAAAGGTGGGCTATCTGCCCCAAGAGCCGCAACTCGATGAAACCCTCACAGTGCGCGAAAACGTCATGCTGGGTGTGGCCGAGAAAAAAGCCAAGCTCGATCGCTTTAACGAATTGGCCATGAACTATTCGGATGAAACCGCCGATGAAATGGCCGCGTTGCAAGATGAGATTGACAGCAACAACCTGTGGGATCTCGACAGCCAGATTGATGTGGCCATGGAGGCCTTGCGCTGCCCGCCCGATGAGGCCATGCCAGAGCATCTTTCAGGCGGGGAACGCCGCCGCGTGGCGCTGTGCAAATTGCTGCTTGAAGCGCCTGATATGCTGCTGTTGGACGAACCGACCAACCACTTGGACGCGGAAACCATCGCTTGGTTGCAGCAGCATTTGATCGACTACAAAGGCACGATTTTGATCGTCACCCATGACCGTTACTTTTTGGACGACATCACAGGCTGGATTCTCGAACTCGACCGCGGCCGCGGCATTCCATACGAAGGCAATTACTCAAGCTGGCTGGAGCAAAAAGCCAAACGCCTTGAGCAAGAAGCCCGCGAGGATAAATCGCGCCAGAAAACTCTTGAGCGCGAATTGGAATGGATCAGACAGGGCGCAAAGGCGCGTCAGGCCAAGCAAAAGGCCCGTATCAACGCCTATGAAGAATTGGCGGGCCAATCCGAGCGCGATAAAATCAGCCGCGCACAGATCGTCATCCCCAATGGGCCACGCTTGGGTCAAAAGGTGATCGAAATCGAAAACCTGACCAAGGCCTATGGCGACAAGTTATTGATCGAAGATCTCAGCTTTAGCTTGCCGCCTGGCGGGATCGTGGGCGTGATCGGGCCAAACGGCGCGGGTAAATCCACGCTGTTTCGGATGCTGACGGGCCAAGAAGGGCCTGACGCGGGCACGCTTGAATATGGCGATACGGTCAAGCTGTCCTATGTCGACCAATCCCGCGATGCACTGGATCCAGAAAAAACAGTTTGGGAAGAGGTTTCGGGCGGGGCCGAGATCATCGAACTGGGCGATGCCACGATGAACAGCCGCGCTTATTGCTCGGCCTTCAACTTCAAAGGCGGAGATCAGCAAAAGAAAGTGGGCCTTCTGTCAGGGGGCGAACGCAACCGCGTGCATATGGCCAAACTTTTGAAATCAGGAGGAAATGTTCTTCTGTTGGACGAACCGACCAACGATTTAGACGTGGAAACCCTGCGCGCGCTCGAAGACGCGCTGACGGATTTCGCAGGCTGCGCCGTGGTGATCAGCCACGACCGCTTCTTCCTTGACCGCATCTGCACCCATATCCTCGCCTTCGAAGGCGAGGCCCATGTGGAATGGTTCGAAGGCGCCTTCTCCGATTACGAAGAAGACAAAAAACGCCGCCTCGGGCCAGATGCGCTTGAGCCGAAACGGGTGAAATACAAGAAATTCGCGCGGTGAGATAACAAAGCCGCCCCGCTGCGGGGCGGCTTTCTCTCGGGTGGATTCTGACGATGAACCCGAACGCTGCATTCATTTTCAACTCCGTGAGCGCAGACCCCACACTCGCCAATCTTAAGAAACACGGCATGAGTTCCTAGATTTCCCAAACCTAAGCTCTGGTTTACTCCCCCAATTCCTTTATCTTATAGGCAACTGGTTCAGGGAGCACCGCCCAAGATGAAGTTGACCCTTGCAAGTCTGTTCGTTGGCCTATGCCTCGGCCTGCCCGCCCATGCGCAAGATGCGGATGAACAGCAATTGGTCATGGCACTGATGCACTCCATGAACCGCCATTCCATCACCTATAACCGCGAGGTCTGTGGCTACGTCCTGCGCGATCAAGCGGGGCGCTTGTCCAGTTCGAAATCCAGTTGGGGCGGGCGCGACAGTTGCGCGATGATGGATGCGCCTGCGGGGATGCGGATTATATCCTCTTGGCACACCCATGCGGCTTTTGATCCGCGCTATGATAATGAGGTGCCCTCCACGATTGATGTTGAGGGCGATATGAGCCGTGGCACGAATGGATGGGTCGCCACCCCTGCGGGGCGGTTATGGTTTATTGATGGCCAGAGGGGCGTGATGCGTCAGGTCTGCGGCGAGAATTGTCTGCCCGCAGACCCAAATGTTGTCTCAGAGCCACATCCCGAAGCAGCCAAAACCTACACGCTCGATCAGCTGTATCGCCGCTTCGGGGGTTAGGGCCTATTCCGCCGCGTCCAGATAATCTGTGACGGGCGGGCAGGTGCAAATCAGATGCCTGTCGCCATAGACATTGTCCACGCGGTTCACGGGCGGCCAATATTTATCAACGCGGAACGCCCCCGCAGGGAAGCAACCCACCTCGCGGCTATAGGCGCGCTCCCATGGGCCAACCAAATCTTCGACCGTATGGGGCGCATGGCGCAAGGGGCTGTCTTCGGCGGCGATTTTGCCCGCCTCGACATCGGCAATCTCCGCCCGAATAGCGAGCATTGCATCGCAGAAGCGGTCAATCTCCGCCTTGGTTTCGCTTTCGGTTGGCTCGACCATCAATGTGCCTGCCACAGGCCAACTCATCGTGGGCGCGTGAAAACCGTTATCCATCAGACGCTTGGCGATATCATCGACCGTCACGCCCGCCTCGGCAAAGGGGCGGCAATCAAGGATGCATTCATGCGCGATATGCCCGCCCTGCCCTGTGAAAAGGATCGGATAGGCATCCGATAGGCGCGTGGCGATGTAATTGGCATTGAGAATTGCGATTTTGGTGGCCTGCGTCAGACCTGCCCCACCCATCAATTTGATATAGGCATAAGAAATCGGCAAGATCGAAGCCGAACCATAGGGCGCGCCCGACACAGGCCCTTGGTCGCTGTCCAATTCTGGATGTCCCGGCAGATAGGGGGCAAGATGCGCCTTCACGCCAATCGGCCCCATGCCCGGCCCGCCACCACCATGCGGGATGCAGAAGGTTTTGTGCAAGTTCAAGTGGCTCACATCTGCCCCGATCTCACCGGGTTTGGACAGGCCCACCATGGCGTTGAGGTTCGCACCATCCAGATAGACTTGGCCCCCATGGGCATGAGTGATCTCACAAATCTCGCGCACCGTGCCTTCAAACACGCCATGGGTGGACGGATAGGTGATCATGCAAGCGGCCAGACGATCACCCGCCGCCTCGGCCTTGGCGCGGAAATCTTCAAGATCAACATCACCGTTTTCCGCAGATTTGACCACAACCACATCCATTCCCGCCATCTGTGCAGAGGCAGGGTTGGTGCCATGTGCGGAAACAGGGATCAGACAGATCTTGCGATGATGATCCCCGCGCGCCTGATGATAGGCGGCAATGGTCAAAAGGCCTGCATATTCACCTTGTGCACCCGAATTGGGCTGCATCGACATCGCATCATAGCCTGTGATCTCGCACAGATAATCCGACAGGGCCGCCAGCATTTGCGCATAGCCCTCGGCCTGATCTTGTGGCGCAAAAGGGTGCAGCCCGCCAAATTCGGGCCATGTGATTGGCATCATCTCAACCGCGGCGTTCAGCTTCATCGTGCAAGAGCCAAGCGGGATCATGGCACGATCCAGTGCCAAGTCACGATCCGACAGGCGGCGCATATACCGCATCATCTCGGATTCCGCGCGGTTCATGTGGAAAATCGGATGGGTGAGATACTCTGTTTCCCGCAAGAGCGCGTCAGGGATAGATGGCGCTTCAACCGCATCCAAAAGCGGTGTGCCAAACGCCTCACAGACCGCGGCCAAATGGGCTTCGGTTGTCACCTCATCCACGGAAATACCAATCCGATCTTGACCAACATCACGCAGGTTGATCCCCCGCGCCACAGCCGCGGCCATGATCCGCGATTGTTTGGCCCCGACCTTGACTGTGATCGTGTCAAAATAGCTTTGCGTCAGCGGCGCAAAGCCGCCCGCCTCCAGACTTTTGGCGAGACGCGCTGCGTGCAAATGCACCCGCTGCGCAATCGCGCGCAATCCGCGCGGGCCGTGGAACACCGCATAAAGCGAGGCCATGACGGCCAAAAGCGCCTGCGCAGTGCAGACATTCGAGGTGGCTTTCTCGCGGCGAATATGCTGCTCGCGCGTCTGCAAGGACAGCCGATAGGCACGGCGCCCCTGCGCATCGACCGATACGCCAACAAGCCGACCCGGGATGGCCCGCTTATAGGCCTCGCGACAGGAAAGAAATGCTGCGTGCGGGCCACCATATCCCAGCGGCACACCAAAGCGTTGCGCTGAGCCCACCGCGATATCGGCGCCAATCGCCCCAGGCTCGCGCAGAACTGTTAGGGCCAGCAAATCCGTGCAAACAATCGCCACGGCATTTGCAGCATGCAAGGCCGCAACTTGCGCAGATGGATCATGGAGATCCCCAAATGTGCCTGGATATTGAAAAATCGCACCAAAGACCGTGCTTGCGTCCATATCCTTCGGATCGCCCACAATCACCTCAATCCCCAAAGGTTCTGCACGGCGCTGCATCACGGCAATATTTTGCGGGTGGCAATTTTGGTCGATGAAGAAACCACGCGCCTTTGATTTTGCAACGCGCTCGGCCATCACCATCGCTTCGGCGCAGGCGGTGGCCTCATCAAGAAGCGAAGCATTGGCAATCTCAAGCCCTGTTAAGTCAGCAACCATCGTCTGGAAATTGAGCAGGGCCTCAAGGCGGCCTTGGCTGATCTCAGGCTGATAGGGGGTATAGGCCGTATACCAAGCAGGGTTTTCCAAGACATTGCGTTGGATCGCAGGCGGGGTATGGGTGTTGTAATACCCCTGCCCAATCATCGAAACCATGACCTTATTCTTGGCTGCAATCTCGCGCATATGCGCCAGCAATTCCGCCTCAGACATCGCCGCCCATTCAAGTGGCTTGGTCTGACGAATATCCTTCGGCAATGTTTCATCAATCAGCGCATCCAAATCTGGTGCACCGATCACCTTTAACATCTCTGCCATTTCGGCAGGGGAAGGCCCGATATGGCGGCGATTGCCAAAATCGGTCGGATCATAGGTTTCACGCATCCACTTTGTCATGTCTCACACCTGCTCGGGGGGCTTATTCGCCAATGAAATCTTTGTATTCATCCTCGGTCATGTAGGCATCGACCGCAGAGAGATCGTCTACCTTCATCTTAAAGAACCACGCCTCACCGGTGGGATCGTCATTGACCAAAGAGGGGTTATCAACCAAGGCGTCATTGACCTCGACAATCTCACCATCCAGCGGGGCCAAGATATCAGAGGCCGCTTTGACAGATTCAATAACCACAACCTCATCACCCTTCGCGGCTGCAGTCTCAAGCTCTGGCAATTCTACGAAAACCACATCACCCAATTGAGTGGCCGCGTGTTCGGTGATGCCGACCACAACCAGATCACCATCGACCAACAACCATTCATGTTCTTCTGTGAAACGCATTTGGATGTCTCCCTGTCTTATCGTTTGTAGGATGTTTTGAAAAATGGCAGATCAACCTGCCGCATAGGATGTCGTTTGCCACGCAATTCGCCCCAGATTGGCGCATCTGCATCCGTGTCAGATTGCACCAGCGCCATCGCAATCGGGTGACCCAGGCTTGGGCTAAACCCACCCGAAGTGATCTCGCCGATTTGTGTTTGGCTTGTCTCTGACAAAAACAGGGGCACACCGCCGCGCATCGGCGCGCGCCCCTCTGGCACAAGACCGATCCGTTTGCGCGCAGCTTCACCCGCAAGATGAGAGGCAATTACCCCAACACCCAAATACCCGCCCGCCTTGGCCCCATCGGGGCGGCGTGATTTGGAAATACCCCAAGACAAGCCTGCCTCAACTGGGGAAATGGTTTCGGAAAGATCGTTGCCATATAAGGGCAGGCCCGCCTCCATCCGCAGACTGTCACGCGCCCCCAAACCAATGGGCGCAACCTCATCCATCGCCAATAAAGCGCGGGCGAAGGCATTGCAGACGGGCACAGGCACGGAAATCTCAAACCCATCCTCGCCCGTATAGCCAGAACGGCTCAGCCACAGCTCCGAACCTTGCCATGTCAATCTGCGCACATCCATAAAGCGCAGTGTCGCTACATCAGGCAGCAGACGCGCAAGCGCGCTTTCGGCCAGTGGCCCCTGCAAAGCCAAAAGGGCACGGTCAGTGATGACCTCAAAGCCCTTCAAATGTTTCTCAAACAGTGCCAAATCCTCGGCGCGGCGGGCGGCATTGATCACGATAACGAAACAATCTTCATAGCGCGCGATCATGAAATCATCGACCAAACCACCCGCCTCATTGGTGAGGAAACCATAGCGCTGGCGACCCTCTGCGAGGCCTTCAACCTCAATGGGCGCGATCCGCTCAAGTGCCGAAGCTTGATCTAAGGGCAGCCGCACCTGCCCCATATGCGAGACATCAAACAGTCCCGCCTTTTCGCGCGTCCAAAGATGTTCGGCCATCACGCCCGCAGCATATTGCACGGGCATAGAGTAGCCCGCAAAAGGCACGAATTTTCCGCCTAGTTCTGCGTGAAGCCCCTTAAGTGGCAGTTCCAAAAGCCCCGCGGTCATCAACCCTCCAACACCCCGAGATGTACTCGGAATCGGTTACGCCGAAAAATCGGCTGTCGATGCCCCCTCTGTCCTTTCGCCTGAGATCGTTATCCCTTCGGCGGATGCGCAACACCGCATCACTCTCCAGAGTTTTCGCACATACAGGTTCTTTTGCCTGAGAGTTTACCGGGGCGGTTGCTCCTTCGGCCTTGCGCAAGTGGCGCAATGTCTCCCTGTATATGGGTCTATCATAATTAATGCCGCGCAGAGCATCAAGAATAATCGCACCATTTACGACTATTGCGCCACAAAAAACGGCAGAACCTTCGCAGAAACAATTAAAATTGCGCGATTTGGATATTCTCCGCCTCAAGGCGCGTGCGCAAATTACGGGCAATCTCAACCGCCTGCGGCGTATCCCCATGCAGGCAGATTGTATCAATTTGTGTGGGGATGCGGGTTCCATCCTCGGCAATAATCGCGGCCTCCTGCAACATCGCCAAAATGCGTGTCGCGACCTGCTCTGGATCATGGATCACCGCGCCTGCAATGTTGCGATCTTGCAGGCGGGCATTTGGCAAATAGGCCCGATCCGCAAAAATCTCGCGCGCGATTGGGACACCGATGGCAAGGGCAGCTTCTTCCTGATCTGTGCCAGCAATCACCATAACGATCAGGTCAGGATCCGCCCGCAACGCCCCTTCATAGGCGGCGCGTGCAAGGGCCGCATCATCAGCCGCCATGTTGGCCAAGGCCCCATGCAATTTGACATGGCGCAAGCGCCCCCCCGCCGCGCGCGCCATCGCCATGGCAGCGCCTGTTTGATAGGTTACCATATTGGCCACCTCTGCATGGCTCATCTGCATCGGGCGCCGTCCAAACCCTTGCAAATCAGGAAACCCCGGATGCGCGCCTAAGCCCACGCCACGCGCCACTGCAGCTGCCATGGATTTTAGCATTTGATCGGGATCGCCCGCGTGAAAGCCGCAGGCGATATTGGCCGATGAAATCACATCCATCATCGCCGTATCAGCCCCCATTGGCCAAGGGCCAAAACCTTCGCCTAAATCGGCATTGAGATCGACCTTCATCCCTCGTCCTCCCCAGCGGTGACACCGCTGATCAATTGCATTGCCAGAAGATCACCTGCCTCGCGCGGGTCACGCAAAACTGGCTTACACATGGCCCCAAGTTGCGCGCGCGCAGCCTGTGCGGTGCGCTCAATCTCTACCGCCTCGCCGTGGCTGATCATCTGAAACCTGACCTCGGCCCCGCTTGAGAGTTGCGCCAAACGCGGCAAATCACAAGGCAGAACCTGCGCGATCCGTGGATAGCCCCCTGTCGTCTGGCTTTCGGCCATCAAAACATAAGGTGTTCCATCGCCTGTGATCTGGATATCCCCCTCCATCACAATATCAGAAAGGATATTGCGCGCGGCCTCAGGTGCGAAATTGGGCGCATCGGGCGCGGCCAAGCGCACCCCCATCCGATTGCTGCGCGGGTCGCGCGTGAAACTTGTATTTTGAAACGCCGCTAACAGATCAGCTCCGAACATATCACTTTGTAGGGTCGGCAAAATGCGAATGACACCGCCCGCACTGCGATCTGCCACATTTAGGGACAGGCCTGCTCGGGTCGCGGAGGATGCGCCAAAGGGCAGTTCCGCCCCCGCGCAAATTGCCGCGCGCAGGCCTGCGGCCAAATGCGTTCCGCGCCCCTGCAAGATCAATGGTGGCTCAAATCCGCCTGATATATGCAGATACCCATAAACTCCGCGCATGACAGGCCCGATCTTCAGTTTCGCGCCCGCAGGCACAGCATGGGTTGCGTTCCATGCCAAAGCACGCCCGTCCAAATCCGCGCGCATCTCGGCCCCCGTCAGCGCGATGACGCAGTCGCGGGTGGCGCTAAAGACACCGCCGAACCCTGCCATCTCTAACGCTGCAAAGTTGGGCGATTGCCCTAACAAGGCCGCGCCCTCTGCCATCGCTGCTATATCTATCGCCCCGCCGCGCGACACACCTTGGGCGACATAGCCGTGCCACCCCAAATCCTGCACAGTCACGGCAGGCCCTGCTTGGTGAAAAAGAAAAGTTGCCGTCATGGCAGAGCCCGCCGTACAGCACCGCCATATGGCGCGGCGGCACATGACGTCTCAAATTCCGCCTCAGAAACAGGCCGAAGTGCAATTTCGTCTCCCGCCCGCAACATGAAGGCGGGGTCACGCGCGGGGTTAAACAGGCTGAGGCCCGTTTGACCAATATGCAGCCAGCCCGTTGGCGATGGTACGGAAAACAGAACAATCTGGCGAATTGCTGCAACCAACGCCCCTTTTGGCACCTGCGGATTTAGGGTTGCCTGTCTTGGGAAGTCCCAATTGGGTGGCAACTCTCCCAAATAGGGCTGTGACGGCGCAAACCCGATTGCCTGAACCCGAAGCGGGGTTGCACACAATTCTGCAACCGCCTCAGCCTGACTGACACCTGCGAGCGAACAAGCCTGTTCGAATTCTGGGCCATATGCACCGCCAAAACAGGCAGGCACCTCCCAACGCGCGCGCCCCTGAGGCAGGGATGCAGCATACCAATCGCGCTGCTTAAGAACCGCCGCGAGATCCTCGCGGAGTGCTTCAGGGGATACAAGCAGCGGGTCATACCGCAAAAGGACAGATTGCAGGGCGGTTGAGACTTCCAAAACCCCCGCCAGACCTGCGGCAGTCACCTCAGCAGCGAAGGCAAGGCTTGCGCGATTGCCTGCTTCGCTCAATTGATCGCCAAAGCGCACAACCAGTCCAGCATAACCCGTCTGGCAAATCTCGGGGAATTTTGGCGGTTTTGCGGCTTGCGCGTTCACGAGAACCTGAACCTTTCTATTTGCCACCCCAATGGTGATTAGGGTGGCATGAAAAAGGCAGTGCTTTCAACAGGCGCTTACAGCGTGGGCTTGTTTTGCAACAACTGCAAAAGATCGGCCATTTCAGGCCCGCGCTCACGCCCTGTCACAGCTTTGCGCAGCGGCATGAAAAGGGATTTCCCCTTGCGTCCCGTGGCGTCTTTCACCGCGTTCGTCCAGTTCGACCATGCCTCTGGCCCGTAAGGTGGCTCAGGCAGCAGGGCGAGGGCCTCGGCAATGAATGCTTGATCCTCTGCGTCTACCAATGGGGCCGCACCATCACGGCACAGCTGCCACCACCCCGCCAGATCATGCAGCGTGGTGATGTTTTCACGCGTCACCTGCCAGAATAGGGGTGCGAGATCATCTGGCACCCCCGCAGCCCGCACCGCATCTGCCACCACGCTTAAATCTTGCGCTGCCAGAATGCGTGCGGTCAGCGGATATAAATCATCAACATCAAATTTTGTCGGGGCCGCGCCAAAATGCGCCAAATCAAATCCAGCAGCCAACTCATCAAGACTGCTTGCAATCTCAACAGGTTGGGAGGATCCAAGCCGCGCCATCAACGACAACAACGCCATAGGATGCACCCCTGCTGCGCGCAAATCGCGCAAGGCCAAAGTGCCAAGTCGTTTCGATAACGCCTCACCCTGCGGGCCTGTCAAAAGTGAATGATGCGCGAAGTTAGGCGCAGCAAAGCCAAGGGCAGCCATAATCTGGATTTGTGTCGCTGTGTTGGTCACGTGATCCGACCCGCGCACAACATGGGTGATGCCCATATCTGTGTCATCAACCACCGAGGCCAATGTATACAAAAACTGCCCATCTTGACGGATCAAAACAGGGTCAGACAGGCTGGCCGCGTCAATCGACAAATCGCCCAAAATGCCATCCGTCCACTCGATCCGTTCTTGATCCAACAAGAACCGCCAAACGCCCATACCACGCTCCGCGCGCAATGCATCGCGCTCGGTCTCGCTCAATTTAAGCGCAGCGCGATCATAGACGGGCGGCTGCCCCATATTCAGTTGTTTTTTGCGCTTAAGGTCGAGTTCTGTGGGCGTTTCAAACGCCTCGTAAAATCGTCCTTTGTCGCGCAAGTCTTGGGCGGCGGCCTCGTATCGATCAAGCCGCGCCGATTGGCGCTCCTCCTGATCCCAAGTCAGGCCCAGCCACTCCAAATCTTCGCGGATCGCATCCGCATATTCCTGCTTTGAGCGTTCGGGATCCGTATCATCAAGGCGCAAGATAAATTTGCCGCCTGTGCGCCGCGCAATCAGGTGATTGAACAAAGCCGTGCGCAGGTTGCCAACGTGCAAATAGCCAGTTGGGGACGGCGCAAAACGGGTGACTGTTGTCATGCTCGAAATCTCCTGTGTTTCAAGCGCCCCGTGTTTCACAGCCCATCAGATTTGTCCATATCGCTGCGGGTGAGATGTTGCGAAATCCCATTAGCGAAAGCTTGGGCCGTGACACCACAAGGTCAGCGAATGGCGCGTGCCTTTGGTGACGGGCGTCACCCGATGCAACATGAAAGACGGAAACATCACCGCATCCCCACGCCCGCGTGCGGCAGTCACAGTGTGGTTGCTTGGCATGATCTGCAAATCCCCGCCCTGATATCCCACCCCTGCATCAAGTTGGATGACAATGGTTAATTTGCGCCGCGCGGCCAATCGGCCATCCCCAATATCGGAATGCCAATCAAAATGACCTTCGCGGCTGCTGTCATATCGGGCAACCTGTGGGCTTTCGGAAAAATCGGTGATGTCGAAATCAAACATCTCACGATTGGCCACGCGCACAAGATCAATCGCGCGCTCGGTCACCCATTCGCATCCCTCGACCTCGTCCAACCAAACCAGATCCGCACGGCGCACATTATGGTGCTGCGCTAGTCCCACCAGTTTCGCATCGCGGGTAGGGGCAGGCGCGATCTGATCCAAAATACGCAGACATTCAGCCTCGGTGAATGCCGCGGGGGCAGCGTAAACATCCATCATGTCAGAAACCCATCGCACCACCCTGCCCCGATCCCAATGATCGGCAGGAGGCACCATTAAGCTATGTGCAAAATCCCACGGGTTTGGGAAGCCCCAAAATGATCCTCACAATTGATCAAGCCGCGCCAAATTGGCCTCGGCTGTCTCAAGGGTTGCGGCGCGTGTATCGGCATCCATCTTGGCCCAAACGCGATACATTTGCGCCATACGCGGATTTTTTGCGAATTTTTCTTTGTTTCGGATCAAGAAATGCCAATATAACGCATTAAAGGGGCAGGCTTGCGCCCCAATTTTTTCTTTCACCTTATAAGCGCAACGCCCACAATGATTTGACATCTTATGGATATAATTGCCGCCCGAGACATATGGTTTTGAGGCCACAATGCCGCCATCGGCGAATTGGCTCATCCCAATCACATTGGGAGCTTCGACCCATTCAAAGGCATCGGCATAAACCGCCAGATACCATTCATGCACCTCTTTGGGATCAACCCCCGCAAGAAGCGCAAAATTCCCTGTCACCATCAAGCGTTGGATGTGGTGCGAATAGGCATGGTCACGCGTTTGCAGGATCGCATCCCGCAGACAGGCCATGTCCGTATCGCCCGACCAGTACAACGCAGGCAAGCTACGGCTATGCCCAAGCGCGTTGCGCGATGTGTAATCTGGCCCCTCACGGAAATAAATGCCGCGAATATATTCACGCCAACCAATGATCTGGCGAATGAACCCCTCGACCGAATTTAGGGGCGCCGTTCCTTTGCGGTAGGCTGCCTCAGCCGCCTCACAAATCTCGCGCCAATTCAACAGCCCAATGTTCAAATACATCGACAAGATCGAATGGTTCAGAAACGCCTCGCCCTGCACCATTGCATCTTGATACCGCCCAAAATCAGGGAGGCGGTTCTGGATGAAATCTTCTAACGCGACCAAAGCCTCGGCGCGGGTTGTCGCAAACCAAAAGGGGCGCAAGCGGCCAAAATGTGCGCCAAATCGCAACTCAACCAGATCAAGCACCTCAAGGACGGTTTCATCTGGTTCAAATTGTGGGGGCATACGATTGGACAGCCCCTCCTTTGGCGGTTCGCGATTGTCATGGTCGAAGTTCCATTTTCCCCCTTCAGGGTAATCACCCGCCATCAAAATCCCTGTTTTGCGGCGCATTTCGCGGTAAAAAAACTCCATTCGCAATTCTTTACGCCCTTCGGCCCAATCGGCGAATTCTGAGGTATGACACAAAAAACGATCATCAGGAAATTGATGAACGGGGATTGGGCAATCCTCCAAGGCGGCAATCACGCGCCATTCGGCAGGGGCTGTGGCAATCGCCTCTTGTGCGCCGGTTTCAGCAGCGCGGCGGATGACTTCACCCACCAAGGATTGCGCATTTTGCGCATCGTCAAGGCGGGTGTATGCGACAGACCAGCCATCATTCCGCAATTCTTGCGCGAATTTGCGCATTGCTGCAAAGATCAAGGCAATTTTTTTGGGATGATGCGGCACATAGCTCGCTTCATCCCACACTTCAGCCATGACCACGATGTCGCGGGATTTATCTGCTTCGCGCAACGCCACGATAGCGGGACTTAATTGATCCCCTAAAATCAGGATCAAGCGGGGCGGGGAATTCACCATGGCACAGGCTCGCCTTTCCAATCGAAAAACTGGCCTGTTTGCGCGGGGCCGATCCCTGCCAAAACACGCGCGATATTCGCGGCGGCCTCCTCGGGCGCAACGGCAGGATGGCGCCCAAGATAGTTTTCGGTGAATTTTGTGCGCACTGTGCCAGGATGTAGGGCAATCAAGGCCGCGCCTTTGTGACTGCGCGCCAATTCAATCGCCCCTGTCCGCACGATCTGATTGACCGCAGCCTTTGCCGCCCGATAGCCATACCACCCGCCGGCGCGGTTATCCCCGATCGATCCCACCCGCGCGGACAAGACGGCACAGACGCCCGCGCCCTGCTGATCCATCAAGCGCGGCACATGGCGCAAGATCAAAGCGGGGCCAATGGCGTTGATGGCAAATTGCCGCGCAAGCGCGTCTGCATTGACGTGGCTTAAAGATTTCTCAGGGCCTTTGCCGTCAATCTCAAGCGCCCCTGTGGCGACAACGACCAAATCAAATGGGCCAGTTTGTGCCGCTAAATGGGCCTCGACTGTGGCAGGCGCGGTCAGATCAAAGCCGTCCTCGCGGCGCGACAGGCTAGACACCTCAGCACCACTTTCGCGATAATGGGCAACCAATGCGCGCCCGATGCCACCTGATGCGCCCACAATGAGAACGCGCTGAAATCTATTCTCTGTCATAGGGCGTGATGTAGGGGGCGGCGCAGGCGGGGCAAGTTTGACATTGGGGTGAAAAAGGGGGTTTTCATCCCTGATCTTGCGCGGCATAGTCGGCGCATCATGACCAAGACTGCGATACATATGACAGCGATGCACAGCCGCCCAGCAGGCGGCCTAAACGCATTGCTAGCGCTTCTTCTTAGCCGCCTCTGAGCGTGCCAGTCGGCGCGACCGCTCAGGGGGGATTTAGCGCCGAAAGCTTCACCAAAACAAAGCATCATTGATTGACAAGGCCGCTTTGCAGATGCACAGGGCCGCAAAAGACTGGCTGGGGAGAGAACCCAATGACGAACGATAAAAACCGCGTCTTGATTTTTGACACGACATTGCGCGATGGCGAACAAAGCCCAGGCGCGACCATGAGCCATGCTGAAAAGCTCGAGATCGCAGCCCTTCTTGACGAGATGGGTGTTGATATCATCGAGGCTGGCTTTCCAATTGCCTCAGAAGGTGATTTTGCGGCTGTCTCCGAGATTGCCAAGCAAACCCAAAATGCCACGATCTGCGGCCTTGCGCGTGCGAATTTCAAAGACATTGACCGCTGCTGGGAGGCGGTTCGCCACGCCAAAAGCCCGCGCATCCACACGTTTATCGGCACCTCGCCCCAACACCGCGCGATCCCGAACCTCTCGATGGATCAAATGGCCGAGCGCATCCACGAGACGGTCAGCCATGCGCGCAATCTTTGCGACAATATCCAATGGTCGCCGATGGACGCCACCCGCACCGAATGGGATTATCTCAAGCGCGTTGTAGAAATTGCCATCAAGGCAGGCGCGACCACCATCAACATCCCCGACACAGTCGGCTACACAGCCCCCCGCGAGAGCGCGCGCCTGATTGAACGCCTTATCGCGGATGTGCCTGGCGCAGAGGATGTCATCTTCGCCACCCATTGTCACAATGACCTCGGCATGGCGACCGCCAATGCCTTGGCCGCAGTAGAAGGCGGGGCGCGTCAGATTGAATGCACCATCAACGGCTTGGGTGAGCGGGCAGGAAACACCGCCCTTGAGGAGGTCGTGATGGCCATGCGCGTGCGCAATGACATCATGCCCTATCACACCCGCGTGGATGCTAAGAAAATCATGCACATCTCGCGCCGCGTTAGCACAGTTTCAGGGTTTGCTGTGCAGTTCAACAAGGCGATTGTCGGTAAAAATGCCTTTGCGCATGAATCGGGCATCCACCAAGATGGAATGCTGAAATCGGCCGATACGTTCGAAATCATGCGCCCCGAGGATATCGGCCTCTCTGGGACATCGCTGCCACTGGGCAAGCACTCTGGTCGCGCGGCCTTGCGCGCAAAGCTCAGGGATTTGGGCTTTGAATTGGCCGATAATCAGCTCAACGATGTATTCGTGCGCTTCAAAGCATTGGCAGACCGCAAGAAAGAAGTGTTTGACGATGATATCATCGCCTTGGTGACAGATGCAGGCGCCATTGATGCCTCTGACCATCTGGAACTGAAATTCCTGCGTGTCATCTGCGGCACCGAAGCCCCCCAGAATGCGGATCTGGTGATCCGTGTGGGAGATGAAGAAAAAACTGTTGTGGCAACGGGTGATGGCCCTGTGGATGCCGCCTTTAATGCCGTCAAACAAGCCTTCCCACATTCGGCCCGTTTGCAACTTTACCAAGTGCATGCGGTGACCGAAGGCACCGATGCGCAAGCCACCGTCTCGGTGCGGATGGAAGAAGAGGGACGCATTGCAACCGCGCAATCAGCAGATACCGATACCGTTGTGGCAAGCGTGAAGGCCTATATCAACGCGCTCAATCGTCTGATCCTGCGGCGTGGGAAAGCGGGCGGCGACCGCAAGGAGGTTTCCTATCGGGACGCAAACTAAGCCAATCCTAAAATCCGCCCCACATTTGGGGCGGATTTTTGCTACAACCATCGGCGGTTTGGTAAAAACGCCCTTATTGTTCTTTACCTTACCATGGGCCTTTGCCTATATGCGGTTCAGAGGATGATCGGCTGCTAACGGGTCAACCTCGGCTGCGTAGGATGACTATTTGGGATCGCCACATTATGGCCTTTGGACTTGGACGACTATTCACTGCCGATATGGCGATTGATTTGGGCACCGCAAACACGCTGGTCTATGTGCGTGGCAAGGGTGTTGTTCTTAACGAACCCTCCGTGGTGGCTTATCAGGTCAAGGACGGCGTGAAAAAGGCACTGGCCTTTGGCGAGGATGCCAAGCTGATGCTGGGCCGCACCCCTGGTTCCATTCAGGCGATCCGTCCGATGCGGGATGGGGTGATTGCAGATTTCGATGTTGCGGAAGAAATGATCAAACATTTCATTCGCAAAGTGCATAAAAGCACAACTTTCACTAAGCCAAAGATTATCGTTTGCGTGCCGCACGGGGCCACCCCCGTTGAAAAGCGCGCAATTCGTCAGTCCGTGTTGGGCGCAGGCGCGCGCAAGGCGGGCCTGATCTCAGAACCCATCGCAGCCGCCATTGGCGCAGGGATGCCCATCACAGACCCAACGGGCAACATGGTTGTTGATATTGGCGGCGGCACCACAGAGGTGGCGGTCTTGTCACTTGCAGATGTGGTCTATGCCCGCTCTGTTCGGGTCGGCGGCGACCGCATGGATGAGGCAATCATCTCCTATCTGCGCCGTCAGCATAACTTGCTTGTTGGGGAAAGCACGGCTGAGCGGATCAAAACAACCATCGGCACCGCAATCATGCCGCGTGATGGCAAAGGGCAAGTTATGGCAATCCGTGGCCGTGACCTTTTAAACGGGGTTCCAAAAGAGATTGAACTGAACCAAGCCCATGTGGCCGAGGCGCTGTCTGAACCTGTGCAACAGATTTGCGAGGCGGTGATGAGCGCGCTTGAAGCGACACCACCAGATTTGGCGGCTGATATCGTAGATCGCGGGGTTATGCTGACAGGTGGCGGTGCACTCTTGGGCGAACTTGATCTGGCGCTGCGTGAACAGACTGGCCTCGCCATTTCCGTTGCGGATGAAAGCCTCAATTGCGTCGCACTTGGCACGGGCAAGGCGCTTGAATATGAAAAGCAACTCCGCCACGCCATTGATTACGAGTCGTGATTGGGTCAGTCTCCTGTCTACGGGCAGAGAGGCTGAGGCGAGATGACAAGGTTATGCGGATATGGCACGGGATAGACACGAGGAAAATCTCGCCAATCCAACACGCCGCCTTTTGGTGGTCATTCTGATCATCGTCCTTTTCGGGTTCATCTTGCTGTGGCGCGTTGACAACCCGCGCGCAGAACGCATCCGCGCCGCTGTGGTAGATCGCATCGTTCCCAACATGGAATGGGCTATGGCACCCGTTACTGGGCTTGCGCGGATGGTCGATGATTTCCAATCTTACGCGCGCCTCTACGAACAGAACGAACAGCTGCGCCGCGAGTTGCAACAGATGCGCGCATGGCGCGAGGCGGCGATTCAGCTTGAACAAGAAAATGCCCGCCTCTTGGATTTGAACCGCGTTCAGCCTGACCCATCGCTGACTTGGATTTCAGGGATTGTTTTGGCTGATAGCGGATCGCCGTTCCGCCGCTCAGTTCTGCTGAATGTGGGCGCGCGCGATGGGGTGGAAGACGGATGGGCCGCTATGGACGGGCTTGGCTTGGTCGGACGGATCGCGGGCCTTGGGGAACGCACAGCGCGCGTTTTATTGTTGACCGATAGCAACAGCCGCGTGCCTGTATTGATCCAACCATCTGGGCAGCAGGCCTTGCTGACAGGCGACAACAGCGCCGCCCCGCTTATTGATTTCATCGAAACCCCCGAAGACATCGCCGCAGGGGATCGTATCGTGACATCGGGCGCGGACGGATTATACCCTGCGGGGCTGTTGGTTGGCCAAGTGGTCGTTGACCCAGAACGCGACCTGCGCGCACGGCTTGCTGCTGATTTTGGTCGGCTGAATTTCCTACGGGTCATGCGCAACCCTGATGTTGTGCCGCTCAATGACAGCGACACATTGATCGGCCCGCCCTTGCCCGAAAATGGGGGAACAGGGGATCAGATCGAAGCCGACCCCGTGCCAGAAACCGCCGCAGCACAAGACACGGAGGGGGATGGCACATGACCGACCCTTTGACCCTCCGCATATGGATTTATCGCGCTTATTATCTGGCGCTCTGCCTGTTCATCCTTCTTTGGCAAATCCTGCCTTTAGGTTTTGACGAAGGTAGTCTGCCAAGCCCCGACTTGATCACGGCGCTAACCCTTGCTTGGCTGCTCAGGCATCCCAATGTTGTCCCGCTTGGGGCTATTGCCATCGTTTTCTTGATCTCAGACTTTTTGACCCACGCGCCTGTCGGCTTGGGTGCGCTGCTGATAGTCTTAGCCACCGAAAGTCTGCGCAAACGCCAACCGCAAATCGAAAACATGACGTTTCTCAGCGAGTTCGGCACTGTGATCGCCGTGATCTTGTCTGTTACTTTGGCCGAGCGGGTGCTTTTGACATTGCTTTTGGCGGATCAGCCCCCCTTTGGCGAGGTGGCCTTGCACGCGATTGTGACCATCGCAGCTTACCCCGCGCTGGTTGTGATCTCGAAATATTTGCTTGGTTTGGATAAACTATCCGCCGCAGACCCAGACAATGTTTAACCATGGCCCGCAGTCAGAAACGCAAAAACCAAGATAATAACGCGCAAATGTCCCGCCGCGCGTTGGTTTTGGGTGGGCTTATGAGCACCACCTGCCTCGTGCTGGCAGGGCGCATGCGTTATTTGCAACTTGAGCGGGCTGATGATTTTCGGCTTTTGGCCGAAGAAAATCGGATCAACCTCCGCCTATTGCCCCCTGCGCGTGGGGTGATCTATGACCGCCATGGCACAGTTCTGGCCGACAACTCGCCCAATTACCGCATCACGATGGTGCGCGAGGATGCGGGGGATGTGGATTTGGTGCTGTCGCGCTTGAGCCGCATTGTGAATATCGACCGCGCGAAACTAGATCGGGCACGTGACGAGATGATGTCCCGCCCGCCCTTCGTGCCTGTCACCATCGCAGATCGTCTATCATGGGAGGAGTTCTCTCTGGTTTCGGTCAATGCCCCCGCACTTCCAGGGATCACGCCTGATGTGGGATTGTCGCGGGATTATCCGCTTGGGGCAGATTTCTCTCACGTTGTGGGCTATGTGGGGCCTGTCTCGGACTATTATCTTGAGACGACAGGGGACACGGATCCCGTGCTGCAAATCCCCGATTTCCAAGTCGGGCGCTACAATGTCGAAGCGCGGCTTGAGGATGTCTTGCGCGGGCGCGCAGGCAGCAAGCGGGTCGAGGTGAACGCCGCAGGTCGCGTGATGCGCGAGCTTGACCGCAGTGAGGCCCAACCTGGTGCGGATGTGCGACTGACAGTTGATGCCTATCTCCAAAACTATGCCGAAGCGCGGCTTGAAGGCGAAAGCGCGGGCGCTGTGGTGATCGACACCCAAAATGGCGACATTCTCGCCTTGGCCTCAGCGCCCACCTATGATCCGAACCTCTTTGTGCGCGGCATCCCATCGTCCATCTGGGAAACGCTCAACACCGACCCCTACCGCCCCTTGGCCAATAAAGCCACGCAGGGCCTCTACCCGCCCGGATCGACCTATAAAATGGTCGTGGCCTTGGCCGCGCTAGAGGCAGGGCTAATTGATCCGTCCGACACTGTGTTTTGTAGTGGATCCCTACAGTTGGGCAATCGGCGCTTTCATTGCTGGAAGCGGGGCGGCCATGGTCGGATGGATATGGTGCAAAGCATCGCGCAAAGCTGTGACGTCTATTATTACGATCTTGCGCAACGCGTGGGCATTGATGCCATCTCAGCCATGGCCGAACGGCTGGGCTGCGGCGTGCGCCATGATGTGCCTCTTTCAGGCGTGGCAACGGGCATTGCACCCACGATGGATTGGAAATTATCCAACCGTGGCGAGCCATGGGTGATGGGCGACACGCTCAACGCGTCAATCGGTCAGGGCTTTGTTCTTAATTCACCGTTGCAACTGGCTGTGATGACCGCGCGCCTTGCCTCTGGCCTAAACCTTAATCCGCGCCTTATTCGCAGCGTAGACGGGGTGGAACCTGATTACCCTGCCATCATGCCTTTGGATGTAAATCCTGCCAATCTGGCAAAAATTCGCGATGGGATGTTTGAAGTCTCCAATGGGTCGCGCGGCACAGCCTTAGGCAGCCGCACTGTTTTGCAGGACTATTTGATTGCGGGCAAAACAGGCACAAGCCAAGTGCGCAATATCACCGCCGCCGAGCGGGCCGCAGGCGTGATCCGCAATGAAGACCTGCCGTGGGAGCGGCGCGATCATGCCCTTTTTGTGGGCTATGCCCCCGCACATGCACCACGCTATGCCATTGCCCTGATCGTGGAACATGGCGGCGGTGGGTCGGCGGCAGCAGCGCCCCTTGCGCGCGACATTTTGCTTTATGCGATGTTTGATGATCTGCCCCCGTTGGACGCCTATCCCGCAAACCAGCGCGCGGCAGTGCAGGAGCGCCATGCCGCCATGACCCTTTTGCCGCGGCGCGGCAGTCCAGATGCCCCAACATCTGGCACCACAGGGACAAGCCGCGCATGAGTTTTTCACTCTACCAGATCAATACGATGCCAAGCGGGTGGCGCAAGGTTCTGTATTTCAACTGGCCGCTTGTGTTACTTCTGACCCTTGTAGCCTGCATCGGGTTTATGATGCTTTATTCGGTTGCGGGGGGCTCAACACGACCTTGGGTCATTCCGCAAGTGCAGCGTTTCGCGCTCGGCATGGCCGCAATGTTCATCATCGCGCTGATCCCAATTGCCTTTTGGCGGATGGTGTCATGGTTGGGCTATGCGTTCTCGCTTGTGTTGCTGCTCGTGGTCGAGTTTTTCGGCACGGTCGGTATGGGCGCACAACGATGGATTGACCTTGGTGGGTTCCGCTTGCAGCCCTCCGAATTGGCAAAAATCACCATCGTGATGGTCTTGGCCGCCTATTATGCGCGCCTCGATACCACGAAGAAATCGCATCCGCTCTATATCCTGCCGCCCCTGCTCTTGATCTTGGTGCCTGTGTTTTTGACCCTCAAGCAGCCCGATTTGGGCACAGCCCTCCTGCTGCTTTTGGGCGGTGGCGCGGTGGTTTTTGCCGCAGGCGTTCACTGGGCCTATTTTGGCGGGTTGATTGCGGCGGGCGTGGGCGCGGTCTTTGCTGTGTTCGCATCACGCGGCACATCATGGCAATTGATCAAAGATTACCAATTCCGCCGCATCGACACCTTCCTCGATCCAACCCAAGACCCGCTTGGCGCCGGATACCACATCACCCAAAGTCAGATCGCGCTTGGATCGGGCGGGTTTTCTGGACGGGGATTTATGGAAGGCACGCAAAGCCGCTTAAACTTTTTGCCCGAAAAACACACCGATTTCATCTTCACGACCTTGGCTGAGGAATTTGGCTTTATCGGTGCATCCTCCCTCCTGTTTATCTATCTACTGATTGTAGCCTTGTGTATTTGGACGGCCCTTTCCACCAAAGATCGCTTTGCCTCGCTGCTTAGCATTGGGATTGCAGCAACCTTTTTCCTCTACTTCGCGATCAATATGGCAATGGTCATGGGGTTGGCCCCCGTGGTGGGCGTGCCTTTGCCGCTCGTCTCTTATGGCGGCTCAGCAATGATGGTGCTTTTAGCAGCGTTTGGTTTGGTGCAATCGGCCCATATCCATCGTCCACGCTAAAGTGAAATTGGCGGGTTTTCCCGCCCTGCGCCCTCTGATAGCCCTAATCGCATCTCATATTTCAGGAGCAGGCCATGCCATCCCCCACCATCCTTTTCGCTGCAAAATCTGAAAAATGGGCGGAATATGAACCCGCACTGCGCATGGCGTTGCAGAAGGCAGGGGTTGATACCACGGGCCTAACCACTGAAGCTGACCCAGCTGAGGTGGATTATATCATCTACGCCCCCAATTCGGGGCTACAGGATTTTACCCCCTTCACCCGCGCAAAGGCCGTGCTTAGCCTTTGGGCAGGGGTTGAGGATATTGTCGGCAATGAAACAATCACCATGCCGCTTGCCCGCATGGTCGATTATGGCCTAACGCAAGGTATGCTCGAATTCGTCATGGGTCATGTGCTGCGTTATCACCTCATGATTGACGATTTCCTTGCAGGGCAAGATGGGGTCTGGCGCCCCAATTTGGTGCCACCCTTGGCGCGGGATCGCAAGGTGACCATCTTGGGTCTTGGTGTATTGGGCGCGGCTGCAGCGCAAAGCCTTGCGCGGATTGGCTTTGATGTCGCAGGCTGGTCGCGAAGCCCCAAATCAATCGAAGGCATCGCGTGCTATCATGGTGAAGACGGGCTTTTCGATGCAATGCGCCATGCCGAGATTTTGGTAACACTTCTGCCCGACACCGCCGCCACGCGCGGGCTGATCAATCAAACCACCCTCGCCGCCCTGCCCCATGGGGCCAAGATCATCAACCCTGGGCGCGGCAGTTTGATCGAGGATGCCGCGCTTTTGGCCGCCCTTGATACAGGCAAGATCGCAGCGGCCACTTTGGATGTTTTCACCATCGAACCCCTGCCTGCCTCACATCCCTATTGGCGCCATCCACGGGTCACTGTAACCCCGCATATCGCCTCTGCCACAAGGGCCGAGACGGCATCGGAAACCATTGCCGAGAATATCCGCCGTGGTGAGGCGGGCGAGACCCTCTTGCATCTGGTGGATCGCGCGGCAGGGTATTAGGCAGCAAAAAGCCCCCATCCAATGCAGCCAGAACGGGGGCGTTTCGCGGTCGTGTTCTCAGTCGTTTGTGGGGATCAGAGATCCATCAACAAACGGCGTGGGTCTTCCAGTGCATCCTTGACGCGGACAAGGAAGGTCACCGCGCCTTTACCATCGACAATGCGGTGGTCATAGGACAACGCCAGATACATCATTGGGCGGATTTTGATCTCGCCATTGATGACCATGGGGCGGTCTTGGATTTTATGCATCCCCAAAATACCCGATTGTGGCGGGTTCAAAATCGGCGAGGACATGAGCGAGCCGTAAACCCCACCATTCGAAATGGTGAACGTGCCGCCCTGCATCTCGGCCATAGACAGCTTGCCATCGCGCGCGCGCTTGCCCTTTTCGGCAATCGCCTTTTCGATTTCGGCAAAAGACATCTGATCGGCGTTACGGATCACTGGCACAACCAGACCCTGTGGCGTGCCTGCCGCGATGCCCATATGTACAAAGTTTTTGTAGACGATGTCGGTGCCATCGATTTCAGCGTTCACCTCAGGCACCTCTTTCAAGGCGTGGATACAGGCCTTGGTGAAGAAGGACATAAAGCCCAAACGCGCGCCGTGCTTCTTTTCGAACTCGTCTTTATAGGCGTTGCGCAGGGCCATCACCTCGGTCATGTCCACCTCGTTATAGGTGGTCAGGATCGCTGCGGTGTTTTGCGCATCTTTCAGACGCTTTGCAATCGTCTGGCGCAGACGGGTCATTTTGACCCGTTCTTCGCGGGCAGCATCCTCGGCGGCGACAGGCGCACGCGGAGCGGCGGCAGGGGCAGCAGCAGGCGCTGCAGCGGGGGCAATTGCGGCCTTCAAAACATCTTCTTTCATGATGCGTCCATCCTTGCCCGAGCCTTGAACAGCCGCGGGGTCAATGCCTTTTTCCGCCATCAGCTTCTTGGCTGATGGGGCATCTTCTACATCCCGACCGCTGCTTGTCGGTGCAGCGGCAGCAGGGGCCGCAGCGGGTGCTGCGGCAGGGGCGGCGACAGCCGCGCCAACGGTGGAAATGACACCAAGCTGCCCGCCTGCATTTACGGTCGCACCTTCGGCCGCATCAATGCGCGCCAAAACACCTGCAGCGGGGGCGGGAACCTCGACCGACACTTTGTCCGTTTCCAATTCACACAGCATCTCGTCTTGCGCGACCGTATCGCCGACCTGTTTGAACCATGTGGCGATAGTGGCTTCGGTCACAGACTCGCCCAACGCGGGAACCATAATATCGACCGATGCACCCGAAGACGCAGCGGCCGCTGGCTTTGCGGCAGGGGCCGCAGCAGTGGTGCCTGCACCCGAGGCCGCAATTGTGGCGAGCAAGGCATCAACGCCAACCGTCTCGCCCTCGCCCGCAACGATCTCGCCCAATGTGCCTGCGGCGGGGGCAGGAACTTCAACAGTCACTTTATCGGTTTCCAATTCGCACAGCATCTCATCCTGCGCGACTGTATCCCCTGGTTTTTTGAACCAAGTTGCCACGGTGGCCTCGGTCACGGATTCGCCCAAAGTGGGCACGCGGACTTCTGTCGCCATTGTCTTTACCCTTCGATCGTCAGCGCTTCGTTGATGAGCGCGGTTTGCTGTGCTTTATGTTGTGAGGCTAGGCCAGTCGCAGGCGAAGCCGAAGCAGCGCGGCCTGAATAAGTGGCGCGGCTATGGGTTGCCCCAATCCGTGTCAGAACCCATTCAAGATTTGGTTCAACGAATGTCCAAGCCCCTTGGTTTTTCGGCTCTTCCTGACACCAGACAATCTCTGCGGTCTTAAAGCGCTCCAATTCCTTCATCAGCGACATCGCAGGGAATGGATAGAATTGCTCAAGACGCAAGAGATAGACATCATCCAGACCACGCGCATCGCGCTCTTCAAGCAAGTCATAATAGACCTTGCCTGAACTGATGACGACACGGCGGATTTTATCGTCTGATTTCAGCTTGAGATCCGAACTGCCATATTGGGCATCATCCCACAGCACGCGGTGGAAGGAAGACCCTGTTGTGAACTCCTCCGCCCGTGAGACGGCCTTTTTATGCCGCAAAAGGGATTTCGGCGTCATCAGAACCAATGGCTTACGGAAGCTGCGATGGATCTGGCGGCGCAAGATATGGAAATAATTGGCCGGTGTGGTGCAATTGGCCACAATCCAGTTATCTTGACCGCACATTTGCAAGAACCGCTCAAGACGCGCGGAGGAATGCTCGGGGCCTTGGCCCTCAAACCCGTGCGGCAACAGCATCACCAATCCAGACATCCGCAACCATTTGCTTTCGCCCGATGAGATGAATTGGTCAAACATGATTTGTGCGCCATTGGCGAAATCACCAAATTGCGCTTCCCACATGACCAAGGCATTCGGTTCCGCAAGGCTGTAGCCATATTCAAAGCCCAGCACCGCATATTCGGACAGCATCGAGTCGATGACCTCGTAGCGCGCTTGGCCCTCACGAATGTTATTGAGAGGATAATAGCGTTCCTCGCTCTCCTGATGGATCAGGCCCGAATGGCGCTGGCTGAATGTGCCACGGGTGCTGTCTTGGCCTGCAAGGCGAACTGGATATCCTTCGGTCAGCAAGCTGCCAAAGGCCAAAGCCTCGGCAGTCGCCCAATCAAACCCTTGGCCGGTGTCGAACATCTCTTGTTTCGTTTCCAAAAGACGCGCCACAGTCTTATGCAGCACGAAGTTCTGGGGCGCGGTCACCAAGGCCTTGCCGATCTCTTTCATCGTCTTGGGCTTGATTGCTGTCTCACCGCGTTGGTAATCCTCGCCCTCGCGGTTGAGATGACTCCAACGGCCATCAAGCCAATCCGCTTTGTTAGGCTTATATTCCTTACCTGCCTCAAACTCGTCATTCAGACGGGCTTGGAAGGCCGCCTTCATATCTTCGATTTCACCTTCGGGGATCAGCCCGTCCTGCACCAAACGCTCGGTATAGAGTTGCAAGGTCGTTTTGTGCTTCTTGATGCGGTTATACATCATCGGGTTGGTGAACATCGGCTCATCGCCTTCGTTGTGACCAAAGCGGCGATAGCAGAAGATATCAATCACAACATCTTTGCCGAATTTCTGACGGAATTCCGTAGCAACTTTTGCAGCATGAACAACGGCTTCGGGATCGTCCCCGTTGACATGGAAAATCGGCGCCTCAACCATCAAAGCAATATCTGTTGGATAGGGCGAGGAACGGCTGAAATGGGGCGCAGTGGTGAAGCCGATTTGGTTATTCACCACGATATGGATTGTGCCGCCTGTGCGGTGACCGCGCAGTCCCGAAAGCCCCAAGCCTTCTGCAACCACACCCTGCCCCGCAAAGGCCGCATCACCATGCAAAAGGATACCCAAAACTTGGTGACGTTCTGTGTCGCCCAACTGATCTTGCTTGGCGCGCACTTTGCCCAGAACAACGGGGTTAACCGCCTCAAGGTGGCTTGGGTTCGCGGTCAAGGAAAGGTGGACAGTGTTATCATCAAAAGTGCGATCCGAAGACGCGCCCAAGTGATATTTCACATCCCCTGATCCATCGACATCCTCAGGCTTAAAGCTGCCGCCTTGGAATTCGTTGAAAATCGCGCGGTAAGGTTTGCCCATCACATTGGCCAAAACGCTGAGACGCCCGCGGTGGGGCATGCCAATCACGATTTCCTTCACGCCAAGCGCGCCACCGCGTTTGATGATTTGCTCCATCGCGGGGATCAACGCCTCGCCACCATCAAGGCCGAAACGCTTTGTGCCCATGTATTTCACATGGAGGAATTTCTCGAAACCTTCGGCCTCGACCAATTTGTTCAAGATGGCCTTACGGCCCTCTCGGGTGAAGGCGATCTCTTTGCCATAACCCTCAATCCGCTCTTTGAGCCAGCTGGACTGCTCGGGATCAGAAATGTGCATATATTGCAGGGCAAATGTGCCACAATAGGTGCGCTTCACGATCTCCATGATCTGGCGCATTGATGCCATTTGCAGGCCCAAAACATTATCGATGAAAATCGGACGATCCATATCCGCATCGGTGAAACCATAGCTGCGCAGATCAAGTTCTGGGTGGGGGATATGGTCGCGCATGCCAAGCGGGTCGATATCGGCAATCAAATGACCACGGATACGATAGGCGCGGATGATCATCAGTGCGCGGATACTGTCCAAAACAGCGCGCTGCACCTGTGCATCGGTCAACTCGATGCCTGCATCTGCCGCCTTTTCGCGGATTTTCTTTTCTGCGCCTTTGACTTCGACCGCTGCGGCGGGCCACTCACCCGTGAGCGCATGGGTCAAATCATCGGCAGGCTGCAACGGCCAGTCACCACGCGCCCAAGAGGGGCCTGCGGCCTCGGCCTTTGCGTCAGCTGGTGCATCGCCAAGCGAAGCAAAAAACGCCCGCCAACTTTCTTCGACCGAATTTGGGTCTTGCGCATAACGCGCGTAAAGCTGTTCGAGATATTCGGCATTATGCCCCTGCATAAAGCTTGAGGCGTGGAAGATATCATTCGGGCTTTGTTCAGTCATGACCGCACCTGAGAAATGGAATAGCCCCGCACGATCAAATTGAGCGCGCGAGGCAACTGTGTTTAACCGATTGCTTTGAGAACCGCTTCACCAAGTGTTGCGGGGCTGTCTGCCACCACGATCCCTGCGGATTTCATCGCTTCGATCTTATCGTCTGCGCCGCCTTTGCCGCCGGCAACAATGGCGCCAGCATGACCCATGCGGCGGCCTGGAGGGGCCGTGCGCCCTGCAATAAAGCCCGCCACAGGCTTCTTGCGGCCACGCTTGGCTTCGTCTTTGAGGAATTGCGCCGCTTCTTCTTCCGCGGAACCACCAATTTCACCGATCATGATAATCGATTGGGTTTCATCGTCCGCCAAGAACCATTCCAACACATCCAAATGTTCGGTGCCTTTGATGGGGTCACCCCCGATGCCGACACAAGTGGACTGGCCCAGACCGACATCTGTGGTTTGCTTCACAGCCTCATAAGTCAATGTGCCAGAGCGCGACACCACGCCAACCGACCCGCGGCGATGAATATGGCCAGGCATGATGCCGATTTTGCAGGCGTCAGGTGTAATCACACCGGGGCAGTTTGGCCCGATCAGCTTGGAGGATGAATTCTCCAAAGCACGCTTGACCTTCATCATATCCAGCACAGGGATGCCTTCGGTGATGCAGATGATCAATTCCATCTCGGCATCAATCGCCTCAAGGATGGAGTCAGCCGCAAAGGGCGGTGGCACATAGATCACCGATGCGTTTGCTTCGGTCTTGGCTTTCGCCTCATGCACACTGTCAAAAACGGGCAGGTTGAGATGGGTCTGACCGCCTTTACCAGGGGTCACGCCACCAACCATTTTTGTGCCGTAAGCAATCGCCTGTTCCGAGTGGAATGTGCCTTGGCTTCCCGTGAAACCCTGACAAATGACTTTTGTATTTTCATCGACAAGAACAGCCATAAGCTCAGCCTTTCACCGCTTTAACGATTTTCTGGGCCGCGTCCGACAGATTGTCAGCCGCGATCACATTGAGGCCAGAAGTGTTGATGATCTCCTTGCCCTTCTCCACGTTTGTGCCTTCAAGGCGCACGACCAGTGGCACCTGCAGACCCACCTCTTTCACTGCGGCCACAACGCCTTCGGCGATGATGTCGCAGCGCATGATGCCGCCAAAAATATTCACAAGAATACCTTTTACGTTGGGGTCAGAGGTGATGATTTTGAACGCCTCGGTCACCTTTTCCTTGGTTGCACCGCCGCCCACATCAAGGAAGTTCGCGGGCTCAGCGCCATAAAGCTTGATGATATCCATCGTGGCCATTGCAAGACCAGCGCCGTTGACCATACAGCCAATCTCGCCATCAAGCGCGATGTAGTTCAGGTCAAATTTGGACGCGGCCAATTCTTTGGCGTCTTCTTCGGTCTCATCGCGCAGCGCCGCAATATCCGCATGGCGATAAATGGCGTTGCCGTCAAAACCAACTTTCGCGTCTAGCACCTTGAGGCTGCCCTCATCCGTCACGATCAGCGGGTTGATTTCCAACATCTCCATATCCTTCTCAACGAAGGCCTTATAGAGGATGCCCATCAGGCTTACGCATTCTTTGACCTGCTTGCCTTCAAGGCCAAGCGCAAAGGCAATGCGGCGCCCGTGGAAGGCTTGGTATCCAGTGGCAGGATCAACAGCGAAAGACAGGATTTTCTCTGGTGTCTTTGCGGCCACATCTTCGATATCCATGCCACCCTCAGTGGAGCAGACGAAGGAGATACGGCTCGATTGGCGATCCACCAAAAGGGCGAGGTAAAGCTCGCGCTCAATGCCCGACCCATCTTCGATATAGATACGATTCACAACTTTGCCGACGGGGCCAGTTTGATGGGTCACAAGGGTGCGACCCAACATCTTTTTGGCTTCGGCTGCGGCCTCTTCGACCGACTTGGCAAGGCGCACGCCGCCTTTTTCGCCCGCATCGGATTCTTTGAACTTACCCTTGCCGCGACCGCCTGCGTGGATCTGCGCCTTGACCACCCAAAGCGGGCCATCCAATTCGCCCGCTGCGGTTTTGGCCTCTTCGGCTTTCAGAACAACGCGGCCATCACTGACCGGTGCGCCGTATTGGCGAAGCAAGGCTTTCGCCTGATATTCATGAATGTTCATGAAACTGTCCCGTGTGTTGCTGTCGTTTCACGGCGTGTAAGCACATCCCGCCGCATAAAATAAACGGCAATCTGCCCAACAGCTGAGTTTTAAGCGCAAAATTCGACATTTGTGATCACAGAAAAAATAAGCGTGATCACAAACGGGTTTCCAAGGCAGGGCTGCGGCCTACTCGCCTTAAGAGTGTATTAACTTTGCCGACTCACCATCCATCAAAACCAAAAAAGGCGGCGCTAAGCGCCGCCTTTTAGATAGGTTTCGGAATTCTCCGCTTAGATCAAGCGAGGCTCTCATCGATGCCTTTACAAGCATCCACAAGACCCTTCACGGCAGCGACAGAATTGTCGAACATCGCTTGCTCGTCTTTGGTCAGCTTGATCTCAACGATGCGCTCAACACCACCTGCACCGATGACTGTGGGAACACCCACATACATGCCTTTCAAGCCAAACTGGCCATCACAATAGGCCGCGCATGGCAAAACACGCTTCTGGTCTTTGAGATAGGCTTCGGCCATCTCAATCGCGGATGTCGCAGGCGCATAGAATGCAGAGCCCGTTTTCAAAAGACCCACGATTTCAGCCCCACCATCGCGGGTGCGCTGCACGATAGCATCCAAGCGATCCTTCGTTGTCCAACCCATTTCAATCAGGTCAGGCAAAGGAACACCTGCAACTGTTGAGTAGCGCACCGACGGCACCATCGTGTCACCATGACCCCCCAAAACAAACGCCGTCACATCTTTCATGGACACATCAAACTCTTCCGCCAAGAAATGGCGGAAACGCGCGCTGTCCAAAACGCCTGCCATGCCGCAAACCTTTTCATGCGGCAGACCAGAAAATTCGCGCAAGGCCCAAACCATCGCATCCAATGGGTTGGTGATACAGATCACAAAGGCATTGGGCGCATGATCGCGAATGCCTTCGCCAACAGATTTCATGACTTTGAGGTTGATCCCCAAGAGATCATCGCGACTCATGCCAGGCTTACGTGGAACACCTGCAGTCACAATGCATACATCAGCGCCCGCGATATCGGCGTAATCATTCGTGCCCTTAAGCTTGGCATCGAATTTTTCAGAAGGCCCAGATTCGGCGATATCAAGGGCTTTGCCCTGAGGGGTGCCCTCGGCGATATCAAAAAGGACAACGTCGCCCAATTCTTTCAGCGCCGCGAGATGGGCAAGCGTGCCGCCAATCTGTCCTGCGCCGATCAGTGCAATCTTAGGTCTGGCCATGAGATATGTCTCCGGATCCGAGTTAAAACTGAAGCGACCCCTACAACCGCCCCTGCCTTGTTGCAAGTCTCTGCGCTGCGGCACAAAGCGCATCACGCACCATATGCGGCCCGAGCATCGGGGGTTTCCCTTCACTCAAAACACTGTATTTTGGTCATAATTCAGCGAACAAAGAGGGCAAAATGCTAGAGGGATGGCTATGGCTGCTGGCGGCATTTGCGGTCTTTGTCGCAGGCATGTCAAAGGGCGGATTTGGGTCTGGCATTGGGTTTGTTTCGTCAGCGATTCTCGCTGTCGTGCTCGAGCCGACCCATGCCTTGGCCCTTATGCTGCCCCTTCTGATCATCATGGATTTCTCAGCCCTCAAACCCTATTGGAAGCAATGGGATGGCCCCTCAACCCGAGTGCTTGTGATTGGGTCTGTCTTTGGCTGTATCGCCGGGATCTTGCTGTTCAAAATCATCTCAGCTGATGCGCTGCGCCTCATGATTGGGGCGATTGCATTGCTCTTTCCCCTGTTTCAATTGGCGCGCGTGCGTGGGTGGATTTCCCCGCAACCGCGCGATTTCTCAAGTCGCGATGGCATCATCGCGGGCATCGCAGCAGGCTTCACAAGCTTTATTTCCCACGCAGGCGGGCCTGCGGTAGCGGTGTTTATGCTGTCGCAACGCAATGTGGGAAAGACATTATACCAAGCAACCACGGTTATTGTGTTTTGGGCAATCAACCTGATGAAATTCGCAAGCTACGCCTATCTTGGCCTCTTCTCATGGGACTTGATGGGCGATGTGGCGCTGCTTGCCCCTGTTGCCATTTTCGGCACATGGGTGGGTGTTAAGGCCCATCACGCCATCCCAGAGCGGCTATTTTTCGGCATCACCTATGTCGCATTGGTGCTAACGGGCGTGAAGTTAATTTACGATGGGCTATTCTGATCTATCAGGCGCGCGCAACAAAATTTCCTACAGATGCGTCAAAACGTAACTTGCGGTCGCACACTCATCCTGCTTTTTATGCTGCAACGCAGAATCAATCAGCCCAAAGGGGGCCATATGTCCGATTCATCCGCACGCAGCGCCCGCCCTTATCGCTCCGTTCTCTATATTCCTGCCTCTAAGGAACGTGCCTTGGAAAAGGCGCAGACGCTTCAAACTGATGCGATTATCTTTGACCTTGAAGATGCTGTCGCCCCTGATGAGAAAATACCAGCGCGCGACATTCTTAAAAATCGCCTGCAACAGGGCGGCTATGGCAAGCGCGCACAAATCGTGCGGATCAACGGCAGCGACACAGTCTGGGGCAAGGATGATCTGGCCGCTCTTGCCGCGATTGGCCCTGAAGCGATCTTACTGCCAAAAGTGAACACCGCCGCAGATATCGAGGCGGTTGCGGCCCTACTCGACACCATACCCGCAGCGCGGGATACCCAGATTTGGGCGATGATGGAAACGCCACTGGGCATCTTGAATGCCGCCGCGATTGCCGCAGCCCCACGCATGGCGGGTTTCATTATGGGCACGAATGATTTGGCCAAGGATTTAGGATCGCGCAGCAGAGGCGCGATGCATTTCGCGCTGCAGTCCTGCCTTATGGCGGCGCGCGCCCATGGGATTGTTTGTATTGATGGGGTGTATAACGCTTTTAAAGATGAAGACGGTCTTCATGCCGAATGCCTTGAGGGGCGCGATTGGGGCATGGATGGAAAAACCTTGATCCATCCCGCGCAACTTGAGATTGCAAATAAGGTCTTTTCTCCGTCTGAGGCTGAAATTGACCTCGCCCGCCGACAGATAGATGCCTATGATGCCGCCATCGCGCGTGGCGAGGCGGTCGCGGTTGTAGATGGTAAGATCGTTGAAAACCTCCATGTCGAGACAGCCCGTGCCATGCTTGCAAAAGCAGAAGCAATTGCAGTATTGGAGCAAATTTAATGGGCTATCTCCTTCTCATCCTTGGGCTTGTCCTGTTCGCGGGCGGGCATTGGGTCAAACGGCTTGCACCTGATTTTCGTGCCAACATAGGGGATCCAAAAGGTCGGCTGATCCTGACCCTTGCGATGCTTGCAGGTGTTGTGCTGATGATCATCGGCTATCGTGCAGCACTCGTGGTGCAGATTTGGTCACCCCCAACCTTCTTCACCCATATCAACAATCTTTTGGTGCTGATCGCGTTTTGGCTGTTCGCGCTTTCGCACATGTCGGGCACCCTCTCGGCCCGCATCCGCCACAAACAATTGTCTGCGATTAAGGCTTGGGCCATTGCCCACCTTTTGGTGAATGGCGATTTGGCCTCAATCATTTTGTTTGGGGGAATGTTGGCTTGGGCTGTGGCCTCAGTCATCATCATCAACCGCCAAGGTCGCGATTGGGTGCGTCCCGCCAATCCAAGTATCGTCAAGGACATCTTGGCCTTGGTCATCGGGATCATCGTGATGGGCATTGTGGGCTATATCCACACATTACTGGGGTATTTCCCCTATGGCTGAGTCAAACGTAATTTATAGGCTTCTCACCGAAGAGGACACATCGGCCTTCTGCCACAAAGTGTCGGATGCGTTGGCGAAGGGATGGGTGCTCTATGGCAGTCCATCCTATGCCTTTGATCCAAGCACCAACAAAATGCGCTGCGCTCAGGCAGTCACGAAAACTATCGCAGATGCCTACCACCCCGATATGAAACTCGGGCAGCAATAAACACGCAAAGGAATGGCGGCATGAAAACCAATTCTGGCAATTTTTTCGAGGATTATCGCCTCGGCCAAGTGATTGAACATGCCGTTCCGCGCACAGTTTCGGGTGGAGAGCGGGCACTCTATCACGCGCTCTATCCTGCACGCCACGCGTTGCATTCCTCTGACGCTTTTGCCCAATCCTGCGGGCTGGCTCAAAGTCCATTGGATGACCTGATCACCTTCCACATCGTCTTTGGCAAAACTGTGCCCGATATTTCGCTCAATGCCGTTGCTAATTTGGGCTATGCTGAGGGGCGGTTTTTGCAGCCCGTTTACGCAGGTGACAGCCTGACCTCAAAAAGTCAGGTCATTGGCCTCAAGGAAAATTCCAACGGCAAATCTGGCGTGGTCTATGTGCGCACACAAGGCAGCAATCAAAACGGCGATGTGGTGCTTGATTATGTGCGTTGGGTCATGGTGCGCAAAAACAATCTTGATGCCGCCGCACCAGAAACCGTGATCCCAGATTTGGCGAAGGTCATTGCACCAGACGATTTGGCTATTCCCCAAGGCCTTACTTTCGCCAATTACCCGACCACTCTGGCAGGAGAGCCACATCTTTGGGGGGATTATGAAATTGGCGAGGTGATCGAACATGTGGACGGCGTAACCATTGAGGAGGCCGAACATATGATGGCCACCCGCCTTTGGCAGAATACGGCCAAAGTGCATTTTGACGCGACCTTCCGCGATGACGGCCAGCGATTGATCTATGGGGGCCACGTCATCTCCATGGCGCGGGCTTTGTCCTTTAATGGATTGGCAAATGCGCAGATGATTGCGGGCATAAACGCAGGCGCCCATGCCAACCCATGCTTTGCAGGCACAACAATCCGCGCATGGTCTGAAGTGTTGGATAAAGCTGAGACTGCATCGCCAGATATCGGCGCGCTGCGCCTTCGATTGGTTGCCACCAGCGCGGCAGGCACCGCAGGACAGCTGCGCGATGAGGCAGGCAAATATCTGCCCCATGTGTTGCTTGATCTGGATTACTGGACACTCATGCCACGCTGAGATTCCACAGAAATTTAGTGATCACAGGATTTCTGATTGTGATCACAATGGGCCAACTGCGGCAATAAATCACCTAATTTTGCCCTTAATTCACCTGTTAGCGTTCACTCCCCCCGTGACAGGGGCGAAAATTCGGGTATGGATGGTCGTTGAACAGACGACCAGACCAAGACAACCTGAGAGGGTTCCCAGAATGGCAGACGTAAATCGGGGCAATCGCCCTTTGTCGCCGCATTTGCAGATTTATCGCAAACAGCTCAATTCCGCGACATCAATCCTAAACCGCATCACGGGTATCGCGATGCTTGGCTCGGCTTTGCTTATCGTTTGGTGGCTATTGGCCGCAGCGACAGGGAAGGCCTATTTCGATCTCGTGGACGGGCTGATGACATCAATGCTTGGAGATGTCGTGATGACGCTTTCCGTATTGGGGCTGTGGTATCACACGCTTGGCGGGCTGCGTCACCTGATCTGGGACACTGGCCGCGGGCTAGAGCTTGAGGCAGCAGACCGCATGGGATGGGCCATGATTGTGGGCGCGGTGGTGCTGACCATTCTCACCCTCATCTTTGTCTAAGGCAGGAAAGGCATAGGTTATGAAATTCGCAACAGACCGCAAACGCGTGATCGGCCTTGGTTCTGCTCGCTCAGGCACAGAACATTTTTGGACAATGACCCTCACCTCGGTGGCGCTCATGGTTCTGACCCCGCTTTTCGTGTTCACCTTCGGGCCACTTTTGGGCCAACCTTATGACGCGGTGATCGCAGCGCTCGGTCATCCGCTGCGCGCGCTGATTATCGCGCTGATGTTGATCGTGGGCCTCCACCATTTCCGCCTCGGCATCCAAGTGGTGGTTGAGGATTACACCGGCGGCTTGACCCGCAAAGGCCTTCTCATCGCCTTTTCGATCATCTCCTACGGGCTGATGGCGATCGGGCTTTTCGCGATTGCAAAACTCGCGTTCTGAACAGACAAACAGGAGCAGACGGAACATGACCGCTTCCTACGAAATTCATCACCACAGCTATGACGTTGTCGTTGTTGGCGCGGGCGGATCGGGCCTGCGTGCGACCTTGGGCATGGCAGAACAGGGTCTTAAGACCGCCTGTGTGACCAAGGTTTTCCCAACCCGTTCTCACACTGTTGCGGCACAAGGGGGCATCGCAGCCTCACTTGGCAATATGGGGCCTGATAGTTGGCAGTGGCATATGTATGACACAGTCAAAGGGTCGGACTGGCTTGGCGATACGGATGCGATGGAATACCTCGCCCGTGAAGCGCCCAAGGCGGTTTATGAGTTGGAACATTACGGCGTTCCATTCTCGCGCACCGAAGAGGGTAAGATTTATCAACGCCCCTTTGGCGGCCATACCACTGAATTTGGCGCAGGCCCGCCCGTGCAGCGCACCTGCGCCGCCGCAGACCGCACAGGTCACGCGATTTTGCACACACTCTACGGCCAGTCGTTGAAGAATAACGCGAATTTCTACATCGAATATTTCGCGACTGATCTGATCATGTCCGAAGACGGCCAGTGCCAAGGCGTTCTGGCTTGGAAATTGGACGATGGCACGCTGCACGCGTTCAATGCCAAGATGGTCGTTTTGGCCACAGGTGGCTATGGCCGCGCCTATTTCAGTGCAACCTCAGCGCATACCTGCACAGGCGATGGCGGCGGCATGGTCGCGCGTCAGGGTCTGCCCCTACAGGATATGGAATTCGTGCAATTCCACCCCACAGGGATTTACGGCGCAGGCTGCCTGATCACGGAAGGCGCGCGCGGCGAAGGCGGCTATCTGACCAACTCCGAGGGTGAGCGCTTCATGGAGCGCTATGCCCCAACCTATAAGGATCTTGCGTCACGCGATGTGGTTTCACGCTGTATGACCATGGAAATCCGCGAAGGCCGTGGCGTTGGAAAAGAAAAGGATCATATCTTCCTGCACCTCAACCACCTGCCGCCTGAAACCCTAGCAGAGCGTCTGCCAGGCATCTCGGAAAGCGCACGGATTTTTGCAGGCGTGGATGTAACCCGCGAACCAATCCCCGTGCTGCCGACTGTGCATTACAATATGGGCGGTATCCCCACCAATTACTGGGGCGAGGTGCTGAACCCAACCAAGGACAATCCAGATGCGGTTGTCCCCGGCTTGATGGCCGTGGGTGAGGCAGGCTGCGCTTCGGTGCATGGGGCGAACCGCCTTGGGTCAAACTCGCTCATCGACCTTGTGGTCTTTGGCCGTGCTGCTGCAATCCGCGCGGGCAAGGTTGTCAATCCTGACACCCCCAATCCCGCATTGAACCAAGCCAGCCTTGATGCAGCTTTGGCTCGCTTTGATGGGTTGCGCCATGCAAAGGGCACGGTCGCCACAGCCGAATTGCGCCTTGAGATGCAGAAAACCATGCAGGCCGATGCGGCTGTTTTCCGCACCGATAAGACCCTTTCGGAAGGGTGCGCAAAAATGGAGGCGGTTGCCGCCAAGATGGATGACCTATCAGTCACCGATCGCAGCCTCGTATGGAACTCAGACCTGATGGAAACATTGGAACTGACCAACCTGATGCCAAACGCCTTGGCCACCATCGTCTCGGCTGAAGCGCGGAAAGAGAGCCGTGGTGCACATGCGCATGAGGATTATCCCGACCGCAATGACAAAACATGGCGCAAGCACAGCCTTGCGGTGGTTGAGGATCAAAAAGTGGCGCTCGATTATCGCCCCGTTCATCTTGACCCGCTGACCACGCATGAAGAAGGCGGGATTGACCTCAAGAAAATTGCCCCGAAAGCGCGGGTTTACTAAGGGAGAATGCGGTGGGACTGCAGGCCATGATACGCACTAGGCCCCTCCTTGCTGTGGCGCTGATGGCCGCCTGCACGCCCCCCGCACCGCCCACATTGGCGCAGGCAGAAGCACAATGCCGCCAACGCGCAGACGCGGCCATACGACCGCAAACCCAGATTGCGGTCGGTGTTGGCACTGGCGGCACATCTGCGGGTATGCAAATCGGCCTTTCCTCAGACTACCTCGCAGGGCGCGACCCCGGAGATGTCTACACCACCTGCGTTATCAGATTGACGGGCCAAGCGCCCGAAACACCCCTCTACCCCGAAACGGGCAGCCAGTGAGACGGAGACGACCATGGTAGAACTCGCACTTCCAAAGAATTCGCAGATCACAACGGGCAAAACTTGGCCCAAGCCCGAGGGGGCTACAAACCTGCGCAAATTCCAGATTTACCGCTGGAATCCCGATGACGGGCAAAACCCCCGTGTCGACACCTATTGGGTGGATATGGACAACTGCGGGCCTATGGTTTTGGACGCGCTGATCAAGATCAAAAACGAGATCGACCCAACGCTCACCTTCCGCCGTTCGTGCCGCGAGGGAATTTGCGGGTCTTGCGCGATGAATATTGACGGGATCAACACACTGGCCTGTATCTATGGCATGGATGAGATCAAGGGCGATGTGAAAATCTATCCGCTGCCCCATATGCCCGTGGTCAAGGATTTGATACCCGACCTGACCCATTTCTACGCGCAGCACGCCTCGATCATGCCTTGGCTTGAGACGAAAACGCAGCGCCCTGAAAAGGAATGGCGCCAATCCATCGAAGACCGCAAAAAATTGGATGGGCTTTATGAATGTGTGATGTGCGCTTCCTGCTCCACCTCCTGCCCTAGCTATTGGTGGAACGGCGATCGCTACCTTGGACCAGCCGCGCTTCTGCACGCCTATCGGTGGATCATCGACAGCCGTGACGAGGCCACGGGCGAGCGTTTGGACGAGCTGGAAGATCCGTTCAAACTCTATCGCTGCCACACGATCATGAACTGCACCAAAACGTGCCCCAAAGGCCTAAATCCCGCCAAGGCTATCGCCAATATCAAAAAGATGATGGTGGAACGGCAGTTATGAGGTGAAAGAAAAAGGGGTCCAAAGGCCCTTTTAGTTTTCAGCACTATGTTGACAGACAATAAATTTGTGGCCGCTCATAGGTATCCGAAATCACATAAATCAAATCCGCGTAGCTCAACATCGCATAAAAAGCGCCTTCTTGCTCAAATACCACTTCTCCATTTGAGACGGAGAATTGCACTGTGAAATTACAACTGCCCAAGTAATGCAGGAGGGAGCACTATGACAGACCATATAACGGCCCCACAGGATGCCGAAGGGCGCCGCGCGGTGACGCCAGTAATCTGCTATCCCACCGATAGCCTGCCCGCGCCCGACCCTGCACGTATGGCGCGCGCACGCAAGCACTGGCGCAAAACCGCCGAGGTGCTGATCCCCCCACGCGAGGCGGCCTGTTTCGAGGTGAAGGCAGGGCAATCCTTCCGCATCTCCCTGCCGCAAGGGGCGCAGGTGGGGGATCTCAACCTGTGGAATGCGCATGATCTGTCCGAGCGGTTCTTTTCGGGCAAAACCCGCGCCATCCATGGCAGCCATGTCAGCACAGGCCACACGCTTTATTCCATCCTGCCGCATCTGCGCGCCATGGCCCTGATCCTTGAGGACAGTTTGGCGTGGTATGGGCGCGATGATTTTGGCGGCGCGGTGCATGATGTGATCGGCACGCGCTGCGACCCCTATACGCATAACCTGCTGTCTGGCGGGCAGTATCACCACTGCTGTCATTCCAACCTGACCCGCGCGCTGGCCTCACATCGCGGCCTATCTTTGACCGAGGCCGAGATGGTGGTGCATGACGTGCTCAACGTGTTTATGTGCACAGGGTTCACCCGTGATACCGGCCAATATTTCATGAAGGCCACGCCCGCGCGCGCGGGGGATCATCTCGATTTCCTTGCCGAGATGGATCTTTTGGGTGCGCTCTCTGCCTGTCCGGGTGGGGATTGCGGGGCGGAGCATTCCTCTGACAGCGCCACCTGCCACCCGATGTTGGTGGAGGTGTTTGACAGCGAGTTGACCGCTGATTTTACCCCCCGCCCCGCCAATGGTTACGACCGCAGCCATGGTTTGTGAGGCGGGCTGCAAAAAACTTCTTGCTATTTGATCGCAGGTGATGCAAACGCCCGCGCACAGACGCCAACGCACGCGCCTCTGGCGAGGTGGGCTAGCACCCACGCGGTTAATGTAGCGACGGTAACGTCTCCCTTGGAACGTCTGGTCGAGTTTCGGCCCATGTCTATTGGAGATGCCTATGAACGCTACATTTGCCGAGCCTTCGGTTTGCGAAGCTATTTTTCAACCCATTGATCCCGATGCCCGTCTCTTGGGCTATATCCGCAGCACAAGCTTTGATCGCCCGACCCTTGTTCTGGATCTGGAGCGGATTGAAGCGCAGTATCACGCACTCAAAGCGGGCTTGGGCCATGCGGATATTCATTACGCGGTCAAAGCCAATCCTGCGCCTGAAATTCTGGCGCGTCTGGTGGCGCTCGGCGCGCATTTTGATGCGGCCTCTCGCGCCGAGATTGAGGCCTGCTTGGCCCATGGCGCGCGGCCTGCGCATATCTCTTACGGCAACACGATTAAACGCCCTGCCGATATTGCCTATGCCCATGCGCAAGGGATCACGCTCTTTGCCGCCGATGCTGTGGAAGAGTTGGACAAAATCGCGACCCATGCCCCGAATGCCCAGGTCTATATCCGCGTGATTGTCGAAGCCTCGGGTGCCGATTGGCCGCTGACACGCAAATTTGGCACAAGCCGCGAGACTGTATTGGGCCTGATCGAGCACGCCCAGGCGGTTGGTTTGACCCCGCGCGGCCTGTCCTTCCATGTGGGCAGCCAGACCCGTGATCCGATGATGTGGGCTGATACGCTTGATCAGATCGCCGCCGTTTGGCACGCCGCGCAAGCCGCAGGGCATGGTTTGGACTTGCTCAATATCGGTGGCGGTTTCCCCGCCTTTTACGGCGATGACATCCCACACCCCACCGCATATGCCCGCGCCGTTATGGATCAGGTTCACGCCCGCTTTGGGGATGTGGCGCAGATCATGGCTGAACCTGGCCGCGGTCTGGTCGGTGAGGCGGGCATGATCGCCGCAGAGGTGCTGCTTGTCTCGCGCAAATCAAGCGATGACCTATGCCGTTGGGTTTATCTTGATATTGGCAAATTCTCAGGCCTCGCCGAGACAATGGATGAGGCGATCCGCTATCAATTCATCACAGAGCGCGACCACGAAGTTACGGGCCCCTGCATTCTTGCAGGCCCATCTTGTGACAGCGCGGATGTTCTCTATGAAAAGCGGCCCGTGCAATTGCCGCTTGGGCTGACGGGCGGAGATAAAATCATCATCCGCGCCTGCGGGGCCTATACATCAACCTACGCATCCGTGGGATTTAATGGCTTTCCACCTTTAGATGTGGTTGCCATTTAAAAGAAAAGCCGCCCCTTTTGGGCGGCTTTATTCATTTTAGATCGCTAGATCATTCAAAGATTTTCCAGAATTCAACGCATCCACAACCCAAAGGGGTTTGCGGCCACGGCCCGTCCATGTTTGGTCAGGATTGCTGGGGTTACGATAGCGTGGCGCAACTTTCGCACCCGCGTTACGACCGCCCAACACCTCTTCAAGGCTAAACCCGAATTCTTGCGCCGCTTTTTGGGCTGCAATCAGGGCTTCTTTCTTTTTCCGTTTATCAAAATCTTTAATTGCCGCTGCGACATCTTTTTGAAGTGCAACAAGCTCTTCTTTCGACATTTTTGAAAGATCAATAGACATAATGCCTCCAACCCGTTTGGAATTTCAAACTGGTAGAAGGATTAAGCCTGTTATTTTATATTGGCAACAAGAATATATTTAATGCGCGCTATAATTATTGAAAATATAGCACGTTATTATTTACTCAGCCGCAACGGAACGGGGTTCAACCAAGGCCACGATATCAAACATAATACGATTTAATTCGAAATCCTTGGGTGTATAAACCCGCGCCACACCCATAGACAAAAGGCGCTTTTCATCCGCCTCCGGGATAATGCCGCCGACAACCACAGGCAAATGCCCCAATCCTGCTGCCTCCAAATGCCCCATCAATTGCTCGACCAGAGGCACGTGGCTGCCTGATAGGATCGACAGGCCAATAACATGGGGTTCTTCCGCAAGGGCCGCTTGAACAATTTCCTCGGGCGTCAGGCGGATACCCTCATAGCTGATATCCATTCCACAATCGCGCGCGCGGAAGGCGATTTGTTCCGCCCCGTTGGAATGCCCATCAAGTCCGGGCTTGCCCACCATAAACTTAAGACGGCGGCCCAGTTTATCACTGACCGCATCCACGGCGGCACGGATATCCTCCAGACCTTCGGTTTTGTTCGACACAGATTTCGAAACACCCGTTGGGCCACGGTATTGACCATGCACGGCGCGCATAACCTCGGCCCATTCGCCAGTCGTCACACCTGCTTTTGCGGCGTCAATCGAGGCGGGCATGACATTGCGCCCTGCAGTTGCATCATCGCGCAATCGCGCCAAAGCTGCCTCGACAGCGGCGCCATCACGTGCGGCGCGCCACGCAGTAAGGCGCCCGACTTGGTCGGCCTCAACGGCAGGATCAACAACCATGATCCCGCCCTCTTCATCGACCAAAGGCGAAGGTTCTGATTGCGTAAAGCGGTTGACGCCGACAACAGTGGTCTCGCCCCGCTCAATCCCCCCCACACGGTCAGCATTCGCTTCGACCAAACGCGCTTTCATGTAATCAATCGCCATGATCGCGCCGCCCATCGAGTCGAGATTGGCCAATTCGGCCCGCGCACCTGATTTCAATTCCTCGACCTTGGCATCCACCACAGGGTTGCCGTCAAAAAGGTCGCCATATTCCAACAAATCGGTTTCATAGGCCATGATCTGCTGCATCCGCATCGACCATTGCTGATCCCATGGGCGCGGCAGGCCCAAGGCCTCATTCCATGCAGGCAATTGCACCGCCCGCGCGCGGGCGCGTTTCGACAATGTCACGGCGAGCATCTCAATCAGGATGCGATAGACATTATTTTCAGGCTGCTGCTCTGTCAGGCCGAGAGAGTTCACCTGAACCCCATATCGGAAGCGACGGAATTTAGGGTCTTCCACGCCATAGCGCTGTTCTAAAATTTCATCCCAAAGATCAACAAAAGCGCGCATCTTGCACATCTCGGTCACAAAACGGATGCCCGCATTCACAAAAAAGGAGATGCGACCACAAAGTGCGGGGAAATCTTCTGCTGCCACGCGGGGCTTTAGCGCATCAAGAACCGCAATCCCTGTCGCAAGGGCGAATGCCAGTTCTTGCTCGGGTGTCGCACCCGCCTCTTGCAGGTGATACGAGCAGACATTCATCGGATTCCATTTTGGCACATGCGTATAACAATACTCAGCCACATCTGCGATCATCCGCAGAGACGGCGCAGGGGGGCAAATATATGTCCCGCGCGACAGGTATTCTTTGATGAGATCGTTTTGCACTGTGCCTTGTAGGGCCGCCACATCGGCGCCCTGCTCCTCAGCCACCGCGATATAGAGCGCCAAAAGCCAAGGCGCAGTCGCGTTAATGGTCATTGAGGTGTTCATCTGCTCCAGCGGGATATTCTCAAATAGGGTGCGCATATCGCCCAAATGGCTGACGGGCACGCCGACCTTACCCACCTCACCGCGCGCAAGCGCATGGTCGCTGTCATATCCCGTTTGGGTAGGCAAATCGAAGGCGACGGATAGGCCCGTCTGGCCTTTGGCCAGATTGCTCCGATACAGCGCGTTCGAGGCTTTGGCCGTAGAATGGCCCGCATAGGTGCGGATCAACCAAGGCTTATCTTTCTGCATCTCGGCCATCAGCGCCCTCCAGATTCGTCTTTAGCAATATCCTTACTTAAATAGAGGTATATGGAAAACTTTATGTCTCTGTCAATTCGCTGCAATGCAGAATAAAGGCGCGCGCTCATCGGCCTAAAATAATTTATAATAAAATCAATATTTTAACTGATATCTGCCTATAATCTTGGCAAGCTGATGCGACTAAAAAAGCGAGACGCCACACCATGTGAGACATTTTATTTCTCAAAATTTGTATTTTTATTTGAATTGTTGCGCAACCCTTGATATTCAATGCTGCAATAGCACATCAGCGATTCCGCATCGCAGCACCACACGCCCCTTGGGGCGCAATTTACGGAGGCCCCAATGGCTTTGGACAGCAATCAGACGCCCCTCTACTACGAGGCGCCCGAAAAAGACCTCTATGATATGGGCGAGATGCCTCCGATGGGATATGTGCCGCCAAAAATGCACGCATGGGCCATCCGGAAAGAGCGCCACGGCACGCCCGACAAAGCATTTCAGCTTGAGGTGGTAGAAACACCCAGCATCGACAGCCAAGAAGTTTTGGTTCTGGTTATGGCTGCGGGTGTGAACTATAACGGCGTTTGGGCGGGCTTGGGTCAACCGATCAGCCCATTCGATGGGCATGGCGCCCCCTATCACATCGCAGGCTCTGATGCCGCAGGCATTGTTTGGGCCGTTGGCGACAAAGTGAAATCTTGGAAAGTTGGGGACGAGGTCGTCATCCACTGCAACCAAGATGACGGGGATGACGAAGAATGTAATGGCGGTGATCCAATGTTCTCGCCGACACAGCGCATTTGGGGCTATGAAACCCCCGATGGGTCATTCGCCCAGTTTACCCGTGTGCAGGCTCAGCAGTTAATGCCACGCCCCAAGCATCTGACTTGGGAAGAATCCGCGTGCTACACTCTGACCCTTGCCACGGCCTATCGTATGCTGTTTGGCCATCACCCGCATGAGTTAAAACCTGGCCAGAATGTTCTGGTTTGGGGGGCATCAGGTGGGCTTGGTGTCTATGCCATTCAGTTGATCAACACCGCAGGCGCGAATGCGATTGGCGTCATCTCAGATGAAAGCAAGCGCAACTACGTCCTCAGCCTTGGCGCAAAAGGTGTGATCAATCGCAAGGAATTTGACTGCTGGGGTCAAATGCCCAAGGTGAACACCCCAGAATATAACGCGTGGCTAAAAGAGGCCCGCCGCTTTGGCAAAGCAATTTGGGACATCACTGGCAAAGGCGTGAATGTCGATATGGTGTTTGAGCACCCAGGTGAATCGACCTTCGCCGTCTCAACTCTCGTGTGCAAAAAGGGCGGCATGGTTGTTATCTGTGCGGGCACGACAGGGTTCAACTGCACCTTTGATGTGCGCTATATGTGGATGCATCAAAAGCGCTTGCAGGGCAGCCACTTTGCCCATCTTAAGCAAGCTGCAGCTGCAAATCGCCTAATGTGCGAGCGCCGTCTTGATCCGTGTATGTCCGAGGTCATGCCATGGGCCGAATTGCCCGATGCGCATAGCAAAATGCTAAATAACCAACACAAGCCCGGCAATATGTCCGTGTTGGTTCAAGCCCCCCGCACAGGCCTGCGCACCTTGGAAGACGTGCTTGAGGCGGGCCCCAATAAAGCATAGCAACTCTTTAAAACAACCCAATCCAAGGGCGCGCAGTTTTGCGCGCCTTTTTTATTGCGCGGATGCGGCTGCTTTTCGGATAGACGCGATATTGTCGCCGTAAACCTCAGGGCGATCAACCGAGCCACCCTTGAAAACGGCTGAGCCTGCAACCAACACATCCGCGCCCGCGGCAGCCACCAGTGGTGCGGTTACGGGATCAACGCCCCCATCGATCTCAATATGGATCGGGCGATCCCCGATCATCGCGCGCAGACGCGAGATTTTGTCCGTCAGATCAATAAATTTCTGTCCGCCAAAGCCTGGGTTGACCGTCATAACGCAAACCAAATCACACAAATCCAAAAGATGCGCGACACTGTCGGCGGGTGTTCCAGGGTTCAACGCCACCCCAGCTTTCATGCCTGCACCACGAATGGCCTGCAGCGTGCGGTGAATATGCGGGCCCGCCTCAATATGCGCGGTCAAAATATCTGCCCCTGCATCCGCATAGGCATCGATATAGGGGTCAACAGGGGCGATCATCAGATGCACATCCATGACCGTTTTTACATGAGGCCGAAAGGCCTTCACCGCAGGCGGGCCAAAGGTGAGGTTCGGCACGAAATGCCCATCCATGACATCGATATGCACCCAATCCGCCCCTTGCGCCTCAATGGCGCGGATCTCTGCACCAAAATTGGCAAAATCCGCAGAGAGAATAGACGGGGCGATTTTTATCGAGCGATCAAAGGACATCGGGCAGGGCTTTCAAAAGTTTGGGCTAAAGCGATGTCTCTCCCTTAACGCTCAATTCTACCCCTGTCACCACCTTGTCAAGCATCGCTGCGCGTGTAAGCGTAAGAGTTGACTGAATGAGTGACGCCAAAACATGACCCAAACCACCAAAACTTTTGCCGCAACGGGCCACCAGACGGGCCATGCGCAGCTGCCGCAATTGCACCTCCCCCGCAACGAGGGAATGGCGCTCGACCTTGATTGGGTTGCGCGTGCTACAGCAAATCGATCTGCAATTGAACGGCGCGCAGCCACAATTGGCACAAGGCGCAGCGTGAAAAAGGCATATCAAACAGCATGGCTTGCCCGCGCCGTAACGATGATCGACCTGACCACATTGTCAGGCGATGACACCAAAGCGCGGGTGGCGCGGCTTTGTGAAAAGGCCAAGCAGCCCGTGCGCGCAGATATTCTAGAGCGTCTGGGACTGCCGCAGATCACAGTGGGGGCGGTCTGCGTCTATCACGACATGGTCGAGCCTGCGCTTAAGGCGCTGGACGGCAGCGGCATCCCTGTGGCAGCGGTATCCACCGGTTTTCCTGCGGGGTTGTCGCCCTTTCATCTGCGCGTGGCAGAGATCAAGGAAAGCGTTGCCGCGGGCGCGCAAGAAATCGATATTGTGATTTCGCGCCGCCATGTCCTCGAGGGGAATTGGCAAGCTCTTTATGACGAGATGCGAGAGTTTCGCACGGCTTGCGGCGCAGCTCATGTCAAAGCGATCTTGGCCACGGGCGAACTTGGAACATTGCGCAATGTCACGCGCGCAAGCCTCGTTTGCATGATGGCGGGCGCAGATTTCATCAAGACCTCAACAGGTAAGGAAGCGGTCAATGCCACCCTACCCGTCAGCCTAACCATGATCCGCGCAATCCGCGCTTATGAGGCGCGCACAGGGTTTAAGGTCGGCTACAAACCCGCAGGTGGCATTTCCAAAGCGAAGGACGCGCTGACCTATCTGGCGCTGATGAAAGAAGAATTGGGACAAGCTTGGATGTCCGCGCAGCTTTTCCGCTTTGGCGCGTCCTCTCTACTTGGCGATATTGAACGCCAACTCGAACACCAAGCCACGGGTGCTTATTCCGCCCGTTACAATCACCCGATGGCCTGAGGCAGATCATGAATATCACCGAAATTTTCGAAACCATGGACTATGGCACCGCGCCCGAAGCCGATACTGAGGCGCGCGCATGGATTGCGGGGCATCATGGCCAGTTTGGACATTTCCTCAATGGCAGCTTCACTAAGGGCCAAGATCATTTCGAAACCCGCAACCCTGCCCGTGGCGAGGTTCTGGCGCATGTCGCGCAAGCAACTGAAACCGAGATAGACACGGCCATTAGCGCGGCGCGAAAGGCCTTTGGGCCATGGTCACGGCTCAGCGATCATGCGCGCGCGCGCTACCTTTATGCTTTGGCGCGAGCGTTGCAAAAACACAGTCGCCTCTTTGCAGTTCTCGAAACCCTCGACAATGGCAAGCCAATCCGCGAGGCACGCGATGTCGATATCCCGCTTGCTCAGCGGCATTTCTACTATCATGCAGGCCTCGCCCAATTGCGCGGAACTGTGGCCGAAGACCATCAACCGCTTGGCGTTTGTGGGCAAATCATTCCTTGGAACTTTCCGCTGTTGATGCTCGCGTGGAAAATTGCCCCTGCCTTGGCCGCGGGCAATACGGTTGTGTTAAAGCCTGCCGAGTTCACCCCGTTGACCGCCCTTCTATTCGCAGAAATCTGTCAGGAGGTTGGCCTGCCCAAAGGTGTTGTGAACATCATAACAGGGGATGGCACAGCGGGTGCCTATTTGGCCGCGCATGCAGGTATCGACAAATTGGCCTTCACAGGCTCGACCGAAGTTGGGCGCAAAATTTATCAAGCCCGCGCAGGATCAGGCACGAAACTCAGCCTCGAATTGGGTGGCAAATCGCCTTTCATCGTCTTTGATGATGCCGATCTCGACAGCGCTGTTGAGGGCTTGGTTGATGCGATTTGGTTCAATCAAGGGCAGGTCTGTTGCGCTGGGTCACGCCTGTTGGTGCAGGACAGCGTGGCCGATGAGGTCTATGCCAAAATTCGCGCGCGGATGGCAAAACTGCGCGTGGGTGATCCGCTGGATAAATCCATCGACATCGGCGCGATGGTCGATGACAGCCAAGCCGCCCGCGTGCGCGACATGGTGTCGGGTGTTGATGCATTCAGCCCGGAATGTGCCTTGCCTGAGACAGGCTGCTTTTTGCCGCCGATGCTGATCACTGATCTCGGCACCGCCCACCCCCTGATGCAGGAAGAAATTTTTGGCCCCGTTCTTGTGGCCGCGCGGTTTCGCACCCCTGAGGAGGCCGTGAGCCTTGCCAATAACACGCGTTACGGCCTTGCCGCGTCAATCTGGAGTGAGAATATCAGCCTTGCGCTTGATATTGCCCCGAAATTGGCGGCGGGCGTTGTCTGGGTCAATGGCACCAATATGTTTGACGCTGCCGCGCCCTTTGGCGGGGTGCGTCAATCAGGGGTTGGTCGTGAAGGTGGGGTTGAGGGGCTGCGCGCCTATATGAAGGCACCGCTGCCCCTGACCAAAATTGAAAAACCAGTGCACCACCCCGCCCCTGCAACGCCCAAGCAGGCCAATACACCCGCGATAGACCGCACAGCCAAACTCTACATCGGCGGCAAACAAGTGCGCCCTGATGGCGGCCATGTCATTCCAATTTGGTCAAAATCGGGCGACATGCTTGGCCAATTGGGCCGCGGCAACCGCAAGGATATTCGCAACGCCGTTGAGGCTGCGGAAGCCGCGTCAGGATGGGGCACGATGCCGGCCCATAGTCGCGCGCAAATCCTGTATTACCTCGCCGAGAATTTGGCGGCGCGCGGACAGGAATTTGCGGAACGTCTCTGTGATCTCACAGGACAATCCAAAGCCACCGCCAAAGCGGAGGTTGAAACAAGCCTAAGCCGCCTGTTCAGCTATGCCGCATGGGCTGACAAATTCGCAGGCGAAGCGCGGGCCGTGCCCTTGCGCGGCCTGGCGATGGCGCTACGCGAGGCGGTCGGGGTGATTGGCATCATAGCCCCGCAAAACACCCCGCTCTTGGGCGCAATTTCGCTTCTTGCGCCTGCGGTCGCGATGGGGAACCGCGTGGTTCTCCTGCCCAGTTTGGAAGGTGGTCTTGCGATGACTGATTTCTATCAAGTGCTCGACACATCCGATGTGCCCGCAGGCGTGATCAATATTGTGACGGGCGACCCATCCGAGATGGCCACAGATTTAGCAGCGCATATGGCCGTTGATGCAATCTGGAATTTCAATGCAAATATGGATGCGCATCTCATTGACACGAAGGCCTCTCTCAACCTCAAACGCAGTTGGGGCCTGCCAGGCTATAAGGGCAAAAGTCCCGACTGGCGCAATCCCGCTTGTGAGGGCGCGGTATTTTTGGAAGAAGCAACTGAAGTCAAAACCGTTTGGGTTCCATACGGGGCCTGAGGACCAAACCATTTCATGACCAGCCCACGCTACACCAAGCTTATTGATAGCCTGCCCGCAAAAGTCCCGTTTGTCGGTCCCGAGGCGCAAGAACGCGCGCAAGGCTTTAACTTTGTCGCAAGGCTTGGCGCCAATGAAAGTGTCTTTGGCCCCTCACCCAAGGCCATCGCCGCAATGCAGGCCGCAGCGCGCGATGTGTGGATGTATGGCGATCCTGAACTCTATAATTTGCGTAATTCCCTTGCAGCGCACCATAGGGTCGCGCCTGAAAACATCGTGGTGGGCGAAGGGATAGACGGGTTACTTGGATATTTGGTGCGGCTGTTGGTGGCCGAGGGGGATCCTGTAGTTACCTCGCTTGGGGCTTACCCCACTTTTCTTTACCATGTCGCGGGATTCGGTGGGCAGGTTACAACTGTGCCCTACAAAGACGATCACGAAGACCCTGAAGCACTGCTTGCGGCGGCGCGGGCGACCGGCGCAAAGCTGCTTTATCTTGCAAATCCCGACAATCCTATGGGCACATGGCACAAGGCCGAGGCAATCGAACGGCTAATCGCCGCGCTGCCCCCTGAGACGGTGCTGATCTTGGACGAGGCATATGCCGATACCGCGCCGCAAGAGGCCATTCCTGCGATGGATGTCAGCCATCCCCGCGTGATCCGAATGCGCACCTTCTCCAAAGCCTATGGTCTTGCGGGGCTTCGCGTGGGTTATGCCATCGGCCATCACGAGCTGATCCGTGCCTTTGACAAAATCCGCAACCATTTTGGGATGGGGCGTATCGCACAAGCGGGCGCTTTGGCGGCCCTGAAGGATCAAGATTACCTCAACCAAACCGTTAAGAAAATCAGCCAAGCTCGCGCCGAAATTGCCCGTATCGTGCAAGATAATGGTTTAACGCCGCTGCCTTCGGCCACGAATTTCGTGGCGGTGGATTGCGGGCGCGATGGCGCCTATGCAGCGGCGCTTCTCAACGAGTTGACCAAGCGCGGCGTATTTCTCCGCATGCCCGCCATTGCCCCGCTCAATCGCTCAATCCGCATCTCATGCGGGGATGCCGCGATGTTGGCACATCTTGAGGCAGAATTGCCAAAGGCGCTTGCCGCCCTCGGCTAGATCAGCCTGCTTCGCCAATGACCTCAATCGCGGCCTCTAACCCAGTTGGGTCATGCGGGATCTGCATCGCCTTCATACCTGCTTGCAAACTGCCCAACAGGCCCAAAACCATATGCGCATTCACATGCCCCATATGGCCGATACGGAAAAAATCAACTGCGCGCGCAGGGTCAGGCCGCAACCCCTGCAACGGGATGCCCAGTGTCACGCCTGCCGTGGCTGTCATCCAATCGCGCATCTTCGCGCCATTCCCCGTGCCCATATCCACGGTGGTCACAGCATGCGAGCGTTTCGCAGGATCAGCAATATTGGCCGCAACAGGGCCATTCGCGCCCCAACGCTCCAAGGCCGCCCATACAGCACGGGCCAAAGTCGCATGGCGCGCCCAAACGGCCTCCAACCCTTCTTCATGCAAGATCATGTCCAAAGCCACACGCAACCCGTAGAGGTGATGGGTCGGCGCAGTGCCGTTGAAATATTTGTAAAATTCGGTCGGATTCACACGGGGCCGCCAATCCCAATAGGGCGTCACACAATTGGCCCGTCCCCGCGCTTGATCCGCTTTTTCCGAGAAATAGACAAACCCAATCCCGGGCGGGGTCATCAAACCCTTTTGGCTGCCTGTGACCATCACATCCACGCCCCATGCGTCAAATTCAAACGCATCACAGGCGAGACAGGCGATGTTGTCAGAGAACAACAGCGCGGGGTGCCCCGCTGCATCCAAGGTCTGCCGCAGGGCCAAAATATCATTGCGCACACTGCTAGAGGTATCCACCTGCACCGCGAGAACGGCCTTGATCTCATGAGCCTTATCTGCAGCCAAGGCCTCAGCCACGCGGGTCATGTCGATATCGGATTGAGGGCCAAAATCAATGATCTCGCAGTCAATACCCAAACCCGCCGCAAACTCGCCCCATCCAAGGCAGAAGCGCCCCGTGCCAAGCACCAAAATCTTGTCGCCCCGCGACAACGTGTTGCACAGCGCCGCCTCCCAGACACCATGACCATTGGCAATATAAATCGCCACATTCGCCTTTTGCGCACGACCAACCGCCTTGAGATCAGGGATCAGCCCATGCACCATTTCGACCAACTCGCCCGTGTAAATATTCGGCGCGGGACGATGCATGGCCTGCAATACGCAATCAGGCATGACCGAAGGGCCAGGAATGGCAAGATAGTGACGACCGTTGGCAAGGCTCATGGAAGTGTCCCTTTGTTGAAATCGGCAAAAAGCAAGGCACATGCTTTTGCGTCTTGGTGCAATTTCAATTACTCTAACGGCCTTGGCAAGAGCGCAAGAATGATTAGCTCTCTGGTCAAGACAAGGGAAACAGCGCCATGACCAAAGAGCAGCCACAAAATCGTAAAATCATTGAGGTATCAGGGTCTGACCGCGAGAAATTCTTGCAAGGTTTGACCACCAATGCCGTCCCTGAAGATGCCGAAGGGCTGCGCTACAGCGCGATCCTGAGCCCGCAAGGGAAGTATCTGGCTGATTTTTTGATGCTGACCCGCGGCGATCGCGTTTTGCTTGATGTGGACGGTGATTTGGCCGCACCGCTGATGCAGCGCTTGTCGATGTATAAGCTGCGCGCAGATGTAGCACTGACCCTCTCGGATATGACAGTGGCCGTGGGGCATGGCACCCTGCCACAAGGGGCATATGCTGATCCGCGTGACCCTGCCCTTGGTTGGCGCGCCTATGGCCAGTCGGGCTTGCCCAACTTATGGGATGCAGCAGAATGGAAAACAACGCGCATTGCCCATTTGATCCCCGAGCATGGGCGCGAACTGATCCCCAATGACAGCTATATCCTAGAACTTGGATTTGAGCGGCTAAATGGTGTGGATTTCAAAAAAGGGTGCTATGTCGGCCAAGAGGTGACAGCGCGGATGAAACACAAGACCGAGTTGCGCAAAGGGCTGGCGCGGGTCACGGTCAGCGGCACAGCTGCGGAAGGCGACCTCATCACCGCGAACGGCCGCGAGGTCGGGCAGCTTCATAGCATTTCTGGGGATCAAGCACTGGCGTACTTACGTTTTGACCGCGCCCAACCTGTTATGCAGGCGGGCGCAGCCGAGGTGCATTTCGCGGAGTAATCACCCGTCGATTTTATCCTGCGTGCGGTTCAGGAAATCATCGGCAGAATGACGCTCGTGCAATTGCCCTTCAAGCGGGCCATAGGTGCGGTTGACCATCGCACCGCGCTGCACAGCAGGGCGGGCATAGAACCGCTCGGCCCAAGCGACCACATTTTTGTAGTCATGCACAGAGAGAAACTCACCCGCGTCATAGGCCTCACCGCGCACAAGGCGACCATACCATGGGGCAATGGCAATATCGGCAATGGTTATCTCATTCCCCACCATCCAATCGCGCCCTGCAAGATGACGATCAAGCACATCCAATTGGCGCTTCACCTCCATCGCGAAACGATTGATCGGGTATTCTTGCGCAAATGGGGCATAGGCATAGAAATGCCCAAAACCGCCGCCCAAATAGGGCGCGCTTCCCATTTGCCACATGAGCCACGACAAGAGTTCTGGCCGATCCTCTGGGCGGCCCAAGAAGGCGCCAAATTTTTCGGCCAAATGCATCAAAATCGCGCCCGATTCAAAAACGCGCACAGGGGTTTGGCCAGAATAATCCATTAGCGCGGGAATTTTCGAATTGGGGTTCACATCAGTAAAGCCGGAACCGAACTGATCGCCATCCCGGATACGGATCAGCCAAGCGTCATACTCCGCCGCATGACCCGCGGCGAGCAATTCCTCGAACATCACCGTGACCTTTACCCCGTTGGGGGTGGCTAATGAATAAAGCTGAAACGGATGATCGCCCCGTGGCAAATCCTTGGCATGGGTAGGCCCTGCAATTGGGCGGTTCAAACCCGCCCATTCGCCGCCATTTTCCTTGTCCCAAACCCAAACCTTTGGCGGTGTATATGGCGCATTTTCCGACATGATCCGTCCCTCATTTCTTGAACATAAAAAGGAACCTAACCCTTTCAAGTCAACGCGCTGTTGCAGCGCCCGCAAACATGGGCATGGCTGTGGCTGCCCACATCAGGCAGGATCTTCCAACAGCGCGCACATTTTTCGCCATCCGCTTTGGCAAAGACCACACCAACCCCCTCAATTTCGGGCAAGGTGAAGGCATCCGCGGGCATCGCCTCATCGCTCAGCGTGACCGCAGAGGTGATGACCAAATCCTCGAACTGCACAGATTGCAGCGCTGCGCGCATTGCGGCATCTGCCACGTAGATCACAGGCGCGGCTTCTAGGGAGGCCCCAATCACCTTGTCACGGCGCTGCACCTCAAGCGCGGCTGTCACCACGCGGCGCGCACGGCGGATCATCGCCCATTTCGCGGCCAAGTCTGGATCATGCCACGCCGCAGGGGTGTTGGGGAAATCCACCAGATGCACTGAGGCCTCAGGGTCTTTGTTCCGCCCAAGCCAGACCTCCTCCATGGTGAAGGTCAAAATTGGCGCAAGCCAAGTGGTCAGGCGTTGGAATAGGTGATCCAAAACTGTGCGCGCCGCACGGCGTTGCGCAGTATCACCATCACAATAAAGCGCGTCTTTGCGGATATCGAAGTAAAAGGCCGACAAATCAGTGGTCGCAAAATTGAACAGCGCTTGGAACACGCCTTGGAAATCATATTTCGCATAGCCTTCGCGCACGATCCGATCCAACTCTGACAAACGATGCAGGATGAACCGCTCCAACTCGGGCATATCGGCGGCTTCTGTGCGGTCGGTTTCCGTTAAATCACCCAAGGAGCCAAGCATAAACCGCATCGTATTGCGCAAACGGCGATAGCTGTCGGCCACGTTCTTCAAGATCTCAGGCCCGATGCGCAAATCCGCCGTGTAATCAGATTGCGCCACCCAAAGCCGCAGAATATCGGCGCCATATTGGTCAATAACCGCCTGCGGCGCGACCGTATTGCCCAAGGATTTGGACATTTTCATGCCCTTCTCATCCAGCGTGAAGCCATGGGTCAGAACACCGCGATAGGGCGCGCGACCGATTGTGCCGCAAGCCTGCAACATCGAGGAATGGAACCACCCGCGATGCTGGTCTGTGCCTTCGAGATAGAGATCGGCAATCCCGTCCTCTGAGCCATCCTCGCGATCCCGTAAGACAAAGGCATGGGTCGAGCCAGAGTCAAACCAAACATCCAAGATATCAAAGACCTGCTCATAGGCATCTGGGTCATATTCATTGCCCAAGAAGCGGGCTTTGGCCCCCTCCTTATACCATGCATCTGCGCCCTCAGCCTCAAAGGCCTCAAGGATGCGGGCATTCACCGCGTCATCGCGCAGTAAGAAATCGGGGTCACTTGGCTGTGCATCTTTTTTGACAAAACAGCTGAGCGGCACACCCCATGCACGTTGCCGCGACAACACCCAATCGGGCCGCGCCTCGATCATCGAATGCAGACGATTGCGCCCGGTCTGCGGTGTCCATGTCACCAATTCATCAATCGAGCGCAGCGCGCGTTCGCGGATGGTCTTGCCATAGTTGTCATCCCCGCCAATCTCGCGATCAATGGCGGCGAACCATTGCGGGCGGTTCAGGCGGATCACAGGCGCTTTTGAACGCCAGCTATGCGCGTCCGAGATGGTGATGCGGCGGCGGGCCAGCAGGCCGCCAACCTCAACCAGCTTGTCGATCACGGCCTTATTGGCCTTACCCGCCTTGCCGTTTTCTTCGATGACGCGAAGCCCTGCAAAGAAAGGCAGATCAGCGCGGAAACTGCTGTCATCCAGAATATTATAGGTCATCTCAAGCCCATGCTTGAGGCCGATTTGATAGTCATCATCCCCGTGACTCGGCGCGGTATGCACGAAACCCGTGCCCGCATCATCGGTGACATGGTCGCCTGCAAAAAGTTTGACCTCAAAATCCCATTCGCCATTCGCGCCCTCAGCCCCATTCAGCGGGTGATGGGTGACAAGCGTGGCCAATTCATCGGCGCTGACGTCACGCAGGCGCGTGTAGTGGCCCGCCTCAAGACGCATCGCGCCAAGCGCATCCTCGGCCAGTTTATCAGCTACAAGATAGCGATCACCAACCTTGGCCCAACATTCGTCAGGGGTCGCGATGACCTCGTAAAGCCCGTAGGAAATCGAAGGGCCAAAACAAATCGCGCGGTTTTGCGGAATCGTCCAAGGGGTGGTTGTCCAGATCACGACAAAAGCACCACCAAGCACGCCAGAATTCTGCACCTTGAACGGCACCCAAATCGCATCGGTCTGGCGGTCGTGATATTCCACTTCCGCCTCGGCCAATGCGGTCTTTTCAACGGGCGACCACATCACGGGCTTCGAGCCTTGGTAAAGCGCGCCGTTCATCAGGAATTTCATAAACTCGCCCGCGATCACCGCCTCGGCGTGGAAATCCATGGTGAGGTATGGCTTGTCCCAATTCCCTGTTACGCCGAGGCGCTTGAACTCCGCGCGCTGCACATCAATCCACCCTTCGGCAAAGCGGCGGCATTCCTGACGAAAATCGACAACGTCAATTTTATCCTTATCTTGGCCTTTGGCGCGATAGGCCTCCTCAATCTTCCATTCGATGGGCAGGCCGTGACAATCCCAACCAGGAATGTAGCGCGCCTCATGGCCCATCATCTGTTGGCTGCGCACAACCATATCCTTCAGCACTTTGTTCAGTGCGTGACCGATATGCAGATTACCATTGGCATAGGGGGGGCCATCATGCAGCACGAATGGTGGGCGTGGCGCGCCTGCCTTAGCCGCCTCTGCCGCCTTGTCGCGCAGGCGTTGATAAACGCCAATTTTCTCCCAACGGGCCAGCCAATCAGGCTCGCGCTGTGGCAGGCCTGCGCGCATCGGGAAATCAGTTTGGGGAAGGTTCAACGTGTCTTTATAATCGGGAAGATCGGCACACATGGGAAGGACGTCCTATTGGCTGAAACGGGTTATGGCAAGCCATGACCAATGAGAGGGGAAAGAGCGGCGCGATAGCTCAACACCTTAGTCCCGGCGGCCCTGCTGATCAGAGCGCCGGGCAGATAATTCGTAGGGAAATCTGCGTGTTCATCCGTCTCATGTTTAGCCCTATATCGCTGCAGGCGCGCGGGGTAAAGCTGCGCTTTGCGCGATCAGCCCTTTGACCCCGTGAAAAGCCCAGAAAATGCCTCGGATAAAACACTGCGCAAAGCTGGGCGGGGTAAGGCGTGAAAGGGCAAAGGTCGGCAAAGCTGCATCGCAATTACCCCAAGCCGCGCGGTCATCGCCCCATTGAAGACGCCTTCACCAAAGCGGCGCGATAATTTCCCTACCAATGACCCGCCCAAAGTAGAACTGAGCAAATCATCCCCAATGGCAATGGCCCCTGTCGCCACAAGTTGCGCAATCGCTGACCGCGCCAAGCGCATGGCGCCAAACGTGCCCGCACGCCCGCCATAAATCTCGGCCACACGGCGGATCATCCGCAGATTGATCCAAAAGCTGATGACCATATCAAGCGACCCCATCGGGACGAGGGCCGTGACACTGGCAACACGGCGGGTGGCTTGGGCCACCTCAGCACGGGCCTGTGCATCTAGCCCTTCCAAAAACGCTGTCTCAATCACGCCCATTCGCAAATCTGCATCAAGCACATCCTCGACACTCTGCAAACGGTGGTCTGCTGCGCCCTGCACGCCCATGCGGTCGCGATAAAACGCGCGCAGTTTGGGGATCAAAGCGGAAAGCTGTGCTAGGTTTTGGGCGGTCAAGGCCGATTGGGCCTCAGCCTGCAAAGCCGTCATGCGCGACAGCCGCGCATAGGCCCGCCATTCGCTGATCGCAAAGACGATCACAGCCACGAAAAACAGGCCCACAATCGCAAGGGCCACCTGCCCCCAGATTGTGCCGCGCGCCATCATATCAAGAACAAAACCCCAAACAGCGTTGATCAACAGAGCACTGGCAAGGCCGCCCGCCGACCAGAGCAAAAACCGCGATGCACCTGACATCTTTTGGGGCGCGGGCGGTTCATCGGGCGCGGCGGATGGCACGTCAAAAATCGCAGGCGCGTCCACGGGGGATGCGCCACCAACGCTCTCCGCTGCCTCATCCAAAATGATTGGGTTTTCCCGCGTGGCCATACGCCCCCCCCCTCACTTCTCCGTCACCCGCAAGGGAGAGCATAAGCAAAGAACCCTGCAGAGGAACAGTCACAAAAAAGCGCGCCACAGGGGGCGCGCTTTTGATCTTCTGAACTTGTGGCGGCGAAGATTAGTTCTTCGCGTAGAATTCAACCACGAGGTTTGGTTCCATCACGACAGGGTATGGCACATCGCCCAAACCAGGAGTGCGCACGAAAGTCGCGGTCATTTTGGAATGGTCGGCCTCGACATAGTCAGGCACATCACGCTCTGCCAATTGCACAGCTTCCAGAACTGTTGCCAATTGCTTAGATTTCTGACGCACCTCAACAACATCACCCTCTTTCACGCGATAGGATGGGATATTGACGCGCTTGCCGTTCACCAAAACATGGCCGTGGTTTACGAATTGGCGGGCCGCAAAAACGGTTGGCACGAATTTCGCGCGGTAAACAACGGCGTCCAAGCGGCGCTCCAACAGGCCGATAAGGTTTTCACCTGTATCACCTTTTACGCGCTCTGCTTCTGCATAGATGCGGCGGAATTGCTTTTCGGTCAAATCGCCGTAATAGCCCTTCAGCTTCTGCTTGGCGCGCAACTGCGTGCCGAAGTCAGACAGTTTCGCCTTGCGGCGCTGACCATGCTGGCCTGGGCCATATTCGCGGCGGTTTACTGGGGATTTGGGGCGACCCCAAATGTTTTCGCCCATGCGGCGGTCGATTTTATACTTGGCAGACGTGCGTTTGGTCACGGCTGATCTCCTTCGTTAGAACGCCCCAGATCGGAGCTATGAAGGGCGTTGTCCTTTGCCGCTGCTTTCGCTTTGGCCGACAGGCATTCCCTTGCGGGGGCCACCAACACCAATGAAAAGAAGCACCGCAAACGGTGCCTCAGTGACGCGCGGGCTATAGGGGATTCCTCGCGCTGTCAAGCGCATGGGGGAATTCAAGCCTAGCTTAAGCCGTAAATCCCACGCGATGGCCCTAGATGCGCGGATAAAATCGCGGCCTCCGCCGCGCCCAACATCCGCCGCACAGCGGGGCCAAAAAGATCGGGATGCCCTGCAAGATATAGGTGACGTTCATAAAGGTCATCTAGGCAGGCGGCCGCATCGGCATCCATCTCGTCCTCGGGCAGTGCCGCATAAGCGGGGTGGAAACTGTCAACCGCGACACTGTTTGCAATCAAGACCTGATGCCCCTCAAGCATCACGTGAAATATGTGACAGAGGCCGCGCGATGATCCACCCGCGCGCCCAAATCCCCTACCAAATCCTGTGCGCGCATCATGACCCCATCTTCGCCCCAAAGCGCCCGCGCCTCGGGCGATTTAATCAACACGCGATGATCAGGGGACACCAAGAGATCGGGTTCAGGTTTGCCTTTCCCAAAGAGACCCTGCGGCAATCGAATTGGGCGAAGATGTGGCATGGCAAAAAGTTGCGCGCCTGACAGGCTGCGCTGGCCCACCCATAGGACTTCTTTCAGACCATTGTCGCGGGTGACAAGATAATCCCCTGCCCGCACATCCTCGACCGCAATTTCCCCTTTCAGTGCCGCCAATCGCGTGCCTTTGACAAAGCAAACAATAGGGCCTTGGCGCCGAAAGCGCGCGGAACACCCGCCGCCCAAAGAGATGATTGTCAAATGTTGGCGCGAGGGTGGCATGCCATCGGGAAAGAGCAACACCGTTTCGCGGCTATCCTCAAGGGTGAGGGGAACGGCACTAAAAAACCGCACACCATCGGACAGCACCATCACATCACGATACAGGGGATCGTCAAAGTCGCTCGACAAGTGAGGCAGGGGCGCGGGTCTTTGCATGAACTTATGCACGACCCGCGCCGCTTTGGCACGAAGTTGGAGAAGATCACGGCTGGATGTCAGAACAAGGGCGGCGTCTTTGCCTTCAAGGGGGAAGGCACGACCGTGCCAGCTCCAACTCATCCCTTCAGCCAGATCTTTCTTGTTATAGTCCGAGTCTCCCTCGATCCGCGTCTGCGCCCAAGAAATGATGAACGCACCGCGCAACCCCATGCTCATGCGATGCCTGCCTTACTTGCCTCAATGCGTGCCGTTTATGTTTCGGCTTGGGAGGCAAGCTAGCATGGGTGATTCGTTCTGTGAATCCCCTTTGACGCGCTTTGGAACCAAATCGCATTATTAAAAATCCTTGCAAACGTCACTCTGGCCAAAGGCGAGCGCACAATAAACCTGACGGGGCCAGATTACGGCAGCCGCGTTCACAAGGCAGTTAATAATAAAATTGTGTCTAAAATTTTTTTATGATTGTGGTGCGTTATCCACAGGACCTTAGCCGCATTTTGAATAGCCACAATCGGTGCAGGTCATGCACCCCTCGCTCATCCGCATCGCAGACGACCCACAGGAATTACACTCTGCCGCCCCTGTGCGGCCTGCACCCAAATCATAAACCTCGGCGGTGGGGTCGGTTTTCAACCCCATCCCCTCGCCCGAAATAAACCCAATTGAGATCAGATGCCGTTCGATAACACCGCCAATCGCCGCTAAGATCGAGGGCACATATTTACCCCCAATCCATGCCCCCCCGCGCGGATCAAACACGGCTTTGAGTTCTTCTACCACGAAACTCACATCACCGCCGCGGCGGAAGACAGCCGACATCATCCGCGTCAACGCCACTGTCCACGCGTAATGTTCCATATTCTTGGAATTGATAAACACCTCAAACGGCCTGCGATGACCGTTGAGCACTACGTCATTGATCGTGATATAAATCGCGTGCGGGCTATCGGGCCATTTCAGTTTATAGGTATTGCCCTCTAGGGTCTGCGGCCGCTCTAGCGGCTCGGAGATATAAACCACTTCGCCCGTAGAGGCCTCGCGCGCGGTGGCGCCATCTGGCTTTGCTTCTGCCTCAGAAACACTCAGGACACTGCCCGTCACATCATTGGGGCGATAAGTGGTGCACCCCTTACAGCCCGTTTCATAAGCCTGCAGATAGACATCTTTGAAGGCCTCAAAGCTGATATCTTGCGGCACGTTGATGGTTTTCGAGATGGAACTATCCACCCATTTCTGCGCGGCCGCCTGCATGCGCACATGATCAGCAGGGGCAAGGGTTTGGGCATTTACAAAAAACGCAGGCAATTCTGCGTCACCCTGTTTTTCGCTCCAAAGTTTGACCGCGTAATCGGTCACCTCCTCCTCGCTGCGCGACCCATCCCGCTGCAACACTTTGCGCGTGTAGCTATAGGCAAAAACGGGCTCAATCCCGGAGGAGACATTTCCCGCATAAAGGCTGATGGTGCCTGTGGGCGCAATCGAGGTCAAAAGCGCGTTTCGGATGCCATCTTTGGCAATCGCCTCGCGCAAATCTTGATCCATTTGCGCCATATTCCCTGAGGCCAAGAACGCCTCGGCGTCAAACAAGGGGAATGCACCCTTTTCCCGCGCCAATTCAACCGAAGCCCAATAGGCCGCATGGGCAATTTCCTTCATCCAAATCTCAGATTGCGCCACTGCGTCATCGGCCCCGTAGCGCAGGCCAAGCATCAAAAGGGCATCAGCCAAACCCGTCACACCCAAACCAATGCGCCGCTTTGCTTGGGCCTCGAGCGCCTGCGCCTCGAGTGGAAAACGGCTGGCATCCACCACGTTATCCATCATCCGCACAGCGACCCGCACCAAATCCTTCAGCGCCTCAAGATCAAGGGCCGCATCCGCCTCAAAGGGCGCGCGCACAAGCCGCGCAAGGTTAACGGAACCAAGCAAACACGCCCCGTAGGGCGGCAAAGGTTGTTCGCCGCACGGGTTGGTTGCCGCAATGGTTTCGCAATAGGCCAGATTATTGGATTGGTTGATGCGATCGATGAAAATCACACCTGGCTCAGCGTAATCATAGGTCGATTGCATAATCTGGTTCCACAGGTCACGCGCCTGCACCGTGCGGTAAACCTTGTTGTCAAACACCAATTCCCAAGGCCCGTCTGCTTTGACCGCCTCCATAAAGGCATCGGTGACGAGAACAGAGACATTGAACATCCGCAGCCGCGCCGCATCAGATTTGGCGGTGATAAAATCTTCGATGTCTGGGTGGTCGCAGCGCATCGTTGCCATCATCGCGCCGCGGCGCGAGCCAGCCGACATAATCGTGCGGCACATGGAATCCCAAACATCCATAAAACTCAGCGGGCCAGAGGCATCCGCGGCCACGCCCTTAACATCCGCGCCTTTGGGTCGGATGGTGGAGAAATCGTAGCCGATCCCGCCCCCCTGCTGCATCGTCAAAGCCGCCTCTTTGAGCATATCAAAAATGCCGCTCATGCTGTCGGGGATTGTGCCCATGACAAAGCAATTGAAAAGCGTGACACTGCGCCCCGTTCCCGCACCCGCCGTGATGCGACCTGCCGGTAGATATTTGAAATCCTCAAGGGCTTTGTAGAATTTTTCTTCCCAATAGGCGGGATCTTTCTCCACCGAGGCCAAAGCCCGCGCGATCCGCCGCCATGTGTCCTCGACAGTGCGGTCAATGGGTGTGCCATCCGCCTCTTTAAGGCGATATTTCATATCCCAAATTTGTTCAGCAATCGGGGCGGCAAAACGAGACATAGCGCAGACTTTCACGATCAGATTGGGAAACACAAACTAGGGGCCTTGGCGCAAGCGGTCAACTTGAACCTTGCGAAAAATAGCATACCATATCTTGAGGGACTTTGGGGAATAGATATGAGCAGCACCATAAATCTGGTCAAATTATGTGTCGGCGCCGAAGAGGTGCAGGATCTTTTGAACTGGCAAAAGAACCCGCGCGCCTTGGGGCCATCGGGCCTGCCGCGCCATGTGACACGGATGTGGCCCAAGCGTGAGGCAGAAATTCTTGCAGGCGGGTCGCTTTATTGGGTGTTCAAAGGATTGATCCTGTGCCGCCAAAAAATCTTGGCCCTAGAGGAGGTTGATCGCGGCGATGGGATCAGGCGCTGCGGCATCGTCTTGGAACGGGACGTCACCCGCGTGACACCCACGCCAAAACGCCCGTTTCAAGGGTGGCGCTACCTCAAACCCGAAGACAGCCCCCGCGATTTAAATGCCAATCGCTCAGAAGAAGAAACTTTGCCGCGTGAATTGCAAACCGCTTTGGCCGAAATCGGCGTTCTTTAGATTGAAAGCTTGGTTTTCAGCCCACCAAGGGCGGCTCGGGCCCCATCTGTCCAATCTGCGCCGCGCGCCCGAAACAGCATCGCTTGGCTGCGCAGGATCATCCCATCCGACAGGATTTTCAGGTTATTGGCCCGCAAGGTTTCCCCTGTTGAGGTGATATCAGCGATCAATTCCGCCGTGCCATGCGCCACGGTGCCCTCGGTCGCGCCTTGGCTGTCAACCAATTGATAATCGGCAACCCCTGCAGCGCGCAGATAGTCCCGCACCAGACGATGGTATTTCGTGGCGATCCGCAAACGCATCCCATGGGCCTCGCGGAAATCTGCGGCAACGGCATCAAGATCATCCACGCAATCCACATCAATCCAACATTGCGGCACGGCCAAAACCAAATCCGCAAAGCCAAATCCAAGCTCGACCAATTCTTCGACCGACTGATCCCATGCGGGGATCTTCTCACGCACAAGATCGGTGCCTGTCACGCCCAAATGAATACGGCCCGCCGCCATTTCGCGCGGAATTTCTCCCGCAGACAGCAACATCAACTGCATATCCGCCCCCGAAACTTCGGCGGCATAATCGCGCTCTGAGCCTGCGCGGCGCATCTCAACCCCGCGCGCTGCAAACCAATCAAAGGTCTTTTCCATCAACCGCCCCTTAGACGGCACCGCAATACGCAACGTCATATGCCACCCTCCTGACGCGAGAGGCCATGCAGCAATTCAGGACGGATCACCCCGCCCACGGCAGCAATCTCACGGCCATTGCCCAAGATTTTGGTCAGCGCATCATAGCGTCCACCTGTGGCAACGGGGGGCATATGCGGGTCAGTTTCGTTGAAAAAACCGAACACAAACCCATCATAATATTCCATATTCGTCCGCCCATAGGAGGCCTCGAACCATAGGTCATCTACGGCGACACCTACGGCGGACAGCGCCTCAATACGGCGCACCAAGCCTGAAATGGCGCTGTCGATCTGCGGTAAATCCACAGCCAAATCCCGCAATTGTGCGACTGCGTTTGGCAGGGTTTCGCGCAAAGACAAAACCCGCTCCAAGGCTTCGGCCTGCGCCGCCGAAATACTGGGCGCATCATCATCCTCGGCCAAAGCGCGCATACGGCGCAAGACATCAGCGGGGCTGCGTAGACCACTCCAATTTTCAGTGGCATCAATCATGGCTTCAGGCCCTAAATCGGCCATCTGGGCAATCAATGCTGCACGGGTCGCAGGGGCATCGCTGCGGCCTGAAAAACGATCTAGCAAGCGCCGAAAACGGCGCGGACGCCACACATGGCGCCGCAAGGCGCGTTTGCGCCGCTCGGTTGTATCAAGGGCAGATATCGCGGCCAAAACCACGCCGATATCGCCAGTGACGGCGCGCAGGCCATATGGGGCAAGCAATGTGGTAAATAGGGCAAAGACTTCGGCATCTGCGCGCGCAGGGTCATCACGATCAAACAGCTCATATCCCACTTGCAGATATTCGCTCGCGCGGGCGGGACTGGCCTCCTGTTTGCGGAAAACCTCGCCCATATAGCTGTAACGCGCAGGCTCCGCCCCGTCCGACATATGGCGCTGCACCACGGGCACGGTGAAATCGGGCCGCAGCATCATTTCGCCGCGATTGGGGTCATGCGTGACATAGGCCCGCGCGCGGATATCTTCGCCATAGAGATCAAGCAGCGTATCAGCAGGCAGCAAATGATCGGCCTCAAAGGCCACGGCACCCGCGGCTTGAAATGCCGCAAAGAACCGCTCCGCCTCCGAACGAATGGCCGCTTTTTGGCTCATCCCTGACGCTCCAATATAGCGCGAATTTCGGCGACCAGATCACCGCGCGCCACTTCGCGCTGTGCAGGTTGCGCCTTCCATTCCTCAAGGCTTGCATTGGCTGCAATCTTGGCCCCTAAGATCAAATCCTTGATCTGAACCACGCCGCGCGCGGCCTCGTCCGAACCTTGGATGACCGCAACAGGGCTTTCGCGTTTATCGGCGTATTTCAACTGATTTCCGAAATTCTTAGGGTTGCCCAAGTAAACCTCCGCGCGGATGCCCGCATTGCGCAACTCAGTCGCCATGGCTTGATAATCCGCCATGCGGTCGCGATCCATGACCGTCACCACGACAGGCCCTTGCATTGCACCGCTGATCCGCCCTTTGGCGCGCAATGCGGCCAAGAGGCGATCAACCCCGATGGACACACCCGTTGCAGGCACATCTTGGCCTGTGAAGCGTTTGACCAAATCGTCATAACGTCCGCCGCCTGCAACAGACCCAAATTGACGCGGGCGGCCTTTGTCATCCAGAATCTCAAAGGTCAACTCCGCCTCGAACACGGGGCCCGTATAATAGCCAAGGCCACGCACCACCGAAGGATCAATCACGATCCGGTCGGGGCCATAGCCTTGCGCATCAAGCAGCGTGGCAATGGTTTCGAGTTCGGCCACCCCAGCCTCACCAATCGCAGATGTGCCAATCAGCTTGCGCAGCATCACCAAAGTCTCTGCATTGCTGTCTGCGCGCGCCAACAGGAATGCCACGATCTGATCGGCCGCTGCCGCATCAAGACCCACGCCATCGATATAAGCCCCAGACTCATCCAAACGGCCTTTGGTCAGCAATTGGATCACGCCTTCGCGGCCCACTTTGTCGAATTTATCAATCGTGCGCAGCACAGCTTGGCGGGTGGTTTCATCCTCGGAGGACAATCCAATGGTCGCCAGAACCCCATCCAACACCTTACGGTTGTTCACCCGCACCACATAATCGCCGCGCGGAATACCCACAGCCTCAAGCGTGTCTGACAGCATAGCGCAAATCTCGGCATCTGCGGCAACGCTGGCCGCGCCGACCGTATCGGCATCGCATTGGTAGAATTGGCGGAAGCGCCCCGGCCCTGGCTTCTCATTGCGCCAAACGGGGCCAAAGGTGTAGCGGCGATAGGGGCTTGGCAAATCATTGCGATATTGCGCCGCTACGCGGGCCAAGGGGGCGGTCATGTCATAGCGCAGCGCGACCCAACCGCCGTCTTCCTCCTCCTGCCAAGCAAAAACGCCCTCATTGGGGCGATCCGTGTCAGGCAGGAATTTCCCCAAGGCCTCCACGGTTTCCACGGCCGATGTCTCAAGCGGGTCGAAGCCATAGCGCTGATAGGTTTCGGCAATTTTGGCAAGCATCTCTTGCCGCTCCAACACTTCCGCGCCGAAGTAATCGCGAAATCCACGCGGCGTCTCTGCTTTAGGGCGGGGCTGTTTTTTCTCTTTTGCCATAACCATATCCTCGATCTCGCGCGTGGTGTAGCGCCCTCGCGTCAAAGGGGCAAGAGAGGGGTGGTCATGGGGGCCCTGCAAGGGTTAGTTTGCATCCGAACGCAACGACACAATCCCAGACAAGGATCATAGGCCCCATGAGCGCCTCTCGCGATGATTTGGAAATGCATTTGGCCCATCTCACCCGCACAGTCGATGACCTCTCGGAGGTGGTCGCACGCCAAGATCGCGAAATCACCCGTCTTACCGCCCGTGTTGAGATGCTGATGCAGCGTGAGGCAGATCGTGAAGCCGCAGGCGATATGCCCGCCGCCAATCAAAAACCGCCCCATTGGTGAGGGTTAAACCTCTTCCACCGCGATGACACCGCCCAAAGATTTCAGCGCCCCTTTTATGGCGGGATTGACGGGGTAATCCTCGCCCAAGAGGACTTCGACCTCACCCGGAAGATCAGCGGCTGTCAGGCATAATTGAATTGGGCCTGTCACCCGCGATGCATTGGTCTTTCTGGCCTCGCCCAACACATTGGCCAATTGCGGCAAAGCGGTCGCGTCCTCGACAAACACCCTCAAGCCTGTAGCCCCACCTTGTGCGGCAACCGCATCAATGGGCTGCACTGCGCGAGCTAGGAGTTTTAATTGCTCCGCTTCATAGGTGGCCTCAACGGTCAACACCACATTCTGGCCCGCCTCTAACAGATGCCGCGCAGACTCGAGCAGGTCAGAGAACACTGTGACTTCGTAAAGTCCCGTTGGATCAGAAAGACCCACAAAGGCAAAACGGGTGCCGCGCTGGCTTTTGCGCTCTTGCTTGACCGCAACCGCCCCTGCCAATTTGGTGACAAAAGCCCCCCCTTGCACCCGCGCCTCAACCTCACGCAGCGACAGGCAGCCTGAGCGTTTCAAGCTTGGCACATATTCATCCAAAGGATGGCCAGAAAGATAGAAACCAACCGCCTGATGCTCTTGGGAAAGCCGTTCATTCGGCAACCAATCTGGCGGATTAGACAGGCGTGGCTCAGGCAAATCATCGCCCCCTTCCCCGAACAGGGAGGTCTGGTTTGATGATTTTTGATCATGAATTGCAGAAGAATAGGCGACCAGCGCATCCAAACTATCAAACAAGCGGCGGCGGTTCGCATCCAATTCGTCAAAGGCGCCTGCGCGCGCCAACATCTCAAGCGGCCGCTTGCCCACCCGTTTCAAATCAACCCGCCGAGCAAAATCAAAGAGCGATGCAAAGGGATGATCTCCGCGCCCCTCAACGATCAAGCGCATTGCATCGACACCGACATTTTTCAAGCCACCCAAGCCATAGACCACGCGCCCGTCAGACACGGAGAACGTAGCAAGCGAGCGATTAACGCAAGGCGGCACGATCTCGATGCCAAGGCGACCCACCTCTTGGCTGTAAATAGACAGCTTATCCGTCAAATGGATATCGCAATTCATCACCGCAGCCATGAATTCGACAGGATGGTTCGCCTTAAGCCAAGCGGTTTGATAACTGACAACCGCGTAAGCGGCCGCGTGCGATTTGTTGAAGCCGTAATTGGCGAATTTTTCTAGAAGGTCGAACACTTCTTCGGCCTTGGCCTTGTCGACCCCATTTGCCTTGGCGCCTTCCACAAATTTGGGGCGTTCGGCATCCATGGCCTCTTTGATCTTCTTCCCCATGGCGCGGCGCAGCAAATCCGCACCGCCAAGGCTATAGCCCGCCATGACCTGCGCAATTTGCATCACCTGTTCTTGATATACGATGATGCCTTGCGTCTCTTCGAGGATGTGATCAATCAACGGATGGATCGAGGCACGCTCTTTGATCCCGTTCTTCACCTCGCAATAGGTTGGGATATTCTCCATCGGGCCGGGGCGATAGAGCGCCACAAGGGCCACAATATCCTCAATGCAGGTGGGGCGCATACGCCTTAGGGCATCCATCATGCCCGAGCTTTCCACCTGAAACACCGCAACCGTCTTGGCCGAAGCATAAAGCGCATAGGTCGCTTCATCGTCTAACGGGATCGCGTTGATCTGGTTTTCTGCCCCCTCATGCGGTTGATAGAGCGCGTGGCCATCTGGCGCGACATGCAAATCGCGGCCCGATGAATGGATCAGATCAATCGCATTTTGCACCACAGTCAGGGTTTTCAGGCCGAGAAAATCGAATTTCACCAAGCCCGCAGGCTCTACCCATTTCATATTGAACTGGGTCGCAGGCATGTCCGAGCGCGGGTCTTGGTAAAGTGGCACCAACTCGTCCAACGGGCGGTCACCGATCACCACGCCCGCGGCGTGGGTTGAGGCATTGCGCAAAAGCCCCTCGACCTGTTGCCCATAATCCAAAAGCCGCGCGACCACTTCTTCGGCCTGCGCTTCTTCGCGCAAGCGCGGCTCATCGGCCAAGGCTTTTTCGATGCTCACGGGTTTGACCCCCTCAACAGGGATCATTTTTGACAGGCGATCCACCTGACCATAGGGCATTTGCAAAACCCGCCCGATATCGCGCACAGCCGCCTTGGACAACAGCGCCCCAAAGGTGATGATCTGCCCCACGCGGTCGCGACCATATTTTTCCTGCACATATTGGATCACCTCCTCACGGCGATCCATGCAGAAGTCGATATCGAAATCGGGCATTGAGACGCGTTCAGGATTGAGGAAGCGCTCGAACAGCAAGCTATAACGCAGAGGATCAAGGTCGGTGATGGTCAAGGCATAGGCCACAAGGCTGCCTGCACCCGACCCGCGCCCAGGCCCAACTGGGATGTCGTGCTCCTTGGCCCATTTGATGAAATCGGCCACGATCAAGAAATAGCCCGGGAAGCCCATCCCCTCGATGATGTCCAATTCGAAATCGAGGCGCTTTTGATAGTCCTCAAATGATGCCGCATGCGGGATCACCGCAAGGCGCGCTTGCAAACCTTCATTGGCCTGACGCCGCAGTTCTTCCACCTCGTTCTCGGCAAAGCGTGGCAAGATCGGGTCGTGGGTGCGCGCGCGATAGGCGCAGCGCTGTGCAATCTCAACCGTGTTTTCAATCGCCTCGGGCAGATCAGCGAAGAGTGTCACCATCTCTTCGGGGGTTTTGAAATAATGCTGCGATGTCAGGATACGGCGTGGTTCTTGTTGATCGACATAGGCCCCTTGCGCAATGCAGATCAACGCATCATGCGCCTCATACATTTTTGGTTTGGGGAAATAGACGTCATTGGTCGCCACAAGCGGCAGGCCCATCTTATAGGCCATATCAATCAAATGCGGCTCGCTCAGCGCCTCGGCCTCAGGTAGGCCTTGATCAATTGGGTGGCGTTGCAATTCAACATAAAGCCTATCTCCAAAGATCTCAGCCAATCGTGCCATCAATCCTTCGGCTTTGGCAATTTGCCCCGCAGAGAGCAGCGCGCCAAACGGCCCCTCAGGGCCACCAGAAAGACAGATCAACCCCTCATTATGCGCCGCCAATTCATCAAGGGTGACATGGGGAATTTGGCCATCGCCGCGCAAGTAGAAATGCGAATTCAGCTTTAATAGGTTCAAGTAGCCCTGACGCGATTTCACCAAAAGAACGATGCCGCGCGCGGGGCGAGGTTTCTCGCCCTGCGCTGCCGCCTCATAGGCCAAATCAATCTGGCACCCCAATATCGGCTGCACACCTGCCTTGACCGCATATTCGGAAAACTCAAGCGCGCAGAACATGTTGTTGGTGTCAGTCACTGCGACAGCGGGCATGCCTGCATCGGCCACCAATTGCGGCAAAGATTTGATCCGCATCGCCCCTTCAAGCAGCGAATATTCGCTATGCACACGCAAATGGATGAATCGAGGCTTTGACATAAACCCAGCCTATGAAATGCGCGCCGAGCAGAAAAGCAAAAAAGCCGCCTGCATCTCCAAAGGGATGCAGGCGGCCTTCACGGGAGGAGCCCTGTCTCAATCAGGCTGGATTAGCCATCCACGCGGATCGTGACGTTCTTCGGATCATAAGGGCTGTCTTCGGTAATTTCCGCATCATAAATTGCGCCCATGATTATCACCTTCAGCTTTTGCCCAACCTGCGCATAGTCAGGGTTCACATAGCCCATGCCGATCTGTTTTCCGAAATGCACGGAATAGCCACCTGATGTCAGACGCCCAACACGGGTTTCACCATCAAACAAGGCTTCGCGCCCCCATGGATCAGCATCCTGAGGCCCGTCTATCAACAGCGTCACACATTTAGAGCGGATACCCTTATCAAGCATTGCTTGCTTGCCATGGAACTCCTTGGAGAGATCAACAAAGCGATCTAGACCCGCCTCCAACGGCGTTGCATCACGGCCGAGTTCATTGCCAAAGGCACGATAGGATTTCTCCTGACGCAGCCAGTTCTGCGCACGCGCACCAACCATCTTAAGCCCATGCTTTTCGCCCGCGGCCATAAGTTGATCCCACAGGTGATTTTGCATCTCAATTGGATGGTGCAATTCCCAACCCAACTCACCCGTATAGGCCACACGCGCAGCGCGCACAGGCACCATGCCCAGCTCAATGTCGCGCACAGACAGCCACGGCGAACGCTTGTTCGAGAGGCGTGTTTCTGGCTCTGCGTCACGCACAAGCTCGTTCAAGATCGCGCGGGAATTTGGCCCTGCAAGGGCAAAGACACCCCATTTCGTGGTCACATTCTCGACCGCAAACCAGTTGCCTGTGCTTTGGGTTTTGGCCCAGAAATCTTCTTCGGCCTTGCGCAGATAATCGCCGTCATAGGCCTCCCACGCGCCTGCAGAGACGAGGTAGTAATCATTCTCAGCAACCCGCATGATAGTATACTCGGTGCGGGTCGTTCCTGCATCGGTCAGCGCATAGGTCAGGTTAATCCGCCCCACTTTGGGCAATGCGTTACAAGTGAACCAATCCAAGAAAGCAGTCGCCCCAGGCCCGAACACACGATGTTTGGCAAAGGCTGTTGCATCAATCAGACCAGCGGTTTTACGGACCGCTTCCGCTTCCTCGCGGGCAAAGTTCCACCATCCGCCGCGGCGGAAACTGCGCGCATCATGGTCGAAATGAGACGGCGCATCTTTGGGGCCGTAGTAATTGGGGCGCTCAAATCCGTTCACACAGCCAAATTGCGCGCCAAGCGACTTTTGACGATCATAGGCAGGGCCTGTGCGTAAAGGACGGCAGGCTTCGCGTTCTTCGTCAGGGTGGTGCAGGATATAGACATGAGCATAGCATTCTTCATTTTTGCGCGCTGCATATTCGGTCGTCATCCAATCTTGGCCGTAGCGCTTGGGATCAAGGCTCGCCATATCGATTTCCGCCTCACCTTCGACCATCATCTGCGCCAGATAATTGCCTGTGCCACCTGCCGCGGTGATGCCGAAGCTGAAACCTTCAGCCAACCACATATTCCGCAGGCCAGGCGCAGGGCCAACCAATGGGTTCCCATCGGGGGTGTAGCAGATCGGGCCATTGTAATCGTCTTTCAGACCCACTGTCTCACTGGAGGGGATGCGGTGGATCATGGACATATATTCTTCTTCGATCCGCTCCAGATCGAGCGGGAAGAGATCCGCGCGGAAACTGTCGGGCACAGCATATTTGAAGCAGGCAGGTGCGCCTTCTTCATAAGGCCCTAGGATCCATCCGCCGCGTTCTTCGCGCACATACCATTTTGCATCTGCATCGCGCAAAACGGGATGCTCAGGCGCGCCATTTTGACGGAAGGCCACCAGTTCTGGATCAGGCTCTGTGACGATATATTGATGCTCGACTGGGATGGCGGGGATTTTGATGCCCAACAATTTCGCTGTGCGCTGCGCATGGTTTCCTGTTGCGGTCACAACATGTTCGGCAGTGATCACTTGGGTTTCCTCAGACGGAACCAAATTGCCGCCCTTTTCGACCATCTTGGTGACAGTGACGCGCCATGCCTCGCCTGTCCATTCATAGCCATCAACTTGCCACTTGCGCTCGATGATCACACCGCGCTGGCGCGCGCCCTTGGCCATGGCTTGGGTCACGTCTGCAGGGTTGATATAGCCGTCAGTCGGGTGGAACAGCGCCCCTTTGAGATCTTCTGTGCGCACAAGCGGGTAGCGGTCTTTAATCTGCGCAGGCGTCAACCACTCGTAGGGGATACCAACTGTCTCAGCGGTCGATGCATAAAGGCGGAACTCGTCCATGCGTGCATCGGTCTGCGCCATGCGCAAGTTACCGACCACAGCAAACCCTGCGTTGAGGCCTGTCTCTTCTTCCAACGTCTTATAGAATTTCACAGAATAGTCGTGAATATGGCTGGTTGCGTAGCTCATGTTGAACAAGGGCAAAAGTCCAGCCGCGTGCCATGTCGAGCCTGAGGTCAATTCATCCCTCTCCAACAGCATCACATCCTGCCATCCCGCTTTTGCAAGATGATAGGCAATAGATGCGCCAACGGCACCGCCGCCGACAACCAAGGCTTTGACATGTGTCTTCATGATATCCGCTCCCGCGCGTGATCTGTGGTTGTCCTCTCTTGCCAGAGGTCAAGCCGCGCGGCCTCGCCCGCCCGACCGAAAAAAGACAGAAAACGACATCTGTGACACAGGCCACATAATCAACAAAAAAAAGGCCCCTCTCAGGGGGCCTTTTTCATAACTTTTACCTTTCAAGCATACCTGCTTAGTGCAGGCGGCTTTCCACTTCAGCGATGGCCGCATCAATGCGCTTGTTCGCTTCTGTTGCAGTGGTGCTGTCGGCCAAAATCTTTGCCGCAGCCGCAATTGCAACATCCACAGCACGGTTGCGCAATTCACGGGTCGCTTTTTCTTCGGCACTCGTGATCTGCTCCTCAGCTGCCTTGAGACGGCGCGCGATGGATTGCTTGAGGTCCTCTTTGGCAGCATCGGCAGCCAAACGGGCCTCTTCGCGGGCGTGGTCAATAATGCGCTGAGACTGTTCAGCCACTTCGCGGCTTTTGCGCTCATAGGCCGCCAGAACGGCTTGCGCTTCATCACGTAGGTTGCGGGCCTCATCCAATTCGGAACGAATGGTTTCCGCACGATCATCCAACATCTTGAGGATCATCGCAGGCACGTTGAAATAGAACAACAGCGCCAAGAACAAGATGAAGCCGATCAGCACCACGTAATTGGTGTTGAAGAAAGACGCAAAGCCGTAATCACCACCTGCTGCAAAAGCAGGCGCCGCGATTAGGGTCAGGGCAGATGTTGCCAATGTCGCGTAACGCAGTGTCATGGCTTATCCTTTCATCCGCTCTGCAATGGCCGCTTTCAGCGCCTTGGCATCGGGCTTGCCGCCACCAAGAGCTGTTACAATCTCGGCTGTCGCATCTTTTGCGACCGCTTCGATGTTTTTCACAGCGCCTGCGCGGATCTCACCGATACGCGCTTCAGATTCCTTTGCCTTCGCAGCGATCTGCGCATCCGCCTTTGCAGTGGCGTCCGCCAATTCAGCCGCGATTTCGCTGCGGGTCTGGGCGATGATGTCTTGCGCTTGCGCGCGCGCATCTGCGAGGGCTTTGTTATAGGCCTCTTCCGCTTGAGCAGCTCTGGCTTTCAGTTCTTCAGCAGCGGCAATGTCCTTTGCAATCGCACCTTGGCGGTCTGCCAAAACGGATGCAACGCGGGGCAACGCCACGCGGCTCAAGATCAAATAAACGACCACCAGTGTAACCACGAGCCAGAAAATCTGGTTCGGGAAGGTGGAGAAGTCGAGTTGCGGCATACCCCCCGAGGCGGCTTCACCACCATGGGCTGCACTGGCAACGTTGTGGGCAGTCTCTGCCATCATGTCCTCCTGGAACCGGTGATTACACTGGGCCGCTGTGGCGCGCTGCGCGCAAAGCGACCCAGCCGTAAGGATGGTTCGCTAAAGGCTTAGACTGCGAACATCAGCAGAAGTGCCACGAGGAACGCGAAGATCCCCAAAGCTTCTGCGAACGCGATACCGATGAAGAGCGTTGCGGTCTGACCTGCAGCTGCAGATGGGTTACGCAAAGCACCTGCGAGGAAGTTGCCTGCAACATGGCCCACACCGATCGCTGCTGCGCCAGAGCCGATAGCGGCAAGGCCTGCACCGATGAATTGACCGAGTTCTGCGATATTGCCTTCCATTTCCGTTTCTCCTTACGTTGGAATTGGCTGAATAGATGTCCTGAACCGTGATCCGCTTAGTGATGCGGATGCAGCGCGTCTTTCAGATAGACGCAGGTCAGGATGGTGAACACATAGGCTTGGATCACGGATACGAGCACTTCGAGCCCGTAGATCGCGACAATGCCCAAGATTGGGGCGAAGGCCGCGGCGCCCATCGCGCCAGCGAAACCTGCAAACACTTTCAAAACTGCGTGGCCCGCCATCAGGTTACCCGCAAGACGGATAGAGTGGCTGACGGGGCGCACGAAGTAAGAAATCAATTCGATGATGGCAAGGATCGGGCGCAGCGCCAAAGGCGCGGAACTGACCCAGAACAGGCTGAGGAAGCCTGCGCCGTTCTTGATGAAACCCACCAAGGTCACTGTCAGGAACACCGCCGCCGCCAAAATCGCGGTCACCGCGATATGCGATGTCGTGGTAAAGCTCATTGGGATCAGGCCCAAGAGATTCGACAGCAAGATGAACATGAACAGGGCGAAAATGTAGGGGAAGAAGGGCAGCGCATCTTTGCCTGCAACATCTTCGACCATTTTGCGCACGAAGCCATAGATCAACTCAGCAACCGACTGGCCGCGCGATGGAACCACGGCGCGACCGCGCGTGCCCATAACCATCAAAGCCACAATCGCTATGACGCAGAGCGCCATCCAGAGCGTGGAATTGGTCGGCGTGTACCAGTTCAGCGTGTCACCAAACAATGGGGAGATGACGAATTGATCCATCGGGTGGATCGCCAAGCCGCCTTCGTAATCGTCAAGAAGACCCAACACGAAAAGCACAGCCGCGATGGCCAAAAGGACAAATGCAATCGGCTTGCCCGAATTGGAGGGCTTGTTCTGATCAGAATTCGTTACATCCGAAGCCACGGTGTATCCCCTTATTTTGTACCGCCCTCATCCGCGTTTTCGCGGGCTTGGGCTTGGTTCTGAAGCTCTTGCGCAGATCGGATCATCGTTTTGACCCCAGCCACAAAGCCCAGCAATGTAAAAACGACCATCAGCCAAGGGCGCGTGCCCAAGAGGCTATCTAAGCCCCAGCCTATGCCAACACCGATCAACAACCCGCTGACCAGTTCAATCACCATCCGCCACGCGTGCTGCGCTTGGGAATAATGCTCCCCCATCGGTGGCTTCTTGTCAGCTTCGCGTGAGCGAATGCTCGCCAGTTTTTCTTCCAACGCCTTCAGGCGATCAGGATTCGGCGATGGCTCGGTCATATGCAAAGCACCTTCAGAAAACGCCCCTCGGGTGTCGCGCGGAACCTAAGAACAGGCCGCGCCAGAGTCAACGAAACTTTGCACCCGCAGAGAAATGCATAAGCTATTGAATATAAATCAATAAAATGACCTGCGACAAGTTGGTCAAATCCATTCGTCAGACGGTCTGCGGCAATTTTCGACAATTTCCCATATTCAACCAAATGGTTGACGATTGCCTCGGAAGGCAGGATAGGATGCCATTATGAGCGCCAGTTCCCTAGATCTGACCTTTGCTGCCTTGGCAGACCCAACCCGCCGCGCGATCTTGTCGATGCTGCTCGAAGATGACATGGCCGTGACCGATGTGGCGGAACCGTTTGAGATGTCTCTGGCAGCGATCTCAAAGCACCTCGCCATCCTTGCCCATGCGGGACTGATTGCCCAAGAAAAGCGGGGACGGGTCAAGTGGTGCAAACTCGAGCCTGACGCGCTGCGCGCCGCAAGTGTTTGGATGCAGGGGTTTGGTCAATTCGAACCCATCCACCTAGACGAGTTCGAAGCCTTTCTCGCCCGCGAATTGGATGGGGCTGATACGCAGCGCGATTAAGCCGTCCCTACGATATTTTTGGCGTTATCTTTAAGATAGGCCAAAACGCGCTGCACCTTTGGGCTGCGATGCAAATCGACATGGGTGACCAACCAGACAGAAGAATTCCATTCGTCCAGTGAGGGCATCACCTCAACCAAGTCTGCATTTTGCTCGAGGGCAAAGGCGGGCGCGAAGCCTATGCCGATCCCCGCATGAACGGCCTCAATCGCACTCGCGAAATCGGAGGCCCGAAACACGATTGCATCTTCAGGCACATGATCCTTGAGCCATCTTAAAAACGGCGCGCGGCTATCGGCTTGAGTGGTTGCCACAAAGCGATGCTGCGCTGCTGTTTCTAGGCTGAATGGCCCGTGCTGTTCGAGATAGGACTTGGTTGCACAAAGGCGCGCCCTGAGCGTGAAAAAGGACTGCACGACATTATCAGGCTCCGATGGGGCAGACCCTGCGCGAATGGCAATATGCGCCTCGCCCAATTCCATCCGAAAGACGCGCTCATCCGTCACCAAACGAATGCGCAAATCTGGATGATCGTTTTGTAATTCCGCCAATGCGGGCATCAACAACTGCGCCACGAAGCCAAGAGCGGTCAGCACCAATTCCCCTGACAGCGTATCGCCCTGCCCCGCAATACGCGAGGCCAATTGTGAAAACCGCGCTTCAGTTTCAGCGGCAGTCGCAAGCAAATCCTGCCCGGCCTCGGTGGGGGTGTAGCCGCGTGCATGGCGATGGAACAGCCGCACCCCAAGACGCCCTTCAAGCGCGTCTATATGCCGGATCACTGTAGCATGATGCACCGATAGATAATCTGCGGCCCCAGACACTGTGCCCAGTCGTGCCACATGATAGGCCGTGCGCACCTCATCCCATGCATCCATCATCGCACCCTTCACTTGCCGCGCAAACGATCACGGCTTTTCGACCAAAACACAGCCGCCCTGTCATAAAGCGGATCAAGAATGCGGGCTTCAAACCGCTCCCACAAGCGCCATAGGGCAAACAAGACAACCAAAAGAAGGACGAGAATCGTAATCGGCATCCATGGGATCAGCATCACATCGGGCCCTGCCACCTGACGCAAGGCCACAGCATTGGGATAGGTCGTCAAAATGCGCGAACGCCATCCGTAATGCGTTACCGCCACCCAAATCGGGTCAGCCGCAGTCGAAATCAGGTTTGCCGCTTCGGCCTGCAAGTCTGAGCTGTCCAATTTGAAATAAGGAGGCCACCCAAAGCCCGTATCCTCATTGCGGAACACGTGAACCTCGCCCTGCGTATCGACCGTATTGATCAAACGCAAATCGCGCGATGCGAGTTGTGCGCTGCCTGTATCGCCGCGGGCGTAGAAAATGCGGTTGAGGCCTGAGAAATCTTGCCTGATGATTTCTGTCTGCGTGATCCGCAAAATATCACGCTGCGGCAGCGTATAGTGGAAGAACGCGACAAGGAGCGCGCCCAATATCAGTAATGCTATGATCCGTGGCCAACGCATGCGCCGCCTGCCCCTTTGTCGTTTATTTTCCCATTGCGCCGCCTAAGGCGCGAGCGGATCGGTGAACCCAACATAAAGGAACAGCGCCGCAAGTGGCAAAGCATAAACCACTACCGCCAAACGCAGCGCGATTTTACGCATAGACCCTGCCAGACGGCGATTGATCCAATCCTCACGATGCTCATTCGCGGCATCAGACGGATCCCGCTTTTGCCATTCCGCGATTAAGGCCTCACGCTGGCCTGCGCGCATATAAAAATAGAGCGATACAAAGACCACTGTCAAAAGCACCGCCATCAGTAAGGCTATGCGAATAATCACACGCTATTCTCCCAGATCCGTGTCTCATCCTTGATATAGGCACGGCGCAAAAATTTGCACGGGCTTGCAATGCGTAAATTCCCACAGCAAGCTGAAAAAGAAAAAAGGTGGGACAAAAATGGACAGCAAAGATCAGCTTGAGACTGCGATTGCCACACGCCAGGACGATTTGATCGCACTGACCCAAGATTTGATCCGCATCCCCACCCTCAACCCGCCCGGCCAAAACTATCGCGAAATTTGCGGCTATCTTAAACAGCGCTTGGAGGCAGCGGGGTTCACAGTTGACTTAATCCGCGCCACAGGGGCGCTTGCCGATAGCGACACATATCCGCGATGGAATATGGTGGCGCGCTATGAGGGCGGCGCGGCGGGGGACACCGTCCATTTCAACAGCCATCACGATGTCGTGGAGGTTGGGCATGGATGGACGAAGCCGCCTTTTGGTGGGGTTCTCGAAGATGGCCGCATCTACGGGCGAGGGGCGTGCGATATGAAAGGTGGGCTTGCGGCCTCAATCATCGCAGCTGAGGCCTTTATTGCCACCTATCCAAGATTCGCAGGTGCGATTGAAATCTCTGCCACCGCAGATGAGGAGTCAGGTGGCTTTGGCGGCGTTGCCTATCTGGCCGAGCAGGGCAGATTTGACCCTACCCGCGTTCAGCATGTCATTATCCCCGAACCTTTGCAAAAAGACCGCATCTGCCTTGGCCATCGTGGCGTTTGGTGGGCACAGGTCGAAACGAAGGGGCGCATCGCGCATGGCTCAATGCCATTCTTGGGCGACAGCGCCATCTCTCACATGGGCGCGGTTCTCGCAGAAATAGAAACGCATCTTTTGCCACTCCTCGCGGGGAAAACCACGGCAATGCCAGTCGTGCCGCCGCAGGCGCGCCAATCCACGCTGAATATCAATTCAATCCATGGGGGAGAGGCTGAACAGGCCGAGGATTACACTGGCCTGCCCGCACCATGTGTTGCAGATCGCTGCCGCATCGTGATTGATCGCCGCTTTTTGATTGAAGAGGACATCGCAGCGGTCAAAGCGGAATTGACCGATATGCTAGAGCAGATCAAAGCCAGCCGCCCCCGATTTGACTATGAGATTTCCGATCTGTTCGAGGTGCAACCCAGCATGACAGATGAAAGCAGCCCGCTTGTGCAATCGGTGGGCCAGGCCATCGAACGCGTGTTGGCCCAAAAAGCGGAATATGTGGTCAGCCCAGGCACCTATGACCAAAAACATATCGACCGCATTGGTCGGTTGAAAAACTGCATCGCCTACGGGCCAGGTGTTTTGGAGCTTGCCCACCAACCCGATGAATGGGTTGGGGTTGATGACATGGCAGACAGCGCGCTTGTTATGGCGCTGACCTTGGCAGAATTGCTGCCAACAGCTTAGGGCTGAAGAACAAAACCCATATGCTCAATCGCGCGTTGCGCGATCTTGTCACCCTTAAGGGCCGCATCGTTCAAAGCTTTCATCAGCCCCGAAAGTTTGCGGCTGCTGGCTTGCTCTTTTACGAAACTACTGACCTCTTCGGCAGACAGGGCGAGGATAGTCTGTGCTGTATCGCATACCATGTGCGTATCTCCCGATTTCGACCCTCGTCTCAGCGCATCGCCGCAAAGCGTATCTCGCGCTATGGTCGAGGGGCTTATCAGAACCAGCAAGTGCCGATCCGACTCAGAGAGTTAACCTCTCGTTACGATTCGGGCGAGTCGGAAATGACAGTTCTGCGACAGTATGCGCAGCCTTCCGCCTATAGCAATTCCGCCAAAAGGCACAGCAAGCAGGCCGCAATACAACCAGAACGCTTGCCAAACCAAGCCTTGCGGCACTACGATGGCCCTCTGAACTTTCGCGGGAGGGCCACATGGTTCGGTTTCTAACATCCGCCGCAACGGCGTTGATCATTTCCACCACATGCGCCTTTGCGCAAGGCAATAGCATCAAAATCGGGATGGTGCTTGAGCCGCCAAATCTTGACCCTACAGCAGGTGCAGCAGCGGCCATTGATGAGGTGGTCTATGCCAATGTTTTTGAAGGCCTGACGCGGTTCGGCCCTGATGGCTCTGTGCAACCTGCGCTTGCGCGGTCATGGGAGATTTCTGACGATGGTTTAACCTATCGCTTCACCCTCGCGCCGAATGTGCAGTTTCACGATGGCAGCGACATGAATGCGGATGATGTGGTCTTTAGCCTAGATCGGGCCCGCGCTGAGGGCACCACCAACGCACAGGCCGCCCTCTTTGCAGGTATCGCCTCTGTTGTCGCAGAAAGCCCTGACATTGTTATGGTCACGCTAAACGCCCCTGATGGGGCCTTTTTGTTCAAGATGGCTTGGGGGGATGCGGTGATCGTGGCCCCCGAAAGCGCAGAAACAAACGCGACCAACCCGATTGGCACAGGCCCCTTCCGCTTTGTCGATTGGGTGCAAGGGGATCGCGTAGAACTGGTCCGCAATGCCGCGTATTGGAGCACGCCCATCGCGCTCGACAGCGCAACCTTCCGCTTCATCACGGATCCAAATGCCGCCTATGCCGCGTTGATGGCAGGTGATGTCGATGCTTTCCCAAATTTCCCAGCGCCTGAAACTTTGGCCCAATTCGAGGCAGACCCACGCTTTAACGTAATTGTCGGCTCGACCGAAGGCGAGACAATTTTGGCGATGAACAACAAGCAAAGCCCGCTTGATGATATCCGCCTAAGAGAGGCGATTTCGCACGCGATCAATCGGCAGGACATTATTGACGGGGCTATGTTTGGTTATGGCACACCCATTGGCACGCATTTCGCGCCGCATAATCCCGACTATGTCGATCTGACCGCGCAATCGAATTACGACCCAGAACGCGCACGCGCTTTGCTGCAAGAGGCAGGGCTAGACGGGGTGACATTGCGTCTGATGCTGCCCCCGCCAGCCTATGCGCGCCGTGGTGGAGAGATCATTGCCTCCCAACTGCGTGAGATTGGCATTGAGACAGAAATCACCAATCTAGAATGGGCGCAGTGGCTAGAGCAGGTGTTCCGTGGTCGCGATTTTGATCTCACCATCGTCAGCCATACCGAACCGATGGATATCGGCATCTATGCGCGAGAGGATTACTATTTCCAATATGCCCGTCCCGAGTTTGTTGCGCTGAACGAGGCGCTGACCTTGGAAAGCGATCCTGCTGCGCGCAGCGACTTGCTCGGACAAATGCAGCGCATGATCGCGGATGATTATGTGAACGGCTACCTGTTTCAGTTGGCCAAAACAGGGGTTGCGGATGCGCGCATCCGTGGTCTTTGGGAAAATTCGCCGACACAGGCCAATGATCTGACAGGCGTCTCTTGGGACTAGGGCGCGCGATGCCCCGTTAAAAAAGCCCCGCTTTGCATCTGCGAAGCGGGGCTTTTTTCATCTCTTGTCACGCGTGCCTCATGCTTTGGCGGTGATCCAGTCAAAAAATCCCTCACCTGCGCGCGCGCGTAAATCCCGCGACATATCCGCGCCAAGCGTCGCAGCCTCAGCAATGGGGGCGCTGCGATCCTCGCTTAAAACCTCGCTGCCATCGGGGCGCAATATCTCGCCGCGCAGACGCAACATAGGGCCATCAATCTCGGCCAGACCTGCAATCGGGGTTTCGCATGAGCCATCCAGCCCCGCCAAAAACGCGCGCTCTGCGGCTAGCCTGGTGCCCGTGTCGCGATCATGAATAGCGGCCAACATCTCGGCCGTGCGGGGATCATTGGCGCGCCGCTCAATCCCGATGGCGCCTTGTGCAACAGCGGGCAGCATATCTTCGGGTGAAATGGCAGAACGCGCGACATCGGCCATGCCCAATCGGTTAAGACCTGCCTGCGCCAAAAACGTGGCCCCTGCGACCCCGTCCTCCAGTTTTTTCATTCGCGTCTGCACATTGCCACGAAACTCGACCACCTCTAGATCAGGACGGCGCGCAGTCAATTGCGCACGCCTACGCAGCGAAGATGAGCCAACCTTCGTGCCAGCAGGCAAGGCATCGAGACTGTCAAATTTAAGTGACACAAATGCATCGCGCACATCCTCGCGCGGAAGGTAGCAATCAAGCAGCAAACCTTCGGGCTGCAACACGGGCATATCCTTCATTGAATGCACCGCAATATCAATCGCCCCAGATAGCAGGTCCTCTTCAATCTCGCGGGTGAACAGACCTTTGCCGCCAATTTCCTTGAGGGGGCGGTCTAAAACCTTGTCACCTGTGGTTTTTATAACCACAATTTTAAAGGCCTCATGCGGCAGATCAAAGGCCGCCGCAAGCCGCGCGCGCGTCTCATGGGCTTGCGCCAAAGCAAGGGGAGAACCACGCGTGCCAATGCGCAGCGGAGAGGCGGGAGTTGGTCGTTCGTTTTTCATGGGTTCTTTCTAACTCTGTCAACTTGACATGACAACCATAGACAGCATGGCTTGGGCAGGTTAGGACAGGATTGAGCCTACATCCAAAGAAATTTGGCACAAGAAAATCGGATCGACCATGACAAAAACACTTCTGCGCGCGTTGAGCGGCGAAACCCTCCCCACCCCACCCGTCTGGCTGATGCGCCAAGCGGGGCGCTACTTGCCCGAATATCGCGCAACACGCGCGCAAGCTGGGGATTTTCTTTCGCTCTGCTACACACCCGATTTGGCGGCAGAAGTCACCTTGCAACCAATCCGCCGCTACGGGTTCGATGCTGCAATTCTTTTTGCGGATATTCTTTTGATCCCCGATGCGCTTGGCGCAGATTTGTGGTTTGTCACGAGTGAAGGCCCACGCCTCTCTACAATCACGGGGCCAGACGGTTTGAAGCCTTTGAAGGGCAAGGACGACATCCACGGCCATCTCGCGCCCGTTTATGAAACCGTTAAAATCTTGTCGCGAGAATTGCCCAAAGAAACCACACTCATTGGTTTTGCAGGCGCGCCATGGACAGTGGCCACATATATGATCGCAGGGCGCGGCACACCCGACCAAGCGCCCGCACATAAACTGCGCCAAGAAGATCCTGCAACTTTTGACGCGCTCATCAATCTGCTGACCGATGCGACCATCGAATATCTCTCAAAGCAGGTCGAAGCCGGCGCAGAGGTCGTAAAAATCTTTGACAGTTGGGCAGGCTCGCTGAAAGGCGAGGCTTTTGACCGATATGCGCTAGAGCCCGCGAAAAAGATAACCCAAGAGATGAAGCAGCGTTTTCCAGGCTTGCCCGTTATCGCATTCCCGCGTGAGGCAGGCGACAAATATATCGGCTTCGCAAAGGCTGTTGGTGCGGATTGTTTGGCCCTCGACACGAGTGTTGATGCGACATGGGCGGCCCAGCATTTACAAAAAGATGGCTGCGTGCAGGGCAATCTTGACCCCAAGCTGATGATCACAGGCGGTGATGCCTTGCGCCAAGAGGCGCGGCGCATTGTGGACGCACTGAAAAACGGGCCTCATATTTTCAACCTCGGCCATGGCATTACACCTGAAGCTGATCCTGAAAATGTGCACGTTCTGCTTGAGGAAATTCGCCGCGCGTAAGTCGCGCGGCGCTTGCCCATGCCGCGTTTGCGCGGTAACGCTCGGGGCATGGCGCACCCACGGATTGATCAAATCGACATCCTCGCCCCCAATTTCAAGCAACGCTTGTCTGGGGTGACAGCGACCATTGTGCGCCTCGTGCCGCATCAAGCTGAAAAGGTGGCGATAGCCGTCGTGGGGCGCGGCTTGCCCGCAGGCTTGCCACAAATCCCGCTCAATGATCTGCTTACAATGCCGAAAAACGGGCCACATGGCCTGCGCGTCTGGCACGCAAGGCGCAATAATGAAATGTTGGCGGGGATCGTGCTGAAGCATGTTTTTGGAAAACGCCTAAAACTGCTGTTCACCTCCGCATCACAACGCAACCACACGCGCTACACGAAATGGCTGATTGGCCACATGGATCATGTGATCGCTACGTCTCAGAAAACGGCGGCCTTCTTAGATCGACCCGCAACTGTGATTTTACACGGAATTGATGTTCACGCGTTCAGCCCTGCGCCCGATCACAGCGCGCTGAAAGCCAAGCTTGGCTTTGGCAAAGGGCCATTGATCGGATGTTATGGCCGCATTCGCCCCTCAAAAGGGACAGATCGGTTTGTGGATGCAATGATCAACCTTCTGCCCCAATATGAGGGGGCAGAGGCGGTTATCTTGGGCCGCGCAACCGATCGGCATAAAGACTATCTGAAAGCGCTAAAGGCAAAGATCTCGGCGGCGGGTCTTACAGGGAGGGTTCATTTCCCGACAGAAGTTCCAACGCATGAGATTACTCCCTATTATCAGGCGCTGGATCTGTTTGTGGCCCCGCAGCGATATGAAGGGTTTGGCTTAACCCCGCTCGAGGCAATGGCCTGTGGTGTTCCCGTTGTCGCCACCCGCGCAGGCGCATTCGAAGAACTGATCCGCGATGGGGAAACCGGGTATCTGGTCGGGATTGAAGATCAAGCGGCGCTAGAGACGCAGATTGACCACCTTTTGCAGGATGCACCGTTGCGCAACAAAATGGGCGCGGCTGCCCGCGCCCATATGGTTAATCACTTCTCGCTAGAACGCGAAGCAGATGCGATTATCTCGGTCTATCAGCGCCTCTTGAACGAGACTTAAACCCATTTCGCCAAAGGCGGCAGGCTCATCAAAACAGCATTGGCATCATGGCCTGTCTCGAGGCCAAATTTTGTGCCGCGATCATAAACGAGATTATATTCGGCATAGAGACCGCGATGAATCAACTGAACGTCACGATCCGCCTCATTAAACGTCATCTCGCGCCGTTTTTCGACCACGCCTAAAAAGGCGGGTAGAAAGGCACGACCGATATCTTGGGTAAAGGCGAAATCTGCCTCCCAATCGCCCGTGTTCAGATCATCGTAGAAAATCCCACCGACCCCACGCGCACGACCACGATGCGGCACATAGAAATACTCATCGGCCCATGCTTTGAAACGGGGATAGATGTCGTCACCATGCTTGTCGCAATGCGCCTTGAGAACAGCGTGAAAATCCGCTGTGTCTTCCTCATATTCGATGCAAGGGTTGAGGTCAGAACCGCCCCCGAACCACCACCCGTGCGGCGTCCAGAACATGCGTGTATTCATGTGCACCGCAGGGACATGCGGGTTGTTCATATGCGCAACCAAGCTGATACCCGAAGCCCAAAAGCGCGGGTCATCTCGCAGGCCTTCCATATCTTTGCGCGCAGACATTGCCGCTACGGCGCGCGCGCCCAATGTGCCATGCACAGTGGACACATTGACACCGACCTTCTCAAAGACCCTGCCTCCGCGCATCACGCTCATGAGGCCGCCCCCTGCATCGCTGCCATCCTCAGAATGACGTTTGGTCTGCGACACATCAAATCGTCCCACGGCATCGGCGCTGTGGTGGCGGTCTTCCAAATCTTCAAACGCAGCCACGATATCATCGCGCAATTGCCTAAACCACGCGGCAGCGCGGGCTTTGCGCTCATCAAAGGGATCGGTCATGCAAATCGTCCTACAGTTGTATTGCGCATACCTAACACCACCTTTGACATAAGGTCACGCGCTGAAAGCAAAAATCCGAATGAAATATGAAAAATACGCTTGCAAATGCAAGCATGGGGCCCGCACCACGCCGCAAATTTCTTGTGATCAAGAAAGCTGAAACCTTCCAATAGTTTATCATGGATTTTTTCAAACTTCTGCCGTATTGTCGGAGGGCAACAACCGCGTCAGACGGTTAATTGAGGCAGAGTGAGCAGGTCTCGTGGCATATAATCGGTTTTTTTCCGCCCTCTTGGGGCTTTTAATTGTTGTGTTTTTCGCTGCGACACCCGTAAAGGCCGCGCCTTATGCGGCTATGGTGATTGACGCACGAACGGGCGAGGTTTTGCATTCGCGCAATGCGGACACCCGGCTGCACCCCGCCTCTCTGACCAAGATGATGACGCTTTACATCGCTTTTGAGGCGGTGCGGCTTGGCGAAATTACCATGGACACCTTGGTTACGGTTTCGCAAAATGCGGCCGCAGAACCCCCCTCGAAACTCGGTTTGCGCGCTGGCCAGCAAATTCGCCTACGCTATTTGGTGCGCGCGGCGGCTGTGCGCTCGGCCAATGACGCTGCAACGGCCATTGGCGAAGCGATTGAGGGGTCAGAGGCAGCTTTTGCACGGCGCATGACCCGTACCGCAGAAGCCCTGGGGATGACGCGCACAACATTTCGCAATGCCCATGGCCTAACTGCGGAGGGCCATTTGTCGACCGCTAATGACATGACAATGCTTGGGCGGCGCATGGTTTATGACTATCCAGAATATTATAACCTGTTCTCGCGCCTTTCGACTGATGCAGGTGTCGCGACTGTGCGCAACACGAACCGTGCTTTTTTGTCGGCCTATCGTGGCGCCGATGGGATCAAGACAGGCTATACGCGCGCCGCAGGATTTAACCTCGTGGCCTCCGCCCAGCGCGGCAATGTGCGTATCATTGCCACTGTCTTTGGCGGCCAATCTACGGCATGGCGCAACCAACGCGTCTCGGAGTTATTGGATATGGGCTTTGCCCGCGCGCCTGCCCATGCCGAATTGAGATTGGCAGGCTTCCCCGTCTATTCAGGCGGCTCAGGCGGCGGCGGGAGTGGGCCTGCCAGCGATTACGAGCGCGGGCCAGTTGCACGCACGATCCGCCCCTCAGGGGTTGTTGCGCGCAGCCTAGTGCCGCAACCGCGCCCGCTTCCAATTACACCGCCAAGTGAAACCTTACTCGCCGCGATTGATGTGGCAGTTGAGGAGGCGCTCATAGCCGCAGCCCCCAGTGCCGAAGGGGCGGCCTCTGTCATCAGCGAGGTAGACACCCAACCCGTGATCGTGGATGACGCACCAAGCCCCGCCCTTGCAAGTTTAGATGAGGACGCGCTTGCGCCAGAAGAGGCGCCTTTGCCAAGCCAACGCCCAATCGAATTGGTGGCGGCACTTTCTGAAAACGCATTGCCTTCTGCGCCCGAAATTGTGACCCGTGCCACGTCTACGGGCGAGCGGCTTTATGCGATATCGTTGGGGCGTTACCCCACCCAGAACACCGCTGAGCGTTTGCTGCTGCAAACGGCTCTGTCGGAATCTTCGCTGCAACAGGCCCTGCGCCATGTTACCCAGCGCCAAGGTGGCTTTGAGGCGCAATTCGCGGGCATGACAGAAGATGAAGCAACCCGCGCCTGCGCACGGCTTGTGGCGCGCGACACAGCCTGCATGGTAGTTGGGCCGTAAATTTCGGCTATAGGTTTGTTGTCAAAATCACTGCGCAAGATGCGCAGTGCACTACATTCTTCAGTCATCTAATGGCTGATAACAGCATGTAGCAGCGATTGCGTATAGGGGTGGGCGGGTGCATCAAAGACCTGCGCTGCCTCGCCCATCTCGACCACATCGCCTGATTTCATCACCAAAATCCGATGCGCTAAGGCGCGCACAACACGCAGATCATGGCTGATGAACAAATAGGCCAGCCCCTTTTTTGCTTGCAGCTCGCGCAACAATTCCACGATTTGAACTTGCACGGTCATATCAAGTGCCGATGTTGGTTCGTCTAGAACGACAAGCTTTGGATCAAGCACCATCGCACGCGCAATTGCGATGCGCTGTCGTTGACCGCCCGAAAATTCATGCGGGTAACGATGCATCATGGCTGGATCAAGCCCCACCTCACGCAACATCTCAGCCACGCGGTCTTGTCGCGCGGAATTGCTTTCAGGGTGATGGATGCTCAACCCCTCGGCAATGATTTGTTCAATCGTCATGCGCGGGCTAAGCGAACCATAAGGGTCTTGGAACACAATCTGCATATCGCGGCGCAAGGGTTTCATTGCCGCGCTTTTCAAACCTTGAATGTCTCGCCCCTCAAGGCGGATCGGCCCTTGTGACGAGATCAAGCGCATCAGCGCAAGCGCCAGCGTGGTTTTACCTGATCCCGACTCGCCCACGATGCCAATTGTCTCCCCCGCGCGGATTGAGAGAGTGGCGGCATTCACCGCCTTCACATCCCCCACTTTGCGGCGCAGCAGCCCCGCAGTGATCGGAAACCAAACACGCAAGGCGTCACATGCGATCACTTCGGGCGCATCTTTTGCCACAGGGGCAGGCGCGCCCGTGGCCTCAGCCGCCAAAAGCTTTTGGGTATATGGATGCTGAGGCGCCCCAAAAACATCCGCTGTTTTGCCCTGCTCAACAATTTCGCCCGCTTGCATCACGCAAACCCGATCCGCGATTTTGCGCACAACGCCGAGATCATGCGTGATGAACAAAAGGCTCATCCCTTCGGATGTTTTCAATTCGGCCAAAAGATCAAGGATTTGCGCCTGAATGGTGACATCGAGCGCAGTGGTTGGCTCATCTGCGATCAAAAGATCAGGCCCGTTGGCCAAGGCCATTGCAATCATCACGCGCTGCCGTTGTCCGCCTGACAATTGATGCGGATAGGCCCCGAGCCGCGCCGCAGGATCAGGGATACCAACCTTCTCCAAAAGCGCGACACTGCGCGCTCGAGCCTCTGCACCGCTCAGGCCCTGATGCAGGCTCAGCGCCTCACCCAGTTGCTTTTCAATGGTATGAAGGGGGTTCAGCGATGTCATCGGCTCTTGAAAGATAAAGCTTATATCATTGCCCCGAACCGCGCGCAGCCGCGCCTCAGGCGCGCCGATCAAACCTTCGCCGCGATAGCGCACCTCGCCCGATACTTCGGCCGCATCGGGCAAAAGCGATACAGTAGAAAGCGCGGTCAAAGATTTGCCTGATCCAGACTCGCCCACCAAAGCAACAGTTTCCCCTGCCTCGATGTGAAAAGACACACCGCGCACCGCCTCGATCCGCCGCCCAGCTTGCTGAAAGGTGATGCGTAGATTTTCGACCGACAGCAGGCTCATTGGAACGTCTTTCTGGGGTCAAACGCATCGCGCACCCCTTCGAAAATGAACACCAACAGCGACAGCATGATCGCAAAGGCAAAAAACGCCGTGAAGGCCAACCATGGTGCTTGCAGGTTGTTTTTGGCCTGCAAGGTCATCTCGCCCAAAGACGGGGCGGATGAGGGCAGGCCAAAACCCAAGAAATCTAGCGCAGCCAGGGAACCAATCGTGCCCGTGACGATAAAGGGCAGCATGGTCAGCGTGGCCACCATCGCATTTGGCAACACATGGCGGAACATAATCACGCAATCCGAGACGCCAAGCGCACGGGCCGCGCGCACATATTCGAAATTGCGGGCGCGCAAAAACTCGGCCCTGACAACCCCGACAAGGGATGTCCAACCGAATAAGACCATCAAAAACACCAAGAGCCAGAAATCCATGGTGAAAATCGCGGCGACGATGATGATGATATAAAGGCTTGGAGTCGCGCCCCAAATTTCGATCACACGCTGGAAAATAAGATCAATGACACCGCCAAAATAGCCCTGCACCGCCCCTGCCGCGATTCCGATCACCGAGGCCAGCGCGGTGACGATTAGCGCGAATGTCACCGAAAGACGGAACCCGTAGATCACACGCGCCAAAACATCCCGTGCGGTGTCATCCGTGCCAAGCCAATGGTTCCCGTCAGGCGGCGATGGGGCCGCGCGCCCGATATCGTTGACGGTATTGTAGCTATAGGGAATAGGCGGCCAAAGGAGCCATCCTTTTACAACCTCTACGCCATCAACACGCCCTGTGGTTTGAACGGTTTCAATCACGCCTTCAGGATCATCCCAACAGGCGTCTGACCCGCCCGAGATAATCAGGCATTGCACCTCAATATCACGATAAACCGCCTCGGTGCGGAAATCGCCGCCAAACTCTGTCTCAGGGTAAAATTTGAAAATAGGCGTGTAATAGCCGCCCTGATATTGCACCAAAATCGGTTTATCATTGGCAATGATTTCAGCGAACAGGCTAATCCCGTAAAGCACAAGAAAGATCATCAATGACCAAAGCGCGCGGCGATTGGCCTTAAAATTGCGCCAACGGCGTTGGTTGAGAGGGGAGAGCGTGGTCATGCGCTCACACCTCCCGCGTCTCAAAATCAATGCGCGGGTCGATCCAAACGTACATCAGATCGGACAAGATCCCCACGACCAGACCAATCAGCCCAAACACAAAAAGCGTTCCGAAAATCACGGGGTAATCACGGCTCACAGCCGCCTCAAAGCCCAAACGCCCCAAACCATCGAGGGAAAAAATCGTCTCGATGATCAGTGAGCCGCCAAAAAATACCGACACAAAAACCGCGGGAAAGCCCGCGATGACAATCAGCATGGCATTGCGGAACACATGCCCATAAAGCACCCGCCCCTCCGACAGCCCCTTTGCCTTGGCTGTCATGACATATTGCTTTTTGATCTCGTCCAAAAAGCTGTTCTTGGTCAAAAGCGTCAGCGTGGCAAAAGCTGCAATGGTTGAGGCGAGCACAGGAAGGGTGATGTGCCAGAAATAATCCCCGATTTTACCCAAGAGGCTAAGATCTTCCCAATTGTCCGAGGTCAGACCACGCAGCGGGAAAATCTGAAAATAACTGCCACCCGCCAACAAAACCAACAGCAAAATCGCAAACAGAAACCCAGGGATCGCATAAGCAACGATGATCAACCCGCTTGTCCAAGTATCAAACCGGCTGCCATCGCGCACCGCCTTACGGATGCCAAGCGGGATCGAGACCAAATAGGCGATGAGGGTCGACCACAGCCCCAAGGTAATGGAGACAGGCAATTTCTCGATCACCAAATCCACCACAGAGATTGAGCGGAAATAACTGTCGCCAAAATCAAAGCGCAGATAATCCCCCATCATAAGAAAAAACCGCTCCATCGCAGGGATGTCTTCGGCCACACATTCTGGCGCACGCAACGCAGGGGTGCCCGTAAACCCATCTTCGCAAACAAGGCGCGCGAAGTTAAATTCTAGCTTCAGCTGATCCAAAAATTGCGGCGGCAAGCCGCGCGCGCCTTGGTAATCGCTGCCGACCTGCTCCATCTGCGCGCCTGCGTCACCGCCGCCGCCAGAAATGCCTGCAAATACATCCCCTTCCCCCTCAAGTTGTGCGATCACCTGCTCAATCGGCCCACCTGGTACGAATTGCACAAGCGCGAAATTGATCACCATGATCCCCAATAATGTGGGGATCATCAGCAAAAGACGTCTGAGGATATAGCTTGCCATAAAGCTTACAACACGCCTTGTTCTTCGAGCGCGGCTTCAGCCGCGGGATCAACCCACCAGAAATCGAGGAAGCCAAGATCATAGGGCGGCAGCGTATCGGGATAGCGATAGATGTCATAATAGGCGACCCAATGGTTGGGGTTATACCATTGCGGCACGCGGAAGACATGGGCACGCAGCACGCGGTCAAGCGCCTGCACGGCGGGGGTCAACTCCTCCTGCGTTTCAGCATCGACCACTTTTTCGATCAAGGCATCGACACCCTCATCTGCCAAACCCATGACGTTAAAGAGTGACTCATCCGCCCCAAGCGACCCAAAATATTGGCGCAACCCTGATCCCGGCTCAAAGCCCATAGGGAAGTGATCCGTGATAATGTCAAAATCCGCATCTCGTTGCCGCTGTTGCAATTGCGCAGGGTCAACGCGGGTCAAAATGGCGTTTATCCCAATCGCCTGTAGGTTTTCGACATAGGGGTTGATAATCCGATCAAACAACGGACTGGCATTCAGGAATTCGACATCCAATGTTGCGCCATTTGCGTCACGCAGCATCCCGTCATCACCAACGACCCATCCCGCCTCCTCAAGCAAGGCAGAGGCACGGCGCGCGGCGCGGCGGTCGAGACTGCGATCAGGATCAGAGGGCGGGGTGGCAAAGGCATCTTCGGTAAAGACCCGCGCAGGCAGTTGATCCCGCAATAGGTCTAGAAGCGCCAACTCAGCTTCAGATGGCAGGCCATGCGCGGCCAAATAGGTGTTTTCCCAGAAACTCGTATTCGGCGCGTAAAGTCCATAGAACAAGGTCTGGTTCGTCCATTCAAAATTGAACATCAACGCAATCGCTTCGCGCACACGCGGGTCAGCGAATTTTTCGCGCCGCAAATTCATCGCAAAACTTTGACCCGAAGTGGTCGACCCATCGTGTAATTCTTCGCGAATAATGATCCCATCATTCAGACGCGGGAAATCATAACCCGTGGCCCAAGTTTGGCTGCTGGATTCCTGACGGAACAGGTAATTGCCCGCCTTGAACCCCTCAAAGGCGGCAATCGCATCGCCATAATATTCAATTCGGATGCTATCGAAATTGTTTCGCCCGCGATTGATGGGCCGATCATTTCCCCAATAGTCCCGATTGCGAACATAGACCACACGTTGACCCGGATCCGCTTCGCCCAAAACATAAGGCCCAGAGCCGATGAGGGGCGTGAGGCGGCTGTCTTCAAAGGCCAAACCTGATGCCTCATGGCTCGCACGGCTGAAAACGGGCAAGCCACCCGCCGCCTCAATCCGACCACGCAGCGGGCTTTCGGGATTGAAAGTGAATTTGATCTCGCGCGGGCCCAAAACCTCCGCACTTTCAATAGTCATGGGCAGAGATGCACGGAAGGATGGCAAACCCTCATCGCGCAGAATTTCGTAAGAGAACAGCACATCATCCGCGGTGACAGGCGTGCCATCTGAGAATTGCACCTCTGGCCTTAGGGTGAAAATCACATAGTCACGGTTCTCAGGAAACCGCATGGTTGCGCATAAAAGACAATAAGAGGCGCCGATTTCATCCGCCGTGCCTGTCAGCATGGATTCAAAGAAAATCGAGGACAAAACCGCCGAATTGCCCACGCGCGTGTAAGGGTGCAGCGAGTCAAACGTGCCCGAGGGCCACGAAAAAGACATCTCCCCACCCTGTGGCGCATCTGGGTTCACATAGTCGAGATGCTCAAAATCCGCTGCGTATTTTGGTGTTCCGAAGGTGGATATGGCGTGGGTTTCGATCAAGTCTTGCGCAAATGCCTGCGTGACACCCATGCCAATTATCACGGCCCCCATCAGGCCCGTTGCCAAGGATTTGGGCACCATCCGTCTCTCGTGCATCGCAACCTCCCGACCATTATCTCTGAGTGCGCCCATACAGGGCGATATGTCATTTCCTAATAACTTAGCGATCACACAGCAAAGAACCAGACCCCATGAAGTGTGCGCGCGAATCTGTGAATAAAAAAGCCGCCCCGTGTCAGGGCGGCATTCTGAAAAATACAATCTCTCGAGACGAGCTTAGTTGCCGATGGTCGCGAGATAAGCAATCAGGTTTGCGCGGTCTTCGACCTTGCTCATCCCGTTATAGGCCATGGCGGTGCCAGGTGCATATTCGCGAGGTGCTTCCAAGAACCCATTGAGGTTCTCTGGTGTCCAATCGCCTTCCAAGGCACGGATGCCATCCGAATAGTTGAATCCGTCAACCGAATGCTTGGCGCGGCCAACAACGCCATAAAGGTAGGGGCCTACACCATTGGCACCTTGCTCCAGCGAATGGCAGGCCTGACACTGGCGAAATAGGCCTTCACCCGCGCCCGCATCTGCGGCGGCGTATACATCGGCAAAGGCAACCTCAACCACCTCTTCGGCAGGTTCGGCGCTACCAGCATCGGCCACTTCAATCGGATAGCCGCTAACGTGTTCTTCACCATGGCTTGCAGTGCCAACTGAATATAGCCCGTCACTGGCCCAACCAGCGAGGAGAAGTGCAAGCAGGGCTGCGCAAAGCGATGCGCCTGCTTTCGTGATGGTCATTGTATCAAACATGTCGTTCCCGTTCTCTAGCCCGAGTTGAGGGCTATCTATCGTCTTCCATCACAAGATGGCAAGGTGTAGGAAGCGCGACAGAACGCCCATCTGAAAGATTTATTATGACTGCCACTGCAAACCCACGCCGCATCGCCTTTCAAGGAGAGCTTGGTGCCTATTCTCACCAAGCCTGCCGCGAAGCACGCCCCGATTGGGATGTGCTGCCCTGTGCAAGCTTTGAGGAAACGATGGATGCGGTGCGCCAAGGCGATGCTCAAGCCGCGATGGTGCCCGTAGAAAACACGACCTATGGCCGTGTGGCCGATATCCATCGTCTGTTGCCTGAAAGTGGCCTTTATATCGTGGGCGAGGCCTTTGTGCGCGTTCACATCAATCTTTTGGGTGTCAAAGGTAGCCAGATTTCTGACGTAAAAGAAGCGTGGTCGCATCTGGTTCTTTTGCCGCAATGCTCGAAATTCTTGAAAGAAAACAACATTAAAGGCTGTGTAACCACCGACAATGCCCGCGCCGCGCGCGATGTTGCTGCATGGGGCGACAAGGCCAAGGCCGCGCTTGCCTCGGAACTTGCTGCTGAAATCTATGATCTCGATATTTTGGCCCGCCATATCGAGGATCAAGACAGCAACCGCACGCGATTCTTGATCATGGAGCCAAAGGCTGATCTGCGCCCACGCGCGGAACATATGATGACCACCTTCGTCTTTCGTGTGCGCAACATCCCTGCGGCGCTGTACAAGGCCATGGGCGGCTTCGCGACCAATGGTGTGAATATGACCAAGCTTGAAAGCTATATGGTTGGGGGATCCTTTTCGGCGACACAATTTTATGCCGATATCGAAGGGCACCCCGATGATCGCGCCGTGCAATTGGCCTTGGAAGAGTTGGAATATTTCACCAGCGAGTTGCGGATCTTAGGCAGCTATCCCGCTGATCCGAGCCGCGACTACGGGACCTAATCCGCCCTTGCATTGCCATCGCGCCTCGCGCAAAGTTTGCGCTGACACAAGATTTGCGCGAGCGCCCCTCTCATGAACCCCCTTCGCGGCATTGCCCTGAAAATCGCATCTGTATGCGTTTTCGTGGCGATGGCATCGTTGATCAAAGCCACCTCTGACCATGTGCCGCCGGGTCAGGCCGTTTTCTTTCGATCATTTTTTGCGCTGCCTGTGATCATCGCATGGCTGTGGATGCGACATGAATTGTCAACCGGCCTGCGCACAGTCTCGCCCTTGGGCCATGTTTGGCGTGGGGTTGTGGGCACCAGTGCGATGGGGCTTGGGTTCGCGGGGCTTGGCCTTTTGCCATTGCCCGAAGTAACCGCGATTGGATATGCCGCGCCGATTTTGGTGGTTGTTTTTGCCGCCATGTTCTTGGGCGAAGATGTACGGCTTTTTCGCCTCAGCATGGTGGCTTTGGGGATGCTTGGCGTGGTGATTGTTCTTTCTCCGCGCCTCAGCCTTGGCGGCGCCGACACCACCCATGCCGAGGCGCTTGGCGCAATGATTGTTTTGATGAGCGCGGTATGCGCGGCCCTTGCACAGGTGTTTGTGCGCAAAATGGTTGCAACTGAAACCACATCGGCCATCGTTTTTTGGTTTTCAATCACGGCGACCTTAATGTCCCTTTTGACCCTACCGTGGGGGTGGGTCATCCCTGGGCCCCGCGAAGCGATGCTCTTGATCTTGGCTGGCGTTTTAGGCGGCGTGGGTCAGATTCTGCTCACCTCAAGCTATCGCGAAGCCGATGCTTCCTTGATAGCGCCGTTTGAATATAGCTCGATGCTCTTGGCGCTTGGGGTGGGCTATATGATATTTGACGAAATCCCAAGCACGACCATGTTGGTGGGTGCGGCCATCATCATCACGGCAGGGATCGCCATCATACTAAGAGAACGGCAATTGGGGATAGAGCGCGCACGTCAACGCAAGGCCATGACGCCGCAAGGCTAAACCTAGCCCAAGGAGGCGCGATATTCCGCCTCGACCTCACTGCCACGGCGCACCAAATAGCCCGTCATCCGTTGCAAAACGCGGTCCCGCGCAAGTTTCAAAGATTGAATCACTAACCGCGCACTTAACGTGGTTGGCTTCAACTCCAAGGGCGCGCACGGCCGCGCAATTTGATCTCACTTGACCACCCTGTGCCTTTGCGGGGCTGCAACCACCCGCCTTCCCGCACGAGCTTGGCGCCGCGTCCCGTCAAATCGGCTTCGATCTGCCTAAAATCGCAAAACCGCTCGAACACCAGTTCCAGCGGGGCATCAATATCTTCGGTCGCTTTGAATTTCATAGCTGATCACCCCAATGCTATACGCCGATCCTTTGCGCGCTGTGAAGGCAGGGCGTCTGGCCAAAGACCACCCCAGTCGCGCACCTTTTGCAGCCTATATGAACCGATCTGCGAGCCAGTTTTCCAGCAAAAACCGCGCAATTGCGCCCTTGCGCGGCGAAGATATTTCTGGGTGTGACCCACAAAAGACATCCATCGCCTCTTGGCGGCTTAACCATCGCGCATCGTCCAATTCATTTGGATCAACCGTAATCTTTGTGCTTGTGGCAGTGGCTAGGCAGCCAAACATCAAAGAGTTGGGGTAAGGCCACGGTTGATTGGCAACATAGCGCACTTCGGATGTGGTGACCCCCGCTTCTTCCAACACTTCGCGGCGCACGGCGGCCTCGATTGTCTCACCAGGTTCGACAAACCCTGCGAGTGCGGAATACATCCTTTCGGGCCAACCATGCGAACGCCCCAACAAAATTTGATCGCCATAGGTCACAAGCATGATCACCACGGGATCCGTGCGCGGGAAATGCAAGGCGCCACAGGCGGGGCATTTGCGCTGCCACCCCGCTTGCACCATCTGCGAAGGGCTGCCACATTTGGCGCAATAGAGATGCGAGCTGTGCCAATTCAACAAAGCACGGGCTGTTGCCGCCAATTCTGCTGCGCGTGGAGGCAGGGTGATCATAATGCTGCGCAATTCCAAAAACACAGCGCCCTCGGGCGCATCTGGATGGGCCTGCTCGGACAGATCAACAAAGGAGTTCAAGCTGACCCCTTCTGGCAATTCAGGATTCCAATCGCTCAGGTCTTGCGCAAAATAGGCCGCCCCATCCTCGGACAGCCCCAAAAACAACCGCGCCTCCTCTGCGAGATCTCGTAAAAGCGGTGCGTCTTTTGGCAAAAAGCACAAGGACGCCAGACCCGTTTCTGCATCGCGCTGACATAGCACCTTGCCGCGCCACAGAACCAAGATATGCGCCTTTGCAATTTGCCCCAATTGCACAGGATCATCCCGCAAATGCGCCGCACGATCTAAATTCGATCCACCAAAGGTGACCGCAGAGGCAGTTTGTAAAAGGGGCATGTGATGTGATCCTTGCTTCGCGCCCAAACCTTACAGAGACGTGAACGGGGTGCAACAAGAATAGGATTGCGCAGAACTACCCTTATGGTTGTATGATGCCCCCATCATAAGGGGATGAGATTTGGCTGCGGGACAGATCATCATAGGGACGGCGCGGTCCGCGCGTCTGAAGGTCACGCTTTTTGCGACCACCGATTTACACGCTCATCTGACCGAATATGACTATTTTCACGACACCCCCTACTGCGCGGGAGGTCGGGAAAGAGCGCGATTTGAATGGTCTGGCCTATTCTGGCGTCTCGGCCCAAGGGTTCGAGCAATTTGAAATCACGCTTTAGCCCGCATTTTTTGTGCAGCCCTTGCACCAAGAGCCAAGATTGACTATTTGGGCGTTGAGAGGTTGGCGCGGACAGGCTCCTCGCCAACCCGGTCAGATCCGGAAGGAAGCAGCCGTAACGAGTCCCGCTTGGGTCGTTGTCCAGCCTCTCACCTTTCCCTTGAAAATAAGTGCCACCTGAACCCTTGCGGCGGTGCGTAAAAGCAACCAAGCTGTGGCTTGGGTTGCGGAATTTCGGGGAATAGGCTGCAATGAATCGCTTTCGCTGCACCGATCTGGGATTGGTCGAGGCGCTGCCCATGCGTTTTTACCCAAAGCTGCGCGCGGGCCATGTTTTGAACAATGCAAGCGCCAAGTTTGAACGTCACAGTCAGCATAATCCAAGAGGTCTGATGCCGCTTGGCGCCTATTCCTACAGCCATTCCGTTTTTATTGCGGGTTGGATTGGGCGATATTGCTCGATCAGCGATAATGTCCGCGTAATGGGGGCCAGCCATCCGCATCATTGGGTGACAACCTCGCCTGTGCAATATCGACCCCGCAGGCGGCGGATGTTTGACCTGCCCCCCTTGCCTGACTCTGCCCGGTATGATGGCGCGGCGCGGCCTGTGCGTATCGGTCATGACGTTTGGATTGGCCAAGATGTGCTGCTGCGTGATGGTATATCCATCGGCAATGGCGCGGTGATTGCAGCGGGTTCTGTGGTGACGCGCAATGTGGCAGATTACATGATTGTTGGCGGCAACCCCGCCCGCGTCATCCGCCCCCGTTTTGCGCCTGAGATTGCAACGCGGCTTCAACGCAGCGCGTGGTGGGAGATCACCCCCGAAGCATTATCTGACCTGACTTTTGACGATCCTTTGGCGTTTTTGGATGGGTTTGAGGCAAAACCCTCCTCACCTAAACTGCCCGATGAGCGGCGCACCATATGGGACTGGTCTGGGATCATACCGCCTGAGGCGTCATGACCTTAGCTGCCCCCACCATAAAGGCCATTCACAAGTGAAGCCCAAATAAAATTCCCCGCCATCGCGAAGAACAGGGCCACGCAAAAATAGAGGGTCAGCCCATGCACCAAATAGCGCATCCGCCCCAAGGCCCCTTGGCGCCATAACCAAATGCCTGCGGCGGTTGCGGGCAAATGGATCAACACAAGATCGACACCACCGATAACGGGATGGCCCGAAACCCGCCCTCAACAAGAGCGGCCCATAGATGAACCAGCGCGACAAAGACGCTGGCCAGGATCAAAAACAGGAATATCAAAAGCCGTGATCTATCGCTCATCGCGTCCCCGCTTGCTTTGCGCGCAGGAACCGGTTGCCGCGCCGCTCATCTGCGCCTAGTTTGCTAATAACCCTGCAGGCAGGGCGCCGTTCTGCCAAGAAAAAACCGTCAAGAGCCGTTGGAAAACCCTATGACCCAAACCACCGATCAAGCCTATCAGGTGCTTGCGCGCAAATATCGCCCCGCAAGTTTCGCCGATTTGATCGGGCAAGAGGCCATGGTGCGGACACTGAAAAACGCATTTGCCGCCGATCGCATCGCGCAAGCCTTCATTATGACGGGCATTCGCGGCACAGGGAAAACGACCACCGCACGAATTATTGCCAAGGGCCTAAACTGCATTGGCCCTGATGGTGCGGGCAAGCCCACGACTGAACCCTGCGGGCAATGCGAACATTGCACCTCTATCGCCGAAGGGCGCCATGTCGATGTCATGGAAATGGACGCGGCATCACGCACCGGCGTGAATGACATCCGCGAGATTATTGAAAGCGTCAATTATCGCTCTGCCAGCGCGCGCTATAAGATTTACATAATTGACGAGGTTCACATGCTGTCGACCAGCGCGTTCAACGCGCTGCTTAAGACATTGGAAGAACCGCCCGCCCATGTGAAATTCATCTTCGCGACCACAGAGATTCGCAAAGTGCCTGTCACCGTATTGTCGCGCTGCCAGCGGTTTGATCTGCGCCGCATCGAGCCTGAGGTGATGATCACGCATTTGCGCAAAATCTCGGATCTGGAAAAAGCCGAAATCACGGACGAAGCCTTGGCCCTGATCACGCGCGCGGCGGAAGGGTCTGTGCGCGATGCGCTCAGCCTTTTGGATCAGGCAATTTCCCATGGCGCAGGCGAAACCAGCGCGGAACAAGTGCGCGCGATGCTCGGCCTTGCAGATCGCGGGCGTGTCATGGATCTGTTTGAGATGATCATGCGCGGCGATGCCAAGGGTGCATTGGATGAATTGGCCACGCAATACGCCGATGGCGCTGACCCAATGGCAGTTTTGCGGGATTTGGCCGATATCACCCATTGGCTGTCGGTTGTGAAAATCTCGCCCGAAACCGCTGAAGAACCCTCTATTTCGCCTGATGAGCGCAGCCGCGGGGTGGCGCTATCGGGGGATTTGCAAATGCGCGCCTTGTCGCGGATGTGGCAGATGCTGCTGAAGTCGCTTGAGGAAGTGGCCTTTGCCCCCAATGCGATGATGGCCGCCGAAATGGCCGTGATCCGCCTGACTCATGTGGCCGAATTGCCAAGCCCCGATGATTTGATCCGTAAGCTGCAATCCACAACACCGCCCCCTGCCGCACCACCGCGCGGGCCAGCCCCCACACAAGGCGGATCGCATGGCGCACCCGCGCGAGGCTCAAGCCTTCCAAGCAGCACAGGCGGCACAAATGGCGCGCCGCAAGCGGCCCTTTCCGAGGCCCCAGAGGCCCTACTGGCCCGATACCCGACTTTTGAGCATGTGGTCGCATTGATCGAAGAGATGCGCGACATCAAATTGTTGGTTGAGGTTAAGACCACTTTGCGCTTGGCCTCCTATCGCGCGGGGCGCATTGAATTTGAACCTACTGACCGCGCGCCCGAAGATTTGGGGCCACGCCTTGGCCAACGCTTGACGCAATGGACAGGGACAAGATGGGTGGTCTCGGTCGTCTCCTCGGGCGGCGCACCCACCATCGAAGAACAGGCGAATGCGGAGCGTGCCGAGCTTGAAAAAGAGACCAAAGACCATCCGCTGATGCAGGCCGTCCTCTTGGCCTTTCCACACGCCAAAATTACAGATATTCGCAGTCACACAGATATTCAGGCCCATGCTGCGGTCGAGGCCTTGCCCGAAATCGAAGATGAATGGGATCCGTTCGAAGACGATTAACCACAAAGGATGATGGATATGCTCAAAGGCCTTGGCGGTCTTGGCGATATGACCAAGATGATGAAACAGGCACAAGAAATGCAGACCCGCATGGCGGAAATGCAAGAAAACCTGCACACAATCCGCGTCACAGGGGAAGCAGGTGCAGGCCTCGTGAAGGCCACAGCCAGCGCCAAGGGCGAATTGGTGGGTTTGGATATCGACCCCTCCATCTTTAATGGGGATGACAAGGAAGTGGTCGAAGATTTGATCTTGGCCGCCATCAAAGATGCGCAAGCAAAAGCCTCTGATCGCAGTCAGGAAGAATTGCAAAAAATCACTGCTGAGCTTGGCCTGCCAGCAGGCATGAAGCTGCCCTTCTGATTTCGATGAGCGAAGGCGTGCGCCAAATAGAGGAATTGATCGCGCTGATGGCGCGCTTGCCTGGTCTTGGGCCACGCTCGGCACGGCGTGCGGTTTTGCACCTGATCAAAAAACGCGCAGGCCTGATGACGCCCTTGGCGCAATCCTTGGCCGAAGTGGCCCGTGATGCGCGTGAATGCCTCTCTTGTGGCAATATCGGCACCGATGAGGTCTGCGCGATTTGCACCGACCCCAACCGGGGCAATGGCCAAATCTGCGTGGTCGAAGACGTCGCCGATCTTTGGGCGATGGAACGCGGCCGCGCCTTTGGCGGGCGTTATCATGTCTTGGGTGGCACGCTATCGGCACTAGACGATATTGGCCCTGACGATCTGCGTATCCCGCGCCTTATTGAGCGGGTCGCAAGAGATGGAATTGAAGAAGTGATCCTTGCGCTGAATGCCACCGTTGATGGTCAAACCACCGCCCATTACATTGCGGGCGAACTCGCCCCAATGGCGCGCGAAGGACACGTGAAAATCACATCCCTGGCGCAAGGTGTGCCCATCGGGGGCGAATTGGACTATCTTGACGATGGCACGATTTCCGCGGCCTTGAGCGCGCGGAAATCATTTTAACCTAAATCTCAAATATAAGCTGTCGTTTTACAGGTCAGGGCATATGCATGCCTAATGCGCATCCACGCGCCCCTCGACCCTATGCGCAATCCCCCACACGCATCAGGTCGAGGGAAGTGGGATCAGAGCCCGTCAATGCAGACATATTTGGTATCAAGATAATCTTCGACACCTTGGCTGCCGCCCTCTTTGCCAAGACCCGATTCCTTGACGCCGCCGAAGGGCGCCTCAACCGTGGTGATCATGCCAGAATTGATCCCGACCATGCCATATTGCAAATCCCGATCAAGGCGCATCGCGCGCGCTAGGTCAGAGGTGTAGGCATAAGCCGCAAGGCCAAAGCGGGTGTTATTGGCCATATCAACCCCGTCTTGATCTGTCTCAAATTTGAACACGGGCGCAACAGGGCCAAAGATTTCTTCCTGGGCAAATTCCATGTCGGCTTTGGCCCCTGTCAAAACCGTTGGCTGAAAGAATGTGCCGCCCAATTGATCCCGCATGCCGCCCGTGGCCACAGTGGCACCTTTGGCTTTGGCGTCTTCCACAAAGCCCTCGACCTTTTTCAACGCCGCTTGATTGATCAACGGCCCTTGGGTCACGCCCGCATCCATGCCATTTCCAAGTTTCAGCGCGCGGGTTTTCTCAACCAGTTTCGCCACGAATTCATCATGCACGCCTGCCTGCACAAAAACACGATTGGCGCAAACGCAGGTCTGACCAGAATTGCGAAACTTAGAGGCCATAACCCCGTCAATCGCACGATCCAGATCAGCATCGTCAAAAACGATGAATGGGGCATTCCCCCCCAATTCCATTGAGACTTTCTTGACTGTATCAGCTGACTGGCGGATCAATAATTTGCCCACATTGGTCGAGCCCGTGAAGGTCACTTTGCGCAATTGAGGGCGCGCCATCATCGCACCACCAATGGCGGGCGCATCCCCCGTGACGATGTTAATCACCCCTTTGGGATAGCCCACGTCCTCGACCAAAGCTGCCCAAGCCAAGCCTGAATAGGGGGTTTCTTCCGAAGGCTTCGCAACAACCGTGCAGCCAACCGCCAAAGCAGGCGCAAGTTTGCGGGCCAGCATCGAGGAGGGGAAATTCCAAGGCGTAATCATGCCCACAACACCCACGGGGTGCTTTGTTACCAAAATACGGCGACCATTGACGCCTGCAGGAACGATCTCGCCTTTCACACGGCGGGCCTCCTCTGCATACCACCGCAGATATTGCGCACCGATGGCAATTTCGCCCTTCGCTTCTGCCAAAGGTTTACCCATCTCGCGGGTCAACAATTCGGCCAAACTGTCTTGGTTATCCATCAGCGCATCGTGCAATTTCCACAAAAGCGCCAAGCGCCCCATCAAGTCCATCGCCGCAAAAGCGGGAAAAGCTGCATGGGCTGCATCAATCGCGCGCATGGTTTCTGAGTGGCCAGATTTCGGAATTTGCCCAATCACCTCGCCCGTAGCGGGGTTTGTAACATCCAAGGTCGCACCATCATCCGCGCCCACCCATGCGCCTGCGATATAATTCGCCTCGCGCATCCAGTTTTTCCAATCTGCCATGCTCCTCGCTCCTTTCTTATTTAGGCTTGCGCCCCCATCTTGCGCGCCACATCCAACATGCGCGCAGAAAATCCCCATTCATTGTCATACCACCCAAAGACGCGCAGCATCCCGCCTTTGGAGCGTTTGATCTGATCCCCTTGCACGATCAACGACTCGGGGCGCGCCCGAAGATCAGTCGAGACAACAGGCGCCTCAGTATAGCCTAAGATTGGCCCTTCGGCTGCGCGCAGGACATCGCGCGCCGCCTCAACCGATGGCCGCTGCTCGGTGATGACCGCCAAATCGATACAAGAGACACTTGCCGTTGGCACCCGAATTGCCGAGCCTGTGATCCGCCCCGCAAGATGGGGCAGCACAAGATCAATCAACTTTTCCGCACTGGTTGTTGTGGGCACCATCGACAAGGCAGCTGCGCGGGACCGCACCAAATCCCCCATCGGCATATCCACGGTGGGTTGGCTGCCCGTGTAACAATGCACTGTCGTCATCAAAGCCGTCTCAACCCCAAAGGCCTCATCGAGAACCCGTATCAGGGGGGCTGTGGCATTGGTGGTGCAAGATGCGTTCGACACAATGCGCGCATCGGGCAATAGGGCCGCATCATTCGCCCCCAAGACCAGCATCACATCAGCATCAAGGGAGGGGCCAGAAATCAGCACCCGTGCGGCACCTGCGCGCAAACCTGCCTCAGCAATCCGCCGATCCATGGCGCGCCCCGTGCATTCCATCAGAATGTCCACCCCCGCAAGGGGCAGCGCCGCTAGATCAGGCTCGCAGGTAAAGGCAATCGGGCGCCCATCAATCACCAATGCGCCATCACCGCAGCTCACCTCGCCCGCGTAAGGGCCAAAGACGCTGTCATATTCGAACAGGTAAGCGCAGGTCTTTAGGGGGGCTATGTCGTTGATGGCGACAATCTCAACCTCGGGCCAACCGCCCTTAAGCCACGCGCGCAGCACGGTGCGCCCAATGCGACCAAAGCCGTTTATTGCCACACGAATGGGGGCGGTCATGATGCCGAATCTCCTGATTGCTGTGAGCGGGCGAGTGATGCATGCCCACCGCGAAGGTGCAAGCACGCATCAGCGGATTGGATCAAACAGCGCCTCACGCAAAGAACAATCGCGCCCCATATCGGCAGGGCAATCACGGGGCTCTAAATCGCGGGTCAGACAAATGCGCAGCTCTGCGATGCGACCTTCGCGGCAGGTGGTGACAACACCACTGTCACTGAGATCAGGGTTGGCTTCGCGGAGCGCGTCCTCCACCACTTCGGCTGGCAGGCGCACAGGTCGATTAAGTTGGGTCAAAACCGCTGGCACAGTCACCGCCGCATAAGCGCGGCGCGATAGGGCGAAGTAATCCTCAGCAGGCAGGCCAGAACAGACCCCATGCTTACGCCATTGGTGCCAGGCAAGGCCTGAGCTTCTCATGATATCAACCATGCCCGCCGTCAACGCATCACTTGGGCCGCGCGCGGGTATTGAGCAATAACTGGGCCACCCCTCCTCATATTGTGGCCAAAGCCCGTGCAAGGTGAACCCATGGTGTGCGCCTGTCTCGCATTGCGCCGCCCCACGCTCATCCCCCTCAATCGCGCACCATGTTGAATTCCAACTGAGGGCTAAGACATAAAGGTCAAGCACCCCCGCCTGATCGGCCCGCGCAGAAAGTGCCGCGCCACATAGCGCAAAGGCCAAAAGCCCCGCACGTATCAATCTGCACCCCATCTCGCGTTTCCCTCTTTCCTTGCGCCAATCGCTGCCTTATATAACGGGCAACTTCCCCGAAATCGAGGAATTGCGGCCCCCGCCGCGGCGTTGTTTCAGCGCCCGCCCGATTGCATCCGAAAAGGAGCTAAAAATGACAAAACCTATCATGGCAAAGGCCACCGCCGTTTGGTTGGTGGATAACACCACGCTCAGCTTTAAGCAGATCGGCGATTTCTGCGGGCTGCATGAATTGGAAGTGCAAGGGATTGCAGATGGTGACGTAGCCACAGGCGTCAAGGGTTTTGACCCGATTGCCAATAACCAACTCGACCAAGACGAGATTGATCGTGGCGAGAAAGACCCTGCGCATAATCTAAAGCTGAAGCATAACCCCGCCGCACTGGGCGAGGAAAAGCGCCGTGGCCCACGCTACACGCCCCTGTCCAAGCGTCAGGATCGTCCTGCTTCAATCCTTTGGTTGGTCAAATTCCACCCAGAGCTGTCCGATGGCCAGATTGGCAAATTGGTTGGCACCACCAAACCAACCATCCAAGCGATCCGCGAACGCACCCATTGGAACATTTCCAACATTCAACCAATCGACCCTGTTGCGCTTGGTCTGTGCAAGCAGTCTGAATTGGATGCCGCCGTGCAATCAGCCAACGCGAAACGCGCCAAAGAAGGTCTGGTTATGACCGATGATGAGCGCCGTAAATTAGTCTCGACCGAACAAAGCCTTGCAGGTGATCCAGAGCCAAAAATGCCAAGCGCGATTTCGGGTCTTGAAACATTCAGCCTCTCAGGCAATTCGTCTGCCGCCGATGAGGACGAAGACGAAACCGAAAAGACCTATGATGCGGACAGCTTCTTTAACCTGCCAGATGATAAAGACAAAGACGACAAATAATCAGGCGTTATAACGCCTGCCATCTGAAAACCGCGCGCCCCAAAGGTTGCGCGGTTTTTAATGCAAAGGCACGCCAACAGGATCAAGCAAGCTGCGCCCACCATCCACGCAGAGAACTTGCCCTGTAACAAATCCCGCCCCATCCGAGGCAAAGAATTGGGCCGCACCCGCCACTTCGCGCGCTGAAGCAATGCGGCCAAGCGGTGTGTGGCTTTGGATGTCTTTGCGCTTCAATTCATCTTCTGCCAAACCCGCTTGAAGGCTCGCTGACATCACAGACCCAAAAGATACAGCATTCACACGAATACGATTTGGGGCGAGGGACAATGCCAAAGACCGCGTAGATTGCTCAAGCGCCGCTAACGACACCGAATAGCCCATCAAATCAGGATGGCTGCGCATCGCAGCGATGTTCGAGATATTCACAATCGCGCCGCGCGTCTCATCATCGCGGTCATCCCCTTCGGCTTGGGCAATCATCTTTTTTGCAACGGCTTGGCTCAGACGAAGCGATGTAAACAGGTTTTGCTGCAACATTTGCTCAATGCTGGTATCGGCAGGATCAAACGGGTCCGTTGGTATGATCTGGCGGCACGCATTGACCAAAATATCGACCCGATCGAAGGCATCAATCGTGGCCGAGATCAAATTGGCCACTGTCAGCTTTTCGCTCAAATCTCCTGCAAAGGCGCGAATATTTGGCGCGCGCTCATCATCTGAGGCGCCACATTCATCAAAAAGCCGCTCTTCATCGCGATCTGTGAACACGACATTCGCGCCAAGGTCAGAAAAATGACGCGCGATCGCAAGGCCAATCCCATTGGCGGCCCCCGTCACAATAGCAGTTTTTCCTTGGATGGATAAAGACATTCCAAAACCCCTTTGCCGATCATCGCGCAGATCGCGCAGCTTTCGGTTTCCCAGCTTGATAGAGCTTGTAGCCCTGCATCTCGGCCAACATGCGACCCGTTGAAAAATTCGCCTTCAGCGCCGATTCATAGGGCAGGTGGCGATTTGCGACCATCAAAAATTGTCCTGAAGGCTTAAGCAGGCGACTTGCCGCCGAAATAAAGGCCTGCCCCAAGGCAGGATCAGCCGCGCGTGATGTATGAAAAGGCGGATTGCACAAAATCGCATCATAAAGCGCGTCGGGCTTGAATGCTGTCGCATCAGCCCAGAAAAAACGCGCGCGCGGATCACCGACATTCTGGCGCGCGGCCTCAAGCGCCGCGTGATCGGCCTCAATCAAATCGAGGGTTTCAATGCTATCCTGTTCATCCAGAATATGCGCGGCGATATATCCCCAACCCGCCCCAAGATCAGCAACGCGTCCCTTAAGTTTAGGGGCCAGTGCAATCAAAATTTCCGATCCTTGATCTGGCCCGTCCGCAGAGAAGCTGCCAATTGGCACGATATGGCCATCTTCAGTTTTCGTGGCGCTGCCAACCCATTCCGCGCAGGTTTGGGGCAGGACATCTGGGCGCACGAACCAAATCAATTTGCCATGCGATTTTGAAAAAACTTCTACGCCGTCAAAGGTTGATTTTAGGGCCTTGAGGATCGATTCAATCCCGATGGTTTTCGCCCCATCCACCATCAAAATGCCACCCTTGCGCAATGCCATCAGGGATTTTGCGATCCGCGACAGGGTCAATTTTTTTGATTTATGGGCCGCAACCAAAGCCAGATCAAACGCATCCACCGCATCGGCTGGCAGATCAGGATGCACATCAATTCCACGGGCCACAACGCGGGCGTGATCGGGGTAAAACCCTTGCACAGCCAACAGACGGGCCTGTCCGAACACATCAAGTTGCATGTCGCCACTGGCACCATAAATCAAAACCGCCGAAAGAGGCGGCAAGCTGAGCGCGTTTTGCTCAAGCGCGGAAATCCATCTGTCTGGGGTCATAAGCGGCGGCGGGACTGGGGATCAGTCCTCTTTCTCCATGGTGCATTGCAACGGATGCTGATTGCGGCGCGCGAATTCCATCACCTGCGCCACTTTCGTTTCGGCAATCTCATAAGAGAAGACACCCACAACGGCCACCCCTTTTTTATGCACAGTCAGCATAATCTCGACCGCATGCGCATGAGAGATACCGAAGAAGCGCTCAAGAACGTGAACGACAAACTCCATTGGGGTATAGTCGTCATTCAAAAGCAGCACCTTATACATCGGGGGCCGCTGCGTTTTTGGTTTTGTTTTGGATATAACGGTGGTGTCGTTTTCCTCCACAGGAGGTTTCGCCATCATCGTCAAGCCATCGCGCCGCATATCTACTCCAAAACTGGCCATCTGGTCTAAAACTGGCGTGCTCATGGTGCCATTGTCCATGTGCCTTTATATAAGCCGCAAGGTGATTCAGAAAAGGGGCCACAAGGCAACTGCCTGAGGTCGTGCATAACCCAATGACAAAAAAGCTGCAAATAATCGGTTTGGACGCGGATGATACGCTTTGGCAGAACGAGGAATTTTACCGCGTAACCCAAGCGCGCTTTGCAGAACTTTTGGCGGATTGCTGCGCCGAAGACGATTTGCACAACCGCCTCTTGGCGGCAGAACGGCGCAATATCGGCCATTACGGATTTGGCATTAAAGGGTTCATGCTCTCCATGATTGAAACCGCGATTGAAGTCACCGAAGGAAAAGTCAGCGGTGCAGTAATCGGGGAGATTTTGGTCGCAGGTCAGGACATGCTCCAACATCCCATCACCCTGCTGCCCCATGCCGACAGGGTGGTGCGCGATCTGTCGCAAAGCCACAAATTGGTGCTAATCACCAAGGGTGATCTTCTCGACCAAGAACGCAAGTTGGCGCAATCGGGTTTGGGCGAATATTTTCACGGCGTTGAAATTGTCAGCGACAAGAAACCTGAAATTTACACCCGCGCTTTCGCGCGGCATGGCGCAAGTGCCGATGTGGCATTGATGGCGGGTAATTCCATGAAATCAGACGTCATCCCCGCCCTTGAGGCAGGGGCCTTTGGGGTCTATGTGCCGTCAACCTATATCTGGGCGTTGGAGGAGGCAGACGCGCCTCAATCACATGCACGCTATCACAGCCTACCCGATTTGGGTGGTCTGCCTGCGTTGGTCAAAATCTTGGAACAGGCTTAAGGCGCAACTTCGAGAACGATTTTTCCGATATGGGCAGACGCCTCCATATGGGTATGGGCAGCGAAGGCCTCGGTCAGATCAAAGCTGCTATCCATCACGGGCGCAATTTGGCCAGTTTCGAGCAGGGGCCAAACATGGGTGCGCAACTCAGACGCAATCGCGGCTTTGGCGGCATCTGATTGGGGCCGTAAGGTCGACCCTGTCAACGTCAAGCGCCGCGTCATCATCTGTGTAAAGTTCAGCTCAACCTTCGCGCCCTGCAAAAAGGCGATTTGCACAAGTCGCCCATCATCCGCCAAAGCCCGAATATTGCGCGGCAGATATGGCCCGCCCACCATATCGAGGATGATATTCGCGCCACCTTCGGCGCGCATGATCTCAACGAAATCTTCCGTGCGGTAATTGATCGCCCGCTCCGCCCCCAAGGCTTCGCAGGCTCTGCATTTTTCATCTTGGCCTGCGGTCACAAAAACCCGCACCCCAAAAGCACGCGCCAATTGAATGGCCGTTGTGCCAATTCCAGATGCGCCGCCATGCACCAACAACCGCTCACCCGCGCGCAAGGCGGCGCGTTGAAACAGATTTGACCACACGGTGAAAAACGTCTCACAAAGCGCAGCAGCAGCGCGCAGATCCATACCCGTTGGCACGGGCAAAGCGTGGGATTGATGGGTCAGCGCATAATCTGCATACCCCCCGCCCGGCAGAAGCGCGCAAACCTGATCCCCGATTTTCCACTCGGACACAGCCTCGCCCACCGCCACAACTGTGCCAGAGGCCTCAAGACCGGGGAGGTCAGAGGCCCCTTTGGGCGGATCATAGAGCCCCGCCCGTTGCAGCGCATCAGGTCTGTTTACCCCTGCATAGGCAATTTTGATCAAAATCTGTTCAGCCTCAGGACGGGGGCAAGGGCGACTGCACAGCGTCAATACGTCTGGCCCGCCCGCCTCGCTGATTTCAACCGCGCGCATGGTTTCAGGCAGGGTCATGTAGCTCTCCAGAACAGATTTCACTGTTGGTCTTTTGGACGAATATATCCTGGAAGGTCAATTCGTGCGACCCGCGCAGGGGGGCGAATCTTTCCAAGTAGCCAATTTGGCCCCGCCATAAGGGGCTTAAGCGCAGGGTTCTCATTGACAGATTTCTTTAGCTTTTCGATTTGCATCACATCATCGATGCGGCGATCCAAAAACGCCCATGTCGCAGCGTGATCTGGCGATTGATCCCCCAACCAGTAAAGCACAGTAGCCGAATACACCCCCGCCAATGTCGCACGCTTGGAATACCAATTGAAATCATTGGCGCGGTCCCCAAGCCCCTCCCAAATGCTGTCAGCGGTTTCCCAGATGGCTTTTGCGCCATCTGCGGCATGGATGGGCAGGGCAAACAAGGTGGTGCCGCGGCGCACGGCCTCTTTGTGGGCGGCGACCGCCTCAAGGCGCAGGCGCACCCCATAAGCCACGCGATCACGATAGCGCATTTCAGACAAGTCAGCATTGCGCAAGGCGCGCAGCAAATCTGCATCCCCCTGCCGATGAAAGGCCAAGGCCAAATCAACCGCTCCCCGAGGGAAAAGCGCGCGACCCGTTTCGGTGTCTACATCGCAATCGCTCAACGCAGCGCAAAGGGCCGCATCAGACCACCCATCAAACGGCACATGATCCAATGCTGCGGTGACAATGTGCGCTTTCAGCTCGGTCGTGGCTTGGCTTTCCATCGCATCACTCCATTTTTCTGCGTTGCTTTACAACTTAGCAGATTCTTGCTAGATGGCCACTTCCTGCAACTTTGAAACTCTAACTTAGAAAGGTGGTGACACCACATGCAGGTGAGTGTTCGCGACAACAATGTTGATCAAGCATTGCGCGCTCTGAAGAAGAAACTTCAGCGCGAGGGCGTTTTCCGTGAAATGAAGCTTAAGCAACATTTCGAAAAGCCTTCCGTCAAGAAAGCACGCGAGAAAGCGGAAGCAATCCGCCGCGCGCGCAAACTGGCGCGGAAAAAAGCGCAGCGTGAGGGTCTGCTCTAAGCAGAACCTTCGCAAACGCGAAGTTTTCTTCAAAAAAGATATCCCCCGTCCTTTTGGCACGGGGGTTTTCTTTTGCGCTATGCTCAGAGGGTGAAGGGGTCACCCTTCGTCATCATCATCCCAGATTTCATAGGTTCGGATGCCGTCATAGCGGGCCAAATTTTCCATGGTCTTTTCGGGAAACCACGTAACTGGCAAATCGGAAAATTGCGGCAATTCGCCAAGCAATTCCGAGATTGAGCGCGAACAATTTGCCTTGGGGACAAGGCCAATTTCCTGAATGCGCTGCGCCACGAATCGCGCCTGTTCTGGCGGCAAAAGAACCTCTTGCGCCACGACATGATGAGTCTCGCGCGCATGCCATTGCAAATAAAACCCATAGAGCGTGGGATTCATTCCAAAGAGCACATCATTACGTTCGGGTGCGGCAGGGTGGAACCAACCGCCGGCAGGATCAAACAACAATCGCTGCGTTCCGTCATCGACAACAAGGGCACTATGCGCACCCGTGCCTGTTTCACTGCGCAGCATTGTCAAAAGCGTGATGCGCGTTGGCCCTGGCTCGCGATAGCTTGCTGTCGCAACGTCTTGATCACTGGCCCAAATCGATGGATTCGCGCAGCCCGTAAAGGCCAGCGCGAGACACAAAACTGTAAGAGACGAACGCCACCCCGTCGGTGTTCGACTTCAAACTTAGCGGGCGAAAAGGGCCAAGAAGATCACAACAGCGATCGAAACAGCACCAACGCGCATGCTCCACGTCATGAAACCATCAAAGGTTTTCTCCTGCTCGCTGATATCCATCGAGCCGTGCTTATGTTCGTTCTTTGCCATGGTCGTCTCCATTGATCTGGTCGCTTTAGCGATGCGCATACCGAATTTCATGCGCCCTGTCACGCGACACTGTGACACGATCTTTGTAAAAATCTCACAAGGTGACAAGGGAGATGGGCGGCACCCTCAACTGCGCAACTGCCAAACCCATGCACCGCGCTTGTCCATTTCACGGACAACTTCGCCCAGATGATAGAGATGGTTGAGATGGGCCACGGCCTCGACCATCGCTAGCCCATAAGTCGCCTCATCAATCTGGTGTTTGAACAAGGGGGCAAAGCAGTCAACCGCTGTGCGGGGTTCCGCGCGCAAATGTTCACGCAGCCGGGCAAGCGCACCGTGATGATTGTCCGATAATTGCGCCAATCGTGCAGGCAATCCGTGATAGGGCAGCTTGTGACCTGGCAAAACAAGATGATCTTCGCGCGCCATGGTTTCAAACCTTGCGCAGCTTTCTAGCCATTCGGCCACAGGATCTGCCATCGGTTCTGTAGGATAAACCCCAAGATTGGGCGATATCGATGGCAAAAGCTGATCCCCCGCCAAAACAAGCGGCGCATCTTGGCACCATAAGGTGGCATGATCTGGCGCGTGACCTTGGCCCAAATGCACGACCCAGTCACGCCCGCCAAGACGATGCACCGCCCCTTCCTCCAAACGCGTAAAGCCCAAGGGTAAAGGATAAACTGTGTCACAGAAATTAAAGGGGCGGTTATCAAGGCGCTTGCTCAAAAGCGCCTCATCCATGTCCGCCCCACGCCAAAAAGACACCGCTTCTGGGCTCGGTGTTGGCTCCTCGCCCAAGGTCAGCATCCTTGCCGTCAGCCATGCGGTGCGGGTCATCAATAATTCCGCGCCTTGTGCTATAAACCAACCAGCAAGCCCGACGTGATCGGGGTGGTGATGGGTGACAACCACCCGCAAGATAGGATCACCGCGCAGATCATCTTTTATAATCGCGGCCCATTCACGGCGATTGAGTTTTGTATCAAGCCCTGTGTCGATCACCGTCCAGCCATTTGGTTCGCGCAAGGCATAGACATTCACATGATCCAAGCCCAGGGGCATGGATAACCGAATCCACAGGATGCCATCCGCTATTTCCCGCGCAGTGCCTTTTGCAGGTGGGGTCTCGTGTGGATAGTGGATCATGTTATACCTTTTTGCAGCGCGGCTTGGCTTCACAGCACGCCCAAGCTATATCGGGCCGCGCAAACACCACAGCCGTCCTAGGCGATGAACCCCAATGTCACAAGTGCCACCCACCCAAGACCGCCCCGCATGTTTGTCCACTGATGAGCAGGGGATCGCGCGTGCTTGTGGCTTGCTAGAACAAGGGGAATTGGCCGCGCTGCCCACGGAAACTGTCTACGGGCTTGGCGCAGATGCACGCAATGACCAAGCCTGTGCCAAAATCTTTGAGGCAAAAGGGCGGCCTACATTCAACCCGCTGATCGTGCATGTGGCTGACCTCGCACAGGTCGCGCAAATTGCAGACGTGACCGATACCGCACGGATCTTGGCAGATCGGTTTTGGCCCGGCCCTTTGACCTTGGTCTTGCGCCTGCGCCCTGATCACGGGCTATCCCCCTTGGTCAGTGCAGGTCTGCCGACTGTGGCAATTCGCATTCCAAACCACCCTGTGGCCCAAAATATCTTGCGCCGCTTTGGTGGCCCAATTGCTGCACCCTCTGCCAATAGATCAGGGCGTTTGTCCCCCACATCGGCCGAACATGTGGCGCGATCGTTGGGCAATCGCATCGCGGCGATCGTAGATGGTGGGCCCTGCCCCGTAGGCCTTGAGTCAAGCATCGTGGACGCAAGTCAGAAGCCCGCAAAACTCCTGCGCGAGGGTGGCATTGCGCGCGAAGAGATCAGCGCGCTGACTGGGGCGCTTGTGTCTGACCTCACACCTGGACGCGTAGCTGCACCTGGTCAGATGAGTAGCCATTACGCCCCCAATGCACCGCTGCGCATCAATCAGGATCTCAGCGACCCAACACGATTACGCATTGCCTTTGGCCCGATGGGGGATGCAGATTTCACCCTCTCGGAAAAGGGCGACTTGCGGGAGGCGGCTGCGGCACTGTTTTCAATCCTGCACCACGCCGATGCGGAACTGGCTTTGCGCGGCAAAACTGGGATTGATGTCGCGCCTGTCCCACAAAAGGGATTGGGCCTTGCAATCAATGATCGGCTGATGCGGGCTGCCGCCCCGCGCGATTAAGCGCGCCCTGCCTGCGCAGACAACAAAATCGGATTAATGCCCAATTTTGCAAGGGCAGCTTCCCATTTGCGCGGCATATCCACGTTGAAAACCAGATCAGGCGCGGCCTCGCAAATCAGCCACGCATTCTGCGCAATCTCACTTTCCAACTGGCCCCGACCCCAGCCCGCATAGCCCAAGGCGACAATGGCCTGATCTGGGCCTTCGCCTTGCGCAATATCGTCTAGGATATCAAGGGTGGCGGTCATGGCAAATGTGTCATCCACCTCTAGGCGTCCCGCATGACCTGCGTTACCTTGCGCATAAGAGGTTTCATGCAGAACAAATCCACGCCCCTGTTCAACGGGGCCACCAAAGCAGATTGGTAAATCAGGCAAAGATCCTGAGCCATTGGCAATGCCCAATTGCTCAAACATCTCAGACAAGGTTAATTCGGCCAAAGGTTTGTTAATGATCAACCCCATGGCCTGCTCGTCATCATGCGCGCAGAGGAACACCACCGCATGCGCAAAACGCGGATCCCCCATTCCAGGCATAGCGACCAAGAGTTTGCCTGTTAAAGTCTCGATCGCGCTGTCGATATTTTCAATTTCATTCATATGTCCAAAATGCGCGGAGCCTGTCGCAAGGGCAAGGGGCGACCGCGCGGAATTTGCCGCATCTTCGCCGAAACGTGACTTTTCATTCATGGCGTCTGCCGCTAACCACTTAGGCTATGATGAATGAAACCATCCCATCCAATGCCGCCGCGCGCGCCCTCACTTTGGGCGCTTTTGCGTTTTGCATGGCCTGCGGGATCACGGGCGCCGCGTCAGGCCAAACTGTTGCCTTGAACGGTGATGATGTCGTCACGGCACGGTTTCTGTCTGGATGGCGTATGGAAAATGGCCATCACATGGCCGCCGTAGAAATCAGCCTAGCCCAAGGGTGGAAAACCTATTGGCGCAGCCCTGGGGATGGGGGCCTCGCACCTGAATTGCGGATCGAAAGAAACGCTCAGATTGCAGCGGCTTGGATGCATTTCCCCCGCCCCGAAGTTATCTTCACGGCGGGCACGCCCAATATTGGGTATCATGATCACGTGGTCTTTCCGATTGAGCTTGCAATGCCCCGCGGCCTTGGCCCCATGCCCCTATCGGCTGAGTTGAGCATTGGCGTTTGTGACGAAATTTGCATGCCAATCAGCCTTGAGCTTGAGGGTATTTTACCAGATAGCGGGGCCCGTGATCCGATGATCCTGCAGGCGTTGGCAGATCAACCCACCCCCGCCGCAGAAGCTGGCGTTGGCCCTGCCCGATGTGCAATCAGGCCAATTTCAGATGGGTTGCAAGTGTCGGTAGAGGTCACCGCCCCCGATTTAGGGTCGCCTGAAACGATGATGTTAGAACTGCCCCTCCCAGATGTCTGGATGTCGCCGCCCACCTTTCAGCGCAATGGGGGGCAGATCACCGCAACGGCGGATTTGGTGCCCCCGCAAGGCCTGCCCTTTTCAATGGAGCGCTCAGACCTGCGCATCACACTTGTCGGCTCTCATCGCGCGATCGAGATTGAGGGCTGCGTGGCGCGTTAGGTCTTGCGATTTTGATAGGCGACCCCTGCGGCAAGCCCCAAAACCAAGATCAGCACGCCAAGGCTAAAGACAAGGAACGCAGTCAGGGCACTCGCGGGTAGGAGTGCGGCCCCCCATCCCCAAGCCCCGCCCGTCAAGATTGGGCCGCCCATGACCAAACCCCACCAGAGAACCACCCCCAAAGAGGCGAGCCAAAGCGTGGCGCCTGCTTGACCAATCCGCTCGCGATGGCCCAAGCCGCGGCGCAAGCTGCGCACATGCTTTCCAATATCAGCTTGTATTGCCAAAACCGCTGGCACCAAGAGCAAGACGACAAACATCCCAAAGCCCAAACCATAAACCAACGTAATCACAGTGGGTTTGAGGAACTGCGCCTGTGACGATGTTTCAAACAACAAGGGCGCAAGACCCAGAACCGTGGTCAGGGTGGTCAAAAGAATGGGTCGCAAACGATCACAGGCAGCATCAACCACGGCAGGGATCAGCCCACGATCTTTTGCATATTCATCCACAGTTGAAACCAAAACAATCGAGTCATTGATGATGATACCCGTCATCCCGATCAGACCCACAACCGTAAACATCGACAAAGGCACATCCCAATGCCAATGGCCAAATATCGCCCCCGTCACGCCAAACGGGATCACGCACAGCACGACAAGCGGGCGCAGCCAGCTTGCAAAAATCCAGGCCAAAACGATGTAAATGCCAACCATACAGGCCAAGAACCCCGCAAGGGCATCGTCCAAGAAAGCGCGTTCCTGCTCGGCCAAGCCCGAAAGGGTCGTGGTCACCCCAAATTGCGCCTCAATATTTGGCAAGATTTGATCACGCAATTGCGCCATGATTTCCTCAGCGCGGGCAGGGTCATCTTCGGATAAGTCCCCCGTCACTGACACCACGCGCTGTCCGTTTTCGCGGCGGATTGTGGAAAAGCCCGTTCGCGTCTCAACCGAAACAATATCGGCCAAGGGCACATAGCTGCCGCCATCCGCCCGCAACAACATGCGATCCAGAAAATCGGCGGTTAACTCGCCTTGCGGCAATTCCACCCGCACCGTGGCCGTGCGCAACCCATCGGGAAAGCTTGCCGCTTCAACCCCACCCAAGCGATTGCGCAATATCCGCCCCAAAGCCTCAATTTCAAATCCCAAGGCCTCTCCGCGCGGGGTTAGAGATAGACTTAACTCTTGCCGATCATAGGGCAGATCATCGGCCAAACCTGACACCTCGCCAAAGGGCAAAAGCGCGGTTTTGACGGCCTCTGCTGCAGCCTTGAGAATCTCGGTTTCCGCGCCTGTGATTTGAACATCAATCGCATCGCCACCTGGCCCGCCGCGCCATCCGCGAAAGCTGATCTCTTCCACCATCGGATTTTGCTGCACTTCATTTTGTAAATCCGCGACAAAAGCAAAGGAGGAATAAGGGCGCAGGTCAGGGTCAATCAACTCGATAGAAATTGACCCTAAAAGATCGCTGTCTTTCCCATCGGCAGATGCAAGACTGCCGCCCGTATTCCCGCCAATTTCAGCTAAGACATACGAGGTTGGGTTGCGGCCATGCTCAGCCTCATACCGGCTTGCAACGGCCTCAACCGCGCGTTGCATTTCAGCCAACATGGCAAGGCTATCGTCACGCCCTGCCCCGTCAAGCATGGCAAAATTCCCCGAAACGGAGCTCAGCTCAGGCGCATTGAAAAAGCGCCACGTGACATCACCGCGCAAGAAACTGGCGGCTTGGGTGGCCAAAAGCAGCAACATCACGGCCACAACAGGATAGCGCGCTTTAACGGCAAAATCGATGAAGGGGCGGAAATAGCGCCCGCGCAGCCTCTCGAACCAGCGGTTCACAAAACGTGAGGGGCGATCATACCAAGCATCCTTCGCATTCGCCGCCAAAGCATGCGCCATATGGTTGGGAAGGATTAGGAAACATTCCACCAAACTGGCCGTCAGCACCACGATGACAGTAAAGGGAATATCAGCGATCAAATCCCCAAACCTGCCGCCAATGGCCGCAAGTCCCGCAAATGCCAGAACAGTGGTGAGGGTCGCGGCAAAAACAGGCGCTGCCATGCGCCGCGCGGCAGTTTCGGCGGCAGTGATAGGGTCTTCCCCAAGGGCGCGATGGCGGTAGTCGGCATGTTCGCCCACCACAATCGCATCATCCACAACAATCCCCAAAGTGATGATCAAAGCAAAAAGCGAAATCATATTCAGGGTGATCCCAACGGCATACATCAGCGCAATTGCGGCCAACATCGCCACGGGGATGCCCGCTGCCACCCAAAAAGCGGTGCGGGCATTGAGAAACAAAAACAACAAGCCAAGAACCAACGCCAAACCTGTCGCGCCATTGGACAACAGAATTTCTAAACGGCCCGAAATAAACTCTGCGCGCGTGCGGATCAGATCAATCTGCACATCTTGCGGCAGGGTCGCCTCCATTTGCGTGGCGATGTCTTCGACTGTTGCCTGTATGGAAATCGCATCACCCTTATCCGAGCGATCCACCCGCACCGTCATTGCTGGGTTGCCACCCACGAAGTACGCACTTTCGCGGTCAACCGCCAATTCCATCACCCGCGCCACATCTCCAATCGAGACTGTGCGCCCGTTCGGGTCACGAATAAGGGCAATTGCCGCAATCTCCTCCGCGCTACGCTTGGCTGATCCTGCCCGCACCCGTGCATTGGCCCCATCAACCGCCCCTGCGGGCGCGGTATCGACTTCGGCCGCAATGGCAGCTGCAATATCAGCCATCGTGAGATCATATTGAATCAACCGCACCGTTGGCACTTCGATCAAAATCTGCGGGGCAGCGACCCCGCGAATGGTTGTGCGTGTCACCCCCTGATCAAAGAGGCGCGCCACGAATTCATCTGCGAACCGACCCAGTTGGGCGGGTGCCACGGGCCCCGTAATCACCACATCGGTCACGCGATCACGCCATGTGCCGCGCCGCACCTCTGGCGTATCGGCATCTTGGGGCAGGTCGGTGACACTATCGACTGCCTGCTGCACATCATCTGCTGCGCGGGCCATGTCCCAGCTGGGCTCAAATTCCAAACGAATATTGGCCACCCCTTCACGCGCGGTGGCCTCGGATGCGACAACACCATCAACCGCCAAAAGAACAGGTTCCAAGACGCCCACAATGGCGGCATCTACATCCTCAGCCCCTGCCCCATCCCATCGGGTCGAGATGTCGATATCATCCACCACAACATCGGGAAAAAACTGCGCACGCATATTGGGCAGGGCAAACAAGCCTGCCACGATCAATGCAACCAAAACCAAATTGGCCGCCGTGCGGTGACGCGTGAAATAAGACAATATGCCCGAGGCCTGTGGCGGAAGGCTACGCATGGTTAGCCCCCCATTCGTTCTTCAAGCCGCGCCACCACCCCGCTTGGCACACGGGGTTGGTTTAATTGATCCAAGAGCCGCGATTTCACATCATCAGGGATAAAACTGTTGCCTTCAACATAGGCGATCAGCCGCGCACGGCGTTCAGGGTCAAGCTCTAGCTCCTCGTCTTGCACCACCTCAGGTAGGCTGCCATCGGCTGTAGGGCGCAGAGGGTCAACCTTGATCCCCGCCCCCAAGACGGGGGTTCGGGCGGCCACAATCTCACGGCCTGCCAAGTGATCCGCGCGGAAAATCACATCATCCCCTTGCCGGCGCAGGAGCGTAACTTCGGCGTCCTCAAGGCGATCTTCATCCCCTAAAACAAGCACATGCGCGCCATCGGCCAAGGCCGTGGCAGGCGCAATCATGACGCCCTCAAGCGCGGGCTCGGTCACATGGACACTGACAAAATCCCCCGCTTGCAAGCCCGCAGGGCGCAGCACATCGGCAAAGAGCAACCGCCCCGTTTGCCCCTCACCCACCGCCCCGCTCTCCCGCGTCAGGCGTGCAGGTAGGGTCAAAACTTGCTCACCCAGATCAATGCGCAACTCCACATCAACTTGCGGCAGGCGGCCATCTTCGCCCACCAGGCGCGCATATTGCGCGGTCGATAGACGAAAGGCGACTTCAAGCTGATCAGGATCAAGCAGGCGGCCAAATTGCTCATTCGCGCTCAACAGCCGCCCTTCGGCCAAATCAACCTCGGACAAAACCCCCGAAAATCCAGCGCGAATTTCAGTATCAGCCAAACGCCGCTCTGCATCCGCAAGCGCCTGCCTGCGGGCCAATGTGGCTTGGCTGGCGGAAGCCACGGCCAATTCCGCCGCCTCAACCGCGGCCAAACTGCCGACACCGCGATCCGCAAGATCACGCGCCCGCTCTAGCGCGCGGCGGCGCAAATCTTCCTGCGCTTCAGCATCCTGTAGATCTGCCGCGGCGGTGTCGCGCGCCCATTCTGCCTCGGCAGGATCAATCCGCACCAAAAGCGCGCCTTCCTCAACACGCCCCCCCTCGCGGAAATTGGGCGCAAGCTCAACCACACGTCCCCCGATGGCCGCCCGCAATTCTAGACTGCGCCGCGGCAAAATCTCGCCAAACGCGGTCAGTTCAGGACGCAAGCTTTGCGGGGTCAGCGTCAGAACTTCGGCGGCAAAAACCCGCTCTCGGGCAGGCGGGCGACTGCCCTGATCGCCCATGCGTTCCTGCAAAGATGACCAGATCAGCCCGACCGCCAAGGACAACAGTCCGAAGGTCACAGCGCTTAGGAATAACCCCGTCAATGCACGTTTGAAAAATCTCATAAATGTATCGCCTCAGCAGGGAAGGATTACCCTAAGAATAGACCAAGAAAGCACGATGGAAATAGCGCGGCATAGTGACCCCACATGGGGGATATGTTCGGCATGGCTATTTCCGCCGCCGATGTTCCTCAAGGCGGGGCAAGATTTCAACAAAATTGCAGGGGCGATGGCGATAATCGAGCTGCCATCTTAGAATTTCATCCCACGCATCGGCACAGGCCCCCAAACTGCCCGGTAAGGCAAAAAGGTATGTGCCTTGGCAGACCCCGCCCGTTGCCCGAGATTGAACTGCTGATGTGCCAATTTTGTGCATCGATACCATGGTGAAAACGGTGCCAAAGGCCTCGATTTCTTTTTCGTAAACATCGCGATGCGCCTCCACCGTGACATCGCGCCCTGTAAGACCCGTGCCACCCGTGGTCAGGATCACGTCCACCGCAGGATCCGCGCACCACGCGCGCAGTTTTTCTGCGATCTCAGTGCGCTCATCGCGTAAAATCTCGCGGTGGATCAAATAATGGCCCGCCGCTTTGATCCGCCCTTCCAAAAGGTCGCCAGATTTATCTTGCGTCAAATCCCGCGTGTCAGAAACGGCCAGAACCGCAATGCCGATTGGGATAAAGTCGCGCGTCTCATCAATGCGGCTCATCTCGCGCCCCCAAGGCTCGCTTTCAGTTTCAACAAATCCGCCCAAGCCTCGCGCTTGAGCAAAGGCACGTTCATCAATCGAGCGGGCGAATAAATTGGGAAAGCAGGGCAGCGATGCGCGCCTGCGACAAGCATATGATCCGATTCACGCAGACGCTGGACACCCGTTTGTGACAGGGCTGAAACGCAAGATGCATTTCCAAGCAGCACCACCGCCTTCGGCGCACATAATGCGATATGGCGCAGCAAGAAAGGACGCAGCACCTGATGCTCGGCCTCTGTGATTGGGCGATCTTGCGGCATCCGCCACGGGGAAACGTACGTGAAATAGAGCGCCTCACTCTGACCCTCTGCCGACCGCGAAAGACCGATCGCGCCAAACATCGCATCAAAGAGTTTGCCCGCCTCATCGCTAAAACCCTGCCCCGCCTCATCATCGGCACGGCTTGGGGCTTCGGCAATGACCACCACATCGGCCTGAGGGTTGCCCTGCGAGAAAACCATATTCCGCGCGCCTTTGCGCAGATCAAGCCCATGGAAATCCGCCATTGCAGCCCGCAATGCATCTAAGGAAGGTGCCGCCCGTGCTAGGGCATCGGCGGCTTTGGCCAAATCTGAAACAGTGGCCGCTTTCGGTGCGGGTGTTGGTGCAGGCTTAGACTGCGCGACCTTTGGTGAAACGGGCGCAGGCTTCACCTCGGGCTCAAGGTCAAATCGGTTGATCGGCGCTTCTTCAATCGCATCGCTCACACCCAAATCCACCTGCCAACTGAGCGCGGCAAGCGCATCGGTATAGGTCTTCTGATCAAGGTCATGGCGCATGGTCACAATGCTACTGCCAGTGCGCCGCGAGGTAAATGGGCCATAACAGCCTCTATCGGATGGGTTGTGTCCGCCCCCAAAGACGGCCTATAAGCGGCGCAGTCAAATAGGAAGACAGATCAGGGGGAGCCCGATGTCGTTTCGCCAAAACCACCTCTTAGGTATCGAAACACTTGCCCCCGATGAAATCGTTACAATTCTTGATCTTGCCGATCGCTACGCCGAACTTGAGCGCGGTGATAATAAACACGGTGACGCCTTAAAGGGGCTGACCCAGATCAATATGTTTTTCGAGGCCTCCACCCGCACCCAAGCCAGTTTTGAATTGGCAGGCAAACGTCTTGGCGCGGATGTGATGAACATGGCGATGGCGGCGTCTAGCCTGAAAAAGGGTGAAACGCTCATTGATACGGCGCTGACGCTCAACGCGATGCATCCTGATCTTTTGGTTGTGCGGCACCCCCATTCGGGCGCCGTGAACCTCTTGGCGGAAAAGGTAAATTGCGCGGTTCTGAATGCGGGCGATGGCAAGCATGAACACCCAACCCAAGCCCTGTTGGATGCGCTGACCATTCGCCGCGCAAAAGGGCGCTTGCACCGCCTGAACATTGCGATATGCGGCGACATTGCACATAGCCGCGTGGCGCGCTCAAACATTCTGCTGCTTGGCAAAATGGAGAACCGAATTCGTCTAATTGGCCCCCCCACCTTGATGCCCGCAGGGGTCAGCGAATGGGGCGTGGAAATGTATGACGATATGCAAGCAGGGCTTGCAGGCTGTGATGTGGTGATGATGCTGCGCCTTCAAAAAGAACGCATGGACGGCGCCTTCATCCCATCGGAACGGGAATATTATCACCGCTTCGGGCTGGACGCAGAAAAGCTGAGCGCCGCCAAGGATGATGCGATTGTCATGCACCCCGGCCCAATGAATCGCGGGGTCGAGATTGACGGAACCATTGCCGATGACATCAACCGATCAGTAATCCAAGAGCAGGTTGAAATGGGCGTTGCTGTGCGTATGGCAGCAATGGATTTGCTGGCGCAGAATTTGCGTGCCAGACGAGCCGAAAAGGGGGCGCAGGCATGAATATACTATTCAAAAATGCGCGCCTCATAGACCCAGAGGCAGGCACCGAGGATTTGGGCTGGCTTCTCGTCAAAGATGGGATGATTGCGGCGCGCGGAACGGGTGACACGACCCGAAACGCAGAGCGCGTCATTGACTGCGCCGAATCCTGCCTTGCCCCCGGTCTGGTCGATATTGGCGTCAAAATCGGCGAGCCTGGTGAACGTCATAAGGAAAGTTTCCGCAGCGCAGGCGCGGCTGCCGCCGCAGGTGGCGTGACCACCATCGTCACGCGTGCTGACACCACCCCCTCGATTGATACGCCTGAAACATTGGAATTCGTGCGCCGCCGCGCGCAGGATGCAAGCCCCGTGCGTATCCTCCCAATGGCTGCCCTGACCAAGGGCCGTGAGGGGCGCGAGATGACGGAATTGGGCTTTCTCTTGGATGCAGGGGCTGTGGCCTTCAGCGATGGCGACCTCGTTCTGCGCGACAGCAAGGTTCTCAGCCGCTGCATGGTGTACGCCCGCAGTCTTGGCGCGCTCATTGTGGGCCATCCACAAGACCCTATTTTGTCAGAAGGGGCGGCTGTAACCTCTGGCAAATTCGCCTCTCTTAAAGGCTTGCCCGCAGTGTCGCCTATGGCAGAACGTATGGGGTTGGAGCGCGATCTTGCATTGGTTGAAATGACCGGCGTGGCCTATCACGCAGATCAGATCTCCACCGCGAAATCGTTACCCGCGCTGCGCCGCGCGAAAGAGGCAGGGCTGAATGTTACGGCCGGTATTTCAATCCACCATTTGACGCTGAACGAATTTGACGTAGGCGATTACCGCACCTTCTTTAAGGTCAAGCCACCCTTGCGCGCCGAGGAAGATCGCGTTGCGATGGTTGAGGCGCTGCGGGAAGGGCTTATTGATATTATTTGCTCCATGCACACACCCCAGGATGAAGAAAGCAAACGGCTGCCTTATGAAGCGGCGGCCAGTGGCGCAGTAGGGCTTGAAACCCTGTTGCCCGCCGCGTTGCGGCTGCATCACGGGGCGGGTCTGAGCCTGCCTGATCTCTTCAAAGCGTTGTCTTTGAACCCCGCCCGCCGCTTTAATGTCCCAGGTGGCAGCTTAGCCGAAGGTGCTGCGGCTGATCTCATTCTGTTTGATCCAAATCGACCCTTTGTTCTGGATCGCTTCGCTTTGCACTCAAAATCCAAGAACACGCCCTTTGATGGCGCACGGCTGCAAGGGATGGTTTTGGCAAGTTTCATCAACGGCCAATGCATTTATGAACGGAACGCATCGTGATCGAATTTAACTTGATCCAATTGGGCCTCGTTGGGATCGGGGCCTATCTCTTGGGCTCGGTTCCCTTTGGACTGGTCATGGCGCGCCTGTTCAATTTGGGCGATTTGCGCAGCATTGGGTCGGGCAATATTGGCGCAACCAATGTCCTGCGCACAGGCCATAAACTGGCGGCTTTCCTGACCTTGGCTCTTGATGCAGGAAAAGGTGCGATTGCCGTTTTGGTGGCACGCGCTTTGTTTGGCGATTTAGCTGCACAAGTTGCGGGGGGCGCGGCATTTCTCGGGCATTGCTACCCTGTGTTTATCGGTTTCAAGGGCGGCAAGGGGGTGGCAACCTTTCTCGGCACGCTCCTCGCACTTGCTTGGCCTGCAGGTATTGCGGCTTGCGCCACATGGGCGATTGTGGCCGCGCGGTTTCGCATTTCGTCCCTATCCGCGCTGATCGCGGCAGTATTGTCACCCGTATTCGTGGCAATCTTGGGTTATCCGCAGACCGCAGTCGTCACGGTCATCTTGGCTGCGCTGATTTTCAACAGACACCACGCGAATATCAAAAGACTGCTCTCTGGCACCGAGCCGAAAATTGGCCAGAAATCCTAATCAGTATTTATACTCTTCGTAGATCCGCGTTAAATCACCGCCCCATTCGCCGTGATAGCGTTCCAACAATTCATCGGCGGGGGTTTTGCCGCTGTCTAGGCTTTCTTTCAACGCATTCAGAAAATGTGTCTCATCAGGCACAAGCCCACCCGCGCCCGCGCGCGCGCGGGTTTTCAACCCCGCCTCAGAGAGCGCCACAACTTCACGCGCCAGCTCATGCATCTTTATCCCGTGAGTGTCGGCCTGAAGCCCTTCAACAGATGCCGCAACGCGCAGCGCATCGCGGGTCTCAGCGTCCCATCCCTTCACCAAATCCCATGCGGCGTCCAATGCGGTCTGATCATACATCAAACCCACCCAAAACGCGGGCAAAGCACATAGCCTGCGCCATGGGCCGCCATCGGCACCGCGCATTTCGATGAATTTCTTGACCCGTGCCTCTGGGAAAATTGTGGTCAAATGATCCGCCCAATCAGACAGGGTCGGCACCTCACCTGGAAGGGCGGGCAATTGACCTTTGAGAAAATCGCGGAAGGATTGACCGAGCGCATCAATGTAAACCCCATCGCGATATACAAAATACATCGGCACATCGAGCGCATATTGCACCCATGCCTCAAAGCCAAAACCCTGCTCAAAGACGAAGGGCAGCATCCCCGTTCGCGCGGCATCGAGGTCACGCCAAACACGGGCGCGCCATGATTTATGCCCATTGGGTTTGCCATCAATAAAGGGCGAATTTGCAAACAGCGCAGTCGCGACAGGTTGCAACGCCACAGCCACGCGCAGCTTTTGCACCATATCCGCCTCAGAGGAGAAATCGAGGTTCACCTGAACCGTGCTGGTGCGATACATCATGGTTTTGCCCATGCTGCCCACGCGATCCATATAGCCTGTCATCAGGCGATAGCGCCCTTTTGGCATCATCGGCATATCCTCATGCCGCCAAATCGGGGCCGCACCTAGGCCGATGAATTCAACCCCGATCTTATCGGCGACATCACGCACCTCGCGGAGGTGTTGGTTCACCTCGTCACAGGTCTGGTGGATTGTCTCGAGAGGCGCGCCTGAAAGTTCAAGCTGCCCGCCCGGCTCAAGGCTGACATTCGCGCCATCCTTGGTCAGGCCGATGATGTGCGCGCCCTCCATCACGGGCGCCCATCCGAATTTATCGCGCAACCCCTCAAGCACCGCTTTGATTGAGCGAGGGCCATCATAGGGCAGCGGGTTTAGCGTGTCGCGGCAATAGCCGAATTTTTCATGCTCTGTGCCAATGCGCCATTGATCCCGCGGCTTGCACCCTACGGCCAAATACTCTGCCAACTGGCTTTCGCGTTCAATAGGGCCACCGCCTTGCTGAGGTATCGACATGGGCGCTGCTCCCGCCTGAATTATGATTGCACACCAATGCGGAACTGGCCCGCCTGACCATCCGTGTCAAGGCCACGCGTCCACAGAATTTGCGTACCAAGGCGTTTCCTATCGCGCGCGGCAATCAGCGCTGCCATTGAAATTTTGGGCAGAGCAGAAAACCCATCAAACAAAACCTCTGCGCCGCTTGCCTCAAGGGGGATGGTCAAAACACTGTCGCGGGTTTTCAAAACCCATGCAGGATCATTGTCCTTATCCACCCGTAAGCCAAGGCTTTCTAGATCATCCAAATCCACGGCACCGCCCCAAATTGGGCCCATATAGGCGATGCGCCCTTCAACAAGGCTGACCACCCCCACGCCTTGCCCAGACGATGCAAACCGCGCGCGGCGCCATGCGACAAAGCCCGTTGTTGCTGCCACGGCAACCACCATCCACCCAACCATGCCTAAAATTGGACTCGGGCGCGTGATCAACCACAGGCCAAAGCCAACCGCGCAGAAGGCTGCGATCACCTCTGCGTATCGCACAAAGGCGTGGCGCAATTCAGGTCGGATCATGCCAATCCCCCAAATGAGATTGAAACAGCGTCAGCAGGGCCACGGCGGCGGTATCCGCACGCAAAATGCGTGGGCCAAGGCTGACTGGGGTCACAAAAGGCAGGCGCGACAGGCTTGCGCGCTCTTGCGGGGAAAACCCGCCCTCAGGGCCAATCAAAAGCGCCCATTTCTGACTAGGCTGCGGCCCCGCAAAAGCCGCCGCGACACCAACCCGCGCCTCATCCGCCCAAATAATCTGACGATCCTCAGGCCATTGCGCCAAAAGGCGATCAAGGCGCATCAGATCACTGACCTCAGGCACGAATGTGCCGCCACATTGCTCTGCCGCCTCTATGGCGTGGGCTTGCAAGCGATCCTGCCTGATCCGCTCGGAATTGGTGAACTCGGTCTGAACGGGGATGATCCGCGCGGCCCCCATCTCGGTCGCTTTTTCCACGATAAAATCTGTGCGCGCTTTTTTGATTGGCGCGAAAATCAGCCATAGATCAGGCGGCAGCTGAACCACGCGGGTTTGCTCGCGGCACAAAAGCCGTCCTGCGCGCTTATTTGCTTCGACAACTTCGGCAAGAAACTCACCGTCACGGCCATTAAACACCAAAATCTCGGCCCCAACGGAAAGCCGCATCACAGCAAAAAGATAATTGGCCTGATCACGCTCGAGAGAGAGTGTTTGCGCTTTGGCAAGCGGCTGGTCTAGGTAAAGGCGTATCTTGGCGGCTTGAGACATAAGGGGATCATATGAGCGCAGATAACCAAATGCCAGAGGGTCGCGTGCGCGATGCCTATCAGGGCAATTGGGTCGATCATCTCGCCCCTGCCGCAACACGGCCCTATTTGCGATTATCTCGGGCCGATCGCCCAATTGGCACATGGTTATTGCTTTTGCCGTGCTGGTGGGGCTTGGCGCTTTCTGTTGCGGCTGACCCTGCGGGCGGAACAGTCTATGATCTCTGGATTGCACTTGGCTGCGCTATTGGCGCGTTTCTCATGCGCGGTGCAGGCTGCACATGGAATGACATCACCGACCGCCGTATTGATGCGGGCGTTGCCCGCACCCAATCGCGCCCTTTGCCATCAGGTCAGGTGACAGTGCGCGGCGCACTGATTTGGGCGGTTGTGCAGGCACTCATCTCTTTTGGCATTCTGCTCACCTTTCAAGCAGCCGCAATTTGGTTCGGCATTCTGGCTCTCTTGCCTGTGGCGATTTATCCTTTTGCCAAGCGTTTCACATGGTGGCCGCAGGTGTTTTTGGGCATTGCCTTTAACTGGGGCGCGCTTTTGGCTTGGGCGGCGCATCAAGGCAATCTATCGCTTGCCCCTATCCTTCTTTATCTCGCAGGAATTGCATGGACCCTGTTTTATGACACGATTTATGCCCATCAAGACAAAGAAGATGACGCGCTGATGGGCGTGAAATCGACCGCACGCCTTTTTGGGGAGAATTCGGCGCAGTGGCTTTGGGGCTTCTTGACCCTCAGCGCGGGCCTCGCGGCGGCGGCTGTGATGGTTGTCCTATCAGGGGCGGCGGTAATATTGGGTCTTTGCGGCGTTGTGGGTTTTGCCGCCCATATGATCTGGCAGATGCGGCAGTTGGACATCAACAATGTCGACCGCTGCCTGTCGCTGTTTCGCAGCAATCGCGATGCTGGGCTGATCTTTGGGCTATTTCTTGCCGCTGCAGCATGGCTGTGATTGATCCTCGGGCGATTAATCTCTAAGCCATCCGCAGGGGATAAATTCGGATCACATTTCCAATATGAAAATTTCGCTCTCTCTTGCAGCAGTTTTAACTTTTTTGGTCGCAGGCCTGTTGTCTTACCTCGTGGCAATCGCCGCGGCGATCTCCATCGAAAACCGTTCTGTTGCGGCGGTTGAGGAACGGCTGGAGCAATCTGGCGTGAGTTGGGTCGAGTTGCGCGGGGACGGGCTGCAAGTTCACATTTCAGGCGAGGCCCCCAATGAGGCTGCACGGTTTCGCGCGCGGACACTTGCCGCGGCAGTCGTGGATGATGACCGGCTGATTGATGAAATCACCGTTGCCGACCCCGCGGGCATTTCAACCCCAGATTTCCTGCTCGAGATGTTGCGCAACAGTGACGGCATTTCGATGATTGGACTGATCCCAACCGATGCCGATGGCGAAACCATTGCCGCACGCATCGCCGATATCACCAATGGGGTCGAAGTCGCCAATCTGGTGGAAAGCGTTGACTATCCTATTCCGCAAGGTTGGGATGCCGCACTTGAATACGGGCTGCGCGCCTTGCGCTTGCTTCCACGTTCAAAAATCTCGGTGATGCAGGGCAAGGTGACTGTCACGGCGGTTGCCGATAGCGTGGCGGAGCGTGACAGCGCAATATCCCGCTTAAACAGTTACCCTCAGGCAGGGTTGGATGTGGTTATCGACATCTCCGCCCCCCGTCCCGTTATTACACCCTTTGCCTTTCGTATGATCCGCGAGGGCGATGTGGCCAGTCTTGAGGTTTGCTCCGCAGATACGGAGGCGAATGCGGCGCGGATTATCACCGCGGCAGAGGCCGCAGGCCTTGCCACAGGTGAAAGCTGTGATGTGGGCCTTGGCGTGCCTTCCACAGAATGGGCGCGGGCCATAGAGGTGGCGGTCGCCGCTCTTGCAGAACTCGGGGAGGGGACGCTCACCTTCTCAGACGCCGATGTCAGCCTTGTGGCGAAAGAAGGCACATCGCAGCGTCTTTTTGATCGGGTGGTGGGTGAATTAGACCGCAACCTTCCCAATCTGTTTTCGTTGCAGGCCATCCTACCGCCCCCGCCCCAAGATAGCGGCGCGTTAGAAGCGCCAGAATTCACCGCAAGCCTTTCTGAGACAGGGGCCGTTCAGGTGCGCGGTCGCTTACCCGATGAAAACCTGCAAGCCGCGAACCAAGCTTTCGCGCAGGCGCTTTTCGGCAGCGAAAATGTCTATTTCGCCACGAATTTAGACGAAGCCTTGCCCGAAGGATGGTCAGTCCGCAGTCTTGCAGGCTTAGAGGCGCTGTCCTTTTTGCATGACGGCGATTTGCTCATCACCCCCGCAAAACTGACATTGTCTGGCCGTGTTGCAGATCGAGATCATATCGAACTGGCCTCGCGCCTCCTATCGGATAAACTTGACGGTGCAGATTTCGAGATCAACGTGACCGTGGATGCAAGCCTTGCGCCTGAACCCGAATTGCTGTCACCTGAAACCTGCCTTTCGCGGATCAATGATCTGTTGGCAGAGACGAAAATCACCTTTGATCCTGGGTCGATTGAAATCAACGAAAGCACAGGCGCAATCCTAGATCGCTTGGCTGAGATCCTGCCAGATTGCCGCCATGTCGATATGGAAATCTGCGGTCATACCGACAGTCAAGGGCGCGAGGAAATGAACCTCACATTGAGCCAAGCCCGCGCTGATGCGGTCTTAAACGGCCTTCTGGCGCGGCGGGTTCTGGTGTCGAACCTATCGGCGCGCGGTTATGGAGAGGCCAACCCAATCGCGGATAATGACACCGAAGAGGGCCGCGAGCAAAACCGTCGTATCGAGTTTAAACTGATTGATCGAACCGCAGCCGAAAATGACACGCCCGGGGAGGCGGCAGATGCCGAAGCCCCTGCAGGCGAGGAGGCCCAACAATGAACCGCACTGAATTCATTATCGCCATTACGATCATTTTGATCATCGCCTTTGCCCTTGGGTGGTTTGCAAATTGGCTTGTGCATCGTCTGACGCGCGTATCCGATGCAGATGTGAATGAGTTGGAAAGCCTCGCCGCTTCGCTGCACGAAGCCGAAGAATTGCGCGACCAAGCCATCACTTATATCGAACAGCGCGAAAGTGAATTGACCACGCAGCTTTCCCAAACCGAGGCCGAGTTGCGTGCCGCGATGGAAGGTTTGCGTGAAGCCCGCAGCGAAAACGACCATCTGCGCAGTAAGTTGGAGAAATCTTAAGCTAAGGTTTTACCCATTGGGCAAGCGCGGCCTCATCTTCATCTTTGGCCTCTACCCAATCCGCGCGCCCATCGTGGCGCGCTTCTTTTTTCCAGAATGGCGCACGGGACTTTAGATAATCCATGAGGAAATCGGCGCTTTCAAATGCTGCTTTGCGATGGGGCGAAGCGGTCGCTACCATCATGATCTGGTCTGACGGCACAAGTTTGCCGTAGCGGTGGATGATCAAGACGCGGATCAACGGCCAGCGCGCCTGCGCTTCGGCGGCGATTGCACCAAGCGCTTTTTCAGTCATGCCTGCATAATGCTCTATTTCCATATGAGCGAGGCTTTGATCGGGCAAATCGCGTACCAGACCTGTGAAACTGACGACAGCGCCCGCACCCGTTGCAGCCGCGGCGAAATCCGAAATCTCAGCGCCCAAATCAAACGGCGCAGATTGGACGCGGACATCTACCGCCATGGCCCTAGCCCCCCGTCATTGGTGGGAAAAAGGCAATCTCGCGCGCGCCCTGAACGGGATGATCCAAATCGACCAATTCCTGATCAACCGCCGCGCGCACAGCGGATAGATCCGAAAACACCAAGTCATGCGCGTCAGATTTACCGCGCAGCTCAGCAATCAAATCGGCGATTGTTGCCGCATCGGTGCTGATCATCTCGCGATCCGCGCCAATGCGTTCGCGCAACCATGCGAAATATCTCAGTTCAATCATCCCGTCAGCCTTTCTGGTCACTGAGGAATGGCAAGGCTTTGAGGAAGTAATCAAACCCTGTGACAAAGGTCAAAACGGCTGCAAGCCACAACATCCCCATGCCACCCCACGCCAAAGCATCGCGCAGCACGTGCAAGCCAAAGGTGCCAAATGAATGGTCATTGTGCATATTATGCTCTGCAATCGCCCATAAGAACATCAAGACAATCGCAACCATCTGTACCATGGTTTTCCATTTGGCGAGTTTTGTAACCTTAAGTCGCCCTGCATCCGCGCCCAAGAATTCACGCAGGCCAGAGACGAAGACCTCGCGAAATAGGATAAGAACAACAGGTGTGATCAGGGCCACGGATAGATCAAACAGCCCGACCAAGATTGCCAAGGCGATCACCACCATGGCCTTATCCGCAATCGGATCAAGCATGGCACCGAAACGGGAAACTTGCGCCCATTTGCGGGCCAAATATCCATCCAGATAATCGGTGGTGGCTGCGCCGATAAACAGGATCAATGCCACCCAATCGGCAATCGGACGCGGAAAGATTGCAAACACCACGCCGACCGCAATCGCGGCTAACAGGCGAAGCACCGTCAGAATATTTGGAAGTGTCCATGTCATAGGTTCGATCTTATCCGCTCACGCCCCGTCATGGAAGAAGGCATAGATGGTTTCTGCCATCCGATCTGAGATTCCTTCTACCGCCTTAAGATCTGCCAAATCTGCGCGCGACACGGCCTTAGCACTTCCAAAATGGGCCAAAAGCGCCCGCTTGCGGGTGGCGCCAATGCCGGGAACCTCATCCAACGGGGTCGCGCCAATCGCCTTTGATCGTTTGTCGCGATGCGCCCCAATCGCAAAGCGATGCGCCTCATCGCGCAGGCGTTGGATGAAATAGAGCACAGGGTCATTGCGCTTAAGCGCAAAGGGACGCGCCCCATAGCGGTGGAACTCTTCCTTGCCCGCATCACGATCTACACCTTTGGCGACACCGATAAAGGGGACATCGTCAACACCCAGATCCCCCATGATCTCAGCAACAGCACTGATCTGCCCCGCCCCACCATCGATAAGCAATAAGTCAGGCCAAGCATCGGATTTGCGGTCAGGATCTTCCTTAAGGAGGCGCTGAAAGCGGCGCGTTAGAACCTCTTTCATCATGCCAAAATCATCCCCGGGGGTAAGATCATCCCCGCGGATGTTGAATTTGCGATATTGGCTTTTGAGAAAGCCCTCTGGCCCCGCAACAATCATGGCCCCAACGGCATGCGCGCCTTGGATATGCGAGTTGTCATAAACCTCTATACGCGCGGGCGCGCCATCTAGGCCAAACGCATCGGCCAAACCGCGCAACAATTTTGCTTGGGTGGCGCTTTCGGCCATACGCCGTGCAAGGCTTTCGCGGGCATTGCGCAATGCCCCCTCAACCAATTCCGCCTTTTCGCCACGCTGTGGCACGAGGATCTCAACCTTGCCACCGCGCTTTTGGCCCAAAGCGGCCTCCATCAGCTCGGCCTCCTCCAGCCCATGCGACAGGATCACTTGGCGTGGGGGTTCCTTGTTATCATAGAACTGGCCCAAAAAGGCCTCCATGACCTCATCGGGGGATTCAGAACCACCCAAGCGCGGGTAATAGTCATGGTTGCCCCAGTTTTGGTTGGCGCGGATGAAAAAGACCTGAACACAGGCCTGACCGCCCTCCATATGTAAGGCGATGATATCGGCCTCACGCACAGTTTGTGGGTTGATCCCTTGGGTGCCCTGCACTTGCGTCAGCGCGCGGATGCGGTCGCGCAGGGCTGCAGCGCGCTCATATTCCATCGCTTCGGCAGCCTCCGACATTTGCACGCCAAGCTGCTCTTGAATTTCGGTGGAATTCCCGCGCAAAAACCGCGCGGCATCAGCCACGCTCGCGGCGTATTCTGATGCGCTAATATAGCCAACACATGGCGCAGAACACCGCTTAATCTGGTAGAGCAAACAGGGCCGCGTGCGGCTGTCAAAAGTCGTGTCGCTGCAATTGCGCAGCAAGAACACTTTTTGCAATTGGTTCAACGTGCGATTAACCGCCCCCGCCGAAGCAAAGGGGCCAAAATACTGACCTTTCTCCGTCTTGGCGCCTCGATGTTTGCGGATTTGCGGAAAATCATGCGCTGCCCCGATTACGATATTCGGGAAGCTTTTATCGTCACGAAGCAAAACATTGTATCGCGGCTTGAGCTGCTTAATCAGATTTTGCTCTAACAGCAGCGCTTCGGTTTCGGTGCGCGTTGTCAGAAACATCATCGAAGCAGTTTCCGAAATCATCCGCGCGATACGCGGACTATGCCCCGAGGGTTTCGCATAATTCGACACCCGCCGCTTGAGGGCACGCGCCTTGCCAACATACAAAACGCGGCTCTGCGCGTCGAGCATGCGATAAACACCAGGGCTTTGATCTAGCGTCTTAATGTAGTCGCGAATGACCTCATGCCCCTGCCGCGGCGCATCTCCTGAGGGGCTAATTTCCACGCTGTTTTCTAACATGTCATCCATGACGCAAAGCTTGCCCTGATTCCAATTCGCGCTGCAACGAAGAGCAGCCAAGTTCAAGGGAAAATATGTCCACTAAACCTGTGGATAAACCTGCGGAAAACCCTTGAAGCATCGAAATTTTTCTTTGTTTTTCGGAGGGTTCTGTGAATTGCACAATTTTTAGGCGTCTTTTTAACTATTTGAATTTGTTAATTATTTTCTTTTCCAGCCAGGCTTTGTGATCAAATCGTTACTTAAACTTTACCTAAACGTCACCTAAGGAACCACGGTGGAAAACTCTAATCATGATCAAAAATTAGACCTATTCTGTTCCTATAACATCAGGGGTCGCCCAAGCCAGATGCTGCCCCCCATCTACGGCGATCATTTGGCCTGTCACAGCCTTAGCTTTCACCAGATAGATGAGCGCATCGGTGATATCGTCCAAATCGGCGCCACGATGCAAAATTGTGGCTTGTCTCTGGCGGGCAAAGGCCGCTGCATCCTGCCGTCCCCCGCGCAATGTTGGGCCGGGCCCAATGGCATTTACGCGAATATCGGGCGCCAAATTCTGCGCGGCGGTTTTGGTAAATGTCCACAATGCGGATTTTGCCAATGTGTAGCTGACAAAATCAGGGGTCAGCTTATGCACCCTTTGGTCAATCATGTTGATGATGACTGAGGTTGCGCGCGGCTCACCGCCGCTATCTTGCACGGCTTTGGGGGCCTGCGCGGCAAAAGCTTCGGACAAGACCACGCTTGAGCGCAAGTTGGAATTCATATGCCGATCCCAACTTTCGCGGGTGAGGCCCCCAAATGTATCATGCTCGAATATGGAGGCGTTGTTGACAAGAACCGAAAAATGCGCCCCGATTGACGCGCGGGCCTCGGACAAAAGGGCCTGTGTCGCCGCCTCGTCCAAAAGATCGGCCTGCACCAAAACCGCCTGACGCCCTGCGGCCCGAACGGCTGCTGCGGTCGCCTCAGCCCCTTCGCGGGATGAGGCATAATGGATCGCCACATCATAACCCGCCTGCGCCAATGCAATTGCCATTGCCTGACCCAAGCGCTGACCTGCGCCTGTCACCAAAGCTGCGGGCATCTGTGAACCTCCGACTAGTGCAATAAGAAACTTACATAGCTGATATAGAGCGCCACATAGAGAAGTCCCACCGCGCGCGCCATGCGCCACCGGAAAAACACAAAAGGCAGCAAGATCAGCGAAGTGCCCAACATCACCCACAGATCAAAGCGCAGGAATTCGCCATCCACGGGAATGGCGCCAAACCATGGCGCGACCCCGACAATAAAAACCAAATTAAAGATGTTCGAGCCAATTACATTGCCCAAGGCCACATCTGCATGTTTGCGCAATGCGGCCATCACAGATGTCGCCAATTCGGGCAAACTGGTGCCAAGGGCCACAAGGGTCAAACCAATGACCACCTCCGACACGCCAAAGGCGCGCGCGATTTCTGTGGCGCTATCAATCAAAAGATCCGCCCCCAAAGGCAGACCAATCAAGCCAAGCCCAAGATACATGCCAATCTTCCAATAGGGCATGGACGGATCAGCTTCTTCCAATTCTTCGGGTAATTCTTCGGGCGCATCACCCGCAAAGGCGTGACGAATTTGATCCCCCAATATTAGCGCAAAAACCGCCAGAAGGATCAGACCATGCCACCAGATAAAGGGCCCCAGAAACGCAAGCACGACAAAGACCAAACTGGCGCAAAGCATGAAAACGTAATTCTTGCGCGTGTCCGAGACACTGGGATCAAGGCAGGAAATAATTGCGGGCAGCCCCAAGACTAAAAGAACATTGGCGATGTTCGACCCCACAACATTGCCCAATGCCAAGCCTGGTGCATCACCAAGCACTGCTTGGATCGACACCAACAATTCTGGCGCAGATGTCCCAAAGGCCACCACGGTCAGGCTGACGACTAAGGCCGAAATGCCCAACCGCAACGCAAGGTTGACAGCCCCCCGCACCAACGCATCCCCCGCAAGAACAAGGATCACCAAGCCCAAAACAGCCAAGGCAATATGCGCGGTCATTGAGGTTTGTCCTCGTCTCTCGGATCACGCTTTAGGGGATCTGGGCGAAAGCGCGGCTTGCGCGATTTGAACTTGGGCAGGCGCAGCTTTCCAAACATGGCAAGCACGGCCATAAAAATAAGAAAAAGGCTGATGATCTTCAGCATCACAAATCAATCCGCCCAAAAACAGGGGGCCAAGGGGCTTGTGCAAGATGAGGGCGGAGTGGTCTTTTCATCATAGCCCCTCATGTAACGATGCCCCCCCCTTCAAACAAGGGGCGCCATCTGCGAAATCTTACGGGCTTGGGGCAAAGGATCGCCACTGGGATTATCCACCTTTGCCCGCTATGATGCCCGCACAAACCCGCAAGGCAGACCCAGATGCTGACCATCACCGACCAGATCACCATTGCCGATTGGGAATTGACCGAAAGCTTCACCCGCGCCCAAGGGCCAGGCGGTCAGAATGTGAACAAGGTCTCAACGGCAGTGGAATTGCGGTTCGAGGCTGCCCGCTCCCCCCATCTGACCACATGCGTCAAACGCCGCTTGGAACGCATCGCGGGCCAGAAATGGACAAAAGACGGCGCTGTGGTGATCTTTGTGCAAGACACCAGAAGCCAAGCCCGCAACCGCGAGATCGCACGCGAACGACTGGCCGAGATGATCCGCGCGGCGTTGGTCGCGCCCAAACCCCGCCGCCCCACCCGCCCCACAAAGGGATCGGTGGAACGGCGGATCAAGGGCAAAAAACTGCGCGCCGAGGTTAAGGCAGGACGCGGGAAGGTGGAGGGATGAGAGGTGATCCCCCCATTTTTAAAAATGCATTATTCCTAAGCAACATTATGTTATAAATTAAACATAAAAATGGAGGACATATGCTCGCTGAAATGCTCGGCAAGATTGCAAGAGACTACGCCCATGAGCGCATGAAGCCCTTTTGCAATAGCGACTTTGGGAATTTCGTTCGCCGTGACGTCGCAGCAGAAGCGAAGAAGCAACTATTTGGAAAGCCTTATGAACTTAAATTGAAGGCTAGTGTCGGTGCAGGTAATTGGGCCGCTGTTCCATGGTTAGCCTTTTTTGATCCTCTGGAAACAGAATCCGCGACTAAGGGTTTTATGTTGTCTACTTAATCAACCCACAAACTCGTACTGTTACTCTGTCAATGAACCAAGGCACTACCGCAGTGTACAAAGAATTTGGCAGGCTTAACGGACGACAAGTGCTGCAGCGCCGGGCTCTGGATATGGCGCAGAGAGTGCCCGAGTATGCACGACTATTTGATACCGGAACGATCGATTTGGGTTCTGACGAAGACTTGCCATCGGGCTAAATTGCCGGACATTCCTTTGGTCGAACATATAGCCTTTCGGATTTGAATTAAAAGGTGGTGTGCGACGATCTCGAAAAGATGCTGGCCGCCTACCAAACACTTATCGAGAGAGGCGGATCGACACCAAATGACATGATGTATGCTGAAGCAAACTCGAGCAACATTGATGAAACTAGGCGCTACGTATTGTCTCGCAAAATTGAGCGTTCGGGTAAGGTGCGCCGCGAAGTCCTCTCAGTTCGAAAAGCGGTCTGTGAATGTTGTGGCTTGGATCCGCGCATCGACTGGAATTATCGGGGGCCAGCTATCAACATACCATTGGATGTTCACCACTGCGCCCCTTTGCAAACCCTATCTGAAGGACAGACAAAAAGGTATATGGTTCCAGATGATTTCCTTGTGCTTTGTCCGACCTGCCATCGTATGATCCACAAGCAAATGGACACAAGCGAGATTGACCATCTTAAGGAACAAATGAGATTTAAGTATCTCAGACTGATACTCCCCTAAACCACCACCTCCACCCGTTCCTGTTCTCCCACACCGAACACGCGCTTATAGCGTGCGATTTCATCCTTTGGCCCCATCGCCTTCTCGGGGTTGTCGGACAGTTTGACTGTGGGGCGGCCATCGGCGCGGATGGCTTTGCAGACCAGTGAGAAGGGGGCAAGCGCATCCCCCTCGACCAATCCGCGGAAATCATTCGTTAACAGCGTGCCCCAACCAAAGGACACGCGCACGCGGCCTGAAAATTTGGCGTGCAGCTCGGCTATGCGGTCGACATCCAACCCGTCCGAGAAGATCACCAATTTCTGCGTGGGGTCTTCACCGCGCGATTTCCACCAGTCAATCGCTGCCTCGGCCCCTGCCTCGGGTTGGCCTGAATCGATACGAATACCCGTCCAACCCGCCAACCAATCGGGCGCGTTCCTGAGGAACCCCGCCGTGCCATAGGTGTCGGGCAGGATGATGCGCAGATTGCCATCATGTTCCTCATGCCAATCCGCAAGAACATCATAGGGCGCCCGAGCCAGTTCCGTATCATCGCGGGCCGAGGCGGCATAGACCATCGGCAATTCATGCGCATTCGTCCCAATGGCCTCAATGTCGCGCTTCATCGCGATATGGCAATTTGAGGTGCCCGCGAATTTAACCCCCAAACCTTCGATCATCGCCTGCACACACCAATCCTGCCATAGATAGGAATGGCGGCGGCGAGTACCGAAATCGGCAATGCGCAGGCCCTCAATCGGGCGCATTCTTTCGGTTTTTTCCCAAAGCTTTGTCATCGCTCGGGCATAGAGCACCTGCAACTCGAACTTACCCATGTCTTTCAAGACAGCGCGCCCGCGCAATTCCATCAAAACTGCAAGCGCGGGGATTTCCCAAAGCATTACTTCGGGCCATGCGCCTTCAAAGGTCAGCTCATATTGATCTCCTACCCGTTCCAGATGGTAGGGGGGCAGTTGCAGCGCCTCGAACCATTCCATGAAATCGGGGCGGAACATCTGGCGCTTGCCATAAAATGTATTCCCGCGCAGCCACGTGCTTTCGCCCCGCGTCAGGCGCAGGGTGCGGATATGATCCAATTGTTCACGCAATTCACCCTCATCAATCAGATGCGCAAGCGGGATGCGCGTTGTGCGATTGATCAGTGAAAATGCGACTTGGGTTTTGGGCCGATTGCGAAAGACTGACTGACACATCAGCAATTTATAGAAATCCGTGTCGATCAGCGAGCGCACGATCGGGTCAATCCTCCAGCGATGGTTATGGACACGGGTGGCGATATCGACCATGGCTAGGCTCCAAGCAGGCGTGTTTCGCGCCGTTTAGAGCAAATCATAGGCCATAAAGGCAAGAGCGATGGAAATTTTCCTGCAAGGCACCCCAGGATTGGAGGATATCCTCGCCGAGGAGGCGCGCAGCTTATCCTTCTCGGGCGTGCAATCTGTGGCAGGGGGTGTGATCTGTCAGGGTGATCTCGCTGAGGCAATGCGTGCCAATCTCTGGCTGCGCTGCGCGGGACGCGTATTGATCCGTATCGCGGAATTCCGCGCGATGCATCTGGCACAATTGGACAAGCGCGCGCGCAAATTAGATTGGGCCAGCATTTTGCGTCCTGATCGAGCTTGGCGCGTTGAGGCCACCTGCCGCAAATCAAAGATTTACCACCAACGCGCAGCTGCGGAACGAATTGAGGGGGCAATCAGCGCGGCGCTTGGCAGCACGCCGAACCCTGAGGCGCTGATTGTTGTCAAACTGCGCATCGAAGATGATCTTTGCACACTCAGCCTCGATACATCCGGTGAGAGCTTGCACAAACGGAGCGCCAAAGAATTCATCGGCAAAGCGCCCATGAAAGAAACCCTTACAGCCGCGTTTTTGCGGGCCTGCGGCTATCATGGCGGGATGCCTGTGGTTGATCCGATGTGTGGCTCTGGCACGTTTTTGCTTGAGGCCGCCGAGATTGCCGCGCGGTTGCCCGCAGGGCGTGCGCGCCGCTTTGCGTTTGAAGATCTTGCCGGATTTGAGATTGCTGATTGGTCTGCAATGCGCCGCAATTTTTCCTCACGCGAGGCTGAGGCCGTGCAATTTTACGGGTTCGACCGCGACCAAGGGGCCATTACAGGCGCGCGCGCCAATGCCGAGCGTGCAGGTGTTGCGGAATGGACCAGCTTTGCCTGTCAGCCCCTCAGCGCGCTTGAACCACCGACAAAGCAAAAAGGGTTGGTCATTCTGAACCCGCCCTATGGCGCGCGGATTGGCAATCGCAAATTGTTGTTTGGGCTTTACGGCGCCATTGGTGCGGTCATGCGCGAACGGTTCACAGGATGGCAATTTGGCATGGTCACATCGGACGAAGGGTTAGCCAAGGCCACAGGTTTGACATGGTCAGAGGTGAGCCGCCCCGTGGCCTTCGGTGGGTTAACGGTCAAACTCTATCAATCAGCCCTTTGACATCATCACACCCAAAGCGGCCATGTCATCCAAAGCTGTCGCCAATGATCCGCCCAGATCAATCGCGCGACACAAATCGCGGCGCAGGTCGACTGCAAACCCTAGTTTTGCGGCATCTTGCGCGGAATAATTGACACAGAAATCTGTCGCCAATCCGACCATGGTCAGATGCGTGATCCCACGATTGCGCAAATATCCCTTAAGCCCCGTGGGGGTCTGGTGATCATTTTCGAAAAACGCAGAATAGCTGTCGATAGCAGGGCGAAACCCTTTGCGAATAATCAGATCCGCACGGTTTGTGCGAAGTTCTGGATGAAATTCCGCCCCTGCGCTGCCTTGCACGCAATGATCAGGCCATAAAACCTGTGGGCCATAGGGCATCTCAATCATCTCTAGGGGCGCGCGCCCCTCATGCTGACTTGCAAAACTGGAATGATCCGCGGGATGCCAATCTTGGGTCAGGATCACGGCGGCATAGTCATCCATCAAGGCGTTGATCCCCGCCACAATCGCGCTGCCCTCAGGCACAGCCAAGGCACCGCCTTCGCAAAAGTCATTTTGCACATCAATCACCAAAAGCGCGTGAGTATCGGGTTTCATACCATGGTCTCCGTATAGGGCAGCGTGCCGCATCACCTAAGGGTTGAGTTGCACAATGCAAGGGCGTAAATGCGCAGCTATGTATATTGTCGCCGCTCTCTATCACTTTACCCGATTTGACGCGCCCGAAGAGTTGCGCGCGCCCCTGCTTGGGCTTTGCGAGGCGCAGGAGATCAAGGGATCGCTTCTTTTGGCGCACGAAGGGATCAACGGCACCATCGCAGGCAGCCGCACGGGGATTGACGCGGTGCTATCCCATATCCGCAACCTGCCTGGTTGTGCGGCGTTTGAATGGAAAGAAAGCACAGCCACCGAAATGCCCTTTGGCCGCCTCAAGGTGCGCCTGAAGCGCGAGATCGTCACGATGGGTGTGCCAGAAATTGATCCGCGCAAAATCGTGGGCACTTATGTTGCGCCTGAAGAATGGAACGAATTGATCTCGGCCCCTGATGTCGCTGTGATCGACACGCGCAATGATTACGAAGTGGCCATTGGCACTTTCAAAGGCGCGGTTGATCCACATACCGAAAGTTTCCGCCAATTCCCACAATGGTGGGAGGAAAACAAACATCACTTTCACAACAAGCGGATTGCAATGTTCTGCACCGGTGGCATCCGTTGCGAGAAATCCACCGCGTTCCTCAAGGATCAAGGCGTGGAGGAGGTGTATCACCTCAAAGGCGGCATCCTAAAATATCTTGAGGAAATGCCACAAGAAAGCAGCCTTTGGGAGGGCGAATGTTTCGTCTTTGACGAACGCGTCTCTGTCGGTCACGGCCTTAAACAGGGGCCTTATGGTCTGTGCCGTGCCTGTCGCCGCCCGATTTCTGACGAAGATCGCAGACATCCTCATTTCGAAGAAGGCGTCTCCTGTCATCAATGTATGGGCGAGCACAGCGATGAAGATCGCGTGCGTTTCCGCGAACGTCAGCACCAGATTGCCTTGGCCAAAGCCCGCGGTGAAAGCCATTTGGCAGGCTAGTTTACGCTCTCCGTGAATTTTTCATGACAGCGCCATTGGAGGCTTTGCTCGATTCATTATTTCGATTATTCACGAAATATGGAAAATATACTCGTCACACAGCTGTCAACTTTGGGCCATGGCCCACGCCTTGATATTTTTCGCCTGCTAATGCGCCGTTATCCTGATGCGGTCGCGGCGGGGGAAATTGGTGCTGCTTTGGGGGTTAAACCCTCGACCTTGTCGGCCTATCTTGGGGCACTCCATCAGGCGGGGTTGATCGTGCAAGAACGCGAAGGCACTTCGCTGCGCTATCGCGTAGCGATGGACACCACCCATGATATGATGGCTGCTCTATTTTCAGAGTGCTGCCGTGGACGGGTAAACCTTCAGTTTGACTGTGCGCCTGACCCGCAGAATTACGGCAGGCCATTTAATGTGCTGTTCCTCTGTGTGGGAAACTCGGCACGCTCCATCATGGCTGAAACTTTGCTACGCGATATAGGTGGGGATCGGTTTCGCGTATACTCCGCCGGTGTCCAACCGCAAAGCACGCTCAACCCGCTCGCGCTCGAGGTGCTGCGCCAAAAAGGGCATGATACCTCTGCTCTCAGTTCTAAGCATCTTAGCGTTTTCCAAGCGCCCGAAGCCCCGCAGATGGATTTTGTTTTTACAGTCTGCGATGTGGCCGCCAATGAGGATTGCCCCGCTTGGGCGGGACAGCCTGTCAGCGGGCACTGGGGCCTGCCTGACCCTGTAAAGGCCCAAGGTAGCGTCGCTGAGCGGGGGCTGGCTTTTCAGGCAACCTATGGCGCGTTGCTTAATCGTATTGCCGCCTTCACCGCCCTGCCCCTTGAAAGCCTAGAACGCGCGGCGCTGCAAAAGGCGGTGGATCACATCGCAGAGACTTCTAAAGAGGATTGAAATATGACTGTCTACGCGCTGAACGGATTGGGCCGCATCGGCAAGCTTGCGCTGCGGCCCTTGCTTGAGGCGGGCGCAGAGATCGCTTGGATCAATGATGCGGTCGGTGATGCCGCCATGCATGCCCATCTGTTGGAGTTTGACACAGTGCATGGTCGCTGGCCCGCGTCTTTCTCAGCAACAGAGAATGCTGTCATCATCAATGACCAAAGCATTCCTTTTATTGGCACCAAAGACATCCATGACCTGCCCCTTAAGGGGGTGGATGTGGTCATTGACTGCACGGGGAAATTTAAAACAGCTGCGGCCCTTGCGCCCTATTTCGCCGCAGGCGTGAAAAAGGTCATTGTCTCCGCCCCCGTCAAAGATGGCCCCACCGCGAATATCGTCTATGGCGTGAACCACGAGATTTATGACCCTTCCGCGCATGACATCGTGACAGCGGCAAGCTGCACCACAAATTGTCTTGCCCCTGTGGTCAAAGTGATGATGGAAGAATTTGGCATCAAGCACGGCTCAATCACCACAATCCATGATGTCACAAACACCCAAACCATCGTGGATCGGCCAGCCAAAGATTTACGCCGCGCGCGGTCTGCGCTGAACTCACTGATTCCGACCACAACGGGCAGTGCCACGGCGATCACGCTGATCTATCCCGAATTGAAGGGCAAGCTGAATGGGCACGCTGTGCGCGTGCCTCTGTTGAACGCGTCCCTGACCGATTGTGTCTTTGAGCTAGACCGCGAGGCCACGGCGGCGGAAATCAACGCAGCCTTCGCGCGTGCGGCAGAGGGGGCGCTGAACGGCATCCTCGGCTTTGAAGCGCGCCCTTTGGTGAGTGCGGATTACACTAATGACACGCGATCCTCGATTGTGGATGGGCCATCCACGATGGTCATTAATGGCACGCAGGCCAAGATTTATGCGTGGTATGACAATGAAATGGGCTATGCCCATCGCCTGATTGATGTCGCGCGCATGGTTGGCGCAAGTCTATGACCGCGCCAAAGCCATCCGCCCTGCCCGCCTATATCGCCGTAACAGCGGCTTATTGGGCGTTTATGCTGTCGGATGGCGCGCTTCGGATGTTGGTTCTCTTGGCCTTTCACGAGCGCGGCTTTAGTCCCGTTCAATTGGCCTATCTGTTTTTGCTCTATGAGATTGCAGGCGTCATAACCAATCTTTCTGCGGGCTGGCTGGCCGCGCGGTTTGGCCTGACCCGCACCTTATATGCGGGGCTGATCCTACAGGTTGGTGCGCTTTTGGCCCTTACCGCACTGGATCCTGCGTGGTCGATCGGCGCATCTGTGGCCTATGTGATGGCCGTGCAAGGGGCCTCAGGCGTGGCCAAGGATCTGGCGAAAATGTCCTCAAAATCGGCTGTCAAACTTTTGGCACCCGAAGGGGCTGGATTGCTGAAATGGGTATCTTGGCTGACAGGATCAAAAAACGCGGTAAAGGGATTGGGGTTCCTTTTGGGCGCAGGCCTTTTGGCACTTTATGGCTACAACACCGCCTTGTTGGGCATGGCAGCTATTTTGGCACTGATCCTTGTGGCGCTGCTTTTCTTCATGCCAGACGGCCTGCCCAAAGGCAACAAAGCGACCAAGTTTTCCACCGTCATCTCGCGAGACAAAAATATCAATCGTCTGTCTGCTGCCCGCGTCTTTTTATTCGGCGCGCGGGATGTGTGGTTTGTGGTGGGCATCCCGGTTTATTTCTACGCCGTTCTTTCCGATGGCAGCGATGAAAGCAGACGCGCAGCCTTTTTCATGATTGGCACCTTCATGGCGGTCTGGATCATCTTTTATGGCGCTGTTCAGGCCATGGCCCCGCGCATCCTGCGCAAAGGGGCCAATGATTTGGGGCGGCTGTCCGCAAGCGCGCGCCAATGGGCCTTGGCGCTTGTGCCAATCCCTGCGCTTTTGGCGATTACTGTCTCCACCGCAGGCGCGCCCGCCCCTTGGCTGACTGTGACGCTGGTCTTGGGTCTGTTGGTCTTTGGCGCGATATTTGCCGTGAATTCGGCACTGCACTCTTACCTCATTCTCGCATTTTCAAAATCCGAGCGGGTCAGCCAAGATGTTGGTTTCTATTACATGGCGAATGCGGCAGGCCGATTGTTGGGCACGGGCCTATCGGGCCTTGCCTATCAATGGGGCGGGGTTGAGGCCTGCTTGATGGTGGCAAGCGGATTTTTGGCCTTATCGGCTGTCGCCGCAAATCGCCTAAACTGTGGGAGGGCGTGAGCGCGCTGCAAGGCGTTCACGATGCATAGTATAAAGACCAGTTGCAACGATCAAAGTGGTGCCAATTAGGGTCCATCCATCTGGTAATTGCGCAAAAACCAAATACCCATACATCACTGACCATAATATCATTGAGTAATGCACGGGGGCCAAAACTACAGCTTCCGCGATCTCAAGCGCACGGATCACCAAAAGCTCGCCCAAGCCCGCAAACGCTGCCATGAAGAACATTATGATTAAGGAATTCTTATCGCTTGGCCATGCCCAGAAAAATGGAAGAGGTATGCTGATAACCGCCACCCCAACAAGAGCAGTGTAAGCAACAGTTGTGTATGTATTGTCATAGGGTGCAATCATACGGGACAGGACTTGGCGAACCGCAAACATACTCGCAGCCAATACTATCAAAAATACTGCCGGATGGACGATCCCTAAGCCTGGCCTAATTACAATCAGTGTACCTAAAAATCCAACAAAAATAGCTGACCATCGGTGTAGGCCCACCTTTTCACGTAGAATCAATGCGCCAAGTACGGTGACAATCAGCGGAGCTATAAAGGTCACTGAGATTGCATCGGCCAAAGGGACAAAGCTAACTCCTGTTATAAAGCAGGTTGCCGAACCTACAGCCAGTGCACCCCGCAAAAATTGTAATTTGGGCTTCGCAGTTTTTAAGATTTTAGTTCCGCGCCAGAGCAATATTACAATTACACCAAAAACAAGACCTAGCTGGCGGGTCCAAACAATCTGGATTGGATGGAATCCGTCTGTCAAAAACTTTGCCATTGTGTCAACAGCAGCGAATACAAAAAAGCCTAAGCCCATCAACACCAGGCCCCTAATATTATCGGGAGCTCTAGGCAAATTTTTAGCGACTACAATGTTCTGCGGGAGGTCTGGAACAGTTGGCATCGTCAATCCAATTTTGCTTTATCAGTTACTGTTAGGCTGTAAATTTAATACTGTCGACCATACAAATTACTGACACGGCCGAAACTAAGACTATTGTAACTCAACATGAAACAATGGCCCGTACACCTTGTCTGGTTCAAACGTGATTTACGTGTCACAGACCAAGCATGCCTTGCCTCAGCTGCAGCCCGAGGGCCCGTCTTGCCTGTGTATATTATTGAACCTGATTTTTGGACTGAACCCGATGCAAGCGCACGACATTGGATGTTTCTTCGTCAATCGTTAGCTGAACTACATGATACACTAGCAAGTTTGGGTCAGCCTCTTTTAATCCGACGTGGGGATGCTGTTTCCATCTTAGACGAACTAGCAGCCCAACAACCGATCGCCGCGCTTTGGTCGCATCAAGAAACCGGGAATGGATGGACATATGCGCGCGACAAAAGGGTGGCAGCTTGGTGCAAATCAAAATCCATCCCGTGGCATGAACCCCGTCAATTCGGTGTGATCCGAACCTTAAAATCGCGCAATGGATGGGCGGGGGAATGGAACAGGCAGATGTTGGATCCCTGCCATTCAGTGCCACATCTTGAGCCAATTTACGAAACGCCCAGTTTGGATTTACCTAAGCCTGCGGATTTGGGCCTTGCGCCTGATGGCGGGGATGATCTGCAAGACGGCGGATCAACAGCAGCACGCGCGCTGCTGCACAGTTTTCTCATCAAACGTGGCGCGCCCTATCGATCGGCAATGTCTAGCCCACTTGTTGGCGCTGATGCGTGCTCGCGCCTTTCGCCGCATCTCACATTCGGCACGATCTCGCTCCGCGAGGTCGCACAAGCCGCCACACACCGCGCAGGCACCCTCCTCAAAGGGCCGAGCCACAAAGAATGGCGCGGATCCGTGCGCGCCTTTCAATCTCGCCTCTATTGGCACTGCCATTTCATCCAAAAACTAGAAGACGAGCCACGGATTGAATGGGAAAATATGCACCACTCCTATGATGGCCTGCGCGATGACCCGCAGGGACACCCATGGTTTGAAGCGTGGAAACACGGACAAACGGGGCTGCCCTTTCTGGACGCCTGTATGCGATCCCTGCGTCATAGGGGATGGCTGAATTTTCGGATGCGCGCGATGGTGATGGCAGTTGCAAGCTATCACATGTGGTTCCATTGGCGCGAAACTGGCCTGCATCTGGCACGGATGTTCACCGATTATGAGCCCGGAATTCATTGGTCACAGGTGCAGATGCAATCTGGCACAACGGGCATCAACACGATCCGCGTCTACAACCCAATCAAGCAAGGGTTGGATCAAGACCCCTCGGGGGTGTTCATCCGCCGTTGGGTGCCTGAACTTGCACAGCTCTCAGGGGATGCCCTGCACCGCCCGTGGTTGCATCCTGACGCGCATGGCATTTTGGGACGAACCTACCCCAACCCCATCTTTGATCCTGCGGCGCGCGCCAAATGGGCCAAAGATCAGATTTGGGCCAAGCGCCGTGCGCCCGATCACAAGGCGGGCGCGGTTGCAGTTCTCACCCGCCATGGCAGCCGCAAATCCCCCCGCAAGACAAAACGTGCCGCCAAACACCCTACGGCACAATTGTCCCTGTTTGATTAGCCTATTCTGCCGCCATCTGCGTTGCGGCGCTTTGCATCCATGCATCAAGGGCCGCTATTTGTGATGGGTCTAGCCGCAGCCCCAACTTGCTGCGCCGCCAAACCACATCTTCGGCTGTTTGCGCGAATTCGTGTTTCATAAGCCAACGCACCTCTGCCTCGGTCAAAGTTGCGCCGAAATCGCGACCGAGATCCTCTGATGTTTGAGCCCCCGCCATTATCGTCCAAGCATCCCGCCCATAGGCGCGAATGAGGCGCGTGGCCCATTTGGGCGTAAGAAACGGATAAGCCGCTGCAAGGCTTGCAATCAACCGATCCACATCCCCCACAGCAAAATCGCCACCTGGCAAGGCTACCCCCGCCGTCCACGGCCTGCGCGCGGATTTCGTGAACTCCGCGATTTTCTCAAGCGCAGATTCTGCCAAGCGGCGATAGGTCGTGATCTTGCCGCCAAAAATATTCAGCAAGGGCGCATCCCCATCCCCTTCCAGGATCAGCGTGTAATCCCGCGTGGCGGCAGATGCCGATTGCGCCCCGTCATCATAGAGCGGCCGCAAACCAGAATAAGACCACACGATATCCTCGGCAGTGACAGCCGTGCGAAAATAGTTATTCACAAAGGCCAGCATATAATCCCGCTCCTCGATGCTGCATTCGGGGCGGGTATCGGGGTCGCGGTGATCTTTGTCGGTCGTCCCGATTAAGGTGAAATCCTGCTCATAAGGAATGGCGAAACATATGCGCCCGTCGTCACCCTGAAAGAAGTAGCATTTCTGATGGTCATAAAGACGCTTGGTCACAATATGGCTTCCCCGCACGAGACGCACGCCACCTTTGCTGTTTTGGCCGATCTTCTGGCCAATCACATCACTTACCCATGGCCCTGCGGCATTGATCAAAATCCGCGCCTGATGGTGATAGGTTTGACCATCGCGGGTCTGGGTGCTGATCTTCCAAATGCCATTCTCCGGATTGGCGGTCACCACCTTGTGACGCGGCAAGATCACTGCGCCACGCTCGGCCGCATCGCGGGCATTCAGCGCCACAAGACGGCTGTCTTCCACCCAGCAATCTGAATATTCATAGGCCTTGGAAAATTTACGGTGCAGCGCCGCCCCCTCAGGGCCTTTGCGCAAATCCACCACCGAGGTTCCAGGCAATATGTCTCGCCCGCCCAAGTGGTCATAAAGAAACAGGCCAAATCGGATCAACCATTGCGGACGCCGCCCCGTCATCCACGGCATAAGCCGCGCCAATAGTCGCGATGTCGGGGTTTGGCTCTCAAAGCGCATATCTTTATGGTAGGGCAGCACAAACCGCATCGGCCAAGAAATATGAGGCATGGCTTTGAGCAAAGTTTCACGCTCAATCAGCGCCTCGCGCACCAAGCGAAACTCAAAATATTCTAGGTAGCGCAACCCGCCATGAAACAGCTTAGTCGATGCCGAAGACGTGGCCGAGGCCAGATCGTTCATTTCCGCCAAACGCACCGTCAAGCCGCGTCCCGCCGCATCGCGGGCAATGCCGCAGCCATTGATGCCACCGCCGATGATGAAAAGATCGTCAATCTCGCTCGTCATATCCATTGCGCCTTTCTTGCGGGCCTCATTCTACCGAAACCTGCTGCCGCTATGGCACAAACGAACACAAACGAAAATAATAATCTTCAAAATTATTCATTTTTGACGTCATTCGAAGAATTGACCCCAGATTTTAAGCCATCTAAGGTCTGTTAACCGCGCAAATGCGCGAAAAGGAAAAGGAACGCGCATGTCGCAAAGCTTTCGCTGGCCAGAGATTCTCGACATCGCGAGGCGCGAGGGGAAAGTGAGTGTCGAAGGGCTGGCCGCGCTTTTTGGCGTGACCACCCAAACGATCCGCCGCGACCTCAGCGATCTTGCCGATGCTGGAAAATTAGAGCGCGTCCATGGAGGCGCGATCCTGCCATCGAGCGTATCAAATATCGGCTATGAAATGCGGCGCGGGTTATACGCTGAAGAAAAGGCACGCATTGCGGCAGCTTGTGCGGCCCAAATACCCGATGACATTTCGCTCTTCCTCAATATCGGCACCACGACAGAGGCCGTTGCGCAAAATTTGCTGCATCACAAGAATCTATTGGTGGTCACAAATAACATCAATGTCGCGACTATCCTTGCCGCCAATCCCAATTGCGAGATCATCCTTGCGGGCGGGCAATTGCGCCGCGCAGATGGGGGGCTGATCGGTAAGCTGACCTCGGATGCGGTGGCGCAGTTCAAATTTGACCTTGCGGTCATAGGATGCTCAGCCATTGATGCGGAAGGGGATATGTTGGATTTCGACATCCAAGAGGTGGGGGTCAGCCAGACAATCATCTCACAATCGCGGCACGTGTTTTTGGTGGCCGACCGCTCAAAATTTACGCGCAGCGCGCCTGCAAAAATCGCTGCACTTTCGCAAATTGATGCGCTGTTTACAGATCATCCGCTTGACGCCCCATTGGCCGCACGTTGCCGTGATTGGGGGCTTGCAACACATATAATTCCATACAGTTCGACAGGGGCCTAAACCATGACTCATATTCTTGCAATTGACCAAGGCACCACCTCGACCCGCGCGATTGTTTACGATGCTGGGTTTGATGCCCTTGCACAGGCGCAAGAGGAGTTTACCCAACACTACCCGCGCTCGGGCTGGGTCGAGCATGACCCGATGGATTTGTGGCAGACCACGCAAAATTGCATCACATCCGCCTTGCGCGATGCCGAGACATCCGCAACGGCGATTGCGGCCATCGGCATCACCAATCAACGTGAAACCGTGCTTCTGTGGGATCGCAAAACGAGCGCGCCCTTGCACAATGCCATCGTTTGGCAAGACCGCCGCACAGCGGATCGCTGCGCAACTTTGCGTGCCGCAGGGCATGAAGAGATGATCACCGCCAAAACAGGACTTGTGCTTGATCCATATTTCTCAGCCAGCAAATTGGCATGGATGTTAGATGAAATCCCAGATGCCCGCAGACGCGCCGAGGCGGGCGAATTGGCCTTTGGCACAGTGGACACTTGGCTGATTTGGCATCTGACGGGGGGCGCGGCCCATGTGACCGATGTGACCAATGCCGCGCGCACGATGCTGTTCGACATCCACAGCCTTGAGTGGTGCGAAGATATCCTTTCGCTTTTTAATATCCCCCGCGCAGTCCTGCCGAATGTTCTCGATTGTGACGCGCATTTCGGGACGACCGCAAAGGATGTCATCGGCGCAGAAATTCCGATCCGCGCCGTTGCGGGTGACCAACAGGCCGCAACAATTGGCCAAGCTTGTTTTGACAAAGGCATGGCCAAAGTCACTTATGGCACTGGGTGCTTTGCGCTGATGAACACAGGCACAACTGCTGTCCCCTCGAAGAATAAACTTTTGACCACCATCGCTTATCGCATGGATGGGCAAACGGCCTATGCGCTAGAGGGCTCCATCTATATTGCGGGCGCGGTGGTGCAGTGGTTGCGCGATGGGTTGGGCATCATCGCCTCGGCGGCAGAGACACAAGACATGGCCAAAGCCGCAGATAATGGACAAGCCATCACGCTTGTGCCCGCTTTTACGGGTTTGGCCGCACCCTATTGGAATTCCGAATGCCGTGGGGCCGTGTTCGGTCTGTCGCGCAACACAGGGCCGAATGAATTGGCGCGCGCCGCACTTCAATCCGTGGGCTTGCAAACCCGTGATCTGATGGAGGCTATGGCCGCCGATATGGCGGCTTTGCAAACGGGCCAAACGGTTCTGCGGGTGGATGGCGGCATGAGCGCGTCAGACTACACCCTGCAATATGTGGCCGATATTCTGAATGCGCCAGTCGATCGACCCACGCACCTCGAGACGACCGCCCGCGGCGTTGCGTGGTTGGCAGGCTACAAGGCAGGCCTTTACCCAGACCAAGCAGGCTTCAGAAAAACTTGGGCCATAGATCGTCAATTCGCGCCCAAGATGAATGCGGATACGCGCAATTCAGATTATGCGCGCTGGCAAAGGGCGGTTGCTGCGGCCATCGCAGCGGGGGCTTAGTAGTTTGCGTAAGCTTAGGCCTTAATACGAACAATCAGCAGTGGCACAGCCACGCTCAAAATCAGCAGGCGTACCACGTGATGCGCTGCAACCAAAGCAGGCTCAAGGCCTGTGCTGACTGCCAAAGCCGCCATGATTTCCACACCCCCCGGTGCGAATGCTAGAAGCAGCACCGAAGGGGGCAACCCGATCAGTCTGGCCGCAATGATAGCGCCAAGTGCCGCCACCGCGCAGGACACGAGCGTCCCCACCGCCCCCGCCGCCAAGGCCCCCAACAAGCCTTTGCGATCCAGCCCCCGAAATCGCGTGCCAATCAAGCAACCCATCACCACAAAGGCCAGTGAGGTCAGCCAGATCGGCAAATTGCCTGGCGTCAGGTTCGCCCCATGGCCAATGGCTGATGCGGCCATCGCGCCCAATAAAAGCGGCGCAGGTATCGAAAACCGTTTAAAGATAAGACCCAGAGCTAAGGCCGCCGCGACAACAACCGCAGCCGCCAAAAGGCTGATGGCCCCGTGATCCACGACATAGGCCGTGCCTGTCATCCCCCAAAGCGAGATCAGCAAGGGCACACAGAGGGTCAGCAACAAAACCCGCGTGGCCTGTACCAAAGCCACTCGCGCCACATCCACGCCCATTGAGGTCGACAACCCAAGAACATAGCTGAGATGCCCGGGCGTGGCGGCGAGAGTCGCAGTCACTACATCATAGCCAAAACCGCGCATCAAGATGGCCCGCAGCGCAAAAATCAGCACAACCAAAGTGACCGCCAAAATGGCCAAGGATATTGGCCATGTCAGCGCAGTCTCAATCACCTCAGGTGTGACAGTGCTGCCAATCGAGACGCCAATCACCACGAACACCACATCGCGCAGGGGCAAGGGGATTAAACTTTTCAACCCCAACATCGTGGCAACCGAAACAGCCGCAGCAGGCCCAGTCAGCATATAGGCAGGAAACCCAATCAACCAAAAAAGCCCAGCCCCTGCCGCGCCAAGCGCAAGCGTGGGCAGAGTTTCTTTGACAATGCGTTGAGCGGTCGGACGCACCCGATGGGCCTTTGCAATTTTCAACAAAAGGGGGCGCGGATTATCCCTGCGCCCGATTACTTATGTTTAGCGCCGATCAATCGCCATCTGCAACACCAGCCTGACGCAAGCGCGCGCGGCGGGCGCGATAGGCAGGCACAAAAACCAGACCCACCGCAAGGATCAACAACCCCAGGGTCATTGGACGTTCGAGGATAAAGCCAAATCCACGATAAAGCTGCATAGCGCGGGCAAAATTATCCTCCATCATCGTGCCAAGGATGAACCCAATCAGAAGCGGGGCAAGGGGATAATCCGAAAAGCGCAAGATCGTAGCAACCACCCCAAAACCCACCAAGATCAGCAATTCAGTCGCATTGTTTTGGCCGATATAGCTGCCCATCAACGTGAAGAACAAAATGAACGGGATCAGATAGGCCCGCGGGATCGTCAACAGTTTGGCGATATAGGGGATAAGCGGCAGGTTCAGAACCAAAAGAACCAGATTGCCAATATACATCGAGATAATAACCGCCCAGAACACATCAGGCTCATCGGTCATCAATCTTGGGCCAGGGGTGACATTAAGGGCGATCAACGCACCAAGCAAAATCGCAGTTGTCCCAGAGCCAGGAATACCCAAAGTCAGCAGTGGCACGAAAGAGCCCGTGCAAGCCGCGTTATTCGCTGTCTCGGGTGCGGCCAAACCTTTGATTGAGCCTTTACCGAATTCTGCCTGCTCTTCGCCTTTGGCGATGTTGCGCTCAACCGCATATCCCAAAAAGGATGCAATCGTGGCCCCAGCCCCCGGTAGAACACCGATGAAAAACCCTTGCACCGATTGCCGCCCGATGACGGGCGCGATTTTACGCGCCTCGTCTTTGGTGATGCGCAGATCTTTGATCTCGCCGCCCGAACCACTTTGCGCACCGCGCGCAGGATTCAAGACCAAAAACAGCGCCTCAGGCAGGGCGAACATGGCCATCGCGAGGGTGATGAAGGAAAACCCCGATTGCAATTCCATGATCCCAAAGGTGAAGCGCGGCATATTGGACAAGGCCCCTTCACCGACAGTGCCCATGATAAGGCCAAGAATGGTCATCATCAGCGCCTTGGCGACTTGCCCTGTGCCCGCAAAGGCGGCAATGGCCGAAAGCCCAACAACCATAAGCGCGAAATATTCCGCCGAATGGAACAAAAGCGCGACCGAGGACAGCGCAGGTGCAAAGATCATCAACAAGATCGCGCCGATTGTGCCCCCTGCAAAGGACGCAATGGCTGCAATCGTCAGCGCCTTACCCGCTTGACCCTTTTGCGCCATCGGGTATCCATCAAAGGCGGTGGCAACTGTTCCCGCGACCCCCGGCGCATTGAGCAAAATTGACGAGGTCGACCCGCCAAAAATCGCGCCATAATAGACGCCAGACAACAAGATCAAAGCGCCCGTTGGATCGCCCAATCCAATCGCGACAGGGATCATAATCGCAATAATCGACATTGGCCCGAGACCGGGCAACATACCGATAATGGTGCCAATCACGCAGCCAAACACGACCATCGCAAGGTGAAAGGGCGTTATTGCGGCCGCAAGGCCAAGAAGCAAACCTTCAAGCATGATGCGTCCCCCTCACATCAAAAACGCAGGCCAAGGGCGCAGGAAAATACCCAGCACCTCCTGCACAAGATACCAGATCGTGCCTGCGGCAATCGCGGCCACAGGTATAAGAATGTGAAATTTCCGCTCGCCTAAGATGAACCCACCTAGCGCAAGGAAAAGAATGGTCGCCCCCACAAACCCCGCTGGGCGCAGAAGGAGGGCATAAGCTACCATCAGCGCCAAAAGCGACAGGGCTTGGCCGATATTGTAATCCCCAAGACGGCGGTGATCGATATCTTCGGCACTTTGTTCTTTTGTTATATCTGCTTCGGCTGTCTTTTCGGGCTTGCCAAAAAACAGCACAACCAAGCCCACAATCACCCCAAGCACGCTCAGGATTTTTGGAAATGTTGATGGCCAAATCGGATTACGCTGCAAAATTGCAGGCAAGAGATGATCCATCGTGAAAAACGCAGCATAGCCATAGATGCAGCATAGCGCCACAAAGGCCAATGCAATCCAACGTTCTAAGGCCATAAACGCCCCCTTTTTCTCAGCCAAATTTGTGGGTCTGTTGCACGGAAGGGCCGCCGCGAAATGAGGCAGCCCTTCCATAGATCAATCGCGCAAAACGCGCTTATCCTCTTAGAGGAAGCCCAACTCGCGCATCAGATCACCGATCTGCTGCTCTTGTGCTTCGAGGAAGCTTTGGAACTCAGTGCCGGGACGATAAATATTCACCAGACCCATACGGCCGCGCACTTCTTCCCACTCAGGGGTTTCCATCATCGCCGCCAACATCGCTTGGTAAGCTTCAACTTTTTCTTGCGCCATGCCAGGTGCGGCGAAGAACCCGCGCCAGTTCACGAATTGCGCATCAATACCCTGCTCAGCGAAGGTTGGCGCGTCTGCATAGGCAGGAACGCGGTCAGGGGCGGTCACGCCCAATATGCGGACCTCACCCTGCTCGGCCAAAGCAACCGCTTCGGAAAAGCCTGTGGACAGCGCATCAATCTCGCCCGACAGCAAGCCCGCCATCGCCTCACCACCGGCGTCATAACCGATATAGTTAAACGCAGTGGGATCTTCGTCCGCAGCCTGCATTACAATCGCTGCGACCAAATGATCCATACCGCCAGGAACCGAACCCCCACCAATGGCAAAATCCATCGGCGCTTCGCGGTATGAAGCCAATGCATCTTCCATCGATTTCAGCGGGCTATCTGCAGTTACAACCAATGCCGCGTAGTCACCCACTGTGCCTGCGATCAAGGTCAGGTCACGGAAGCTTTGAGAAATCTCGCCCGTCAAAGCGCGGATGACGATGGGGGTTGAGTTTACCATCAATGTGCCATCGCTTGAGGCTGCATTTTCGATCAAATGCGCAATGGCGACGCCGCCGCCACCGCCTGACATGTTTTCAAATGTGGCATTGCCCACAAGACCAGAATTGACCAACGCCTCGCCTGTGCCGCGCGCTGTGCCATCCCAACCACCGCCAGCACCGCCGGGGATGAGGAAGTGAACCTGATCCATCATTTGATGCCCGCCCGCATTGGACATGCCCGAGAATGCAAGCGTAGCAGTTGCAGCCGCGATCATAGCGCGGCGTGTCCACCCAAAGGTGTTCATAGTGTATTCCTCCCATTTGACAGGCGATCCTCCACCGCCATAAACTCACCCGACCACAGAAAGCTGACACGAGCCTGACACGCAGGACTAAAATATCAGCCCACCTGTTGTGGGAATAGTCAGGGAAAGGCCACGCGCCTAATGCGCTATCTGCTTGTAGAGGATAACGAGGAATTGGCCGAAGCGGTGGTCAAACGTCTGGTCTTGGACGGCCATGCGGTCGATCACGCCCCAGATTTGGCCCATGCGCGCGCTTGCCTCGCAGATGCCAGCTACGATCTGATCTTGCTTGATGTGATGCTTCCCGATGGCGATGGTCGCGCATTTTTGGCGCAAAGCCGCATCCACATCGAAACGCCCGTGATCATGTTAACCGCCCGCAGCCAAGTGTCGGATCGGGTCGGCGCCCTTGACCAAGGGGCCGATGACTACATCACGAAACCCTTCGATTTTTCCGAATTAGAAGCGCGGTGCCGCGCCGTTTTGCGCCGCCGCGGCGGGGCCGCGCGCAATGATATCGCGCTTGGCCAAACCATCTTTGACCCGCTTGCAGGCACGCTACGCCATGACGCCCATGCCATAGAATTGCGCAGCCGCGAATTGCGTCTTTTGGAAGTGTTCGTGCGCCATCAAGGACAGATTTTATCAAAGGCGCAATTGATGGACAGGCTGTTTTCCTATGATGCAGAGATCACAGAAAACGCGATTGAGGTCTATGTGGGCCGCTTGCGCCGCCGTCTTGCGGGAACGGATATTCACATCGAGACTGTGCGCGGCATTGGGTATCGGATGGAGGTGAAAACCCCGTGAGCGAGGCGCAACAGGGCACAGGTTCCATTGGTCGGCGATTAACGCTCTATCTCGCGATTGTAGCGGCGCTGTTGTCATTGCTGTCTTGGGGGATGGTTGCGGGGTTCGCCCGCCAAGCCGCCGAAGAAACCCAAGATAACGTCTTGGCCGCTGCTGTGACTGCAATCGCCGAAACCCTGCGCAGCGAGCAGGGCGAATTGCGGCTTGAACTGCCCTATTCTGCGTTTTCCATGCTCGGCGCGATTAGCGAGGATCGAGTTTTTTATCGGGTCAACGCGAATGGCGCATTGCTGACAGGCTATGCAGATCTTCCCGTTGCCACTGACCCTAACACCCGCGCAGGCGAGGTCAGTTTTGCAACGCAATCTTATCGCGGCGAAGATTTGCGACTGGCCACTCTCTCGCGCCGTATATTGGCGGGAAATCAACCGACATTGGTGATCGTCACAGTCGGACAAACCCGCGAAGGCATTGCCGCCATCGCGCTTGACCTCTCGCGTCAAGCAGGCCTGTTGTCGATTGCCTTTTTCTTGGTCGCGGTGCTGCTGTCCTTTTTTGCCGCCCGCACATCATTGCGGCCCTTGAACGAGATTGCAGGGGCTGTCTCGCGGCGCGGGCCATCCGATTTGCGCCCCCTGGGCCGCCCCGCCCCTGAGGAATTGGCGCCGCTCATTGCCGCGCTCAATCGCTTCATGGATCGATTGGGGCAATCCATTCGCCGCTCGGAAGAGTTTATTCTAGAGGCCGCGCATCGCGTCCGCACGCCTTTGGCAACTGTTCGGGTGCAAGCGGATCTTGCCTTGCGCAACGCCTCAGGCGAGGCTGAACGCAACCGCCTGCGCCAGATGATCCGCGCGATTGACGAAAGCTCCCGTTCGGCGGGACAGCTTTTGGATCACGCGACTGTGGCCTTCCGCGCGGATGATCTTCTGCGCGATCATGTCTCGCTCAAAAGTTTGGCTGCCCAAACGGCGACTGCAATGACCCCCACGGCAAGCATGAAGGATATCGACATTGACCTGAAAGCCGAGGACATCATCGTTGCAGGTGATGCGGTGCTGCTCGACAGCGCGTTGCGCAATATTCTCGACAACGCCATCAAATATTCGCCTGAAGACACCACCATATCAATTTGCGTGGAGACCAAAGGGGGCTATGGCTACATCACTGTGCGCGATGAGGGCACAGGGCTAGGCGATGAACCTGCCGAAGTTCTCACACAGCGTTTCAAACGAGGACGCAACACCGAAAACATTGTGGGATCAGGATTGGGCCTTACCATTGCCGCTGATGTTTTGGCCGCCCATGGCGGGCGCTTAGAATTGTCAAATAATAAGGAAGGAAAGGGCACATGCGCCTCGCTTGTCTTACCCTTGCTTTAAGTCTGTGGATCAGCCCTGCAACCGCCTTTGAACCAGAGGATTTCCTACGCATCGAAGGCACTGGCGACAGGGTTTTGCGGATACTCTCCACCGCTGATTTGGACGTCTTCACACCCTATCTCGAAGCGTTTCATCGCGCCAATCCAACCTTAGATTTGGAATATACGGTTGCCTCCTCTGCGGATTTGCATCGTGAGATCAGTTCAGGCGCGGTCTATGACGTGGCCATTTCATCGGCGATGGATTTGCAATTCCAACTGGCCAATGATGGGCTGACACAACGCTATCGCTCGCCCATGACACAAAGCTTGCCAGACTGGGCCACATGGCGTGATGTCATTTTCGCATTCACGACCGAGCCCGCGGTGGTCTTGGTTTCGACTGAATATTTTGAGGGGCTATCCATTCCGCAGTCGCGGCAGGATTTGATCGAAGTTTTACGCGACAACCCAGCACGTTTCGCAGGGTCTATCGGCACCTATGATGTGCGGGACAGTGGGCTTGGCTATCTGTTTGCCACGCAGGAAGCCCGTGCCACAGATGCCTATTGGAGACTCTCCGAAGTGATGGGCCGTCTCAACCCCACGCTCTATTGCTGTTCAAGCCAAATGATTGAGGATGTGATGAGTGGCAAACTGGCCCTCGCCTATAATGTCTTGGGCAGTTACGTGGCCGAACGATTGGCCGATCAATCCGAAGGTCGTGTGCAAATTCTACGGATGACCGATTTTTCCAACGTGATATTGCGCACCGCCTTGATCCCAATCACGGCGCAGAATCCAAAAGATGCCGGGGCGTTTATTGATGCGCTGCTCAGTATCGCCCTGCGCGATGGGGCCGAGGGTTGGCCCCTTCCGCCGCTCAATGACACATCGCCTGCTGCGTCTAGCGCAGGATTTGGGCCTATTCGGATCGGGCCCGCCCTGATGGTCTATCTTGACCCGCTCAATCGGCGCAATTTCTTGGCCGAATGGGAAAACGCGATTGTGCAACAATAACGCTAGCCTGCAAAACTCCACCTTTGCAAAACGGAAATCGCATAGGCCTGCGAGAGGTTTGTGAGCGCCGCGCTTGATCCCTCGGCCTCTAGACCCAAAGCCTCGAAATGACCGCAAGATTGACAGGTGATCTTTGTCGCATCCATCGCGACATCGCTTGCCCCACATTCAGGACAAATGGCGGCAACATCATCATTGAACATGAACTCTCCTCCTCCCCTAGCCTGCGGCCAAAATGGGGGCCTGCGGGCGGCGACTGCGCGTCAAAAGCCACACAATTATCGCCACATTAAACCCGTTCCACAAAATACCGTTGATGAATGCTATCTGATAGCTGCCTGTTACATCGAAAATCCACCCCGACATCCAACCGCCAAGCGCCATGCCCACAATCGTCATCATGATCACAAATCCAACCCGCTGACCTGCTTCACGGGCGGGCATGTATTCGCGCACAATCAAGGCGTAGGACGGAACAATACCGCCCTGTGCCAAACCAAAAATCAAGCTGACAACATAAAGCGACACAAGCCCATCATAGGGCAGGTAAAAAAACAGCGCCGTCATTTGTAAAACCGACCCAATCAAGAGGGTGCGCACACCACCCAAACGATCAGCGACTAAGCCTGAAATGATGCGGCTGACCACACCACCCAGAAGCATCAGCGACAGCATCTCGGCCCCCACGGCAGGGCCATATCCAAGGCCCACGCAGTAAGATACGATATGCACCTGCGGCATCGACATGGCCACACAGCAGGCCACGCCCGCAAAGCCCAGCAGATATTGCAACTGGCGCGAGGACAGGCCAACCGAATTTGCCTTGGCGCGCGACATTGCCTCGGACTGGGCATGGGCGGTTTCTGGCAGTTTGCGCCGCAACGCGAATGAAAGCGGGATGATCCCCACAAGCGCAATCACTGCAAGGGTGAGGTAGACAGCCCGCCATCCATCCTCGGCCAAGATCCCAGAAAGAACCATCGGCCAAATCGCGCCAGACAGGTAATTGCCACTGGCCACCAAGGCCACGGCAATCCCGCGGCGGCGCAAGAACCAATGCGATATATCCGCCAATAAAGGGCCAAAGCCCGCAGCCGTTCCAAGGCCCAAAATCAGGTGGATCAGGGATAGCGTGTAAATGCTGCTTGCAAGAGTGGAGAGAGCGAACCCTGCCGCGATCATGACGGCTGCCAAAGAGAGGGCAATCGTGACACCAAAACGATCCACTAAGCGGCCCACCAAAAGATTGCCTGCGCCAAAACCGACCATTGTCATCGTGTAGGGCAAGGACGAGGCCGCGCGCAGCGATCCAAATTCCGCCTCAACCGCAGGCATGATCACGATAATGGCCCACATGCCCACATTAGCAATCATCGCAATCGCCAAGGTGATGGCGAGCCTACCCCAAGAATAGGCGCTATCATGAATATTGCTTTGCATGGATCAGACCTGTTCACATCGCGCAGATCTAACGCTATCGCCATTCCAAAATGAGCGCCAACAAAAGTTGCATCTGCCCGCCATTCGTGGCGATATGGCCAAATCACGCGCGAAGAGAAAGACGAGGCGATATGTCCTTAAGCCCGACCCAAAACCAAGCCCCGCTCAAATTGGGGCTGATCGGTGACAATATCAAACAATCCAGCGCCCCGCGTTTGCACCGAATTGCAGGCCACCTGAACGCCCGCGCGGTCAGCTATGATCTCTTGATCCCGCCTGAACGCGAGGAAACCTTTCATGAGGTCTTTGAGACCGCGCAAATTGAAGGCTATTCAGGGCTCAACATCACCTATCCCTATAAAGAAAAAGTGGTGCCACTTGTGCAACTGGCCGATCCCATGTTGGACGCGGTTGGGGCCGTGAACACCGTTCTTTTCACGGCCCAAGGGCCCATTGGCTATAACACAGATTACACCGGCTTTAAGGCCGCCTATCAGGCCACGCGGGGCGATGACGCGCCAAGCGAGGTGCTGATCATCGGGTCAGGTGGGGCGGGACGCGCGATTGCCTTTGGCCTTGCAGATTTAGGGGCAAGCGCGTTGCATCTGGTTGATACAGATTTGGCTAAAGCCGATGGCCTAAAGCGTGATCTGGCGCGTGGGTTTCCGACATTGCAGGTCACAACGATGCGCGAGGTGTCCAAGCTGCCGCCTGAGATCACGGGCCTTGTGAACGCAACGCCAATTGGCATGGTTGGCTATGGCGGCACCCCGCTGCCGGCTGCGCATATGCGAGAGGCAAAATGGGTGTTTGACGCGGTCTATACCCCACTTGAGACCCCGTTCCTCAAAGATGCAGCGGCGCTTGGTCTAGAAATCATTTCTGGGTGGGAATTATTCTTTTATCAAGGCGTGCACGCATGGGCACATTTTTCGGGCGGCAGCGTGGATGAGGCCGCGTTGCGCGCGGCGCTGTTGCAAGCCTAATTCAAGATGGGCTCAAATCCGATCAGGGCGCTAATCGGTGCATAGTCATCTGTCAGAACGCGCGGCTGCTTATCAGCCACAATCTGCGCCACGAAGGCATCATCGAGGGGTTGAAAGATCATTGGATCAGGCGACCCCGCCGTGAGGCGAGAGACAGGACTTGGTGTTTCGCCACACAGAAGAACAAAAATCCGCCGCTCACCCATGCTTGGCCCACGTGCCTCTGTCCAGACTTCGACACTTCGGAAAACCGCCTGCAAGGTCACAATCATCGCCGCTAGAGCATCCATGCGGTCAACATTGTCGATCAAGTTCATTGCAAAGACCCCGCCATCCGTCAGGCGGCTTGCAACCAATTCAAAAAATTCCTGCGTGATCAAATGTTCGGGCACGGCAATATCGGTGAAAGCATCCCCAATGATCACATCATAGCGCGTGGGGGTATTGCGCAGCGCCATACGCGCGTCTTCATGCAGCACGGTGACTTGATCTGCAGGGAGCCAGAAATCATCAATCGCCACCTGCGTGACGGCGGGGTCTATCTCGGCCACCGTGATTTGCCCTAAACCATGCGCGGCCCATCCCCGCGGGACGGAAAAGGATCCGCCGCCGATATGGAAGGATGAGAAATCCTTCTCCCCCATCCGCATGCGCGGCAGCGCGTCCAACATTGCAGCATGATCGGTTTGCATCTGGCGCGGCTCCGCCTCGCCGCTGATGCCATGAGCAAGGTGATCCAAAACCATCAGATGAACGCGCGCGCCCTCGGCATCAGAAAGTGTCACTGTGCGGATACAGAAATATTCGCTTTCCTCGTCACAAATCGCTGGCAGGCTGAGGGTCTGATAGCCGAGCCCCACAAGCGCCAGACATGCCGCGAACCCAAGACCAAGATCGCGCCCTCTAACCCGTGCCAACGCAAAGCAGACGACCGCCGCAAGCGCATAAATCACAGCAATGACCATCAAGGTGGTCATCGAGCCTAAGCGCGGAACAAAGAAAAACCCTGCAAGCAAAGTGCCGAAAATCGCCCCAATCGCCCCAGTTGCGAACATAACCCCCAAGACGCGTTCAGACTGGCTGTGCCCACGCATTGCAACAACCGTCAAAACAGGCGCAGGGATGCCCGCAAATAGTGAAGGCAAGAAAAACGCGACCATGCTTAGGGCGGTGATGGCGGCGAGGGGATGGCTGAAGGCCTCAATCAGCGGTCCTTCAAACCCGCGCAACATCAGACTTGCCGCAGCGGTGGTCAAAGCGGCTGAAACCATCGTCCATGCGGTTTGGCGCAATGCATTTTGACTGTCATGCGCAGCGATGCGACCGCCCCACCAATGACCCACGGAAAAGCCCGCCAGAACAACCGCAATAGTGGCTGTCCATGTGTAGAGGCTCATCCCGACATAGGGCGCGATCATACGGCCTGCGACAATTTCCACCACAAGGCTTGATGCAGAAATCGCCGCCTGCAGCACAACCATGATCCAAAGGTATTTTCCTGTGCCTGCCACCCGATCGCACCTCGCTTGAGACTGACTGTCGCGCCATCGAGGAAAATTTACACCAGCCCCGCAAAGGCACAAGCCAGATAAAGCAAAAGCGGCAAGGTTTCCCCTGCCGCTTCGCGTTTTAAGTCATGCTCACCTGTGAGCTTATTTTGAGCTCTTTCCCGACATGCCGCCAGAAACCTCTTCCGTGGATTCCGCACTGAGTTCTGCGGGCAGCACGAGGTTTAAGATAATCGCGATGAGGGCCGCAGGCAAAATGCCCGAGGTGGCCAAGATTTTCATCGTGCTTGGCAGATATTGCAGTGCGTCAGGTTCAAGCTGCAAACCAAGCCCCAAGGACAAGGCAATCGCAAAAATCACCATATTGCGGCGGTTCCAATTCACATCAGACAGCATCGAGATGCCTGCAGCGACAACCATACCGAACATGACGATCACACCACCGCCCAAAACCTCAATTGGCACAGAGGAAATCACCGCGCCCACCTTTGGCACCAAGCCACAAAGAATAAGGAATATTGCGCCGATCGTGACAACCGCGCGGCTCATCACGCCCGTCATCGCAATCAGGCCCACATTCTGTGAGAAGGATGTGTTCGGCAATGCCCCGAACAAGCCAGACACAGCCGTGCCCAGACCATCGGCAAAAGTCGCGCCTTGGATTTCCTTATCGGTCGCTTCGCGGTTCGCACCCCCTTTGGTGATCCCTGACACATCGCCCACTGTTTCCACGGCGGAAACAAAGGACATGGCACAAAAGCCGATGATTGCGGCGACCGAAAACTCTAACCCAAAGTGGAGCGGGTTTGGCATCGCAAAGCTTGCTGCACGGCCAACATTGCCCAAATTCACTTGCCCCAAGGCAAAGGCCACCGCGTAGCCCGCCAAAAGGCCAACCAAAACGGCCGAGACAGACAGCATCCCACGCGCAAAGAATTTCAGCCCCAAGGTCACAAGGATCACTGTGCCCGCCATGAGCCAGTTCAGACTAGAGCCGTATTCCTCGGTTCCAATTGCAGGCACACCGCCCGCAGCATATTGGATGCCAACCTTAACAAGTGCCAAACCAATCATCGTGACAACAAGGCCCGTCACCAAGGGCGGCAAGGCAAAGCGCAAGCGGCCAATGAACAGGCCTAGGAAGGCATGGAACAAACCGCCGACCAAAATGCCGCCCATCAAAACGGCAATCGCGTCAACGCCCTTGCCGGCGACCAAGGGGATCATGATCGGAATAAAGGCAAAGCTCGTTCCTTGGACAATCGGCAGCCGCGCGCCAACAGGGCCAAATCCAATGGTTTGGAACAAAGTGGCGATGCCCGCGAAGAACATCGACATTTGGATCATATAGATCATCTGCGGAAAATCAGGGCTGTTTGAGCCAAAGCCAAACCCAGCCGCACCGCAAACAATGATGGCGGGTGTCACATTCGAGACAAACATCGCCAAAACGTGTTGAATTCCAAGTGGCACCGCCTGCGTCAAAGGCGGCGTGTAATTCGGATCGCGCAGCTGCTCTGGCGTTCCAATTGATGCGTCTGACATCTTTTAGTCCCTCCCTTTTCGATGCTTTGGCGGCTCCTCCTCCGACAAAGTCTCATCGAATGTTCGCGCTTCGCGCTTAGCGCCGCCCGACCTGTGGGCGGAACGACAGACCATGACCCAAAAGTCATGGCTCAAATCGCAGGCTAAATCAGAAACTGAAGATTTATTTTCAAAAAAAACAAAAAGCTGTCACAAACAAGGTCTGGCAGAGGTTTTTGCGCTGAAATCATTGAGAAAATTTCGCTTTCGGCCTTACTGCCAGCGCAAACCCCTATCCGACAAGCGGCGCTGCACGCGGGCGGGATAGTCAGAACAGATCGCGTCCACCCCAAAATCAATCATGCGATCGATATCTACGGTTTGATTTACTGTCCAAACAACAACGCCCAAATCTAAGCTTTGCGCATAGGCCACATCTGCTGCGGTGATATCCGCGAAATGCGGGCACCATAGCGCGCCACCTTCCGCCTTGATATGAGCGGGAATATCGGGCGGCAATTGAAACTGGGGCTCGGATGCAATCGACAAATAAGACCGCGGGATTTCTGGCGCTTGTGCCTTACACTCCGCCAAAATGGCCCAATCAAAACTGTGCAAGACGGTCTGCCCGACCACATGAGTGCTACGGATCACATCCAAAACTGCCGCAACAAAATACGCCCGCGCGGCGGTATTTTGGGCAAGCACGGGATCAGATTTTATCTCCAGAAGCAGACGCGCCGCGGCGTGTTCAGGCCGCGAAATAAGGGCGCATAAGTCGGCCAATCGCGGCACTTGTAACTCATCAACCTGCGCCTGATCGGGAAAGGCCGCGCCATAGGCGCTCTGCCCATCAATTTTACCAACCTCATAGCGACAGAGGTCTGTATAGCTCAAATCACGGATTGGCATCTCATTTGTGATGAACTGTCCTGTTTCGTCCCGAAAAGTTGCGGCGTGCAGCGTGGGATTATGCGTAATGACGGGGATGTCATCGCCCGTCAGCACCACATCAAACTCAAGTAACGGCACTCCTGCGGCCAGCGTATAATCAAAACCAAGCATTGTATTTTCGGGAAACACACCGCGCGCGCCCCGATGGCCAACGATACGGATCAGCCCTGACAATTTGCGAAAATCTGCCACCGCATCGCCCATCACGCGCCCTGACATTTCCTGTAACGTCTACGTCTTGCCTAGCACCCCGCAGCCATTGCTTGCAATCAGCCAAGTGGCGCTTATTGTTTCGCGCAGTAAAACAAGAAAGTAACGATCACATGACCCATTATCGCATTCTGTTGGCCTGTATCATCCTTGCAGGCTGTGGCGTGCCATTTGTGCCCTTGGTCTAGGGGCCAGTCGGGAAAGGGACGAGATGGAACAAGACCCCAAAACCCTTTTGCTTTTTGGCGATTCCAATACCCATGGCACTGGGCCTTTAACTGTGCTTGGGCAGCAAGAGCGCTATCCCCTTGCGCAAAGATGGCCAACCCTTTTGGCGCAAAAACTTGGGGCCACATGGCGCGTGATTGATGAAGGCTTGCCCGGTCGCACGACTTTGCATGATGACCCAGTGGAAGGGCCGCATAAGAATGGCGCGGCGGCATTACTTGGGATTTTAGAAAGCCACAGCCCAATTGATACGGTGGTGGTGAAACTTGGCACCAATGACCTAAAGCCGCGCTTTTCTGTCAATGCTTTCGATATTGCACAGTCTGTAGGTAAACTCGTGCGTATCATCCGCACCTCTGGCTGCGGGCCTGCGCGTGGTGTCCCGCGGGTGATTGTTGTCTGCCCTCCACAGATTGAGGAACGGGGGGTTTTGGCGGAAATGTTCCGTGGCGGCGCTGCGAAATCAGTGGGCCTATCGCCCGCCATGGCCGAAATGGCGGCACGCGAGGGCGTGGATTTGGTCGATCTAACAGGCGCGGTGACGGTTTCATCCGTGGATGGCATCCACTATGAAGCCACGCAAATGCCCCGCATTGCCGAGCTGATTTTTGCAGCCATTCAAAACTGAATATCGGATAAGAGAGACGCAATGGCATCGAATTGGTTGGCGGTAGATTGGGGCACATCGCATCTGCGCATTTGGTGGATCAACGCCGAAGGATCGGTTTTGGCGCAGCGCCACTCCTCCGATGGTATGGGCAACCTTCGCCCTGACGGATTCGAGGCCGCCCTCGTAGAATTGGCGGGCGATCTTTTGCCCGCATCTGAAAAAACTACGGTTTTGATATGCGGCATGGCGGGCGCACGCCAAGGATGGGCAGAAGCGCCCTATGTCGCGACCCCTTGCCCCCCGCCCTCTGTCGCCGCAGCCGTCAAAGTAGATACCACCGACCCCCGCTTGGCCGCCCATATTATTCCTGGGATCAAGCAAGAGCGTCCCGCAGATGTAATGCGCGGAGAGGAGACGCAAATCACGGGGTTTTTAGACGAGTATCCAAATTTTGATGGCATCCTTTGCCTGCCTGGCACGCATTGCAAATGGGTGCAGATCAGCGCAGGCGAGATCGTCAGCTTTCGCACCTTCATGACAGGGGAATTGTTCGGCCTGTTAGAGCAGGCCTCGGTTCTGCGCCATTCCGTGGGCGGCGGGGGCTGGGACAGCGCCACCTTTCTTGCCGCTTTGGATGAGGCAATCGCCCATCCTGCACTGGTGTCGGCCAATCTCTTTTCCATCCGCGCCGAGGGGTTGCTTCATGGGGCTGACACGAATGCGGCCCGCGCACGCCTATCTGGTCTGTTGATCGGTCAGGAATTGGCGGGCGCCAAACCCTACTGGCTGGGCCAAGATATCCGTGTGATTGGGACGGGCGGCATTGCAGATGCCTATCACGAGGCCCTTACCGCCCAAGGGGCAAGTGTCATCAAAATTTCTGGCGAGGGCATGGCCCTGAGCGGGTTAAAGGCCGCGTATAAATCCTTTTTAGAGGCTGCAGAATGAGCCGCAACATTATTGCCATTTTACGGGGCCTTCGGCCTGAGACTGCGCTCTCCATAACGGATGCACTGATTGCGGCAGAGATCACTCGGATCGAAGTGCCGTTAAACTCGCCAGACCCGTTTGACAGTATCGCGGCCATGGTTGCCCATGCACAGGGGCGCGCCCTTATCGGCGCAGGCACCGTCCTAGACGTAGCAGCCGTTGATCGCTTAGCGCAGATCGGTGCGAAAATGGTGGTATCACCCGATACAAACCCCGCGGTGATTGAAGCCACAAAGGCACAAGGGATGCTGTCTTATCCGGGTGCATTTACTGCGACCGAATGCTTGACCGCGTTGCGGCATGGCGCAGACGGGTTGAAACTCTTTCCTGCCTTCAAGCTTGGGGTGGATGGCTATAAGGCCCTAGCCGCCGTTCTGCCGAAATCGGTTGAAACCTATGCTGTGGGTGGCGTTGGTCCCGCAGATTTTGCCGCATGGCAGGCCGCAGGGATCACTGGTTTTGGCCTTGGTTCGCACCTGTTCAAACCTGATTATGACGCAATCAAAGTTGGCCATTTGGCGAAAGAATGCGTGACGGCCTATGATGCGGCCTTCGGGTGAAAATATCTGAGGGGACAGGGCGGGGAGATACCCCCGCCCCTTTTGCCAAACATCAGGCGGCGTTTTTATCCAAGGCATAAGCCCCAGCGCCATGCGCGAAGAACATCAAGAATGCACCTGCGATAGAGAAGTTCTTGAGGAACATGATCATCTGTATCTGATCGGAAAAATTGTTGTGATACAGCACTGCTGTAACAACACAGAAGGCCGCGCCTGCCAATGCGACAAGACGCAATTTGAACCCCACCAATAGGGAGGCCCCCACCAAAATCTCGAAGATAATCGCAGGCCACGCCAAGAACGCCGGCAAACCACCCATCGTGACATAGCCTGCAAAGCCTTGCACATCGGCAAGCTTGCCCAGACCTGCCATTAGGAAAAATCCACCAATGAACACGCGCGCGATCAGCGGCGCAAATTTTTCAAGCTGCTGCATGAGAAATCCATCCTTTTCCAAAAGCCATTCGCGGCTTGGCGCGGACATAAACACAGCGTTCAGCGGTCGGATATTCCAAAAGAATTGACGCGCTTTGTGCAAATACGCACAGAGAGAGGGCTTTACAGATTTAAAAATTATATCTGACCTTTTGCATGCAGCGAGTGACGGGCCCGTCATCCCTGCATTCAAGAGATGCGGTTTCTATGGGATTGCCTTTGTGGTTGAATGATTGGCCATCAGACTGGCAAATTACTGGCGGATGCAGATGATTTGCTCTTGCCTCTTGCGCTGCAATACCGACAAAACTTTACACGAGTTAAATTTCAAAAATGCCCCTTTTACGCTCAAATCCACAGATGCCGGCATTCAGCCAGTGGGAAAAGGATGTCGAAGATGTATCTTGGGATCGATTTGGGAACTTCGGCTGTAAAGCTTTGTGTCATTGATGCTGAGGGAAATCTGACCGCGCAAAGCAGCAAAGATTTGCCCATTTCGCATCCGTTTGATGGGGCAAGCGAGCAAAATTGCGAGGATTGGTGGGAGGCAACACGCGCCTGCATCAAGACATTAGATCCCGCGCTTCGCGCCGCCATCAAGGCGATTGGCCTATCTGGCCAGATGCATGGTGCCGTTGTGCTAGACGCGCAACGCAAACCTGTGCGGCCCGTGATTTTATGGAATGACGCCCGTGCAGATGTTGAATGTTCCGATATCATCGCGGCCGATCCGTCAGCCGCGCAACGCGCAGGCGTTTTGCCAATGCCGGGTTTTACGGCGCCAAAAATCTTGTGGTTGTCACGTCATGAGCCCGAGGCCCACGCCAAGATCCGCCATGTGATGTTGCCCAAAGATTATATCGGGCTCTGCCTGCATGGCGAATGTGTGACCGACCCATCAGACGCCGCAGGCACATCATGGTTTGACGAGGCCGCGCGGTGTTGGTCTGCGCGGCTTTGTGAGCTGACCGCAACCGAACCTGCTTGGCTGCCCCGCGTCCTGCATGGCACCGATGTGGCTGGCACGCTTTTGCCCGACATCGCCACCGATCTGGGTCTAACGCCTGACATTCCTGTGGCGGCAGGGGCAGGCGATGGTGCGGCGGGGGCAGTCGGTCTTGGTGCCGTGCAAGCAGGTGATGGGTTTATCTCGCTTGGCACCTCGGGGCAGCTTTTTGTGACCACGGATGCCTATCGCCCAAATATCGAAAATCGCATTCACGCCTATGCCCATACAGTGCCCGATCACTGGTTTCAGATGGCCGCAATGTTGAATGGCGCACGCCCGATGGCGTGGCTGGCCGATCTATTAAACCGCCCCATTGATCTTCTCTTGGCCGAAGCGGCCGAGGCACGGCCAGGCCCACTTTTCCTGCCCTACCTGACGGGGGAGCGCACACCGCATGGAGACACTACAATACGCGGGGGATTTGCCAATCTGGGCGAGGGCATGAGCCAAGGCAGCTTGATGCGCGCTGTTCTTGAGGCGATCGCCTTTTCTTTTGCAGATGCGGCCGAGGCCTTTGCAAAAGCAGGCACAACACCAACCTCACTCTTGGCCATTGGCGGGGGCACCCGCAGTGATTTGTTGATGCAAATGATCGCAGATGTGACAGGAATTACACTAGGTCGCAGCGATGAGGCCGTTGTGGGCCCTGCCCTTGGAGCCGCACGGCTTGCGCTTTTGGCCTGCGGCGACAAACTTATGGATGCAGTGATGCAGCGCCCCACTGTCCGTCATTGGTTCAAACCGATGGGGGCAATCGATCACAGCACGCAGATACGCCTTCAGGCATATCGCGCATTATATCCCGCATTGCGAACGGTTCAGCAAAAACTGAGGTAAGGAAGGTGCAATTCTACCAACCGCGAGCGGATCGCACAGGGCAGGAAACCCCCCAAGCCTATCACATCCGCCAAAGTGACAAAACCATACAGCGCGATACGAGCAGGTAAGTTGATTGGATTGGTTGCGGGGGCGGGATTAAGCCTATGTCGAACCACAGTTAAGCACCAAACACCTGGAATAAAGTGGGTGTAAGCATAGTCTAAACATGATGGCAAGAAACGCGCGTATCTCCAATCAAACGCATCTGAGGGCGAACCGTTTTACACAAGCTTGTAGCAAGTGGACACCGTGGATGAAAGGAGCAGCCAGGCGGAGGATTAATCGGGTCAGGTATTTCGCCTTTGGGCACATCAATTTCTCGCCCAAACCCATCCAATCTTGGCGCAGCATCAAACAGCATACGCGTGTAAGGATGCAAAGGTGAAACGAAAAGCGTTTCCTTTGGGGCCTCTTCAACCAAAGCTCCCAAATATAACACACCAATCTTATCGGCCATGTGCTCCACAACAGTAAGATCATGGCTAATAAATAAATATGTAAGACCCAGTTGCTCTTGCAAATCCGACATCAAGTTCAAAACTTGGCTTTGCACTGATACATCCAGCGCAGAAGTAGGCTCATCACACACGACCACCTTAGGCTCAGACGAAAGAGCACGTGCAATGCAAATGCGTTGCCGCTGTCCACCCGAAAACTCATGTGGATACTTATCTGCATCCTCTGGTGATAAACCGACTTGTTGCAGCAACCTTTCGGGCAAACCTTTAGTCTCAAAGCCTCTCAATTTTGCAGGCTCTGCTATAATGTCACGTACTTTCCAACGCGGATTCAAGGATGCGTATGGATCTTGAAAAATCATCTGCAGTTTTTGTCGAGCCTCAGAAATTTTTGCTTTCTGATCATTGCCAGTTATCGCGATGCCATCAATTTCAATGGTCCCATCAGTTGCACTAGTTAACCCTACAACCATTTTTCCGATAGTTGATTTCCCAGAACCACTCTCACCAACTAACGCGTAAACTGAGCCTTCCTCAATTTCAAAATCTACATCTGCAACAGCCGTCAAAAAAGCCTTTGGCTCCCTTTCGACAACACGGTTCAACCAGGGCTTGGAGACATCAAAGAGGCGTCTTAACGCTTTTGCTCGGACAATCACACTCATTTTGACGACCGTAATTTAGTGTGCTGCAATGGGAACCAACATGCGGCTTGAGCATCCTCGTCTGCGATAAATGGCGAAGATCCGGTTTTACAAACTTCCTGAGCAAAATCGCATCTTGGTGAAAAGGCACAGCCTTCTGGTAAAGCTCCTAACCGCGGCATTGAACCAGGGATCTGCTTCAACCGTTTCAATCCTCTACTTGCCAACGGAGTGGAGCCCATAAGCCCATACGTATAAGGATGCTTTGGCTCAGTGAGCACATCTTGCACCGCGCCAAGCTCGGCCAACCTTCCAGCATACATGACAGCTACACGATCTGCCGCCTCAGCAATTACGCCCATGTCATGAGTAACCAACATAACCCCGACGCCACGCTCTCGGCACAACCGCTTTAAAAGTGCGATGATCTGAGCCTGAACTGACACGTCAAGTGCCGTAGTCGGCTCATCTGCGATTACTAAGTCAGGCTCAGCGCATAATGCTAAAGCTATCACCACTCGTTGCCTCATACCGCCGGAGAACTCGTGGGGATAGCTACCTATCCGCTCTCGCGCTGCAGGGATACCGACTTCTTCCAGGGCTGCGATGGCGCGCTCCTGCGCTTCTTTCTTCGAAACCGCAAGATGTTCAATGATGGTTTCGACCAGTTGCTCTCCGACAGTTAAAAGTGGGTTTAACGAAGTCAAAGGATCCTGAAAGATCATACCAATTTTTTTACCCCTGATTTTACGGAATTCAGAGGCTGATAAGTTGTGGATCGGGTTCCCTGATAATAGCACATCACCTGACACAATTCGCGCCGGCCGCTCTAACAACCCAATTACAGCGTTCCCTGTCATTGACTTTCCTGCACCGGACTCGCCAACGATACCGAGAATTTCACCTGGGAAAATGTCATAACTCACTCGATCTACTGGCCTGAGGATACCTTTCCGAGTGGGAATTTCCACAACCAGGCTCTTTATTGAGAGGACAGGTTGCACCATCAGCGTAGCCTCGGATTCAAAGCGTCACGCAACCAATCACCGAGTAGATTTATCGATAGCGCGAGAGCCAAAAGAGTGATCGCAGGGAAAAACAAGATCCACCATTCTCCAGAGAACATATATTCTTGCCCGATACGAATTAGTGTTCCCAAACTCGGCTTAGTAGGCGGAGCACCCACACCCAAAAAACTCAAAGTAGCTTCGGCAATGATAGCCAAAGCCAAACTAATTGTGGCAATTACCAAAACGGGGTTGAGAACATTGGGCAGGATGTGTTTGAGCATCACCGCTAAGTTAGCTCGCCCGATGAGCTGTGCCGCTTGAACGTACTCCTTCTGCCTTTCAACCAAAGTAGCACCGCGGACCACGCGTGCAAATTGAACCCAGTCGCTCAGACCAATGGCAAGAATGAGGACCCAAATAGCTACCTGATCACGGAATTCCGCCGGCGTGACGCCTTTCGCGATACCAAAAATCAACATCGCAACCAAAATAGACGGAAAGGTGAGCTGCACGTCAGCAACCCGCATGATAACAGCATCCAGCCATCCGCCGATGTAACCCGCTAAAAGACCAAGAATTACACCCAAAATCATCGCCAGAAAAACAGCCGAGAACCCAACAAACAGAGATATTCGCATCCCAAAGAGAATGGTGGACAAGACATCACGACCCTGATCATCAGTCCCCAAAACAAAAACATCTTGTGTGAATTGGTTAGGCGTCAGTGGTCCCGTAAACCCATTCATCAAGTTTAGGGTGGCTGGGTCAAAAGGATCATAAGGCGCTAATAATGGGGCAAATATCGCTCCCATTATTAAAGACACAACCACAAAAAATGACATGATCGCCACCGGATTTTTTCTGAATGACCAACCTAAATCACTGTTTAAAGCCTGAGAAAATTTTACAAAAATCCTGGTGCGCCTCAACTCAATGCCCCCCTACGCTTCGTTCAATCCGCAAACGAGGATCAATGGCAAAATAAAGGACATCGACTATCAGATTAATTCCCACAAACATTACGGAAATCATCATCAAATAAGCAGCCATGACAGGTATATCGACAAACTGAACAGCGTTGATGAACAGCAGCCCCACGCCCGGCCATTGAAAAACAGTTTCCGTGATGATCGCAAAAGCGATGATACTACCTAGCTGGAGACCAGTTATTGTGATGACTGGCACAAGTGTATTTTTCAGAGCGTGCCGAAAATTAATTGTTTTTTCGGTCAACCCACGCGCTCGTGCAAAGCGTATATAGTCCATGCGCAATACTTCTAACATCTCAGTGCGAACTAGACGCATGATTAACGTCATTTGATAGAGACCAAGCGTAATGGCAGGAAGAATTAATGCTTTTAAACCACTGGCTGTTAGGAAACCTGTGGTCCATCCCCCGAGGTCAACGACCTCACCACGGCCAAAACTTGGAAGCCAACCAAGCTCAACAGAAAATATATAAATCAATAAAATTCCAATCAGGAACGTTGGTAGTGACACTCCGACAAGCGACGCTGTCATAATAAAACTCGGCAGTACACCGTGTCTCCGTATTGCAGTGAACACTCCCAATCCAACCCCACCAATAAAGGCTAATAACCCTGACACGAGCGCCAATTCCACTGTAGCAGGCAATCTTTCAGCGATAATTTCTGAAACAGGCCGCCCTTGGCGATAACTTAAGCCAAAATTTCCTTGAGCAGCTTGCTCCAAAAAGCGCCAATATTGCACTATAAATGGCTGATCTAGTCCAAGCTGTTCGCGCAAGCGCTCAATATCAGCCTGCGTGCGTTCTTGACCCAACATGTTATCCACGGGGTCTCCCACGAAACTGAACATCGCAAAAGCAACAAAGCCAACAGCGAGTAACACTATTAAAGACTGAAATATCCGGCGTAGGATGTATGCCAGCATGAAAAAATTTCCCAATGGAACAAATTGATAAAAGGGTTACTGCCCCTCTAATTGAGGGGCAGTAATTCACAATCAGTTCATCGTGAAGAATTTGAACTTCGGATCATCTTCAGGGCTAACGTCAATACCAACTGCATCACTCATACCCCAGTTAAGAACCTGGTGATGTATTGGTAGGTACAACTGCTGTTCTTGAACATCGTCCCAAATCGCTTGGATCGTAGCATTTCGGGCGCTTAGGTCAGTTTCAGACGCTAAGCTCTGGATCATGACATCCATCTCAGGGTTTGAATAGCCAGTCCCGTTCCAGCTGCCTCGGTCTTCTCCACGAGTGTGCGTCAAGAAGTTAAAGATATACTCGGAGTCATATGTAGGAACGCCCCAACCCAACATGTAGAAATCGGTTTCACCATTTGTAATGAGTGGGAAGTGTTGTGCCTTTGGCTTAGCGTCCAAGTTAACGGTGATGCCAATTTGTGCCATCATGCCGACGGCTGCTTGGCAAATCGCTTCATCATTGATGTAGCGATCATTTGGGCAGTCCAACTGGATGGAAAACCCGTCGCCATAACCCGCTTCGGCCATCAAAGCGCGTGCAGCATCAATATCAGTTGAGACAGAACCATCCATCTCTGCTGTCCAGCCGTTTACAAATGGCGGAGCAATCATACCAGCGGGTTGCGACTGACCCCGCATAACTACTTGTTGAATCGCATCACGGTTAATCGCCATATTCATTGCGCGTCTAACACGGACATCCGCAAGCGGGTTGGCACCATCAACATTGTCATTTGCAATGTCCGCTGCCCCCATATTCATTCCGAAGAAAATTACGCGGTTTTGTGGAGCTGTCTTAACGATGAGACCATCCGTGTTCGCAACACGGTCCAAGTCTTGTACGGGAACATCTTGGATGAAATCGACTTCCCCAGACAACAGCGCTGCTACTCGTGTCGCAGCATTCTGAATAGGTGTGTAAATGATTTCCGTAACTTCAAGTGGGAACTGCCCAATACCCCAATAGTTTTCGTTTTGGGTTAGAACTGTCCGTACATCGGGTTCACGGCTAACAAGCTTGTACGCACCTGTGCCATTTGCGTTGGTAGCCGCAAAAGTCGTTTCTCCACCTTCAACGTCCTGCACTTCTACAACGCCATTTGCTTCAGCCCAACCACTATCCATCATAAAAAGATTTGTAAGGTTCGATGGTAAGATTGGATTTGGACCATCCGTAACCATCTCAACAGTTAAGTCGTCAACCGCACGAACTTCAACGATTGAGTTCAACAGTTCCTTCATATTGGAATTTTCTGACTGCGCTCGTCCAATTGAGAACACAACATCTTCAGCGGTAAATGCAGCGCCATCGTGATAAGTTACACCCTCACGCAAATTGAACACCCAGACATTTGGATCATCGGGTGACGGCGCCCAGTCAGTAGCCAATGCAGCCTGAAACTGCCCCGACATATCGCGTATTATTAGTGGTTCGTAAATTTGATGGGCGAGAGTATGAGTCGGGCCCTCGTTTTGTGCATGCGGATCCAACGTCAATGAATCCCCTGCCCGCGCCCAACGCAATGTTTCCGCGCTGACTGACGAAATGGCTACTGCTGACACTGCAGCAGTAAGAAGCATAGTTCGCAACGTTTTCTTAGAGTGGGTAAGTTGCATTTTGTTCTCCCTGTTATAAAGCATCCGTAGAGGATTTTAGGACAACAACATGCAATGAAAAGAGATTTCGCTCAAAGGATTTCATCAGAAACCTCATCTGCCAATTTGTTTTTCCTCATTTAAACGTACAGGATAAGGTATAGAGCAGAAGACATGAGTGAAGCGGTAAATTGAGACATTCGGAAAAAGTGGCTGCGGGGGCGGGATTAAGCCAATGTCGAACTCAAATTAACCAATGAGCAGTTTGAAGCCTTCAGACTCGCGATCCAATCAGTAAAATTGCGTAGGTCTGGATCGCCCACCTGATGTTCGAGATGGGCGTCAAGAGTTTGATGTGACATTTGTTTAGCTTGCCAAATGTTCGAATAAACGAGCGACCGCCTCAGCGCCAGGATCAATATGACCTTCCAACTGTTCAGCGTTGATGTAGCTGGCTCGGCCCGCCTTGGCAGAGGTAATTGTGGCTGTGTAATCTGCGCCTTTGCGAGCTGCAGCGGCGGCGGCGGCAATACCCTCACCCAGAACCTGTAAAGCTGGCTGCAAAGCATCGACCATCGTACGGTCTCCCGGATTAGCCCCACCAATCTGGCGCATTCTGTCTAGTCCCGTCTGCAGCGCATCCTTCATCGGCAGTCCAGAGGATGAGGCATCACCAGCCGCTGCAAAAAAGATCGCCAAAAGTACTCCGGACGAACCGCCCATAGTCTGACTCAACTCCAGCCCGATTGCCCGATACAGCTGCGTATGATCAGCCAGGGGAAGCTTGTCCATCGCCTCAATCAAAGCGCGGGATGCCGTTGCAAGGGTTGATCCTGTGTCGCCGTCCCCTGATTTGGCGTCAAGCAGATTCAGATCTATCTCTGATGCGATCAGCACGTTGCAACACGCCGTTAGGAAGGCCTTTGTCGGCTCATGCTGAGAGGCGGGCGCGCGAATAGGCGACAAGCCATCGGGCAAAGCAAGAAACTTGGGCGTCTGACGCCGGTTGCAGCCCGGCCACGCAGGCACGCCAACAGGTTGTGCCAGCAGGTCTTCATCTCCGTTGGAAAGTTCCATTAAAGAGATCGAGAATCCATGCATATCGAGTGCAGTCATCATTGAATCAGGACCAATCACATACTGGATTTGCTGACCCACTTCCGACGCGAGCAATGTATTGGTCAGGATCGACATTTCAAGGAAGGATGTCCCGCCTAGGTTATTGATCAACGCAACGTGCGGCGTCTTGGGCATGCCTGCTGATAGCTTTTTCGTCATCAGCGCGATTGCGTCTCTTGCCCCACTTGAGGCGACTTGTTCAACACCTGCTTCCCCGTGAATACCAAGGCCAAGTTCCGCCATCCCAAGGGGGATCCGATCCTCTTTCAAAGACCCAGGAACAGTGCATGTATCAAGCGACATCCCTATAGACCGCGTTGCCTTTCTGACCCGTTCGGCAGCCAACGTACAGGCCTCAAGGCTTGCTCCATTCTCGGCCATAGCTCCTACAATCTTGTGTACGAATAGGGTTCCTGCCACCCCCCGCGCCTGAGGCAGGTCCGGAAGGGCTACATCATCGTCCACAATCACCATGGACACCTTCAATCCAAACGACCGAGCTCGCTCGGCAGCAAGACCAAAGTTCAAGCGGTCGCCCGTGTAGTTCTTTACAATTAGCAAACAGCCGGCTGCGCCTGTGACAGCAAGAATACCGGCCAATACCGCATCAACGGAGGGCGAAGCAAAGACATCGCCACAGACTGCTGCAGTCAACATCCCTTCACCAACAAACCCCGCATGCGCTGGCTCATGGCCAGAACCACCACCAGAAACCAATGCAACCTTGGATTTGTCCCAATCAGACCGAACGACAACCCGTATGTGTGGATAGCCGTCCAATCGAGTCAGCTTCCCGCCAGAAGCGGCAATCGTTCCGTCGATTGCCTGTGTGACCATATCCTCTTTTGCATTAATAAAGTGTTGCATTGTGTCCTCCTTTAGGCCACGCGCGCGCCATCGGCGTCAAAGTAGTACGGATTTTTAGGTTTTATTTTGACCACATCGCCTTGATTCAACGTTGTATGAGCGTCGGTCACCGTGATCAGCTCGTGGTTCTTGAGTACAATGTGAAGGCGGGTCTGATCACCCAGATGCTCAACCCGTGTTACGATGCTATCCTCACCCTCGCCCTGCAAGATATGTTCGGGTCGCAAGCCGATTAAGACCGCACCAAGGGGTGCACGCCCAAACACATCTGCAGGAAGTATGTTTATGCGAGGCTGGCCCAAGCGGCTGGCTGCGTAAATGCTTACTGGGTTTTCATAAACCTCGCGCGGGGTACCGAATTGCACCAACCTGCCATGATCCAGCACACCTACGTGGGTCGCCATGGTCATCGCTTCGATTTGGTCATGGGTGACGTAAAGAAAAGTAGCGCCCGTATTTGCCTGAATGCTCTTCAATTCGATGCGCAGATCAGATCGCAGCTTGGCATCAAGCGAGCTCAGCGGTTCGTCCATCAAATAGACGGATGGGTTGCGAACAAGCGCCCGCCCGATCGAAACACGTTGCATCTCGCCCCCCGACAAGGCAGTTGCCTTGTTGTCCAGTTTGTGGCTGATCTGCAGAACTTCTGCCACCTCACCAACTTTTTGGTCGATGACCCACTGTGGCGTTTTCAAGATCGGAGATTTCAATGGGAACTCAAGGTTCTGGCGAACTGTCAAATGCGGATAAAGAGAATACTGCTGGAACACCATCGCAACATCACGTTGCGCAGGCGCAAGACCCGTCATGTCACGGCCTCCAATCATGACAGTTCCGGCGTCCGGCTTGTCGAGACCTGACACCATCCGTAGGGTTGTAGTCTTCCCTGCACCCGTCGGGCCAAGCAGCACCACAAAAGATCCATCTGGCACTGTCATCGTGACAGAGTCCAAAGCGGTCTCTTCGCCAAAGGACTTTGACACAACGTTTAAAGTTACATCAGCCATTTGACAAAACCTCCATATTTGAAACGCTTTTGAGCGCCTTGCCGTTTTCCGCGTTAAAGAGGGTGATAGTGCGTGCATCGAAATAAAGGCCTGTTTGATCACCAACATTGATGCGATCAGCTGATGACAAGCGTGCCTTCACCGCACCATTGGCGGTCTCCAGCGTCACTATCTGGGTCGTGCCAAGATACTCGGTGGCAATCACACGTCCTCGGAAAGGCGCGCCGTCATCAAGCCGCACATGCTCGGGCCGGATACCAAATGTAATCGCGCCGCTCATCCCTTCCCGGATCTCTGGCACAGTTATCGAAACGTCATTCATCCGAACCTCGGTTGAACCGGTTCCTACCACACCATTAAAGTCGAGAAAGTTCATAGCAGGGGAGCCAATGAACTGCGCCACAAACTTGGTCGCAGGCCAGTCATAAATGTCTTGCGGTACGCCGAATTGCTCAACGACACCGTGATTCATAACCACAATCTTATCACCCATTTGCATTGCCTCTAACTGGTCATGGGTCACATAAACAGTGGTTGCACTCATGCGGTTATGCAGTGCTCGGAGTTCTTCGGACATGCGTTCACGGAATTCGGCATCCAGCGCGCCCAACGGTTCATCCATCAAGAAAGCTTTGGGGTCCCGGACAATCGCACGACCAAGGGCCACACGCTGACGGTCACCGCCTGACAGCCCGCCCACAGGTTTGTTCAGGATATCGGTGATGCCAAGAATCTCGGCTATCTCTCCGACTTTCTTTTTTACCTGTGCTTTTGGCATTCCCTGGCTCAGCAGGGGATAGCTGATGTTCTTACCGACATTCATGTGCGGATACAGCGCAAACATTTGGAACACAAAGGCAATATCGCGTTGGCTGGCGGGCTTTTGGCCCACCTCTTCACCATCGATGAAAATCTCGCCCGATGTGGGTAACTCCAACCCCGCCATCATACGCAGAGTTGTTGTCTTGCCACAGCCTGACGGGCCGAGCAGCATGAAAAATTCGCCGTCTTCGATCGTGAAGGTGGAAGACTGAACGGCCGTGAAAGCCCCGAAATCCTTGCGCACGTTTTCAATTCGAATCTGGGCCATGAGTTACTCCGGGAAGTGGCTGACGATAATGAACATCACTGTCCCGACTAGGGTGACAATAAAGGAGTAGGTGTAGAGTCCGATGGCAATTGGCTGCATCAGCATAATGACCCCCAGAGCAATAAGGATTGAGGCCACCATTTCCCACGGGCCACGGCGAAGCCGTAGTAGGCCATTGATAAAACTGGTCATTTGCGTACCGCTCCGAAGGTAATGCCGCGCAGCAGATGTTTACGAAGAAGTACGGTGAACACCATTACTGGGACTAGAAAAATCGTGGCACCAGCGGCCACAGCAGGCCAGTCCTTACCGTTCACACCAATGATATTTGGGATAAATGGTGGTGCTGTTTGTGCTTCGCCAGAGGTCAGCAGGACCGCAAAGGCGTATTCATTCCAGGCAAAGATCAAACAGAAAATTGCGGTGGAGGCGATGCCCGTGGCTGCCTGTGGCAAAACCACTTTGTAGAAGGCTTGGAACCTCGTATAGCCGTCGATCAGCGCCGCCTCTTCATATTCTATTGGGATTTCGTCAATGAAACCTTTCAAAAGCCAAACCGACAAAGACAGATTCACGGCCGTGTAAAGCAGGATCATGCCGAGGTGTGTGTCATTCAGGCCCAGATTGCGGAACATCAGGAAGATTGGGATAGCGACCGCGATTGGCGGCATCATCCTCGTGGACAGTATGAAGAACAGTAGATCATTCTTCAAAGGGATCCGAAAGCGGCTGAAGGCGTAAGCGGCAGCGGTTCCAAGGATCATGCACAGCGCCGTTGATCCGAAGCCAATGATCACAGAGTTAAGAAACCGCTCGCCATAGCGTGACGGGCCCGAAATGACCGTGCCGCGTTCTCTCACGATTTGTTCATACCACGTCTGTGGCTGTCCTGCGGCCTCCAACATGTCATCGGTTGCACGGGTGCGATCAGTAAACAGGTTCACATAGCCTTCAAGCGTCGGCTCAAATATGACAACAGGCGGATATGCGATCGAGTCGGGCGGTGATTTGAAACCCGTCGCAATGATCCAAAGCAGTGGGATAATTGAGCAGACCGCATAGGTAACAACCAGAATACCAGCGAACCACTTGGTCCCTTTGGTCGGTTCAGTGACAGAAAAGCTCATCTTTCTTTCACCCTGTTGAGCGCCTTGACGTATACTGACGCGAGGCCGAAGACGGTGACAAAGAGGATTACGGCATAAGCCGAGGAATAGCCGGTGCGCCATTTCTCAAAGGCTTCGCGTTTGAGGTCGATGGAGGTCAGCGTGGTCGTGTTACCCGGACCGCCGCCGGTGAGTTGAACGACCAGATCAAACATCTTGAAGTTTTCAATCCCTCTGAACAAAACTGCCAGCATCAAAAAAGGCAGAGCCATAGGAACGGTTATTGTCCAAAATTGTCGCCATTTGCTGGCGCGGTCGCATTCGGCAGCTTCATAAATGCTGTCAGGAATAGACCTGAGGCCTGCCAGACAGATCAGCATTACAAACGGAGTCCACATCCAAGTATCTGCGATGATAATTGCCCAAGGCGCGAGATGCACGTCACCAATCATCGAGAAACTTGCCGGATCAGCGCCCGTAAAAAAGGCTACCACGTAATTAAACAGGCCAATTTGAGGCTGGTAAAGGAACGTCCAGAAGTTTCCAACAACAGCAGGTGACAACATCATAGGAAAGACGATGATCGTCGTCCAAAGGTCATTGCCCTTGAATTTTTTGTTAATGAGATATGCCAGTGCAAAACCAATGAGGACTTGTAAGACAATCGTCCAAATCAAGAAATGTGCCGTTGCCTGCATTGTAATCCAGATATCCGAATCATTCAAAATTCGTTCATAATTTCGTAGACCAACCCATTCGACATCGTTATTCGGTCGGTTCACCCGATAGTCGGTAAAGCTCAGCCGGATCGTCCAGATCAGCGGGAAGATGTTCACGGCAAGAAGCAAAAAGATTGTCGGCGCAACAAAAATCCACGCGATTGCACGATCCGATAAACCTTTAATCTTGCATGCTATGCGATCGGGTGTCGTTGCCGCCACATGGTCTAGTGGAGAAGTCGTCATTTGGTCTTCCTGTGATGCAAATTTGCGTGGGGTATTTTGCATCATGCAAATATTTAAGGATATTCCCCAGCCAAATTTTTTGTTCGGCTGGGGAAGTCAGACCCCGTGCTTACAGCGTGGGGAGACCTGACAGGGAGGATTGCTCAGAGCTTGCCTTCATCTTCGAAGACTTCAGTCCAGTCCTGAACCAAACCGTCAAGCGCCTCTTGAGCCGTACCTTCACCCGCCACCACGTAATTGTGGATACGCTCCTGCATCGGGATCAATAGGTCAGCATAAGCAGGCTCGGCCCAGAAGTCTTTGACGATCGCCATGCTATCAAGAAAAGTCTGCGCGTAAGGCTGGCTCGTGGCAAAGCTCGGGTCTTCCACCACTGCACTTAGTGCAGAATAACCACCCAGTTCCCACCAACGGGCCTGCACTTCAGGCTGTGCAAACCATTGGATATATTCCAGCGCCGCCTCTTGTTTCTCGGAATAAGCAACTACTGAGATGCCTTGTCCGCCAAGCTGAGCAAATTGACCTGCAGGGCCAGCAGGGTTGGGGAAATAGCCGGAGTTTCCACCACCAACGTTCTCATCTGCTTCGACACCAGGCCAGATGAAGGCAAAGTTCATCTGCATGGCGACCTGACCAGAACGATAGGCGTCGATGTTTTCGCCCATATACCAGTTGGACGATCCCGGAGGGGTACCAGTATCATAAAGCTCTTTGTAAGCCTCAAGACCGGCTGCGGCCTCGGCTGAGTTTACAAAACCAGCCAAGTCATAAGGCTGATCGGGGTTTTCGTACTGGAAGCCGTAATTATAAAGCCAGTTGGTCACACCCATAGTGATGCCTTCCGACCCACGTTCAGTATAGATCGCGGCACCGTAGACAGTGGTGCCGTCAATGTCGCGGCCCTGGAAGAATTGCGCGATGTCCGTTAGCTGTTCAAGAGACGCTGGCACACCCAACTCATAGCCGTATGTGTCCATGAATTCAGCCTGCAGCTCGGGACGTTCAAACCAATCCTTGCGGTAGGTCCACCCTACAACGTCGCCAAAAGCCGGGAGCGCATAGTAGTTTGGCGTGTTCTTGGGCCATTCTGCATACCCGGTCACTGTCGCTGGGATAAAATCGCTCATGTCGATGCCGTTTGCATCAAAAAAGTCATTCAGTTTGATGTAGTGGCCGTTTTCAGCGCCGCCGCCTATCCACTGACTGTCGCCTATCATCAGATCGCAAAGTTTACCGCCAGAGTTTAATTCGTTCAACATGCGGTCAGCAAAGCTTGTCCATGGCACGAACTCAAAGCTCATGTTATGGCCAGATTGCTCTTCGAAATCCTTGGACAGCTCAATCAGCGCATTTGCAGGATCCCATGCGGCCCAGCAAAGTGTCAAATCTTCAGCCACCGCGGCTGTCGACAGGCCAGACGCCAAAACCGCGCCCGCCGCCACAGATGTTAGAAGCGTATTTTTCATAAGGATATGTCCTCCCTGGTGCTTTAAGTCCGGCCTCCTCGCCAGACTCGTTGTGTAATCTTATTATTTGAGACACGTGCCTCATTGCAAGATATTTTTGATGCACGTGCCTCAATTTATGATAAGACATATCTCATAACACTTAGGAAACAGAACAAAGGATGAAGGTTTTAGATGCTGCAAACGTCTGATAAACTTTCCACATCTTCAGACAGTTATGATGATCGCCTTATGCTTCGGCCAACGACAAAAGACCTAGCTAAAGCAGCCGGTGTTAGCCGTGCAACCGTAGATCGTGTCCTGAATGGCCGCGATGGCGTTAAGAAAAATACCGTCGAAAAGGTGAATGCTGCTATAAAAGAACTAGGCTTCACACGAAACATTCAGGCCGCAAACCTGGCCAAGTCAAAGCGCTATCGATTCGTCTTCGCCCTACCCAGATCGGGTGATGAGTTCCTCCAAGAGATCATCCAGCACATCCGCGATGGCGAAGAAGCGTTTGCCCAGGAACAAATCTGGTGTGACGTCCATCAGATCGACGAGAATGATCCGCATAGCATCGCTTCGTTTCTTGGCTCACTGGACCCGGACATAGTGACAGGGGTCGCCATAATGGCCCCCGAATATCCACAGGTACGGGATGCCATTTTTCGCCTGAAGGAACGCGGGGTTGCGGCCCTCCCCTTTATCGCAAACCAAACAACAATGGACACGGATTGGATTGGCATCGACAACAAGGCTGCAGGCGCAACAGCCGCGGTTCTTCTAGGTCGATTTTGTGCAAATAAATCCGGTTCCATTCTCGTAATTGCTGAAAGCATGCAATCCCGAGACAGCCTTGAACGCCGTTTGGGTTTTGATGCAGAGCTCTGTGCGTGCTTTCCAAACTTGACGGCACTTCCATCACTGGAGACTTATGGTGACAAAGAGCGTGCCGATAAGATCATAACCAACATTGTCAGCAACAACCCCAAAATTGTCGGCATCTATGTCATTTCGTCCGAGGCACGGGTGCCGCTTACGACACTGGAAGGTTTGCCGTTAGCACCTGAGGTCGTTCGAATTGCGCATGAACGCACGCCTTTCACTGTGGCTGCGTTAAATGACGGGCGATTGGACTGTGTTATCGCTCAGAATACCGGGCACCTCGTACGAAGTGCTACTAGAAAACTCAAAGCAATTTCCGACAAAAGCATTACACACACTCAGCAAGATCGCATTCGCGTCGAAATCCTAATGCGTACCAACTTATAGAAATGACGCGGCAGAAATGCCCTCGTTCGGTTTTGGCAATTCAAACAGAAAGTCCGCTGTACGAGAAGCCCAAATCATCATTGAAAAATGGGGGCAGCGCTGCAACACAAAGAGACCACTCAGTGCATTGGGCTATCGCCCGCCAGGTCCCCAAACCATCTTACAAATGGATCGGAGGCCAGATATGCACTAACTTTAAACTTGGACCGATCAAATGAGGCCGCTCAAAACGTCAGTGATTTTCACCAAATCAAGCCAGTAAAAAAGTGTTTACGGGGGCAGGATTAAACCTATGCCGAACTCAAATTTATAAATAAGAAATTTGAAGCGTTCATGTCCTTGCCCCCTAAAACTGATCCATAATTTTTGCTAATCTCTGTTAGGTTGAAGAGATAGTTCAGGATGTCACGATTACTCACTGGACGCAGCTCGCAAAACGGCCTCACACCGCACTCTGAATGAGTGCCACTATCAATTGATCCAGTTTTTACAAAAAAGCCAAAGACTAATCATCGCCGGGGCTAAAACCACGAGAGTGATTATGTGGGTAAGATCAAACGTCAACCATACACAATTCCAAGACGTTTACTGAGAGCGACATTTTTGACAAAACTTAAATCTCTAATTTTTCCAACTCATCTGCTAACCACCACATAGGATCAGGATCAACACTCTTGTGAATATGAATTTTGCGCAATTTCTGGATCAATTTCTCCTGTAAATCTTTTCGACCACTGTGAAATGGGTGGGTTAGCTCTACAACCTCAGGCGCAGGATCACGAAATTCGGATGTCCAGCTGGCAAGGTGGAATAGAATAGGTACAAAAGCGATCCCTGCTTCAGACAGATAGTAAAGTTTCTTCTGCGCATGCTCCTTTGATTTTTCCACATGCAGCAACTCCAACTGCACCATGTATTGAAGTCGAGCTGCGAGAGATGCAGACGAAATTCCTTCGCGATTTTTTTTTAATATTTCGTTGAAGCCACGTCGATCAAACAGAGCAATATCCCTGAGTATGATGGGAACCCATTTATCAACGAGTAGGTGACCGGCGAGCCCTATCGGACACATTTCTTTTTCAACGATATTCATGTCCAACATTACGAGCCTCCAAACCACTTTAACCTAAAGACTAGATTGCTGGGCGGTCTGTGGTCAATTTGAAATTGTGCCGTGCCGCGATAACGCATTTCAAGACCTGGAGGATCCATCATGTCGATACCCAAATTTATTGCCATCACAGCTGCTAGTTGCCCCACTGTTAGCAGGCAGGGCGCGATAGAAGAAATGGCGCACTTCGCTCAAGAGTGCCGAGAAAATGGCGCAGTGCGTGTCACATACGGCAGCGTAATTTCAGGCCGTCATCCCGGAGCGTTAGTGTTCGTCCAGTTCTTTGATGACCTCACTGGGTTTGAAGGGGTTATGAACATGATCCCAAAATCATCTGCATACTCACGAATGATTAACAACCACGCGGTGGCTCCGTTTTCACGAAACTTGTTCCGGGGCAAGCCGATTGAGTTTGAACCAAAGCTAGAGCCTATGCCCAAGTACTTGATGCTGACCCGCGCCCGTCTCGGAGCTTTGGGCGAGGCCGATATGCTTGGATTGCTGAATAAGACAGCATCAGTTTTCAAAGCATCAGGGGCTCAAACTATGCGCATGGGCCAGGTCCTCACTGGATCTGATCTCGGGACATATATGCTTGGCGTAACATATCCTGACATGTCTGCCATTGAGCGAACCTATGATGCACTAGCGGGCAACACGGATTATGCGCAGTTAATCAGCGGCGTCGACGTCGACATGCGTTCAATCACGAAGATAGCTGGCATTCTTTAGGCGCCGATCAGATAGACCAACAAAGGGTGGCGAGGAAGCAATGGAAAAAATGCTTCCGTAAACACATTTCTCTTATCAAAATCAACGCATAAAGGAGCGCGCAATGCTATTTGTTGTAAAACTAACGCACGACTACTCCACGTGTCAGGCCCATCACCCCGAAAAATTTCCACTGTTTCGAGATACGCTAGCAAACGTGAAAGATCATGGGATCAAAGTCCACGGTCACTATTCAAATCGTCTGGAACATACCAACTACATGATCCTTGAGGCCGAGACTTTCGAACAGCTTGATGCGGCATTTGATCCAATTCTTGAGATGGGCCATTTCGAGATTACACCGGTTATCCAAAGATAAGGAAGCAGAACGCGTTAACACCGTCGAATTAACCTTCAGCTGAAGATAGCGATCAAAGTTTTAACCGTTGACCGCAAAAGGGCTCTGCCATGAGATTTTATTAAAACCGCAAGTCACCAACTCGCGACAGCGTTTTAAAATAGCCAAGTTGATCTGGGCCACACCTCTAAGGGATGGAAAGTCGTACTGCACGGTCAGTTGGCAGCTTTGTTCAATGCCGCTCTATCAGACAAAAAATAGGCCCACCCTGTTACGGATGAACCTTGTTTTATTGGTTTGACAAAAGTGGTTACGGGGGCGGGATTAAGCCTGTGCCGAACTCAAATTCACCCACGAGACCTTTGACGCATTCAAACGCGCGATTTTTCAAATGCTGCCCATGCTTCTTCAAAAGCAGCAAAGTCAAAATTTTCACCGCGTGCTGGGCCTAATATTAATTGTTCCGTCTCCTGCATTTTTTTGATGGCAGCGCTGAGTAAATTGATCACATCGGTTGGAATAACCACTGCACCGTGGCGATCAGCATGCACCAGATCACCAGGGGACACTGATAAGCCCATTACGCATACAGGCGCATTCACACTGCGGACATGGACGAAACCATGGCTGGGTCCGATGCTACCCGCTATCACGGGGAAATCAGGCGCCAAATCGCCCAAGTCTCTCATCACGCCATTCGTCAAGGCACCCGACACACCAAAGCCCTTGTGAATAGTCGTGTTAACTTCTCCCCAGTACGCTCCGATCGATTGAGGATAGTCTAAATCTTCCACTACCGCGATCGATGGCTTTGGGGCTTCTGACATCACTTTGTAATAGGCCATGCGCCGTGCACGAATAATCTCGGGGCTTTCTTTTGGCGGCTCTAATGCCGCAATTTGAGCGGTCACCGCATAACCAACAATTACGCCTTTAGGATCACTTACGCTCATTGTGCCACGGGTAAATGCGTTGAAGCCCCGTCTCCCCTGCGCCACTTCTATCGCGTTGCATACAGTTGGGGTGTCGACAGAGCGCAAAAGAGTAAGAAGATCTTGATCCATTATACCTCCAACCAGCGTCGCAAAGCGGCTGTTGTTTCCTCAGGTTTTTCTAAACTTGGTAAATGCCCAGCCTGCTCGATTATCGAAAACGTACTGTTTGACAACATATCATGCATAGCCTGATGGCGTTCCACAGGACAAAGCACATCATGTCGACCGCACAATACAAGCGACCGACCTTTATAATGACTTAATGTCCACGACTGGTCGATACGGTCACGCAGTGCGATAGATTGATCGCAAAAGACATCAGGCCCTAAGGCCAATGCCATATCCATGCAAAGATCCATCAACCCAGATTTTTCTGGTGCATCGTATAGGTAATTCGGCTTCATCTCGTCTCGCATGACCGCCTCGAGGTGACCAGCACGCGCCTTTTGCATTTGTGGCGTCCGACGCAATTTGACGCTCTCGATCTCTGCAAATGGGTTGGTATCGAGCAGCGCTAGATGCGTAACCCTTTCTGGCGCTTGGCGAACGACCTCCATTGCGACAATGCCACCCATAGAGAGCCCTGCTAATGCAAACCGTGCTGGTGCAGCGTGCAAGACGTTTGAGGCTAACTTTTCTATTGTATCCGCCCCAATCAACGGACTGACCATGACAGGCAGATACGCGGAAAGAGATGCAATTTGGGGTGCAAACAGCCGCGCATCACACATCATGCCTGGCAGAAATAAAAGGGGCGTCACTAAGTGCCTCCAACGCGCGCCGCGCCTTCCGCAAGAGAGGCAAGTTTGGCATAGGCAATTGCTGGATCAATCGCGCCAAACCCCGCAAACGTGCCGAAACCACAATCACTTCCCGCAATTACTCGATCGTGACCTACGATATCGACAAATCTCTGGATCCGTTGCGCGACAAGTTCAGGATGCTCTACAAAATTCGTGGTCGTATCAACGACACCTGGCACTAGTATCTTATCATCAGGGATGTCTGCTTTGCGCTCTTTGAACACAGCCCATTCATGGCCGTGACGTGGGTTCGAAGTTTCAAACAGAACGTAACCCGCTTTGGTGCTCATTAATGTGTCGAACATCTTTGACATTGGTATGTCACAGCAATGCGGGCCTTCATAATTCCCCCAACAAATATGAACACGCACTTTCTCTTGCGGGATATCTGCAAGCGCATGGTTCAACGCTTCAACGTGCATATGGGCAATCTTTATAAACTCCTCATCTGAGAGGTCGTTGAACAACATGTGACGGCTTAAGGCCAAATCGGGACAATCAAGCTGCAGATCAAGACCCGAAGCCACAATTGTCTCGTATTCCGCTTTCATTGCATCTGCCAAAGCCGACAAATAAGCTTCACGGCTTTTGTAAAACGAATTTTGCAAAAAAAGCGAGATTACCCCCGGGCTTGCTGCGTTCATGAAACCACGCTCTACTCCAGCCTCAGCCATTGCTGCTTTTAAATTGGCGATATCCTTTTCCAGCTCACCCTGCCCTTTTGAACGCACTTCCCCGGTACACATAGGGCGCGCGTATTTTGGCGTGCCACCTTCGTTGGCCAATCTCTCAAGGAAACTAGGAAACATCTTAAGATCAGCAGGAGCGTTTCGAGGGCTATCACCTGAGAAGCCCGTGTAACGATCCTTCACATAGGTGGCATAAGAAATCTTTGAGGTTTCGCCATCTGATACAATATCAACACTCGCGGCTTTTTGCTTAGCAACCGTCTCAGCTACCGCTTTTTTCATAGCGGCATCGAAAGCCTCCGCATCGTAAGCTTCTTCTCGTTCACGTGCGAAAATGAAATCAACTACTTCTTGAGTGCGTGGCAGACTGCCAACATGAGTGGTGAGAATACGTGCCATTTGCTATCCTTTCACAGTCATCAGACTTCAAGCTTTCCAAGTAAGCCCCGCGGGATCGTCAGTCGCTACAATGTGATACAGGGCTGCTTCACCCGTCATGGAAGGCACAGCACTATGGGCAAGGTTTTCGGGAACCGACATTGTATCGCCAGGTGCCAAAACGCTGCTTCCACCATCCCAATCCACCCGCCAATGCCCTTTGACCGGCATCAAAACTGATGGACGATCATGCGTATGTTTGTCGGCGGTCGCCGATGCACGTGTCACAAAATCTACTTCAAAACCAGGTTTGTCTTTTAACAAACCTGTCTGCCCAATCACTTTGCACGGCTTGCGATCTGCGTAGGCAACCATATCCCAGTATCGCGCCACATGGTTTGGCAGCACTTCGGCCGTTGTGGGTTCGGGGCGTTTAGCAAGCTCCTCCGCACTCATGAGTGGCATAGGTTTGACACCTTCGGGGAGTTGCTCACCTTTTTTGGTGTCATATAGCTTACCAGTTTCAGCTAAAATCAACCCATGAGCAGCCGCATCTTCAATGACCTGTGGTGCCCACATGACACCGCCCCCAGCGTCATCCCCCCCAAGGATAGCCATGATCATGCCATAATCAGTACCAATATTCTCAAATCCACGAAAAATACCTGTTGGGATGTTGAAAATATCCCCCTCCTCCAAAGTTACTTCGCCTGCCGTGCCATAACGGCCCCAAAAAAACCGCCAGCGACCAGACAGCACAAAAAACGCTTCCGCAGTGCGATGGTCATGTAAAGAATTGCGACATTTCGGAGGTTGCCCTGCCGCCCCAATATTAAATCCGTGAGGAAGGCTAATATGGACATGTTGGTCAGGGCTTTCAGAGACACCGCCCCCAATGATTGTGAAGTTTTCCTTTTGATCACTGCCTGGCGTATGCGCATCAATAAATGCGGTTTTACAGGGCTTGAGATCGCCGTAACGGACAATCCGATTTTCGATTTCTTGCGGTGTCATAGAAACTTTCCTTCACATGGTCGTTAACTATAGATGCCAGTTGCAACGCTATTCAGCCGCACCTGCTCCAATCAAAATCTGTTTCCAAATCGCGGTCTCATCGAACAGCGTATATTCACGGCGAATGCCGCGCGGCCCAAATTCCGCATGACTGACCCCCATCACATAGACATCAGTCCCAGTTGGTGCGCCGAATGCACCCCAACCGTCATGTTTTCCGTGTAGGCTCCAACGAATGGCAGCACGCGGTGACATCAATGGATCATCGCGGCCGATTTGATGCTCAATCGCGAACTTAGCGTTTGGAAAAGCAGCGCGAAGACCCATCCAAAACTCATCCACGGCAGGATAGGAATGACCTGTTACGCCACCTGGATACTCTGTTTGAACAGCCCGGTCATACTCTCGTGGAATGACCGCCATGTCAGCGAACATAATTTTATTAAGCACATCTGCATAGCGCTCGCCCCATTCATTGTCATTACCCCGGCCTTTATACGGGCCCGTGACATCTATTTTAGGCATAAAAGGCAACGCAGCCTTTACCACACCGCCTTCGTGAGAAATTTGATCACGGGCGTAGTCTCTAGGGTCCCATCCCATTTGACGAACAATTGCGCCCTGATCGCGGATCAGCCACTCATCATTAATTTTATTATTGATAGCATGACAGTCTGCAATGATGCGGTAGGTGAGCTTGGTGCCAGATGCCTTGCCGTAGATGCCACTACCAAGATGCGTGGCAGTCGACAGAATGCGATGCGAAGAAAGCATTCCCGTTTCTGGTGCACCACACCAAATGACATCTTCGCCAAGCAATTGACGATCTGGAAATTCTGCCAAAGTGGCCATCGTGGCCCCAATCACACCCTGATTGCCCACCACGACCGACGCAGGACTACGCACAACGATATCCTCCGCGTAGTATTCGTGAAGGGTAGCAATACCTCGGTCTTCCCAAATTTCTTTGGTTATTCCCAAGATATAGTCGGGGAAATCTGCAAACTTTGGATCAAAGCCCTTCATTTTTCATCTCCTGGAGGAAGGCGGGCAGAACCCCGCACAACAAGCGGGCCATCAATGGCCACTTTACGCGCGGGTGTAGTTGGAAGCTCTATACGCGACAGCATCATCTTAACTGTCTCTTCCACCATTCGGTTGGCAGGTTGGCGTACAGTCGTCAGGTTATAGCTGGGCCAAGCGGAAATCATAACGTCGTCATAACCCACTACAGACACATCATCAGGGATACGAAGCCCCAATTCATAGCGAAGCACGTCCATCACAGCGAAGGCCATATGATCATTGGCAACGAATACGGCATCCGGGCGGTCTTCTTTGTCAAACAAAGAGCGCGCAGCCGCTTGAGCTTGGTCGGCATGGAAGTTACCCGCAGCTCGTGAATGCAGGGTCATATTTGCCTCTGCCAATCCTTGCATAAAGCCTGCTTCACGATCTCGCTGCGTAGACGCACCATCCCATCCAGCAATATGCGCAATCTTCTTGTGCCCCCCAGCAACCAAGAACTCTGCAAGCTTTCGACCACCTGCAGCATTGTCAGAGGCGACCCCCGATAACATCTCATCGTCCTGCAAACGGTTGAACAAAACCACCGGCACACCGATGGCCTCGCAACGCGCCGTCAAGTCTGAAGACATTGCAACTGAGGCCAGAATGATCCCATCAACTTGGTAATCAAGCAGCTCATCCATGACGCTGTTGATATTATCCGCACTGTTGGATGCCATAAAAATAAGAACGTGATACCCTTTTGCCTGAAGGGCATTCGAGAGTTTTTCCAAGGCTTCTGGATAAAACTGATTTTCGAGATAAGCGACCACTAGGCCAATGATCCGCGAGCGCCCCGTGATCATCGCACGTGCTAGAATGTTTGGGCGATATCCCAAATCAGACGCTGCCTTGCGGACTTTAGCTGCCGTTTTCTCAGAAACGGAGGCTCCAGGTGTGAACACCCGTGATACCGCACTTTGGGACACACCAGCTCGCGCGGCAACTTGAAGGGATGTGACTTTATCCACCATCAGTCAGCCGTCCAACCTCCATCTACCATCAACGAGCTTCCGGTAATCAAAGCAGCTGCTTCAGATGCGAGAAACACAACCGCTCCCATCACATCCTCGACTTCCCCCGGGCGGCCTAATTTTATCTTCTCTTTGATCCAAGCTGCACGTTCTGGGTTGTCAAATGTGCTTTGCGTAAGTGGGGTGAGAATAAATGTCGGACAAATTGTATTAACTCGAATTTGCTTTGGGCCCCATTCGATCGCCATTGCTTTCGTAAAGCCTTCGACTGCATGTTTCGTCGCACAATAAGCCGCACGATCCACACCACCCACATGCGCCATCTGGCTAGAAATGTTCATAAGTGAACCTGGTTTGCCGGCGTCAATCAAGCCTTGCGCCACAGCGCGGGTCAGAAAATAGGCGCCTTTGATATTCAATGAGCTCACTGCGTCGAAATCAGCCGCCGTAGTTTCCAACGCAGGCCCATGTCGCGCGAGGCCCGCAGAGTTGACTAAGATTTCAAAAGGACCAGAGGATGCAATATCACGCCCAGTGCGTTCGATATCTGCCACATCCATCACCATCGCTTTGGCAGCCCAGCCTTTCGTCGCCATTTGTTCAACAAGTACTTGCAGTTTGTCACCACTTCTTGCTGCAACGGTCACCTCTGCTCCCGCCTCAGCCAGAGCAACCGCGGCTGCCAAACCAATACCGGATGACGCTCCAGTCACCAGCGCACGCTTACCATCCAACCGAAACGAAGGTGTCTGAGGTAAGATCATGCATGCCTCCAATCTAATTGTGGTAACCTCTGCAAAACTCTCGTCTTGTTGAATTCGCGCATTCTTGCGAGAACATCGACGCCAAGCTGTTGATAGGCGTCTAACAAATCAACCAGTACCCAGTTTTCGCGGATCAATCCCTCCTCTAAACGCCAAAAGTCCAGACTTCGCAGAAGAATTTCTTGACCTGTAGGAGCAATACCCATCCATCCATCACCGGTTACGCTCAACCGCATGTTGGGCCAGCCTGTTTCACAGACATATTCGCCTTCAGAGATCCAATGAGACATTAAATCACCTAAAGCATCGAGCTTACGATCAGGCATTCCGCGCAAAAACGGCCCTTGGTGCCAGTTTCTGAAACCTGCAATGCCACGCGCAGTGCCAATGCCTGCCGGGCCATACCAATTCATTTTTGGGTGCCAATAGTCATGCAGCCGCATTATTGTGGGGTCTGGATTACTGGGGTAGCGACAAAGATCTGTGAGCATTGCAATCACGTGATCTAATGCCGCCTGCCCGTCCCCAGAAATTGTCACTCCATCGCCTGACATCGGAGCAGGTGTTGTGATGAGTGACCCCAATTGTGGTGACATCGGCCAAGCCCGCGCTTGCATCATCAACTCTGGAATGTCCCAGATCGCCTGAACTTCAATGATTTCATCACCACTAAAGCGATAAAACTCATGATATCGCATGTGGGCTATGTGGCCTGTTGGCGGAATGTCCAAAAAAGGGGCTGAAAAAGTGCCCGAATAATTACCCATTGTGCCAAGCCAGTCTTGGCCTTCGGGCGTGGTGCCCGCCATTACAATCATGTCGCGCCGCTCAAGATCAGGCAAAGCCTCCAATAATGGAGCATAAGCCTGATCAAAAAATTTGGTGCCGCCATAGATCTCACCAAATGGATGGCACATCAGAAATCGTGCTGTAGGGGCAAAATCCACCAATGCGGCTCGAAGCCCATCACGCGAGCAATCCTGCTGCGCGGCAATAAAGGAAACAAACGCCTCTTTTATCTGACTCGCACGCTCAGACATAGTCTTGCATCTCATAACGAGCTTTATGTCGGGTCGGTATCACTCAGCAGCCTCACGATGAGGCGCACCTTCGCCATAAGGGACGTTTATGCCACCATAACGGCGCACACGCACATTACATTGCTCCGCATGGCCTACAAAACCCTCCAACATGCAGAGACGCGAGCCATATTCACCTATCATCGTGGCGGCTTCATCCGTCAAAACCCTCTGATAACTATGCGTTTTGAGGAACTTTCCAACCCAAAGGCCACCTGTATAACGACCCGCTTTCTTCGTGGGCAATGTGTGATTGGTGCCAATCACTTTATCGCCATTTGCAACATTCGTGCGGGCGCCGAGGAACAGGGCGCCGTAGCACGTCATGTTTTCTAGGAACCATTCATCTCTGTCCGTCATGACCTGCACATGTTCGGAGGCAATGTCATCGGCTACGGTCAGCATTTCCTCGTAGGTGTCGCACAGGATGACCTCACCGTAATCCTCCCAACTCGTTTGGGCTGTATCCGCGGTGGGAAGGATAGAGAGGAGGCGATCAATTTCTGACAATGTGTCTTCTGCAAGTTTACGTGAGTTTGTCAGAAGAACAGCAGGCGAGTTGTATCCATGTTCGGCCTGACCCAACAAATCTGTAGCGCAAAGTTCGCCATCGACAGTGTCATCAGCAATTACCATGGTCTCTGTGGGACCTGCGAAAAGATCAATGCCAACGCGGCCGTAGAGCTGACGTTTCGCCTCTGCCACATATGCATTACCAGGGCCAACCAACATGTGGACAGGCTCAATTGTCTCGGTTCCGAGTGCCATTGCACCGACCGCCTGGATGCCCCCCAGAACATAGATTTCATGGGCACCCCCAAGATGCATTGCGGCAATAACGGCGGGGTTGGGTTTTCCTTGCCATGGTGGGGTGCAAGCGACAATCCGTGGCACACCCGCTACTTTTGCAGTTGCGACCGACATGTGCGCTGAAGCCACCATTGGGAATTTGCCACCTGGCACATAGCAACCAACTGACTGGACAGGAATATTCTTGTGTCCAAGTATCACGCCCGGAAGAGTTTCAACTTCGATATCTTGCATTGAGGCCCGCTGAGCCTCGGCAAATTTAACAACCTGGTCCTGTGCAAATTTAATGTCCGCTAGTTCCCGTGGAGACAGCTCTGCGATTAAGCTCTCGATCTCGGCCAAGGACAAACAGTAACTTTGCGGGGAATACCCATCAAACTTTTCAGACAGTTCCCTGACAGCTGCATCACCGCGCGCCTCAATATCAGCGAGGATCGCTTCGACAGCGGCGCGCGTCTTTGCATCATCATCTGCACGTTCAGTGGCGGGCTTGCCTGATTTGAGATATTCAATCGTCATCTTCTTTTCCCCTGTTCGCTTCTGCGGCTGCTTTCTTGTTGCAAGATCAATATTGTGGTCACCCTTTAACCGCCCCAGCAGTCAAACCAGACACAATCTGACGCTGGAAAAACATCACGAGAATGAACAACGGAGCAGTCGCGGACACCACGGCTGCAACCGCGAACATTACATTGCCCTCAGTGTAAGTGGTCCCCAAAAATGCGGCAATTTCTGGAACCATTGTTCGATTGCTTTCACTCAGCAACATCGAGGTTACTGCAAAGTCATTGTACGCAAGTAGAAAGCTGAAAAGCCCAGTTGTGATTACTCCCGGCCACATAACCGGCACAATCACCCAACGGAACGCTTGAAACTGCGTGCAACCATCGACTTTAGCACTTTCGTCCAATTCTTTGGGGATATTTTGAAAAAATGAATGGAGCATCCACAACGTAAACGGTTGGTTTATAGCGACCAAAACAATGATGGTGGTTGGCAGAATACCCCAGACATTCCACTCAAAAAATGGCAGCAGATAGCCAGAAACAAGCGTGATTGGCGGCATTGCGCGAAAGATCAATGCGATAATCAAAAGCCAAAACGTATAGCGGAAAGCTGAGCGTGAAAGTGCATATCCGCCTAAAGTACCGATCGTGAGAGATGTGCAAACGACAAAGAAGCAGACAATGCCTGTGTTTATTACGGCACGCCAAAATTCTTCTTGCACCCAAGCACCATGATAACCCACGCCAGTAAACGGTGATCCATATGTCCGCTCGGTATTGTAACCGGTGAGCGCATTCGTCCAATCAGCAATAGAAAAGAAATCAAGCTCAACTTTAAATGAGCCCCATAGAGTCCAAACAAACGGAAATGCGGCTAGTATGAGCCAAAACACAATAAACCCGTTGGTCAGCAAACGTAGTGAAAATGGTGCGCGTAAGGTTTTCGAGGCCATTACATTTTCCCCTTAAAGTCGCGCCAGGTGCGAACCAAAACAGGAGAGAGCAAAATCGCAACACCAATAATAGTCATGACAGACGTGGCCGCAGCCGCAGAAAGTTGGCGCGTTTCGCCTCCGAGATCATTAAAAATAATCCAGCTTAAACTTGTCGCATGAGCTGAGGCGTTGAACCCAACAATCGGCTCAAACACTCTAAAATTATCCATCAATTGAATGAGGGCGACAAACGTCACCAATGGCATCAGGTGTGGAACAACAATGTAACGCACCTGCTGCCATCGAGAAGCGCCATCGATTTGCGCAGCTTCGATTTGGTCCTCGGGCAAAGTCTGGAGGCCCGCGTAAAACACCACAAATGCAAAGGGTGCAGAATGCCAAATGCCGTATACGATGAGGGAAACCCACATTAGCCCGGTGGAGGCTTTCACAGATAAATCTGGGTCACTGACCAACCAGCTCAGAAAATTGCCTAAAACGCCACGATTGTCGATCATCCAAAACATGATCAACGAACCCACCAGAGGGGTTACAATCATTGGCAAAAGGGAGAAAAATATAACAACGCCCTTCAGCTTCTGCGCCAAGGTGTTGACTGCCAACGCAATCGCCATGCCAAGGATGATCAGCAATGGGGTAACAGTGAATGTGTAGGTCAACGTGAAAGCCATTGCGCGATAAAATGGCAAATCACCTAACTCGCGGAAAAACGCAGTCAGACCAATACTTGCGCGCCAGGCTTGTGCTACTTCTGCGGTGGCAAAATGACCGCGATTGAAATAAATGTCCAATCCAACAAATCGCCCCAACGGTTTGGCCTCGCGCAGGGCGCGCGTAGCTTCCTGATCAATTGTTGTTTCTTCAGTGCAACTGAACGGCGTACATGTCTGAGCAGTAATCAAAACGGGCTCATGCGGCGCAAACACTGACTGCAGAACGACGGATACAATCGGCGCTGCGATAAAGAGCAGCATCGCCAAGCCTGTAGGCAAAAAGAACCAAAAGAAAGTGCGATGTTTCATCTAAAAGGCCTAAGCGAAAACATGCTTCGTGGGGCGGTGATCGCCCCACGAAAACTTACCAATTTATTGCAAATAGCCCTGCTCACGCGCTGCTGCGGTGTAAGCGGCTTCAACGTCAGCCAGAGCTTGCTCTGCGCTTTCATTGCCTTGCATGAAATCAGCTAGTTCGTTGCCAAGGGCCGTGTGCATCAAACCCATATATGGTAGCATCGGATAAGGAATTGTGCCCATCTCTGCTGCAGCGAACACACCGACTGCTGCAGGGGTAGGTTCATAACCCGGGATTAACCAAACAGCCAGGGTCCGGATATCTTCATTTTCCATTCGTGCAGGGCTGATGCCGTTCATCATCGCAATGAAAGTTGCTTCGGCTTCGGCGTCAGAGATATTTTTAGCGACGGTCCAACCGTCCCACCAAAGAGTTGATGCAGGGATGTCACCACCACCGACTGTCATTGGCGCGGCAATCGCAAAACCGTCTACAACTTCTTGAGGTACACCGTCTGCTTCAACCAAAGTGGCAGCACGGCTACCCCACATATTCATCAGCGCTACATTTCCTGCACGATACTCGGCATTTGTTGCGTTGCTATCATGCGTGAGGAAATCCGGATTCATATACTCTGACAAAGCCTTCATCATTTCCAGAGCTTTGACACCCGCTTCGCTGTTCACAGTTGGCTCAGCGGAACCTTCTGCGAAGAATTGTCCCCCGTAACCAAGGAACATATTGTTAAATTCTTGTGCTAGGTTCCAACCTGCCGCATAGGCACCGCCCACTGGATTTTCCATGATACCAGCAGCCCGAATAGCTTCAGCGGCTTCAAGCATCTCTTCGTAGGTCGCTGGTACATCTAGGCCCACTTGTTCCAAGACATCAGAGCGGTAAACTAAATGTTGTGCATTTGCCATAAATGCAATTGCCATCACCTGACCGTTGATGGTTACCAACTGGTTCGGTGCCAAGCCTTCGCCATATTCAGCAACAAGATCATCTAGAGGACGGATCACATCCTCGTTCATCAATGCCACAATTGAAGAATTGGCAATAATCGCAGATGTATATTCTGCTGGATTTCCCGACATGCCGGCAACATTGATTTGCTGATGGTCCGCCGTGAGGTTTGTTGTCACTTCTGCGCCAGAACACTCTTGTGCACCTGCGCCAACAGACTGGATCGCAGGAAATTCGTTCCCAACAATCGAGACACGCGCTTCGATTGAACAGCCGTGACCGCCTGCAAAAGACGCGGTTGACATCAGTACAGCCAACGCCCCGGCAGTGGATAGAGTCTTGAGATACATTTTGCTTCTCCCGTTGGTGATGATGAAAACGAGCAAGATGCCATTCTCATCAAGTACTCCCGCGGCTCTGCCACGGGCATGATTGAGGATTACTCCCCTATATTTGCACCTGTTTTTGCATCAAACAGATGGCATTGATCCGCTGAAACCTTGATCGATACGGCATCGCCAATTTCCGCACGGAAACTCTTGTCTGACTTGGCGCTAACCAATGCACCGCCAATCTTGAGACTAACCATGGTTGCCTCACCCAGTAATTCGAGAGTGTAGATTGGCCCTTTGATTTGGCCGCCACGCGAGACAACTGAGGCGTCCTCTGCTCTGAAGCCAAGAGTAATCGGACCATCTGGCCCCTTTAAGCCAGAAATCTTGGTATTAGGTGCAGTGAACACACCACGCCGCAACTCACCCTCGATAAGGTTCATTGCAGGGTTGCCGATAAAGCTCGCGACAAAGGTATTAGCGGGGCGGTCATAGATCTCTGTTGGCGTGCCGACTTGTTGAACAACACCATGGTTCATCACAACCACACGGTCAGCTAACGTCATGGCTTCAATTTGATCGTGGGTTACGTAAACAGTCGTAACTTTTAGCTCATGAGATAAGTTCTTGATCTGCGCGCGCGTGGAAACACGCAACTTCGCATCCAAGTTCGAGAGAGGTTCGTCCATCAAAAAGACATTTGGCTCGCGCACAATGGCCCGTGCAAGCGCAACGCGTTGGCGTTGCCCACCTGAAAGCTCAGCAGGCCTACGATGCAAAAAGGGCTCCAACTCGACCATGCGAGCAGCTTTCATGACTTTTTCATCATGGAGCTTTTGATCGATTTTACGGACTTTTAAGGGGAACCGGATATTTTCATAAACATTCATGTTTGGGTACAGACCATAGCTTTGAAAAACCATAGCTACGTCACGGTCTTTCGGCTCTAGACCGTTTACCACTTTATCCCCGATTAAGATTTCTCCATCCGTTGGGTCTTCTAAACCCGCAATCATCCGCATGGTGGTCGTCTTACCACAGCCGGATGGACCGAGCAGAACCAAGAACTCCTCATCAGCAATAGTGAGATCAAACTGATCGACGCCGATGAAACTGCCCCATCTCTTCGAGATGTTGCGCAACTGGACTTCTGCCATGACCCCTCCCAAGGCGCGTTTTGCATACGTTTGCGAAGGCTAGACAATAGTGCGACAACTTGGCAAGGTTTTTTTGCAAACGTATGCAATACTTGCGCTCTTAAGCCATCATGAAACAAACATTTACACGCTAACACGCTGATAAAGGGCCAATTTCTAAATGGATTTCCAAACCGAGAAAGAAGTCGTATTAGGCTTTTATAAAGCTCTCGAAAACGCAGCTCAGAACGAATCGAGTGTTGTATTCGAACACTATTGTTCTGCGAATTGGCTTTGGCGCGGCATGCATCCCTTTGACGTTCAAACGGGCACTGACGCAGTTAACACCATTTTTTGGTCAGGTTTTACACACGCATTCTCTAGCTTGCAGCGTCGCATAGACGTGTTCATGGCGGGCGAAAATTCATTATCCGATACTAGGGAAATCTGGGTCACAAGCATGGGCCACTTTATGGGCCTTTTTGACAACCCTTGGCTCGGCATCAAACCGACACATAAATTAGTTATGCTGCGCTACGCAGAATTTCATCGGGTAGAAGCAGGCAAAATTGTAGAGACCGCTTTGTTTCTGGATATCCCCGCGTTGATGATGCAGGTTGGCTTACGGCCTTTCCCAGACCAAACAGCAGCTCAGTTCGTTCAACCTGGCCCACTTCCCCATGACGCAATAATGACGGCATCACAGCCTGCCAGTGAAGGTGCGAAAACACTGGAAGCTATAAACCGAATGATCTCGGATCTCGGCCAATGGAAATTAGGACTACCACTGGAGGAAGAACTTTCCAGATCGTGGCACACTGACATGGTTTGGTGGGGGCCAGCTGGAATTGGTGCCACATACACGATTGAACGTTACGCCAAACAGCATTCTGGGCCATTTCGTGCTAGCTTTACCGAACGTAGCGGTACAGGCCACATCTGCCGCTTTGCCGAGGGACATTACGGGGGCTTTTTCGGGTGGCCAAATTTCACTGCAAAACCAATAGGCGGTTTTCTTGGAATGCCTGCTTCTGACAAAGCAGGAGAATTCAGGGTCGTCGATATTTACCGCAGACGGGATGACAAACTGATCGAGAACTGGGTGTTCATCGACCTTCTACATTACCTTAAAAGCCAGGGGCTTGACGTTTTGAAACGCCTACAAACCTAAATAGGATTTAGTTTGTAGGACTATGATAAGACCCTTAAAGGCTGAGGCCGTGTGCCATAGGTAACTTTAGGAAATGGTTGCGGAGGCAGTATTCAGTGTGCTTGGCGGCGCCAATTGTAGCTTACGCGGTGCCAGGTCTGACCATGTCGATTGGTTTCCCTCCAATATTCGGGAGAGTGGTGCACAGTCAGATGAGGCTGCTCACTAGTGCGTTGATTTTTATTCCCCCATGTAAATCCGTCTTGAAATTATTTCTTCCAGTGATAGCCAACGCCTGCCCACTTCACCTGAAGTACGATGCGCCAAGCATTCTCTCTGAAGCGCCTCAAGCCTTTCTAATGGAAGACGTTGATTAGCATCTATTTCATTAGCGGTGGTCACGAATTTTTCTGCGGCTTCCATGCCGCCGAATAGTGGCGCGACATCACGGCTCATAAACTCCTCATACTGCAGCGAAGGATCCCATGAAAAACGGGCAAATGCCAAATAGGATAGTTCGACCGTCGCATACCATGGCGATGGCTCACCCCAGATCGTCAGACCCGTCATCCCGGTGCGGTAACTTAATTGTGCCATTTCTGCGAAGACTGGCGCATTGAGCGCATAGCGTTCCGTACGTTCGTCACCGTTCCACTGGCAAGCAAATTGACAGCGCAGTACATTCGGCTGCATTGGAAGTTCTTCAACGTAGCTTTTTGTCAGCTCGGCGGAAATCCGTTTCCAATAGGTGCGATTGGTAGTGTGCTGATATATACCGCCAACTGGCAATCTGCGCTGCGCCTCCAACGAAACGGGATCTAACAGATTGTCCCATTGGATCTCCGAATATATCCAGGCGTCAGGTCGTGCTTTGCGAGCCGCATTGAAGAGACGAGGAAAATTATCTGCCATATCCGTATGCGACCAGTAATCACCATGCACGTCACGACGACGAGCGGCTTCGCTCTCATTCGCACGGCGCGCGACACATCGAGAACATCCACAAACACCATAATCTCCGGCCTCGATGTTTATACCACCTACTTCAAAAGTCTCGCAGAGCCAGCTGACGCCCTCTTCCATCCAAGCCATGGTTTCAGGTGCGGAGGGACAAGCAGAGAGAGTGTAATCAGAACGTGGAAAGTTGAGAGGGAAGGCAAGGTCACAAATCTGAAAACCGACACCTTTCTCAAGCGTCGCGGCAGCTTCCGGGTTCTTCTTTAGCCATGTGGCAAGATTATACTGATTATCCCCCTCCCAATAGACGCCGCCATACGAACCAATGGCTATACCGGGCAAAATGCGCACGCCGCGCTCTTTGGCGTAGCTGCATAACTCCTTTGCGGCTTCAACGCCGCCATGACTGTCTCTCAGGAAGCCGTAGATAACAATTGCAGCGATACGGTTTTTCGAGCAGAAATCGACACAGCGTTTATAGTCGCGCAGAAAGCCCCCAGGTGGTTTACCATAAGGATTAAAAACGCCTATTTCCTGTTGGCCAATCTGAGACAGCTCCCAGTTAGTGGAATGGTCCCAAGTCCAAAAAGTGCGATATGTTAGACCCGGCGTGTCTTCTAAAGTCTCTGAAGGCAATGCCATGCGCGCTTTGTCGGAGCCGCCCTGAGAAATTAGTTCCTCAACGGCATAAATAATGCCAGAAAACGGTCCACCAATTATATCAACTTTTGTAGGGGTGTTTTCGTTCATTTCATTCTGGATACGAAACGAACCTTCAGGCATTGATTTATCTTCATGTAAAAACAAGCGAGGAGTTGAACCCGGTGGTAATGTGACGGCTTGCCATTTTATATCAGGATATTCCTCGCGTAATCTACGTAGAGCATGAACGTGATCATGCCCTCCAATCACTGCTACCGAACCTGAAAAGTGACCACGCTCTCGTTTCATCGCGCATCTCCCTTTGAGTTCCAAAACTCCTCTTGCCTTGGTAATGGCTTCGCTTGTTATCGATAAAGAAGATTTGCGGGAAGCCGATCGTTCACAAGTTGCACCCAAAATTCAACACCAATGGGTATAAGCGCGTCGTTGAAGTCATAGGTGTCGGAATGCAGTGGCTGCCCGTGCGTGCCACTGAGACCGTTTCCAAGGAGAAGAAGACAGCCAGGCACCTCATGGCAGAAATGTGCAAAATCTTCTGAAAAACTCATAGGATCTCGATCACCGATTGTATCGCAACCCGCTGCCTTCCCAGCACGAATGACAGCTTGTGTCGGAATTTCTGAATTTACTGTCTCAATGAACTCAGTCCAAAAGTTGACTGATATGTTAACCCCATGGGCAGCCGCAATACCATCTGAGATCTGCCGCATGTAGGTTTCGATAGCTGTCCGATCTTCTGTACAGCGCGCTCGCACATCACCTTTCAAGATCGCTTGACCAGGTAAGACATTGCGCTTGCCGTCTGTGGTGAATTCAGTGACCGAGACCACTGCTCCAGCTCCTGGTGCAATTTTGCGGGATACTATGGATTGAAGGGCTTGCACGATTTCTGAACCAACGGTGATGGTGTCGCGGCCAACTTGTGGCATAGATGCGTGTCCGCCTTGTCCATGAATATGGATTTCGAACAGGCTCTCAGAAGAACACATCAGTCCAACGCGAGTTGAGACCTGACCCAAGGGCGCTCCCGGAAGGTTGTGGATTGCGTAGACTTCTTCAATTGGAAAACGTTGTAGAACACCTTCATCTAACATCGCCCGAGCACCAAGGCCATTTTCCTCATTAGGCTGAAACAGAAAAATTACAGTCCCATCAAAGTTTCTATCAGCAGAGAGCCGCTGCGCCGCGCCGAGGAGCATAGTTGTGTGACCGTCATGGCCACAGGCATGCATTACTCCTGGGGTCTTTGAGACGTATCCATGAGTACTTTTTTCCAAAATCGGCAAGGCATCCATGTCTGCACGAAGGCCTATAGCGTGATTGCCAGAACCCGATCGTAACACTCCAACCACGCCAGCGCCTTCATACACCTCAAGACCAAAGTCACGTAAAAGGCTGGCTATCGTTTCTTTGGTCTTGGTTTCTTGGAAGCCTAATTCAGGCGATTTGTGTAAGTTTTGACGCAATTGTGCCAAATTCAGCTTTATATTTCCCACGCACAGGTTCCTTTCGGCACAAGTAATCTGTGAAGCAAAAAAATACTTATGCATTCATTGGACGTTGCTTGCTAGCTTTCGCGCCAAAGTCCAACGCAATTATGCTGGATGCCATTTGCCTCCGGAAACAGTTCCCACTGGTTTCAACAAGCTATCGTGGCTTACGATTTCACCTGTTACGTCTGCCAAATCGACGGTGCCTGGAGTTAGTCGTATTACGCTAGCCTCAGGCTGAGCAGTTTTGCCCAAATGGCCAAGATCTGGCCGGCTAAGAACTTTAGCAGGAGCAATACTTGCCGCAGCAATGACATCTTCGACTGACCAGCCGAGTGCTAAGAATTTGGTCATAACGTTAAGATTGTCATGTGCCGGACCGTCAATGCAAAATGCATGAATGTCTGACGAAATTACATCAGGCCGAAACCCTGCGGCATCCATTTTTCGCGCGGTATCCCACGAAAATGACCCCATGCCATGCGCTATATCAAAAATTACACCACGTTCCCGAGCTGCCAAAACAGCATCCCTCACGCGGCCGTCGCCGTGGCAGGGTGCATTAGGGAATGGTCGGAAGCAATGAGTTAGGACATCTCCTTTGCGTAGACGCGCTACTACGTCTGAATAAGATGGAGGCGGTTCGTCGATATGCACCATTAACGGCAAGCCTGTTCGATCGGCAACATCCTGCGCTACATCCAGAGGAGCGATACCGGATGGCCCTGAGGCGTGAGCCCCTATTCTAACTTTTATGCCAACGATAACGCCTGGGTGCGCGGAGGCTACCGCAGCAGCTTCACGCGCAGCCATCAGGCGCATATCGTGGCTCTCGCCGACCATAATAGTGCCGCCAAACCCGTAGATCCCTGCGAACGACACGTGGAGATAGGCTAGGATACGCACCCTGGATTGCTCAATTACATGCTCTCTAAAGCCGATAAAATTTCCTGGGCCTGCGCTGCCTGCATCCACTAGTGTTGTACATGCAGATTTGTCCGCGAAGCTTTCAGGCTTAACGCCAAGAGAAGTACCACCCCAATAAACATGTACGTGCAGGTCAATCATGCCCGGGGTTACAATGCTTCCCTTGCAATCAATAACTTGTGCCCCATCCGGTTCCGGCACGTCGAGACCTAAGACTTTGTCTTTTCCAAGGACCAGGTCAGCGACCCGGTCAACGCCATTAGCGGGGTCAATTACCCGGCCACCGCGTAATACAATCGACCCTGTCATAGCGGCTTGTAGGCGATTGCTTCGATTTCGACAGCGATATCGATCATCAATCGCGACTCCGCTGTTGAACGGGCGGGAGGATCTGATGGGAAATGTTTTCCATAAGCTTCATTGAATGCAGAAAAATCATCTCTGTCCCTCAACCACACTGTCGTTTTGACGACGTCGGCTAGTGTACACCCAGCGAGGGCTAATGCTTTAGCCACATTTGCCAGTACTTGGTCAGTTTCAGGTCCGATCCCGCCTGGAACGATAGCCCCATCCTCACCGACGGGCACCTGACCAGAGACAAAAACGAAATCTCCCGCACGTACAGCGGGCGACAGCGGCACATGGGAGGAGCCTAAGGTTTGCTTTTTGGTCATTTTAGAGCCTTCCTATTTTATTTGGGTGGTTTTTGAGGGTTTAACCTGAGTACGACGAAAGCCATTTAACTAAGGATCAAGTGACGCAGCCTCGAGCTGCTACAATCTCTTCCCCTTCTATTTTTTTACCACGCAACAGCGTAATACGATCCATCATGTTAGTGACCACACAGGCGTGATTGGGAATGATGCGCACACGTTGGCCCACCGATAGTTGGTGGGGTGTTTTAGAAAGCATTATTCCATGCTCCTCTGACAATGCGTTGATGGTAAGATCAGGATGGTCAACGACATAGCCATAGCCATCCATACCCAACAAATCAGAGGTTAAAACTTTTGAGCCTGCATCAATGATTGCTCTTTTTTCAGTGGGTGTTGAAATAACAGTGGCTAGAACGGTAAGTGCACAATCATCCCACTTGGCAGTTCCTCGAGCGACAAGTGATCGGTCGTTATAAATGTAAGTTCCCGGACGATACTCAGTTGCAACGGGCACATGATCCGCCTTCCACATACCAGGAGTTCCGCCGGTTGATATTGTATCAACTTGAAGCCCTGCGTTGAGGCAAGCATGCTGAGCATCTGTCAGCCACTGTTGGACCTCTCCTTCCCTGTCAGTAGGAGGATAGGTCATCAAGCCGCCAAACATTAATCCAGCTGTGTTGTTGATGCGCTGCGCAATCTCGCAAGCTGCTTCAGGCGTTTGGACACCACATCGTCCTGCACCAGTGTCACACTCAACAAGGACCCTTAGCGGAGTTGTGTTAGAAAAGGCTGCTGACAAGCCTTCAATCACAGTGAGATTGTCTGCGACTACCGTTAATTTAATCTTACTAGCCAAACGATTTAGTCGGTCGAGTTTTGATGCGCTAAGAATATTGTATGTAATGAGAATGTCATCCAGACCAGCGTTTGCCATTACCTCTGCTTCACTGATTTTCTGGCATGTTATGCCCACTGCACCCGCTTTGATTTGAGCCTTCGCGAGGTCTGGTAACTTATGAGTTTTAATGTGAGGTCTAACGGTTATTTGCGCTTTATTTGCAAAGCTCTGAAACCGATGAATATTTCGTTCCGCAATATCTAAGTCTACTAGGACGGAGGGCGTATCGAGCGTAGCAAACATAGCCGGGGGCAGATTGTCCAACATTCGAAACTCTTTCAATTTTCATCATTCATTATTGTATTCAATGCCCGATCTATGGCGGTGGAGGCGGCGGCGCGAACGCCGCCGCCCTTATTTCTTAATCCATCATATAAAGTTGAGAATTTGCCGCCCCGAGCTCCGACTTCATCAAGTTGAGGAGTTCGGTTGCCTTGGCGTCTAGGTTGTTTGCGATGTGCTGTTCAAATGCTGGTTGGGCGGCATCGACAAACTCCTGCCGAGTTTCGTCGTTTAGTGCGGTGACTGTCATAGTCTGCATCAATCCCGCCAAACCACGGTCAGATGCCTCGATTATGCGTGCCAACCCGCGGCTGGCGGCCACACACTCTTCCGCAGCCAAGCGCATGGTTGCCTGCTGCGCAGGTGTGAGGCCCTCATACATCGCGCGGTTCACTAAGAACGTGTATGGCGAGAACAGGTGGTTTGTCAGTGTCATGTACTGCTGAACTTCATTGAAGTTCGAGAACGAAATAATTGGGATGGGGTTCATCTGCCCATCAATTACGCCAGTTTGGAGGCCCGAATATACTTCGCCCCAGGCCAGTGGATAAGCTTCAGCACCGAGTGCTTGGATAATAACCTGGTGAGAGGGAAGGGTCATCGTCCGGATGCGCACGCCCTCCATGTCGTCCAGTGACGCGATTTCTTGTTTGGAATTGGTAATTGCAAAGAAGCCGCCCGTATCTGGGAACCCAAGAACGACGACGTCGCCGAGCGTTTCTTCAATATCCGCCGCCAAGGCTTGGCCAAAGGCGCCATCAAACACATGATATGTCGCCGCGTTGTTGGCAAATGCGAATGGCATGTTCAACACATCAATCCGGGGGTAATAGCTCGCCATTGCGCCCGTGGAGGAAAGAGTAGCGTGGATAATGCCGTCGCGAACTTGCTGCACGTGCTCAGATGCGTTGCCGAGTTGGTTATTACCAAAAATTTCGACGTTAATCTCTCCGTTTGTGGCAGACTCCATGATATTGCTGAATACGCCAGCACAAGCGTGTTGTGGGTTATCAAAAACATCAGGATTATTGTCGGTTCCAAATCTAAGTGTTTGTTCGGCATTAGCAGTGGCCGCAACCGCGCACAGCGCGAGTGTTGCCGTCATTGTTCGAAGTTTGGTCATCCGTAAGGTCCTCCTTGGTTGGTTTAGTTTAGTTTGCAAACCCGAAAGCACGAGGCAGGGCCAGCGCGACGTCTTCCATAAAGGCGAACGCAAATAGGACTGCGATTTGCGCCAAAAGGAATGGGAAAAGCTTGATAGAAATCCGTTCAACAGTTTCGCCCGTCACCGATGACAAGACGAACAGACATGCCCCAACCGGTGGGGTCATTAGTGAGATGTTTAGGGCGAGGACAAAGATTATTCCTGCGTGAATTGGTTCCAGACCGATGCTTGCGGTCAGCGGCGTAAGAACTGGAGCCAGCAGAATTAGAATTGCGGTAATGTCCATAATCATGCCGACCACTAAGAGTAGCGCAACGATTATTGCGATAATGACATAGGGGTTCTCACTGAGGGTTAGCACAGCCTGTGCGACAGCCTGCGGAATACGCTCAAAAGTCAGCCAGAAGCCTAAGATGTTCGCAAAGGCGATAATCACAAAAATTACGCCTGTTATCCGAGCAGTGCGGATCAGCATTTGGTAGAGGTCTCGCCACACTAATGTGCGGTAGATTACCCCGCCGAGAAATAGTGCGTATGCCACCGCAATGGATGCGGCTTCGGTAGGGGTTACGATGCCGCCCAATATGCCGCCAAGAATAATTATGGGCATAAATAGTGCGGTTAGCGAATGTTTGAAAGTTGCCCAAATTTCCGCAAAAGTGGCGCCGCGTTCTGCGACGGGCAAGTTCTCGCGCTTTCCACCGATAACAATAATGCCCATGCAGACCACGGCTATCGCCAGGCCAGGCAGGATACCTGCCGCGAAAAGTCCTGCGATCGAAACGCCCATCAGTGACCCGTAAATCACCATTAAGCCAGAAGGTGGGATCGTGGGTCCGATAATCGACCCTGCGGCTGTAACCGCACAGGCATAGTCACGGCGATAACCGGCCTTAACCATTGCGGGAACCAATGTCCGCCCGAATGCTGCTGCATCAGCCGTTGCCGAACCAGTTAGCCCTGCAAAAAATACAGAAGCTAGCATATTGGAATGAGCCAATCCCCCCCGGAACCGCCCGACTAGAGCTTGCGCAAAGGCAACGAGGCGCTGTGTAATTCCCACCGCATTCATAATCTCGCCGGCAAGTATAAAAAAGGGCATGGCTAAAAACGGGAAAAGATCGAGCCCGGCGAAGATCCGCGATGGTGAAATGGCGAGGAAAGATGTCCCTCCAAGTGAGATCAATCCAACTACACCAGCGGCTCCAATGACAAAGCCAATTGGCATTCCAATCAAAATAAGTCCGACGAAAACGACAGCTACAATCATGTCAAACTTTCTTCTCGTTTGGGCCTGTCTACATGCCATCCAAGATCGCGCAGCATTGTCAGAAACATTTGAACTGAGGCCAAGAATGCGGCCGCGGGAACGGCAGTGAAAAAGGGACCCATACTCGCCCCGAAGATCATTGCCTCTCTACCGAAGCCGCCTGCAGCGAATGGGATACCTGTCACAAAAAGATAGATAAACAATGCGAGCGTGACTAAGTCGGCAAAGATGAGTAATCCGCGACGGATACCAATAGGCAGTCGCCCAACGAAACTCATAAGGCCGATATGGTCGCGGCGAGCAATTCCTGCAGAGATTGCAAGAAGTGCAGCCCAAATCATTAAGTATCGTGCAAATGCTTCTGGCCAGTCGAGTTGCCAACGGAAATAGTAGCGGTCAATCACACCTAGCCAGACATCCAGAACCAGCAACGCCATTAAAATGGCTAATATGAGTTCCACCACACGGTTAATCCGGTCGCTCCATAAGGCCGCAAACTCCCATCCTGGATAATCTTTTTCGGGCGGTGCGTCTGTCACTCAGTTCTCCGTGATCGGCTCTGGCAAAACAGAATCGTTAGAATTCAACCGTAACACGAAATTTATTTTTTGATAGTAAAACTATTTCTTTTGCAATTTTTGGGTCATTGAGTAATTTTGCTACGTATTTTGCTGGTTCAGTACACGTAGAGGCCACCATGTATTGGGAGAAGATGACATCAGCTGCAATTGAGGGGGTTGAACGAAGCACACCAGTTATTTTGAACCTGGCGGCTATAGAGCAGCACGGCCCTCATCTGCCTGTCGATACTGACGCAGTCATCGGGTCTCATTTTTTGTCGAAGCTTGATCAGGATGATCCAGGGGCCCAACTAATTCTTCCAACGGTGAAAGTAGGGTGCTCGGCGCATCATCTCGATTTTAACGGAACGTTAAGTGTGCCCCATCGCGTGATGATGGATTATGTTATTTCAATTTTAAATTCGGTCTGTTGCGCCGGTTTCAGCAATATTCTTTTGTTCAACTCGCACGGTGGCAACCAGGCTATTGGTCAGGTGATCTTAGAGGAATTCGGGGCGGCCCATCCACAGTGTCGAATTGCATTAGTGACGTGGTGGACTTTGGCCCGCGATGCACTCTCTGAAGTCAGCAAGACTGGACAGTTTGGGACAGGCCATGCGTGTGAATTTGAGACGTCCTTGATGATGGCAGCGGGAGCGGTGGCGCCGAGTATCGATTTGCCGGCGGGTGAGTTCTTTGTAAAAAGTCACGCCTGGGCCGATGGTTCAATGCTTCATAGAAGTGGCGGCACACTTTATCGCTCGATGCACAGCATTTCCGGTGGTAGTGGTGTCGTGGGCCAACCTGACGCTGCGAGCGTTGAGCAGGGACACAAGATAACAGAGGAGGTAGTGAGGCGCTTGAAGACAGTGGTTAACGACCTCGGCCAGTTTGCTCCATAAAAACAGCTCACAGCGATGCAGGTTCTAGAAGTTAACTAATCATCGCCGCTGACCGAGCTCCTTATCTGGTCGCGACACCTGATTCCTTTTGCCCATCCTGAGGCGATTGTAGGTTTGATGAATGAGAATTGTGGATCTAGGTCCACTTAAATGCCAACGCGCGCAACTGACGAAAGCATTGCAACATGACGAAACGTACTCCACCGTTATCCTCGTCAGGCAAATCTAAATTACCAAGCCGTGGTTCTGGTAACTTGTTGGATATCTTGCGCAGCTCGGTGCCTGATTTGAACAACGGCGAAGCCAAAGTGGCGCGTATCATTTTGGCAAATACTGAATGGGTCTCACATGCATCCATAAAGGCAGTTGCGGATAGGGCTGCCGTTTCCGAGCCAACTGTCTTACGTATGTGCCGTCGGATTGGTCTAGAAGGCTTTAAAGCTCTAAAGCACCGTCTCGCTCAAGATTTAATTCTGACGCAGGTATTAAACACGCCGCACATGCAGGACGATGATCCATTCCCTAGTGAATTGGTTAAGGTGATGCTTGACTCATCAATGGGCGCATTGCGCGGCGCCGCGCAGGCAACTGACGTCAAAGTGTTGGACAAGGCTGCCGCTGCGGTTGTCAAATCACGGATCACCTACTGCATTGGCGTTGGCGGGTCATCAAGTGTGTTGTGCGAAGAACTCGAAAACCGCATGTTTCGACTTGGTCTTCCCGTCCAATCAATCCTGGATTCCTATCGTCAACGAATGGCGGCAGCTGTAGCGAAGAAGGGCGATCTGTTCGTTGCTATTTCGTCTACCGGTGTTCCTGCGCCGGTGGTTCAGTCTATTGAATTGGCTCGATCGAATGGCGCAATGACGTTAGCGATTACGCAAGTTGATAGTCCCCTGGCCAAGGTTAGCGAAATTGTCTTGCCGGTTGAATTTTTCAACGATCACACGTTTTTTATGCTGCCTGCACAGACACGCTATGCCCAGCTTTTTACTATCGATTGCTTGATGGGAACAATCGCGGCGCGGATGCCCGATGCCGCTGTTAATTTACAGTCAATCCGCAACACCCTGCGGGCTCTTCACGGCACTATTCGGCATCAACCAATCGGCGATTAGGTTTTTGTAATATTTTTTCCGTTCAAGCTATTCGAACGCACCAGTTTCGGCATGTCGCGCCTCAATTGCTTCCATATAAGCGCGTCCTTGCTTTCCTGATTTTTGAAAACTTTTATATGCCAATATCCGTAACACTGATTGAACGCCTGAATAACTGTCAAAAAGGTAAGGAGATTCAACTGGGCATGTAAGGGTCCATCGCGCAAATGCTGGCATGACACGCGCGGAGGGATCTGTGAGTAATAGGATTGGGACGCCACGATCATGGAGAGACTCCATTTCACTTTTTAACGAGGTAAGGATACGGCGCAAACCAATAACCAAAACAACATCTTCACTCGTCAGGTCTGCAGTACTCTCAGTGATAGTTTCGCCTGGTCCGGGCGAAATGCGTGTTCCACTTCGAAATTGCAGAAATTGATTGCGAGCATAGCTGGCTAGAAAATGGCTGTTGCGAAATCCCATGAACACTAAGTTGCGCGCGGCAATCAAAGCCTCGGTCATCTCGTCAACTTCAGAAGGTACCAAGCTGTTGAGGGCTTGAGCAAGATTGTGCGTTTCCGCCTCTAAAAACTCCGACAGAAAATCGTTGTCCCCTGTGCTAGTGACCGGTCTTGTTTGGAACAAGGGCGAACCCCAGCTGCGAGCCTCACGTGCAGCGAGCCGCAGTTCTTCATAGCTAGAAAATTGGGCACGCCTTACGAAGCGTGTGATTGTGGCGTTTGACACATTGGCTCGTTCAGCCAACTCAGAGGCTGAGTACAGTCCTAGCTCACCTGGGGCATCAAGGATGACATCGGCCACTCTTTTTTCTTGTTTGCTGAAGTCTTGATAAATCCTGTGCAGTGTGTCCACGATGGTATTCTTCGAACAAGGTTCGCTTGTTTGTTTGTGGTTTTTTGTCACTCAGCTCACCGTGTAATTTATGAAAAATATTTTTCATATATCTTGATTTTATGAAATTTTCATATCATTATCAACTTTGAATTAAAAGAGCCTAAGATAAATTTCAGCGTCCGTCGCGAAGCATTTATGTGTGAGCAGGATGCGTTCTGGGCTTTTCATCGCCCATTTGAGAGGAGCCTTAAAAGTGCGCTTTACTAACACTCTCGGCCTACAGAAAGACAACGAACTCTTGCTCAATTCTATGGCAAGCAAGGGGGCCTTATATGGGCCGGAACAATCGGCAGTGCTGAACGATGACGCATTTGCTATTGCTAAATCCACTATTTCTGCCTGGCCTGGATATGCGCCAACACCCCTCATTCCGTTGAAGTCCCTTGCCGCTAAAGCACATATTGAGAGCATACACTATAAGGATGAGGGTCCGCGGTTTGGTCTCGGCAGTTTTAAGGCGTTGGGCGGAGCCTATGCCGTTTCACAGTTGTTGCGTCGTGAAATTGCAAGGATCAAAGGCATTGAAATGCCCAAAATCAGTTCGCTGTTGGACGGCACGCATAGTGATTTAATATCTCAGGTGACTGTGTGCTGCGCGACGGATGGCAACCATGGCCGTTCTGTTGCATGGGGTGCGCAGACATTTGGCTGCAAGTGTGTAATCTTAATCCACTCGACGGTCAGTGAGGGCCGCAAGCATGCTATCGAAGCCTACGGGGCCACTGTAATCCGCACCAAAGGTAATTACGATGACAGCGTGCGTGAGGCACAAGATTCAGCTACCCGAGAGGGATGGTTCGTTGTCTCTGATACCTCGTACCCAGGCTACACAGACATACCAAAGGACGTGATGCAGGGTTACGAACTAATGGCAGCTGAAGCCTGTGACCAATTGGAAGCTGCGCCTACACATATTTTTTTACAAACTGGCGTTGGCGGTATGGCGGCGGCAGTGGCTGCCTACACCAAACGCAGATATGGCAGTGATCGGCCAGTGATTGTGTTGGCGGATCCTGATCAATCTGCTTGTTGGCTTGAATCCATAAGACACGGAACTCCTACGCCAGTGCATGGCGATTTAGACACTTTAATGGCGGGCCTAGCCTGTGGTGAGATTAGTGTGATCGCTTGGGATATCCTGCGTCAAACTGCCGATGCCGTAATGTCAGTTACGGATGATGACGCAGTAATGATGATGCGGGTTTTGGCTAATCCGACCGCAGAGGACTTACCAATCGTTGCAGGAGAGTCGGCGGTGGCGGGCTTGGCTGCACTGATGGCCGCTGCGGATCATTCCCAAGCGCGCAACGAATTGAGTTTGGATGCTAATTCTAGAGTTCTCATATTTGGCACTGAAAGTGACACGGATCCCGATCTATACGTACAATTGATAGGGCGCAGTGCCGACGAAGTTCGGAAAATCAGATGAATGTTCAGATCAACTTAAACCGCTTGATGGGCCGTATCTTCGCTTTGGGCGAAATTGGTGCTCTGCACGGCGGTGGTGTGAAGCGTCTCGCTCTAAGCGATGAGGACAGGGCAGGGCGTGACCTTGTCATCAAGTGGATGGAAGAGGCAGGCCTTCAAATTACCACTGATGTAATTGGCAACACATGGGGTGTACGCGCAGGCTTTGAAGATGCAGCGCCCGTGATCATTGGGTCTCATATAGACACTGTCGCCACTGGAGGTTTGTATGATGGAGCTTTAGGCGTTTTGGCTGGGCTTGAAATTATTCAGGCCTTGAATGACGCAGGGGCAGTGACACGTCTGCCAGTGGGAATTGCTTTTTTTACAAATGAAGAGGGCGCGCGGTTTGCCCCTGACATGATGGGTTCGGGCGTTGCGCAGGGCGCGCTGGATTTGGATGAAATGCTGTCAGTTCAGGGAATTGACGGCAAAACGGTAGGGGAAGAGCTTCTACGTATTGGTTACGCAGGCAAAGCCTCAGTGCTTGCTCTACGTCCCCACTGCTTCCTGGAACTGCATATTGAACAAGGGCCAGTTCTTGAAGCCGAAAGTTTGGCCATTGGCGCGGTGACCGGCGTGCAAGGCATTTCTTGGGCTGAATATGTAATTGAAGGGCAGTCCTGCCACGCGGGTACTACGCCGATGGTGATGCGACATGATGCAGGGCTGGTTGCTGCACAAATTGCCGTTGAAGCGCGCGCCATTGCAAATGATTTTGGATCGCCTCAAGTGGCCACCGTTGGCATGTTTGACGTTTCACCTGGTCTGGTAAACGTTGTGCCTGAGCGTGCAGTGTTGACCGTTGATTTGCGCAACACCTGTGATGAGACGCTCAAAAAAGCTGAGGAGCGCCTCAATCGAGCGGCTGAAGATTTCGCTGTGGCACAAGGGTGTAAAGTTCAACGTCGTAGTCTTGCTAGGTTTGCACCTGTTAAATTTGATTTAGGTCTTGTCGGTGAGATTGAGTCTCATGCAAAGTCTTTGGGTTATTCAGTGCGCCTAATGCCCTCTGGTGCAGGTCATGATGCACAGATGTTCGCGCCAAATTGCCCCACCGCGATGGTCTTTGTGCCTTCGAAAGACGGATTAAGCCATAACATCAATGAATTTACAGCCCCGGAGCATATTGCTCCCGGTGTCGATGTGTTGCTGAGGGTTGTATTAGGCCAGGCCGAATTGGTCTCTCAATGAGAGTGAAAAAAATGAAGCGTGAATATATGGCTGCAGCGGCCCAATTAGGGCCAATAGCTAAGGACGAACCACGCAGTTCGGCTGTGTCTCGAATGGTTTCGTTGCTACATGAAGCAAAAGCGCGTGGCGTTGAAGTGGTAGTGTTTCCAGAATTGGCGCTGACCACATTTTTTCCGAGATGGTACACTGAGGATGATGCCGAGTTGGATGCATGGTTTGAAACTCAGATGCCGAATGCTGATGTGCAGCCTTTATTTGACGCAGCCGCAAAACTTAATGTTGGTTTTTACCTCGGCTATGCCGAGTTGGTTGTACAAAATGGGAAGAAGCAACGGTTCAACACATCAATAATTGTTGACGGTTCTGGGAAAATTGTCGGGAAATACCGTAAAATCCATTTGCCTGGCCATTTTGAACATGAACCATGGCGACCATTTCAACATCTCGAAAAGTGTTATTTTGAAAAAGGAGACTTAGGATTTCCAGTTTTTGACGCTTTTGGTGGCAAAGTCGGTATGTGCATATGCAATGACCGGCGTTGGCCAGAGACGTTCCGTGTTATGGGTTTGCGAGGTGCAGAGCTAGTGATGCTAGGCTACAACACGCCGCGACATTATCCTCTTGCACCTGAGCACGATCATTTGCAGGACTTTCATAATCATCTGTGCATGCAGGCGAGTGCCTATGCCAACGGCTGTTGGGTAATTGGGACTGCAAAAGCCGGGCTTGAAGAAAACTGTGATTTGATTGGTGGTAGCTGCATCATAGCGCCAACTGGAGAAATTGTTGCCAAAGCGCAGAGTGTTGACGATGAACTAGTAATCGCCAAAATTAACTTGGATCGTTGTAAAGAATTGCGCGAGAACGTTTTTAACTTTTCACTTCACCGACAGCCAAATGAGTACACAGACATTTGCGCACCAAAAGATTGAACACATTCGTTCAATGAACCCAGCGTTATCGCCCCTTCAATCCACCCTGGCACGCTGCAAAGTTGACCCTCGCAAATCTGGCATGTACGAGGTTCAGCTTGAGCGCGCTGCTGATCGGTATCACTGTGATATGGATCTTGAAGATCGCCGCGCCGAGCTTGGATCGCGGGTATCTTACAAAGAACTCAATAGGTTTAAGGACGCACTCCGCCGCGGCACGTCAGCTACAAAGTTAATAAAACGTTGGCTAGAATTAGACCCTGCATCGCATGAGTTCGTCGCTATGCACTATAAATGGCAGACTGGCATTGCACTTTCCTTTAACGATCTTGCCGCAGCCAATAAGAAGTTGGATGGTCTTTACGATGCAGTGGCTGATGGAATACGCAGCGAAGGCATAATGGCTCGGATTGGCGAACTTGAAGCACGAGTGAAGCAGCTCAGGGCCGCCCAAGAACAGCAAGTGGAGGCATCGCCTGTTCTGATGCATCCGAACCTCGCGGAAGCGTATCAACGTAAACTCGGTCAACTCACCAGTATGCTGAACGATTCCGCATTTGCGTCTGAAGCGATTCCTCTAATACGCGAATTGATCGACCGAGTTGATCTGCGCCACACTCCTCAGGGATGGGAAGTCGTGCTGCACGGTCAGTTGGCAGCTTTGTTCAATGTCGCTCTATCAGACAAAAAACAGGCTCGCCCTGTTACGGATGAGCCTTGTTTTATTGGTTCGACAAAAGTGGTTGCGGGGGCAGGATTTGAACCTGCGGCCTTCAGGTTATGAGCCTGACGAGCTACCGGGCTGCTCCACCCCGCGCCAATATACAGGCCCCAAGGCTGAAAGTTCAGGCAAGTTGGGGCTGCATCGTTAGAGAGATCGGTGTTCGTGTTTCTTACTAGGTTTGGCGGTGACCTACTCTCCCACGTCTTAAGACGCAGTACCATTGGCGCAGTGGCACTTAACGGCCGGGTTCGGAATGGAGCCGGGTGTTTTGCTCACGCTATGACCACCAAACCGAGAAAGAAACACAAAACATCCAAGTCAGCACACCTGAGTGTGATGCTTTCATCAATCCTAGAGGCCAAACCTGGCTTCTACTGGATCAAATCAAGCCTATCGGGCAATTAGTACCAGTCAACTGAACGCATTGCTGCGCTTACATCTCTGGCCTATCGACGTGGTGGTCTTCCACGGCCCTCAGGGATACCTTGTTTTGAGGGGGGCTTCCCGCTTAGATGCCTTCAGCGGTTATCCTGTCCGATCATAGCTACCCTGCACTGCTGCTGGCGCAACAACAGGTCCACCAGTGGATCGTTCACCCCGGTCCTCTCGTACTAGGGGCAACTCCTCTCAAGTATCCTACACCCACGGCAGATAGGGACCGAACTGTCTCACGACGTTCTAAACCCAGCTCACGTACCTCTTTAAATGGCGAACAGCCATACCCTTGGGACCTGCTCCAGCCCCAGGATGAGATGAGCCGACATCGAGGTGCCAAACGATGCCGTCGATATGGACTCTTGGGCATCATCAGCCTGTTATCCCCGGCGTACCTTTTATCCGTTGAGCGATGGCCCTCCCACTTGGGACCACCGGATCACTATGACCGTCTTTCGACTCTGCTCGACTTGTCAGTCTTGCAGTCAGGCTGGCTTCTGCCATTGCACTCAACGAGCGATTTCCGACCGCTCTGAGCCAACCATCGCGCGCCTCCGTTACTCTTTAGGAGGCGACCGCCCCAGTCAAACTACCCACCACAGAGGGTCCCGGACCCGGATAACGGGCCGCGGTTAGACATCAAGCAAAGCAAGGGTGGTATCTCAAGGATGACTCCACAGGAACTGGCGTCCCTGCTTCAAAGTCTACCACCTATCCTGCACATGCTTGGCCTGATGCCAATCTGAAGTTGTAGTAAAGGTGCACGGGGTCTTTCCGTCTAACCGCGGGAAGCCTGCATCTTGACAGGCAATTCAATTTCGCTGAGTCGATGTTGGAGACAGCGGGGAAGTCGTTACGCCATTCGTGCAGGTCGGAACTTACCCGACAAGGAATTTCGCTACCTTAGGACCGTTATAGTTACGGCCGCCGTTTACCTGGGCTTCAATTCGGAGCTTGCACCCCTCCTTTTAACCTTCAGGCACCGGGCAGGCGTCAGACCCTATACGTCGTCTTGCGACTTCGCAGAGCCCTGTGTTTTTAGTAAACAGTCGCCACCCCCTGGTTTGTGCCCCCGGATCCAAGTTGCCTTGAACCCGGGCCTCCTTCTCGCGAACTTACGGAGGTATTTTGCCGAGTTCCTTCAACATCGTTCTCTCAAGCGCCTTGGTATTCTCTACCAGTCCACCTGTGTCGGTTTAGGGTACGGTCTCATGTGGGGCTATTTCCAGGAACCGATTAGCGGCCCACCCAATCCAATAAGGGTGAACAACAGTCACGATCCGTCACATCCCACTGGCCCAGGAATATTAACCTGGTTCCCATCGACTACGCATTTCTGCCTCGCCTTAGGGGCCGGCTTACCCTGCTCAGATTAGCTTTAAGCAGGAACCCTTGGACTTTCGGCGACAGGGTCTCTCACCCTGTTTGTCGCTACTCATGTCATCATTCTCGCTAGTGATCTCTCCACCGGATGGCTCACGCCCCGGCTTCACAGAAAACTCCGCGTCTCCAATACGGGCGAACCCGTTCAGGAGACATGGAGTTATGTCACACTACGCTCCGCTACCACGCACTTACGTGCATCCTCAGCTTCGGCTCATGGCTTGAGCCCCGATACATCTTCGCCGCAGGACAACTTATTTAGACCAGTGAGCTGTTACGCTATCTTTAAAGGATGGCTGCTTCTAAGCCAACCTCCTGGTTGTTTTGGTCGTCCCACCTGCTTTCCCACTTAGCCATGAATTAGGGGCCTTAGCTGGAGGTCAGGGTTGTTTCCCTCTCCACGACGGACGTTAGCATCCGCCGTGTGTCTGCCATCTAGTACTCCCGGGTATTCGGAGTTTGGTTAGGATCAGTAAGCCTGTGGGGCCCCATTACCCATCCAGTGCTCTACCCCCCGGGGTATTCGGATGACGCTCTACCTAAATAGATTTCGCGGAGAACCAGCTATCTCCGAGTTTGATTGGCCTTTCACCCCTAGCCACAACTCATCCCGACCTTTTTCAACAGGTGTGGGTTCGGACCTCCAGTTGGTGTTACCCAACCTTCATCCTGGTCATGGCTAGATCACTCGGTTTCGGGTCTGATCCCACGAACTCATTCGCCCTATTAAGACTCGCTTTCGCTGCGCCTACACCTAACGGCTTAAGCTTGCTCGTGAGACCAAGTCGATGACCCATTATACAAAAGGTACGCCGTCAGAGCTCGAGGCTCCTCCGACTGCTTGTAGGCGTCCGGTTTCAGGTACTGTTTCACTCCCCTCGTCGGGGTGCTTTTCACCTTTCCCTCACGGTACTGGTTCGCTATCGGTCAGTAAGGAGTACTTAGCCTTCGAAGGTGGTCCTCCGATCTTCAGACAGGATTTCACGTGTCCCGCCCTACTTAATACGTCCAATCGAACTTCCCATACGGGACTGTCACCCACT
>NZ_JBBLYJ010000001.1:0-500000 GCF_037830355.1 Roseobacter sp. HKCCD5988 | reverse complement strand
GTGCTTATGGTTTCATAAGAAACCGAAAGCCGTACAAACAGTGAAGCTGACACTCACATCATCGACCGAAGTCTAGTGAGCCGATATGCAGATTGTTGATCCATCGAATGAACCAAACCGCCCACATATCTCTTCAGTAACCAGCAATTTCAAAGAGCGAGAGACAAAATTTAACCGACTGCGCTAATTCTTTCTAACGCTGCCCGCCTCATTTATCTCAATTTTTGTTAGCCTTTAGGTCTGTCTGGCTGCTGCCGTTCGTTCCGTCTGGCGTCCCGTTAGCGCCTCAGCGCCGCCGGTGAGGGGGTATTTACGTATCGGCGCGGGTGGCCGCAAGGGCTTTTTTTCAGAAAGATGACATTTTTTGCAATTTTCTTTGAATATTTCTATTTTTCAATAGGTTAGCTTTTCACAAATCCTGCAATTTCTTTGAATTCGGTCAGAGTCCCTCATCCACGCTGTGGCTCGGACCATAGAATTTCTGGCCGTTTATCCCCACGCTTGTGGTTCCTTGCGCAATGACCGCTAGATTTAGCTTATCATTGCGCAGCACAGTCAACCGAACACGACTCGTGCGAGTCGGGATCTCGTAGAATCCCCCCGATTCACCCTAGGCCGTCTCCGATTTTCTGCCTCGAAGGCGCAAAGACAGTAGGAAAAGCAGAATCGCGGTATAGATCAGCGGCTCGAATTGCAGGCCTTTGACCAACCAAATGAAATGAATCGCCGCAAAGAGCGTGGCCAGGTAACCCAAACGATGCAATTGGCGCCAACGGATCACCCCTAATCGCCGCAAGGCGTAATCATTTGATGTCAGCGCAAGCGGGATCAACAAAAGGAGTCCTAGCATGCCCAAGGTCACATAGGGCCGCTTTATAATATCCGCGACAATCGCATCCCATGCGCCCAGATCCAGAATCGCCCAAACTAAGAAATGCGCCAAAACGAATCCAAAGGCGCTGACGCCCAAAGCGCGGCGAAACCGCAAAAGGGACAGCCCCGTGAATTGGCGCAGCGGTGTAACGGCCAAAACAGCAATCAGCATCTGCAGCGCCAATAGCCCGTAGCGATGCTCCAGGGCCTCAATCGGCTCGACCCCAAGCCCGCCCGTTGCGGCAAGATAAAACAACCACGCGGCCCACAACGCGCTCACTATATATATGGCTGCTGTGGGGACGCGCCGCAGCGCGCCATTTGCGCGACTAAGATCAAGCAAGCGCATCTTAATAATAGGCCGCCAAATCCATTCCCTCGTAAAGGGATGCCACCTCGGCCTCGTATCCGTTGAACATCAGTGTTGGCTGCCGCCCTGCAAACAACCCTGCGCCCACCCGCCGTTCGGTGGCTTGGCTCCAGCGCGGGTGATCCACCTCAGGGTTCACATTGGAATAGAAGCCATATTCACGCGGATTGGCGCGATTCCAGCTGGCGAATGGCTCATCGCGGGTCAAGGTGATCCGACTAATCGATTTGATCGACTTGAAGCCATATTTCCATGGAACCACCAAACGGATCGGCGCGCCATTCTGATTGGGGATAGGGCGGCCATAAATCCCCGTGGCCATAATCGTCAGCGGATGCATCGCCTCGTCTAGGCGCAAACCCTCTCGATACGGCCAATCCAAAACAGGGTAGCGCAGGCCAGGCATCTCGTCTGGTCGCATGACAGTTTCAAACGCCACATAATTTGCGCCCTCCTGAACACTGACCCGTGTCAGAATATCTGCAAGTTCGATCCCATTCCATGGAATGACCATCGACCACGCCTCGACACAGCGAAAGCGATAGATGCGTTCTTCAACCTCAAGACCATCAATCAACTCGGCCAGATCATAGGTTCCAGGGTTGTCCACCAACCCATCCACCTCAATCGTCCAAGGCGAAGTTGTCAGGCTGCCTGCATTATTGGCAGGATCCTCTTTGCCCGTGCCGAATTCGTAGTAGTTGTTATAAGAGGTAATCTCTTCCCAAGAATTCGGGATAAGCTCCTGCGCGTTTGCCCGACCAAGGCCAAGGGCGGTTGCACCAATCAAACCTGCCGCACTCGCCATGATTTGGCGGCGGTTGATATAGGCCGCATAAGGCGTGGCATCTGCAATGCTCAGATCATTTGTCCAACGTCTTGCCATCAGCTTACCCTTTCTGTCGTCACGGTTTGCGAAGAACATGGACGCAGATGCGCCATTTCCCAAGCCTTGTTGCACGATCTCACGAAACTGTTTGCAACGCGTGATCGCACTTCCATTCACATAGGCTCACACGCAATCACATCAAATTTATTGGAAGATCAAAATGCGCCGCGCTTAGGCGCGATGCGCCGCGCTTAGGCGCGATACGCCGCGCGTCAAGTCACGCGCATTCACATCTGCATTATTGTTATCTCTATTTTTGCATCCATTTCGCAGCGAGACGGCAACCTGAACTTTAACCCCATATTGATTAAGAGGCTAACCATGTTCAAACGCACTGCACTTGCACTTGCCACAACCGCAGCTTTTGCCACTTCGGCTTTTGCAATGGGTCACTCGAAGGATATCGTTGACACGGCCGCAGCCGCAGGCAGCTTTACCACGCTTCTGGCTGCTGCCGAAGCCGCGGGTCTGGTTGAGACGCTGAAAGGCGAAGGCCCTCTCACCGTGTTCGCACCAACAGACGAAGCGTTTGCCGCCCTGCCCGAAGGCACAGTTGAAACCCTCCTCTTGCCAGAAAACCGTGATCAGCTTGTCGCAATCCTGACCTATCACGTCATCGCAGGCGCGGTGATGTCTGGGGATCTTTCTGATGACATGACTGCCGCAACCGTTCAGGGCGCAGATATCACCATCGACCTTGATAATGGTGTAATCGTCAATGACGCCAATGTTGTTACCGCAGATATCGAAGCGTCAAACGGCGTGATCCATGTCATCGACAAGGTGATCATGCCTCCAATGTAATCCGCAGCACGGATTGCGCATAAAGAAGGCCCCGCAAGATGCGGGGCCTTCTTCGATCTTAATGCACCACGGCATCATCAGGTTTGGGGCGATTTGTGGCCGCCACCCTGTCACCGATGATCAGGCCATCCGCGCATGCACTGACAACAACCCGCGCGCCATCCTTGACCTCACCGGCCAAGATCATCTCTGCCAACCGGTCTTGCAGGCTGCGTTGGATGACCCGCTTCAAGGGCCGCGCCCCGAAGACAGGATCATATCCTTCGGAGGCCAACCAATCCTTGGCCGCATCATCCAGATCAACGGTGATTTTACGCGCAGCAAGGCGTTTCGCCAAAAGCCCAAGCTGGATTTCAACAATCCCACCCATATCGGCACGGCCCAAACGATCAAACACAATCATATCGTCTAGGCGGTTTAAGAACTCGGGGCGGAAATGTGCCCGCACCGCATCCATCACATCGCGCTTGGCGCCCGCAATGTCCCCACCATCTGGCAACTGACTGAGCGCTTGCGCCCCCAAATTTGACGTCAACACAATCAAGGTTTGTTTGAAATCAACGCGCCGCCCTTGGCCGTCAGTCAGGATACCATCATCCAAGACCTGCAACAGGACATTGAACACCTCGGGATGTGCTTTTTCGACCTCATCAAAGAGGATCACCTGATAAGGTCTGCGGCGCACGGCTTCGGTCAGAACGCCGCCTTCGTCATATCCGACATATCCAGGAGGCGCGCCGATCAAACGTGCAACCGCGTGTTTCTCCATGAATTCGGACATATCAATCCGCACCATCGCCTGATCATCGTCAAAGAGATATTCAGCCAAGGCTTTGGTCAATTCGGTTTTCCCTACACCCGTTGGCCCAAGGAATAGGAATGACCCAAGCGGGCGATTTTCATCCTGAAGCCCTGCCCGCGCGCGCCGCACCGCACGACTGACGGCAGAAACCGCCTCGCGCTGGCCGATGACGCGGCGGCCAAGCTCCTCCTCCATCCGCAAAAGCTTTTCCCGCTCCCCTTCCAACATTTTGGACATGGGGATCCCCGTCCAACGCTCGACCACAGCGGCAATTTGCTCGGGGCGCACAGCCTCTTCGACCATGACATCTTCTTCAGCATTCTCAGCCTCGGCCAATTGCCGCTCGAGATCAGGGATCACCCCGTAGGACAATTCACCTGCACGACCCAAATCGCCCCGCCGTTTGGCCTGATCCAATTCAGCCCGCGCTTGATCAAGCGCCTCTTTCAGCTTGCGCGCTGCATCAAGCTTGTCGCGCTCGCCCTGCCACTGTGCCGTCATTTGCGCAGATTGCTCCTGCAAATTGGCCAATTCTTTCTCAAGCTTTTCCAACCGTTCACGGCTGGCGCTGTCTTCTTCTTTCTTGAGCGCCTCAGCTTCGATCTGCATTTGCAGGATTTGACGATCAAGCGCGTCTAATTCTTCGGGCTTACTGTCGACCTCCATCCGCAAACGGCTTGCAGCCTCATCAACAAGGTCAATCGCCTTATCGGGCAAGAATCGGTCCGTGATATAGCGTTTCGACAAGGTGGCCGCGGACACAAGCGCCGCATCTGAGATCCGCACCCCGTGGTGAAGTTCATACTTCTCTTTGATCCCGCGCAGGATAGAGATTGTGTCTTCCACCCCAGGTTCTTCGACCATCAAAGGTTGGAACCGCCGCGCCAGAGCGGCATCTTTCTCAACATATTTGCGATATTCATCGAGCGTGGTTGCACCCACGCAATGAAGCTCGCCACGGGCAAGCGCAGGCTTGATCAGATTGGCCGCATCCATGGCACCATCAGATTTGCCCGCCCCGACCAGAACGTGCATCTCGTCAATAAAGAGGATGATTTCACCAGATGCAGCCTCGATTTCTTTCAAAATCGCCTTCAGCCTTTCCTCGAATTCACCGCGATATTTCGCACCTGCAATCAGCGCGCCCATATCCAAAGCCATCAAACGCTTATCGCGCAGGCTTTCGGGAACGTCACCATTGATGATGCGCAAGGCAAGGCCTTCGGCAATCGCGGTTTTCCCGACACCCGGCTCTCCAATCAGAACGGGGTTATTCTTGGTGCGGCGGCTGAGAACCTGCATCGCGCGGCGGATTTCCTCATCGCGCCCAATGATCGGGTCAATCTTCCCGTCCCGCGCAGCTTGCGTCAGATCGCGCGCATATTTCTTGAGAGCCTCATAGCCATCTTCAGCTGAGGCCGTATCAGCCGTGCGACCCTGACGGATGTCATTGATCGCAGCGTTCAGGGATTGAGCATTGACCCCGCCCGCCTCAAGCGCAGATTTCGCTGGCGATTTCACAAGGGCCAAGGCGGTCAAAATCCGCTCAACAGGCACGAAACTATCGCCCGCCTTGGTGGCAAGCTTTTCGGCTTCGTCCAAAACCTTTACGGTTTGGCTGTCTATATAAACCTGCCCCGCATCCCCTGTGACTTTGGGTAATTTGGCCATGGCGGCATCATTAGCGGCGCGCACTTCGCGCGCATCGCCCCCTGCCTTGGTGATCAGATTGCCTGCCATACCCTGCTCATCGTCAAGCAGGGCTTTCAGCATGTGCTCTGGTGCCAATTTTTGGTGATCTTCGCGCTGCGCCACTGTTTGAGCGGCCTGAATGAACCCGCGCGCACGGTCTGTGAACTTTTCAAAGTTCATCGTCTGTCTCCTTCATCTAAGCACCCGTCTCACACCACCCGCTTTGCGGCATGATGCATCTTTCGGGCCTTCTCTTTAAACTTGGGAGGTCAGCGCGCCTTGTTCAAGGGTTAAGGCTCAATCGCGAATGCGTTCTGACAAAAGTTTTGCGGGCCGCAAGCGCTCCGCCGCCTCAAAGCGCGAGAATGTTTGGTTGACGCAATTCGTCACTGCGGCAAGCTCATTCATATACCCCATCAATTCCGCTGTGCGGGCCGCCTCAACCAATTTAACTGCACGGGCGGGGTCATGGGTTTCCAACTGGACATAAAATAGAGGCTCCCCCAGCCTCAGCACCAAATATTTCTCCGTTTGGTGCCATTCGAACGCCCACATCAGCGGACGCGGCCAAATATGCAGCGGAAACCGCCCCCCAAAAATCGTGCCCGGAAGGGGGTCTGTGCGGTAGTGGGCAAAAGCGGCAAGTTGAGTCAGATAGATGGGCTCATCCGCAATGAAGCAGTAGGGCAGCGCAAGCTGAATGGTCGGGCGATCAGCATAGCGCCATTCCGCCTCGGACACCAAGGTCACCACTTGGGCAATCTTATTGCCACGGATTGCGCTGCTCGTGCCTGCGCGATTGATCAAGACGGCCTTCCCATCTTTGTCACGCCCAAATCCTAAATGCAGATCATAGGGGCAGCGCACCATAAAGTAGCGGCTTTCCATCTGAACCACGGCAGGGCAGCGCGCTGCTGATTTCGCATGCGCACGGTTGGCCCCGCGAGAGGCCACGCGTTCGGGCGCATCAAAAAGCACTGCGCCTTTTTCTTCGGTCAAAAACCACCCCACACGCGCAGGGCCCTGTTCGGGCTTTGCATCGTCACGCGACACTTCAATCGACAATTTCATGATCTGACGTTCCGTCCAGTTTAGCTATCTTGAGAATGAAGCTTGCAGAAGGGCGCGTCAATGCTGTCTTGGTCGGGCAATTGACCCACGGGCCAAGCATCGCTACCACGGGACTGGAGCCCAACCCATGAATAAGGACGTCCAATGACCGCTGCATCTGACCGCTTGATTGTTGCCCTTGATGTGCCACATGCGGTGGCGGGTTTAGAATTGGCCGTCAAACTTGGCAATGCAGTCAGCTTTTACAAAATCGGCTTGGGGATGCTGACGGGCGGCGGGCTTGCGTTGGCACAAGAGCTGAAAGACGAACACGGCAAGCGCATCTTCCTCGACATGAAGCTATTCGATATCGGCGCAACAGTCGAAGCGGCGGTGCGCGGGCTTGCCCAATTCGACCTCGATTTTCTGACTGTGCATGGTGATCCCCATGTGGTGCGCGCGGCAAAAGAAGGCGCTTCTGGTCACAAGACCAAGATACTGGCTGTGACCATCCTCACCTCACTGGATCGTGCGGATTTAGACGCAAGCCTGATCACCGCAGGCGACATTCCCGATCTGGTCACAACCCGCGCTGCGCGTGCCTTCGAAGCGGGCGCAGATGGGGTTATCGCCTCACCACAGGAGGCCGCAATGATCCGCGCCCTGCCCGAGGCCGCAGGACGCCTCATCATCACCCCAGGTGTGCGCCCCGCAGGCAGCGCGCTTGGCGATCAAAAGCGCGTTGCCACACCAGCCCAAGCCATCGCGGATGGTGCCGATCACATCGTGGTGGGTCGCCCAATCTGGCAAGCCGCCGACCCCGCTGCAGCCGCCCGCGCCGTGTTGGCGGAGATTGGCTAAGGGCGCCGCCCATGCCCGCCCTCTGCCGCGATTGTCTGAGCGAGTTTGAGGCAGGCAGCCGCTGCCCCGACTGCGGGCGGCCAAATGTGATCTCTCATCCTGAACTGTTCGATCTATCCATCGCGCATATGGATTGTGACGCATTTTACGCTTCGGTGGAAAAACGGGACAATCCCGACCTTGCGGATAAACCCCTAATCATCGGTGGCGGGCGGCGTGGTGTCGTCTCAACTGCCTGTTATATTGCCCGCATCCGTGGCGTGCGCTCTGCCATGCCGATGTTTCAGGCTCTTAAACTTTGCCCTGACGCGGTGGTGCTGCGGGGGCGGATGTCGCATTACGCGGCAGTCTCGCGCGAAATTCGCGCATTGATGAACGAACTGACCCCCGCGATTGAGCCGTTATCCCTTGACGAGGCCTTTTTGGATCTCTCGGGCACGGGCAAATTGCATGGTCACCCGCCCGCTGTGATGTTAGCGCGCTTGGTCAAACGAATGAAAACCGAATTGGGGCTGACGGGGTCGATTGGCCTCAGCCATAATAAATTTCTGGCCAAAATCGCCTCTGACCTCGACAAGCCACAGGGCTTTGCGGTGATTGGCCAAGCGGAAACACAAGATTTCTTGACCCAAAAGCCCGTGTCGATGCTGTGGGGAATTGGCGCAGCCGCACAGGCGAATTTGCAGGCGGCGGGCATTCACAAAATCGGTGATCTGCGCCGTTGGCCCAAAGATGAATTGATCGCACGTTTCGGCGCATGGGGCGCGCGACTGCATGATTTGTCTTTCGGACGGGACAACCGCAAAATCTCGGCTACGCGCGAGGTGAAATCAATCTCAAACGAAACCACCTTTCCCAATGATCTCCGTGATCCTGATTTGCTCGATGGACATATCTGGCGTCTGGCAGAAAAGCTATCGGCACGCGCAAAGGCGCAGGGGCTTGCAGGGCGTGTTGTGGTATTGAAATTGAAAACCCATGATTTCAAAACGCTGACCCGCCAGACCGCTCTGCCCGATGGCACGCAAATGGCAGACCGCATTTATGCGCAAGCCGCGCAATTGCTTGCGGCTAATCTGAAATTTGCGCCCTTTCGACTGATCGGTTTGGGGCTGGGGGATTTGATCCCCGAAGCTCAGGGGGATCGCGCAGGCAATCTGCTTGACCCACAAGAGGCCAAACGCTTCCAAGCGGAACGCGCCTCGGATGAAATTCGCAAAAAATTTGGCGATCAAGCGATCGTAAAGGGCCGCGCGCTGCGATGATCACTCAGCGGCAAGGGGCTGCGCGTCAGTTTCCTTAAAGGCCTCAATGACCTGAGCCAAAGCCGCTGTGACCCGCATACGGGTATCTTCGAACCCATCATTTTGGGCAATCGCCGCCTCATCCATATAAAGAGCGCGGTCAATTTCGATTTGCACAGCATGAAGCCCGCGGCTCGGCTTGCCATAGGCTTGGGCAATATACGCCCCTGCAAAGGGCGTGTTGCGCGCCACAGTGAACCCTTGCTCTTCAAAGGCGGTATGGACAAGATCAACAATCTCACGATCTGCGGCACCACCAAACCGATCCCCTATAATGAGATCGGGGCGCTTACTTTTGCTGCCCACCAAAGCTGCGCCCAAGGCGTCATGGGGCATGGAATGCATATCCAGCAAAATGGCGCGGCCAAATTGCGCGCGCGCCGCAGCCATCAAATCACTCAGACAGGCGTGATAGGGATGCCAAACACGGGCCAGACGCGCCTCAGCCTCAGCGAGGGTGATCTTACCGCGATAAATGCTGCGCCCATTGGCCACCACGCGCGGAATCACCCCAAGCCCTGCCGCAATGCGTGGCGATGCCGCCCCCCGCGCCACCCCGAAGATGACAGCGGGATCCAATTCATCCGCATTGCGATTGAGATCAACATAGGCACGCGGAAATCGAGCCTTTAAAAACGGAACCCCAAATTCAGCAGTGCGTTCCGCCAAAAGATGCACAAACGCATCTTCGGAACTGCGGATTTGGTGGGGATCAATATCAATCGCGCCCAGAAACTCTGCAGGATAGACATCACCAGAATGCGGCGAAGCCACAACAACAGGGGCCAGATGCACCTCTGGCAAGGTCAAATCATAGGCGGGACTGCTATTTTGTGCGTTTCTCATGTGTTGGATATAGCCCAGTTCTGGAAAATACCAAAAGCCCTTGAACCGCCCCGCGATTCCTTTTAAAGACCGCGCTACTGCGGAACGGGCTTGGCTCGTGACGTCCGTTTTTCTGTTTCATTTGGCTTTACCTTAAGGCCGCGTGGAACAAGCGGTGCGATCCGTAAGGACATCGGGCGGTTAGCTCAGCGGTAGAGCACTACGTTGACATCGTAGGGGTCACTGGTTCGATCCCAGTACCGCCCACCATCGGCACAATCCCGTGCCAAACGAACAAAGGCGCACCGCCGCGCCGCGAGAAGGAGAAGACCCATGAAGGTCAAGAATTCGCTCCGTTCGCTCAAGCAGCGTCACCGCGATTGCCGCGTCGTGCGCCGCAAGGGCCGCGTCTATGTGATCAACAAGACGCAGCGCCGCTTCAAAGCCCGTCAGGGCTAAGCCAAGCGCAAGAGCTTATGATCTAATGAAAAACGCCGCCCTCTTTTGGGGCGGCTTTTTTCTTTGAGCCTACCAACCAGATTGGCGATCTTCTAATTCGTCCAAACTATAGCTGTCTTGGATTTGATCTGAGACATCCTCACGATAACGCGGATCTTGGCCCATGCAATTCGGCCCACAGATCAGATAGGCGACCCCATCCCCTCAGTCATTGAACCATAGCCGCCCCCCCGGTGTGGCGACATATCCATTGACGCCTTCGTCTATGTCGCCCGCGAGATCCTCAACGGACGGCACCTCACTATCGGCATCAGGATCATAGCCTGCATGGGTGTGGAAGGATGCCGTAACCTCGACAAAGCGGCTTTCATCCCCACGCGACAGACAGGAATCCGATGTCCCCCGTGTCACCTCGGTCGCCATATAGGTGCCATCGGGCATCAGGCCAATATAGCAGCAATATTCACGATTCTCCGCGAAAGATCGGCTTTGCAGTTCTAACAATATCTCGCGCGCCGCCTCCATCTCGCCCGCAGGTTGGGCCGTGGCCATGATCGGACAAAGGCCAAAAGCCCCAAGCATCACTATGTGCCGCATCTTCATTTTTCATAAAACCCCAAGAAACCCCTCTTGTCGCAAATTTGCGGCCCGCACCAAAATGGGGCAAGTTTTCTGCGACACGGCACACCAAACGGCCCCACAATTCCCTAAAAAGAGGCATAAAAAACACAATAACACCGCCGCAGATACGATGATGCGCCGTCTTGCAACTCGCCCGCGCATATGCGCTTTTGTGCCAAAAGCGCGGTTACCGCAAAAAGCTGGCTCGCCTAAAGACAGACCCGCATTTGGAAGGAAGAGGGCATGACACATATCTGGCTGCGCGCCGAAGAACGCGAAAGCGAGGAGCGGGTGGGACTAACCCCCGAAGGCGCTGCCGCACTGATCGCCAAAGGCATGAAAATTACGGTTGAAGAAAGCCCTGCGCGCGTGATCCCTTTGGAGGGGTATATCAAGGCAGGCTGTGCAACCGCACCCTTTGCCTCATGGGCTGATGCCCCCCAAGATGCGATCATCTTCGGCCTCAAAGAATTGCCAGAAACCGATCAACCCCTGCACCATCGTCACATCATGTTCGGACATGCCTATAAGGGCCAACCTGCAGGACAAAGGTTGTTGAAACGATTCAAGGCGGGCGGCGGCACGCTTTACGATTTGGAATATCTGGTCGATGAAAATGGCCGCCGTGTAGCCGCCTTTGGATATTGGGCGGGGTTCGCGGGCGCGGCATTGTCGCTGAAGGCACTTATTGCACAACCCAACGTCATGGGGCCGATCCAAGGCTATCCCAACAAAGACACTTTGATTGCCGAATTGCAGCGTGAGATGACAGCAATTGATCTGCCCCGCGCCATCATCATCGGTGCCTTGGGGCGGGTCGGGACAGGCGCGCGCGATCTTTGCGCGGCACTTGGTATTCCAGTGACTGCTTGGGACATGGCAGAAACGGCCTCAGGCGGGCCATTCCCAGAAATTCTGGATCATGAAATGTTTCTCAATTGCATTCTCGCGGATCCTTCTGTGCCCGTATTTGTGCCGCAAAGCGCCAAAGAGGCCCCGCGCACATTGCGCGTCATTGGGGATATTGCTTGCGATCCAAGTTCCGATTTCTCGCCCATCAAGGTCTATGATCATGTCACCACATGGGGGGAACCTGCGTTGCGGGTGCATGATGCGCCACCATTAGATGTCACGGCGATTGACAATCTACCCTCTCTCTTGCCGCTAGAAAGTTCGGAAGATTACGCCGCGCAGCTTTTGCCATCTTTGCACGGGTTAGGGGATTTGACCCAAGGCGTGTGGGGCCGCGCCAAGGCCCGCTTTGACCACCATATCGCACAAGTTTAAGGGAGTTTAGATCATGACAATTCATTGGTGTGGAACAGGTCTGTCCTCCATTCCAGGCCTGCGCCATCTGATTGAAACCGAAGGCGATGTGGTCGTGTGGAACCGCAGTGTCGACAAAGCTAAGGCCGCTGTGGGGGATATCGCAAAAGACATCCGCGCGTTTGATATAGCAGCCCTCACCGAAGCCACGAAAAAGGGCGATGTGGTAATCTCAATGCTGCCTGCCGATATGCATGTGCCGCTTGCCACAATGGCGATTGCGGCAGGGGCACATTTTGTCTCCTCCTCATATATCGCACCTGAAATGCGCGCATTGGATGAGGCGGCACGCAAGGCTGGGGTTCGCGTGATCAATGAAGTGGGCCTTGACCCTGGCATTGACCATTTGATGGCCCATGCCCTTATGCATGACTATCGCAACAGTGCTGCTTTTGACCCGCAAAATGCGCATGATTTCATCTCTTACTGCGGCGGGATTCCCAAAATCCCGAACCCGTTTCGCTACAAATTCAGCTGGTCGCCGCTTGGCGTTCTCAAAGCACTGCGGTCGCCTTCGCGTTCCATTGCCGATGGCAAAGAATTGAACGTCTCGCGGCCTTGGGATGCGATTTCGCACTACACCGCACCCCTTGAAACGCCACAGGAATTTGAGGTCTATCCAAACCGCGATAGCCTGCCTTTCATGGCCGAATACGGGTTTGAAACCAATTGGAATGTGCAGCGCTTTGTGCGCGGCACTTTGCGGCTTGATGGGTGGTCTAAGGCATGGGCGCCCGTGTTCCGCGAAATAGAAACCCTCGAGGGGGCGGCGGGCGATGCGCGGCTGCGCGAGATGTCTGACCAATTCTGGCGCGAAAATTCCTATGAGGCAGATGAGCCAGACCGAGTTGTTTTATGCGTCTCTCTCAAGGCTGAGGTCGCGGGAACTGCGCAGTGGCACAAAACCTATGTGATGGATGCATGGGGCGATGCGCGTGGCACAGCGATGGCGCGGCTTGTCTCAACCCCTGTCGCACTGGCCGTCAAAGCGGCAATCACAGGGGCCGTGCCTGCGGGCGTGTCCGCAGCGCCGCATGATATCGGGCTTGTCCGCGACTGGATGGAGGTTGTGGGAACCCTTGCCCAAAGCCTGTCTGTGGTCGACCATCTCGCCTAGAAAATGCGGTAATAAAGCCAATCGGGGAAGAACTGACTGACCCTGAAAAACGCGCCAAAGCCCCATGGAAAACTGCAACTGAATTTCTTGCGCCGCATATGGCGCAAGAAAATATCTGCCGCAGGGGCGGCGTCCATGATGAACGGCATGGCAAAATTGTTCTTATCGGTCAGCCTTGTGCGGATGAAACCAGGGTTGACCAGTTGCACTGCAACATTGCTGCGCCGCATATCCACACGCAGGGATTCCGCCATATGCATCACCGCTGCCTTCGATGCGCCATAGCCCGTGGCCGAAGGGAGGCCACGAAAGCCCGACAGACTGCCCGTGATGACGATATGACCTGCATCCTTTGCCACGAATTGCGGCACGACATGGCCCAAGACGCGCGCCGCACCCATGACATTGATATCCATCATCGCCAAGACTTGGTCACTATCCCAAGCGCTGGCATGCATCGGCCAATAAACGCCTGCAAGATAGACTATCCCATCTATATCGCCGACATACCTAGCGGCTTTGGCCACGCTTTTCGCATCACTGACATCCATGGGCACAACCCGAGATGGGCCGTTTAGGCGTGTCGCAACCTCGTTAAGCCGCGCCTCAGATCGGGCGGATAAGATCACCTCCGCGCCCGCGCCAGATAATTTTTCAGCCAAGGCTGCACCCAATCCTTCGGATGCGCCGACAAGCCAATATGTCTTTCCTGCAAAATCTCGCATAAAATCCCCATCTCTCTCGCGAAGGTAAACCTAGCGCGCGCGTTCTTTTGGCAAAGGTGTGATGCTCAGAATCGTGATCGCAAGCAGCTTGAGCGCGCAAGGAACCGCCGCATAGAGCAGCACCAAGCGCGACAATGCCGCTTCGGGATTGGTGGCACCCGCCTCAAACCCTGCGGCCTCCAACAGGGGCAATAGGGTAACGGCGGCGAAGGCCAAGGTGAATTTGGTCGCGAAGGACCACAATCCGAAGGCTGCGCCCGCCTCGGGTGCGATTTTGGACAAATGACGCGAGAAAATGGCAGGCAGGATCGTCAAATCTGCCCCAAGCGCTATGCCCGAAGCCAAACAGATCAAAGCAAAAGCGACCACATCGCCCGCCCCCAAAGCGAGGGTGAAGGCGAAGGCCAAAATCGACAAAGCCATACCAAACAACAATATAGGCTTGGCCCCAAAGCGCATGGCGGCCCGTGTCCAAAATGGGGCGGAAAGCGCGGCAGCAAGGAAGAACAATAACAAAAGCGGCCCCTCCCATCCAAAGGCCTGCAACACCCCTTCAACGTAGAACAGGAAAAGGGTGGAGGTCACCGCGACTGGGGCGGCATTGATCAAAGCAATGCCCAACAAACGCCGCGCCGTCTGATCGCGCAAGATTGTGCCAAAGGCGGTTGGTGGTGTCGCCGCCGCCTGCCCCCAGTCAGGGCGCATCAAAACATAGGCAAGGGCGCAAAGACCCACAAAGCCAATCGCAAAACCCGTAAACGGGTTGGGCAAGAAGCTTGCCAATGCAATCGGGGCAACTGACGCCAAGCATACCCCTAACAACCCCCCCATTTCGCGCCATGTGGCAAGGCGCAAATGACCATCGTTTCCAAGCCGTTCGGCGGTTTGCACACCCTCGGCGTAAAAGCAGATCGTGAGGAAGGAGAAAGACGAGAATAATCCGATTAAGGTCAGCGCAAACCACCACATAGGGGCAATCGGGGGCGCAATGGCAAAGAGGCCATACATGGAGGCGGCAAGGATCGTCACAGCGCCCGCCACCATGCCCCCCCGATAGGCGCGAGTGGTGCGTGCCAACCATCCCAAAGCAGGGTCTTGCACCACATCAGACAACCGCAAGCCAAAAAGGATGCCCCCCAGCGCCGCAAGGCCCAAGCCATATTCATCGACATAGAATTTAGGGGCATGGATATAAATGGGCAGGCCCGCGCTCGACAGCATGGCGGCAAAAACTGCGTAGCCCGCCAAGGGCGCGCTGCGCTTAACCATCAAGACACCTCGCGTTCGGGCGGCTCAGGGCGCGGGCGATAGGGCGCGCCCTTGATCCATAATTTCAGCGCCTGCCAATGGATCAGACCCAAAACCCTGCGCGATCCAAAAGGCCGCCGCCATAAGGCGCGCAAGATATCGCCATTGCGCAACGGACGGCGCGCGCCGGTCAGCGTGGCATAAAGCCCCTCATTCCCCGTGGCATAATCAATGAAAATCCCCACCCGATCCGCACGAATATCAAAGCGGAATTCATAACCGCCCTCAATTTCTTGGAAGGGCGAGACGTGGAAGATCTTTTTCGCCCGCAAAATATCGTGACGGGTGATTTCCTCGAGATCTTCGCGATGGCAAAGATAGGAATGCCGATCACCGAAAGTATTAGACACTTCGGCAATAACAACGCGCAGGCGCGCTTGGGTATCATAGGCCAGCCAAAAACTGACAGGGTTGAACACATGACCCAAGAGACGCGGCTGCGCCAAAAGCATCAGTTGCCCTTGGGTCTGCTCGGCCAATCCATGCGCGGCCAAAACAGCGCGCGCCCAACTGGCCCCCGCTCCGTTTTTGGGCGCACCGCCATGGTCAAGATCCCGTAAGGCCGCAAGATTTCCCTTGTTCCGGCCAAACAATGCGGGGGCAATCAGATCATCCGCCTCTGCATCAAGCATCACGTAATCAATGGAATATCGAAACGCATTTTCCACAGCGCCCCTGCGGCCATGAAACGTTTCGCCTGCGATATAATCCACCGATGATGACACTGCTTTCTCCCGTCAGGCCGCCGCGACCATGCGATCCCGTTCGGCCATGGCATTGACCACATCAATCGCACTGGCCAACCCGTCCTCATGGAACCCATTTTTCATCCACGCCCCGCAGAACCAAGTATTTCCGGTGCCATTCATGGCCCGCACTGTGCCTTGCGCAGCTAATGCGGCCAAATCATAAACGGGATGACGGAAGGTTGCTGTGTCATAGATCAAATCATCTGCAATTTCACCGCGGCTGTTCAATGTCACAAACAGCGGGTCAGATTTTGGGATGGGTTGCAGGCGGTTCATCCAATAGGTCAGATCAATTGGGCCACCGCTATGGCCTGCGCGCTCGGTGTAATTCCAACTTGCCCATGTGACTTCGCGTAAAGGCATCGCGCGGCGATCTGCGTGCAACACCATTTCGTTGGGCTGATAGCGGACTGCGCCAAGGGCGGCTTGTTCTTGCGCGGTCGGATCCGCCAAGAGCGCCAAACTGTCATCAGAATGTGTTGCAAAGACCACCTCGTCAAAGCGCTGCCATTGGCCATCGCGGCGGATCTCAACACCGCCCGCCACGCGCTTGACCTTGTCCACGCCTGCATTGGTGACGATGGTCACACCACGCTCGCTCAACGCGCGCTCAAGCCGCGTGACATATTCAATAGAGCCGCCATGCACAGTCCACCATTGGTGTTGGCCTGACGCCTGCAGCAAGTTGTGGTTCTGGAAAAACCGCACAAGGGCCTGGGCGGGGAAATCCATGATCTCCTCTTTTGGGGTCGACCAAATCGCGCCAGAAATTGGGGTCAGATAGTAATCGCGAAACCACGCGCCCATACCCAACTCATCCATGAACTCGCCCAAGGTTTGTGAGCTGTCATTGGCCAAACTGGCCGCCTGCGCATTGAAGCGCATGATGTCGGCCAACATGCGCAGATATTGCGGCCGCATAAGGTTTTTGCGTTGCGCGAAGAGCGCCTTAAGCGAATGCAGGCCATATTCAATCGCCCCGCCCCCGATTGAGGCCGCAAAACTCATGTCACTCTCGACAACAGGAACCTTCAACTCTTCGAACAAACGCACCAAATTGGGATAGTTGACGTAGTTGAATACGATGAACCCCGTATCAACAGGCTGATCGCGGTGGCGGCCTGCCACCACAGTGCGGGCATGCCCTCCAAGGCGATGCTCCGCTTCAAACAAGGTTACGTTGGCATTTGGCGCAAGGTAATAGGCGGCCCCCATCCCAGAGATCCCTCCCCCGATGACGGCCACAGTGCGAGGGGGGGCGGGAGGTGTTTCAAATGGCACGGATGTTTTCCTTGTTAGTGTTCTTTCTCTGTCTAGCCAAGTTTACGCCCCCTGTCGCGCCTTGGATTAAAAATTGCCTCAATTTTTTCTAAGCGTGCGTCAAAGTTCGAAGGGCGGACGGCCCTCACGATAATTTTTTGATCCAACCCTGTAACCTGCGCGTAACCGTGTTATGCTCGACCTTGATGTTCATAATTTGACGGCAGGTAACCCTCGCGATGCACATTGCGCGCAAGGTCGGCATGAGTCAGCCCCCGCTGATGCGGAACCGCTGATGTCAAAACCGCTGACCCCTCCCCCCCTCAAAGCGCAGTCCTGCGAATGGATCGCCGAAGTGATGGCGATTGCGCAAGATCGTGATCAATCGGCCTTCGCTGCTTTGTTTCGGCATTTCGCGCCACGCGTTAAGGCCTTTTTGATCAAGTCAGGCGCGGATGAGGCGCTAGCGGAAGAATGCATGCAGGATGTGATGGCCACTTTGTGGCGCAAGGCACATCTGTTTGATCCCGCACGGGCCTCGGTTGCGACATGGATTTTCACCATTGCGCGGAACCGCAAGATTGACCTGTTGCGCAAATATGCACGACCAGAGCCAGAAGATTTACCATGGGGGCCAGAGGCAGAACCCGACCAAGAAGATGTTCTTGCCCTCCAACATGAGAGCCGCAAACTGGCCGAAGCCCTTAAAAGACTACCTCAGAAACAAAGAGTTTTGATCGAAAAAGCCTATTTTGGGGATCTCAGCCATGGCGAGATTGCAACGGAAACAGGCCTGCCCCTTGGCACGATCAAATCGAGAATTAGGTTGGCGCTAGAGAGATTGCGTCATAATATGAGCCAAGCGACCAAATGACCGAAGTAAAACACCATATCAGTGACGACTTTTTGATCGGCTACGCAGCAGGCAGTTTGCCTGCGGCTTTCGATCTTGTTGTCGCCACTCATGTCTCGCTCAGTGATGACGCCCGCGCAAGGCTGCATGCCTTTGATGCGGTTGGCGGCTGCATCCTAGACGAAATGGACGAGGCCCCCCTTGCACAGGAAAGCCTTTCCAAAACCCTGAGCCTTATCAATGAAAACGCCGCATCAGAAGCGGCCAGCTCGCAAAATCACACTCGGCCAGAAGATGGCATTTTCCCTGCCCCGCTGCGCGATATGATTGGGTGCGATCTGGCAGATGTGAAATGGCGCCCGATTGGAATGGGCTGCAAGCAAGCGATTATCAGCGAAGGCAAGGACGCCACCGCGCGGCTTTTGTTCATTCCAGCGGGCCAAGCGATGCCCCGCCACACACACCGCGGAACCGAAATGACCTTGGTGCTTCAAGGGGCCTATCGTGATGAAACCGACCGTTTCGGGCGTGGTGACATCGAAATTGGTGATGAAACCATGAACCACACCCCTGTGGCTGAGGCGGGTGAAGATTGCATTTGTCTGATTGCCACTGATGCGCGCCTGAAATTTGAAGGCCTCTTGCCGCGTATCGCGCAAACATTCCTGCGCATCTGATCAACTGGCCGCTTTCCATTCACGCCCTGCTTGGCTAGGCAGGGGCGTGAACAGGCGAAAGGGCGCTCTCATGTCCAACAAAGTCGTGCTTATGGGTGTAAAAGGCGGGCCTGCAATTCGCCCCAATGGCCCAATGCCCACCTCTAGCTTGCTTGAGATTGCAGGGCGCAGCTGTGTTGTGGATTGCGGACTTGGTGTGTCCAAGGGGCTTGTGCAGACAGGGCTTTCGCTCAAATCGCTTGATCTGATTTTCATCACCCATCTTCATTCAGACCATATTTTGGAATTGGGTGGATTGATCCACACCGCTTGGACATCTGGCCTTGCCACCCCTGTCCATGTTTACGGCCCCAAAGGCATTGGCGCAGTATGGGAAGGGTTCCTTGCGTCCCTCGCTTTCGATATTGACCTACGCATTGATGATGAGGGCCGCCCCGATTTGCGTGGGTTGGTGACGATCACCGAATATGATGAGGGCATCGTGGCAAATCTGCCAAATGGCCTAGTGGTGCGCGCGTTGCGGGTTGATCACCCCCCCATTCTTGATTGCTTTGCGCTACGCTTTGACAGCCCTGACTGGTCAGTCTGTTTTTCAGCCGATACCGCATATTTCCCACCTTTGGCCGATTTCGCCCGTGGATGTGATCTCTTGATCCACGAAGCCATGCTTGAGGCAGGGGTGGATCGCTTGGTCGCCCGCACCACGGGCGATGGGGCAAAACTCAAAGCGCATATTGTGCGCGCCCATACAGAGGCGCGTGATGCTGCCGAAATTGCACAAGCTGCTGGCGTGCCGCGTCTGGCCCTGCACCACCTTGTGCCCGCAGATGACCCCGAGATCACAGCCGATCACTGGCGCGCGGCCTGTGCAGATGCGTTCTCAGGCGAAATCATCATCGGTTACGATGGATGTGTAATAGAAGGGCCAAACCCATGAGCAAAAAGCGCAAATTCGGGCCCGATCGTGCCGAGCTTTGGTTTCGCTTCTGCTTTTCCTTGGTGGGTGTGGCCGCGCTTGGCGGTGCTGTCGCGTATCGCGGCCTGCCATCTGGCCCCGCAATGGCAGAGATTGGCATCATTGCGGGTGGGTTTTTCATTGGCAGCGCGATTTGGTCAGCATGGCGTTTGATTACGCGCGATCATCCCTAAGCCTCCCATGACCGAATTCGTCTACAGCCCCCCAAACACGCCCCTTGAATTGATCCATGAGGATCATGAACTGCTGGTCGTCAATAAGCCCGCTGGTCTTTTATCTGTTCCAGGCAAGGGGGATCATCTGAAGGATTGCCTGATCACCCGCCTTCAAGCCGCCTTTCCTGAGGCCCTGTTGGTGCATCGGCTGGATATGGATACCTCTGGCGTGATTGTCTTCGCGCGCACCCCCGCTGCGCAGCGCCATTTGGGGCTGCAATTTGAAAAGCGGATGATGAAGAAATCCTACCTCGCCTTGGTCTGGGGCCAAGTTGACCGCAAAGAGGGCGTGATTGATTTGCCCCTGATTGTGGATTGGCCAAACCGCCCCTTGCAAAAAGTCTGCCACGAGACGGGCCGCGCAGCGGTGACGGAATGGAAGGTCTTGCGGCATGACGAGACAAGCACACGGATGCGGCTGTTCCCCCAAACGGGCCGCTCGCACCAATTGCGTGTCCATATGCGGGAATTGGGACATCCAATTTTGGGCGATCCGTTCTATGCTACAGGGCCTGCACGCGACTTTCCGCGTCTCATGTTGCACGCAGAAACCCTGCGTCTGCGCCACCCTGATGGCGGGCGTAGCATGACCTTTCGTGCGAAAAACCCGTTCTAGGAACTGCGGCGCTTTGCCATGCCATAATTAGAATAATTCTAAAGATTGGGTCTGTAAGGCGCGAGGTAGCTTTCCTATATCGAGGGGGTAACGGCAAAAAAGGAACCTCCCCCATGGGCTTACGTATCAATGACATTGTCCCCAATCTTGAACTGACCACCGATCATGGCACCTTTAAATTCCATGATTGGATTGGCGATCAATGGGCCATTTTATTCTCTCACCCCAAAGATTTCACACCCGTCTGCACCACGGAATTCGGCGCAGTCTCGCAGCTTGGCGCAGAATGGGCCAAGCGCGGCACCAAAGTTATTGGCCTTTCCGTGGACAGCGTGGAAGAGCATGGCAAATGGAAATCAGACATTGAAAGCTTTGCTTCCGCCAAGGCCGAATTTCCAATCATTGCAGACCTTGATCTGACCGTGTCCAAAGCCTTTGATATGCTGCCAGCCGAGGCCTACCTGCCCGATGGTCGCACCGCCGCAGATAGTGCAAGCGTGCGCTCGGTCTTCATCATTTCGCCTGACAAGAAGGTGCAAGTGATCATGACCTACCCCATGTCGGTTGGGCGCAATTTTGCCGAAGTTTTGCGCGCTCTGGATGCGTTGCAAGCCACCTTCGGACAGCCAATTGCAACACCTGCAAATTGGCAACATGGCCAAGATGTGATCGTGGCCCTCTCGCTCAATGACGATCAAGCGCGTGAAAAGTTTGGCGAGATTGATGTGAAATTGCCTTACCTGCGCACCACGAAACAGCCAAGCTAATCAAAAAAGCCCCCGACACTCGGGGGCTTTTTATTTTACGCGGCAGTGCCGTTGCCTGTGATGGCGTAATTCGGTCTGTGCAGATGCACGACCGTTCCAATCTGCAATTTTTCATAAAGCTCGATGACATGCGCGTTGACCATACGCACGCAGCCCGATGACGCGCTGGTGCCAATTGACCAAGGCTGTGGCGTGCCATGAATGCGCAAATAGGTGTCACGATCCCCGTCATAAAGATAAAGCGCGCGCGCACCCAATGGGTTTTCTGGCCCACCGGGGACACCGCTTGCAAATTCTGCGTAAAGGTCTGGTTCGCGCGCAATCATCGCGGCTGTCGGTTGCCAACTGGGCCATTCAACCTTGCGGCGGATCGTATATTGCCCAGGCGCTTGCAGGCCCGAACGGCCAACAGCCACGCCATAGCGCATAGCCGTGCCATCATCGAGAATGTGGTATAGATATTTTGCAATCGGGTCGACATGCACATGACCTGGCACCATGCCACCCTTATGCACAATCCGTGTCGGCATCAGCCGGGGATGTAACCCCCACGGGTTTGGGCCTTGTGGTTCGGGGCGCTCAATCGTCTCGTCAAAGCCTACGGCATCTTGTGCCACGGCTGGGGTCGCAAGAAAAGCGGCGCTGCCTGCAAGAAACTGTCTGCGATCCATAGCAAAATCCATCGTTATGGGGCCAATTTATTAGCCGAAATATGCCGCAACTGCCCCTAGTGACACAAGAACATCACGCATTGGGGCGGTTAACATTTGCGTCAGTGACGCCTTGGTAAAAACCCCCGCAACCAAGGCTGCGGGGGTTTTCTTAGTCTCAGGCGGGGCTTACTCCGCTGATGCTTCTTCTTCGCTGCGTTCTTCGCCAGTCTCTTGGTCAACCATTTTCATGGCCAAACGCACTTTGCCGCGGTCGTCAAAGCCCAAGAGCTTCACCCAGACCTCTTGGCCCTCCTGAAGAACATCGCTTGGATGGTTCAGACGGCGGTTTTCGATCTGGCTGACATGAACGAGACCATCGCGCTTGCCGAAGAAATTCACGAAAGCACCGAAATCAACGATTTTGACAACTTTGCCTTTGTAAACCTTGCCTTCTTCAGGCTCAGCTACGATGGAATAGATCATATCATAAGCCACTTTGATGGCGTCTTGGTTCGCACTTGCGATCTTGATGATGCCATCATCATTGATATCAACCTTGGCGCCCGAGGTTTCCACGATCTCGCGGATCACTTTACCGCCAGACCCGATCACGTCGCGAATCTTGTCGGTTGGGATTTGCATGGTCTCAATGCGTGGGGCATGTGCCGAGAACGCATTGGCCGAAGACAATGCCTTGGCCATTTCGCCAAGGATATGCATCCGCCCTGCTTTCGCCTGCGCAAGCGCCTTTTTCATGATTTCAGGGGTGATCCCTGCAACCTTGATGTCCATCTGCAGCGAGGTGATCCCCGCTTCAGTGCCTGCCACTTTGAAATCCATGTCGCCAAGGTGATCTTCATCACCAAGGATATCGGTCAAAACAGCGTAGGAGCCATCTTCTTCCAAGACCAGACCCATGGCTACGCCCGCAACAGGGGCTTTCAACGGCACGCCTGCATCCATCATCGACAGGGAACCACCACAGACCGAAGCCATTGAGGAAGACCCGTTCGACTCTGTGATCTCAGAAACAACGCGGATCGTGTAAGGGAAATCGGTTGGCGCAGGCAGAACCGCCTGCAACGCACGCCAAGCCAACTTACCATGGCCGATTTCACGGCGACCTGGTGAGCCAACACGCCCAACCTCGCCCACAGAATAGGGGGGGAAGTTGTAATGCAGCAGGAAGTTTTCTTTGAAATTGCCATGCAGCGCATCGATGAATTGCTCATCATCGCCTGTGCCAAGCGTGGTCACAACCAAGGCCTGAGTTTCACCACGGGTGAACAGCGCCGAGCCATGCGTGCGGGGCAGAAGACCCGTTTCGCTGACAATCGAACGAACCGCATCCAAGGCACGGCCATCAATCCGCTTGCCGTCTTTCACAACCGAACCACGCAGAACCGAAGATTCCAGCTTCTTCAGTGCCGAACCAAGGTTTTCATCTGCCAATTCTTCTTCGGAAAGCTGCGCTTTGATCGCTTCTTTTGCGGCGGATACAGCGGCAACGCGGTCTTGTTTATCAAGGATCGCATAGGCGTCACGCATCTGCGCTTCGCCCAAGGACTTCACCTTTTCATACAGCGCGCTGTAATCGGGTGGGGTGAAATCAAACGGCTCATTCGCCGCAACTTCTGCCAGATCAATGATCAGATCAAGCACGGGCTGCATTTGCTCATGGGCAAATGTGACCGCGCCGAGCATTTCATCCTCGGTCAGTTCATAGGCCTCGGATTCAACCATCATCACGGCGTCTTTGGTGCCCGCCACAACCAGATCCAAACGCTGGTCGGGGTTGTTGCGCAGACCCTGCATATCGTCAACGGTCGGGTTCAGGATGTATTCCCCATCCTCAAAGCCAACGCGGCAGCCTGCAATCGGCCCCATGAAAGGCACGCCCGAAATGGTCAGCGCTGCAGAAGCGGCGATCATCGCAACGATGTCGGGATCATTCACCAAATCATGGCTGAGAACCGTACACATCACGAGAACTTCGTGCTTGAAGCCCGAAACGAACAAGGGGCGAATGGGTCGGTCGATCAAGCGCGCGGTCAGCGTCTCTTTTTCGGTAGGACGCGCTTCGCGCTTGAAAAAGCCACCAGGCACCTTGCCTGCGGCGTAGTATTTCTCTTGGTAATGCACAGTCAGCGGAAAGAAATCCTGACCTGGCTTAGCTTCTTTGGCGAAGGTCACATTTGCCATAACGCTGGTTTCCCCAAGCGTTGCGATCACTGTGCCATCTGCCTGACGGGCAACCTTGCCCGTTTCTAGGGTGAGGGTTTCCTCGCCCCATTGAATCGATTTTTTCACTTCGTTGAACATCATCATTTCCTGTGTGGAAGCACTCCCAAGCCTTCTCGGGTCTTCCGTTTCATTGGCGGCCCCATTGCCGCCGACCCCCTTCATCATCCCATGCGCCGGGGTCGTTGCGTCACGTCTCAGATGCGCGCCACATAGCGCAGATTGTGCGATATGAAAAGCATAGACAGAAATCGCGCCTGAAATATCCAATGATCAAATGAAAAACGCCCGCTGACGGGATCAGCGGGCGCTTCAAACTGATAAAGGCAAAGATTAGCGGCGGATACCTAAACGCTCGAGGAGCGACTGGTAACGCGCTTCGTCTTTCCCACGCACATAATCAAGCAACTTACGGCGCTGAGCAACAAGCTTAAGCAAGCCGCGGCGCGAATGGTTGTCTTTTGCGTGAGTTTTAAAATGCTCAGTCAGCGTAGTGATGCGCGATGTCAGGATCGCGATCTGCACCTCGGGGGAACCAGTGTCGCCCTCTTTGGTGGCAAATTCTTTGACCAAACGGTTCTTTTCTTCAGCAGTAATCGACATCGGGCTCTCCTTTACATTAGAGGGTTGCAGCACAGGCCGGGATGTCGTCCAGCAAGGCCATTTCCCCACAGCGCAAGCGCCATGGATTGCGGCCACATAGGGGGGAATCGCGGAAATGAAAAGGCTTTTTTGATCTGTGCCGCCCAGGTCCGTTAACCTTGAGCGCAAATTTTCATCCAAAACCGCGGGGATTTATGGCATCTTCGGGCCTCGCCATACGCCGTTCATCGGCGCTTGGCATCACGCATCTGCTGCTGCCATAGCATCAAATTTTGCCATTAGGGCAAGGTTCGCGCCACATCACGCAAATCCGGTGATCTTTTGAGGGTATCGCATAATGTGCGGGAGTGGGTGATGCTTGCGCTTACAGGTTTGATCAGTTTGATCGCGGCGGGCTATGCCGCTGCAGGTATGTTTGACCTGCAATTGGATGAGGCCGAAGACTGGCCTGCGGAAAATGATCCGCAGATCACACCCCTGACCCTAAATTCTGCCCCGCTTGGGTTTTTGATCATGGGGGGCGAACAGCCTGACGCATTGATCGGCAGCGATGGTAACGATGAAATTCTCGGCGAGGATGGTGATGACATTTTGCTCGGCGGTTTGGGACGGGACGTTCTATATGGCGGCACGGGCGATGACCTGATTGGTTTAGATCGCGATGATGTAGCGTTTGGTGGCTTCGGTGCAGATACATTCGCGCTGTCCATTGATCCGCTCAATGGCTCCGATCAGCTTCCGGAAATCGCTGATTTCTCCCGCGGCGCCGATAAATTGGTGGTGAATTTAGCAGGCGACTGGGGCAGCGCCCCGAGCGTCACCTATGACAACACTACCCTTCCTGGAAATATCACGCTCTATGTCAATGATATGCCGGTTGCATTTCTCAGCGACATCTCCGACCTATCCGTTGATGACCTTGAATTTAATCTCCCCGATGGCGTGAGCATCGCCGACATTGCGCCGCGTTTCCCTGATCTGCTTGGGCCGAACACGCCACCTGCGCCCACTGGGCCAGTTTCTTCCCCAACACTTAATCTGCCAGAGGCCAATACCCCAGACCCAAGCCTCTCCGATTTGATTGACGAAAGCCTCGCACCCGCCGTTGAGGCGCGCGCCGACATGGCCGACAAGCTTGGCCCCGTCTCAAACGATGCAATAACGGGCAGCGATGGGAATGACACAATCACAGGCGGCCTCGGCAATGATGCAATATTTGGAAATGACGGCAATAACATCCTCCAAGGCGGGGAAGGTGCGGATGAGTTGGTTGGGGATGGCGGTGATGATGGTATCCTTGGCGGCGCGGGAAATGACTTTATTGACGGCGGCGAAGGCAATGATGCGCTGATCGGTGAAACGGGGGATGATTACATTCTCGGCGGTGAAGACGATGACATCATTCTCGCGGGCCTCGGCAATGACAGCCTCACGGGCGGGGCAGGTCATGATCTCACTCTGGGCGGCGCTGGCAATGATGGCATTGACGGGATCGTTGATGAGGCCGCAGGGGGCAGCGCTGACGATTTATCAGGCGATGAGGGTGACGACACCATCATCGCAGGCGCGGGCGATACCGTATTCGCGGGCAGTGGCGCAGATTTAATTATCGCGGCACCCTTGCTGCAACAGGCAGGCACCGCCGCACATATCCTAGACTTCGACCCTCAAGAGGATCGGATTGAACTTCTCTATGATCCGACCACAAACCCTGACCCAAGCCTTGAACTGCGTGAAATAGATGGCAGGACAGATGTCTATCTTGATGGCAATCTCGCCCTAGCCCTGGGTCAGATAACGGGCCTAAATCCCGACAATATCCATCTGCGCGCAATTGGCGGCATGTCCTAAAGAAAATGCGCCCGTAAGGCGGCCAAAACCGCCTCGGGCTGTTCTTCGGGCATGAAATGGCCTGTATTGGCCACGGCCTGCCCCGTCACGTTTTCCGCCCATGCCCGCCAGATCCCCAAAGGATCACCCGTGCGCGCGGGAAAGCCTGCCTCAGCCCAGAGAAAGCAGAGAGGCGCCGTGATCATCCGACCCGCCGCCCGATCTTCTGCATCCAATCCGCGATCAAAAAATGCGCCCGCGCGGTAATCGTTGCACATTGCTGCAATGCGCGCAGGATCAGCCGCTTGGGCGCGATAGGCGGCCAAAGCCGCGTCAGAAAAGGCGCTTAGATCTTTGGCATATGTCCACGAGGCCAATGTCCAATCCATATAGGCCGGCCCATCTGTCGCGATCATCCGCTCGGGCAAAGGGGCGGGCTGCGCCAGGAACGTCCAGTGATAGGCCTTCATCGCCAATTCCGCATCCCATGCCGCCCAAAAATCAACGGTCGGAACGATTTCCAAAATCGCCAAACGCTCAAGCCTATCAGGATGATCCAAAGCAAAGCGATAGGCCACGCGTGCGCCGCGATCATGCCCCGCAATATGGGCCTTTTCGATGCCGAAATGATCCATCACGCCCGCCACATCCAAAGCCATCTCACGCTTGGAGTACATGCGATGTTCTTCATCGGCGGCGACAACTTCACTCTCACCATAGCCGCGCAAATCAGGGATGATCACATGAAAATCGCGGGCCAAATCGAGCGCGACTTTTGACCAGCACATATGGTTTTGAGGATAGCCATGCAGCAAAATCAAGGGCGCACCATGACCGCCATGATGCACTGAAAGCGTGATCCCGTTGGTTTTGATTTGTTCCTTCACAAAACCTGAAATCGCGCTGTCCATCGGTGCCTCCAAGATCAATTCCACAAAATTGGCGTGGTCGAATAGGGAATATAGAGCGGGTGTTTGGGATGACCTTCCTTCGACAATCCCAAATGGTAAAGCGGTTTTTCAACTTGGCGCAGCAATGCCGCCACCTGCGCCCCCCGCCCCAAAAACGCCCCATGCGCCCCCCATGCACAGATGATCTGATGCGCTGCAGTTGCGCATTCTAAAATGGCATCATCATTGGCAGGCCCAATCGGATCAGCGGCGGCACGCATCGCGCGGGGGTCTGTGTCGCGCCATGCGAAAATATTCACCACTGTGAAGCTGCCAAACCCAAGCGCGCGCGCACGGCGTTCGCAGCGCTCGACTGTGGGGTCGTTTTGCGTCTCGGTCGCGGTGGAGGGGTTCAGCATCACAAACCCCACGCGCTGGCCGTCCCCCTCCCAAATCCGCGTGAGGCTATAGCGATAGGCCTCGCAATCGGAATAGACCGCCTCTGACGCGGCATCACCCTTTTGGAACGCGCGGCGGATCACAGGTTGAACACGCGGCTCGGATGCAGCTCGCCCCCCATATACCGCCCAATGGCAACAGGCCGCCCCTCAAAACTGGCCCATGCTTGATCACCATAATTGGGTGCAGCATCCATCACCTGCCCAGGGTTTCCAACCCGCAGGCGCTGCGCGCCTTCTGAGGTTGCGCGCAAATGTGGCAAACCGTCCAACGCATGTTCGAGTGGCAAGAGAGCCGCATCAAGCGCCGTGGTTTTTGCGGCCAATTCAACCTGTTCCAAGCTCACAGCATCGTCCAAGTCAAAAGGCCCCGACCACAGACGGCGCAACCACGCAACATGGCCGTAACAGCCCAATGCGGCACCCAAATCGCGCGCAATCGCGCGCACATAACCACCCTTGCCGCAGACCATCTCTAAGACAGCAGACTCAGGGTTTTTGCGCGAAACCAGATCAAGCGTCTCAACGTAAAGCGGTCGCGCGGATAGTTCCAAATCTTCGCCCGCGCGCGCCAAGGCATAGGCGCGCTGGCCATCTATTTTCACAGCTGAATACTGCGGCGGAATTTGCGTGATATGCCCCCGAAACGTGGCTAGGCCCGCACGAATGTCGTCATCACTCGGCCTCAACTCAGAGCGCGCGGTCACCTCGCCCTCGGCATCATCAGTATTGGTCGCCGCGCCAAAGGTGACTTCAAACTCATAGGCTTTGAGGGCATCGGTGATGTAAGGCACCGTCTTGGTTGCTTCGCCAAGCGCCACCGCCAAGAGACCTGTCGCCTCAGGATCAAGCGTGCCTGCATGGCCCGCTTTATTCGCATCCAACGCCCATTTCACTTTGTTCACCACAAAGTTGGAACTCACCCCCGTAGGTTTATCGACAATCAACCAGCCTGAAATGTCGCGTCCCCGTTTGCGCCGTGCCATGCGTGATCCTTCCAAAATCCAAGAGGGGTCGCGTTACTCTAGGCCTGTTTGCGCGTCAACCACAGCCCCTAAGATCGGCCCAAGGGGCAAACCGAAATCCGCGCGCCCCAATTGCGGTGCATAGAAGCGGGATACGTTTCCGTCCAAAAACAGCGCGTTGTTGATGGCGAAATGATCCTGAAACACGCGGGCAAATTGGTGGAATGTGACAGGCGCATCAGAAATCACCGCCACGACATATGTCCCCTCCATCCGAACGCCAACGCCGTTGCGAATATATCGCGATGTGCTGTCGGGCAAAAAGGCGGGATGCAACGCACCATCAATCACCAACATCGGGCCAGATTGTGTCGCATATTCGCAAACGGGTGGCGCGGCTTCAAAGTTGCGCGCCTCAATCACCGCGGCCTTCCCTGCATTCAGGCAGAAAACGCCATTTGGCAGAAGGCCAAAATTACCTGGCCCGTCAGATGTTATGATCCGCATCTCCTCTTGGCCTTGCTCAACATAAAGACCGACAGGTCGGCGATCAGGGTGATACATCCCGCCATTCATCGCAAAGGCCAAAACCTGATTTTCAGGTAAGCTGTCTGCCACATTGAGGAAAGAACCAAAAATCTCGCCCGCACCATCGCGTAGAAAGAGCCGCATCTGAGCGCGGGTCAGATCAATTTCACAAGCGGTGAAGGGCGTTTCTTCAAAGCGAAAATCCGCGCAAGATACAGGCGCCTGATCCGCCCATAGGACTGCAGGCCCGCCTCCGCCCAGCGCACATAAGGCGCCCAAAAGCAGTGATTTAATCTTCCCCGTCATCGCGATCTGGGGCCTCGACATCGCGGCGCACTTTTTCATCGGCAAACATACGGCGCGTCTCGTCCATGCGATCAAAGGTTTCATCAATCAAAAACCGCAGGTCAGGTGCATATTTCAGCGTCATCTCACGACTGATGGCGCGGCGTAATTCGCCCGTGTTGCGCCGCAGCGCTGTCAGGGCTTCCTCGCGCTGACCACCGCCTAACGGCATCACGTAAACATGCGCCACTTTGAGGTCTGGGGTCGCGCGCACTTCGCCCACTGTGATTGACAGGCGATTAAGCTCGGCATCATGCACTTCGCCGCGGTTCAGCACATCGGACAGAGTGCGGCGGATCAATTCGCCCACGCGCAACTGGCGCTGTGACGGGCCTGGCCCCTCATGGAACTTGTTTTTTGCCATCCGCACTCTCCTAAGTCTCTCTCGCATCTAGGCGATCATGGCCCGCCTCGCAAGCGCGGGCTTTCCGATTTGCATCGCTTGGGGTAGAGGGAAGGGAACACAGGAGGATGGCATGAGCGAGTCAATCGGGATCATCATTACAGGCGCATCAGGCCGCATGGGGCGGATGTTGATCGAAACCGTAGAGGCCAACCCCGCCACCCATTTGGTCGGCGTCACCGAACGCCCAGGCCATACATGGATCGGTCAGGATTTGGGCGCAGCCATGGGGCGCGGTGAGATGGGTGTGCCAGTCGTGGACGACCTTCTTGAAATTTTGCCCAAAGCCAAAGCCATCATCGACTTCACATCGCCTGAAGCCACGGTGGCGCATTCAGTTTTGGCGGCCCAAGCCCGTGTGGCCCATGTCATTGGCACAACGGGCATGGATGATGCAGCGCTTGCAAAACTCAAGGCCGCCGCCCGCCATGCCACCATCGTGCGCGCAGGCAATATGAGCCTTGGGGTCAACCTGCTCGTGCAGATCACCAAACAGGTGGCCGCTGCATTGGATGAGGATTTCGACATTGAAATCGTGGAGGCGCATCACAACCGCAAGGTTGATGCCCCTTCTGGCACGGCCATCATGCTCGGCGAAGCCGCCGCAGAGGGGCGCGGGGTTTCCCTTGCAGATGTCCGCGATGCAGGCCGTGACGGGATCACGGGCGCGCGGGAGGCGGGCGCAATAGGTTTTTCTGCCATTCGAGGCGGCGATATTGTCGGCGAGCATGATGTGATCTTTGCGGCGGCAGGGGAACGTCTTATCCTGCGCCATATTGCAACGGATCGCTCCATTTTTGCGCGCGGCGCCCTTAAGGCCGCTATTTGGGCACAAGACCAAGGCCCAGGTGAATTTTCTATGCTGGATGTGCTTGGACTGTGATCTAAGTCGCTCTATCTTTCGTAACACAGCGATAGATGTTGGTTACGGAGCAGACTATGCTGAACAGATTGGCGCTCGGCACAATGCTTGGTGTCTTGATTGTGGCGAATGCCGCAGCGGCGGAAGGCTTTACGCCCGTGACGGATCGGGCAAGGTTCGTTTCTTTGATCGAAGGGCGCGAACTTACCCGTTTTGGCATTCGATTGACGGTTGAGCCTGATGGCGACATCACGGGACGCGCCTTTGGACGCCCAGTTACGGGGGATTGGGCGTGGCAAAATGGCTATTTCTGCCGCAATCTCAGCTTTGGCGCAGAGCCACTAGAATATAATTGCCAATTGGTGGAGGAGCGGGAGGGCACCCTGCGATTTACGGCTGATGAGGGCGCGGGCATCTATGCTGACCTGACACTGCGCTAGGTGGCAGGCCCCGCATCAAAAGTCAATGGCGATGCCTTTTTTCTCCCAATCGCCATAGCGCACGGGTTCGGGGCCATCGCGCCCCCCAAGCTCCTTGGGCAATTCTACCGCTCCCGCCTCAGCGCGGCGGGCTTCCGCCTCAGCCAAGGCCCTCTGTGCAGCGGGCGGCAGGTCACGCTTGTCCGTCTTAGTCTCACTCATAGCGGCCTCATAGCGCAGCAAAAGGGCTGCATGATTGATCTCTGTCTCCCCCGTGATATACGGCAGCGAAACCCAGAGACAAGGATAGAAAATGGCGCGGACACGCGAAGAGGGTCGCCAAGACACCCAAGGTTTAGGCCCCCGCAAGGCCGCATTGGCCATTTTGCGCGCGGTTTATCTTGACCGCCAGATGGTCGCTCATCTCGACCAACCGCGGGGTCTTGCCCCCGAGGATCGCGCCCGCGCCGAGCGTTTGGCCCAAACGGTGCTGCGCCACACAGGCCGCATTGACACCTTGCTGTCTGACTATCTCGAGCGCCGTCCACACCCATTGGCCCAAAATATTTTGCGTCTTGGGGTTGCAGAATTGTTGCTTGATGAAGCCGAAGCCTATGGCGTGGTCAACGCGGCTGTTGCCATCGCCAAACAAGGCCGCGCAACAGGCGGCGCGGCCGGTTTGATCAACGCTGTCCTGCGTAAGGTCGATCAAGAAGGGCGCGCAAGATGGGCACAACTGGCCCCACAAACTTTGCCCGTTTGGTTGCGCAAAGCAGTTGGGGGGGCATGGGGCGAAACCGCAACCCGCGCGATTGAAGCCGCGCATGAGGCAGCTGCGCCAATTGACATCACCTTACGCGACCAAAGCGCCCCCTTCGAGGCAGGTGAACCCTTGCCCACAGGCAGCATCCGATTGCCGCGCCAAACCCAAATATCCACGCTAGGCGGCTATGAGGCGGGTGCGTTTTGGGTGCAAGATGCCGCCGCCGCCCTTCCTGTGAAACTCTTAGGCGATGTGTCAGGGCAACCAGTGCTTGATCTGTGCGCAGCACCTGGCGGCAAGACCATGCAGCTTGCAGCAGCAGGGGCGAAGGTCACCGCTCTTGATTTGTCGAAACACCGTATGGGCCGCGTGCGTGACAATCTACGCCGCACAGGCCTGTCGGCGGATATGGTCACGGCTGACGCGTTGGAATTCGACAGTGGCCCTTGGCCTATCATCGTGCTTGATGCACCCTGCTCGGCGACAGGAACAATAAGACGGCACCCTGACCTACCCTTCGTCAAATCCGCCCGTGAAGTGGAAGCGCTGACAAAGCTGCAAATGCAAATGCTTGATCATGCTATATCGCTTTTGGACACAGGCGGGCGCATGGTGTTTTGCACCTGCTCGCTCTTGCCCAATGAGGGTGAAAACCAAATCAAAGCCGCGCTGAAACGACACGCTAATCTCGCCGTCTTGCCACTTGCTCCCAAGGCGCTTGGGGTTGATCCCGCATGGATCAGTGCCGAAGGCGGTCTGCGTATCTTACCGCATTACTGGCAAGATCGTGGCGGAATTGACGGATTTTACATGGCGCTTTTGCAAAAGCGGTGACAGCGCAGGTTCAAGCCGCTACACAAGACAGACCGCTTGGCCAGCTGCTTGAATTATACGCATAATGACATCACTCCCGCTCCCGATCAGGGGATCGCAATCGGTGCCTGCCCTATCCGTGTCGCAACCTCATCAGGCTGCGGGCCGTGTTCATTTGAGGCTCAGCATCGCGGATTTGCGCCCTTCGGTTTACTTTGACCCCGACCATCGAAATCCGCGCGCGACAAAACAGGTGGTTCTCTTTTCCACGCTGGCAGATTATGGGGGCGCCATCGGATGGTGTTTTCTGCGCGCCCAATAGCACGGGGGCATCATGCGACCCCGTGATTGATGCAAATGCCAAGGAAACTCCATGACCGATCTCGCCCCCCTCTCCCGCGCCCTGATCTCTGTTTCTGACAAGACAGGTCTGATTGAGTTTGCCACGGCCTTGGCCGCACGGGGGGTTGATCTTTTGTCGACAGGCGGCACAGCCAAAGCCCTGCGCGAGGCAGGTCTTGCGGTGCGTGATGTTTCCGAGGTTACAAAATTTCCTGAAATGATGGATGGCCGCGTCAAAACCCTGCACCCGATGGTGCATGGCGGCTTGCTAGCTTTGCGTGACAATCCTGATCACCAAGCCGCCATGGCCGAGCATAACATCGCGCCGATCGATCTATTGGTGGTCAATCTCTACCCGTTCGAGGCGACTGTCGCCAAAGGGGCAAGCTACGAAGACTGCGTTGAGAATATCGACATCGGCGGGCCCGCGATGATCCGCGCTGCCGCAAAGAACCACGGTTTTGTCAGCGTTGTGACCGATCCCGAAGATTATACTGCCCTTCTGGCCGAGTTGGATGCGCAAGGCGGCCAAACCACGCTGCGCTTCCGCCAAACTTTGGCGCAGACCGCCTATGCTCGCACCGCCGCCTATGATGCGGCTGTCTCAACTTGGATGGCAGATGCTTTGGGGGATCCCGCACCGCGCCGCCGTGCTGTGGCAGGGCGCTTGGTGCAGTCGTTGCGTTACGGCGAAAACCCACATCAAGCGGCGGCCTTTTATACCGATGGAACAGGCCGCGCGGGCGTTGCCACCGCGAAACAGCACCAAGGCAAAGAGCTGTCCTACAATAACATCAACGACACAGACGCAGCCTTTGAATTGGTCAGCGAGTTCTTGCCCGATGGCGGCCCTGCCTGTGCGATTATCAAACATGCCAATCCCTGTGGCGTTGCCCGCGGCGCAAGCCTGACCGAGGCCTATTTGCGGGCCTTTGACTGCGACCGCACATCGGCCTTTGGGGGGATTATCGCCTTCAACCAACCGCTTGATGGTGCGACCGCAGAGGAAATCACAAAGATCTTCACCGAGGTTGTCATTGCCCCCGGTGCAGATGAGGAAGCGCGCGCCATTTTCGCCGCAAAGAAAAATCTACGCCTCTTGACCACAGATGCGCTTGCAGACCCAAAAGCAGCCGCGATGACCATCCGCCAAGTTTCAGGCGGGTATCTGGTGCAAGATAAAGACAATGGCCAAATTGATCTGAGCAATTTGAAAGTCGTGACCAAACTCAAACCATCCGATGCGCAGCTCACTGATTTGCTGTTCGCATGGAAAGTGGCCAAGCACGTCAAATCGAACGCGATTGTCTATGTCAACGACGGCGCCACTGTTGGCATCGGCGCAGGCCAGATGAGCCGTGTCGACAGTTCGCGCATTGCCGCGCGCAAGGCGCAGGATATGGCCGACATCCTTGGTCTTGCGCAAAGCCCTGCGATTGGTTCAGTTTTGGCCTCTGACGCTTTCTTCCCCTTCCCCGATGGTCTGCTTTCGGCTGCAGAGGCAGGGGCCAAGGCGGTAATCCAACCGGGCGGCTCCATGCGCGATGACGAGGTGATCGCTGCCGCCGATGAGGCAGGCCTTGCGATGGTCTTTACAGGAATGCGCCATTTCCGTCACTAAGGGGGGCATGATGACCCGTTTAACACTTATTGCCGCACTGTTTTGGATCATCCTTGATCAGGCCAGCAAATGGATCATGCTTTTAGTGCTTGATCTAGATCGTGTCGGACAGGTCTCGGTCATGCCGCCCTATCTGAATTTCATCATGGGTTGGAACCGCGGGATAAATTTTGGCCTCTTCGCCAACAGCCCCGACCTTCTGCGTTATGGTTTGATTGCTTTGGCGCTTGCGGTTTCCGCGTGGATGATCCTGCTGGGCCGCAACAGCCAGAGCAAACTCAGTGCGATTGCGGCGGGCTCAGTGGCAGGTGGGGCTTTGGGAAATGCGTTTGACCGCCTCTATCACGGGGCGGTTGTGGATTTCCTGAACATGTCCTGCTGCGGGATCAATAACCCCTATACGTTTAATATCGCAGATATCGGTATATTTGCGGGTGTGTTCGGGTTGCTCTTGTTTTCGAATGACGAAAAGCCCAAGGTATGAGAGAAGCCTTGGCATGACGTGGTGCTTTGTGCCATGGAGGATTTTATGAGCCGCAAACCGCATATTCTCCTGACCTTTTGCGCCCTGATGGGCCTTGCCGCCTGTTCACAGGGCGACCCATCTTTGATGAATTTACGCGCCAACCAATCTGGCCCAGATGAATTTGCCATTTTGCCAACACGCCCCATTGAAATCCCAACGGATTTGGCGGCGCTGCCTGAACCAACACCCGGTGGCACAAACCGCACCGACCCGACCCCTGAGTCAGATGCGATTGCCGCGCTTGGCGGAAATGCAGCGCGCGGCGGTGGTGTAACCAACAGCCTTTTGGCCCACGCGACACGCTTTGGTATTGAAGAGGGCATCCGCGACCAATTGGCTGCGGAAGATTTGGCCTTCCGCCGTGACAATGATGGGCGGCTCTTGGAGCGGGTCTTTGGCGTGAATGTCTATTACCGCGCCTATCGCCCGATCTCCTTGGATCGTTATGCCGAACTTGAGCGTCTGCGCCGTGCGGGCATTCGCACCCCCGCCGCACCCCCCGAGCCGCAGCCGCAGTAAGCCCGCATTGATCATCACTTTGTGACCGCGCCCTTGCGCGCGGCTGATTGAACCCTGTGCAGCGGCGGCCTATCTGTTTTTGCACATAGGCCAACCTAGGAGGAGTTATGCGCAGGATCATTGCGGCTTTAGTGGGGCTTGCATTGCTGCCAATCGGCACAGGCTACGCGCAAACCTCTGGCGATGTGACGAGCTTTACCTTGGACAATGGCATGGATGTGGTTGTGATCGAAGATCACCGCAGCCCCGCCGTTGTGCATATGGTCTGGTATCGCACCGGTGCGGCAGATGAACCTGAAGGCAAATCAGGCATCGCGCATTTCCTTGAACATTTGATGTTCAAAGAAACAGAAACCCGCGAAAGCGGAGAGTTTTCGCGCATTGTCGAAGAAAATGGCGGCGATGATAACGCGTTCACCTCGTGGGATTATACGGCCTATTTCCAACGCGTGGCCGCTGACCGCTTGCCCTTGATGATGGAGCTTGAGGCCGACCGCATGGCCAATCTGCGCCTCAACCCTGATGAGGTAGAGACAGAGCGCAGCGTGATATTAGAAGAACGCGCACAGCGCACAGATAGCAATCCAGGCGCGCTGTTTAACGAAGAATTCCGCCAATTGGCCTATCCAAGCCACCCTTACGGCATTCCGGTCATCGGGTGGCGGACGGAAATGGAGACGCTCAGCCGCGAAGATGCGTTGGCCTTTTACGAAACCTATTACGCCCCAAATAACGCCATCCTTGTTGTGGCAGGTGATGTGACCCCTGAGGAGGTGCGCAGACTGGCGCAAACCCATTACGGCGCGCTCGCTTCTGCAGAATTGCCCGCCCGCGCACGGGTCGAAGATGCCGCCCTTCCACAAGATCAACGATTTGAATTTGCCGATGAACGTGTCGCGCAGCCTTATGTGATGCGCAGCTATCGCGCGCCCGAGCGCGACCATGGCGCGCAAGAAGACGCCGCAGCCCTCAGCCTGTTGGCTGAAATCTTGGGGGGTGCCCCTTCTACCTCCGTCTTGGGGCGCGCCTTGCAATTCGACACACAGCGCTCGGTCTTTGCGACTGCCTATTACTCGGGCCTCAGCCTTGACGACACGCAATTCACCTTGATCAATATGCCAAGCGCGGGCGTCACCCTTGCAGAGGCGGAAGCCGATCTGGATCACGTCATTGCAGAGTTTCTAGAGCGCGGGATTGATCCAAACCAGTTTGAACGGATCAAACTTCTATATGAGGCCTCGGATATCTATGCGCGCGATAATGCTTCGGGGCTTGCGCGGCTTTACGGGATGGCCCTGACCTCAGGGCTTGAAGTGGAAGATGTCCAAAACTGGCCAGATGTGATTGCGGCCACCACGATGGACAATGTTATGGATGCGGCGCGGGCACTGTTTGCAGATGCGCCACGCGTGACTGGCTATTTGACCCAAGCACAGGCGGCGGAGAATTAATCATGCATTTCGTCAAACATATCTCTGCCGCACTTTTTGCTGTTATCTCCCTCGTCACACCGCTGCGTGCGGAAATTCAAATTCAGCCCGTCCTCAGCCCCAATGGCCATAGCGCATGGTTGGTTGAAGATCATTCAATCCCCTTTGTGGCGCTTGATATTCGCTTTGAGGGCGGCACGAATTTGGATGAACCTGGCAAACGCGGGGCGACCTATATGATGACAGGCCTGCTTGAGGAAGGCGCAGGTGATCTCACGGCACAGGGCTTTGCCGAGGCTGTGCAGGGCTTGGCCGCAGAATTTTCATTTTCATCCTATCGCGATACTGTGGCCATCAGCGCACGCATGCTGACGGAAAATCGCGATGCGGCGGCAGCACTTTTGCACGAGACGTTAAGCAATCCTCGCTTTGATGCCGATGCCATTGAACGGGTGCGGGGGCAAATTCAGTCAATACTCGCAAGCCAAGCGCAAGACCCAAATGCAATTGCAGGCCAGACATTTAATGCCTTGGCCTTTGGCGACCACCCTTATGCTTCCGCCGAAGAAGGTACCCCAGACAGCATTGCGTCCTTGACTCGCGATGATCTGATCACGGCCCATCGCAATGCTTTGGTCACATCACGGGTGTCCATTGGCGCATCGGGCGACATCACTGCCGAGGAATTGGGCGATCTCATTGACCGCCTTCTTGAGGGGCTGCCACAGACAGGGCCTGCTTTGCCGAGCATGGCAGGGTTTTCACCAAACACACGCCAAGCCGTGATTGACTATCCAAGCCCGCAATCCGTGATCCTTTTTGGGATGGAAGGGATTGCGATGGATGACCCCGATTTTTTCCCTGCCTTCGTGTTGAATGAAATCATTGGGGGAGGGTTCCGCGCGCGGCTGATGGAAGAACTGCGCGTGAAGCGTGGGTTGACCTATGGGGTTGGCACAAGCCTCTCGACAGCCGATTGGCAGCCCATGTGGCTTGGACAATTCTCCTCATCAAACGCCACCGTTGGCCAAGCATTAGAACTGGTCGATCAAATCCTGCGCGATGTCGCAGAAAATGGCGTAACTGACGAGGAATTACTGCGCGCCAAACGCTATATGACGGGGGCCTATCCCCTTCGCTTTGACGGAAATGGATCCATTGCAGGGATCATGGCAGGGATGCAGCAAAGCGGGATGCCGATTGACTATATCGCGAACCGCAATGCCTTCGTTGAGGCGGTCACATCTGAGGACATCGCCCGTGTCGCAAAACGGCTTTTGGATGTTGATAAAATGCTAACCGTGGTTGTGGGGCAACCCGAAGGACTGAACACCGCCCCCTGACGCGTTCCATTTCCGAATCGTGCAGGCGCGTGCTACTGATAGTGGCATGGGAAAGCCTGACCACAACATAAATGCCAATGAAGCCGTAGCGCGCCCGGTGATCCGCCAGCTTGATGAAGCGGCAATCAACCGAATCGCGGCAGGCGAAGTCGTGGAGCGGCCAGCCTCCGCGGTCAAGGAATTGGTGGAAAACGCGATCGATGCAGGGGCACGGCGGATCACAGTAGAAATCGCACATGGCGGCAAAACCTTGATCCGCGTTAGTGATGATGGCTGCGGCATGGGGCCTGAAGATTTGCCCATGGCCCTCTCTCGCCATGCGACATCTAAGATTGACGGCTCAGACCTGTTGAATATTCAAAGTTTCGGCTTTCGTGGCGAGGCGCTGCCCAGTTTGGGCGCGGTTGGCCGCCTGACCATCACCAGCCGCGCAGCTGGTGAGGATGGTCATGAGATCTCTGTCTCGGGTGGACGGCAAGAGCGGATCAAACCCGCCTCCATGTCACTTGGCACGGTGGTAGAGTTGCGCGATCTGTTTTTCGCAACCCCCGCGCGACTGAAATTCCTCAAAACCGAACGCGCCGAAACCCAAGCAATCACCGATGTGATCAAACGCCTCGCCATGGCCGAGCCCAGCGTTGGGTTCCAATTGATTGATTGCAGCGATGGCCGCCGCACTCTGTTTTCCGTTGATCCCGAAATAGGGGATCTCTTTGATGCGCTTTCCAGTCGATTGGGCCAAGTAATGGGCCGCGATTTTGTGGATAACGCCCTTCAGATTGACGCATCGCGCGAGGAAATCCGCCTCATCGGTCTAGCAGCCCTGCCAACCTATTCTCGCGGCTCTGCGGTGGCCCAATATCTTTTCGTCAATGGTCGCCCAGTGCGCGACAAGCTTTTGATCGGGGCGCTGCGTGGGGCTTATGCCGATTTCCTCAGCCGCGATCGCCACCCTGCTGCGGCTCTCTTCATCGAATGCCCGCCTGAACGGGTGGATGTGAATGTGCATCCTGCAAAGGCGGAGGTGCGGTTCCGTGAAGCGGGTGTCGTGCGGGGGTTGATTGTCTCGAGTTTGCGCCATGCCTTGGCCGAGGCGGGCCATCGCGCATCAAGCACAGTGGCCGCAGAAACCTTGGGCGCCATGCGTCCCGAGGGTGGCGCGCCGCAGCAGCTCTATCAAGGTGGCTACTCGGCACCACAAACGCGGCCCAGCACCTATCGCAGCGCCGATGCGTTTCAAGCGCCTGAACAGGTTGGCCTCGCTGAAACAGCCCCCCAATTTGACGCCCCATCCCACCGCGTAGCAGATCCTGATCCTGCGCCCTCTTTTGCCGAAAAGAACCATCCTTTGGGGGCGGCCGCGGCGCAACTGCATGAAAATTACATCATCGCTCAAACCGCCACGGGCCTTGTGATCGTGGATCAACACGCCGCCCATGAACGCTTGGTTTATGAGCGGCTGAAAAAACAGATGGCCACCAACGGCGTGGCGCGGCAGGCTTTGCTGATCCCTGATATCGTGACCCTTGGGCCTGATGCCGCCATTCTTTTGGATCACGCTGACAGTCTTGCACAATTTGGTCTGATCATTGAGCCCTTTGGCGAACGCGCACTTGCCGTGCGCGAAACCCCTGCCATTCTGGGTGCGGTCAACAGCGAGGCACTGCTGCGCGATATTTTGGACGAGATTGCCGATATGGGCGAAAGCCAAATGGTGCAGGCTCGGATTGAGGCGATCTTGTCACGCGTGGCCTGTCACGGATCCATCCGTTCGGGGCGTGCAATGCGCGTGGAAGAAATGAACGCGCTTTTGCGCGAAATGGAGGCCACCCCGCATTCCGGTCAATGCAATCATGGCCGCCCCACATATGTGGAACTTGCCTTGAGCGATATTGAAAAACTTTTTGGTCGCAGGTAAGTGATGCAACTTGATCTGTCCAATCCAATAATCCTTGGCGCACTCATTGGAGGGGTGATCCTCATCGCCCTTTTTTGGGTGATCCTTGTAGGGGTGAAAGCGGCCAATCGATCGGCTGCAATGATGGAACCCTTGGCCCGCAACCTTGGCGGTCTTGAAGCACGGGTGCAATCTCTTTCTGATGGGCAACAGCAACTATCGGGCGGACTTGCGCAGGTGGTTGATCTGCAATCCAAGACCCAAGCACAGATGTTGCAAGCCATGGAGCGCCGCCTTGAGGAAGTGCAAAAGGGCATGAGTGAGACGCTGCACGGCACATCAACGCGCACCGCCCGTAGTCTTGGGGAATTGCAGCAGAAGCTCGAACAAATCGATCGGGCGCAGGCCAAGATTGAGAAACTGTCAGGCGATGTTTTGGGCCTTCAGGACATTCTTTCGAACAAGCAAACGCGCGGCGCATTTGGCGAGATCCAGCTCAATGATATTGTCTCAAAGGCGCTGCCCAGTGACAGCTATGCGTTCCAAGCGACCCTCTCAAACGGAAAGCGCGCCGATTGCTTGATCCATCTGCCTAAACCCCCCGGCCCGATTGTGATCGACAGCAAATTCCCGCTAGAGGCCTATGAGGCATTGCGCGCAGCAAAGACCGCACAAGAAACCCAAGACGCCGCCCGCGCCTTTCGCACATCTGTGCGCGGCCATATCAAGGCAATTTCTGAGCGCTACATTCTTGAGGGTGAAACTGCCGATGGCGCGCTGATGTTCCTGCCATCCGAAGCGGTTTATGCCGAATTGCACGCCAATTTTCCTGAGATTGTCCGCGAAGGGTTCGCGGCACGGGTCTGGATTGTATCCCCCACCACTTGCATGGCCACGCTCAACACGATGCGGGCGGTTCTCAAAGATGCACGGATGCGCGAGCAAGCAGGCGCGATCCGCAAGCAACTGGGCCTGTTGCATCGTGATGTGGAACTGGTGTTCGAGCGGGTGAATAAGTTGAACACCCATTTCGGGCAGGCGCGCAAAGATATTGATGATATTTCAATCGCCGCAGAACGCGCGGGCAAACGGGCGATCAAGCTTGATAATTTCGATTTCGAGGAAATCGCCCCTGACCCAATGCCACCGCTTCCCGATAAGTAGATCAACTCCGCGCGAAAACATCGGCGAGAATTTTGGTTAATTCCTGCACATCCGTTTCGGTAAAGGCATCCGCCTGATCGCTGTCGATGTCAAAAACCGCGATTAACGCGCCCTCGGCATCAAAAACGGGCAAGACCAGTTCGGACAAGGTGCTGCTTGAACACGCAATGTGATCTGGAAACGCGTTCACATCTGCCACCAATTGCGGGACGCGACTGCGCGCGCAGGCCCCGCAGACCCCGCGCGAGAACGGGATCACCAAGCACCCATGCCCCCCCTGATAGGGGCCAATTTTAAGAGTTTCGGGCGCTGTGACGCGGTAGAACCCAACCCAATCAAACCGCGCATCGGCGTGATACACCTCACAGGCGATGGTGGCCATCAGGGCGATTTGTTCAGTTTCACCATGGGTCAGGCTGTCAATCGTTGCGGCTAGGGTCGGATAATCCATCGGGGGCCTCTTAATGCTTCGCCTCGATATAGGCCATCCTGGGCGGCGAAGAAAGCTGCGCTTGGTAACCTTTCAGCAAGGAATTCGGACTAGCCTTTTGGTTGTGTTACCCTCTCCATAGGTGATGAAATGGATGTGCGTCTGGATATTGAACCCATCCCTAACGGGTTGATCGTAAAGGTTTGCGCCAGTCGGGTGGATGCTGCCGCTGCCTTGGCCTTCCGTGATGCCTGTCGACAAGCCACCGCAAAAACCGAAGGTGCACGGGTCATTTTAGATATGGAAGATGTGACCTTCCTAGATTCCAGCGGTCTGGGCACGCTTGTTGCCATGCGCAAATCCCTTGGGCAGGATCGGCAACTTGAACTGACAAGCCTCTCCCCATTGGTCGATAAGGTGTTGCGCCTGACGGCGATGGATAAAGTCTTTGCAATTCACCCAAATAAGACCGCAGCGCTGAACCATAGCGCATGACAACAGGGATAGATACTCAAGCATGCGGGGGCGCTACGATATGATGTGGAGTTTGACAAGCCATCCCCAGTCGGCGCGGCAAACATTGGCACAGATTTGCACCTATCTGCGCGAATGCGACCTTGATGAAGGCCAATGCCTAAACGTTGAGTTGGTCTTGGCGGAAGCGCTGAACAATATTTGCGAACACGCTTATGCAGGGGCCGATGACGGACGCATTTTAACGGCGATTTCCTGTCGGGGCGCACAGGTGCAGTGTCATATCACCGATAAAGGGCGCGCGATGCCGAACCTGACACCCCCTCTTGGTGGATTCCGCGACCCTGACAGCTTCGCCTTTGATGACCTGCCCGAAGGTGGATTTGGCTGGGGCCTGATCCGCGCGACTGCGCAAGACGTCCAATATGAACGGCGCGATTTAGAAAATCATCTTTTCCTAACCATTGCGGCTGAATTGGAACAAAGCCCGCAATTGGCCTGTGGGCTTGTCTAAATTTAGCCAACACTGCCACAAAATCACCTTGGTCTGATCATAGCCGCGGCCAAATTCGCAGCCATTAAAGCAGGGTAGCGCTTATGCTTCCCCCGATGGTGCGTTTTTATCGCCCTCACTTGTTACGCATCATCGGGGTTCTTGACCACTTGCAGCGCCCCCCATTCCCGCTAGTTTTGCTAAAATCTTTTCGGCAGGAGCAGGGACAATGATGCGTGATTTCCAGAGGCAAGGGCGCTCAGCCTTGATTACCACCCAAGGGGCGGTTGCAACCTCGCACCCGCTCGCCGCCAAAACGGGAGTGCAAATCTTGGAACAGGGCGGCAATGCGATGGATGCGGCCATTGCCACAGCGATCCTCTTGGGGCTCTGTGAGCCACAATCAACAGGGCTTGGCGGCGATTTATTCGCCATGGTGTCCTATGAGGGGCAGAAGGATATTATTGGCCTGAATGCATCGGGCCGTGCGCCAAAGGCGTTGGACCCAGCAGCGCTGCGTGCGGCAGGGCATCGCTCTATTCCGCTCGACAATATCAATGCTGTCACCGTGCCAGGGGCCGTTGATGGGTTTTGCCGCCTTCACCAAGATCACGGGACATTGCCGCTTGAAGACATCCTCGCCCCTTCGATCTTCTACGCTGAACATGGCATTCCCGTTGCACCGCGCGTGGCTTTCGATTGGGACGAGGCACGCGATACGCTCCGCGGTCGGGCCCGCGACATGTATATGTGGAACGACCAACCGCCCCAAATTGGCGCGCTGTTCACGGCCAAGGGGCAGGCTGAGGTGCTGCGCCGCATCGCGCGCGAAGGTCGTGCAGGGTTCTACGAAGGCGAAGTGGCCGAGGATTTGGTTAACTCCCTGCGTGCCCTTGGCGGCAGCCACAGCCTAGAAGATTTCGCAGCCACAGCCTGCGATTACGTCACCCCAATCTCGACCCGCTATCGTGATCATGACTTGATTGAATTGCCACCCAATGGTCAGGGCGCAACCGCGCTGTTGTTGGCCAATATCCTTTCCCAGTTTGACCTCGGCGCGATGGATCCTTTCGGTGCGGCCCGCGCCCATATCGAGGCCGAAGCAACCAAACTGGCCTATGATGCACGCAATCGTTTTATCTCTGATCCTGATCACCTGACCCGTTTGGATCATATGCTGTCAGATCAAACCGCACAGGCCTTGGCAGGCTTGATTGATCCCACGCGCGCGATGGCTGACCCACATCAGGCCTCGGGCGCAGTGCATAAAGATACGGTATATCTCAGCGTGGTTGATAAAAACCGCATGGCCGTCTCAATGATCTATTCGATCTTCCATTCCTTTGGCTCGGGCTATGCTTCTGATAAGTTTGGTATTTTGTTTCAAAACCGCGGCGCGGGCTTCTCACTGCAAGAGGGGCACCCGAATGAGGCCATGGGCGGCAAGCGTCCCTTGCATACCATTATTCCCGCCTTCTTACGCTACCCTGACCAAAGTTTGATGCCCTTCGGGGTCATGGGCGGCGCATATCAGGCCACGGGCCACGCGCGTCTGATCACCAATATCATCGACTATGGGATGGATATTCAAACTGCGATTGATGGTGCGCGCAGCTTTGCGGATCAGGGTAAATTGCAGCTTGAGCGGGGATATAGCCCGCATGTGGCCGATGATTTACGCAAATTGGGCCATGAGCTGATCGACCCCTATCGGGCCATTGGCGGCGCGCAAGCCATTAAAATTGACGCAAGCTCAGGGCTTTTGATCGCAGGTTCGGATCCCCGTAAAGACGGTCTTGCCTTGGGGTATTGAGATCAATTCAGCTGGTAATCCAAAGGATAGGCCCCGTTCTGAAACTCACCGAACAATTCGGGCAGATCGGGGTGATCCACGGGTTCGCCCGTATCGTCAATCTCAAGGTTTTGTTCGGAAACATAGGCCACGTAGTAGCTATGATCATTTTCCGCCAGAAGGTGGTAAAATGGCTGCTCCTTGATGGGCCGCTTATCTTCGGGGATGGAGTTATACCATTCCTCAGTATTCGAAAACTGGGTGTCGATATCAAAGATCACCCCGCGAAACGGGTGCTTCTTGTGGCGCACGACCTGCCCAAGATTGAATTTAGCATGCCGTTTGAGCATCTAGACCCCCTATGATCCAACGCGCACCGTAATCCTGTCGCCCTTATTTGTCCATGACCCGCAGTGCAGATCAGGCGAAACAGATTGTTGAAACAAAGGATGCCGATCATGCGGGAATTTATTTTCATTTCGGCGCAACTGGCGTATGATTTCCCCATAAAAAGAGAGCAGTCCAATAAAGGATCAGGCATATGAACCGCTTTGCGTTGCTTCCGCTGGTGTTGGCGCTCGGCGCCTGCGTGGGATCAGCCACCCCACCACGCAATGTGGATAATGCCTGCGCAATCATCGAAGAACGCCCCTATTATCTAAGCGCCATGCAGGCCACCGAGGCCAATTGGGGCGTCCCTATCGCGGTTCAGATGGCCACGATCTACCATGAAAGTAGTTTCGTCAGCAACGCACGAACCCCGCGCCGCTATGCACTTGGGGTCATCCCTGCAGGGCGGCAAAGCTCAGCGTTCGGTTACAGCCAAGCCCTTGATGGGACATGGGATGAATACCGCGATGACACAGGTCGGCGGTTTGCCAGACGCACCGATATCTCCGATGCCACCGATTTCATGGGGTGGTATATGAACCGCTCGCGCGAAAGAAACGGCATCGCGCTGACGGATGCGCGCAACCAATATCTGGCCTATCATGAAGGTCATCGTGGTTATTCACGCGGCACCTATCGCAACAAAGCATGGCTTATGCGCGTGGCAGATCGTGTCGAAGCGCGCGCCGCGCTCTATGATCGGCAACTGGCAAGCTGCACCGCGACCCAAGGCTAGCGGCTGCGCTGTTCCGCCTCAAAGGTCGGGCTGAACAGAAAATTCGAATAATCCTGCCCAAAGATGAAATCACCCAGCGCGACCACAACAGTCTCGCCATATTCATTGCGGGTCATCCATTGCACAAGGCGCACAGGCGCATCCACAAAGACCAGCGTCAATTCCCCCGCCTCTGGGCGGTCTTGATCACGGGCCACCACGCGGGTGGTGCCATCTTCGGCTTCTCGATGATCAACCACCAAATCCGAAGTCGCGAGAGACACGTTGCGACCCAAAATCAAATCAAGCGGGGTGACGCTTAACGGATATTGCAAGGGCTGCGCATCGGTCAGGTCTTCAAAAATTGCAACTTGCCCGCCGCCCACAACGACCAGAACATCGCTATTATCATACTCAAATCGCGCCCGCCCTGGGCGGTGCATGAAGAGACGCCCCGTCACCTCGGTGCCATCGGCGTTATACTGCGTGAATGGGGCTTCCGCTGTGCGAATGCCTGCAAAATAAGCCGACAAATCTGCCAAGGAAATCGGGGCCGCCGCCGCGGGCAGGGCAAAGAGCGCGGCCAAAACGGCCATGGTCACAATTGGTTTTTTCATGCCCCATCCATAGCGCGAAAGCACTCTCAATGACACGTCACATTTCAGCGAGGGCTCAGCCCTGTTCAGGCACTAAAATCTCACGCTTGCCGACATGGTTGGCGGTTGAGACAAGACCTGCCTCCTCCATCTGTTCGACCAAACGTGCGGCCTTGTTATAGCCAATTCCAAGCTTGCGTTGGATGTAGGAGGTCGAGCATTTCCGATCGCGCACCACCACGGCCACAGCCTGATCATACAGCGCATCTTCGCCGTCCGTATTGCCGCCAAGACCAAGCACCAGATCAATATCGCTTTCTTTGTCCTCATCAGGGCCATCCAAAACGCTGGCCGCGTAGGCGGGAGGGCCAAAGGATTTCAGATGACGCACGATTTCCTCGACCTCTTCGTCACTGACAAAGGGGCCATGAACGCGGGTGATTTTGGAACCGCCCGCCATGTAAAGCATATCGCCCATACCCAAAAGCTGCTCAGCGCCCATCTCGCCCAAAATGGTGCGGCTGTCGATTTTTGAGGTCACATGGAAGGAAATACGCGTTGGGAAATTGGCTTTGATCGTGCCTGTAATCACATCCACCGAAGGGCGTTGTGTCGCCATGATCAAATGAATGCCGCTCGCCCGCGCCATTTGTGCAAGGCGTTGAATGCAAGCTTCGATCTCTTTGCCTGCAACCATCATCAGATCGGCCATTTCGTCCACGATCACGACAATGAACGGCATGACCTCGGGCTTGAACTCTTCGGTTTCGAAGATAGGCTCACCCGTATCCTCGTCAAAGCCCGTTTGGACAGTGCGCTTGAACATTTCGCCTTTGGACAGAGCATCGCGCACGCGGCCATTATAGCCTTCGATATTGCGCACCCCCATTTTCGACATTATGCGATAGCGCTCTTCCATCTCACCCACGACCCATTTCAAAGCGACAACCGCCTTCTTGGGGTCAGTCACAACGGGGCTGAGAAGATGCGGAATGCCGTCATAAACCGACAATTCCAACATCTTGGGGTCAATCATGATCATGCGACATTCTTCAGGGCGCAATTTATACAACAGCGAGAGGATCATGGTGTTAATCGCCACCGATTTCCCCGAGCCTGTGGTGCCCGCAATCAGCAAATGCGGCATCTTGGCGAGATTGGCCACAACAGGCTCGCCGCCGATTTCTTTACCCAAAGCCAAAGGCAGCTTGTGATTTCCATCGCCAAAATCACGGCTCGACAAGATTTCGCGCAAAACCACTTTTTCGCGGTGCGAATTGGGCAATTCGATCCCGATCACAGAGCGCCCTGGAACGGTTGAGACCCGCGCAGAGAGCGCCGACATTGAGCGGGCAATATCATCAGCCAGACCGATCACGCGGCTGGCCTTTAGGCCTGGTGCGGGCTCCAACTCATACATCGTAACAACTGGGCCGGGGCGGACACTGACAATCTCACCTTTGACGCCGTAATCATCCAACACGTTTTCCAACATCCGTGCGTTTTCTTCGAGGGCCTCATCGGACAAATGAAAGCGTTCAATGGTGGTCGGGCTAGACAACAAAGAGAGTGGCGGGAATTCATATTCCATCTCGCGCGCCTCTAAGGGCAAGGAGGGCTGCGCATCCGCCATTGCCTGACGAGAGGGCGCGGCGGCCCTTTTGGGGCTGTGCTGCACCACGCGCCGCGCTTCTGCCCCAGTGCGGGCAGGATGCGAGGCAACAGGCGTATAGTCCTCATCTTGCGGCGACACGCTGAAGCTTTCATCATCGTCAAAACCATCGGCGAAAATATTGTCGCTGTCATCCTCATCGGCATAAGGGTCATAGTCTTGCGCAATCTGTGGATCCACCACACGCGCAGAGGTAGAAAGCGGAGGAACCTCGCGATAAATCTCGCCTGCAATTTGCGAGGGGCTTTGTGCAGTCAATGGTGGCGCCACGCGCTTGGCAGGATTGGGAATGCCATCGGTGACCCGCAACGCCTCAGGCCGTGCAGAGGTCGCACGATTGCGCACCGCGTTTGAGATTTTTTCGCGCAGGCGCGCATTCTCATCGGTCACAAGGGGCGGTTGCTGCGCCACATCTGCGGTGCGATCTTCGCCACCGCGGATGGCGCGCAAAATGGGCACGCGGTCAAACAATCCTTGTTGCGCAGGGGCTTCGGGCGCTGCGGCTTGAGGGGTCGAAAATGGCACCTGCAGCGCATTATCGTCATCCACCAATAGATCATTGGAGGAATATTGCGCCGCGCTACGCGGACTTGGCGCGCGCATGCGCCCGCCGATTTGGCCGCTCATTTGGCTGACGCCGCGACCGATACCTGCCGCCATTCCCGAAGCGCCATTGCTGGCGTGGAAAAGCGCAATCAATCCACCACGGGTAAAGAGGCGCAGTTCAGAGCGCGTCACCCCAAGCGCATAACCTGACAAACCAAGGCTTACCACGCCCATAGCGATCCCCAAAACGGCGATAGACATATTCATCGAAACGGGCAGGATATTGACCAAAACCCCCATAACAGTGTCGCCAAACAGCCCGCCCAAACTAAAGCTGTGCTGCCATCCCGAACCAGGAGGGAAGCTGACCATGAATACAGAACAGGCAGCAATCGCAAATGGCAGCATAATCAAGCGCGACAGCGCGCGCTCTTCGCCTTTGTGCAGGGTCAAGCGCAGACCCCAAACAACCAAACCCGCCGCCATCAAATAGGATGCATAGCCAACAATCATGATCAGAATTGCAGACATGGACGCCCCAAAGCGGCCAAGCAGGTTCTGTGGCGGCGTATCTGTTGCAACCATCCAATTTGGGTCATTTGGCGTATAGCTGACCAGCATGGCCCCAACCGCAAGCCCTGCAAGCACCAGCATAAGGCCAAGCAGTTCCTTGCCACGCCGTTCCAATGCCTCTTGCATCGGGGCGTCCAGAAGGGGGTCACGTTGTCTGGTTTGATACGCCATTCTTCACCTCACTGATACAAACAGCCATGCAGGCGCAAAAGCCCGCGCTGTAATTCTTGTTCTTCTGCCACCAAAGCCACGCGCAGGCGGTCTTGGCCTATGGCCTGACCCGCAACAGCGCGCGACAAATACGATCCAGGCAAGCAGCGCACGCCCGCCTCGCGCCACAGTTTCAAGGCTGCGGCCTCATCATTCTCAACAGGCAGCCAAAGGAAAAACCCCGCCTCAAGCGGCTGATACCCTGCGACATTGCCAAAAATCTCATCAGCCATTTGGTATTTACGGCGATAGATGGCGCGGTTTTCTTCCACATGGGCCTCATCGCGCCATGCAAGGGCAGCAGCCGCTTGCAGGGGCAAAGGCAAAGGGGCGCCTGTGTAATTCTTCAACTGCTTCATCGCTGCGATATTGCCAGAACCCGATGCAGCAAAGCCCGATCGCAATCCTGGAAGGTTTGAGCGTTTCGACAGCGAATGAAACACCACAACCCGATCAGGGTCTGCGCCCATGTCATGGGCCACCTGCAAAGCACCCACAGGGGGGATTTTGCGATAAATCTCGCTGTAACATTCATCCGCGAAAATTCGGAAATCATGTTTCTCGGCCAAGGCAATCAGATCACGCCAATAGGCCTCGGTGGCAACCGCACCTTGCGGATTGGCCGGCGAACAAAGATAGGCAATGGTCACGCGATCAAGAAGGGCCGCAGGCAGCGCGGCATAATCAGGCAAATCGCCCGTTTCAGCGGTTGCAGGCACATAGATTGGCTCTGCATTAATCGCGAGGCTTGCCACCGCATAAACCTGATAAAACGGGTTTGGCATCAAAACAGCGGGTTTTTGCCCCGCCTTTTCCTCAACCCCAAGCGCAAGAGCCGCATTGAACAAACCTTCACGCGTGCCGTTCAGGGCGAGGATATGCTGGTCTGCGTCAAGGTGAACACCGTAGCGGCGCGCGATCCAAGCCACAATCGCCGCGCGCAAATCTTCGCCCCCCTCATTGGGGGGGTAACGGCCAAAACCCTCAAGCGCCTCAGAAATCGCGCGTCCGATGAACTCAGGGAACGGATGACGCGGCTCACCGATAGACATGTTAATCGGATCGCCGCCCGCCTGATGGACGTCAAGCAATTTCCGCAAACGCGGAAAGGCGTATTCTGGCAGGTTCGAAAACCGCTCGGGAAACACCATGACTGCCTCAAATATCGGGGTCTGTTTTCGCCCCTTTGACAGTCAAATTAACCTCTTATGACGCAAACGTCCAGAAAAAGGATCAGGCTTGCAATGCGGCCTCTGCCGCCGCCCCAAGACGCAGAAGCCGTTCCTCCTGACCTGCGGGGCAAAGCAGCATTACCCCCGTAGAGGGCACCCCAGTGGGCAATGTAAGGCCGCAAGACCCCATCAAATTTCCAATTCGCGTGTTGCGCAAAGCCAGTAGATTTTCGGTGACATAATACTCCTCGTCCACCATCAACCGCGCGATATTGGGCGGCAAAATCGCGACAGTGGGCACAATCACCGCGTCATACCCTGCCGTCTCACGATGGAAATCTTCGCGCAAAGCCTCAAGCTTTTGCCAAGCTGCGATATAATCACTCGCCAAAACATCCGCCCCGCCACGGAAGCGCTGCAATATGGGGCCAAATATCTTTTCAGGATTGGCCTCAATCATTTCGCGCCAAGTCGCATAGGCCTCAGCAGCAAAAAGAATGGGCGAAAGCGCCATCGCCGCGTCAAGTGCCGCTGATTTATGCCGCACAATCTGCGCCCCTGCCGCAGCAAAGGCTTCAAGCGCACGAGCAAAGCCTGCGGCGGGCGCATCGCGCACATCCTCCGCATATGGTTCCATCACCAAAAGCCGCCGCCCTGCAAGGCTTGCGTTCTTGAGGTCAACGGCGCGCAGGCCCGCCAGAACGGCGAACACCTCGGCGCAATCTTCGACCGAGCGCGCAAGCGGGCCAACTGTGTCAAATTTCGCGCAAAGCGGAACAACCCCACGATTGGACAGGCGTCCATGGCTCGTTTTCAAGCCAACCAAATCGTTGAACGCAGCAGGCACCCGCACAGAACCGCCTGTGTCAGACCCAATGGCAACGGCAGCCAACCCAAAGGCCACCGAAGCGGCGGCACCAGAACTGGAGCCACCCGGCACGGCGTCTGGGTCATTGATGTTGGGCGGCGTTGCAGGCAAAGGATCAAGCCCTTCGCCAAACATCGGGTTCAACCCAAGGCCAGAAAACGCCAATTCTGACATATGGGTTTTGCCCAAACATACGCCCCCCGCCTGCGTGGCGCGGGCCAAAACATCGGCATCTCGTGTTGGAACGCGCCCCGCAAGCAAGCGCGAGCTGGCCTCAGTCGCGACATTGGCGCTATCAAATAGATCTTTCCACGAGACAGGCACCCCGTCCAGAATGCCCCGGCGCACCCCGTTGCGCGCCCGAGATCGGGCTGCTTCGGCCTCGGCTAGGGCGCGGGCCTCGGTCAGACGGGCATAAATACGCGCGCCTGCGGGATGCGATTTTATCGCGCTCAAATAGGTTTCGGTCAGACCCACTGGATCAATCGAGCCTTCGCCAATCGCGCGCCCTTGTTCACTTGCCGTGCGTGTCAACCATTCGCGCATCTTCATCCCTTTGCCGCTTTTGTCTCGCATGGGCAGAGTAATGACGCTATGCCGCGTGGACAATTCCATAAATTAGCCCATCATAACCTGCATGACATGTGACACAGATATTTTGATTGTAGGTGGCGGGCTGAACGGGCCGACCCTTGCGCTTGCGCTCGCGCAGTCAGGGTTTCGAAGCATCGTGATTGATGCAAATTCCCGCCCGAAGCGCGAAGCGGATACGTTCGATGGCCGCGCCTATGCTTTGGCCCGTGCATCGCAAAAAATGTTGGCGGCTTTGGGGTTGTGGGACGCTGTCGCAAAACAGGCGCAGGCCATTTCCGAAATCAAAGCCTCAGACGGTCATGCAGGCCGCGGGGCAGCGCCGCACTTCCTACATTTCCAAGCGGCAGAGATGGAAGAAGGCCCTATGGGCTATATGCTTGAAGACCGCTACCTCCGCCGCGCGCTGATCGCGGCGATGGAGGCCAATGATAAGATTACGCATCTCAGCGACAGCATGGTCGTAGATCAAAGCACCGATGGGGCTCTGGCCGAGGTTACATTGGCCGATGGTCAGCGTTTACAGGGGCGAATTTTGATTGGCGCGGATGGTCGCGCGTCAGGTGTGGCGGCACGCGCTGGCATTCGCCGCCAAGGTTGGGATTATGGGCAAACCGCCCTTGTCTGTGCCGTCAAACATGAATTGCCCCATAACGGCATTGCACATCAGTTCTTCATGCCATCGGGGCCTTTGGCGATCCTACCTTTGCCTGACAATCGTTGCTCTATTGTCTGGAGCGAAAAAACCGCCCGCGCCGCCCAAATTGCGCGCGCAAATGACGCTGAGTTTCTCAAGGCACTGCGCCCCGCATTCGGTGACTTTCTGGGTGAGATCGAATTGGCGGGCGTGCGGTTCAGCTATCCGCTGAAGCTCACCTTGGCCGAGCAGTTCATTGCCCCGCGCCTTGCCCTTGTTGGCGATGCGGCGCATGGCGTGCATCCTATCGCAGGTCAGGGGCTTAACCTTGGCTTTCGGGACATTGGGGCATTGACCGAAGTGCTCCACGAGGCACGACTGCATGGCGAAGATATCGCCTCGGAACTGGTGTTGGAGCGGTATCAGCAATGGCGGCGCTTCGACACCACCGCGCTTGCGCTTGGGATGGACACAGTCAATCGCCTGTTCTCAAATGACAACCCTGCCCTTCGGCTGATCCGCGATATCGGCATGGGCCTTGTCAGTGCAACGCCCGCGTTACGGCGTGGGTTCATGCGGCAGGCGGCAGGTCTAACGGGGGACTTGCCACGCCTCTTGCAGGGCGAGGTGCTTTAACCCTCAATCTCACGGGCTTCGTTCTCTAGCATGATTGGAATGCCTTCCTTAATCGGAAATGCCAATTTTGCTTTTTCGGAGATCAATTCTTGACGCTCTGCATCATAGCGCAGGCTCCCCTTGGTCAGCGGGCACACCAATGCCTCAAGCATATGTCTGTCAAACACGGGGCTGTCTGCGCTCATTGCATGGCCTCATCGGATGATCCACCCCGCAAGGCAAATTCGATCAAGGTTACAAGCGTCTCGCGCCGCGTAGACAGGGAGGGCGCCTCAAGCAAGGCTTGCTTTTCTTCTGGGTCAAAGGGGCATAGCATTGACAGCGAATTGATCAGCAATTCATCTTCGGCATCTTTCATACTGTCCCAATCGGTCGACAGTGACATGGCCGCAAAATAGCGCTCCAACAGATCCATAAAGACGGGACGATCAAAGCCCTGATCCTGCTCGACCTTGCCCAAATCATTCTCAAAGCCTGCCCAATCGACATCACCTTTGAGATACGGGGTAAAGCCTGACTGTTCGCGTTGCAGGCGAAAGCGCGAAATTCCCGTCAGCGTAATCATATACCGCCCATCCTCGGTTTCCGAGAATTGGGTCAGACGACCTGCGCAGCCAATGCTGTGCAACCGCTTAGCACTGCCTTTGGGCACCTCAAGCGGTTGGATCATACCAATCAATCGGTCGGGCGTGCGCATGCAATCTTGCAGCATGGCCAAATAGCGTGGTTCAAAAATGTGCAATGGCAATCGCGCCCGCGGCAGCAGCAACGCGCCGGGAAGTGGAAAGAGCGGTATCGTATCGGGCAGGTCGCTGTGATGGATCATGAAGTATGAAATAGCGGCCAAATGCGATCAGGCAAATATCATCGATGACAATCTTCTGCGGCCCTTTTGCACCAAAGGATCCGTGGGCTTAAGCGCATCGAAGATTGTAAAGAGCTGCGCCTTGGCAGCCCCGTCATTCCATTCGCGATCACGGCGGAAGAGATCAAGCAATTCTTCAATCGCCGCCTCCGCCTGCCCTGCCGCATAGAGCGCCTTTGCGTAATCGAACCGCGCTTGCAGATCATCAGGGTTGGCCGCCACGGCGGATTGCAACTCGGCCAAGGGCCCTGCCTCATCGGCTTGGCGCGCCAAGGCGATCTGCGCGCGTGCGGCCTCAATCTCGGGCGCGGCGGCGATTGCGGGGGCGGCGTTATTCAGCAAGGCCTCCGCCGTGTCCAAATCGCCCATCGCGATATGAGCGCGCGCCAAGCCACCCATGGCGGCTGCATTTTCAGGTTCTTCGCCCAAAATCGCCGCAAAGGTCTGCGCCGCATCGGCAACGGCCCCTTGAACAAGCATTTCTTCCGCGGCCTCAAGCGCCTCGCCCAAGCCACCATCGCCTGCAAGGGCGGCGATTTTTTCAACGAAGCGCTGCACATCCCCTTGCGAAAGCGCCCCTTGGAACCCGTCCACGGGTTGTCCCTGCCAAAACGCGTAAACGGTAGGAATAGACTGCACCTGCAATTGGCCCGCGATCATCTGATTCTCATCAACATTGACCTTGGCCATGCGCACCGCGCCCTTTTTGGCCTGCACCGCCGCCTCAAGCTGTGGCCCAAGCGTCTTGCAAGGGCCGCACCATGGCGCCCAGAAATCTACGATGACAGGAACCTCGCGGCTGGCCTCAACGACATCGGCCATAAAGGTCTGATCGGTGACATCCTTGATGACATCCGCGCCTGCGGGCTGTGCTTGACCAAATTCCAACATTTATTTCTCCGTCACTGATGAGATCTGCGCGCGCCCTCTATATGCGCGCTTCGAGCCCATTCTCCAAGGGGTCAGAGATCAATTGTCGCAAAAACCGGGGCGTGATCCGATGGCTGCTCCCACCCGCGAGCGGCGCGCAGGATTCGGCTTGAATGCGCAGCATTGGCGATATCTGCGGTGGCCCAGATGTGATCCAAACGGCGGCCTTTATCCGCCTCGTCCCAATCACGAGCGCGATACGACCACCAACTATAGAGCAACCCTTCGGGTATATCCTTGCGGGTGACATCCACCCAATTCCCCGCCTCTTGCACTTGGGCCAGATGATCCACCTCAATCGGCGTGTGACTGACAACCTTTAACAGCTGTTTGTGGCTCCAAACATCGTCTTCACGCGGCGCAATATTCAAATCGCCCACAAGGATAGATTTTTGCGGGGCATCCGCACGAAACGCATCGCGCATCTCCGTCAGAAAATCGAGCTTTTGGCCAAATTTTTCGTTGACCTCCCGATCGGCAATATCGCCCCCTGCGGGAATGTAGAAATTATGGATGACCACCCCATTGGGGAGGCGCGCCGCCACATGGCGAGCATGACCAAGCCCAGCCCAGTCTCGCGCGCCCGCCTCTTCAAGCGGCAGCTTGGACAGGATCGCCACGCCATTATACCCTTTCTGACCACGCGCGACCATGTGGGTATAGCCCAGCGCCGCAAAGCCTTCGGTGGGGATTTTTTCAACAGGGCTTTTGCATTCTTGCAAGCACAAAACATCCGGCGCTTCTTCACGCAGCAGTTTCAGCACCAACTCTTCGCGCAATCGCACCGAGTTGATGTTCCATGTTGCAAGTGTGAACGCCATTTTGCCATGCCCTTTGATGAAACCTGTCCCCTCTCCTAAGGGCTTGAGGGGCATGGTGCAATGCGAAGGAAACTGAAAAAGGCCCCCGCTTATGCAGGGGCCAGTCCAACAGGGAGAAACCACGGGGGGGGCGCGGGGGCTTGGGCAATCCCGCAAGGTTCCCCGTGCGACATCACAGCTGCAAATCTGATGCCAAGTCAGGCAACCAATCGGTAACCGCCGCCTTCGGTGACCAAAAGCTGCACATTGCTGGGATCGGGTTCGATCTTTTGACGCAAGCGGTAGATATGGGTTTCCAACGTATGCGTGGTGACCCCCGCATTATACCCCCAAACCTCGTGTAGCAGCACATCACGGGCCACGACCCCCTCTTGTGCGCGATAGAGGAATTTCAGGATATTCGTTTCTTTTTCCGTGAGGCGGATTTTCTTTTTATCTTCCGTCTCGAGCAATTTCATCGCGGGCTTAAAGGTATATGGCCCAAGTTGGAAAATCGCATCTTCAGATTGTTCGTGTTGGCGCAGTTGCGCGCGAATGCGCGCTTGCAACACCGAAAACTTGAACGGCTTGGTGACATAATCATTTGCGCCCGCATCGAGGCCCAAGATCGTATCAGCATCGCTGTCATGGCCTGTAAGCATAATGATCGGGCATTTGATCCCTTGCTTGCGCATCAAGCGGCACAAATCGCGGCCATCCGTATCGGGCAGGCCCACATCCAAGATCACCAGATCGTAAATTTCCTGCTTGGCCTTTTCCATCGCTTGCGCGCCCGTGCCCGCCTCGAACACATCGAAATCCTCAGTCATCACGAGCTGTTCTGACAACGCCTCGCGGATATCTTCGTCATCATCGACAAGTAGGATTTTTTTCAGGTTCGCCATGTCAGCCCTCCAAAGGCAAAATTGTGCCTGTCTCACATGGGTGTGATATACCCTATTTGAAAAGGGTTTGAAAAATATCCTCACGGCTCTGTGTTGTTCTGTGGCCAATTGTTTCAAATTCTGACAATCGGGGCTAAAGCTAATGCCCAGACCATAAGATCAGGACGGACAAGATGAGCCTTGCGCCAACCGCCAGTGAAATCGCCGCCCGCGCCCGCGCTGATTTGCGCGCAGGCTTGCCTGTGGTGTTTAGCGATGGCGCAAAGGGGTTGATCGCATTGGCCTCGGAGACAGCAAGCACGGATCGGGTAGAAGATTTCCGCGCACTTGGCGCGCCCTTTATCGTGCTGTCCGATTGGCGGGCGCGCATCTTGAATCTGCCACTTTATGAGGGCGATATCGCGCGCATCGCATTGCCCAAAGATGCAGGCAGCCGGATCCTAAAGGCACTGGCCGACCCGAAGGATGATTTGGATCGCCCGATGAAAGGCCCGTTCCAAAGCCTTCAAGGGCCGGAACACGGCTCGGCGGATGACGCGCGCACCGCCATTCATTTCGCCAAGTCGGCACAGCTTTTGCCCGCGATGCTTTGCGTGTTTCGGGATGACGCCGTGGCGATTGCACGGGAACATGGGCTGACCGTTCTGCCATTCTCGGTGGCGCGGTCACAATTGGCAGAAAGCCAACCCTTTCACGCCGTAGCCGCCGCGCGTCTGCCGATGGTTGCCTCTGAGGCGGGGCGCCTTCATGTGTTTCGGCCCGATGATGGCAGCGCCGAGCATTACGCCATTGAAATTGGTCGCCCTGATCGGGACAAACCCGTTTTGGCGCGTCTACACTCTGCCTGCTTTACGGGCGATGTATTGGGCAGTCTCAAATGTGACTGCGGCCCCCAACTTCACGCGGCATTGGCACAAATGGGCCAAGACGGCGCGGGTATCCTTCTCTACCTCAATCAAGAGGGGCGCGGGATTGGTCTGGCCAATAAAATGCGCGCCTATAGCCTTCAGGATCAAGGGTTCGACACAGTCGAAGCCAATCATCGTCTTGGGTTCGAAGATGATGAGCGTGATTTTCGTCTTGGAGCAGAATTGCTGGAAAAATTGGGTTTTGCCTCGGTGCGCCTGATGACCAACAACCCTCGAAAAGTTGAGATGATGCGCCAATCAGGCATAGAGGTCACAGAACGCGTGGCGCTCCATGTCGGCCAAAACGCGCATAACGCGCATTACTTGGCGACCAAGGCCGCGAAATCAGGACATTTGCTGTGACCCTGCCCGGCCCCAAAGACCTTGTGATCACCCATCAGGGTGCGCAGTTTATGGGACGGCGCTTTCCCTGCAGCATCGGGCGCGGCGGGATGAGCCGCAGCAAGCGCGAGGGCGATGGGGCCACCCCAGTCGGCATTCGCCGCATCGTTGGCTGCCTCTATCGCGCCGACCGCATGGCGCGCCCTTGTGATTGGGCCCTCAAAATTGGGCCGCGTGATCTGTGGTCAGATGATCCGCGCGATGAAGACTATAACCTCATGGTGCGTGCGCCCTACGCGCACAGCCACGAGAAACTGCGGCGCGCAGACCCGCTTTATGATTTGGTGCTGATCACCGATTGGAACTGGCCCTATGCGGAACGCGGGCGTGGCTCTGCGATTTTCATCCACCAATGGCGGCGCGCGGGCTATCCGACCGAAGGATGTGTTGCGTTCTCCCGTGCAGATTTGCGATGGATCACTGCGCGCATTACCTACGAAACACGTTTGATCGTGCGGGACGCGAAAAGCTATCCGTGAGGGGCGACACGCGCGCCGAATATGGCAGAGCCCACACGAATATGCGTGGCCCCTAACCGCAGCGCTGTTTCATAATCTGCGCTCATTCCCATCGACAATTCCGAAAGCCCGTTTCGCGCAGCAATCTTGCCCAAAAGGGCGAAATGCAGGCTTGGCTCCTCGTCCACGGGCGGGATGCACATCAAACCTTTCAGCGGCAAATCCATCGCGCGCGCAGTTTGGATAAAGGCATCTGCATCGGCAGGTAGGATGCCCGCCTTTTGCGGCTCGGCGCCTGTGTTGACCTGAATGAACAGATCGGGACACTGGCCCATCTCCTGCGCCATATCGGCTATGCGGCGCGCCAGTTTTTCGCGGTCGACTGTGTGGATCGCGTCAAACAGTTCCATCGCGGGACGCACCTTATTGCTTTGCAATGGGCCAATCAGGTGCAGATCCACCCCCTCAAATTGGGCTTTGAAATCGGGCCATTTGCCCTGCGCTTCTTGCACGCGGTTTTCACCAAAACTACGATGGCCCGCTTGCAGCACCGCCTCAACCCGCGCATTTGGCTGGACTTTCGAGACAGCGATTAGTTTTGCCGCACCAGGCGCGCGCCCCGCTTCGGTCAAAATTCGCGCCACATCTACATGAATATCCTCAAGCGCCATTTTACCCTCACCCGTCACCAAATGAAAAAGAGCAGGCCAAAGCCCGCTCTTTCCCTAGCAGATAATCCGTGAGGATTAGAAGCTGAATGTCAGACCGAAATCTGCTGTATTTCAGTAGACGCAGTATACACCAATTTAAACAAAACCGCCCGCGCAATAGCATAGAAATTGTAGGCTGATTATTATAATGACACTTATTCAGGTTTTTGGCTTGACGGGGGGCAGTCTCGTTTATATTACGCGGGCCTCAGGCGGGCCCGTAGCTCAGTGGTAGAGCAGTTGACTTTTAATCAATTGGTCGGAGGTTCGAATCCTCCCGGGCTCACCAATAGCCAGATATGACGCGTATCTGCTACCCCCAACCCAGACAGTCAGCGGCATTAATGTGCGCAGTTTATCTCACGAAAATTGATGTGTTGGCCGGCGTATTTCCCGCCTGGTCACTCTCAATCCGTTTAAAGTTGATGCCTCCAAACAAAAACTGTAGGTGCAGCCCACTGCCTTGCTAGAGGCTGGGCCTCTGACAAAGCGGATGCGCTCATAGGCTTGCGTCCCCATCGCAGCGCTATGAGCGGGCAGGGCATGATTTCTGATCACACGCCTTAGCGATTGGTCGCGCAGCGTGAGAAACGAGTCGGATTTATCACCATAGAAATCAGAAAAAATCGCATATCTTGACCCAAGGCGCAGCGCAGATCGGGGCAATTGCATTATGTTTCTGTCAGTTTTTGATATTTTCAAAATTGGGATTGGCCCCTCCTCCTCCCATACGATTGGGCCAATGAATGCCGCTGCGCAATTTCTCGACCGCCTGCGCCATGGCACTCGAGAGCCCGGCGCCGGCGAGGTGGCGGCCTTGTCATGTCATTTGCACGGATCGCTTGCCTTTACTGGCAAAGGTCACGCCACTGACCGCGCTGTAATTTTGGGCCTTGCTGGGTTTCGCCCCGATAAACTTGACCCAGACCAGGCGGATAGCGCCATTGCAGCGATTAAATCAGCAGGGCATGTTACCCCTGACGGGCTGCCGCAACTGCGCCTCAACCCAGAGGAAGATATCATCTTTGACTATGGCCCCGCCCTAGTGGGGCATGCCAATGGTATGATCCTCCGCGCTTATGACGCCAACGGGGCGCTCTATATGGAGGAAGTCTTTTACTCCATCGGTGGCGGTTTCGTAATGACCGCAAAAGAATTACAGGCGGCCAAAGCCGCCCGCAAGAATTCACTCGCCGCCCAAAAGGCGGATGCAGGATACCCCTATCCCTTTGGCACAGCTGAAGAAATGTTGATTATGGGGGCAAAGGCGCAGAAATCTATTGCGCAGATGAAATGGGAGAATGAATGCCACGGCGCGCCGCGCGCCGAGGTGCAAAAGCGCCTTGAGGCAATCCGAGATTCGATGCTGTCCTGCATTGAGCGCGGCTTGCGGATGGAGGGTGAATTGCCCGGCGGTTTGCGGGTCAAGCGCCGGGCAAAGGCGATCCATGATCAGTTAAAGGCAGAGGCGGGGCGCAACATCACCCAACCCCATACAATCAACGATTGGCTTTCGGTCTATGCAATGGCCGTGAACGAAGAAAACGCGGCAGGGGGCCGAGTGGTTACCGCCCCCACCAATGGGGCGGCAGGCGTGGTTCCAGCAGTTTTGCATTATTATCTAACCCATTGCATCGGCGCGACCGAAAAGGGCGGGTTGGATTTCTTGATGGTCGCGGCGGCAATTGGCGGGTTGATCAAGCATAATGCCTCGATCTCTGGGGCCGAAGTTGGCTGTCAGGGCGAGGTCGGATCAGCCGCAGCCATGGCCGCAGCGGGGCTTTGCGCGGCACTTGGCGGCACCAACGAACAGATTGAAAACGCTGCTGAAATCGCGCTTGAACATCACTTAGGCATGACCTGTGACCCCGTGGCAGGATTGGTTCAGGTGCCCTGCATCGAACGCAACGGCCTCGGTGCGATCAAGGCTGTATCGGCCGCTTCATTGGCGCTGCGGGGCGATGGCACCCATTTCATGCCGCTTGATAATTGTATCGAAGCCATGCGGCAAACGGGCCATGATATGAACCTGAAATATAAAGAAACTTCGCTTGGGGGCTTGGCCGTCAATCTGCCTGAATGCTGAGGCGGGTCAGCCGCGCTGACGCACGGTGTCACCCGCCAAGAATTCTGGTGACAATCCGATATCGGCCCCCGAAAGCGCGCGCCCTGCAATGATTTTGGCCGCCTCACGTCCAATATCTGCGCGGCGGCTGTCCATGGTGGCGATGCGCAAGGGCAGCCCGTCCAAAATGGCAAAGGAATTGAACCCCGCAATGCCAATTTGATTGGGAATATCATATCCCTTTTCCAACAGGTAAAGCAGGCCGCCCGCCGCGTTCATATCCGTATTATAATAGAGGAAATCAAGATCAGGGCTGCGGCTTAGCAAATCTTCGGTCATCGCGCGGCCTGTGCCAAAACCCGAGGGGCCTGCATAAAAAATCTTATCCGCCAAGGAGAGACCCGCCTCCTTCAGCGCATCCTCAAAGCCCTGCTGCCGCTTTTGCGACCGAAAATCGCGCAAAGAGCTAGAACCCAGATACCCAATTTTGCGATAGCCACGGGCAAGGATTTCTTCGGCCATGGCGCGACCTGCCGCCACATGTGAGATGCCTACGCGGGCCGCCACACTTGGGCCGTCAATGTCCATCACCTCGACAACAGGAATCCCCGCATTCTCCATCATCTTCCGCGCGGCATCTGTATGTTCCAACCCCGCTACGATCAGACCAGAGGGCCGCCATGACAGCATTTCGAAAATGACTTTTTCTTCCTGCCCTAAATCATAATTTGAGGTGCCAACAACGGGCTGCAAATCCGTTTCATGCAGACCCTCACCAATGCCTGTAAGGACATCAGGGAAGACCATGTTGGATAGAGATGGGATCACCACGCCAACCAGATTGACGCGGTTCGATGCCAAAGCGCCCGCGATTTTATTGGGCACATATCCCAAGGCGCGGGCAGCTTCAAAAACCTTGCTGCGCGTGCGCTCAGAGACATCCCCCCGATTGCGCAAGACGCGGCTGACGGTCATTTCCGAAACCCCCGCTGCCTCAGCCACATCGCGCAAGGTCATCTGGGGCTTGCCATCAAAGGGATTGCGTCCGCGCACGTCTGGTATCCTGTCTTCGGTCGTCTGGTTCCTATTGATACGCCGAACTATCCCTATTTGCCAAGCGTTCGGTTTTTTGGCTCGACTTGCGCGCCATAGCAAATTCCAGCAAAAAAGCAGACATGGCCCCGTGGCTCAACTGGATAGAGCAATCCCCTCCTAAGGGATAGGTTACAGGTTCGAGTCCTGTCGGGGTCACCATGCAATCTGTCTATTTTGATTGACAGTCTGGCTGTCGCGCCTGATCATTGATCTTGGACCATAGGAAAGTTGACAAAGATCATGTTGGATGCGCAGCGGGGAACACTCGCGCCTAAACTTGGTAAAGGGCCGCGTGCGGGGCTTTGCACCGATTGCGGGGTCAGTCGCATGTCTGATGATCGCGCCTGCGGGCGGGCCTGTCAGTTTATCGCCCCAGATTATCCGCACGCCGAAGTCCGCATTCATGGGCGTATAAGTGACCCTGCGCGTCATGAAGAAGCGTTTTTTGGTGTGACCGAAGCGATGTATCGCGCAAGGCTGACCCCTGTGGCCGAAGGCGCGCAGTGGACGGGCATTACCATTGCGCTCGCGGAAACCTTATTACGGGCGGGGGCGATTGAGGCGGTCATCACAGTGGCGCCTGACCCAGACGATCAGTGGCGCCCTGTGCCTGTGTTGGTCACCGAACCAGACGACTTATCCGCCTGCCGCGGAATGCGCATGGGCTTTGCCCCAAGCGTGGCCTTGTTAGAACTCGCAAAGGTGCGCGGGATCACGCGCTTGGCCTTTATCAGCATCCCCTGTCAGACCTATGCCCTGCGTGCGCTTGAGGCCGAGTATGGGTTCGAGCGGCTTTATGTCATCGGCACGCCCTGTTCGGACAACACCACAACCGCGCGGTTTCATGATTTCCTTGCGCTGCTTGATGCCAAGCCAAATAGCATCAGTTATCTTGAGTTTCGCGCGGATTACTCAGTCGAGCTACGCTTTTCAGATGGGCGCCCGCCCCGTTTCGTGCCTTTTTTGAAATTGCCAATCTCGCAATTGCCTGCGGATTTCTTTCCAATGACCTGCAAGACCTGTGTCGATTACACGAACCGCTTGGCCGATATCACGGTGGGCTATATGGGCGGCGATGGGGCGCAATGGATCTTGGTGCGCAATGCCCGTGGCGCAGAGATGCTTGATGGCATCAAAGATCGGCTCTGCCTGTCGCCCTTGACCGATAAGGGGGATCGCACAAGCGCGGTCAAAGGCTTTTTGGCCAATACGGAGCGTGCGGCGGGCGGTTTGCCCCTGCGGCGGATGCCCAACTGGCTGCGGCCATTGGTGGCCTATCTGCAGCCTCGTCTTGGGCCGCGTGGCTTGGAATTTGCCCGCGCGCGGGTCGAGATGAAGGCGATTGAAACCATCTTACATTTGCGCCGCAGTCATCCTGCCAAGATGAAGAATATGGTTCCCGCCCATGTCTGGAGCCTTGCTGCGCGCTATGGGGTGGGGCCCAATCCATCCGAGATTGCGCGCGAGGATGGTAATCCGTAATCTCGCGACTATGACCAAACCCAATCTCGCGCCAGATTTCAGTTTTGAGACGCAGATCGGCGGCCTTGTTGCGGGCGTGGATGAGGTGGGGCGCGGCCCATTGGCGGGGCCTGTTATGGCCGCAGCAGTTATCCTAAACCCAAGCGATATTCCCGAAGGTTTGCATGATTCCAAAACGCTCAGCCAAAAGCGGCGCGAGGCGCTGTTCGATGAGATCGCCGCGCGGGCCGAGGTCAGTATCGCAGAGGCGAGCGTTGCCGAGATTGATGAGCTGAATATTCGCAACGCCACTTTTTTGGCCATGCGCCGTGCGGTGCTTGGTCTCTCCCGCTGTCCAGATCATGCGCTGATTGACGGCAATGCCATTCCCCCTGATTTGCCCAGCCCTGCTACTGCAATCATCAAAGGTGATGCCCGTTCTGTTTCGATTTCGGCGGCTTCTATCATGGCCAAGGTAACACGGGATCGGCTGATGGTGACATTATCGCAACAGTTTGCGGGCTACGGCTGGGAGAAAAACGCGGGCTACCCCTCAAAAGCCCACCTTCAAGCCCTTCAAGATATTGGGGTGACCCCGCACCATAGACGTTCATTCAAGCCCGTCCACAATATCTTGTATCAACATCATCTTGTAAGTCGTTGATTCAAAAAATAAATTGACGGCGAATCAGTTTCGACTCATCTTAGGCCTCAAGATGAGCGTCAAAAAATGGCGCCGTGACGATTAAAAGTCAGAGGCAGTGATGAAGACGAAAACCAATCCCGCGGGGGCGCATGCCCTGCCGCTTAACCAGATATTGGCTGGTGATTGCATTGATGTGATGAACAGCCTTCCTGAAGGTTCGGTCGATCTGATTTTCGCCGACCCGCCTTACAACCTTCAGCTCAAGGGTGATTTGCATCGCCCCGACAATTCGCTTGTAGATGCGGTGGATGATCATTGGGATCAATTCGACAGCTTCCGTGCCTATGACGAATTCACGCAAACCTGGCTCGCTGCGGCGCGCCGTATCCTCAAGCCGAATGGCGCGATTTGGGTGATTGGCTCGTATCACAACATTTTCCGCGTGGGGGCCGAACTGCAAAACCAAGGCTATTGGTTGCTGAATGATGTTGTTTGGCGCAAATCCAATCCGATGCCCAATTTCCGCGGCAAGCGTTTGACAAATGCCCATGAGACGATGATCTGGGCTTCGAAATCTGACGCAGCGAAATACACGTTCAATTATGAGGCGCTCAAATCCCTAAATGAGGGGATTCAAATGCGCTCTGATTGGCTTTTGCCGATTTGTAATGGCGGTGAGCGTTTGAAGAACTCGCGGGGCGAAAAGGCACATCCAACGCAAAAGCCTGAATCGCTGCTGCACCGCATTTTGATTGCCTCAACAAATCCAGGCGACGTAGTTCTTGATCCTTTCTTTGGCACTGGGACAACGGGCGCCGTTGCAAAGAAATTGGGGCGCGATTTCATCGGCATCGAGCGTGAGGAAGAGTATCGCGAAATCGCCGAAAAGCGTATCGCCAACACGCGCCGTTTTGACAGTGATGCGCTTGAAACCAGCCTCAGCAAAAGATCGGAACCGCGTATTCCCTTCGGTCAATTGGTCGAGCGGGGCTTGCTGCGGCCTGGTGAGGAATTGCACAGCGGTAATGGCCGCCATCGTGCAAAAATTCGCGCCGATGGCACGCTTGTCGCTTTGGACACCAAAGGGTCGATCCACCAAGTGGGGGCGAAACTTGAAGGCGCACCTTCGTGCAACGGGTGGACATATTGGCATTTCCGCCGTGACGGGAAAACCGTGCCGATTGATCACCTTCGTCAACAATTGCGTTCCGAGTTGGGCGAGTAACGCCACCTCCAAAACAGCTTTCGATATACCGCCCGTGCCTGTGGCTTTTGCCTCGGGGGCACGCACCTTACCCTCGCCCATCAGGCGGGGGTTTTTTATTCCGTTTGAAGCAGCCCTTTCGAATAGGGCGTCCAATGCTTGACTTGCGGAGAATGTTGCTTGCGCCAAGCGCGCACCTTGGGGTTCATAACCCGCCGCCACAAAGGCGGGCAGAGGGCCAAAATCCCCATTACAGGATAGCCATAAGGCAGTTGCGGCGCGGCATCGTGATCATAGGTTTGTAACAGCGGATAGGCCCGATCTGGACGATAATGATGGTCTGAGTGACGCTGCAAGTTGATCAGCAACCAATTCGTGGCCCGATGATCCGCATTCCACGAATGGCGGGGTTTGACATGTTCATATTTCCCCGCGCCTTTGTAGGCCCGCGTGAGGCCGTAATGTTCGATGTAATTTGTGATTTCCAAATGGAACACCGCAACAAAGGCCTGCACAGCGAAGAAAGCAAGGCCCCATTTCCCGCCAATGGCATAGGCCAATCCCATCATGCCTGCCTGCAATCCCCCGTAACGCCAGAACGGATTGCTTCTATGCCATAGTGCAAGCCTGCGCTTTTCGAGGCGCTGCGCTTCGGCCCGCCATGCAGATTTGAACGACTGGATCAAAACACGGGGGAAAAAGCGGTGAAACCCCTCATTATATCGCGCAGAAGCAGGGTCACGCGGGGTGGCCACATGGATATGATGCACCAAAAGATGTTCGGTTTTGAAATGCGAATAAAGCGTCACCGCCAGTAGGATATCGGCCAAGCCACGTTCCAACCGCGCGGGGCGGTGCATCAATTCATGGCTGTAATTGATACCAATCATTCCCGGGACAACACCCAAAGAGGCCGCCAACCCGAATTGCTCGGTAAGCGTCAGATGTGCAGGATTGGTGGCGAGATATGCAATCAACCCAAAGACCAATCCGAATTGTGACGGTGCCCAGATCAAGGTGATTGCGCGATACCAAAACAGAGAGTTGAGGCGCGCGGCCTCATCAGGGTTGGTTGGATCGCGGCCGAATACTTGATCCAACAGCGGAAACAACCACCAAGTGGCCGCAAGCACCAAAAGGATGCTCCACCCGCCCCATTGGCTGACTGCGACCAAAAGAGGGATGAGCAGAAGCGAGACCCAAAACGGGGCTACATCACGAAGCGATGCCAAATAATTTGACCTGAACATGCCTCTACCTCACAGCTCATGCTGTCATCCTGAACGTAGATATAGAGAAATATTATATATGAAAATATACAATTATGCTCAGGGTGAAGGCCGCGTGTCGATGCGGCAAAGGTCAAACGCTTTGCGCATCACTGTTGGCATGTCCGCAACGCGGAACTTGGCGCGGGGCAGGAAATAACCTTGCTGCGGGCTCGCGTTTTCAGAGGCATGGCACAGATGCACGCGCAGGCGCAGATGGAAATGGGTAAAGGTATGGCGCACCTCTTGGCCCATGTCGTGCCATTCGCCCTCAATGGGAGGCGCAAGCGCCTCCACGATCGGCGTCGCGGGATCATCTACCCCCGCCCAAGGGCTGGTGACAAAGCCAAGCATCCCCCCCAAAAGACCCGTTTCGGGGCGTTGCTCGACCAAAACCGCACCATCGGGCCGAAAGGCTAAGTAAATATGACCAACCCGCGTTGGTTTGGGCTGTTTTGGCTCCTTTCGCGGCAATTCCGCCGCAATGCCCGCTTTTTGGGCGGCGCATTGAGTCATGATCGGGCAAATGCCACAGGCGGGGCTGCGTGGTGTGCAAATCGTGGCACCCAAATCCATGACGGCTTGCGCGTAATCCCCCGTCCGCTGTGCAGGGGTGAGGGCGTCGGCATGGGCTTTCAACTCAGGCTTTGCACGGGGCAGCGGGGTTTCCACTGCGAAGAGGCGCGCCATGACACGCTCTACATTGCCATCCATGACGACTGCGCGGCGGTCAAAGGCAATCGCCGCGATCGCAGCGGCGGTGTAAGGGCCAATTCCGGGAAGCGTCAAAAGCGCCTCTTCGGTTGTTGGGAATATCCCCGCGTGTTGATCAGTAACCACGCGCGCGCATTTGAGCAGGTTGCGCGCCCTTGCATAATAGCCAAGCCCCGCCCAAGCCGCCATGACATCCGCATCTTCCGCTGCTGCAAGATCCTCAATCCGAGGCCAGAGAGAGATGAACTTGGTAAAGTAGTCACGCACAGCTGCCACGGTTGTTTGCTGTAGCATCACCTCAGACAACCACACATGGTATGGGTTTGGACGCTCCCCTGATTTGCGCGCCGCGGGCCCGACCCGCCACGGCATATCGCGCGCATGGTCATCATACCACGCCAACAGGTCACGCGAGAGGTCATCCGTTATTTCAATCTCGTCACACAAGCTTTATCACCCTGTCTTCGGTTTTGATTGGTCAATCTGTCTCATACCCCCTAAATTGACCCGCAGATGAGAAAAGCAAGCGATCATATCCCGCCCAAAGAGGCAAGCCGCCGTAACCGTGGGTTTGAACCCGCGGCTAAGCTTGTTATGGCGCAAATAAAAAGCCCCGCAGAACGGCGTGGTTTCGCTGAGGCACGACTGATCACCCAGTGGCGGGAGATCATGGGGCCTGAGTTTGCAGATATCGCGCGCCCTGTAAAACTTTCCCATGGGCGTGATGGGTTTGGGGCCACCTTAGTGCTTTTGACGAGCGGGGCGCATGCCCCAATTCTTGAGATGCGCAAAGAAGATATCAGAACAAAGGTAAACGCGGCTTATGGTTATAATGCTGTGTCCAAAATATCCTTGACCCAAACGGCGGGACAGAGCCTTGCGCGTGACTTCATCGCACCACGCCCCCGGCCAGAATTGCCCCAAGAGGCAATAGAAATCGTGAACGCCAAGGCCAAGGCCGCAGCAGCGCACATCACCGATGAGGGGTTGCGCGATGCTCTTGAACGTCTGGCGCAGCGCGTCATAAGAAAACAGACATCCTAATTTACAGAGAGAGAATATTATGGATCGCAGACAGGCCTTGATCGCAGCATCCGCAGCGGCTTTTGTATCCGCCCTTCCCAGATTTGGCATGGCTCAAGACGCAAGCGCCGCCCCTGAGATTGCGGATTTTGCTCTTGGTGATCCTAATGCGCCTGTCGAGTTGATCGAATATGCCTCATTCACCTGTCCGCATTGCGCCACTTTTCACCTACAAGTTTTGCCTCAGCTAAAGCGCGATTACATTGAAACAGGCAAAGTGCGATTGGTTTATCGTGAAGTTTACTTTGACCGCCCAGGTTTGTGGGCGGCCATGGTGGCGCGTTGCGCAGGCGAAATGCGCTATTTTGGCGTGGCCGATATTGTTTACCGTACGCAGAGGGAATGGACCCAAGGTGATGCTGCGACCATCGCGGGCAATCTGCGGCGCATAGGTCTTTCTGCGGGTTTGACGGATGCAGAATTGGACGCCTGCATGCAGGATGCCGAAACCGCGCAGGCCATGATCGATAATTACGAAGCCAATCGCGTAGAATATCCGATTGAGGGCACCCCCGCCCTGGTCATTGACGGCACGCTGTATGGCAATATGGCCTATGAGGACATCGCGTCGCGGATCGAAGACGCGCTTGCCCGCAACCAATGAACAGAACCCCCCTTGCAGGTGTCAAAGTTCTAGAGCTTGCCCGCATTTTGGCGGGGCCATGGGCGGGGCAGGTTTTGGCAGATTTGGGCGCCGAAGTGATCAAGGTCGAAAGCCCCGATGGTGATGACACGCGCCATTGGGGCCCGCCCTTTATCTCTCGTGAGGGAGATGAAAGCGCGGCTTATTTTCATGGAACCAATCGCGGCAAAAAATCCATCATCGCGGACTTTAAATCTGCCAAAGACCGCGACCGCATGATTGCTTTGGCGCGCGAAGCGGATGTTTTGATTGAGAATTTCAAACTTGGTGGCTTGGCCAAATTTGGCCTCGATTACCCAAGTCTGGCCCGCGAAAACCCTGCATTGATTTATTGCTCGATCACGGGGTTCGGCCAAAATGGGCCATATGCGCATCGCGCGGGCTATGATTACATCATCCAAGGCATGTCTGGGCTGATGTCTGTTACAGGCGACCCCGAGGATCATCCCCAAAAGGTTGGCGTTGCCGTCACGGATATTGTCACTGGTCTTTATGCCTCAAACGCCATTTTGGCTGCGTTGCATATGCGCGCGCGCACAGGCCAAGGGCAGCATATTGATATGGCGCTTTTTGATGCCGCGACCGCGATGATGGCCAATCAAGCAATGAATTATTTGGCAACGGGGCAAGCCCCCAATCGTATGGGCAATGCCCATCCCAATCTCGCGCCTTATCAAACCTTTCCATGCGCGGATGGCTGGATCATCATCGCGGTTGGCAATGATGGGCAATTCCAAAAACTATGCGAGATTTTGGACTGTGCGGAGTTGGGACAGGATCCGCGATATCGCACCAATGCAGATCGTGTGAAGAACCGCGACAGCCTGAACGCCGCGCTTGAACTTAAGACGCGCAGCCTTAGCAAATCTGCCCTAATAGAGGCGTGCGAAGTGAAATCTGTGCCTGCGGGGCCGATCAATTCACTTGCAGAAACCTTCGCCGATCCGCAGGCCGTGGCGCGCGGGTTTCGCCTTGATCTTGAGGGCGTGCCAAGCACGCGGCCGCCTTTTCATTTTTCGGGGGCTGATTTGGCGCTTGAACGTCCCGCGCCGAAATTGGGCGAGGATGATGGCATCACGGGCTTTTCGAAAAAATCCCGCTAAGGCGATCCCGCAAAGGGTAGTCTTGGTCTAGCCGCAGGCGCACAGGCACCGTCAACACCTCACGCCGCAGCGCATCAGGCAGGCGCACCGCATCTTTTTCGGTTGTGACAGGCTGCGCCCCAAGGCTTTGCGCATCGCGCAAAATCCGCGCCATCAAGGCATCGCTTAAAGGTTGGTGGTCGCTGAGGGCCTCAGCCCGCAATATACGCGCACCCATTTTGCGCAATGTGGCAAAGAACTTTTCAGGATGACCGATCCCTGCAAAGGCCAAAACGGGCATATCTTGGAAGGACATCCCCATATTTAACGGCGCCAGATGGCCCGTAAGATGGGGGCAAAGGAGGTCTGGATGGCGCATTGAAAACGCCGCCTGCTGATCTGCCTCGCCAATGGATAGAACAAAATCCGCACGCGCAAGGCCTGTTGCAATCGGCTCACGCAGCGGGCCTGCGGGGATGACCAGACCATTACCAAATCCACGCGCGGCATCCACCACAATCAAGGACAGATCATAAGCCAGACTTGCATTTTGAAACCCGTCATCAAGGATCAAAATATCGGCCCCCGCCTCAATGGCCGATTTGGCACTTTGCAGACGATCTTGGCCCACCCATACAGGCGCAAAAGCTGACAAAAGCAAGGGTTCATCACCACAGTCAGCTGCGCTGTGACGGGTCGGGTCTACGCGTGTTGTTTGGGTGAGTGTTCCACCATACCCACGGCTGAGAATGTGGGGGGTGGCGCCAAGCCCTGCTAGGATTTCCCAAATGGCAATCACTGTGGGCGTTTTCCCAGTTCCGCCTGCGGTCAAATTGCCAACACAGACCACAGGCACGCCAAGTTTCGCCCGAGCGCCTGTTGCCAATTTGCGCGCCGTGCCTGCCGCATAAAGCGCGCTCAGTGGGCGCAAGGCATAGGCCACTGCATTAGGCTGCGCGCGATACCAAAATCTAGGTGCTTGCATTGCGCTGATCCGCTTCGCGTTGTTCCAACCGCTGTAGGATAGCATTGAGGGCACGATCCGTCACCGCAGCCCCTGTTGAGGATACTTCCCATGCGGCATTGGCCATAGCGGCTGCCCGTTCTGGGTTCATCAACTCATCCACTGCACGGGCGAGGCTTTCGGAATCGCGCACCTGCCGCGCGGCATCGACCGCCTGCAAGCGATCAAAAATATCGGTGAAATTGCTGACATATGGCCCATAGAGAATGGCCGACCCAAGGGCCGCAGGTTCAAATGGATTATGCCCCCCGATATCAACCAAAGAGCCCCCCAAAAAGGAAATCGGGGCAAGCCGATACCAAAGGCCCAACTCGCCCAAACTATCTGAAAGATACACTTGGGTGTCGCGATCAGGCAGAGCGCCAGTGCTGCGCTGTGCAAATGTCCAGCCATCGCTTTCTAAGAGTTTCGCAATATCTGCGCCGCGCTCAGGATGGCGTGGCACGAGCAACAGAATGGCCCGCGGGTTTGACCGCAACACGGCCCGATGCGCGGCCAAGACCAAGTCCTCTTCGCCCGCATGGGTGGAAGCCGCCACCCATGCGGGGCGGGTGCCAAGGCGCTGCGAGAGATCTTGGCGCTGCGCCTCATCATGGGGAAGCGCCGCCGCACCTTCCTTGAGGGTGCCTGTCACTTCGATGCGAGATGGCAACAAGCCCAACCCCCGCAATCGAGAGGCGGTCAGATCATCTTGCGCTTGCACCAAATCAAAGCGCGACAGCAGCGCGCGGGCCATTCCGCCCAACCACCGCCAATTGCGCGCTGACCCTTGCGAGATGCGCGCATTGAGCAACATCATCGGGCATCCTTGCCGATGCGTCTCAACGATCATGGCAGGCCACAATTCGGACTCTGTCCAGATGGCGAGGTCTGGCTGCCAATGGTTCAGAAAAGATTGAACAAAACCTACAATATCCAAAGGCACGAATTGATGGATTACATCAGCAGGCAAACGCCGCCCCATGACAGCCGCAGATGTCAGGGTGCCTGTCGTAACCAGAATCGTGAGGTCTTCGCGCTCTTCACGGATGCGGCGGATCAGCTCAAGAAGGGAAAGCGCCTCGCCGACAGAGGCCGCATGAAACCAGATCAATGGCCCATCGGGCCGCGCTTGACTGGCAATACCGCGCCGCTCATTGATACGCGCCGCGTCCTCTTTGCCGCGCGCCAAACGGCCCGCCAAAATCCGTTCCGCCAAACCCGTAGCATGACGCGAAAACAGAAGATAAAGCCAAAGCAGCAAGGAGCGTGACCGCATCTGATGCAATCCCTTACTCGCTTTGCGCGGAATTGGCCTGCTCCTCATCGCGCAGGCGATGCAAATGGGCGATGAAGTAGCGCATATGCGCATTGTCCACTGTGCGCTGCGCTTCAGATTTCCATGCGTTATAGGCGCTGTCATAATCAGGGAAAATTCCCACGATATGAATATCGTTCACATCGCGAAACTCCGTGCGGGCAGGGTCGACCAATTCGCCCCCAAATACCAAATGCAGACGCTGTGCCATAGATTATTTCCTTAACAAGAAGCCTTGAAAACCTGCGCGCACCCTAAGGTTTTGGCTCAGGCGGTCAAGCCAGTTTGACCCGAAAGCCGCGCCATGAATTTATCCACCAAGGCGCGTGATCCTGCAAAAACGCCCGCACTTCGCGGGTCGGGGCGGTTAAAGCGCAAATCCTGCCCCTCTCGGTCGCAGACCTTGGCACCTGCCTCGGCGGCAATAAGACTGCCTGCGGCGCTGTCCCATTCCCAAGTTGGGCGAAAGGTCAGCATCCCATCATAGCGCCCTTCGCCCACAAGGGCCAAACGATAGGCGAGAGAGGATCGAAAATGGCGGCTCACAGGTGGCGCGCCATGTGGCCAATAGCGCGGTTCAAAATTGACCTTGGTGGTCAGAATGCGCGCGCCCGCTTCTTCGGCATGACCTGAAATGCGCAAGGGCGTCTCATTGCACAGCGCGCCCCCATCGCGCGCAGCGGCATAAAGCCTGCCGACAGCAGGCAGATAGACCACCGCCGCACGCACGAGCCCATCTTCTACAACGGCCAATGCATGCGAGAAATCACCAGAGCCATCCATAAAGGCGCGGGTGCCATCGATGGGATCAACGATGAAACCCCGCTTCGCGGCCAGACGGGCAGGGTCATCATGGCTTTCTTCCGACAACCACCCGTAACTGGGACGCGCGGCCTGAAGATCGCGCGCCAACATCTTGTCGATTTCCAAATCCGCTTCTGTGACGGGGCCTGCCCCTTCGGATTTTTCCCAAGCCTTGGGGTCATTTTGCCAATAGCGCAGGGCAATCTCGCCTGCGGCACGGGCCGCTTCTATCAATAGGGTCAGATCATCGCGATCTTGCCGCTCAGGCCCCTGCAATCGTCATCTCCTCTACCAGAAGCGAGGGGATAACCCGCGACAGATGCGGGCGCGCATCATTTGCTGCACGGATCGTGCCAAGCATGTCGCGCAAATTTCCTGCAATGGTGCATTCATTAACCGCATAGGTGATTTCGCCGTTTTCAACCCAAAACCCTGACGCGCCACGCGAATAATCGCCTGTGGTTGGGTTGATGGAACTGCCGATCAAGGATGTCACCAATAGCCCCGTTCCCATCTCACGCAACAGCGTCTCACGTTCGACCTCTGGCCCGACCAAGGCGAGATTCCCAACGCTTGGCGAAGGCGGGCTAGTGAGACCGCGCGCGGCATTGGCGGTGCTGTCCAGACCCAATTTTCGCGCGGTCGCCAGATCAAGCACCCATGAGGCCAGCTTGCCATCTTGTATGAAGGCGCGCTTTTGTGCCGCCAAACCTTCGGCGTCAAAGGGGCGCGAGCCGCCTGCACGCTTGCGCAAAGGGTCTTCCAGCAGATCAAACCCAACAGGCAAAACCGCCTCACCCAATGCATCGCGCAACCAACTCGACCCGCGTGCAATCGCGCTGCCATTGATCGTGGCCAAGATGTGACCGATGAGGGTTGAGGAGACACGTTCATCAAAGAAAACGGGATATTTCCCTGTTTTTGGCTTTCGCGCCCCTGCGCGCGCAGCAGCACGCATCCCAGCTTCACGCCCTATTTCTTCGGGGCTAATCAGATCACTGCGGAAAATGCGGCCATCCCCGTAGTAATCCCGCTCCATGCCTGTGCCTTCGCCTGAAATTGCCACGCAGGAGAGGCCATAATCACTGCGGACGTAGCCGCCGGCAAACCCGTTGCTGCCCGCAAGAAAGATCGTGCGATGGCTGTAGCCTGCATTTGAGGACTGAATTTGGGTGACTTTGGCAACGGCACGGGCCGCAGCCTCGGCGCAGCGGGCTTCATCCTCCATCTCGGCGGGCAGAGGTGCCGCGCCGTCATCGCTCAACTCAAGACCTGATGCATCGCGCTTTGAGCTTAGTTGCGCGGGATCGGCCAAGCCAACGGTTGGGTCTTCGGGGGCAAGCCGTGCCATAGTCACCGCGCGCGCGGCCATGTCACGCAGCGTGTCTGGGCGTAAATCTGCTGCCGAAACACAAGCCTGCCGTTGGCCCACCATGACACGAAGGCCCATTTCCGTGCCCTCGGATCGTTCTGCCTGCTCTAACGCGCCATTGCGCAAGCTCACTGTTTGCGAGACCCCTTGCACCACCATCGCATCTGCCGCATCCGCACCCGCAGATTTGGCAATGTCCAAAATCTGTTCCGCCAGATCCCGCAGCGCCGCTGTGTTCGAAGGGCTGTCTGTCATCGCAAAGCATCCTTTCTGGCCAAAACAGCCCGTCAGGGGCTATGCGTGACCTAAGCGCTGCAAGGACGCAGCGCAAGAACCCTTAACCTTTATTGCAAAGGCATTCCGCCAATCATGATCTTTCCCTCTTGGGTCAGATCAATTGCGCTTTCAAGCTGATCTTGGTCTTCGGTTCGGGTGGCGAAAAGATCAATTGCGCCTGCGATCATCGCAAATTGGCTTGGATCAAGATGGCCTGACTGGGTCATCGCCTCCAGAAAGGTGAAAAGCCCGCGCGCGCTGATATCCACCCGCGATGGCCCTGCGCCAGATGTCAGATCAAGCCCACCTGTCGCACGGAAATCAAGGCCTGCACCCGTGAGGTTGGCCCTGTTAATTTGCAGCCGCGCCAATGACAAAGGCAGACGGATCCCAGTTTCGGGGGCAGGCCCCAGACCACCTGCAAGATCGAGCTCAATCGCACCAGTTTCGCGGGGCAAAAGACCTGCGCGATCTATCCAATCCCAAACGGGGGGTTCGGGCATGGCATCTGCCACTGACACTGTGATGGCAAACGGCCCGCCCTCGCGGTTCAATAATGGCAGATTAGCGGCCAAGCGGCTTGGCCCAATGCGCCACAAAATGGGGATTTCTTCGCCAAATTCGGCCCCCAAAAACACGCTATCGGTGCTGAGGCTTGCGCTAAGACTTTCGTCTGTTTCCCTGTAGCTGAGATTACCCGCCCCAAGCGCGAAGCCAAGCCGCCCTGCTTGATCCAGCCCCATCGGCTTTGCAAAAGCAGAAATCGGATTTCTGGCCACCAGTCCATTGGCCGCCTCAAACCCAAGTGAAGCTGTCTCGCCCCAGCCGTCAAGGGCAAGCGCAGCCCCCTCAAGCGCGAATTGGGCCAAAGCCCCGTCCCCGATTCCGCCTTGCACTGTGCCAAGGCCAAAACGATGCGCAATGGGTGTTTCCGAAAATACAGATTGTCCTTCAAAAGTAGTGCTGCGCAGGGTAAATTCACCCGCTTGGATCAACACGCCGCCCAAAGCCTGAAAGGCCAATTCTTCTGCTTCTGCATCCCACGTTAGCGTGATGCCGTTTGCACTTTGCACCGTCACCTCAGGCAATGCAGGCAGATCCACCACCAGATCCCGCGCGGGCCGTTCTGTAGGGGTCAGAGCGATCACAATCGTCTCAGGCAGTGTGATCACCACATCACCTTCCGCGTTTAGGGCAAAAAAAGCGCGGGCCGTTCTCATGCTTGTATCTACGGCCGAATGCGGATCATCCGCTTCGATAATTTGCAGGTTCTCTACCAACACCTGTGTGCCGATTACCTGTGGCGCGTCAAAGGGAAACTCATGCCCTGCATCTGCGGCGATTTCGCGGAACGTCTCAAGCGCCATGTCAACGGGCGCGAGGCTTTGTGCAAAGGCAGGCAGAGAGGACAGGACAAAAGCCATAGATAGAGCTGGACGCCAAATATATTTTGAATTCATCTTTGACATTCACAGGCCCAACGGCGACACCGACAGTATGTCCCAATGTTTCGCCCCCTGCGCTTAAGGTCAAGCGCCGATCCGCCTGCCCAAGAAATAGAAAGCCCCGCGATCATGTCTCATCTTTTTGAAACCGACCTATCGAGAAAAACCGTTGTAATCACAGGCGCAAGCCGTGGGATTGGGGCAGACACTGCCGCGCTCTTTGCGCAGTCAGGCGCAAAAGTTGCATTATTGGCGCGCTCAGGAGCGGATCTAAAAAACGTGGCAAACTCAATCGGTGAAGGGGCGCGGGCCTATCCCTGTGACTTAAGTGAGATAGGCAAGATTGCCCCGCTCTTTGACGAGATCAAAGCCGAGCTTGGCCACATTGATATCTTGATCAACAATGGCGCGCTGATTGCGCCCATCGCGCGCATGGGGGAAGCAGATTTGCAGGCGTGGGATAATCTGATGCGGGTGAATGTCACAGGGTTATTTGCAACCACACAGGCCTGTTTGCCCGATATGGTGGCGCGCGGTGCAGGCACAGTCATCAATATTTCGTCAGGGGCTGCGAAAAATGCGTATGAGGGGTGGAGTGCCTATTGTGCGTCAAAGGCGGCTGTGGCGATGCTGACACAAAGCCTTGATTTGGAATATCGTGATGCAGGTATCCGTGCGCTTGGGCTGTCACCGGGGACTGTCGCCACGCAGATGCAACGCGATATTCGGGCAAGTGGGATGAACCCTGTGTCGCAGATTGATTGGGCTGACCATATCGCGCCGCATTGGGTGGCGCGCGCTCTCTTGTGGATGACCACATCCGAAGCGGATGGGCATCTGGGCCAAGATATCAGCCTGCGCGATCCCACTTTGCGGAGCAAATTGGGGCTTGTGTGAGGCGAAAAGGAATTTTGCGATGATCAGGTTAGAGAGTTTCCCAGAAAGCTTGCCCCAAAGCCAAGCACCGCTGTGGCGCGTGACGCTTGATCGTCCCGACAAAGCGAATGCCCTGACCGAAGATATGCTTGCCACCTTGGTCAGCATCGCCAAACAGGCACAGGCGCATCCCAACTTGCGCGCGTTGGTTATTACAGGGGCGGGCGAAAAGGTCTTTTGTGCAGGTGCGGATTTGGACGCGGCCCGCGCGGGTCTAGCTACCTCGCCCCTCTGGGAGGCGTTGTCAGGCGCGATTGCCGCGCTGCCTTGCCTGACGATTGCGGCTCTGAATGGCACATTGGCAGGCGGCGCTATGGGGATGGCATTGGCCTGTGATCTGCGCCTCAGCGTTGATCGCGCCTCATTTTTTTACCCTGTCGCAAAACTTGGGTTTTTGCCGCAGCCCTCAGACCCCAAACGTCTGACTGCGCTCATAGGCCCTGCGCGCACAAAATTGCTGCTGCTGTCAGGCGCAAAATTTACCGCAAAAGAGGCCCTGTCCTTTGGGCTGATTGACAAGATCGTGCCACAAGAGGCGCTTTGGCAGGAGGCGCAACATATGGCCGAAGCCGCGATTTCGGGCAAAGCCGAGGTGCTGCGCGCCATCAAGGCGATGATCCCTGACGGCACGGCATGACGGGCGGACGCGACCCTATCACATTGGACGTGATGATCATCGGCGCGGGGCCGAGCGCGCTGATGGCTGCCGATTATTTGGCCCATACTGGGCGGCGGGTTGTTTTGATGGAGGGCAAAGCCTCCCCTGCGCGTAAGTTTCTCATGGCGGGAAAATCAGGGTTGAACCTCACAATGGATGAACCGCTTGAGGCGTTTCTTGCGGCCTATGGGCCATCGGTTGCGCCGCTTGCGCCGATGATCCGCGCCTTTGGCCCTGAAGAAGTTATACGCTTTACCCGCGATACATTAGGGCAGCCGATCTTTACAGGCAGCTCACGGCGTGTGTTCCCCAAGGCGATGAAAGCCTCACCCATGCTGCGCGCCTGGTTGCAGCGCTTGGGCGGGCAAGGCGTGGAGATTTGGCGCAATTTCACATGGGATGGATGGGGGTCAGACGGGGCGTTTCGCTTTTCTACAGCAGAAGGGCCGCGTGAGATCACAGCCACCACAACACTCTTGGCCCTTGGGGGCGCGAGTTGGCCGAATTTAGGCGGGCGCGGCGAATGGCTTGAATATCTGAGCGCGCGCGGGGTCGAAACGGTTCCGTTTGAGCCAATGAATATGGGGTTTCATATCAACTGGTCAGACCATATGCGCCCGCATTTTGGTCATCCGCTCAAATCCTTGATCTTGCGCGCGGGCGAAAAATCTGTGGCGGGTGAGATCGTGATTACCGCCAAAGGCATTGAGGGCGGCGGGGTTTACGCCCTCTCGCGCGAGATGCGAGAGGGGGCGATGCTCAGCCTTGACCTCTGCCCTGACCGCAGTCTGGACGATGTTGCAGCGCGTCTTAAAAAAGGGGGCAGGCGTAAAGACAGTTTGTCGAATATCCTGCGCAAATCCCTTGGGATAGACGGGGCAAAGCGCGCAGTTTTGTTCGAAATGTGCAAATCCCTGCCCACTGAGCCGAAAGCGCTGGCAGAGCGCATCAAAGCCTTGCCCATCCCCCATAGCGGTCCGTTTGGATTGGATCGCGCAATCTCTAGTTCGGGCGGGGTCGCATGGTCTGCGCTAGACGATACTTTGCAGCTTCGCGCCCTACCAAATGTCTATTGTATCGGCGAGATGGTCGATTGGGATGCGCCTACGGGTGGCTATTTGCTGACAGCCTGTTTTGCCACGGGCCTTTGGGCGGCGCGTGCAGCAGCCTAGCGGGCGTTGCGCGGCATCATGGCCAAGCGGATGAGACTGCGCTCCATCACTGCCAATTGCGGGGCTTGTGAACTTGAGCGGAGGGTCAAATCCGTCTCGATCAGGCTTTGCACCGCATCCTCAAGGCGTGTAACGCCCCAAGCCTGCGCTTGTTTGACCATGCGATCCCTGCGCGGGCCAAAGACCCCTGTTTTCGGAGAAAACCCCGCCGCTGGCCCCTGTGGATGACAGGCGGCCATATGCAGCGTGCGAAAATGGCGCAAGGCCGCGATACAAAGTGCAACCGCCGTGACCCCCTGACCACCAAGCCGTGCCATCAGGGCGCCGACACGCGCATGGGCGCCTTCGGCAGCGGCGTGTAAGATTTCGTCAATCTCCGCATCAATCGTGGCAGGCGCCAATGCAGCAACCTCCGCCGAAGAGAGAGGGCTCTCATCGCCCAGTTTATAGAGGGCCAGCTTTTCCAAGAGCTGCCTGAAATCGCCAGGATCAAGCGCGCGGGCGAGGGCGACCAAGTCACGAGAGGCATCTTGCGCGATTGCAGATAGCCCCGCCTTTTTCAATTCGGCCTCGACCTCAGCCTGACTGGGCGGATCATCATAAACGGCGATACAAAAAGCCGATTTTTGGGTTTCAAACAATTTTCTTAGCGCCGAGCGTGGTGTCAGTTGCCCCGCTGTCACAATGATTTGGGCGTCACCTGCGCCCCGTTCGTTTATGGCGGTTGTGATCGCGGGGGCGGCGGCATCTGTTGCATCTTCGACAAAGACGGCGCGCGGGCCTGGAAAGAACCCTGTCGCCTTAATCGCGTCCAAAAGAGCCGCAGGATCACTGCGCAAAGATGCCCCCATCATACGGGTAAGGCGCATTTCACTTTCGGCATCTGGCCCCAAAAGCTTGGCAAGCAGGTCTTGGCGCTTAATTGCCACCCGCATCGCATCTGCCCCATAAATCAGAACGCCTGCCGCCCCTGTATCGGGGCGGGTGATAAACCGCGCCGCCTCTGAGGTGGAAAGCTTCATCGGGTTACACTGCCTTAAATAACGACATTCACAATCCGCCCTGGCACAACAATCAGCTTGCGGGGAGCGCGACCTTCAAGCGCCTTTGCCACAGCCTCATCCGCAAGAACCAATTTTTCAACCTCTTGTTGCGGCATATCTTTCGCAACGGTCAGTTCCGAGCGGCGTTTGCCGTTGATCTGGATGGGTAAGTTGACGGTATCGGACACCAACATCGCCTCATCGGCTTTGGGCCACGGTGCGGTAGCTACCAAACCAGACCCGCCCTGGCGCGCCCAAATTTCTTCGGCCAAATGTGGGGTCATTGGTGACATGAGCTGCGCCAAGGTCAGGATCGCCTCACGCTGTGCGGCGGCCGAGGCGTTCGATTTCGCCAAAGTGTTGGTAAAGGCATAAAGTTTGGCGATCGCCGCATTAAAGCCAAAGCTTTCAATGCCGCTTGTCACATCAACAATGGCGCGATGCATGGCGCGCATTAGGTCTTGATCGCCTGAACCTGCCGCATCTTTCGGCATATCCGCGATTTTTTCGCTCAAGGCCCAGACACGGCCCAAATGTTTAAACGCGGCTTCGGCCCCCGCAGCCGTCCATTCCACATCACGCTCGGGCGGGCTGTCAGAGAGGACAAACCACCGCGCGGTATCGGCGCCGTATTGGGCTATGATCGCCACAGGATCGACCACGTTGCGTTTCGATTTCGACATTTTGGCAGAAGGGATGATCTCAACCTCCCGGCCATTCTTTAGGAAACCTTTGCCTTCGCGCAGCTCGACTTCTTCGGGGAAGTGATAGACGGGGCGACCATTTTGATCGCGGGTTTGATAGATCGCATGGGTTACCATGCCTTGGGTGAACAGTGCGTTGAACGGCTCGGCGCATTTTGCGGGCAAATGCCCCGTCTTTTGCATCGCGCGCGCGAAGAAGCGCGAATAAAGAAGGTGCAAAATCGCGTGCTCAATCCCGCCGATATATTGATCTACATTCATCCAATATTCGGCCTCGGCGGCATCGGTGGGTGTTGCCGCGCGCGGCGCGGTGAAGCGGGCGTAATACCACGAACTGTCCACGAATGTGTCCATCGTGTCGGTTTCACGCTGCGCAGGCGCACCGCAGCTAGGGCAGCTGCAGTCGCGCCAGGTCGGGTGACGATCCAGCGGGTTGCCCGGAATGTCGAAACTGACATCGCGCGGCAGTTCGATGGGCAGGTTTTCCTTTTTCTCAGGAACAATCCCACAGGTGGCACAATGCACCACAGGGATTGGACAGCCCCAATAACGTTGGCGGCTTAAACCCCAGTCGCGCAGTCGGAACTTGGTCACGCCTTGGCCCCAACCCCTCGCCTCAGCGAGATCAATTGCGGCATCCACTGCGGTGTCACCTGTTTGCACCGCCTCGCCTCCAAAGCCGCGAATATAGCGCACACGCTCGGCTTTGGTTGGCACGAAGGCTTCGGCCAAAGGGGCTTCTTCCGCGCCCTCGGCCACAAAAACGGGGGTGATCGGCAGATCGAACTTGCGCGCAAATTCAAAATCGCGCTGGTCATGGGCGGGGCAGCCGAAAATTGCGCCCGTGCCATAATCCATCAAAATGAAATTCGCGATCCAAACAGGCAATTCCCAGGACGGATCAAGCGGGTGGCGCACACGCAGGCCCGTATCACGGCCCTTTTTCTCGGCCTTTTCCAAGGCTTCGGCAGTTGTTCCACCCTTACGGCAGTCTTGGCAGAATGCGGCAATCTCAGCGTTTTCTGCTTCAAGTGCTTTGGCTAACGGATGATCGGGGGAAATGCCCACAAAACTGGCCCCCATCAGCGTATCCGGACGGGTGGTGTAAACATTGATCGTGTTATGACCATGCGCGGGCGCGGTCAGCTCAAAGCCGAATTGCAACCCGCGGGATTTGCCGATCCAATTCGCTTGCATCAGGCGCACTTTTTCGGGCCAATCGTCTAAACGATCCAATGCGCCAAGCAAATCATCCGCCATGTCTGAGATTTTGAAAAACCATTGCGTCAGCTCACGCCGTTCTACGTCAGCACCTGAACGCCAGCCTTTGCCATCGATGACCTGTTCATTGGCGAGAACCGTCATATCGACCGGATCCCAATTCACCACCGCGTTTTTGCGGTAGACCAAGCCCTGCTCTAGCATATCGAGAAACAGCGCTTGCTGTTGTCCGTAATATTCAGGATCACAAGTGGCAAATTCCCGATCCCAATCAATCGACAGGCCCAAGGGTTTCATCTGGCCGCGCATTGTGACGATGTTTTGATATGTCCAATCAGCAGGGTGGCCGCCATTTTCCATCGCTGCATTTTCGGCAGGCATTCCAAACGCATCCCACCCCATAGGATGCAGCACGTTAAAGCCAGTGGATGATTTGAACCGCGCAATGACATCACCCATAGTATAATTGCGCACATGTCCGATATGGATGCGCCCCGATGGGTAGGGGAACATCTCAAGCACATAATATTTTTCGCGCGCGGGATCGCATTTGGCCTTAAAGATTGCGGCCGCATCCCATGCCTGCTGCCATTTCTCTTCAATCTGGGACGGATCGTAGCGCGACATTGCGAACTCCTGAAACATGAGGCTTTCGGGGCCAAGCGGGTATAGTCGGGCGCGTGTTTATGCCGCCCGCCTGAAGAGGTCTAGAGGTATAGCGTGAATTCGCCGCGTGATTACAGGCTCGAGTCGCGGATGCGCAATTGGCGGGCGCGGGTCAAGATCGCATCTTCAATCTGTCGCGTGGTTTCGCGGCTGACAGGGCCACCACGCGTGGCCACTGCAACGCGCAGCGCACGCGCATCCAATGAAGGGTCGCTGACATAGACCGTTGCACGATAGGCCGTGCCACCGCCTGGTGGCGTGCCATAGCCAAAATTGATGATGCCGGAGAATGGGTCAGCTGATTCTATCGGAAGGAAATCGAACACCTCGAGGCTGGCAATCCAAATGAAGCGGTTCACTTCGACCGTTACGTTTGGATCATCAACGTTCTCAAACATATCCCATATCGTTTCTCGCCGATTTTCTTGCTCTGCAACTGTCGCATTTTCAACGACCTCGCCGTCATCGGTGCTGACTCGTCCGGTGACTAAGCTACATGCGCTTAGGACCGTTAAGGTGAGAGCCAAAAAACCTGATCGTCCGAAGGTCCATACCGCCATTTTACATTGCCTCTACTTTGATGTGGTACGGCGCATCTGTATAGCTCAGAAGCCATGGCGCGTAATAAATCTTATGTCGCTCTTCGTAACTGAGCAAAGACTTCGCAGCAATACCCTTGATCCCTCGAATTTTTACAGACCCTCCAGGACAGTGTTGCATCTCTGCATCACCACTTACGCAAGATTGTCAGTAAATGGCTGATTTCGTTGTAATCGTATTAAGAGTGGGCGAAGACAACCGTGTACATAGTGTGGACGCACCGCACGATGACGTTAATAGAAAAACAGAAATTGAGGAATAAACCATGAAAAAGGTTCTCCTGGCTACTTCTGCTCTCGTTGCCTCTGCAGGCATCGCATCTGCAGACATCACACTGACCGGTTCCGCAGACTTCGGTATCAAAGACACCGGTGCTAACGGCACTGATGCTTACATCCACAACGAAATCGATATCAACGTTGTTGCTTCTGCAACCACAGATGCAGGCTACACAATTGGTGCATCCTTTGACATCGACGATCAAACTGGCGCAACTGCCGGTTCTGTTAGCGATCAAGAAACTTACATCTCCGGTCCTTTCGGTAAAATTACCGTAGGTGACGTATCCGCTGCAGCCGATGGTCATGGCTTGGCTGATGTTGGTTTTGACTCGTTGGGCGTTGATGACGACGTGGAAGACATCCGCGCACTCGGCTCAGCAGATGTTGTATATTCCACAACATTTAATGACATGAGCGTAACGATTTCTTACGCGATGGGTACAACTGCTGCTGGCGCGGCGTCAGATGGCGACTATGGCATTTTGTTGGGCTTCAGCAACAGCGGCCTCGGCGTAACACTTGGCTATGATGTTGATGACAGCGCAACAGCAAATGATTCCCGCACATCGCTTGGGTTGACCTATGCCGTAGGCGGCATCAATTTTGCTGGTTTCTTTGCTGACAACAGCACCAACTCTGCAACAGGTTTCTCTGCCTCCTACGCTTTGGATGCTAACACGACTGTTAGCGCAGTGTATGGTTCTACTGACGTTGCTGCGGACAAGTCTGACTTCGGTATTGGCTTCAAAACCAATCTCGGCGGTGGCGTTTCCCTTGCAGGCGGTGTCGGTCGTGTTGACGCAACAGCTGGCACAAGCACAACTGTTACCGACCTCGGGTTCAACGTAGCATTCTAATCCTATTGGATTATTTGCATCGGAAAGAGCGGGTTTAGGCCCGCTCTTTTCTTTTTATGAAGGCTCCAATTATCAAAAAAGTGAGTTCATGCATGCACAACCACCTTATAAGCGCTCTCACAGCTCTACTTGCTACTTGCGGCATAGCATATGCAGATACTACTGTGCTTGGTGCTGTGCGTGACATTCATCGCGGCGGCTATGGAGGGGTCATTGAGTATCATTGGACCGATACCTTAGTTGCAAAGCCTGAATTTTCTGCAGGTTGGGCCGGGGCAGTACATAATGAATCTGACGATGATAGCTGGATCGGATTTGGTGTTAGTGGTGAGTACTCACTCAGCGATAGAATGTTTATCGAAGGCAGCTTCATGCCGGGATACTACAGCCAGGGAGCTACAGACTTAGGCGGCAACTTGCACTTTCGTTCCACACTTGGTGTTGGAATGAATATTTCGGATAACTATGCAATTTCATTTGCGCTGAGCCACTGGTCGAACGGCAGTATCGAGAGATGGAACCCGGGGACTGACATGGCGATGATCCGTCTATCGATCCGACATTAAACGGAAAAAAATTCGAGTCCCATTCGTCGCGCGCTTGCGCTATAGGCGCATCCATGTCTGAGCCGCACACATATATCGGCCTGCCCTTCATGAAAATGCACGGGCTTGGCAATGATTTTGTCGTCATGGACGCGCGCAAGCGCGAGGTCACCATGACGGCTGATTTGGCGCGCGCGCTTGCAGATCGTCATCGTGGGGTGGGGTTTGACCAATTGGCCTTGATCAAAAACGATCACGAGGCGGATTTAGCACTGACCTTTTACAATGCCGATGGGTCCCTCTCTGCAACCTGTGGCAATGCCACACGCTGCATTGCGGCCTATGAAATGGCGGCACAGGGCCTTAATCAAATCCGCCTGCGCACAGAACGTGGAGTTCTGATTGCGCAGGATCGCGGCAACGGCCTGACCGCTGTGAATATGGGGGCCCCGCTGTTGGAGTGGCAGGATATCCCTTTAGCCGCGGCGATGGACACGCTGCATCTGCCCCTCGAAGGTGATCCTGTTGGGACAGGCATGGGCAACCCTCACTGCAGCTTCTTTGTTGAAGATGCCGAAGCGGTGGATTTGTCCGCCCGCGGCCGACAAGTCGAACATCATCCGCTGTTCCCCGCGCGTACCAATGTGCAATTCGCCTCGCTCCTTGGGCCAGATCATCTGAGGATGCGGGTCTGGGAACGGGGAACAGGCATAACCCTTGCCTCTGGCTCATCCTCTTGCGCGGTGGCGGTTGCAGCGGCGCGGCGGGGTCTGACAGGTCGGGCGGTAAAACTGACCCTTGATGGCGGTGATATTTGGATTGAGTGGCGCGAGGATGGCGTTTGGATGACAGGGCCAACGGCCCATGTATTCACCGCTGAATTGACCGAAGATTTCATAAGTCGCCTGCAAAACCCATGACAAAGCCACCTGAATTTCGAACGCTTGGGTGTCGGCTCAATGCCTATGAAACCGAAGCGATGACCGATATGGCCACCGCAGCGGGCCTCAGGGATGCGGTGATCATTAACACCTGCGCCGTAACGGCCGAGGCCGTGCGCAAAGCGCGCCAAGAAATCCGCAAGGTGAAGCGCGACAATCCAAGCGCGCGGATCGTGGTGACGGGCTGCGCCGCACAGACCGAGCCCGAAACCTTTGCCGCAATGGGCGAAGTTGACCTCATCATTGGCAATCGCGAAAAGATGGAACCTGCAACATGGGCCAAGCTCAGCGGCCCTGATTTCATCGGCCAAACCGAAAAGGTCATGGTCGATGACATCATGTCCTTGCGCGAAACAGCCGAGCATCTGATTGACGGCTTTGGCACCCGCGCGCGCGCCTATGTGCAGGTTCAAAATGGCTGTGATCATCGCTGCACCTTTTGCATTATCCCATTTGGGCGCGGCAACTCACGCTCCGTGCCCGCGGGTGTAGTGGTGGATCAAATCAAACGCTTGGTCGACCGCGGCTATTTAGAGGTGGTGCTCACGGGGGTTGATCTGACCTCATGGGGGGCGGATCTCCCGCAAGCCCCCCATTTGGGCGATTTGGTCATGCGTATCTTGAAACTTGTTCCTGATCTGGCGCGCCTGCGGATTTCCTCTATCGACTCCATCGAAGCTGATCCAATGTTGATGGAGGCCATCGCCAACGAACCCCGCCTGATGCCTCATCTGCATCTGAGCCTTCAACATGGCGATAATTTGATCCTCAAGCGTATGAAGCGCCGCCATGCGCGCGAAGATGCCATTGCCTTTTGCGAGGAGGCGCGCCGCCTGCGGCCTGAGATCAAATTTGGCGCAGATATCATTGCAGGTTTCCCGACAGAAACCGAAGCACATTTCGAAAATTCCCTCAAATTGGTTGAGGAGTGCGGGCTAACCTGGCTCCATGTGTTTCCGTTCTCATCGCGCCAAGGCACGCCAGCGGCACGGATGCCACAATTGCAAAGCGCCACAATCAAAGACCGCGCGGCACGGCTGCGCGCCGCTGGGGATCGGGCCCTCGCCCAACATTTATCGGGCGAGATTAGCAAAACCCATCAGATTTTGATGGAAAATCCCCATCTTGGCCGCACCGAAGACTTCACTGAAGTCAGCCTCAATGAGGCGCAAGAAACAGGTCAGATCATCGCCGCCACAATTTCAGGCCACAAAGACGGACGGCTTTTAGCCTAGATTGCTTCCGCCAAAAGTGCCTCGAAAAAGGCAAATGCCTCCGGGCTGTCCCAATGGGCATCTCCCATCAGCCGCGCAATCTCGCGTCCTTCGGGATCAATCACCAGCGTAATCGGCAAGCCCATCACCGACATTTGGCGCGCGATCTGTTGGTTGATGTCACGAAACATCGGCAGATGTTCTACGCCAATTTCCTCAAAAAATCTGCGGATCGCCTGCGGGGAATTGCGCCCCGTGGCGAGCGTGACCACTTCCAACTGATCTGAGCCAAACTGACGTTGCAATGCCTCTAGGCTTGGCATTTCTTCACGGCAGGGCGCGCACCAACTGGCCCAAAAATTGAGAACCACATATTTCCCGCGATAATCGCTCAAGCGCCCTTCAACTTCATCCTCATCAACAAAAGGCAAATCCGACACAGGCACAGGCTCTGAGGCGATTACCAGACCGCGCATATCCCCATCACGGGGCAGCTGCGAAAGATCTTGCGCAAAGGCGGCATTTGCACAGAAACCCAAGGCAATGTAGAGCAGGGCAATGATACGGCGCGGGAGCATCCTAGCGGCATCCTTTCTTTGATCGGCGGATAAAACAGAACATGGCACAGAAATCTTCAAACGCAATGTGGGGCGGTCGCTTCGCCGCAGGGCCAGATGCTTTGATGGAGGCGATTAACGCATCCATCGGTTTTGACCAACGGCTCAGCGCGCAAGATGTCACTGGCTCACGCGCCCATGCTGCTATGCTCGCCGCCCAAGGCATCATCAGCAGTAAAGATGCCGAGACGATCAGGGAAGGCCTGCTCACGATCTTGTCAGAAATTGAGAGCGGCACATTCGAATTTTCTACCGCCCTTGAGGATATTCACATGAATATCGAAGCGCGGCTTAAAACCCTGATTGGTGAGCCCGCAGGACGTCTCCATACGGCGCGGTCACGCAATGATCAGGTCGCTACCGATTTTCGCCTATGGGTGCGGGATCAAATGGATGCGGCCATTGAGGGGCTGCAGGCCTTGATCCGCGCGGCATTGGCGCAGGCCGAAGCGGGCGCTGATTGGGTAATGCCTGGCTTTACCCATCTTCAAACCGCGCAGCCCGTAACATGGGGGCATCACATGATGGCCTATGTCGAGATGTTCGCCCGCGATTTATCGCGTTTTCAAGATGCGCGCGCGCGGATGAATGAATGCCCACTTGGTGCGGCCGCCCTTGCAGGCACATCTTTTCCAATTGACCGCCACATGACCGCAGAAGCCCTAGGTTTCGATCGGCCTATGGCGAATTCCTTGGATGCGGTTTCAGATCGCGATTTCGCCCTAGACTATCTCGGGGCGGCTGCCATTTGCGCGATGCATCTGTCGCGCTTGGCTGAGGAATTGGTGATCTGGTCTTCGGCACAATTCCGCTTTGTGACCCTGTCGGATCGGTTTTCAACAGGCTCCTCCATCATGCCGCAAAAGAAAAACCCTGATGCGGCGGAATTAATCCGCGCCAAAATCGGGCGGATCATGGGGGCGAATGTGGCCTTGATGACGGTCATGAAAGGTCTGCCCTTGGCCTATTCCAAGGATATGCAGGAAGACAAAGAGCAAGTCTTTGATGCCGCCGACAACCTCATGATCGCAATGGCCGCAATGGCGGGGATGCTGGGCGACATGAGCGCCAATAAAGACGCACTAGAGCGCACCGCCGCATCTGGCTTTTCAACCGCAACTGATCTCGCCGATTGGTTAGTGCGGGAATTGGGTCTGCCATTCCGTGAAGCGCATCATGTAACAGGCGCGCTTGTCAAAATGGCCGAAGATCGGGGCTGTGATTTACCTGATCTCAGCCTTGCGGATATGCAAACAGTGCAATCCAACATCACTGCGGCCGTGTTTGATGTTTTGGGGGTTCACAACTCGGTTGCCTCGCGTCAATCCTATGGCGGCACCGCACCCGATCAGGTGCGCCTGCAAATTGCACGATGGAAAGAAAGGTTGGCGTGATGGGGCGCTCTTTTGCATCATGGATTAAGCTGGGGCTATTGGCCCTGACTTTGGGTGGAACTTTGGCCGCCTGCGGCGCAGATGGCCCGCCTGAGCCGCCAAACGAAAACGCAGTGACCTACTAAGCCTGCTTGGCGTTTGGGTCATTTTCTTGCGCCGCGTGTGGCGTTCTGCGTCTTGCCCGTTGAAACTAGGGCAAAGAGCCCCTAACGTCTGGGGTCAGACTGCTCATTTTAAGACGATTGACCATTCCAAGACCTAAGTTTGAGGCCCCGAGTTCCAATGGAAAAAATACCGATGACCCCGACAGGGTATAGCGCCCTTGATGCCGAGCTGAAGCATCTGCGTAGTGTTGAGCGCCCTTCTGTCATCAAGGCGATTGCTGAAGCGCGCGAGCATGGGGATTTGTCGGAAAATGCCGAATATCACTCGGCCCGCGAAAAACAGTCCTTCATCGAAGGTCGCATCAAGGAATTAGAGGGGATTTTGGGCCTTGCACAGGTCATCGACCCCAAGACCCTGTCTGGCCCGATTAAATTCGGCGCCACGGTTGTGTTGATTGATGAGGATACTGAGGAAGAAAAAACCTACCAGATTGTCGGCGAATCTGAGGCCGATATCGAAAAAGGTTTGCTCAATATCAAATCGCCCTTGGCCCGCGCTTTGATCGGTAAAGATGAAGGCGATAGCGTAGAGGTCAAAACGCCCGGTGGCAGCAAGGATTACGAGATCACGAAGGTGACCTACGTGTGATGATCCCCGCAGCAGTGCCTCAACCCAGATTGACGCTTGCGCATCGCTTCACGCGGGACAAGCAGATTTGGGTGGGCCGTGCGGTTGGTTTTCTTCAATGCGCCGATGGCGCGATGTCCTTTGGACTGCGCGATTGCATCGCTTGGCGGTATTCGAGATCGGTCTTCCATCGCGCTTTCCACTGGTCGGATGCGGCAAGACACAACCTTCCGCGAAGCAGTGCATCAGTATTTGCGCGAATTTGATCGCGTTTTCTGTCAGTTCGAGCAGGCTGCAACCGATGAAGATATTGTCAAACTCAGTGCCACCCGCAGCGCACGGGCCTTTATGTTGCTCGGGCGTGTGACTGGGATTTTTGACTAGGGCCCCAAGGCCGCATGGATCGCAGAGCGCAACAGCACCTCATGCCCCGCACCCAAAACACCGCCCTCCTCGGCATCACCATCGACAAGCATTTTTGCAAGATCATCAGGGGCCAAAGCGGCCAAACTCGCGGCAATCACCCGCACCTGTGCGGCATCTGGGATTTCGCCCGCTAAAGCATAATGTGCGATCTCTTTCGCCATCAAAGACGGCCAACATTCTGCCAACACGATAGGCCGCTCGATCCCGTCATAAGGCGCCACGGCAAGCGCCGACCCAAACTGCCCGCGCAAGGACTGCAATCTTGCGATCCCAAGGATCGCCTGAGATCCCACAGATCCCGTGGTGTAAAGCTTCCACCCCGGCTGCATTTTGCCATAGGCCAATTCAACTTTGCGCCGTTCTGGCAGATGATGTCCTTGGCGTAGGTCGCGCGCGGGCAGATCAGGGCAGGCCTGTGTTTTTGGCACGCACCAAAAGGGGCCAACCCCAGGAAAACGGCGGTTAAGCGCGCGGGCCACATCGAACCGATTATTCGCGTTGTCTGGCCCATCCTCAACCATCTGTGCAAAAAGCGGCCAAACCGATAGCGCATCGGCCTTGCCTGTCAGGTGCTTTGCAAAGCCCGCAGGGTAGGCGAAGGAAAAGTCAAAGGTCGCCAAGATGCGTTCATCCCGCATAAGGGTGTCTGTCATCAGCTGCTCAAGCGCGGCCATCGCATCGGCGCGCGTGCGATAATAGCTCACCTGTGGCGTTGCACCATGCGCCGAATGGGCAATGAAAATCGCGTCCTTCGTGGGGGCTTTGGGGCTTGGGGTGGCCCGTGCCGACCAATCGACCACCACGATATGATCAAAGCGTCCCGCGCTCACAAGGCCATCTCAGCGGCCTGTTCCAAATCAGCCTTTGTATTGATGTTGAAAAACACCTGTTCATGTGCATCAAGAGGGGCGGAAACCCCGCCCAATCGCGCCATGACATCGCGCATTTTGCGGCCACCCCCGCGCAATTCTGCCGCCAATGGATCGGCCAAATCAACATCCCATAGCGCAAATGTTGGATGTATGCCCCCGCTTTGATCCTGAGCAAAAACCAATGTGCCATGCCCTTGTGCGGCGCATAATTGCGCCACGATATCGCTTGGAAAAAACGGGCTGTCTGAGGCAAAGCTCATCACCCGCTGCGCCCCATGCATCTTGGCCGTGCGCAATGCCGCCAAAACGCCGCCAAGTGGCCCCATCGCGGCGAATGCGCCATCAGCAACCACATCAAGCCCAAGATCAGCATAAAGCGCGGGGTCGCCATTGGCGGAGAGGATCAAATGATCCACCTGCGGGCGCGCGCGGTCAATAACATGCGCATAGAGGCTTTGGCCCCGCAGCAGCAGCCGTCCCTTGTCCTGCCCGCCCATGCGGCGCGCTTCCCCGCCTGCCAAGATCACGCCACAGATCATTGCTTTGCCCTTATCCATCCGCGCAGATTGCATCCTTCGCCCATCAAGGCTAGATCGCATGAGCAGAAACGACAATGGTGCAAGATGCGCAAAACCCCCTCAGACTCGGCCTATCTCTCTGGGATCATTGGTGGATTGCCGTTCCTATTGGTGCTCCTGCCATTTGGTCTGTTATTTGGGGTTCTTGGCACAGAAGCGGGTCTGCCCCTGTCGCAAGTCATGGGATTTTCTTTCCTTGTCATTGCGGGTTCGGCCCAATTCACCGCGCTGCAGCTGATGACGGAAAATGCGCCCGTCTTGGTGGTTTTGGCCTCTGCTTTGGCTGTTAATCTGCGCATGGCGATGTATTCAGCCTCGATCACCCCGCATTTAGGGGCCGCGCCTTTATGGCAGCGTGCGCTGTTATCCTACATGTTGGTCGACCAAACCTATGCAATGGCCATGCAAACCTATGAGGCACAGCCTGAACGCTCGGTCAGATGGAAAGTGGTCTATTTCTTCGGACTTGCGACCCCGATTTCCCCCCTGTGGTATGGCGCGACCTATGCAGGTGCAGTCTTAGGGGCAACCATATCACCTGAATTTGCACTCGATTTCGCAGTTCCGATCACCTTTCTTGCATTGGTAGCCCCCGCCTTGCGCACACTTGCGCATATCGCGGCGGCAATGACCTCGGTGGTTATGGCGGTCTTACTAAATTGGATGCCCTATAACCTTTGGTTGATGGTCGCAGGGATCACCGCCATGATCGTTGGCGCAGAGGTGGAACGGCGCATGAGCCGTGCAAAGGCGAAGCTGACATGAGCGCCTATTCCGAAACTACAGTCTGGCTGATCATCGCTGCGCTTGGCTGCGGCACCTATCTGGTGCGGCTGTCCTTTTTGGGAATTTTGGGTAACCGCGATCTGCCAGAATGGGTCTTGCGCCATTTGCGCTATACACCAGTGGCGATCCTGCCCGCATTGATCACGCCCTTGGTGCTATGGCCGCAAGCCACAGGTGGCGCGCTAGATGCCCCGCGATTGAGCGCGGCAATGGTGGCCTTGAGCGTGGGGCTCTGGCGCAAAAACGCCATCGCGGCTGTCTTTGCAGGCATGACCACGTTATACGGCGTGGGTTATTTCCTCGGCTAAATCGGCAAGGCAGTGGTTGAAAATACGTTTTTCAGAGCAAAGCTCGATTGCATCTTCGATACCCCTGGCAAACGGGCCAGATATTCGCGATGCACGCGCGCGAAATCTTCGCTGCCGCGTGCCACCACCTTTAGAAGATAATCCGCGCTGCCTGCCATAAGATGGCATTCCAACACATCTGGCACCCGCTTCACGGCCTGCTCGAAGGCCTGCAAAACCTCGTCTGCCTGTCCTGACAGGCTGATTTCCACAAAGACGGTTGTCATCCGACCAATCGCGCGGTGATCCACCAAGGCGACATAATCTCGGATGATCCCCTCCTGCTCCAAGCGCGTGATCCGCCGATGACAGGACGAGGCGGACAAATTCACCTGTTCGGATAGCTCCGCATTGGTGATGCGGCCGTTCTTTTGCAAAACTTCCAAGATTTTGCGATCCGTGATGTCCAACTCAAAACCCATATCATCTCTCGCTAAAACGGCTTGCGCCCCGCCATGGTGACGGGGACGCATGTTTTATTCGTGCTTACTTCTTGGCCAGAGCATCACGGATTTCAATCAGAATGTCCAATTCGCTTGGGCCTGCAGGGGCTAAAGCGGCTTCTTCCTTCTCTGCTTCTGTCATCGATTTGATGCGGTTGACCAAACGCACCAGCATGAAAACCACAAAAGCTACGATCAAGAAATTGATGACCGCCATCACAAATTTCCCAATCGCAAAAACAGGCGCGCCTGCTTCGAGCGCCACGGCAAGCGAGGTATAGTCATTTCCGTCTAAGGCGTAGAACCAACCCGAGAAATCAATCCCGCCCGTAAATATAGCGATCAATGGATTGATCAAGTCGCCCACGAGTGACGTTACAATCGCAGTGAAGGCAGCCCCGATGATAATCCCCACAGCCATATCCATAACATTGCCACGGGCAATGAAGCTTTTGAATTCTGCAAACATATCTTTCCCCTTCTTGGGCGCAGAGCGCCCTCTCCGTTTTTGAACCCATCCTGCCGCCGCATAGGTTTGCGGCAGATAGGGTCAGATTAGAGACAGCGGTACCAATGGAACAATGGGGTTTGTGCAAAGTTTCAAAGAATTCCAAAAGCTGCGCGATGCCCGCCACTGGCAATCGAATGCTCAGCCATGGATGGCCCAAATGCGCTTGCGCGCTGCGCAAAGATGCGGGACAAGCTGAGATATGAGCAGCAGCGATCACATACCAAAGGCGGCATTATATTTAGGCTTAGCGGGGGTTTTGCCCTTTGCCTATGCCGTGCTGTGCTTGGTGATCCCCTCCGCCGCTCCCCTTGGCGACTGGCTTCTACCGAATTTCGCACCCGATATGCTGCTGCGCAATTATGGGATCGTGATCCTATGTTTTATGGCGGGGGTCATATGGGGCTTTGCTGTGCATGCGCCATCACCGCAGATGATGGGATATGGCCTTGCGGCATCCACGATCCCCGCATTGGTCGCGTTTTTCCTTGGATTTGGCCCAACCCATCAGGCTTTGCCAATCCTGATCATGGGCTTCTTGGCGCTTTTGCCCCTTGATGCATGGGCGATGCGTGCGGGCCTTGCACCGAACTGGTGGCTGCGGTTGCGCGGGCTTTTGAGCAGCCTTGTCATTTTGTGCCTAACACTGGGCGTCCTCTATGCCTGAGCTGTTCGCCTATACGGATGGGGCCTGTTCAGGCAACCCTGGCCCTGGTGGATGGGGTGCGCTGCTGCAAGCCAAGACTGGCGATGCCGTTGTCAAAGAACGCGAGCTCAAAGGTGGTGAAGCAGACACCACCAATAATCGAATGGAGCTTTTGGCCGCGATCAACGCGCTTGAGGCGTTGGAGCGTCCAAGCACGATTACCGTGGTGACAGATAGCGCCTATGTCAAAGGCGGCATCACCGAATGGCTGCGCAGTTGGAAACGCAATAATTGGCGCACCGCCACAAAAAAGCCTGTCAAAAACGAAGACCTTTGGCGGCGTTTAGATGAGGCGGCAGCGCGCCATCAGGTAACGTGGACATGGGTCAAGGGCCACGCAGGCCATCCCGAAAACGAACGCGCCGATGCCTTGGCCCGTGCGGGCATGGCCCCTTTCAAATAATCATAAGCCCAAAATTGTCCCTGGGGGCAAATCTGTGCCACGCAAGAAATCGGCAGCGGCCATGCGCGGCTTGCCCTCGGGTTGCAGTTCGGTGATCTCGATCGCGCCCGTGCCGCACGCGATTGTCAGGCCATCAATGACCGACCCTGCGGCAGCCCCATCGGGCCGCGCCTGCGCCCTTCGGCAGGCAAGGAATTTTAACCGCCGCCCCGAATGCGTTGTCCATGCACCAGGAAAGGGTGAAAGGCCGCGAATTTGGCGGTCAATCTCTGCGGCATCATTCGACCAGTCTATAGCAGCCTCGGCCTTGTCGATCTTTTCGGCATAGGTCACGCCTTCTTGCGGCTGCGGAACAGGGGTGAGACTGTCAAACTCGGCAAGCGCGGCAACAATCGCCTCAGCGCCAAGCTGCGAAAGACGATCATGCAGCGCGGCCGTGGTATCCTCCGCGCCGATTGACAGGGTGCGGGTCAATAAAACTGGCCCCGTATCAAGCCCCGCCTCCATTCGCATAATGGAAATGCCTGTCTCATCATCCCCCGCCATAATCGCACGATGAATAGGGGCCGCGCCACGCCAACGCGGCAAAAGCGAAGCATGGATATTCACACAGCCCAAGCGCGGCGTATCAAGCACCGCCTGAGGCAAGATCAAACCATACGCCACAACCACGGCAATATCGGCAGCCCATGCTATGAATTCGGCCTGTGCCTCGGCATTGCGCAAGGTTTCAGGATGGCGCACTGGCAGGTGCAGATCTTCGGCCAAAGCCTGAACAGGGGTCACGCGGGGTTTCTTGCCGCGCCCCGCGGGACGGGGTGGCTGACAATAGACCGCGGCAATCTCATGCCCCGCCGCAATCAAGCCGCGCAAAGGCGCACAAGAAAATTCGGGCGAGCCCATGAAAACAATGCGCAAAGCTACACCTTATCGCGCGCGATATCGCGCTTGAGCTTTTGCATTTTTCGGGTGATCAGTTGCCGCTTCAAGGGCTTGAGATAATCGATAAAGAGAACTCCATCGAGGTGGTCAATCTCATGCTGCACGCAAGTGGCCCATAGCCCCGTAAATGTCTCGCGCTGCAAAACGCCATCGCGATCCAACCATTCCACTGTCACATCGCGCGGACGCTCGACATCAGCATAAACATCTGGGATCGACAAACAGCCTTCCTCGTGGATGTTTTTTTCATCCGAGGATTCCACGATCTTGGGGTTGAACATCGCGGTCGGGCGGGGTGTTGCCCCTTCCTCTTTGACGCAATCCATCACGATCACGCGCTGATCAATCCCAATTTGTGGCGCAGCCAGACCAATACCGGGCGCGTGATACATCGTCTTGAGCATATCATCTGCAAGAGCGCGCAACTCATCCGAGAGGTCGGGCACATCTTGTGCGATCTTTTTCAGACGAGGATCAGGATGGATTAATATTGGGTAAATCATGGCCTGTGGCATAAGCGAATTCTGCGCCCCGCGCAACCAGCGCGGCTTGGATTTGCACAGGGCAGGCGCGCCTGATAGGCTGATGTGAGAAATCTGGTAAAAACAGAACAAATATTCTAATTATACGGAAATTATAAAGACATTGTTCTAATAAATTTATTTGATTTAGAACATATGTCCATTTATATGATATATCGAAGAACGCGACGCACATGCCGCCAAAGAATGGAAAACACCGATGAACTTTGACGAAATCATCAATCGCCAAGGCACCCATTCATTAAAATGGGATATGATGTCGTCAATTTATGGGATTGGCCCAGAAGATGGGTTGTCTATGTGGGTGGCAGATATGGATTTCCGCCCGCCCCAATCCGTGCAAACCGCGCTGCAAAACATGCTCGATCATGGCATTTACGGCTATTACGGCGATGAACGCGCCTATCGCGCCGCCATTGGATGGTGGATGGCAAACCGCCACGGCTGGGAGATTGAGCCCGACTGGATTTTCACCACCCATGGCTTGGTCAACGGAACGGCCCTTTGCGTGGATACCTATACGCAAGAGGGAGATGGCGTGGTTCTAATGACGCCCGTCTATCATGCCTTTGCCCGCGTGATCCGCGCTGCCAATCGTCAGGTGGTCGAATGCCCCCTTGCACTGATTGAAGGCAAATATCACCTCGACATCCCCGCATGGGATGCGGCGATGACAGGGCGCGAGAAAATGTTGATCCTCTGCTCCCCCCATAATCCAGGCGGCAGGGTTTGGACTGTTGAAGAATTGCAGGCAATTGCCGATTTCGCGCGTAGACATGATCTAATCTTGGTTTCAGATGAAATCCACCATGACCTGATCATGCCCGGCCATACCCATACGCCAATGGCGAAAATTGACGGGATCATGGATCGTTTGGTGATGATGACCGCGACCACCAAAACCTTTAACATTGCGGGTGGCCATTCGGGCAATGTGATCATCCCTGATGCTGAGCTGCGCAAACGCTTTGCCGCGCGCATGGGCGCATTGGGGATTTCGGCCAATTCCTTTGGCCTTGCAATGGCCGAGGCGGCCTATAGCCCCGAAGGTGCAGAATGGGTCGATGCGCTTTGCGCCTATCTTGCGAAAAACGCAGAAACATTTGATGCAGGCATCACCAAAATTCCAGGCCTAAAGCCCATGAAATTAGAGGCGACCTATTTGTCATGGGTCGACTTTTCGGGAACTGGCATGAGCCATGAAGAATCCATAGCCCGTGTGGAAGGGGACGCGCGGATCGCCACCAATTACGGGTCAAGCTTCGGCTTGGGTGGCACGCCATTCCTGCGATTTAATCTCGGCATGCCCCATGCGCAGATTGAAGAGGCGGTTGTGCGGATGCAAAAGGCTTTTGCTGATTTGCAATAGTCACGCAGCGCGGGCTGCACGCCCCCGCGCAAAGCGCATGTGCAGCAAATATGTTGCCAGTGAGGCCACCACAATCGCACCGCCCACCATCATCAAAGGGGTCGGCGCCTCGCCCACGCCAACCCAGACAAGGATAGGGCCAAGCACTGTTTCTAACAGCATCAAAAGGCTGACATTGGCCGATGCCGTATATCGGTTTGCCAGCGTAAGCAGGAAAAAACTGGCAGGCAAAATCACCGCGCCTGTCACCAAAATCAAAAACACATCAAAGCTGCTTGCCCCGCTTGGCACGCCGAAGGCCCACCCCACCATGCCCGACACAAGAGCCCCAAGGCCCATACCGAGTAAAATCGGCAATTGATGGTGCTTGCGGATCAGAACAAAGGTCATGGCCAGAAACCCACCCATAGACAGGCCCATCAAGCCGCCCCAAAGCGTGGCTAAATCGAAGGGCAGGCCCGCATCGGATTTGCCGAATATCGCCAGAGCAATCCCGAAAAGAACCGCCCCAATCGTCAACCATGTGGCGCGGGTCGTAGGCTCGCCCAATATCAAATGAGACAACACCGCCGAGAAAATCGGAACGGTTGCAACGCCCATCAACACCACAGTGACGGGGGCCACCGCGATGGCCACGCTGAAAAGCGTCCCATTCAGCGCCTGACACAAAACCAACAAAGCACCTGCGCCCGTGGCAAGGGCTGACACTTCAACAAGATGCCGCCCACGCGCGGCTATCAGCCAAGCCGCAATCAGCACCAAACCCATCGCCGTGCCGCGCCAGCCCAACATCTCGAACCCGCCCATACCAGACAAGCGCATCAGCAACGTATCAGGCGCGATGATCAACGCGCCCGTTAGTGCAAGAAATAAGCCATACGCAGGATGCTGTTTCATTAGGTGGCTCCGCAAAATCTTTACTTCGCCGCTATAGGCCTGATCGCGTTCAGCGGCAACGGCACGGGGGTAAACGGGGTCTAATTTCCAGAAATTTCTATTTTGCCGCAGTGCAGCACTTGCGGAACTCCGCGTAATATCATACCCAAAGATCAACAAAAAACGAAACTTCCTTGCGCGATCCTAGCGCATCATCCGCCGAAGGAACATCTGATGAGCTTCCGCCTCCAGCCCCAACCTGTGGCCCGCCCAAACCGTTGTCAGCTTTTCGGGCCTGGCTCGAATGTGAAACTTTTTGAGAAAATGGCGGCCTCGGCAGCGGATGTCATCAACTTAGATCTCGAAGACTCCGTTGCCCCCAGTGACAAAGAAGCGGCCCGCGCGAATGTGATCGAGGCCATCGGTGCAGTTGATTGGGGCAAAAAGATCCTCAGCGTGCGGATCAACGGGCTTGATACGCCCTATTGGTATCGGGATGTGGTTGATCTGCTGGAAAACGCGTCCGACCGTCTGGATCAGATCATGATCCCAAAGGTGGGAAATGCCGCTGATATTTACACGGTCGATGCGCTTGTTTCAGCGATTGAAGCCGCCAAAGGCCGCCAAAAGCGGATAAATTTCGAGGTCATTATCGAATCTGCGGCAGGCATTGCCCATGTTGAAGAAATCACCGCCGCATCGCCCCGCCTTGTCGCCATGAGCCTAGGGGCTGCGGATTTCGCGGCCTCAATGGGCATGCAGACCACGGGCATCGGCGGCACGCAGGAAAATTACTATATGCTGCACGATGGGGCGCGGCATTATTCTGATCCATGGCATTGGGCACAGACCGCGATTGTTGCCGCCTGCCGCACCCATGGCGTCTTGCCCGTAGATGGGCCATTTGGCGATTTCTCGGATGATGAAGGCTATCGCGCGCAGGCCCGCCGCTCGGCCACTTTGGGTATGGTTGGAAAATGGGCCATCCATCCCAAGCAAATCGCACTCGCCAATGAGGTGTTCACCCCGTCAGAGGCAGCGGTGGCCGAAGCGCAAGAAATTCTGGCCGCTATGGAAGACGCTAAGCGCAGCGGCGCAGGGGCGACTGTCTATAAGGGCCGCTTGGTCGATATCGCTTCGATCAAACAGGCTGAGGTGATTGTCAAACAAGCACAGATGATTGCTCAAGGCTAATCAAGCGCGCTTGTTCGTTGCATCTTTGGTCAGGCTTAGCCATATAGGCATAAGCCAGTAACGACCCATGCCGCAGACGCGGCCATGCCCTGCGGAGGTGTGATGAACTATCTCGATTTCGAAAAACCCTTGGCCGAGATTGAAGGCAAGGCAGAAGAGTTGCGCGCAATGGCGCGTGGCAATTCTGAAATGGATGTCGAGGCAGAGGCAAAAGCGCTGGATAAAAAGGCGCAAGATATCTTGAAGGATCTCTATAAAAACCTCACCCCTTGGCGCAAATGCCAAGTTGCGCGTCACCCCGACAGGCCACATTGCCGCGATTACATCAACGCGCTGTTCACCGAATATACCCCGCTTGCCGGGGATCGGAACTTTGCCGATGACCACGCCGTGATGGGGGGGATTGCACGATTCAATGATCGCCCCGTTGTGGTGATTGGTCACGAAAAGGGCAATGACACCAAATCACGCATTGAACATAACTTCGGCATGGCGCGGCCCGAAGGCTATCGCAAAGCCGTGCGTTTAATGGATATGGCTGATCGATTTGGCCTGCCGGTTGTTACTTTGGTCGACACCCCTGGCGCCTATCCTGGAAAAGGGGCTGAGGAACGCGGCCAATCTGAGGCCATTGCGCGGTCAACGCAGAAATGCCTCGAAATTGGTGTGCCTTTGATCAGCGTGATTATTGGCGAAGGCGGATCAGGCGGTGCCGTGGCCTTTGCCACCGCAGATCACCTCGCCATGTTGGAACATTCGATTTACTCGGTCATCAGCCCCGAGGGCTGCGCCTCAATCCTCTGGAAAGACGCCGAACGGATGCGCGAAGCCGCAGAGGCCTTGCGCCTAACTGCACAGGACTTGCAAAAATTGGGCGTCTGCGACCGCATCATCCCCGAACCAATGGGCGGCGCGCAGCGCGACAAAGCGGCAACCATCGCGGCAGTTGGTCAGGCCATCGAGGCAATGCTTGCCTCAACAAAGGGCATGGATCGCAAAAAGCTGATTTCTGCACGGCGCAAGAAATATCTTGATTTGGGCTCGAAGGGCTTGGCAGCTTAAAGCCCCGTTTCGTCCATCAGTGCATCTGAGGCGGCCTCAATCTCGCGTTCGAGATGCGCCATCACCTGCTGCACATCTTGCCCTGCGGGGATCGGTGGCAAAAACTCAACCACCGCAAGACCGGATTTGCGTGCAATGCCGATGCGAGGCCAGAACAGGCCGACATTGGTGGCCGCAGGCACACATGGCATTTTTGTGCGTTCAACCAATACGCCCACCCCAACCTTATAGGGCTTACTGACACGTGGGGCCACGCGGGTGCCTTGCGGGAATATGATCAACTGCCCCTCATCGCCCATGCCCGCCAGCACACCATCGACCATAGCTTGAATGGCCTGCCCCCGCTTGCCGCGGTCAACCGCAACACAGCCAAGCCGCGCTGCATACCAGCCCAAAAAAGGCGCGTTTTTGAGGGATTTCTTCATAATGAATCGCGGGCGCGGAAGCACCGAGGTCAGGATGATAATATCAAAAAAACTTTGATGCTTTGAGGCCACAATCACCTCACCCTGAGGCACATCCCCCCGCACTTCTGAGCGCAGACCAACCAACAGCGCCGCCGTCCACCGCACGTAGCGCGCATAAAACCGCACGCCTGCCACAGCGCCTTGTCGCGAGACAATCGCCCATGGGGCGAAGGCCAGCGCGACGAACGGGATCATCAGATACATCTGACCAACAAAGATCAGGGATCTTACCCACTGGATCATGGCATGCCTCGCAAAGTTCGGAAGGCCGCAGCCTTGGTCGCTTGGAAAGACACAAAAGCGATCATCACGGGAATAATCAAGGGCAAGAGCCACTCAAGGCCCGAAAAGCTCAGACCCACCATAAAGCTTTGCGCGCTTGCTTGATTTGGAAAAACCAACAGCGCGCCTATCCCAAGCGCGGCGCCGCACCCGCCCCCAATCAAACTGCGCAAGGCAAATCTTCGCACGAAGGCCCCCGCGATATAGGCATCACGTGCACCAACCAATCGCAAGACGCGCATCACGGCCTTGGATTGCCCATGCAGCATTGCTAAATGGGGAAGAATACCGCCATATAGAGGCGGTACGCGGCCCCCGTGCAAAGATTGAACTCAAAGGGATTATACCACCCATATGCGCCTGACTTGTCCAAATTGCGGCGCGCGTTACGAGATTGATGACGCGCTAATCCCTGCTGAAGGGCGGGATGTGCAATGTTCCAATTGTTCAACAAATTGGTTCCAGTCTGGTGCGGTTGCGGTTGACCCGTTGAGCGCAGCACCTGCAAGCCCTGAACCTGCAGGCCCCGCGCCAGAGGCCCCACGCCGTGAGCTTGACCCAAGCTTGCGGGCACTCTTACGCGAAGAGGCGGAGCGCGAAGAACGCCTGCGCCGCGAAGAAGCCGAAGGTTTGGAGCGGCAGGATGAAATGGCGCTGCAAGACCCTGCGCCGACCAATGCCGCCGCGCCAGAGCCGCGAACCCCAGAACAGCAAACCAAAAACCGCGCAACGCTGTTGCCAGATATTGAGGAAATCAACGCTGCGCTTCAACCGCAAAAGGCTGCGCCACGCCCCGCGCCGAAACAGAAAAGCGCAAGCCAAGCAACGGCACCTGACGCAGCACGCCGCAAGGGTCGCAATGCAGGTCTATTGCTGAGCTTGGGACTGGGCATGATTGCAATAGGCGTTTACAGCAATGCCGCCCAGTTGGGCGAAGCTGTGCCCACCGCCGCGCCTTATCTAACCCAATTTGCCAAAGGTGTCGATGCACTGCGCGACCAAATCCTAGACTGGCTGCGCGAAACTTTGCCTGCGCTTGAGGCACAGATTATAGCCTTGATCGCCTCTTTCACTCAGTAAGGCTCAATCAGACGTCTGAGATAATCACGCTCTTGGTCTGGGCGCGTGGTTTCACCCGAGCGGCGGCGCAGTTCCTCAAGCAATTCCTCTGCACGCCGCGCGGCCTCTTGGCGGGACAATGGCCCGCCTGCCACACCTGCCCCTTCGCCCCCCGTGGCGCGACCAAGCGGGTCGGTCAATGGGCGCGCAGATCCTTGCTGCTGTCCACCTTGCTGCGCCTCACCCATCTGTGGCGCATCATCCTCGCGGGGGGCGCCACCCTCATCGGCAAAGGCGCGCCCCAACTGATCCATACCCTCGCGCAATGCATCCATAGCGTCCGCCTGACGATCCAAAGCACCCGCCATATCGCCCTCTTCCAAAGCGCGCGCCGCATCACGCATCGCGCGTTCCGCCTCGTCTAAACGATCCCGCGCCGCTTGGCCTTCTTCACGCCCTTGGCCCGGCAAGTTTTCTGCCTGCTCACGCAAGCTTTCGCGCAATACCTCTTGGCGATCGGCAAGGGATTGTTCCCCATCTTGGTCAGAAGGCTCGCCCTGACCAAAACTATCTTGGAAGGACCGAAAACTATCATCCGCCAAACCCTGCTGTTCACGCAACGTGTCGCGCAGATTTTCCATTGCGCGTTCGCCCGCGGAACCCTGCCCCTGCCCTTGGGTCACTTCCATATTTTCAAGCATTTGTGACAAGGCATCTAGCATCGCCTGCGCCTCGGCCATGCGCCCTTGCTCCATCAACTCCTGAATTTGATCCATCATCTGGGACAGATCATTCATCGACAACTCCATCCCCTCTTGTCCCTGATCGGGGCTGTCTGTGGGGGTGTCACTGGGTTCGGCAGATTGCGCCAATTCACGGATGTAATCATCCATGGCACGCTGTAAATCTTCCATCAGCTGAGCGATTTCTTCGTCACTGGCCCCGCGCCGCATCGCCTCGGATAAGCGTTCTTGCGCTTGGCGAAGGGCCGCTAACGCATCATCTAAATCAATCTCCTCGAGATCTACCGCCACCTGCCAGAGGATTTCCGCCAATTCATCACGGGTTTCACGAGCCAAGGGCGCAGGGGCCGCCTCTATGCGGCGAATGACACTGCGCAGGGGCAAATAGGTTGCCTCATCCTCCAAATAGGTCTGCGGCGCATAGGTGATGGCGCGCAAAACCTGCTCCACGCGCGGCGCATTTTCAACCGACCACAAAAGGTCACGGCGCTGTTCAATGAGGCTCGCCGCGAGCGGGTCAAAAAACCTTCGGGATGGCAAACGTGCCACCTGCAAGGTCGCGCGACCCGTTTGGCCCAAATCATCTTCGACTGTGACCGTGAGGGTCACCGGTAAGTTCGCCAAAACGGATTTTGAGAGATCTTCGATCAAGGTTTCCGAAAAAGCCGCCCGATCCCCCGAAAACGGCATCGGCAAATCAAAAACCAAATCATCGCGGAGTTCAGGCGGAACGTTCAGCCCATAGCGCCGCGTCACAGCTTCTAGATCAAGCGATAGGGTGGCCGCCCCGCCTAGAACCGCAAAATCATCTTCCGCGCGATAGGCAATCGCTGTTTGATCAGGGGCCTCAAGCTGCGGCACCCCTAATATCGTGACGCTTGGTGGTGCATCAGGGGTCACGATAAACCGCCATGCTGCGTCACCAATCGCGACATCCCCTGATTGCGAGATGATCAGATCATCGGCTAAAGCACCTGCCTGATCGCCAAAGCTATGGGTGACCTCCATCGCATCTGCGCTGTCATATATGCGCAAAATCAGACGCGTGCCCGTGACAACTTCGATCGCGCTTGCATCCGCATGTGGCAAATCCTGCAGGTAAAGCGTGGGTAGCCCTGTGTAACGCGGCGGCTCAACCCATGCTTCCCAACTGGGGCCTACACCAATCTGTGATCCTTGAGACGGTTGCACCTCACGCGCAGGGTTGCCAAAAATCAGCGCCATCGCCAAAGCGGTCAGCGCAATTAAGCGCAGCGCATAAGGATCACGGCGGGCTAAGTGTGGAGCGGGTTTAATCGGCTCAAACCCCGCAAGATCACGCTGCATCCGCGCCAAATGCGCCTGCCACAGAGCCGCAGTGCGGATTTGACCACGACCAACCGAAATCTCATCCAAATATGCGCTGATCGGGCGATGAGGGTGGCTGTGGTCAAGCCGCGCAAGGGCTGCATCACGGCGGGGCCATTGAAATGCGGCAACCCCGCGCCACACCGTTGTGACAAGTAAGCCCGCCAAAACAATCCAAATCGCAGGGTACAAAAGAGCCGCCCCCGCGAAAACCCAAACCGCATAGGACAGCGCAACAAGAGACAAAAACGGCCAAAAGGCACCCAAGCCGCGCTCCCAGATCAAGGCGGCCCATGTCAGGCGCAGGGGCCAGCGGATCTGCTGCATTACCTGTGCGGTTTTGTCGATCTCGTTCATCAGCCCCATCATCTGCGGCCTGATTCCAACCCAATCAGGCGGGTTCTGGCATTATAGCCATTCAGGAACGATATCGCGGTTGATGATTTCGTCAAACTCTGGACGTTTGCGGATGACGCTGAATTGATCATCTTTCACCAAAACCTCTGGGATCAGAGGCCGCGTGTTATACTCGCTCGACATAACCGCGCCATAGGCCCCTGCCGACCGAAAGGCCACAAGATCCCCCGCGACAAGTTTCGGCAAATTGCGGGCTTTGGCGAATGTGTCGCCTGTCTCGCAGACAGGGCCAACCACGTCATAGGGGCGCTGCTCGGCGGCAGCTTCGGCCTCAATCACGGGGATGATGTCATGCCACGCGCCATACATCGCAGGGCGGATCAGATCATTCATTGCCGCATCCAAGATCAAGAAATCGCGCCCCTCGCCCGACTTCACATAGATCACCTCGGACACCAAAATCCCTGCATTTCCTGAAATCAGGCGGCCAGGTTCGATTTCAACCTCAACACCCAAATCCCCAACACAGCGCTTGATCAAAGACCCGTATTCAACGGGCAAAGGCGGCGCAGAATTTGACCGCTCATAGGGGATACCCAACCCACCCCCCAAATCTAGACGGCGGATATTGTGCCCATCCGCACGCAAGGCGCGCGTCAAATCGGCTACTTTGTTATAGGCCAACTCGAATGGGGAAAGGTCGGTGAGCTGGCTGCCAATATGCACATCAACCCCGATCACATCTATAGCGGGCAGACTTGCCGCATAGGCGTAGACCTCACGGGCACGGGCAATGGGGATACCAAATTTATTTTCAGATTTACCTGTGGCGATCTTTTCGTGCGTTTTCGCATCAACATCGGGATTAACACGAATGGTAATCGGTGCCGTCACGCCAAGGCTCTGTGCGACCTCGGACAGAACGGCCAGTTCAGGCTCTGACTCCACGTTGAATTGCCGAATGCCGCCTTCGAGAACAGTGCGCATCTCTGCGCGGGTCTTACCCACGCCAGAAAACACGATTTTCGATCCATCAACACCCGCAGCGCGTGCGCGGGCATATTCGCCGCCAGACACAACATCCATACCCGCGCCCAAATTGCCCAAATGGCGCAATACCGCTTGGTTCGAGTTGGATTTCACCGCGAAACAAACAAGATTGTCCAAGCCCGCAAGCGCGTCTTTGAACAAACTATAATGGCGGGTCAGCGTGGCGGTAGAATAGAGGTAGAACGGCGTGCCAACCTGAGCGGCGATTTCGCGCACGGCAACATCCTCGGCATAAAGCTCGCCGTTCTTATAAAGAAAATGATCCATTGCTCGACCTCCGCACGGCATCTTTTGGGTGCGCCTCGCGCTTATCACCCTTGCGCGCGGTTTCAAACCCTCTCTGGACAGGTAGGGGTCTGCGCCCTAGGTTCCGTGCAACGATATTTCTCCAAAGGGGAACGCATATGAGCGATCTGGCAAAAACCATCATCATCGAGGCACATGGTGGATCTGAGGTCTTGAAGTTGGTTGAACGGCCCGTGGGTGACCCACAGACGGGCGAGGTTAAAATCCGCCACAAAGCCGTTGGGCTGAATTTCATTGATGTTTATCAACGCTCTGGCTTGTATCCAATGGCGCTGCCCCATGCTTTGGGTATGGAAGCCGCAGGGATTGTCGAGGCGGTTGGCGCAGGTGTAACCCATCTCAAAGAAGGCGACCGCGTGGCCTATGCCGCGCAACCGCCCGGGGCCTATACCGAGGCCCGCGTCATGCCTGCCGCACAAGTCTGCCCTCTGCCAGATGCGATTTCCTTCGAGGAGGGCGCGGCAATGATGCTGAAAGGTCTGACCGCGCATTACCTGTTTCGCCGCACCACCGAGATCAAGCGCGGGGATCGGGTGTTGTTCCACGCGGCGGCAGGCGGTGTTGGTTTGATTGCCTGTCAATGGGCACGCTCCGAAGGGATCGAATTGATCGGAACTGCAGGGTCTGACGCGAAATGTGCGCTGGCGCTTGCACATGGCGCGACCCATTGCATCAACTACAGCACCGAAGACTTCACCGCGCGCACCCGCGAGATCACTGGCGGGACAGGCGTTGATGTGGTGATGGATTCCATCGGCGCCGCCACATTTGAAGGCTCGCTTGACTGCTTGCGACCCTTGGGGATGATGATTTCCTTCGGCAATGCCTCAGGCCCTGTCCCGCCCGTATCCCTCGCGACATTGGCAGGCAAAGGATCGCTCAAAATCACACGCCCCACATTGTTCACCCATATCGCGGATCACGACACCTGCCAAACCATGGCGCGCGAGTTGTTCGAAAAAGTCACAGCAGGTGATGTGACAATCCGCATTGATCAGCGATTTGCGCTTGAGGACATTTCCAAAGCCCATGATGCGCTAGAAGCGCGGGCCACCACAGGATCAACCATCCTGACGTTGGATTAAGCCTCAGACTTCGTGGCGGGAGCGCAAGAACAAATAAAGCGGCAGGCCGCAGCTGACCCCGATCCCGTAAATAGCGGGGATTGCCAAAAGCGACACCCAATCGCGCCGCGCAATCCCCTCAACCAATATCCAAACGGTCAGGGTGACAGCGGCAATGGTCAAATCCCAGACCAAGCCCGATGAAGCATCATTGGCGTGCCACGCATCCACCATCGCCATAATCGACCAGTCATTCGCGGCCAACCAAGGCAGGAAATATTGCATTGGCAAAATCGTTCCCAAAATAGCAAAGCCTAGGTAGATCATTCGCAGTTTCGACATTCGGCTTCCCCTTTTGCCCATCTTCTGCGCAGCAGATAGCACGCGCGCAAGTTTTGCAAATTATTCAGTCGTAACGCGACAATATATTGTCGCGTATCAATTGACCCCCTGACCCAGATCGCGCTACCTGTTCCTGACAATTTACGCCCAGACCACCCGACTGTCGGAAGGAACGAGACCCATGGCGGATATAGAACGCGAATCCGTAGAATATGATGTCGTCATCGTTGGCGCAGGCCCATCAGGCCTATCTGCCGCGATCCGTCTCAAGCAACTTGACCCCGATCTCAGTGTGGTCGTGCTTGAAAAAGGGTCAGAGGTTGGGGCGCATATTCTGTCAGGTGCGGTGCTTGACCCCGCAGGGCTTGACGCGCTGATCCCTGATTGGAAAGCCAAAGGTGCGCCTGTTACCGTGCCTGTGCGCGAAGATAATTTCTACATGCTCGGCGAAGCGGGCGGCATTCGTCTGCCCAATATGCTGATGCCACCCTTGATGAACAATCACGGCAATTACATCGTTTCGATGGGCAATGTCTGCCGTTGGTTGGCCGAGCAGGCCGAAGGCTTGGGCGTTGAGATTTTCCCGGGCATGGCCTGTTCTGAATTGGTTTATGCGGATGACGGGTCTGTTAAAGGGGTCGTTGCGGGCGTGTTTGGTCTGAATGCGGATGGCACCCCTTCAGACGGCTTTGAACCGGGTATGGAACTGCACGGCAAATATGTCTTCTTGGGCGAAGGCGTGCGCGGCTCGCTGACCAAAGAGGTCATTTCAAAATTCGCCCTTTCCGAGGGCAAAGAACCGCAGAAATTCGGCCTTGGGATGAAAGAGATTTGGGAAATTGACCCCGCTAAGCACCGCGAGGGGACTGTGACCCATACGATGGGTTGGCCGCTTGGGAATAATGCAGGCGGCGGCAGCTTTGTATATCATCTTGATAACAATCAAGTTTATGTGGGTTTCGTGGTGCATTTGAACTATGAGAACCCGCATCTCTACCCCTACATGGAATTCCAACGCTTCAAACATCATCCGATGATTGCTGAGTTGTTGAAGGGTGGAAAACGTGTTGCCTATGGCGCGCGCGCGATTTCCGAAGGCGGCTATCAATCTATGCCAAACCCTGTCGCGCCAGGTGTTGCGATTTTGGGCTGTGGCGTGGGCCTTGTGAACGTGCCGCGTATCAAGGGCAACCATAACGCAATGCTCTCGGGCATTGCGGCCGCCGAAGCGGCGCATAGCGCGATCAAGGCGGGCCGCTCAAGTGACAGGCTGGACGATTACGCCACGGCACTCACCGATGGCCCGATTGGCAAAGACCTAAAGCGCGTGCGCAACGTCAAACCGCTCTGGTCAAAATTTGGCCTTTTGGGCGGCCTGAGCTTTGGTGGTTTGGACATGTGGGTTGCGAACCTGACGGGGTTCAATCTTTTTGGCACAATGCGTCACGGCAAAACCGATGCCGCCGCAACGGGCAAAGCCAAGGATTTCGCGCCAATCGATTATCCAAAACCAGATGGGGTTTTGTCCTTTGACCGCCTGACCAATGTCAGTTTCTCAATGACCAATCACGAAGAAAGCCAACCCGCGCATCTGCGTCTTGCGGATGCCTCGGTGCCGATTTCAATTAATCTGCCCAAATATGCCGAACCTGCACAACGCTACTGCCCCGCAGGGGTTTACGAAGTTGTGGAGGAAGCGGGTAAAGACGCGCGCTTTGTGATCAATTTCCAAAACTGCGTGCATTGCAAAACATGCGACATCAAAGACCCCTCGCAAAATATCACTTGGGTCACACCGCAAGGTGGGGATGGGCCAAATTACCCGAATATGTGATTGAAAATCGGATTAAGTCAGCAGGGCGCGGCATCTTTATCGGGTGTCGCGCCATTGTTTTCATCCGATCAAGCCCCTAATCTCAGTCACATATAGACGGGAGCCACCCTATGCGTCACCTGACAGCCTCAGCCTTGATCCTTGCCCTGTCTTTCGGCGGGCAAATACACAAGGCCGAGGCGCAGATTGTGAACCGTGACACAAGCGCGGGGGCCTATCTCGCTGCGCGCCATGCGCTGAACGAAAGCAACTATCGGGTTGCAGCGAATTATCTGGATCAATTACTAGCCTTAGATCGCACGAATGGGGATTTGGCCATCAATGCGATCCTTTCCCATGCGGCCTTGGGGGATTGGTCACGAGCCGCCGAGATTTCAACCACCATAAAGGACGACAATCCAAGCCGTGAATTGGCAGATTTGGCGATCTTGGTCGACCTTTTGCAGAGCGGCGATGTTGAGGCCGCATTCACCCGCATCCGTGCTGAGCGGGGCGCGGGTCTATTGGTGGACGATCTGATTGCGGGCTGGCTTTACCTTGCACAGGGCCAAATGGATCTCGCAAGCGACAGTTTTAATGGGCTTGCGGGGGATCAGGGACTTGCCGATCTCGCCTATTACCACTTGGCCCTCGCCCGTGGTGCGGTCGGCGATTTTGAGGGTGCCGCACAGATTTATGAGGGCGTGGAATTCAATCTGGGCGCAGCAGGATCACGCATCCTGCGGGCCTATGCGCAAACCTTGGTGCAACTTGACCGCGCGGATGACGCTGTGGCGATGTTGGACGGCATCTTGTCCCAAAATCGTGATCTCAGCCTTGCGGCCCTGCGGGATGACATCGCGACCAATCCAACCCGCAGCTATGATTTTGTCGTCACCCCGCAGCAAGGTTTGGCGGAGGTTTTCTTCACATTGGCCGAGGCCTTAGGGCGCGAGAGCGGGCCGACCCTGCCGCTGATTTACGCACGAGCGGCCTATCACATTGACCCCAATTATCTGGAGGCCGCGCTTTTAAGCGGTGATCTGTTGGTGGAAACGGGCCAGTTCGAGCTGGCGGTTGAGATCTATGGTGCCGTGCCTGCAGATCACCCCTTAGCCCTTGAGGCAACGATTGGCCGTTCTGATGCCTTTGCACGCACAGGCCGCAGTGATGAAGCGATCACAACCCTGCAAGACCTGATTGCCGCAGAGCCACAGCCCTTTGCCGTTCATGCACAGCTTGGCGATTTGCTGCGCCGTGACGAGCGGTTCACCGAGGCCGCAGCGGCCTATAGCCAAGCGGTAGAGCTGATTGATCAAGAAGATCCAAGGTTCTGGTTCCTGTTTTATGCGCGCGGGATTTGCTATGAACAAACCGATGATTGGGATGCAGCCGAAGCAGATTTCCGTAAGGCGCTGCGCCTAAGCCCTGACCAAGCGTCCGTGTTGAATTACTTAGGCTATTCTTTGGTAGAACAACGCCGCAATCTAGACGAGGCGTTGACGATGATCGAACGTGCGGTCGCGCTAGAACCCGAGTCTGGCTATATCGTAGACAGCCTTGCTTGGGTCTATTTCCGCCTTGGTCGCTATCAGGAGGCAGTCGCGCCAATGGAACGCGCGGTAGAATTGCTGCCCACTGACCCGATCGTCAATGATCATCTGGGCGATGTGTATTGGAAGGTTGGCCGTCAACGCGAGGCGCGGTTCCAATGGGAACGCGCGCTGTCCTTTGAACCGATCGAAGAAGATGCTGAGCGGATCAGACTGAAACTTGAGCTCGGTCTGGATGCGGTTCAGCAACGCGAGGTCGAAGGGAAATGACCCTGCGCCCCGCACGCGCCAAGCTCAATCTGGCTTTGCATGTGGTGGGCCAAAGGGCGGATGGGTATCACTTACTCGACTCGCTTGTGTGCTTTGTTGAGGTGGCAGATTACCTTGAAATCAGCCCAGCAGAGGAAGTTACCCTCACAGTTTCAGGCCCTTTTGCCGAGGGTGTGCCCACCGATCAGCGTAATTTGGTGCTGAAAGCGGCGGGTCTTTTCCCGCGCATAAAGGGCCAAGGTGCTGCAATCCATCTGGTCAAAAACCTGCCCCATGGCGCAGGTATTGGCGGTGGGTCTGCCGATGCGGCAGCCACTTTGCAGGGGCTTGCAGACCTATGGGGATGCGATCTGCCCCCGCGCGATGGGATTCTATCTTTGGGCGCAGATGTGCCAGTGTGCCTTGAAACTGCGCCCGTTTATATGCGCGGCATTGGCGATGAAATCACCGCCGCGCCCACGCTGCCGCCACTTTGGGCGGTTTTGGTCAATCCCAATCTGCCACTGGCCACACCATCTGTATTTGCCGCGCTGACCACCAAGACCAATCCCGCACTGTCGGCATGGCATGATGATTTTTGGACTTGGATCGCCGCGCAACGCAATGATCTACAAGACCCCGCCATCGCCCTTTGCCCAGAGATTGGCACTGTTTTTGCAGAACTGCGCCGCACCAAAGATATGCGTATGGCCCGTATGAGCGGATCAGGCAGCACCTGCTTTGCCCTTTATGACAGCGCGGTTGCCGCTGAAAAGGCCGCCGCAGACCTCGCGGCCAACAAGCCGCACTGGTGGGTCAAAACGGGTGCAGTTCTTCGTTAAGGATTACGCGATCCGCGCAACCACATAATCCGCTAAGTCGCGCATCATATCGCGCAAGGGATGATCAGGAAGGCCGGCCAAAGATGTCTTTGCGTGATCCGCAAACCGCAAGGCCTCAACGCGGGTTTCTTCAAGCGCACCATGGCGGGTCAAAATGGCAAAGGCCTGTTCCAAATCCCCTTCGCCCTGATCCCCGCGTCCAATCGTGCGCGCCCAGAATTCACGCTCGGTTGCATCGGCCTTAGCAATCGCACGAATGACGGGCAGGGTCATTTTCCGCTCACGGAAATCATCGCCCGTATTCTTGCCCATGGCCCCCGAAGCACCGCCCCAATCCAAAAGATCATCAACGATCTGGAAGGAAACGCCCAACGCATCGCCATATTGGGCAAGGGCCTCACGATCTGCATCACCGCGCCCCGCCAGAACGGCGCCCGACTCGGTGGCCGCCTGAAACAGGGCGGCAGTCTTGCCGCGGATCACCTGCATATAGGTGTCCTCACTGGTGGTGATATCCATCGCGGCGGTCATCTGCAGAACCTCGCCCTCCGCAATCGTTGCCGCCGCATTGGAGAGAATTTCCAAAACATCCAAATTTTGCGGCTCGACCATCAACTGAAATGCGCGCGCAAATAGATAATCGCCGACCAAGACCGAAGATTTATTATCCCAAAGCAAATTCGCAGTCGGACGACCACGGCGCTGGTTGCTTTCATCGACCACATCATCATGCAAGAGCGTAGCCGTGTGGATAAACTCTACGGTCGCGGCCAATTTAATATGGCCCTCGCCTTCGTATCCGCACAGATTGGCCGCCGCCAAAGTCAGCATCGGGCGAATACGCTTTCCGCCTGCATCAATCAAATGTGCCGTCATCTCGGGAATGCGTGGCGCGTGCCGCGAAGCCATGCGTTCACGGATCAACTGATCCACAGCGCCCATTTCCGCCTCAAGATGGGCGGCCAAACGCTCATGCGGTTTTGCACTGGCATGGTCTAGCGACATGAATTCTCTTTCTCCCGTGACCCGCAGCCTCTCTCGACAGACGCGATCGGGGGGCCTAAATCAACCTGATGCATGAAGTTCTGCGCAGCAACGATCCAACGGTCATCGCCTTTGCCTCCGTCATCTTATCTGGCGAGGGTATAGAGGTGTTCGAGTTTGACGTAAATATGAGCCTGCTTGAAGGCTCCATTGGCATATTGCCGCGCCGATTGATGGTGCGGCGGCAGGATTTGCACATGGCGCGCATCGCATTGCGCGATAATGGTTTAGAGGTCAGCCCATGAGCGTGCCTTTCTCGGACGATGATCTGACCTGCGATGGTTTTTTGGATGGCGCGCTTCAGATCTACCAGCCAAGCACAGGCTATCGCGCCGCCACAGACCCGATCTTTTTGGCGGCAGCCTGTCCGGCGCGCGCGGGTCAATCGGTGTTGGAATTGGGCTGCGGGGTTGGCACAGCCAGCCTAGCCTTGGGAAAGCGTGTTGCTGACTTACGCATGGTCGGGGTTGAGCGGCAGGAAAACTATGCGCAGCTTGCACGGCGCAATGCCGACAATGCCGCCCTTCCCTTAGAGGTCGTGGTTGCGGATTTAACCACCCTGTCACGGCATCTCACTGAAACTTTTGATCATGTCATGGCCAACCCGCCTTTTTTCGCGACAGGGGATGGAACAGAGGCCAAGGATGCAGGGCGTGAAGCAGCACGGCGCGAGGAAACAGGGTTAAACAACTGGATCAGTTGCGCAAAAAAACGCCTAAAGCCACAAGGATGGCTGACCCTCATCCACATCGCTGAACGTCTGCCAGAAATATTGGCGGCCCTTCAGGCCGAGAAATTTGGCGCGATTTCCATTTTGCCCCTGCAATCCCGCGCGGGGCAAACCGCAAAGCGCGTGGTGATCCGCGCGCGCAAATTGGCGAAAACACCTGCCACCCTCTGCCCGCCCTTCATCATTCATGCGGGCGCGGCCCATGAAAAGGATGGCGATGACTATTCGGATGCCGCCCGCGCTGTTCTGCGCCAAGGTGCGGCGATCAACTGGCCATAAGACCAGCATCGGCAAACTGCCGCGCATCATGACAGTTTTATGAAGGGAATGCGTGACACGACTCAAAATCCGTGGTGCACTGATCCTGTCGAACATCAACGAGAGGAGATTTGACCATGTCACTGAACGGACATTTGCAGCAACTCAAGAAGAAGCACGAAACCCTCTCCAAACGCGTGGAAGAAGCGCAACGAAGTCCAAGCATGGATGGATCAGAAATCCGCGAGCTGAAAAAGCAAAAGCTTAAAATCAAAGAAGAAATTGCCCGCCTAAACGGCTGAGCCAAAAGAAAACCGCCCCCCACCAGAGTGAGGGGCGGTTTTTTCATCAGCTTCGTGATTACACGAAGAACTGCGCCCCATTGGCAGAGATGGTAGACCCGTTGATGAACCCTGCATCATCAGATGCAAGGAAGGTCACGCAGCGGGCGATTTCGTCAGGTTCACCCAAGCGACCCGCTGGGATGCCTGCAACGATTTTCGCGCGCACCTCTTCAGGGATCGCCATAACCATTTCGGTTGCAATATAGCCGGGGCAAATCGCGTTGGCCGTAATGCCTGCGCGCGCGCCTTCTTGGGCCAGCGATTTCACAATCCCCAAATCTCCCGCCTTGGTCGCGGCGTAATTCACTTGGCCGAACTGGCCCTTTTGGCCATTGATCGAAGAGATCACAATGACACGGCCAAATTTGCGCTCGCGCATTCCAGGCCAAATCGGATGAACCGTGTTGAACACACCCGTCAGGTTAGTGTCGATCACCTCATGCCATTGTTCGGGCGTCATTTTGTGGAAAGGCGCATCGCGGGTGATACCCGCATTGGCGACAACAACATCAATTGGGCCAAGATCAGCCTCAACCTTGGCGATACCCGCAGCGGAATCTTCGTAAGAGCCAACATTCCATTTATAGGTTTTGATGCCTGTGGCCTTGGTGAATTCCGCAGCTTTCTCATCATTGCCCGCATAGGTTGCAGCAACCTCATAGCCTTCGGCCTTTAAACGCTTGGAAATTGCCTCTCCAATGCCGCGGCTGCCACCTGTCACTAATGCTACTCTTGCCATATCTTCCTCCGATCAGGCCTAGGTCTGTGTAACGCTGTTACGATGGATATGCTGCGCGCGCAACATTGTTTCGCATATGATTTTGCGGATGCAAAAAGGGGCGCCCGAAAGCGCCCCTTGCGAAATACCCCAATAAGTTACCTCAGGGGCGTTCAAGGCACATGGCCACACCCATGCCGCCGCCGATGCACAAGGTCGCCAGACCTTTTTTCGCATCACGGCGCTGCATTTCGAACAAAAGCGTGTTCAGGATACGACAGCCAGACGCACCAATCGGGTGGCCAATGGCAATCGCGCCGCCATTCACGTTCACAATATCAGGGTTCCACCCCATATCCTTGTTCACAGCGCAGGCCTGCGCAGCAAAGGCTTCGTTGGCTTCAACCAAATCAAGATCAGCAGCAGCCCACCCCGCTTTGTCCAATGCCTTACGTGACGCATAGATCGGGCCAACACCCATGATCGAAGGGTCAAGACCTGCAGTGGCATAAGAGGCAATGCGCGCCAATGGGGTTAGACCGCGCTTCTGCGCTTCTTCTTCTGACATCAACAACACCGCGGCAGCGCCATCATTGAGGCCCGAGGCATTGCCCGCTGTCACAGAGCCGTCCTTTGCAAATGCGGGACGCAAGCCTGCCATCGCTTCGACTGTTGCGCCATGGCGGATATATTCATCGCTATCGACAACGGTTTCACCCTTACGCGTTTTCAGCGTAACAGGGGTGATCTCATCCACGAATTTACCTGCCTTTTGCGCCGCCTCAGCCTTGTTCTGGCTCGCAGCCGCAAATTCGTCCTGAGCCTCGCGGCTGATTTGCCATTGATTGGCGACATTCTCGGCGGTCTGGCCCATGTGATAGCCATTAAACGCGTCCCACAAACCATCACGAATCATTGTGTCGATATAGGCCAAATCACCCATTTTCTGGCCCTGACGCAGGCAGGCTGCATGGGGGCTCATCGACATATTTTCTTGACCACCAGCGGCAACGATTGCAGCGTCACCCAGCATGATGTGCTGTGCCCCAATTGCGACTGAACGCAGGCCCGAACCGCAGACCTGATTGATGCTCCATGCGGCCGCTTCCTGTGGGAAACCCGCATTAATATGCGCCTGACGCGCGGGGTTCTGACCTTGTGCCGCTGTCAAAACTTGCCCCAAAATTGTCTCGGACACTTCGGATTTATCAATCCCTGCACGGGCCACAATGGCCTCAAGCACAACGCGCCCAAGTTCATGGGCAGGCGTATTTGCGAATGATCCCAGAAAACTACCTACCGCTGTGCGTGCAGCAGAAACAATCACCACGTTGGTCATTAGACGTCCTTTCCTGACCTATCCCTGCCGACCCCGTGGCGGAGAGGAGAGGGCCGCGGGGCCGAAATTCTTTCCTCCGGTTCTAGTGATAGGCCTTCATCGCTCAACCGACAACAGACTTTGTTGTCGCGCTTGCTAGACATCTGCGCAATTGACAGATTAACGCGACCCAGGGCGCACCCGCCGTGGCGCAGCAATAGAGGGGTGAATAGGGGCGGTTTCCTTCAGCCACGGCTTTTCCAAACTGGGCACGGCATATACATATCCTTACAACCCATCAAAGCCCGCCCGCGACAGCCAATCGGCATCGGCAGGGTTCTCAATCCCTTCCGCCACAATCAGCATATCAAAATGGCGTGCCACGGATTGGATCGCAGAACATAAAACCTGATTGTCGGGATCATCGGCGACATGCGCCACGAATTGCGCATCAACCTTCAGAATATCAAACGAGAAGTCCCGCAAATAGCGCAAGGCAGTATTCCCTGCCCCAAAATCATCCAAGGCAAAGCTGACCCCCTTCGCGTGCAGATCCCGCATAAACGGCGTCACCAATTCAGGCATCTGCATCGCGCTTGTCTCAGTGATCTCAAGGATCAAACGTTCCAAATCTTGCGGATGGGCAGCAATATGAGCGGCCAGAATTTTATGAAACGGCGCATAGCCGATAGAGCGGGCTGACATATTCACCGCAAGACGCAGATGCGGCGCTTCATGTATCGCTGCAAGCCCCATCGCAAGGGCCGCGCAATCCAGCCTGCGGCCAAGTTCTGTGGCCTAAACCTCCATGATAAAATCGCGGGCGGGGATCAGCCGCCCCGCCTCATCAAATAAGCGCACCAACCCCTCGTAAAAGGCAGGGCCTTTCCCATGGGCCCGCATAATCGGCTGAAATGCCAAGGCGACATCCCCCCGCCTCAAAGCCCCTTCGACTAGGGCGATTGCCCCGCGCCGCATATCGGTCATGGCAACCGCGAAAGGGCTGGCCAAATCAGGATTTGCAAAATCACTGCGCGGCACGGTCATGGTTATCTCCAATTGCTGCCTTGTAGATGTGCCGTGCCAACTCTTAATGTGAGGTGAACAAAAGGGCAGATTATGGATGATCAAACGATAATTCGCTGCACATGGTGTTTGGGCGATCCCGACTATATCGCCTATCACGACCAAGAATGGGGGCGGCCCCTCTATGACAGCCGCGGGCTGTTTGAAAACTTGTGTCTTGAAGGGTTCCAAGCAGGCCTAAGTTGGATCACGATCCTGCGAAAGCGCGAGAATTTTCGCGCTGCTTTTGCAGGGTTTGATCCCCATGCACTTGCCAAATGGGGTGCAGCGGATATTGAGCGATTGATGCAAGATCAAGGCATCATTCGCCACCGCGGTAAAATTGAGGCCACCCTTACAAATGCACAGGCCTATCTCAAACTTGAGGCTGAGGTTGGCTTTTCAAAATTTATCTGGGGTTTTGTGGATCACACCCCGCAGATAAACCGCCCCCAAACCCTTGGTGATGTTCCAGCACAAACCGCAACCTCTGCGGCGCTGTCCAAGGCCCTAAATCAGGCAGGGTTCAAATTCTGCGGCCCCACAACAGTTTATGCCTTTATGCAAGCCAGTGGGCTTGTGAATGACCATTTTGCAACCTGTGCCTTTGCGCTAAATATCACATAGCCCCCAAAAGCGCGGATTTGTCTCTTGGAGGTTCAAGGCTTTCCCTGTTAGGGAAACCCAAACGACAATCGAGGACATGACATGGCCACACGGCGCGCTTTGGTAACAGGTTCTTCTGGTTTTATCGGGTTTCACCTGTCGCAGCGTCTATTGGCCGATGGGTGGGAGGTTCTGGGCCTAGATGCCATGACCGATTACTATGATGTCACCCTCAAAGAACGCCGCGAGGCGATGCTGAACCAGTCGCCCAATTTCCACGTTGTGCATGATCAGGTTGAGGGTGCGGGTGTCATGGATGGGCTCATGGCCGATTTCCATCCTGACGCGGTGATCCACCTCGCTGCGCAAGCGGGGGTGCGTTATTCCATCGACAACCCCGAAAGCTATGTCGAAGCCAATTTGATCGGAACCTTCCGCGTGCTTGAGGCCGCGCGCCATCACAAGCCCGCACATTTACTGATCGCCTCGACCTCCTCCGCCTATGGCGCGAACGAGACGATGCCCTATGCCGAAACGCAAAAATGCGACACACAGATGTCTTTCTATGCGGCAACCAAGAAATCCAACGAAGTGATGGCGCATTCCTATGCCCATCTCTTTGACATCCCCACCACATTGTTTCGGTTTTTCACGGTCTACGGCCCATGGGGCAGGCCTGATATGGCGCTGTTCAAATTCACCAAGGCGATCCTCGAAGGTAAGCCAATTGATGTCTACAACCATGGCGAGATGGGCCGTGATTTTACCTATGTCACTGATTTGGTTGATGGGATTATGCGTCTGATTGATGCCATCCCGACCCGCCCCAACGCGGCTACTGAGATTGCTGAAGGCGATAGCCTTTCACCTGTTGCGCCCCATCGCATTGTGAATATCGGAAATTCACAATCAGTGCCTTTGATGGAATTCATCGCCGCCATAGAAGCGCGTCTTGGGATCGAGGCGCAAAAGAATTTCATGGATATGCAAGCAGGCGATGTGCCTGCCACGTGGGCTGATGCGAGCCTTTTGATGCGCTTAACAGGCTACAAGCCACAAACCGCAGTGCAAGACGGGGTTGCCGCGTTTGTGGACTGGTATCGCGATTATTATCGATGCTAGGACGAGAACAAGATTGGCCAAAAAAGGACATTAAACCATGCGGATTGCGATGATTGGCACAGGCTATGTTGGCTTGGTTTCCGGGGTCTGCTTCTCGGATTTTGGGCATGAGGTGATCTGTGTCGACAAAGCCCCAGAAAAAATTGCTAAACTGAATAAGGGTGAGGTTCCAATTTATGAGCCTGGCCTTGAGGATTTGATGGCCCGCAATGTCGAGGCGGGGCGGCTGTCCTTTACAACGGATTTGGCGCAAGCTGTGGATGGGGCAGATGCTGTGTTTATTGCTGTTGGCACGCCCACGCGGCGGGGCGATGGCCATGCTGATCTCACCTATGTCATGGCCGCCGCCGAAGAAGTCGGGCGCGCGCTAACAGGCTACGCCGTGGTGGTGACGAAATCGACTGTGCCTGTTGGCACCAACCGCAAGGTGCAAGAGGTTGTGGCACAGGCCAATCCAAAGGCGGAGTTTGATGTTGCCTCAAACCCCGAGTTTCTTCGGGAAGGGGCCGCAATTGACGATTTCATGAAGCCAGACCGCGTTGTGGTTGGCGTGCAATCAGAGCGCGCAGCCAAGGTTATGGCCGAGATTTATCGCCCCCTGTATCTGCGCGATTTTCCAATCGTGACCACCGATTTGGAATCGGCGGAAATGATCAAATACGCGGCCAATGCCTTTCTTGCGACCAAGATCACCTTCATCAATGAAATCGCCGCGCTTTGCGAAAAAGTCGGCGCAGATGTGAAGGAAGTCTCAAAAGGTATGGGGCTTGATGGGCGCATTGGAAATAAGTTTCTACATGCAGGGCCAGGGTATGGTGGGTCTTGTTTTCCCAAGGACACCCAAGCCTTGGCGCGGATCGGTCAGGATTTTGCAGCCCCCCAACAGATTGTGGAAACAGTGATCCGAGTGAATGACGCAGTTAAATTGCGCATGATCGAAAAACTGCGTGATCTGTGCGATGGCAGCTTCAATGGCAAGAAAATCGCTGTGCTGGGCGTAACCTTCAAGCCAAACACCGATGATATGCGCGATGCGCCTTCGCTTACCATTGTGCCCGCTATTGTGGGCGGTGGCGCGACCGTGCGTGTGGTCGACCCGCAAGGCCGCCGCGAAGGGGAACATCTGTTGCCAAATGTGACATGGTGCGATGACCCCTATACCGCTGCGGAAGCCGCCGATCTTTTGGTGATCCTAACCGAGTGGAACGAGTTCCGCGCGCTGGATTTAACCCGATTGTCCAAGGGCATGGCGCAGGCGCGCATGGCCGATTTGCGCAATATATACAGCCGCCAAGATGCGCTAAGCGCAGGCTTTGCCACCTATGACGCGATAGGACGCTAAGGGTTTAAGCCAAACCCGCCCGCAGGCAATCGTGCAAGTGCAACAGACCGACAGGGCGTTTATCCGTATCAAGGGCGAAAAGGGCCGTGATTTTATGCGCAGACATGACCGCCAAGGCCTCGGCGGAAAGGGCATCTGGGGCGGTCACGCGAGGGGATTTGGTAGCGACATCACCAGCCGTGCAGGACATTAGCCGCGCCATGTTGCGCCGCAAATCGCCATCCGAGATCACCCCATCAAGGCGACCTTCGCCGTCCAAGACCCCCACGATACCAAAGCTTTTCTCGGTCATCACCAACAGGGTCTCAGGCATCGGGGTGGTCACCTGAACCAAGGGCAAGGCCGCCCCCTCATGCATCAATTGCGCAACTTTTGACAATTGTGCGCCCAGTTTCCCGCCGGGATGAAACGTGCGGAATTGATCGGGTCGAAAACCGCGCTGCTCCATGACACAAACGGCCAATGCATCGCCCAAGGCAAGTGTCAGGGTCGTTGAAGTTGTCGGTGCCATCCCAATCACACAAGCCTCAGGCGCGGCAGGCAAGGTCAAGCGATACTGCGCCGCCCGCATCAATGTGCTGTCTTCGCGCCCTGATATGCCAATCATCGGGATTGAAAACCGCGCCACATGGGCCACGATATCGCCCAATTCAGCCGTTTCACCTGAGTTTGAGATCAAAATCACCAAATCCTCAGGGGTGATCATTCCTAAATCACCATGGCTTGCCTCAGCAGGGTGGACAAAAGCCGAAGGTGTGCCAGTCGAAGCAAGGGTTGAGCTGATCTTGCGCGCAATATGCCCCGATTTTCCGATACCAGATAGGATCACACGGCCTTTCGTGGCCAGCATGGCCTCAACTGCGCCGTCAAAATCAGCAGGCAAATGCGCGGCCAAAGCCATCACCGCATCCGCCTCAATTTTCAAAACGCGGGCGGCGGTGTCGCGGATCGCGGCCAATTTATCTTGCTGTGTCATAATCTCTTGCCCGATCTGGTTGGTGTGGCGTGCTGTGGTCTGACTTAGACAAAAAATCAAGCTTTGCACAGGGTCTGACATGCATTTGAGGGGTTTTGAGAACGGGATACACCTGTCAAAGTCGTGCTCAAAGCAAGTCGCACCTGAGGGGGGATAAAATGAACCGCCGTTTTGGCAATTGGCCAGATCCAAACCAGTATCACCGCCCCCGCGCAGGGGCCTATGCGATTATTGATGCAGGTGATGGCATTCTGGCCACATTCCAAGAGGATCCAGACCCCGAATTTCAATTGCCTGGAGGCGGGATTGACGCAGGCGAAACCGCCATCCAAGCCTTGCATCGCGAAGTTTTGGAAGAAACGGGATATCGCATCCATGGAATTCGCCGCTTGGGGATGTTTCATCGCCATACATTTATGCCCGATTATGGCTATCACGCACATAAACAATGCCACATCTTCTATGCCCAACTGGGGCGCCGCATGGGGGAACCAACAGAGGCAGGCCATAGCGCGATTTTCCTGCCGTGGGACGAGGCTGAAACGCTATTGGCCGTGTCAGGGGATCGGCATTTTGTGCGGCAACTCCTGGCCCATTATGGCCGATAAGCCAACATGGCGGCAGCGCGTGCATTTCATGCGTTGCGCGGGGCGGCCAGTAATCGTGGCCTAACCAGCTTTTGCGAATATTGCCACAGACTTGAACATCGTGAGTGGCTCGCAACACAGGCCGATCTCGACAGTTTGACCCGACTGCTTTCGACCGGTCTTGCGGCGCTGGCGCACCATATCCCCCAACTTGGCGCCGAGATTTAGACCGCGCTTTTCAAATCAAAAACTCAGCTAAAACCTCGTCATTGGTAATGTCGCGACAGGCAAATCCACGCGCCTCAATCCGCGCCATTAGATCAGGAAAATGCGCGGCGTCTTTTGTTTCAATCCCAATTAAAACCGACCCGAAATTGCGTGCGGATTTCTTCAAATACTCAAATCGCGCGATATCATCATCTGGGCCAAGCAGGTTCAAAAATTCGCGCAGGGCCCCGGGGCGCTGCGGCATACGCAAGATGAAATATTTCTTGACGCCCAAGAAGCGCATTGCGCGCTCTTTGACTTCGGGCAATCGCTCGAAATCGAAATTTCCGCCAGAGGTCACACAGACCACCGACTTACCCGCAATCTCATCGGCAATTTCAGGCAAAACATCAATCGACAAGGCCCCCGCAGGTTCTAGCACAATGCCTTCGATGTTGAGCATCTCTTGAATCGTCACGCATATCCGGTTTTCAGGTGCCAAATGCACGCGTTCAGGCTTGATATGATTGAGCCGCGCAAAGGTTTTTTCACCAATCCGCGCAACAGCCGCGCCATCGACAAACGTATCTTCAATTTTGACCGTCTTTGGCGCGCCCTCGGCCAATGCTGCGGTCAGACTTGGGCCGCCCACAGGTTCAACCAAGGTCACTGCCTGATCACGCCCGAGATACGACAACATACCCGCTGACAACCCCCCGCCTCCTACAGGCAGCACCAAGCAATCGGGGGCATGGCCCAGTTGCTCGACCATCTCAACAGCCACCGAAGCCTGCCCCTCAATCACATCTTCATCATCAAAAGGTGAAAGGAAATGAGCACCTTCGCGCGCGCAAAATCCCTGCGCTGCGGCCAATGTCTCATCAAAATAATCGCCAACCAATTCAATGCGCACATTGGCCCCCCCAAAGGCACGGGTTTTGGCGATCTTCTGCTGTGGCGTGGTGACGGGCATGAAAATCACACCCTCAACCCCAAAATGCTGGCAGACATAGGCCACGCCTTGTGCGTGATTGCCCGCACTGGCGCAAACGAATTGCCGGCGTGTGGCATCCACGGCCAAGGCCTTGCGCATTGCGTTAAAGGCACCGCGAATTTTATACGAGCGCACAGGACTAAGATCCTCGCGCTTGAGCCAAATATCCGCGCCATAGCGCTCTGACAGATAAATATTTTTCTGCAAAGGCGTGGGCGCAAACAAGGCGCGCATAGCCTGTTCGGCAGCTTTGGCATTATTTTTAAAATCATTCATTCCCTAGGCCTGCCTTAAAGATTGCCCCCTGTCTAGCCTGCGCAATGCGCCAAGCGGATACTGCACCAACTTGCGTCCCTCGCCAAAACCCGTTATCGCGCGCCAATCCCTTTCAAATTCGGAGCTAAACGATGTCTGCGCCCAAGAAAGTTGTTCTCGCTTATTCAGGTGGTCTCGATACATCCATCATCCTGAAATGGCTGCAGAGCGAATATGGCTGCGAGGTCGTGACCTTTACCGCCGATCTGGGTCAAGGCGAAGAACTGGAGCCCGCACGCAAAAAGGCCGAATTGCTGGGCGTGTCCGAAATTTTCATCGAAGATCTCCGCGAAGAATTCGTGCGCGATTTTGTTTTCCCGATGTTCCGCGCCAATGCGCTTTACGAGGGGCTTTATCTTCTTGGCACATCCATCGCGCGCCCGCTGATTTCCAAGCGTTTGGTTGAAATTGCCGAAGCCACTGGGGCCGATGCGATCTCGCATGGGGCAACGGGCAAGGGCAATGACCAAGTGCGTTTTGAATTGGCCGCCTACGCGCTTAACCCAGACATCAAAGTCATCGCACCGTGGCGGTTGTGGGATTTGACCAGCCGCACAAAATTGCTGGATTTTGCAGAAAAAAATCAAATTCCTATCGCCAAGGACAAACGCGGCGAAGCCCCATTTTCAGTGGATGCAAACCTGCTGCACACCTCTTCTGAAGGGAAAGTTCTCGAAGACCCCGCACAAGAAGCGCCCGACTACGTCTATCAGCGCAGCGTCCATCCTGAAGACGCGCCTGACACGCCCGAAATGGTGGAAATCACGTTTGAGCGCGGTGATGCAGTTGCAATCAATGGCACCGCAATGAGCCCTGCCACAATCCTGACCAAGCTTAATGAATTGGGCGGCAAGCACGGCATTGGCCGCCTTGATCTGGTTGAAAACCGCTTTGTTGGGATGAAATCGCGCGGCATTTATGAAACACCAGGCGGCACGATTTTGCTTGAGGCCCATCGCGGGATTGAGCAGATCACCTTGGATAGCGGCGCGGGCCATCTGAAAGATTCCATCATGCCGCGCTATGCGGAACTGATCTATAACGGCTTCTGGTTCAGCCCTGAGCGCGAAATGCTTCAAGCGCTGATCGACAAAAGTCAGGAGCATGTATCTGGCACTGTGCGCATCAAACTCTATAAGGGAGCGGCACGCACTGTGGCGCGTTGGTCTGATCACAGCCTATATTCCGAGGCCCATGTGACCTTCGAAGAGGATGCGGGCGCCTATGATCAAAAAGATGCGCAGGGCTTTATCCAGCTGAACGCGCTGCGCTTGAAACTGTTGGCCGCGCGCAATCGCCGCCTAAAAGGTTAATCGTTCCTGCGCTCTTGGGCCTGCATCCAAGCCCAAGAACTGGCGCACATCTCATCTAGCCCGCGCTTTGCTTCAAACCCAAGCAGATCGCGGGCTTTTTCTGTTTTGGCACAAGAAATTGGCACATCCCCCTCACGGCGCGCGACAATCTCATAGGGCAACTGGCGGTTCGTAGCGCGCTGATAGGCGGCGATCATTTCCAAGACCGAATACCCCCGCCCCGTCCCAAGATTGACCAAATGCCCGTGCCCCTGCCGCAACTGCGCCAAAGACAGAACATGGCCTTCGGCCAAATCTTCAACATGGATATAATCCCGAACGCCCGTGCCATCGGGCGTGTCATAATCATTTCCAAAAACCGAGATTTTTGCCAATGCGCCAGTGGCCACCTTGGCAATATAGGGCATCAGATTGTTTGGAATATCCGCAGGGTCTTCGCCAATCAGCGCCGAGCCATGCGCCCCAGCGGGGTTGAAATAACGCAAAACACCCACCGCCCATTCCGGATCAGCTGCGCACAGATCTTGCAACATTTCTTCGCAGATGATTTTGGTGCGCCCGTAAGGGTTCATCGCGCGGCGTGGCGCAGTTTCGGGCGTTGGGGTTTCATCAGGCTCACCATAAACTGTGGCGGATGACGAAAACACAAGGCGCTTACACCCTGCCCGCTCCATTGCGCCGAGGAGGTTCAAAAACCACCCACGTTATTATCAAAATACGCCAATGGCTTGGCAACGCTTTCGCCCACCGCTTTATGGGCAGCCAAATGAATCACCCCGCCAAATTCATGTGCCTGAAAGGCCTGATCAAGGCAGGCACTGTCGCGGATGTCCCCCTCAATAACGCTTGGGGCAGTGCCCATAATCTGCGCCAAACGCACAGGCACATCGCGGCGGGCGTTGTTAAAATTATCGAATATGACGGGGGTATAGCCCGCCTCATGCAAAGCGACCACGACATGCGAGCCAATATAGCCCGCCCCACCTGTTACCAGAATTTGCTCTGCCATGGATCACCCGTGCGGAAACTGCGGTATTGTCAATCCTGCTGTCAGAAAACACCCGCGCGGTCAAACCCCTGATCGCTATTTGGCTTTGGGCAAAGTGATCGCTTTGGCCTTTGGAACCAGCGCATTGATCTGGCGCAGATGCTGAGGCAGGCAGACTTTTTCAAAGTCATAGGACTTCACCACTTGGGCACGGGCGGCTTTGCTGTGTTTCTCACCGAGTTTGTAATCCGACAAAAGTTGGATCGCCTTTTCGGCGATCTCATCAGGGTTCAATAAATCCGCTAAAAGCCCCGTCTTGCCATCTTTAATCACCTCGCGCACGGGAGCCGTGCCAGAGGCCACAATAGGGGCCTGCATCGACATCGATTCAAGCAAAGACCAGGACAAAACAAAGGGCACCGTCAAATAGATGTGACAGCGCGAGAGCTGAATAATGGTGCGATAATCCGCATAAGGCACACGGCCTAAAAAGTGGACACGCGACCAATCAAGGTCTTTGCCCACTTCTTCCTCCATTTGCGCGCGATATCCCCCTTGGATATCCGATTTCTTGCCATATGAGGCCTCATTGCCACCAATGATCAACGCCCTTGCATTCGGCCGCGCCGCTAGGATTTTTGGCAAAGCGCGCATGAAGTGGTGGAAACCGCGCACAGGCTCCAAATTGCGCGCCATATAGGTGAAAACCTCATCCTCTCGCGTCAGTTTCTTCGCAAGCCGAGACAGCCCGATTGTGGCATCTGGATCAGCCATAAGCCTGTCCGTTCGGATGCCATCGTGGCAGGTGTAAAATTTAGAATGGAAGCTTTTGGGAAAGGTATCGTGCTGCCATTTCGTGGGCGTAACCGCTTGATCAACTGTTTCCAAATTGGCAAAGTTCATCGCGTTGCGCGCATGCATAATATAGGGCGTGTCTTTGGAAGACGGATATTCAGGATCAAAGCCAACGCTGCCGCCCTCATTGAGAAAGAAATATTCAAAATATCCAATGACAGGTCATGCGGGCCAAACCTGACGCACAAAGGTCAACTCACTCCAGCCGATATGTCCCAAGATGATGTCGGGTGTGAACCCTTCGGCCTTTATCGCCTGCATCGCAACGGCCGCGCCACAGCCATTTCCACAACATTCTTCCCAATATTTACTGAGGGCATAGGCGCCTTCAGAGGGTCTGTGATGGGTTGGATAGCTGACAATCTTGACCCCATCGCGCGGTGCAATGCCCTGTCTTTAGGTCAGAAACACAATTTCATGCCCACCTTGTGCAATCAACCAAGACAATATTTCTCGATACTGACCGGGATAATTTTGGTGAACCATCAAAATTTTCATATGCGCCTTACCCCGTTCGCAGCCTGAGGCGGTTTTTGCGCAAGCCACGCGCAATGAGAGCCAAATCAAAGTTATGACCCGCAAATGACCATCGAAATTTGCCCAGATTGTGGCAGCCGCATGGCGGCTTTGCGGCCCAAATCGTGGTTTGGGTCTTGCCCTTGGACGACCTATATGAAAGCAGACCGCGGTTGACGGGGCGCGGCCTTTGGCTGACCCTGACAAAAAAGGCGCGATAATTTTAGGCGAAGGACGAAAGAGAATGAGTGTTGGCGCGGATGCCGCTTGGGATGATGTGGTTTTACCATTTCAATTAGACGCTTCCGATATTCGGGGGCGCGTGGTGCGCCTTGATCAGACGCTGGATCAGATTCTTAGCCAACATGATTACCCGTCAGGTGTTGAGGCTATGGTTGCCGAGATGGTGCTTTTGACCGCCTTGATCGGACAGACCATAAAACTGCGTTGGAAATTGTCGCTACAATTACGCGGTGATGGCCCGCTGCGTTTGATCGCGACAGATTTTTATGCCCCTGAAAGCGAGGGGAAACCCGCCCGCATCCGTGCCTATGCGAGTTACGACAAAGACAAATTTGACAACAGCGCCGCACCCTTTCCACAGGCGGGCAAGGGCTATTTCGCACTTCTCTTGGATCAAGGCACGGGCAGCGCGCCCTATCAGGGCATCACACCTCTGACGGGCGATGCCTTGCGCAGTTGTGCCGAGGCTTATTTTGCACAATCCGAACAGTTACCGACACGGTTTATGTTGGGCTATGGTCGCTCCTCCACCCCAGGGCAGGAGGGAGAGAATTGGCGCGCAGGCGGCGTGATGCTTCAGCATATGCCCAAAGCAAGCCCGCATGTGACTGGCGAAGGCGGATCAGGGGAAGCGGGGCTTTTGGCCGCAACCGATCTTCTCAATGAGGATGAGGGCGAAAATTGGAACCGCGCCAATATCCTTCTTGATACTGTAGACACGTTTGAATTGATTGGCCCCTCTCTCAGCCAGACGGATCTCTTGCTGCGCTTGTTCCATGAGGAATCTCCACGCGTCTTTGATCCGCTACCAGTGCGGTTTGGCTGCACCTGTTCGGAGACGCGGGTGCGTCAAAGCCTGTCGATCTATTCGGCCAAAGATATCGCGCATATGACCACGGAAGACGGGCAGGTCTTGGCCGATTGCCAATTCTGCGGGGCGCATTATGAATTCGACCCCGAAACCCTTGGGTTCGAGGCGACAAAACCCGTGCCAGAGGCGTAAACGGCCAATGGCGGGGGCGGCGGGAAAGATCACTCTAGATCAGGTCATGGCGGCGCTTGAGCGGCCCGCCAAACCATCCTCCGATTATGATTTGAGCCCTGACATCAAATTACCTGCAGGACGCAAACTGCGCCCTGCCGCTGTGCTTTTCGGCATCGAAGCCTTTAGGGCCACGCCACAGGTTGTATTGACCAAACGCGCCTCGCATTTGGCCCATCACCCTGGACAAATCGCTTTTCCAGGCGGCAAGCAGGACGAAACTGATGCTAGCCTCGATCACACCGCCCTGCGCGAGGCGCATGAGGAAATCGGTTTGCCTGCGGCACAGGTCAATGTCCTGTCCCATCTGTTGCCACATGAAACAGTCACGGGCTATCTGATCACCCCTATCTTGGCTGAAATCACCGCGCCCTTTACAGCAATGCCAGAAGCGAACGAAGTAGACGAGGTGTTTCGCGTCCCACTTTCCTTCGTGATGGAGCCGCGGAATTTCCGTATCGAGGCCCGCCGCTGGCAGGGACAGTGGCGCAAATTCTATGCCGTGCCCTATGGCCCCTATTACATTTGGGGCGCGACCGCGCGGATATTGAAATCTCTTGCGGATCGGATCACATGAACCAATCCCCCATCATATCCGCAGATTGGCTTTCCAATAGCACCACGCAAGCGGCCTTGGCACTTTTGAGCGATGCGGGCCACCAAGCCTATGTTGTGGGGGGTGCGGTGCGCAATCACCTGATGGGTCACGCGGTGGGGGATATTGATATCGCCACAGATGCAACCCCACAGCAGGTGATCGAATTGGCGCAAGGGGCCTCTGTAAAATGCGTGGAAACGGGCGTTGAACATGGCACCGTAAACCTGATCCTATCAGGGGAAAGTTATGAAGTGACCAGCTTTCGCCGTGATGTCGAAGCCCATGGCCGCCGCGCGACCGTAGCCTTTGGCACAAGCCTGACCGAGGATGCCATGCGGCGGGATTTCACGATCAACGCACTCTATGTTGATGCAGGCGGCGCGATATCTGATCCCACGGGCCAAGGCTTGGACGATCTACGCAAGGGTCTTTTGCGTTTTATCGGGTCGGCGCATCACCGCATCCGTGAGGATTATCTTCGTATTTTACGCTTCTTCCGATTTCATGCGCATTATGCATCGCCAGATGCAGGGTTTGATCCCGACATACTCGCGGCCTGTGCGGCACTGGCAGACGGGCTAGACCAGTTGTCGCGCGAACGGATTGGGGCAGAGATGATCAAGCTTCTCCGCGCCCAAAACCCCGCACCCGCCTTGGCCGCGATGGAGCAAACGGGAATTTTACACCACTGCATCACAGGCGCAAATCTGCGCGCCTTAGGGCCAGTTTTGCATTTTGAGGCCGAGCGCGGCTTTGCACCTGATCACGCCCTTAGGCTTGCCGCGATTGGGGGTGAAGATCTGCAAACGGAACTCCGTCTGTCCAAATCTATGGCCCAAAATGTGGCAGTTTTGCGCGAAACAGCTACGGGCAACATAGCGGGCGGGGAATTGGGCTATCGCCATGGTGAGACAATGGCTCATGCGGCGCTGATGCTGCGCCATGCCTTCTTTGAAACCCCGCTTGATCTGTCGGAATGGGCAGCCGCAACATTGGGCGCACAGGCGGAGTTTCCAATTCGCGCAGCCGATCTCATGCCCAAATTGCAGGGGCCAGACTTAGGCAAAGCCCTTGCGGAGTTAGAAGCACGTTGGATTGCCTCAGGCTTTCGCCTGACCCGCAGTGATCTTTTGGCGCTTTAAGATTACCCCATGACGGCAGGCCCACACCATGCTAGGGCAGTGCCATGAGCGCGATCCCATCAAAAAGCGAAATCCTGCAATGGATTTCCGATCATCCACACGCCAGTTCAAAACGCGATATCGCGAAGGCTTTCGGTATCAAAGGGGCCGCGCGCATTGATCTGAAGCGCCTTCTCAAAGAGCTTGAAGAAGAAGGCCATCTGCGCCGCGCCAAGAAAACCTATGCCGACCCCGATAAATTACCACCCGTGGCCATCCTGACGGTTTTGGCCGAAGATAGCGCAGGGGATCAATTCTGCCGTCCGATGGAATGGCAGGGCGAGGGGGACGCGCCAAAAATTCTATATGTTCCCCGTGAGGCTGATCCTGCCTTGGGTGACGGCGACCGTATCCTTGCTCGTTTGCAAGAGGTTCATGGCAAAGATCACAGTTACCTCGCGCGCCTCATTCGGCGCATCGGCACCAATCCCCGCAAATTCATTGGTATTTTCCGCACGACCTCGGAAGGTGGGCGTATTTTGCCCGTCACCAAAGGCTCAGATAAAGAATGGCGCGTGGCCTCAGATGCCACCTTATCCGCAAAAGATGGCGAGTTGGTCGAGGCAGAGCTTGCAGGGCCAAAGTCCCGCATGGGCCTGCCGCAGGCGCGCATCGTGACACGGCTTGGCGATCCAAGCGCGCCGAAGGCGGTCAGCCTTATTGCAATCCATGAACATGGGCTGCGCGATAATTTCCCAGACGAGGTCATCGCAGAGGCTGACAAAGCCAAACCAGCGTCAAAATCAGGTCGCGAAGATTTAACCAATCTGCCTTTCGTGACCATCGACCCCTCAGACGCGCGCGACCATGATGATGCCTGCTATGCGCATGCAGACCCTGACCCGAAGAACAAAGGCGGTAATGTAATCTGGGTCGCGATTGCCGATGTCGCACATTATGTGCGCGCGGGCAGTGCGCTTGATCGCGAGGCAAAAAAGCGCGGCAATTCTGCCTATTTCCCGGATCGCGTTGTGCCGATGCTGCCTGACCGACTGTCGGGGGATCTTTGTTCTTTGCATGAGGGCGTTTTGCGCCCCTGTCTTGCCGTGCGCATGATCATTGATGCAACGGGTGAGAAAAAGGCGCAAAGCTTTCATCGCGGGCTTATGCGCTCGGTCGCATCTTTGTCCTACGAAGAGGCGCAGGCCGCCCAAGACGGCGCCCCAACCCCGCGTTGCGAGGCTTTGATGGAGCCTGTCATCGCGCCCCTCTTTGCGGCTTATGAGGCACTCAAAACGGCGCGGGCGCGCCGCCAACCACTTGACCTTGATCTTCCAGAGCGGCGTATCATTCTCTCCGAAGAAGGCGAGGTTGAAAGCGTGGCCTTCCGCGACAGGCTAGACGCGCATCGCCTGATTGAAGAATTCATGGTTTTGGCCAATGTCGCCGCAGCTGAAACTTTGATTGCGAAAAAATCGCCGCTGTTGTTCCGCGTTCACGAAGAACCCGATCCCGACAAGCTGGACGCTTTGCGCGAGACGGCCGCCACAGCGGGGCTTGTTTTGGCGAAAGGTCAGGTGTTGATGACCCGCCATCTCAATGCGCTTTTGGCGCAGGCCGAGGGCACGGATCACGATGAGCTGATCAATATCTCAACCTTGCGCTCAATGCAGCAGGCCTATTACCACCCCGAAAATTTCGGCCATTTTGGCCTTGCTCTGCGGGCTTATGCCCATTTCACATCCCCCATTCGCCGTTATGCCGATTTGATCGTGCATCGGGCGCTGATCTCGTCTCACGGATTTGGCAACGATGGCTTAAGCGCCGAAGATATCGAAACGCTGGACGCCACCGCCAAACAAATCTCGGAAGCTGAGCGCCGCGCGATGGTGGCCGAGCGAGACACGACCGACCGTTATCTGGCCGCCTATCTTAAGGATCGCGTGGGGGCGGAATTCACAGGTCGTATTTCAGGTGTGGCGCGGTTCGGCGCCTTCGTGAAACTGGACGAAACAGGCGCAGACGGCTTATTGCCCATGCGCAGCTTGGGCCGCGAGTTTTTCCATTTTGATGCAGACACCCAGACATTGATGGGTGCGGATACGGGTTTAACCTTAGGCATTGGGGATCGCGTCTTGGTGCGCCTGACGGAGGCCTTGCCCATCACAGGCGGCATCGGTCTTGAGCTACTAGAAATTCACGGCACGCAACACCGCCCCAACACGGGCGGCAAACGCGGCAAGCGCAGCTTTGGCGGGCGTAGATCGAGCCAAGCTGAAGCCAAAAAGCGCAAATTGCGCAAATTAAAAAAGCGAAAATCCTAATCTCGATTGCCCCTAGGCGGAATGCATTCTGCGCGCTAGGTTTGTCCATGAGCGGCAAAACCAAGCGCCAGCGGGCTGTTGCTGGTCTGTATCGGGGAAGAAAAATGCAGGTGAAGCAAAACGCCTTGCAATGGTGCGCGCCTATGGCCGCCATTTTCATATCGCTTGGCACAGAGGTAAGCTTGGCTCAGGGATTAGCGGTCAGCAGTTCACCCTTGCCTTACCCACGACCTGCCACGCTCAGCACCCAATCCAGCCCTGCACCCCGCGAAAGTTTTTCTCAATGGCGCGCAGATTTCGCATCCCGCGCCGTGGCACAAGGTATTTCGCCCGCAGTGGTAGATGCCGCCCTTGGCCGAATGACCCCGTTAGATGAGGTTGTGCGTCTTGATGGCAATCAATCCGAATTTGTGCGCCCCATTTGGGACTATCTCGACAGCGCCGTTTCCACGCAACGCATCGAAGGCGGGCGGGCCAATTATCAAAGGTGGCGCGAAGATTTGGCGCGGATCGAGTCTCAATTTGGCGTTCCTGGAGAGGTGGTTGTCGCCATTTGGGGGGTCGAGACATCCTATGGCAGTTTCCGTGGGAACACAGACACATTGCGCGCATTGGCCACGCTGGCATGGGAAGGGCGCAGGCGCGCCTATTTCGAAGCCGAACTTCTCGCTGCTTTGCAAATCCTAGAGATTGGGGCGGTCAGCCCCCGCGCCTTTGCAGGGTCATGGGCAGGGGCAATGGGGCATACGCAATTCATGCCAACCAGCTATCTGGCCTATGCGGTCGATTACACGGGAGATGGTCGCTCAGATATTTGGGGCGATGACCCGCGCGACGCCTTGGCCTCAGCCGCCAATTTCCTGAGCGAAGCAGGATGGCGGCGCGGGCAACCTTGGGCGTCAGAGGTGCGGTTGCCACAAGGATTTGACTATCGCCTTGCCAGCCGTGAGGAAAAACGCGGTGCCAGTTTTTGGCGCAACCGCGCAGTCACGCTCGCGGATGGCACGCCCCTGCCAGATCATTGGCCCTCTGCGCTGCTCCTCCCCGCTGGGGCGAATGGTGTGGCGCTTATGGTCTACGATAATTTTGGTGTCCTAGAGCGCTATAACCCCGCTGACAGCTATGTGATCGCGCTAGGTCATTTGTCAGATAGGATCGTGGGGCGTTCAAACGGATTTCGCGCCACATGGCCCCGCAATGACCGCGTCCTAACGCGGAGTGAGCGTGCAGAATTGCAAACACTACTCACCGCGGCAGGGTTTGATACAGGCGGGGTCGATGGGCGGATTGGCCCCAATAGCGTGGCAGCAATCCGCGCCTATCAAATTGCCAACGGCCTCCTACCTGATGGCTATGCCAGCCCCGATCTTTTACGCCGCCTGCAATAGGTGGGACTCGACTCTTTCTGGAGTGTGGACTAAATAAGAACAAAATGTGAACATTTGATGGATGATTTCGAATGTCCGCCCCCGCCCCCCAAATGGCCCGTACCAAAACGCGCCGCATTTTGTCGATCTATTTGCCGCATCTTGCTGCGGAGCAAATCTTGCGCCTACATCGCGGCACGAGCCTGCAACCACTTGCCGTGATTGCGGAAGCGGGCAATCGGCAAGTTCTCTCCTCGCTCTGCCCCAAAGCACAAGCCGCAGGGCTTTATCGTGGACAGGCGTTAAGCGCCGCTATGGCGCTATGTGCAAATCTGATCACCCGCAGTCAAAACCCTGCGCAAGAACAAGCCTTTCACAAGGCGCTGTGTCGATGGGCAGAGAAATTTTCGCCTTGGATCGCGGCGGAGGGGACAGATGGTCTGGTGATGGATATTTCTGGCTGCGCTCATCTTTTTAGTGGTGAAACCGCCATGGCCGAGACCATTTGCGCCGACCTCGCGGCATTGGGGCTAAGTGCGAAAATCGGGCTTGCCGATACGCGCGGGGCAGCTTGGGCCTTGGCCCGCTTTGGACATGGTCGTGGCAGAGCGCAACAAGCCCGTGGTGATGCCATCAGCCAAGAAGCGCGCGCTACGCGGGCACGCGCCGCTTTGCGCAGGCGTGACATGAGCCCAAAATTTGCGCCACTTGCCCGCCAAAGCAAAGAGGCGTCTATTCATATCGCACCCCCGTTAGAAACCCGCGCGGCAGTTTTGCCCTTGCCTATCGCCGCTTTGAGGCTTGGGGACGAAACGATAGACGGGTTGGCACGGCTTGGCCTGCATCAGATTCACCATCTGCTTGCGCAACCCCGCGCAGGTCTGGCACGGCGCTTTGGCCAATTTTTGCTCCAGCGCCTTGACCAAGCTTTGGGAAGTCTTGCCGAACCTGTCTCGCCCGCGCGCAGCACGCCCTATTTCGCGGTGCGCATGAGCTTTCCCGAACCCATTGGCACAAGTGATGATCTTCATGCAGCGATCCTGCGTTTAACCGAAGCGCTGTGTCAAAAGCTCGACAAAGCAGGGCGAGATCTGCGCAGCCTACGTCTTGATCTTGCCGAAATGACCGAAGCGCGCCGTCATATCACTTTGCGGCTTGCGCGCAGCCATACCGATGCGCGCACCGTTTACAGCCTGTTGAAATTACAGATGGAACAAGGCCTCAAAGATTTAGAACCTTCTACAGCCTTTGATATGATACGCCTTGAGGCGCTGCAAACCGAGGCGCGCAATGCCATCGCACATCAAGGCGGGGATAGTTCCGCGCGCGCCCATGCGGCGCGCAGCGCCTTGGACGATCTGATCACGCGCATTGGCACAAGGATTGGGCTAGAAGCAATCACCCGACCCCATCCGGCAGAAAGCCATCTGCCCGAAAAATCACAGAAGTCTCTTGCGGCCGCATGGTCAGACCCGTTTGGGAGCCTATGGCCACGCGCGCATCTTCCGCGCCCTTTAACCCTATTCAAGCCCGAATTTATTGATGCCCCCGACAGCCCAGAACCGCCATTTCGCTTTGCATGGCGGCGACAAAATTTCACTGTGAAATCCTATATCGGCCCTGAAAGAATCGCGCCAGAATGGTGGCTTGATGACCCCAATTGGCGCACTGGATTGCGGGATTATTGGTGCATTACCACCGAGCAAGGTGCCAGATTATGGCTTTTTTATGCCCATGGGGGCGCGATAACAGGCGGTTGGTTTGCCCAGGGTGACTTCACCTAAAAGGCGAAACTCAAATAATTTCAATGCATTGCTGATTTGCGAACAATCCGTTTCCAAGGATTGGATTTTTTTATTTTGTTAATAATGTCTAAAAATATAAGATTGTGGCCGATTTCACTGCGAACGAAACGCTACAAGTGCTGCTGACCAATGCAGATGGTTCTTCGGCTGATCTGACAGGGGCGAGTTTGCAATTGGTGGCAGACGGCGCGAACACCAATGTTCTTGTGTCCTTTGGTGGTGGGCCAGGCACATTGGTGGCGACCTTGCAAAACATTACGCCTACGCAAATTACCGCGGGATCAATTACCCTCACAAATTAAGGTACAATTCACTCCAACTGAAAAGGGCGCGATCTCTCGCGCCCTTCTTTATTGGCCTTTTCAGATTGCCGCTTTACGGCTTTCTTCAAGGTAAATCTCGCGCAAACGTGTCGCCACAGGGCCAGGTTTTCCTGTGCCAATAGGCGTTCCATCCAGTTCAACCACAGGCATCACGAAGGTTGAGGCCGAGGTGATAAATGCCTCATCTGCCGCTTGCGCCTCGGCGACTGTGAAGGGGCGTTCTTCTACCTTCATCTGTGCTTCACGCGCGAAACGCAGCACCGCTGCGCGGGTGATCCCATGCAAAATTTCAGTGCCAAGATTGCGGGTGATGATCGTGCCATCCTTGATGATATAAGCATTGTTTGACGTGCCTTCTGTCACAGCACCATCTTCCACCATCCACGCATCGTCACAGCCAGCCGCCTTTGCCATCATCTTGCCCATGGACGGGTAAAGGAGCTGCACAGTCTTAATATCGCGCCGCCCCCATCGCTGATCTTCAATAGAGATCACCTTCATCCCTGTCTTTGCCATTGGGCTTTGTGCCAAACCTGGTTTGGACTGGGTGAACAGCACCAAGGTTGGCTCTGTCTCGGGAGCAGGATAGGCAAAATCGCGATCATTGGGTGCGCCGCGAGTGATCTGTAGATAGATCATACCATCGACCAAGGCATTGCGCGTCACCAGTTCGCGATGAATTTCAAGCAAGCGGTCACTGTCGCATGGCGCGCGCATACCCAATTCGTTCAAGGAACGGGCAAGGCGTTTTGCGTGGCCTTCGAAGTCAATAAATTTGCCATCCAAGACGCTGGTCACCTCATAGACGCCATCGGCAAACAGAAACCCCCGATCAAACACCGAAACTTTGGCCTGATCCTCGGGCAGATATTCGCCATTCACATATACGATGCGCGTCATCTCAACTCATCCCCATAATTCTGGACGCGCAGGATGCACCCCGTCTGCGTCAAATGTCAAAGCGTGCTCACGGTCTTCTGCCAGAAGAAGCGGCCCGTCAAGATCGGTAATTGCCGCGCCTTGTGCCACGAGAAGCGCAGGGGCCATAGCAAGAGAACTGCCAACCATGCAGCCCACCATAATCCCATAGCCCTCCGCCACAGCCGCATCGCGCAACGCAAGCGCCTCTGTCAAACCGCCTGTTTTATCCAATTTGATGTTCACCATATCGTATTTGCCCACCAGATCAGGCAGGCTCGCACGATCATGGGCGGACTCATCGGCGCAAACTGGCAAGGGGCGGGCGATTTCAGCCAAAAGATCATCGGCACCCGCAGGAAGCGGCTGTTCCACCATCTCGACCCCGAGACGGATCAGATGCGGCGCAAGATCACTGTAGCTGTCCACAGTCCATCCCTCATTGGCATCCACGATGATCCGCGCGCGTGGCGCACCACGGCGCACCGCCTCAAGACGCGGCATGTCATCGGACGTGCCCAATTTAATCTTAAGCAGCGGGCGGGATTGGTGGCGCGCTGCCGCAGCCTCCATGCGCTCGGGCGTGTCAAGCGACAGGGTATAGGCTGTAATCTCAGCGCGCGGCGCGGTCGCAAGCCCCGCCAAATCCCAAACGGGCCGCCCCGTTGATTTTGCTTCCCAGTCCCATATCGCACAATCGACTGCGTTTCGCGCGGCCCCTGCGGGCAATGCGTCCTGCAAGCTTTTACGATCAATCCCTGCAGGCAGCCCCTCTATTTGCGCCACGACCGAGGCTATGCTCTCGCCATAGCGCGCATAGGGCACAGATTCGCCCCGCCCCGTGATCCCATCGCGGCTGATGTGGACTGTGACCACCTGCGCCTCACTACGCGAGCCGCGTGAAATCGTAAAAACCTCGGCCAAGCGAAAGGTTTCGGGCGTGGCCGTGATGGTAAAACTCATATCGCCTCCAATGCGTCACAAAGACGTGCAGCACCTTGGCGGAAAGGATCGACAGCAGGCAAGCCCATGCGCTTTTCAGCCTCTGCAAGATAGGCCAAGGCTTCATCCTCGCCAAATGCCGCTGTGTTGATTGAGATCCCCACCACTTGCGCCGCTGCATTAGACTGGCGTGCAAGTGTCAGGGCCAGATCACGCAGCGCCTCAAGGCTTGGCATTTCATAATCGGGCAGACCACGCATATGGGGGCGGGTTGGTTCATGGCACAAGATCAACGCATCGGGCTGACCCCCATGCACCAAAGCCATGGTCACACCAGAATAGGAAATGTGGAACAGGCTGCCCTGTCCCTCGATCATATCCCAATGATCTGGGTCATTATCAGGGGTTAACCATTCCACCGCCCCTGCAATGAAATCCGCAATGACCGCATCCAAGGGCACGCCTTCGCCTGTAATCAGAATACCTGTCTGGCCCGTGGCGCGGAAACTGGATTTCAACCCGCGCGCCTTCATCTCGGCATCCATGGCCAGCGCCGTATACATCTTCCCAACCGAGCAATCCGTGCCAACGGCAAGGCAACGCTTGCCGCTGCGTTTTACGCCATTAGCGATGGGATATTGCACATTTGGCACCCGCACATCATGCAGACTGCGCCCTGTCGCCTTGGCTACGGCGACCAAATCAGGCTCATCACGCAACAGATTGTGCAACCCAGAGGCCAGATCAAACCCTTCCTCTAGGGCCGCGATCAAAACCTTTTTCCATGCAGGCGAGATCACCCCGCCACGATTGGCAACGCCAATCACGAGGGTTTCCGCACCAGCGGCGCGCGCCTCGGCCAAAGTCATATCGGGCAAGCGCATATCGGCCTGACACCCTTCCATGCGGAATTGGCCTATTGCGTTCTCAGGACGCCAATCACGAATACCTTGCGCCACTTTGGCCGCCAAAGGGTCGGGCGCATCGCCCAAAAACAAAAGGCAAGGGGTCTTGATCATCTTGGCTCTCCGACAAAGAGGTGAAGCTTTGTCACAGGATAATCCAAGCCGTCAGAAATTCTTTCGCAAAATCACGCGACCTGCACGCAATTTTCGCACGAATTTCTTGAAAAATAGACCACAAGCGGCGGTTTATTGCGTTATTTCAGTCGAATCAGGTCAAGTATCCCGAAACCTGTGGCGTCACTTCTTCAAAATCCAAAGCGGCGCGATCAGAGGCGGCGGTGTTGCGCTTGAATTCATAGCGCATCAAATCACCATCTTGTTCTGAGGCGATAATTAACGCCTGACATTGGTGACGAGAGCCTTCGTAAACATCCACCAAACCGCGCAAATGCGGGGTGGTTTCCGCGTCAACCGCGAAACCTGAGGGCGTGAATTCTAGGATTGCATAAACATCATCCCCGATCTGAACCGAACGGGTCGCGCGGCGCTTGAGATCGCGCATCTTCGCGTGGCGCAGGCCATCTACGACATCTTTGGGCAAAAAATCGTTCATAACACACCTATCAACTCTCACTGTAACATGGATCGTGCTTGGTTTTGGTCAACATCGGGTTAACCAACCTGCAAATTCGTTGCCAATTTGCAACATGGGTTCTGTGCATATACGCAGAGTGCCTCTGCATGACCTAGGGTTGGACGAAAAGGCCACACGCATTAGGTCTGAGGCAACAGGAAACAGCGAGACGAGGCGGAACCAATGGGTCTTTTGATCGATGGCACATGGCAAGATGTTTGGTATGACACCAAAAAATCAGGCGGCGCATTCCAGCGCAGTGTGGCCTCGTTTCGCAACTGGGTGACCGAAGATGGCAGTGCAGGCCCCTCAGGTGAAGGCGGCTTCAAGACAGAATCGGGTCGCTATCACCTTTATGTTTCACATGCGTGCCCTTGGGCCAATCGCGCCATGATCTTCCGCGCCATCAAGGGTCTGACTGACCATATCAGCGTCAGCGTTGTGCACCCCGATATGCTCGGGGATGGGTGGACATTTTCCACAGATTTTGACGGCGCTACGGGGGATACACTCTACGGCCTGCCTTTCGCCCGTGATGTCTATCTCAAAGACACACCCGACATGACGGGCCGCGTTACAGTTCCAATCCTTTGGGACAAAGAGCGCGAGAAAATCGTCTCGAATGAGAGTTCGGAAATTATCCGAATGTTCAATTCGGCCTTTAACGGGATCACAGACGACACGCAGGATTTCTACCCCGAAGAACTGCGCCAAGAGATCGACCAAGTGAATGCGCGCATTTATGACGAGGTGAATAACGGCGTCTACAAATCAGGGTTCGCGACCTCACAGGCGGCCTATGATGATGCTGTGCATACGCTTTTTGAGGCGCTCGATTGGTTGGATGACGGCCTCAGTCGCAACCGCTATCTGATCGGCGCACGCATCACCGAGGCCGATTGGCGGCTGTTTACCACGTTGATCCGATTTGATCTGGTCTATCACCTGCATTTCAAGTGCAACCGCAAGCGGATCATCGATTACCCCAATCTTTGGGGCTACACGCGCGAGCTATATCAATGGGCGGGTGTGGCAGATACGGTGCATTTTGATCATATCGTGCGCCATTACCATTACAGCCACGATATGATTAATCCCGCACGCATCCTGCCGATTAACCCTGTGCTGGATTTCAACGCCCCACATGAGCGCGACCACCTCTAGGCGGGGCGGGACAAATCGCCTATCTAAGGCGGTATGACGACCAAAACCCAACATAGCCGTGACCATGGGGGCGGCATTGATGCCGCGGCTGCCCAATATGGTGGGGCGCGCGCAGATTGGCTTGATCTTTCAACAGGGATCAACCCCTGCCCCTATCCAATCGGTGACCTGCCTGCCGATGCATGGCGCGCCCTGCCCGATCAAGGGGCTGAGGCCGCGCTGATTGCCGCCGCGCGCGCATTTTGGTCGGTTCCCGCATATCTTGATATTCTGCCAACACATGGCGCCTCTGCAGCAGTTGCGCGATTGCCCACGATTTTTCGGGATCTGGACAAATCCGTGCAGATCACCATGCCCACCTATAATGAATGGGCGGCCAGTTTCGAGGGTGCAGGTTGGACGATATCCCAAGGCAGCGCCGCGCTTGAGATCTATGTCCACCCCAACAACCCCGATGGTCGCCTCGCGCCTGCACCAGTCAGTAACAAAATCCGCATCTATGATGAAAGTTTCTGCGATGTGATGCCTGAGGCAAGCCACCTGCCCAAAATCGCAGAAAACAGTCGCGATATTGTGCTTAAAAGCTTTGGGAAATTCTGGGGCCTTGCAGGTCTGCGCCTTGGCTTTGTCATCGCCGCCCCCGACACGATTGCCCGTTTGCGGGCGCTCATGGGCCCATGGTCTGTTTCAGGCCCCGCCCTTGTGATCGGGGCGCGGGCCTTGCGTGATCCCGCATGGGCCGAAGATACCCGCCGCAGATTGGCGCAAGATGCGGCGCGGCTTGATGCGCTGATGGCGGCGGCAGGTGCAAATGATCCGTGCGGCACAAGCCTGTTTCGACTGTTCCATGTTGGCAACGCTGCGGCCCTGCAATCCAAGCTTGCGCAGCATCACATCTGGACACGCATCTTTTCCTATTCCACCTCTATGATCAGACTGGGCTTACCCCATGCACCCGAAGACTGGACAAGGTTGGAAAAGGCATTGGCATGATCACGGAAACCGCTGCCCTCTTGGTTCTGGCGCTTGGCCTTGATGCCCTATTTGGCGAACCGCGCATGCTGTGGCAGCGCATCCCCCATCCTGCCGTGGTGATGGGGCGGATCATTGCTTGGGCAGATCGCCGCTACAACACCGAAAACGCGGCTGCACGCAGCGCAGGCGTGACGGTTATGGCGCTTCTGTCCCTTGGCGCTTTGGGGCTTGGGGCCACAATCGCGCTCTTGCCCTATGGAGAGGTGATCTCAATCCTGCTTGCAGCCATCCTTATCGCACAGCGCAGCCTCATATCCCACGTCTTGGCCGTGCGCGATGCTTTGGGCCTATCGCTGCCCGAAGCCCGCCGCGCGCTCAGCGATATCGTAGGGCGGGACACGGCTGAATTGGGTGAAAGCGAAATCAGCCGTGCCGCGATTGAATCTGCGGCTGAAAATTTTTCAGACGGGGTGATTGCACCTGCCTTTTGGTTTCTTATCCTCGGGCTACCTGGCGTGTTGCTCTACAAACTCGTGAACACAGCCGACAGCATGATTGGCCACCGCACCCCGCGACATGAGGAATTTGGGTTTGCTGCCGCCAAGTTTGACGACATCCTCAACTACATCCCTGCCCGTCTCAGCGGGGCACTGATTGCCGCTGTTTGCGGCAAACCTGCGGCTGGGGCGGTGATGCGCGAGGACGCCTCAAAGCACCCAAGCCCCAATGCAGGATGGCCCGAAGCCGCAATGGCAGGCGCGCTTGATATCACATTGGCAGGCCCGCGCAGTTATCATGGGCATCTCAGCGATCACCCAAGCCTGAACGCCGCAGGACGGGCAGAGGCCACACGCAGCGATATTTCGAACGCGGTTACGATCCTTTGGAAATCATGGGCCGCATTTGTGTTTGCTGTCTTACTTCTGGCGGTCTTGGCCACCTAGGCGACCAAGGCCTCAGCCTTTTTCAGATCAACACTGACCAATTGGCTGACACCTTGCTCGGCCATTGTGACGCCGAACAAGCGATCCATCCGCGCCATCGTCACAGCATGGTGCGTGATGATCAAGAAGCGCGTTTTGGTGCGGCGGGTCATCTCGTCCAACATATCGCAGAAACGGGTCACGTTGGCATCGTCCAAAGGCGCATCCACCTCGTCCAACACACAGATTGGCGCAGGATTGGCCAAGAATACCGCGAAGATAAGCGCAAGCGCGGTAAGGGTTTGTTCCCCCCCCGACAACAGTGACAAGGTCGAGAGTTTCTTGCCCGGCGGTTGGCACAGGATCTCAAGCCCCGCTTCCAGAGGGTCATCGCTTTCGACCAAAACAAGCCGCGCTTCACCACCGTCAAAGAGGTGACTAAACAACTGTCCGAAATTGCGATTGACCTCATCAAAGGCTGTCAAAAGACGCTCGCGCCCTTCTTTGTTCAAGGCCGCAATCCCCGAACGCAGCTTTGAAATGGCAGCCTCAAGATCCTGCTTTTCTGACAGCAACGTGTCATGCTCGGTTTGGACTTCGCGCGCATCCTCCTCAGCCCGCAGGTTAACCGCACCAAGCGCATCGCGCTGACGGCGCAGGCGCATAACATCGCCTTCAAGCTTTTCAGCCGAGGCCATATCGGTCGGGTCTGTCTCTAATTGCTCTAACAACGCGTCAGGGGTGACTTCCATCTCCTCATAGATGCGCTCTGCTGCATGGGCAACGGATCCTGCCGCACCATCGCGCCGCGCTTCGGCAGCCGCACGGGCTTCGCGGGCATCCGAGGCGCTGCGTTCGGCATCACGCTCGGCAGATGTCGCGGTGCGCGCAATACCTTCTGCAACGCCCAACGCATCTGCGGCAGCCGCCTTGCGTGCCTCAGCATCTTTGATCTTTTGCGCCAATTCTGCGCGCTGGCCCGCAAGATGGTCGGGTTTGTTCTTCGCATCTTGCAATTGAGCCTCGGCCTCAATGCGGCGGGTGTTCAACTCTGCCATGCGGGACTTGGCGGTATCAAGACGCTTTTGCCACCCATCTACTTCGCTTGCAATTTGGTCAATGCGGCGTTCCCGCGCTTCGCCTTCTCGTTTGATCTCGTCATGCGCCGTGCGTTTGGCCAACATCGTCAAGCGCGCAGCCTCGACTGTCGATTTCGCGCTTTCAACCCGCGCGCGCATTGTCGTGAGGTCTTCAAGGGCTTTTTGCCCCACCTCAGCTTCAACCAATTGCCGCTCGGCACTTGCGGCTTCCTCGCCATGGCGGCTGACGGCTTGGTTCAATGTCTCAAGACGACCCGCCAAAATATTGCGCTCTGCTTCGGCGCGCGACAAGAGGCGGCTGGCTTCGGCCATCGCGCTATCGGCGTCACGGCGCGATTGGCGGGCAGTTTTATCTGCCTCGCTTGCAGCAGTGAGGCGTGCTGAAATTTCGTCATGACGGCTGCGGGCGGCATCGGCGGCATCCTTGGCCGCAGTCAATTCCTGGTCTAACCTTTCCAGTTGATTGACCTGCTGCAAGCGCCGTGCAGCCGCGCTTGAGCTGTCCTCAGATGCAAGGCTATAGCCGTCCCACCGCCAGAGATCACCCTCACGGCTGACCAAGCGCTGACCTGGCAAAAGATCCTTTTGCAACCGCGCCCCATCTGCCGCATCGACAATACCGACCTGCGACAAACGCCGCGCCAATACGCGCGGCGCGCGGGTGACATCGGCCAAACAAATCGCTCCTTGGGGCAAGGGTTGGGGATTGGCATATTGATCCAGACCAAGCCACCCCGTCAGCCGTGTTGCCAGACCATCTGCGCGGATCGGGGCCTTGAGGTCATCGGCCAAGGCCGCCCCAACGGCGGCCTCAAAACCCACATCCACCTTCACATGATCCAGCAATTGCTCCGCCGCGCCCTGCTCACGCTCAAGCAGGCGGCGCAATGCGCGCACTTCGGACTCAAGCGTGCTGAGCGTGCCATTGGCCTCAGCCAAAGCCGCGCGGGCCTCGCCCTCTTCGCTTTGTGCGGTGGCGCGATCTGCTTCGGCCTGTGCCAATGCAGCCTCAGCTTGGTTTGCTTGCTCTGTCGCACTGGCCAAAGCGGTTTGTGCTGTGTCTACATCGTGGTTCACCTCGGCCAAGCGCGCTTCGGCTTCCGCCGCCGCAAGCCGTGCCTTTTCCGCCTCGGCGCGGTTCCGCTCAAGGGCCGCGCGGGCGTCAGAAACAATGCGCTCTGCGGATTGATGGCGCGCTGCAAGACGCGCCGCGTCTTCTGTCAGCTGACTGAGGCCCGTTTCACAATCGGCCAAAACCTCAGCGGCATCAGCGGCCGCAAGTGACGCTGCCTTCAGCGCCTCATCATGGCCTTTACGCGCCTCAAAGAGGGCTTCGCGCTCCTCCATCAGCTTGGCCACTGTTTCGCTTGCATCCGTGTTAAGGCTGTCCTCGCGACCAATGTCACGGGTCAGTTGTTCAATCCGTGCTTCCAAACCTTCAATCGCTTGACGAACACGGAAATCTTCGGCTTGCAGCGTTTCGCGCTCTACAGTCAGCCGCTGCAAAATTGCGGCGGCAATTGCCTCCTCCTCCCGTTTGGGGGGAAGGGCGGCTTCGGCCTCCTCACGCGCTTGGGCGGCCTTGACCGCGGCCGCCTCAGCCCGCGCCGCAGATTGCACGGCCAAGCGCAAGGTTTCCTCAGCGCGTGCGCGGGCCTGATCTGCCTCTCGCCACCGCAAATATAACAGCATCCCTTCGGCTTGGCGCAGCTCTGTCCCGATCTCGCGATACCGCGCGGCTTGGCGTGCCTGCCGAGCAAGCGAGGATAATTGCCCCGCCAGTTGTTCAATCACATCATCAACACGGGTGAGATTGGTTTCTGCACCCTTCAGCTTTAGCTCGGCCTCATGACGGCGCTGATAGAGGCCCGAGATACCCGCAGCCTCTTCAAGAACCCGCCGTCTTGCGCGTGGTTTTGCGTTGATCAGCTCCGAAATCTGACCCTGCCGCACCAAGGCGGGGCTATGCGCGCCTGTTGAGGCATCCGCAAACAGCATCTGCACATCGCGCGCACGCGTGTCTTTGCCATTGGCCTTGTAGGCGGATCCTGCATCGCGGGTAATACGGCGCACGACTTCAAGGGTGTCATCCTCGTTAAACCCTGCGGGTGCGAGACGGTCTTGATTGTCGATGCTAAGGGATACTTCTGCGAAGTTACGCGCAGGCCGCGTGGCCGCCCCCGCGAAAATCACATCTTCCATACCGCCGCCGCGCATCGCCGAGGCGCGGTTCTCGCCCATGACCCACCGCAACGCTTCCAGAAGATTAGACTTGCCACAGCCATTGGGGCCAACCACGCCCGTAAGACCGTCCGAAATCACCAATTCGGTCGGGTCAACAAAGCTTTTAAAGCCGTTCAAGCGTAATCTGGAAAACCGCACAGGCAGACCCTTCGGTGATTCTTATTCAGTGTTACTGTCTCGCCGCTGCCATCGCAGAGTCAATCACGAACCCCACGATGTGGATAAGTTTAACCAGTTTTCCACAAGATATAGTCAAATTTAGCCAATTTTCTGCCCTGCGACATTTTATCAATTTCTAAACTAAACCGACTAGTTCAGAAATCAGTTGACAAAGTTCATCAAAGGGGACTAGCAATGTCACTCGCTCAAAATCGATATTCACCGCTCTACTTCCTTGCTTCGCTAGGTGCGGGGGGATTGGCCGTTACGTTTTTTATGTGGCTGATGTTTTGGGTGCCGCATCCTGACCAACCCGTTCCGATCTTCGAAAACAACTTTGCGGTCTTGACGACAGGGTCAATTTTGAAGCAGGCTATGGTCTTGGGCGCCATGGCGGGGATCGCAGTTTTTGGGTTCTTGAACATCAAGCTGTTGATCTGGAACCTTGGGCGCTTATCTACGTTCCGCGCAGCGGCGTCTTATTCAGATTTTGCCGCTTTAAACGCAGGGAGCCAAGTTTTGGCGCTGCCTCTTGCCTTGGCGATGACGGCTAATGTTGGCTTTCTGCTGGGTCTTACCTTTGTCCCAGGGCTATGGAGCATTGTGGAATATCTATTCCCCGCAGCCATGGCCGCCTTCTTGATGATCGGCATTCTGGCATTCCGCATGATCGCTGATTTCCTCAAGGCGCGCTTTGCCAATGGCGGTTTAAAATGTCCCGCGAACAACTCCTTTGCCCAAGTTCTGCCCGCATTTGCGCTGTCTATGATCGGTGTTGGCCTTGCTGCCCCCGCCGCAATGTCGAACCTACAACTGACGGCAGGGGTCTCGATTATTCTGGGAACCTTCTTCATCACGGCGGCGCTGTTGATCGCTTTTGTCGCCGCGATACTGGGTCTCCGCTCAATCATGGAGAACGGCCTGAATGTTGAGGCCACCCCCACGCTGATGGTCATCATTCCGCTGATCACTGTTGTTTCGATTGCGATGATGCGGATCTCGCATGGCCTGCACGTTCATTTCGACATCCATGGCGGTGCGGGTGAAACATTTACCTTCCTGACACGCATGCAGTCGATTGAAGTTCTGATCGCACTCTTTGGCATCATGGCCTTGACCAGCGTGGGCTATCTCGGCCGCTTCATTAATGGCACCGAAGCCGCTGCAGGCTCATACGCCCTTGTTTGCCCTGGCGTTGCAATATCTGTCTTGGGTCATTTTTGGATCAACAAAGGTCTGGTCGCCACAGGCATGATTGCAAAATTTGGCGCAGCCTAGTGGGTGGTCAGCGCATTGGCCCTTGGCCTGCAATTCGCAATGATCGCCTTGGTTCTGATCCTTGCGCGCAAACATTTCGCGAAGAACAGCGCCGCAGCACTTGCGCCCGCTGAATAAACCACACCCCACGAGGTTACGGGCTGCGATGCACATCGCGGCCCGTTTCATTTGTATAAATCCCATATTATCCTTTGCATTGAGATCATCCCCAAGCAGTGGTATCCTTGGAGTATTCGTCAGCGCCAGATGGTTGCCCATCTTAGACTGACGCCATGAAACGGAGGGCCTTCGTCCTGACTGGACCGAGAATGGCGGTAACTGACACCGCAGAGATTGCGCCGCATGCCGACACGCATGCACCCCGCATTGGAGGCAAGGATTTGCTAGACCAAGTGCTTGACTCTCTGAGCGATGACAAAGCTGAAAACGTAATCACGATCGAGCTGGCGGGGAAATCCTCGATGGCCGATTATATGGTCGTGGCTTCGGGGCGTTCGACACGGCAAGTGGCCGCTATAGCGACCAATTTGGTGGATCGCCTCAAGCAAGATTACGGGCTTTTGTCCAAAACCGAGGGCAAAGATGCAGGTGATTGGGCTTTAATCGACACGGGCGATGTGATCGTTCATATCTTCCGCCCGGAAGTGCGGGATTTCTACCAGATCGAAAAGATGTGGCTGCCCAATGGCACGGCGCAGGCCTAATCGGCCATGCGCGTGTCCATCTGTTGTGTTGGTCGCCTGCGGCAAGGCCCCGAACATGATCTGATTACCGATTACCTCACGCGATTTGATCGCACTGGCCGCGCACTTGGCCTGACCTTAGGCGATGTCATTGAGGTGGAAGATAAAAAGAATCAGGGCATGAAAGCCGAAGGCGACTTGCTGCGCCGTGCTTTGCCAAAATCCGCGCTGATCTGGGCGCTAGACGAGCGGGGCGAGACCCTAAGCTCTCCAGAATTCGCCACAGGTCTTGGCCAAGTGCGTGATCAAGGAACAAGCGATTTGGCGCTGATCATTGGCGGGGCAGATGGCATTGAGCCAAACCTGCGCGGCGAAGCCGCACGGCGTATTTCCTTCGGCCGTATGGTTTGGCCGCATATGTTGGTGCGGGTGATGCTGTCTGAACAGCTTTACCGTGCCGCATCAATCCTTGCGGGCGCGCCTTATCACCGCGTCTGAAACCTTTCTTTAAGCAAAATATCCGAACTTGGCCGCGATTGAGATTTCGCGCGAGAGGCCAAGATTGGCGATGACCTGCCTGACACCCATGTTGCATTTGGGCAGCCCTGCACCCACGGGCCAGCACCCAAGGCCAGACGGGGATATGCCGCCTAAGGGTCGGTTGGTGGCGGTGATTGCAACGCATAATCGCCTCGCGTCTTTATCGCGCGCGCTTGATGCACTTCTGGAAAGCACATCTCGTGATCTGGCCGAACTGCGCGACTATTGCGATGCGGCGCTCATTCTAGAGGCGGGAAAGCTTAACTACTATGCAGACCTGAATGAGGCCATCAAGGCGCATAAGGCCATGCTGTCGTAGCGCTCAGATATCCCGCAAACGGGGCGCGTTCGCGTTCAGATCGCCTGTTGCGGGCAAGATCTGCGGGCCTTTGCACACCAGATCACAGGGCGCAATGTGCCCGAAGACAGGCATTTGCCCCTTCAACAGAGATTGCACAATCACCGCACCGCGATCCTGAGGCGAAACCATCTGCAACACAAATGCCAGCCCAATGGCGACACTCAAAGCGACCAGTTTAAACCCACTGCGCAGTGATTTATTGTCAGTCCGTGTCATAGCCTGCCTCCCATTGCTTTGGGAAAATGTGGAAACTGCCCGCACTAAACTGTGATTGATATTGCACATCAAGACGGCATCCTGTCTCCTCACGCGAAGGTGACTAGGGCAAGGGCAAGGCAAATCATGGTCAGCACACATCAAAGCGAAGAAGACGCGCGCAATGAACATATTCTGATCTGGATCAACGGAGCGCTCAAACCGCGCGCCGAGGCAATGGTCAGCGTCTATGACAGCGGCTTTATGCTTGGTGATGGCGTTTGGGAGGGGTTACGTCTCTATAATGGGAAATGGGCCTTTTTAGACGATCATATGGATCGCCTGTTTGAGGCTGCCAAAGCGATTGATCTTGATATCGGCATGACCCGCGCCGCGGTGATTGCGGCCCTCGAACACACCCGCCGCGCCAACGAGATGCAGACCGATGCCCATGCCAGGTTGATGGTCACGCGTGGGGTCAAGATGCGCCCCTTTCAACATCCTGCCCTGTCGCGTTCTGGCCCGACTGTTGCGATCATCATGGAGCATTCCAAACCCTCCATCCCGCGCCCCATTCGTCTGGCCACAGTGCCACATCTGCGCGGCTTGCCGATGACGCAGGACCCCAAGCTAAACTCTCATTCCAAATTGAATTGTATTCTCGCTTGCATCGCCGCGGAAAAGGCGGGAGCAGATGAGGCATTGATGTTAGACATCCATGGCTTTGTGAACACCACAAATGCGTGCAATTTCTTCATCATTCGCAAGGGCGAGGTTTGGACAAGCACAGGCGATTATTGCATGAATGGGATCACACGGCAGAAGGTCATTGACCTGTGCCGCAACAATGACATCCCCGTCTTTGAGAAAAACTTTTCCTTGGTGGAAACCTATAGCGCAGATGAGGCATTTTTGACGGGCACATTCGGCGCGCAAACCCCTGTAGGCAAGATTGACGGCCGCGTCATCGGCACAGGCGATTTGGGGCCACTGACCACGCGCATCCGCGCGCTTTATAAAGACATGATTGATCAAGGCACAGAATAGAATGACAAAAATTGCCATGTGGTCGGGGCCACGCAACCTTTCGACTGCGATGATGTATGCCTTTGGGGCGCGCGCCGATTGCGCGGTTTGGGACGAGCCATTCTACGCCCCCTATTTGGCAGAGACAGGGCTCGACCACCCGATGCGATCCGATATCCTTGCCGCGCATGAAAGCGATGCCAAGATCGTGGCACGGCGCTGTGCAGGTAGCCCGCCTGACGGAAAAGAGCATTGGTATATGAAACACATGCCCCACCATATGTTAGATGGGTTTGACCTGACTTGGGCTGAGGGCTGCGTGAATATGCATTTGATCCGTCACCCCGCCCGCGTCATTGCCTCCTACCTCGCCAAACGCGATATGCCGAGCTTGCTTGATATCGGCTATCCTCAACAATGGGCGCTTTATCAACGCCTCCCTGGCCCAATTTTCGACAGCACAGATATTCGCGCGAACCCAGAGGCCATGTTGCGGATGATCTGCGCAGCGGCCGGCCTTCCATTTGACGCGGCAATGTTATCTTGGCCTGCAGGGCCGCGGGCCCAAGATGGGATCTGGGCCAAGCATTGGTATGGGGCTGTGCATCGCTCAACTGGGATTTCTGATCCCGAAGGGCCATTGCCTGATTTGCCCAAAGAATATCATGGGCTGCTGACCGAGGCGCTTGAATATTACGAACAAATGCGCAGTCTAAAACACACACGCTAAGGTTAAATCAGGGGGAGTGCGCGATGCGAAAATCAGCCAAAGACGAACAAATCCTATCCCCCGCCGCACCTCACCCCAAGTATTTCAGTAAGGCCGCAGACGCAGTCGCCGAATTGCAACTGCTGTATCAGGCGGCCACAAAATTCCTTTACGATGCCTTTTCCGAGGCCCTAAACGCCCCGCGCGAGAACACCCGCTATCGCGCCTTTTATCCCGAGATACGGATTGCCACGACAGGTTTTGGCAAGATCGACACCCGCCTTTCTTTTGGTCATGTCGCAGAACCGGGCACCTATTCCACAACGGTCACGCGCCCCGATTTATTTGCCAATTACCTGACACAGCAAATCGCCCTTCTGATTGAAAACCATAATGTTGAGGTCGCGATTGGGGTATCCTCTACGCCAATTCCGCTACATTTTGCAGTGCTGACGGATCCCAATCTCAACGTCCCGCAAGAGGCAGCGCTAACCTTTCCCTTGCGCGATATGTTTGATGTGCCTAATCTGGGCGGCATCCATGACGAGATCGTCAATTCCTTTGGCTTTAAGCATCCAGACGGATCGGGGCCGCTTGCACCCTTTACCGCCGAACGGATCGACTATTCTCTGGCACGGCTCGCTCATTATACAGCGACTGATCCCGTGTATTTCCAGAACCATGTTCTGTTCACCAATTACCAATTCTATGTTGACGAATTCATTGCCTATGCGCGGGCAATGTTGGCCGACCCAAACAGTGGCTACACCGCCCTCGTTGGGCCGGGCAATCAAGTTTTGATGACGGCTGAGGCAGAGCTCACACATCCCGCAAAAATGCCCCAGATGCCAAGCTATCACCTCACCCGCAAAGACAATGCAGGTATTAGTTTGGTTAATATTGGGGTTGGGCCTTCAAACGCAAAAACCGCCACTGACCATATTGCAGTTTTGCGACCCCATGCATGGTTGATGGTTGGTCATTGTGCAGGTCTGCGCAACACGCAGGCGCTTGGCGATTATGTCTTGGCACATGCCTATCTGCGCGAAGATCATGTTCTTGATGATGACCTGCCCGCATGGGTTCCCATCCCCGCATTGGCCGAAGTTCAAATTGCCCTTGAGGATGCGGTGGCAGATGTTGCGCAAGTGTCTGGCTATGAATTGAAACGGATCATGCGCACAGGCACGGTCGCCACAATCGACAATCGCAATTGGGAATTGCGCGATCAATCTGGCCCCGTAAAGCGCCTCAGCCAAAGTCGCGCCATCGCACTTGATATGGAAAGCGCAACAATCGCCGCCAATGGATTTCGCTTTCGGGTGCCTTATGGCACGCTGCTTTGTGTCTCGGATAAGCCGCTGCATGGCGAATTAAAGCTGCCCGGAACGGCCTCAGAATTCTATAAAACCCAAGTGACGCGACATTTGTTGATCGGCATTCGCGCCATGGAAAAATTGCGCGAAATGCCGCTTGAACGCCTTCATAGCCGAAAATTGCGGTCTTTTGAGGAAACGGCTTTCTTATAAATATATAAATTTCTGTCAAGATGCATGTTTTCTGCACCAGTTTGTCTACTAATTGTTGTGTCCCTCCACAATATTAGGGTAATTTCGCACCAGCGAGCCCAAGGGTTCGGGGAGTAAAGGAGATAAAAAATGGCACAGAAACCGATGACAAAGACGCAGCTTGTTGCCGCGCTTGCCGACGAAATGGGCAGTGACAAGAAAACCGCAGCAGCCGCTTTGGATGCAGTGACCGCAGTGGTCACCAAAGAAGTCGCAGGCGGTGGCGCAGTAACCCTTCCTGGGATTGGCAAAGTATACTGCCGCGCACGTCCCGAGCGTATGGTGCGCAACCCAGCAACGGGTGAGCAGATCAAAAAGCCTGCCGACAAGGTTGTGAAGGTCACAATCGCAAAGGCATTGAAGGACAGCGTAAACGGCTAAGTTTTAGCAGTTTCGAAATTTTAAGGGCCGCCTTCTTGGGCGGCCCTTTTTCTTGGGCAGGTTTCATGCTTCTGTGTCGCAAGCAGGTTTCGGCAGGATGCATGACATGGATTTTCGTGCAATTGGAATGGGGCTGATTTTCGCCCTCATATGGTCTTCGGCTTTCACCTCTGCGCGGATGATCGTTGAGGCCGCGCCCCCCCTCTACGCATTGGTTCTGCGCTTTGGATTAGCGGGTCTGATTGGTGTGGCCATTGCCAAGTCTCTCGGACAACACTGGAAATTTTCAGCCAAGCAATGGCGCGGCATTTTGATTTTTGGCACCTGCCAAAACGCGATCTATCTGGGCCTGAATTTTATCGCCATGCAAACGGTCGAAGCGGGGCTTGCAGCCATTATCGCATCCAGTATGCCGCTGTTGGTGGCGACTGCGAATTGGACGTTTTTTCGCGAAACCCTCCCAAAGCTAGGGATTTTCGGCCTAATTGCGGGCTTTACTGGGGTGGCGCTGATTATGTCACAGCGATTAACAGGCGGGGCGGATGTCATGGGCCTTGCACTCTGCGTCATAGCTGCCGTGGCGCTGACCATCGCAACATTGGCCGTGCGCAGTGCCTCAGCCTCGGGCGGAAATGTGATCATGACCGTTGGCTTGCAAATGGCGGTTGGCTCGATTGTCTTGCTGCCCTTTGCCTTAATCTTTGAAACGCCAGAATTTGACATGTCGCAGCGTCTCTTTTGGGCCTTCACTTATACAACTTTAGCCCCAGGTCTTTTGGCAACGTGGATTTGGTTTTTGTTGGTCGCCCGCATTGGCGCAACCCGCGCCGCAACGTTTCATTTCTTGAATCCGTTTTTCGGCGTGGCGATTGCCGCGGCGCTTCTTGGGGAACAATTATCTTTGGCCGACCTCATTGGGGTTGCCATTATCGCAGGCGGGATCTTGGCGGTGCAATTGGCCCGCGTCACCCCAACGCCGCCAAGCAGCTAGGCCCCTTCAAGCGGCGTTTCGCTGACAATGACGCGCAGATTATCAATAGCAGCGATAGGGCGTATCCGTATCATCGCTGCCAAATAGGCTGATTTCTCTCTCTGCGTCATAGCTGCTGACCGCAATGCGCAAAGATAATCTTGTGGTGTCTTCCTCCGATTGCGCTGACCCATCGGGTTTGGGATGCGCGTCAAGCAATTGAAACCGCGTGCCTGTTGGGCTCTGCCGCGCGATCTCGATCACGGGGGCGTGCGCCTCGCCTGTAATGCGCAAGGCTGCATCGGCAAAGCTCAGTTCAACCGCTGCACCGTCCCATCCGTCAAGAAGCCATAGGTCTAACTCAAGCACAGCATTGCGAAAACCAAGTGGCAAAAGGATTGGTTTTTGGATCACCAACCCTGCTGCAACAGGGCCCAGAATACCGCCCGTTATCACGGATTGATTTGATTGAGCCGCACCACTAAAGCCGCCTTCGTTAAACTCGAAATCTTCGAAAGAGACCAGTCGGTCGTCTTGCGAGAACACCCGCAAACCCGCCGTGCTGTCATTGGTGCTTGCCCAGACATCGGGGGTCGGGCCGATCCGCCAAACCATCCCAATGAGGAGGCCAAGCGCCATGAGCGCGATGATCATCGTTCTTCCATACACCGGAAAGGATCTCGGAAGTGCCCATGTTCGCTTGGCCTGTCGCATAGTTAACCTCTTACTCGTTTACCCCCTCAAGATCGCAAGGAAACTTGGTTAAAAAGCGGCAAGGCCAAGAAAATTTTACGGAATTTGAAACTAATCTAAGAAACGATCAGCCGATGGTGCCACGATTTGCGCCGATTTGTCCGCGATGCAGCAACAAATGATCCAGAACCACACAGGCCATCATCGCTTCACCCACGGGAACAGCACGAATACCCACACAAGGATCATGCCGCCCTTTTGTGATGATCTCAGCCGATTCGCCCGATTTCGTGATCGTTTGGCGCGGTGTCAGGATTGAGGAGGTGGGTTTCACTGCAAAACGCACAACCACATCTTGGCCAGTGGAAATTCCACCCAAAATCCCGCCCGCGTGATTAGAGGCGTATTGTGGGCCATCTGCGCCCATCGTGATTTCATCCGCGTTTTCACTACCCCGCAAAGCAGCGGCGTTCATGCCCTCGCCAATCTCAACACCTTTCACGGCATTAATTGACATCATCGCTGCGGCCAAATCCGTATCAAGCTTGCCATAAATCGGCGCGCCAAGACCTGCGGGCAAACCGCGCGCGACCACCTCGATCACCGCGCCGACACTGTCGCCCGATTTACGAAGACCATCTAAATAGCTTGCCCAATCTGCCGCCGCCTTGGGGTCAGGCGTCCAAAATGGGTTCTGCTCAATCTGATCCCAGTCAAACCGCGCACGGTCAATCTGATGTGGGCCCATTTGCACCATGAAGCCCGTAATTTGCAGATCAGGCAGCAGCGTGGCCAAAACCGCGCGCGCAACCCCGCCTGCAGCCACGCGTGCAGCGGTTTCTCGCGCGCTTGATCGCCCACCCCCGCGCGGATCGCGGATACCGTATTTTTGCCAATAGGTGATGTCGGCATGGCCTGGACGGAATTTTTCGGCAATTTCAGAATAATCTTTCGACCGCTGATCCGTGTTGCGGATCATCAACTGTATCGGCGTGCCTGTCGTCTGGCCCTCGTAAACGCCCGAAAGAATTTCCACCTCGTCAGGTTCGCGGCGTTGCGTGGTGTATTTATTCTGCCCTGGTTTGCGGCGATCAAGCCAATGCTGCAGCATTGCGGCATCTATCGCGACACCTGGGGGGCATCCGTCAACAGTCGCGCCAAGGGCTGGCCCGTGGCTTTCGCCCCAAGTGGTAACCCGAAAAAGATGACCGAATGTGTTCATCGACATTGGCGTGACCTACATAATTTTAGCCTTCACAGGGGTTAGCCTTCCTGAGGCAAAATGCCAAGACCCTTGCCCTTCGCAGAAAACCTGCCTAGATCAGTCCTTGTCTCGGGGTGGCCCGTTATTGGGCCTGAGATGCGCAATCCTGCGTAGACCCGTTGAACCTGAACCGGTTAGGACCGGCGGAGGGAAGGCTTTGGAACAGGGGGCAATTTGCCCAAGCTCCATCTTCACTTCGCCCGTCGCAATGGAGGAGTGAGGAAATGAAACACACCATCATAGCAGCGGGTATGAGCATCTTTGCAGGGGCGGCTATGGCCGAAAACCCTGTTTTGCATGTCTATACCTATGATTCATTTGTCGCTGATTGGGGGCCTGGGCCCCAGATTGAGGCTGCTTTCGAAGAAAACTGTGGCTGTGATCTGCAATTCGTCAGCGCGGGCGATGGCGCAGCACTGCTGTCGCGGCTTCAGCTTGAGGGAAGTAGCAGCGAAGCGGATGTGGTCTTAGGCCTTGATACAAACCTGATGGCAGCCGCACGCGATACAGGCCTATTCGCCGCGCATGATATCTCCGCAGGGGGGCTGACCCTGCCAATCGCTTGGGATGATGCAGAATTTCTGCCCTTTGATTGGGGCTATTTCGCCTTTGTCCATAATGCTGATCTGTCCAATCCCCCCAAAAATTTTGAGGAATTGGCGACAAGTGATCTGCGCATCTTGATCCAAGACCCACGCAGTTCGACCCCAGGTTTGGGCCTCGTTTATTGGATTGAGGCCGCTTATGGCGATGGTGCTGCGCAGATTTGGCAGGATTTGGCGGATAACATCGTCACGGTTACACCAGGATGGTCTGAGGCCTATGGCCTGTTCCTAGAGGGTGAAGCCGATATGGTGCTTTCCTACACAACATCCCCCGCCTATCACCTCATTGCTGAGGAAGATCCCAGCAAATCTGCCGCTGCCTTTGACGAAGGGCATTATATGCAAATTGAAATTGCAGGCATCACTGCGGCAAGCGATCAACCCGATTTAGCGCGTGCGTTTATGACCTTCATGCTGTTGCCCGAATTCCAATCCGTAATCCCCACGACAAACTGGATGTATCCTGCGGCTTTGCCCGCTTCGGCGCTGCCCGATGGGTTTGAAACCTTGATTGCCCCTGAAAAAGTGCTGCACTTCTCGGGGGATGAGGCTGCGGCGCTTCGCGATGCAGCGATTGACAGATGGCAAACCGCACTAAGCCGCTAAGTGCCTTGGTTTGGGTCGGGACGGGCGCTTTGGCGCTTGTCCTGACCGTGACCCTTGCCCCGCTTGTGGCAATTGCCGTCACGGCGGACGATGGGTTTAAATTACGCGCAGCTGACTGGGCCGCAATTCGCTTTACGCTCCGTCAGGCATTCCTATCCGCAGGCCTGAGCCTTGCAATTGCCATTCCACTGGCCCGCGCTGTTGCGCGGCGGAGGTTTATTGGCAGGGGCATTTTCATCAGCCTTATGGGTGCCCCATTTATCCTTCCCGTCATCGTTGCCGTGATCGGGCTGATTGCCAGCTATGGGCATAACGGGTGGCTTGCGCGCGCCTTACAGGTCATTGGCCTAGACCTCCCCGAAATTTACGGGCTGCACGGCGTAGTTCTCGCGCATGTGTTTTTTAACCTCCCCCTTGCCGCGCGCTTGATCCTGCAAGAGTGGCAAACCATCCCACAGGAACGCATACGCCTTGCACAATCTTTGGGGCTTAAGGGCGGCGCTTTTTTTCGGCATATCGAATGGCCGATTGTGCGGAGCACTGCACCGGGCGCTTTTGTGGTGATTTTTCTACTCTGTTGCTCAAGTTTCGCAGTCGCGTTGATCTTGGGCGGTGGCCCGCGTGCAACCACGATTGAATTGGCCATTTATCAGGCTTTTCGATTTGATTTTGACCTTGGGCGCGCCGCAAGTTTGGCTTCCGTGCAGGCCCTGCTGTGCCTCGGCCTCGGCGCGTTTGCGCTGCGGCTGTCAGCCCGTGGGACGGGGCTTGGCACGGGGCTGGATCGCGCATTGGCCCTGCCCACTGAGGGGCGCGCGTTTGTCGATACTCTGGTGATCGTGGCTGCGGGTGGATTTCTCGCATTGCCCTTGGCGCGGATCGTAATCCTTGGCCTGCCAAATCTTACAGAACTACCCACAGCCGTTTGGATTGCGGCGCTGCGCTCGCTGATCATGGCGTTATCTGCGACCGCTCTGTCGATTGCGATGGCGCTGCCAATCGCCTTTGCCTTGCTCCGCTTGCGCCGCGCCGCAATGTTTGAGGCTCTTTGCCTTCTTGCCTTGGTGATTTCACCTTTGGCTCTTGGCACAGGATGGTTTTTGATCCTGCGCCCACTCACCAATCCCGTGACATGGGCCTTGCCCGTCACTATATGTGTCAATGCCCTGATGGCACTGCCCTTTGTGCTGCGTTCCGTTCTGCCCGCCCTTCGTGAAGCTGAAGCAAGCCAAGCCCGCCTTGCCACGGCGCTGGGCCTTGTCGGCTGGCACAGATTTCGACACGCGATCCTGCCGCGCCTTGTCCGTCCATTGGGCTTTGCAGCGGGTTTATGTGCGGCATTATCAATGGGGGATTTGGGCGTGATCGCCCTATTCGCGGCACCTGATCAAGCCACTTTGCCCCTAGAGATGCTGCGCCTGATGGGGGCCTATCGTATGGCGGATGCCCAAGGGGCTGCATTGCTGCTCTTGATCCTAAGCCTTGGCTTGTTTTGGATATTTGACCGTGGGGGCCGTTACCATGTTTGAGATCACAAACCTAACCTATCGCAGCGAGGGCTTTGAATTGAACGCCGCCTTCCGCGTGGAGCGAGGGGAACGGCTGGCCTTAATGGGGCAATCAGGCGCGGGGAAATCCACGTTGATCAGCCTCATCGCAGGGTTTCTCAGCCCAAATCTGGGAGAGATCTGGTTTGACGGCGCAAACCTCACCCAGTGCGATCCATCCAAACGGCCAATTTCAATCCTGTTTCAAGACAGCAATCTTTTCCCTCATCTGACTTTGCGGGAAAATCTAGGCTTGGCCCTCTCGCCGCGATTGGCGTTGAACGCGGCGATGGAGGCGCAGATCAGCGTCGCTTTGGCACAAGTGGGTCTGCGCGGCTTTGAGAGGCGCCGCCCCGCAAGCCTGTCAGGAGGTCAACAATCCCGTGCAGCCATTGCGCGCGTCCTTTTGCAAAATCGGCCAATCTTGCTGATGGACGAGCCGTTTGCAGCCCTAGATCCCGCTTTGCGGCGCGATATGGCGGAATTGATCCGCAGTTTGTGCCGCGATTTGGGTCTGACCTTGATCCTCGCCTCTCATGATTTCACGGATGCCGAACGGATGTGTGACCGCGTTATGCTTTTGTCTGAAGGGCAGATTACAGAAGATTGCCCCATCGCAGGCCTTCGCGCCGCACCCCCTGCGGGTTTGGTGCCATGGCTGTAGGCAAAAGAAAAAAGCGCCTCTGGGATCAGAGGCGCTTTTAGGTTTCTATCGTCCCTTCGGGGGCGTGGCTTATTTCGCCGCGCCCGCTTTGGCGCGCGATTTGATCGGCGCCCAGAGTTTCTTATTGGTCAGATACAGCATCACAGCGAGAATGCCGAGCATGATAATCGCGGTAAAGCCAAGCTGCTTACGCTCCATCATGCGGGGTTCTGCTGCCCAAGTCAGGAACGATGCCACATCTTTGGCCATGCTTTCGATATCATTGGGTGAGCCATCGGCAAACTCAACCGCACCATCCCACAAGGGAGGGGCCATGGCGATCAAGCCGCCAGGGTAAGTTTCGTTCTCATAAAAGTATGCCCCATACTGCTCTACCTCTTCGCCCGTATAATGGGTCAGAAGAGATGCAATATATTCCGGGCCGCCGATACCGTTAAACAACTGGTTGAGACCTAGGCCATATGGTCCATGAAAACCAGCGCGTGCCTTGGCCATTAGGCTCAGATCAGGCGCACCTTCAAAACCCGACTGGGGAAAGTGGTCATTCGGGGTCGCAGTGCGCCAATCATCAATCGATGGGTCATACACCTCGAACTGTTCCGCATAGGCGCGAGCCTGTTCGGGGGTATATCCCAAGCCATTTTCATCGGCGAGGTTACGGTAGGCCACATATTGCAGACCATGGCAGGCAGAGCATACTTCCGTGAAGACCTGAAGCCCACGCTGAAGCTGATCTTGGTCATAGCGACCGAATAGTCCTTGGAACGAGAATTCATAATTCTCGACATGGCCCGATGCACCTGCTGCAAGTCCCGCTCCGGTCGAGAGGCTCAGCGCAGCGATTGTGCTGATCACAAGTTTCCTGAACATGTCAGACTATCCTTTCTCTCATTCAGCAGGAATTTTCGCAGAGGCGGGGCCAGTGCCCACGCTTGCGTTGCCGTAATGGCTGTTGAAATCCTCTTCGATGGTCGAAGGCGGTATAGTTGGCTTTTCCAGAACCCCGAGAAGCGGCAGGATCACGAGGAAATAGGCGAACCAATAGGCCGACCCGATCAAAGCGATGTAGGGGTAAATCCCTTCTGCAGGCATTGCACCCGCCCACATCAGCACGAAGAAGTTGATCACGAAAACCCAGAACCAAGGCTTAAACATTGGGCGGTAGCGGCCAGAGCGCACCGAAGATGTATCAAGCCATGGCACCAAGGCCATCACAATGATCGCACCAAACATGGCGAGAACACCGAAGAATTTCGCGTCAACAATCCCGCCTGTCAGGAACTCCGCCGCAATCACAACCCAAACTTCACCGTCAAAGGCGCGCAGGATCGCGTAGAAGGGCAAGAAATACCATTCAGGCACGATATGTGCAGGCGTGACCATTGGGTTTGCCTCGATATAGTTATCGGGGTGACCCAGATAGTTCGGCATAAAGCCCACGATGGCAAAGAAAGCCACCAGAACAACCGCCAAGGCGAACAGGTCTTTGATCACGAAATAGGGCCAGAATGGCAGCGTGTCGGCTTCGGCCTCTTTCTTAGAGGCGCGGCGCACATCAACACCTGTTGGGTTGTTGTTACCCGTGGTGTGGAAGGCCCAAACGTGAACGATCACCAGACCCAAGATCACGAATGGCAACAGGTAATGCAGCGACAAGAAGCGGTTCAGCGTGGCGTTGTCCACCGCAGGCCCGCCCAAGAGCCATGTCTGGATCGCTTCGCCCACAAAGGGGATCGCGCCAAATAGGCCCGTGATCACGGTCGCGCCCCAGAAGGACATCTGACCCCAAGGCAGAACATAGCCCATAAAGGCTGTTCCCATCATCAGCAGGTAAATCAGCATACCGACAATCCATGTGACTTCGCGTGGCGCCTTGTAGGAGCCGTAGTAAAGACCACGGAAAATGTGCAGATAAACCGCGATAAAGAACAAAGACGCGCCGTTTTGGTGGATATAGCGGATCGCCCATCCCCCGTTCACGTTGCGCATAATGTGTTCAACGCTTGCAAAAGCGAGATCGACATGTGGAGTGTAATGCATCACAAGGATGATCCCTGTGACAATCTGCATGACCAAGCAGAACACAAGAACGATGCCCCAAATCCACATCCAATTCAGGTTCTTGGGGGTTGGGATCATCAATGTGTCATAAAGAAGGCCCACGATGGGAAGGCGCGAATGCAACCACTTCTCGGCGTTGGACTTCGGTTCGTAATGGTCGTGGGGAATGCCAGACATCGGTCGTTTCCTCCGTTAACCGAGCAAAATTGTTGTATCGTCTACGAAAGACGCGTTCGGAATGTGCAGGTTCTGCGGCGCGGGGCCTTTGCGGATACGGCCTGCCGTGTCGTAATGCGAACCATGGCAAGGGCAGAACCAACCGCCGAACTCGCCTGCGCCATCACCCAAGGGCACACAGCCCAAATGGGTGCAAACGCCCTGCATCACCAACCACTCGCCTGTGTTCTCACCCTCAGGGGTGGTTAGGCTGCGGTTTTCGTCATGCGCATCCGATCCTGCCGCGATGTTGGGGTTGCGGCTATCGGTATCGACAAGGTCATTCATGTCAACAGCGCGCGCCGCTTCAATCTCATCCTGCGTGCGGCGGCGGATGAAAACGGGCTTGCCGAGGAACAGAACGGTCAGCTGCGTTCCTTCCTGCACACCCGAGACATCAACGCGCATCGTGGATGCGGCTTGAACGTCTGCCGAAGGGTTCATTTGATTGACCAGCGGCCAGACGGCGGCGCCGGTTACAACAGCACCTACACCGCCTGTCGCATAGTACAGAAAGTCGCGGCGTGTGCTGGACTGGTCTTCTGCGTGTGACACTGAAAGCGTCTCCCTTGTCAGCGACCCACCAAACGGGGCCAATTGAATCGAAGCCACAGGAATCCCCGGCAGCTTTTCTCGGGCTGTTTATGCAATGAAATGATAAGCGTCTAGCGGACAAACGCGCGCAGTTTGGCCGAAATGTCGCGGTTTGTGATGAATTTTCAACCTCTGCGCGAAAAACATGAAGGTTTCACTCGAAAAAAATTTCGCAAAGCCCGCCTATTTCCCGAAGTTTAGGGACATTTTTCGGTGCAAAATACCCGATCCATCATCAAATTCGGGGCCTGTGGCGGTGAATCCCAGGCGCTCATAAAAGGAAATCGCGCTCAATTGCGCGTCCAATTCCATATGGTGCGGATCTGGTTCCGCGGTGATGTGGCGTATATGCGCCATCACAAACCGCATAAGTGCCGCACCATGGCCCGCGCCCCGCGCATCAGCGACAACCGCGATGCGTCCGATCCGCCACGCCTGCCCTGTGCGATAGAACCGCCCTGTCGCCACAGCCCGCCCCGCCAGACGACCCAAAACATGAGTGGCTTTTGCGTCAATCGTATCAAATTCCTCTGCAAGCGGCACAGATTGCTCGACCACAAAGACAGCGCGGCGGATCTCGTAGCACAGATCCAAATCAGCCTGTGTTTGCACAAGGCTAAATTCGGGCGAACCACTCATCCAACTGGGAATGTGTCTTTGAAAGAGGAACGCGCGCTTAAACGATCAAAAAAAGCGGTCAAATTCGGGCGTGTCGCGCGCCAATCAAATTGGCCTTGGCGAAAATCAAGATAGCCCAAGCCCGCACCAACCGCGATTTGGCCCATATCAAGCACCTGATCAAAACTCGGCACTTGGGTTTCGAAATAATCAAGCGCGCGCTCTACTTTGGCCCATTGGCCTTCATACCAAGGCTCATACCAATGTGTTTCGGGGCGGAAGCGTTTTTCATACACCATGGCCACCACAGCCTCGATCATACCATCTGCCGCCGCTTCGGTGGTCAGCACCTCCCAAAGGCGGCTTTCGGGATAAAGCCCCGCTTGCGCATGTTGATCCAAAAAGCGGGTGATCACACGGCTGTCAAAAATCGGGCTATCCCCTTCGCGCAAAAGCACAGGAATACGTCCTGAAGGATTGGCGGCATTGAGATGGGCATCCCCGCCCATGGGTGAGGCTTTGACAGTTTCGAACACCACATCTGTCATACCCGCCTCTTTGACCATCACAAGAACCTTCCGCACGAAGGGGGATGCAGCAGAGCCGAGAACCTGAAATTGCGCCATTTGTCTTGTCCCTTTGGGCTTAGATTAAACCAAATTCTTGAAACACGGCGGCATAGATATCGCGCTTGAACGGCACAACCTGCCCCAAAAGATCCTGCGCCCGCATCCATTGCCAATCGGAGAATTCAACATCCTGATAGCTGAGGTCAATCGCGTCATCGGGGGCGGTTAATTCAACCATAACCCAATGCTGCTTTTGTCCCCGAAATTTGCCGCCCCAACGATAGGGGATCACTTCTAGCGGCAGATCGTAGGTCAACCAATCAGCGGTCCGCCTTACAAACCGCGTTTGATCTTCTGAAATGCCAGTTTCCTCAAGCAATTCACGGGCAGCGGCTTGGCGAGGGGTTTCACCCGCATCAATACCGCCCTGCGGCATTTGCCATGCAGGTTTGTCCATGTCCGCGCGCGTGCCCGCGAAAACACCACCCGCGGCATTGACCATCACAATGCCAACACAGGGCCGATAGGGCAGCGATGCGATATCAGCAGGCGACAGCGCCGCGCTCATCGGGCGTTTGGCCCCAAGGCGTTTAGCCCCGTCAGAATATCAATCGCATAGGCCAATTGATAATCCTGATTGCGCAGGCGTGCGGTTTCCTCGGCAATCGCTTGCTCCTCATCGCGAAGACGCTGCTCATCTTCGGTCAGGGTGGTGTTGCGCAAGGCACCGCGCAAATCGGCTTCGGAACGGGTGAACCGATCTTCGGTCGGCGCATCTTCAACAGGGTCGCGCTGTTCCACCAGAATATCAGGGGCCACGCCCAATGCCTGAATCGAGCGGCCCGAAGGGGTGTAGTATAGCGCAGTGGTCAGTCGAATGGCCCCCTCGCCCTGCACAGGCATCACGGATTGCACCGACCCTTTGCCAAATGTGTTTGTGCCTACGACCACAGCGCGGCGATGATCTTGCAACGCGCCCGCCACGATCTCGGAGGCTGAAGCAGAGCCGCCATTGACCAGAACCACCATCGGCAATCCGTCAATCAAATCCCCTGCCGTTGCATTGTAGCGATCCCCATCCGCGCCATTGCGGCCACGGGTGGAAACGATTTCGCCCTGTTCCAAAAAGGCATCGGACACACGAATTGCTTGGGTCAATAGACCCCCAGGGTTGTTGCGCAAATCAAGCACGACACCGTTCAGATTTTCGATCCCGCCAAGCTCTGCGATGACATCAGACAAACCCTCCTCCAAATTGGGGTAAGTTTGATCATTGAAGGTCGAGACGCGCAAAATCGCGGTGTTCCCCTCTAGGCGCGTGCGCACGGCGGTAAGACGGATGCGGTCGCGGATGATGGAAATGTCAAAGGGTTCATCAACCCCCTCCCGCACGACAGTGATGACAATCTCCGAACCAACAGGCCCACGCATCAGATCAACGGCTTCTTCCAATGTCAGGCCAAGCAGTGCCTCGCCATCCACATGGGTAATGAAATCACCCGCCTCAACGCCCGCCTCCATTGCAGGGGTGTCATCCATTGGCGTGATGACGCGCACAAACCCGTCTTCTTGGGTCACTTCAATGCCCAGACCACCAAACTCGCCACGGGTCTGCACTTGCATCGAGTCGAAATCACGCGGCGGCAGATAGCTTGAATGCGGATCAAGCGAGGTCAGCATGCCATTGATCGCCGCTTCGATCAGCGCGGATTCATCGACCTCCTCAACGTAATTCGAGCGGATCCGCTCAAACACGTCTCCAAACAAATCAAGCTGCTCGTAAACGCTGCGCTGCTGTTCTTGCTCTTGCGCCAAGAGCGGGGCGGCAAATTGGGATGCCAAGATGACCCCAGCAACCGCGCCCCCTAAGCCCGCAATAACCAGTTTCTTCATCTTTATCCGTCCTTTCCGACCGCGTATCTGGCGCGGCGCACTTATTCCCAATTAAATCATGGTTGCGGATCAATCGCGCCGCCATCCTGTCTCACTTCAATATAAATAGTTTCTGAAAGCGCAGCGCCAGTCTGATCTGGTGTCTCAGTGATCAAATCTGCGCGCGCGCCTGCGGCGCTTGGCATCATTCCCAAGGGTGCGCCCTGTGCAATCACAGTGACCGCAGTCACATAAAGATCACCAAGCCCCGCGAGAATCATCAAAATATTGCCCTCAGGTTCAAGGATCACCACATTGCCATAGTCCAACAAAGGCCCCGCATAGCGCACTGTTCCAAACCACGGGGATGTCACAAGCGCCGCAGGGGCCGTGGCCAATAACAAACCGGGGCGGCTGATGCCTGCCGCATCTTGGTCCTCGAACCCATTGAGCAAAACCCCCAACACGGGCAAAGGCACTGCGCCGCGTGCATCACTGAACCCGCGCATAGCGCTATCTTCGGGCGCAGGGGCTTGCGCCAATAGATCAAGAAACGCGTCCAATGTGTCGACCGCTTCGACAATCTGGCGCAATGCGTCTTCGCTCAGCGCAAAGCGATCAGGGGCTTCACGCCTTTCCGCCACTGCGGCGGCGAGACTGGCGCGGGCGGTTTGCACTTCGGACAAAGCCACCTCCATCTGCAGCACCGCGCCCGATTGCAAACGGGACAAGGTGGCGATCTGTTCCAATTCCTGCCGCAACGCAATCGCTTCAGCCGCCAGCGCTGGGGTCACATCCGCAAGCACCATCCCCGCACGGGCCTAAGCAACAGGCCCATTGGGGTGCATCAAACCAACGGGGCTTGGCTCGGCTGCGATCCGCTGCATGGCCATCAACAGCCCTGATAATTCGGCGCTCTCAGTATCCAAACGCGATTCGATTGCCCTTTGTGAAAGCGCCGCACGGCGCACGGCCTCGCGCAGGGTCAATAAACCATGTTCATAGCCCTTAATCGTCTGCGGCCACAATGCGATCACTGGCACTCTCGGCATTGGCAAGGGCTGTGGCCGCGGCTTCCAATTCAAGGATAGCCGCTTCAGCCGCCTCGCTTGGGTCAATCTCCGCATGCAGCGCCACAGGCGCGCAAATCAAAAACACCGACAAGAGAAGGCTAAAGCGCGCTCTCATCGCAACAGCGACTGCCCCGTCATTTCAGGCGGTTGCGGCAGGCCCATTAGGGAAAGAACAGTTGGCGCCAAATCCGCCAACCGACCATCTGCAAGGCTTGTGCCTTCGGGCGCGCCATACACCACAACAGGCACGAGATTGACGGTATGTGCCGTATGAGGGCCACCTGTCACAGGGTCGATCATTGTTTCGCAATTGCCATGATCTGCCGTCGCAATCATTGCACCGCCTTTAGCCTCAAGGGCCGCCAAGGCCGCGCCAAGGCCCTGATCCACCGCCTCGCAAGCAGCGATTGCAGCGCCCAAATCCCCCGTATGCCCCACCATGTCAGGATTGGCGTAATTCACCACGATCAGGTCATACTCCGCATTAATCGCCGCAACCAAATTTTGGGTCACCTCGGCGGCGCTCATCTCGGGTTGCAGATCATAGGTCGCCACTTTTGGCGAGAGCGGCATAAACCGATCCTCCCCCTCAGCCGCACTTTCTTGGCCGCCATTGAGAAAGAAGGTCACATGAGGATATTTCTCTGTTTCAGCAATCCGAAATTGACGCAAACCATGGGCCGCAACCCATTCACCGAGCGTGTTTTTCAATTCCTGCTTGGGAAAAACCACCTGCATATAGCGATCATGGTCCGTCGAATAATTCACCATCCCCAATCGCGCCGAGAGATCAGGGCGAGGGCCACGCGCAAATCCTGTGAACTCAGGCGCGCAAATTGCGGCCAATATTTCGCGCGCGCGGTCTGCGCGGAAATTCACAAAAAACAGACCATCGCCTGCCGCCATGCCAGAATAGTCACCGATCACTGTTGCGGGCAGGAATTCATCGGTTTTCTCAGCCCCATAGCCTTGATCAATCGCCGCCTGCGCGGACGGGGCTTTTGCGCCTTTGCCTTCGACCATTGCGCGATAGGCGGTCTCGACCCGTTCCCATCGATTGTCGCGATCCATCGCAAAATAGCGCCCCGTGACAGTTCCAATGCGCGCGCGGTCGGGCAATCCCGCCTCAAGCCCCACGATCTGTTCTTTTGCGGATTTCGGGGCAACGTCCCGCCCATCGGTGATCGCATGGATCACCACCTCTAGCCCCGCATCTGCACAGGCCTGAACAGCAGCCAAAATATGCGCCTGATGGGCATGCACACCACCGGGGGAGGCAAGCCCCGCAATGTGAGCGCGTCCCTTCGCGGCTTTCACAGTCGCGATGAACTCTTGCAACGCTTGGTTGCGAAAGAAGGAGCCATCCTCAATCGCCAGATCAATTTGGCCCAAATCCATGGCCACCACGCGACCTGCACCGATATTGGTATGGCCCACCTCGGAATTTCCCATTTGCCCTGTTGGCAAACCAACATCCGGGCCGAAGGTCACCAAGGTCGCATTGGGGCAGGTAGACATCAGCCGATCAAAGTTTGGGGTTTTGGCCTGCAACGGCGCGTTGCCTTCGGCCTCTGTGCCGATGCCCCACCCATCCAAAATGCACAAAATCACGGGTTTTTTCTGGGTATTCACGCACATTGCGGTGCCTTTCTGCCAACCTACCCTGTTTCTAGGATGGGTTGGGCAGAGAGGCAAGTTTCAACCTCAGGCGCAAAGACGGGGGGAGCTGCCCCATGCGCAATGCGGCCACTGCCGAGCGCGCTAAACTGCGCGCTTCGCGGATAGCAACATCCATGTCTAAATAGCGATAAGTGCCAAGGCGACCCGCAAAACTGACGCTATGTTGACCCAAGGCCGTCGCGATATACCGCCCAAGCTGCGCCTTCTCGCGCGCAAGGCGCACAGGGTAATATGGGGTATCATTCGGCCCCGCCTCCGCACATTCACGCGCAAGCGTGGCCCCTGAGAACCCTGCACCAACCACCAAAACGGGCATTCTGCGCCTCCATATTGCCGAGGGCAGAATGAGGGTCAGGGGTTAATGGGCCATGAATCAAAGAAAAGAGCGTGCCGCCGATAATCCGCCAATCGCCAAATTGGGCTGCCGCCCCTCAAGGAGATCAGCCACAATCCGCCCCGTCACACCCGCCAAAGTGAGGCCCAAATGCTGGTGGCCAAAGGCGTGGATAATCTTTGAGGAGCTTGGGCTTGGCCCAATAACCGGCAAGGCATCAGGCAAGGTAGGCCTGCACCCCATCCATGTGGCATCAGGCGCGGGCAGATCGCCCCATAACTCGGCCCCTTTGCGCGCGATATAATCCAAACGGCGCGGGTTTTGTGGTGCGTTCAGGGCCGCAATCTCAACGGTTCCCGCCAAACGCAGACCTTGTGCCATAGGGGAGGTGTAGAACCCACCCTCAACCCAACCAACGGGGCGCGAGGCATAATGGCCAAGATCTTTATATATCAGGTGATAGCCCCGTTCGGTTTGCAAGGGCAGATGCTCCGCTCCGCCGCCTTTGATCTGCGCCGAATAGGCCCCTGCGGCCAGAACAACCCGCGCCGCAGTGACATCATCTTGCCCAAGATGCACTCGCGCCTGCACGCCTTCATCGCTGAGTTCGGTCACCGCTTTGGCGATCGTCTGCCCGCCCAATTCGGTAAATTTCTGATGCAGTCTTAGCGTCAAAAGCAGCGGATCGCGGATATGGCGCGCGAGCGGATAATAGACCCCACGCGCGGGCTGAAAGGCCAAGGCAGGTTCCATCGCATGTGCTTCGGCCCCGCTTAATTCCTCAAAGGGAATGTCTTGGTCGCGGCGAAACTTGAGGCCTGCCCGATCTGCATCGGCGGCAGTCGCGCTGCGCCAGACTGTCAATTGCCCATTTGCAATAATCAAATCCTCTGCCGCGGCGGCCTCAATCAGCGGGTTCAACCCCGCATCGGCATGGGCCAACAACGCCGCCAATTCCTGCGCAATCTGGCGGGATTTCGTAGCGCGACAATTGGCCAAGAATTTCATCATCCAGATCGGATGGCGCAGCGCATGACCCCAAGACAAAGCAAGCGGGCTGTCATTTGAAAACAGATAATAGGGCAGATTTGCAAAGACGGATGGGTCGTTGACGGGCAGGCAGGCATAGGTGGCTAAAGTGCAGGCATTGCCCGAACTCGCCCCTGATCCAACAGCAGCAGGATCAATCAAGGCCACCGATTGCCCACGCATCTGCGCCCAAAGCGCGCTGGCCACGCCCACCACACCCGCGCCAACAATAACGGCGTCAAAATGGGACCGGGGCGTGGACATAGGCCTACATGAACATCATGGCATTGTTGCGCAGGATGATCTCAAGCGCGTAGATCCCCAAGATCACAATCAGCGGTGCTAAATCTAGCCCACCCATTTGGGGTAAAACACGGCGAATGGGGCCATAAATCGGCTCAAGGAGGTTCGAAAGACCTTGCCAAATTTGATAGACCAAAGGCTGCCTAATGTTCAGCACACCGAAATTGATCAGCCAGCTCATGATAATATGGGCGATGATGATATAGGTCGCCACATTGAGCAGCAGCATCAAGATCATGAAGAGCGAAGTCACGGCAAAGGCCCCTTCCATCGGAAATCCCAGTTCGAATGATCTAAGCCCTGTCCAACCTAAGCGCAAGGGATCGGGCATTTTTGCCGATTTTTAAGCTGCTTTTATACCATTCTTTCGGATTCCCTTTGCCAAATCTAGAAAGCCCTCCACAGTAACGATAATAGAACGGCCATGGCGGGCAGGATGACCGAAAGTAAGAAACGCATCTATGGATGGTGGGCGTTTGACTGGGCAAGTCAGCCCTATAACACGCTGCTTCTGACCTTCATTTTCGCGCCCTATATCGCGCAAGTCTTAGGCGATGGCACCCACGCCCAAAGCCTTTGGGGCTATAGCATCGGGGCGGCAGGCCTATTGATTGCCATCGCTGCGCCCATATTAGGCAAAATCGCAGATCAAACTGGGCGCAAATTGCCATTCATTTGGGTGTTTTCCGCCTTTTACGTCATCGGCGCATGGGGCAGTTGGTTTGCTGCACCCGATGGAATGCAAATCTGGGTGGTTTTGATCCTCTTTGCCCTCGGCCTTTTTGGGATGGAATGCGCCACGATTTTCACCAATGCGCTGATGCCTGACCTTGCCCCACGCGCGCAAATGGGGCGCATCTCTGGGACAGGGTGGGCCCTTGGGTATCTGGGCGGATTGGTGGCGATGATCCTGATGCTCGGATTTTTCGCCGAAAACGCCGAAACGGGGCGCACGCTTTTTGGCCTATCACCCGCTTTTGGTCTGGACGCCGCCGCGCGCGAAGGGACACGCGCCGTGGGGCCCTTTACCGCGCTTTGGTATGTGATCTTTATGATCCCCTTCTTTCTTTGGGTGCGAGAACCGCACAGGCCCAAGCCGCACTCTGGCCCAAGCCTTGGTCAAACCATGCGCCAAGCACTGCCCGAGCTTGCACGCTCGCTGAAATCCTTGCGCCATCATCCAAGCCTGCTGCGCTATCTGCTCTCATCTATGTTCTACCGCGATGCGTTGAACGGTCTTTATGCCTTTGGCGGCATTTATGCGGCGGGTGTCTTGGGTTGGTCGATCACAGATATTGGAATTTTTGGGATTCTTGCCATCATCTCGGGGGCCGTTGCGGCATGGATAGGCGGCAAATGGGATGATCGTTTCGGGCCATACCAGATCATTTGGTGGTCAGTTCTCTGCCTAACCGGTCTATCTCTTCTCATCCCCTTTATCGGGCGCGATAGCCTATTTGGTCTTGCGCTTGCCGAAAGCTCAAACCTGCCAAGCCTGATGTTCTACCTGATCGGCATCGGCATTGGCGCGGCAGGTGGTATCGTGCAAAGCGCATCCCGCCATATGATGCTGCGCCAAGCGGATCCTGCCGCAATAACCGAGCATTTTGGCCTTTATGCCCTCGCAGGAAAGGCCACAGCTTTCCTCGCCCCATTTCTCATTGCGGTGATGACCTCCCTCACCAACAGTCAAAATTGGGGTGTAACACCGCTGATTATGCTATTCTTACTGGGGTTATGGTTGTTGCGCGGGGTGAATGCCGATCCGCGGCAGCATGAATAGGGGAAATCGGGCCATGCGCAAATATATCGCCTCTATAGGTTTGTGTCTCATCGCCATTACGGCCTGCGCCCCAAGCGCACCGCCTGTGGCCAATGATCTGCCGCAGGTGACACTCTCAAGTGCCGATCTGAGCCGCGAAGCACGGCTTGTCTTTGGCAATCTGCCAACGCCCACCACAACAACCGCAAATGTGTTCGGCGCCTATGCAGGGGGATGCGTGGCAGGGGCCGTGCAACTGGCCGAAACAGGGCCGACATGGCAGGCAATGCGCCTGTCGCGCAATCGCAACTGGGCCCACCCTGACACAGTGACGTTCGTCCAAGACCTAAGCGTAAGAATGGCGGCTGCAACCTCTTGGAGCGGTCTATATATTGGCGATATGAGCCAGCCGCGCGGCGGGCCTATGCTGTCAGGCCATGCCAGCCATCAATCGGGGCTTGATGCGGATATCTGGCTCTTGCCCGCGCGCAATCTGAACCTATCCCAAGCCGCGCGTGAAAACCTGTCCTCTATTTCGATGCAGGCGCAACGCGGGGCAGCCGTGAATGAAAATTGGACGGAGGAACACGCCACGCTGATCCGCCTTGCCGCCAGTGATCCGCGCGTGTCGCGCATTTTCGTCTTTCCAGCCGCAAAGGTCTGGATGTGCGAAAATGAGACAGGGGATCGCAGCTATCTGCGGAAAATCCGGCCGTGGTTTGGCCATCACTACCATATCCATTTGCGCCTAAACTGCCCGCTTGGCGCAAGCGATTGCGAGGCGCAAGATGCGCCTCCTGTGGGGGATGGCTGCGCGGATGCGCAGGCTTGGGTCAACAATATTTTGAACCCGCCGCCCCCTGACCCCGATGCGCCTGATCCCGCACCACGCCGCGCCCTGAGGCTTGGTGATTTGCCTGCGCAATGTCAGGCAATCAGTCAGTTGTAGCGCCCGAAACCTTAACGGCCTGGAATGCCGCCGCGCCGTCCTGATAGGGGCCATGTGTCGATGACGTCTAACGCCTCTTCCGCGGTTTCCACGAAGCGGAAGAGGTCGAGATCCTCAGGTGAAATCGTGCCGATCTCGACCAGCATGTCCCAATCGACAAGGCGCGTCCAATAATCTCGGCCAAACAGCAGCACGGGCACCTGCTCCATTCGCCCTGTTTGGATCAAGGTCAGGCTTTCGAACAGCTCATCCATCGTGCCAAAACCGCCTGGAAAAATCGCAAGCGCACGCGCGCGCAGCAGGAAATGCATTTTGCGAATGGCAAAATAGTGAAAATTAAAGCTCAACTCAGGTGTGACATAAGCATTAGGGGCCTGCTCGTGGGGCAGCACGATATTAAGCCCAACAGAAACACCGCCCGCCTCATGCGCGCCGCGATTGCCCGCCTCCATCACGCCCGGGCCACCGCCCGTGACAATGACATTCTCACCGCGCGCACCGCGCTGGGTGATTTGATAGGCAAAACGGCGGGCCTCCTCGTAATAACGAGCCATTGCCGCAATCGCGGGGGGTTTGCCGTCTGTGGCGTCAGGCGCAGGAATGCGCGCACCGCCAAACAGAACAATGGTTGACCGAATGCCTTCTGCATCCATCCCCATTTCGGTCTTTAAAAGCTCAAGCTGAAGGCGCACAGGGCGCAGCGCGTCCTGACACAGAAAATCTGGGTCTGCGAAGGCAAGCCTATAGGCGGGACTTTGGGTTTGCGGCGTGTCTGGCGTGCGGTCGGCTTCGCGCAGATCCAAACCTGCATCCCGCATCAGATGTTTCTTGCTGCTCATTGCTTGTCTCCCCCTGTTCTGGCCATATTTATCTCATACCAATATTCGCACCATGCGGCCAGAGGGCGGCGCGTTGCGCAAAGCCCCCCTTGGCGCTATAGCGCCTGTCAAACAGCCCGAGCTAAGGATAAAGCCTATGACCGATATTCAGAAACTGGAAACGGCGATTGAAGCCGCGTGGGACGCGCGCGACAGCATCACGCCTGCAACCACTGGCGAAACCCGTGATGCAATTGAAGAAACCCTCAGCACCCTCGACCAAGGCAGCTTGCGCGTTGCAGAGCGCGGGGGTGATGGCACATGGCATGTCAATCAATGGGCAAAGAAAGCCGTTCTTTTGGGCTTCCGTCTGAAGGACATGGAAATGCAGTCGGGCAGCCCTCAAGGCGGCAGTTGGTGGGATAAGGTCGACAGCAAGTGGAAGGACTGGTCAGACAGCGATTGGAAATCCGCAGGCTTCCGTGCAGTTCCAAATTGTATTGTGCGCAGGTCTGCCTATATCGCGCCGGGCGTTGTTCTGATGCCGTCCTTCGTAAACCTTGGCGCCTATGTCGACAGCGGCACGATGGTTGATACATGGGCCACGGTCGGGTCTTGCGCGCAGATCGGCAAGAATGTCCATCTGTCGGGCGGCGTAGGTATTGGCGGCGTTTTGGAGCCAATGCAGGCAGGCCCCACCATCATCGAAGATAACTGCTTTATCGGCGCGCGCTCCGAGGTAGTCGAGGGCGTGATCGTGCGTGAAGGCTCGGTTCTAGGGATGGGCGTCTTCATCGGCCAATCCACCAAGATCGTGGATCGCGAAACAGGCGAAGTCTTTTACGGCGAGGTTCCACCTTATTCGGTGGTTGTTGCAGGCTCTATGCCCTCAAAGAACGGGATCAACCTCTACTGTGCTGTCATCGTAAAACGCGTTGATGAGAAAACCCGCTCTAAAACGGGTATCAACGAGCTGCTGCGGGACTAAATCGTGAAGTAGGTATCACATTCAAAACGGGTCGCAGGTGCGGCCCGTTTTTTTGTGGCAATTGTTAACGATGCGGCAACAAAATCGGCAGGATTACGGCAAATCACGGAAATTACGCCCAAATTTGCCTTTTTGCCCTCAACACTCCCTCATAATTCCCGCCTTTAGTCCGTTCTTTTCCCCAATAGCGCCCCATTTGGAAACGATGCTGCGAGGGAAGTCGAACAATGCCCAAAGGACGAAAGATGGACAGATTGACCGAAATGGAAGCCTTCGCAATGGTTGTGAACCAAGGCGGCTTCACCGATGCGGCGCGTAAGATGGGTATCTCGAAATCCGCCGTGTCCAAGCATATTTCATCGCTCGAATCCCGTTTGGGTGCGCGGCTTTTGAATCGCACCACCCGCCGCGTCAGCCCGACCGAGATCGGTCTGGCTTATTATGACCGCGCCTGTCGCGTTATCAATGATGCGGGCGATGCAGATGCGATGGTCTCCTCTATGCAGTCTGCACCATCGGGGCTGTTACGCGTGACCGTCCCCACTGATTTTGGGTCTGGTCATCTCTCGCCCCTCATTGGCGGTTTCCTCAAAGCCTATCCGCAAGTGTCCGTGAGCATGGTTTTGGAGAATCGTCATGTAGAACTGATTTCAGAGGGGTTTGATGTCGCTATTCGCATGGGTGAGATGGAGGACAGCACACTCAAAGCCCGCCGTATCTGTGACACCACAATGCGCATGATTGGATCCCCTGCCTATTTCGCGGCACATGGTCATCCCGAACGGATTGAAGACCTCAATGAACATCGCTTGCTGCACTTCTCGAATGAAGCGCAGGGAAATGTTTGGAAACTCTTGGGCCCATCAGGGGAGCGGCGTTTTGTGCGCTCCACAGGCGCATTGACCGTCAATGATGGGCAAGCCTTGTTGAAAGCGGCAATCGGCGGTTTTGGTATCGCCTTTTTGCCAAGCTTCCTCTTCGGCGAGGCGCTGCGGGCAGGCGAAGTGGAAGAAGCGATGCCACATCTGCCAATGGAAATACAAAGCCTGCACGCAGTCTACCCACCTGGGCGCTATACACAGCTCAAATTGCGCGCCTTCATTGATTTTCTGGTTGATCAGTTCAAAGACAAAGGCCCAATGGATTGGTGATCAATCTCTCAGGCATCTTCGGGGTGGATTCGATAGTGATAAGCACCGACCACCTCGAAGCCCATGGATTGATAAAGCCCATTTGCCGCTTGATTGGCCTTGGTCGTCACAAGTGTTAACCACTGCGCCCCTTCCGCCTGCGCCCAATGCGCCATGTGCCACATAACACGCCGCCCCACGCCCTGACGGCGGGCCGATTGGGCGGTTTCGACCGCGTGCAGCATGGCGATATCTCCATCACAGGCGATAAAGCCAGTCGCTGCAATGCGATCCTGCTGCCGCGCAAAAACTGTGGTTTTCGGGGTGGGCGCCCGCGCCATCACATCTAGGCGCGCGGGCCCTATCCCGCCATCAGCCCAAATTGCCGCTTGCGCGGCCAAGGGCGGCCAAAGAGCAAAGCACTCAGACAGCGCAGACAGATCCCGCCCGCGCAGATCCATCGCGTAAAACCATACGGGATCTTTGACCTGATAGCCGCGCGCCCCAAGGGCGGCATCCAAAGCGGATTGGCTTTCGCGAATAATAAATAAGCGCGGCTGCCCCATAGCCTGCATACGGGCCTCGGCCTTGTTGAGCGTTGTCTCATCGAGCGCATCTTGGCCGTCCCAACTGGCCGCAGATACACGACTGCCGCCGCCTGCCCCCTCACGAAAGGTCAAAAGCCCATCAGTTTGGTAAGTTTTGGCGGGCCAAGTGGCATCTAACGCCATAAACAAACGGCCCTCATCAGGCAGCATGTCGGAACAGGCCGCGCCCATATCAAACGCCCTGCGGAAAAGCGCGCGCCATTTCTGCGATGGCACGTTGAAGCATCCCCTCATCAGAACTGCGCAGCACGATATTTGCCCCATACACCCCGTTCAATTGATAGGGGTAAGAGCCGATTGAAACATCGGGAAATTGGGCCGCAATTTGGCCCAATGGCCCTGCAATATCGCCTTCACCCATCTCTAGGCGGATGCTGTGACTGATCAAGGGCGCGCCACCTGTCAAGCGCGGCATGACCGAAGCCACCATCGCCTGAAAGACCGAAGGCACCCCCGCCATCACATAGACATTTTCGATCTGAAACCCGGGTGCGGTGGAGACGGGATTGTCGATCAAAGCCGCGCCATCAGGAATACGCGCCATGCGCAGGCGGGCTTCGTTTAACTCTTGCCCGCGGGCATCATAATGGGCTTGCAACAAGGCCCGCGCATCCGCCCGCACATCAATATGCACGCCAAAAGCCCCCGCAACCGCATCAGCGGTGATGTCGTCATGCGTTGGCCCAATACCGCCAGAGGTGAACACATGATCATAAGACCCGCGCAGCGCATTGAGGGCCTCAACAATGCCCGGATGATCATCCGAGACGATGCGCACCTCCTTCAGTGCAATCCCTTTTGCGGTCAATTCATTGGCCAAATGGTGCATATTCGCATCGCGTGTGCGTCCCGATAGGATTTCATCCCCGATCACCAACATCGCTGCGGTTGGTTGTGCCATTTTGAGAACCCCCACTTGTCATGCACCCTGCCTGCGGTATAGGCCAAGCCCTGTCATGCCGCAACGCGTCATCGCGTGGCGGGCTTGGCTAGAATTCAAGCGCCAAAAACCGTAATCTGGTGCGAGATGACAGGAGCAGATGTTTTGGACGATTTCAAAGGCCGCGTGACCAAAGACGGAATTCGCATTCACGATGATGCAGGCTTTGCTGGGATGCATGCAGCGGGCGCACTGGCCGCGCGCATTCTTGACGACATCGCGCCCATGGTAGAGCCAGGCGTCACGACCGAAGCCTTAGATCAAGCGATTGAGGATATGGTCAATGCGGCGGGCGCGAAATCTGCAACCATCGGATATCGTGGGTATAAACACGCAAGCTGCATCTCGGTCAACCATGTGGTCTGCCACGGCATCCCCAGCCCCAAAACCCTTAAGGATGGGGACATCCTGAACATTGATGTGACCGTCATCGTGGATGGGTGGTTTGGCGACACAAGCCGCATGTATGTGGCAGGCAATCTGAACCGCAAAGCAGAACGCCTGATCCAAGTGACCCATGACGCCCTCTTCAAAGGGATTGAAATCGCGCGTCCTGGGGCCACGTTCGGGGATATTGGCCATGCGATTCAAACCTATGTCGAAGCCAATCGCATGAGCGTGGTGCGTGATTTCTGCGGTCATGGGTTGGGTCAGGTCTTTCACGCACCGCCAAATGTTCTTCATTATGGCCGCGCGGGCACAGGCCCCGTCTTGGAAGAGGGGATGTTCTTCACCATTGAGCCCATGGTGAACCTTGGCCGTCCCGAAACCAAAGTTTTGGCAGATGAATGGACAGCTGTGACACGGGATAAATCCCTGTCCGCACAGTTTGAACATTCAGTTGGCGTGACAGCGGACGGGTTTGAAATTTTCACCCTGTCACCCTCTGGGAAATTCCACCCCACGTGGCGCTGACGCGTTTAATCGCTGATTAACCATTCTGATGGATGGTGCGGGTATGACAAAACCCGAGTTGACCCTTGCCCATGACCGCACCGTGCCCCCGCCGAAATTGCGCAGGGTTGCAGTTGATGCAGCACAGCATGATCTTCTCGCACGGCTATTGGCGGCGGCAGCGCCAAACGCACCCTCTGCGCGGATGGCGGCCACGCTGTTACGGCAACATGGCAGCCTTGCACGCGTTCTGTGCGCCAGTGACCAACGCCTGAAATCCGTCACCCATATGACCGAAGATACGATTGCCCATTTACGCCTAACGCAGGCTGTGGCGGAAACGATTACCCGCAAACAGCTTGATGACCGCCCGATCTTGGGCTCATGGCAAACTGTGATGGATTATTGCCGCGCGACCATGGCGCACCGTGATGTTGAGGAGGTGCGGGTTTTCTACCTTGACCGCAAAAACCACCTCATCGCCGATGAGCAGCACAGCCGCGGCACCGTGGATCACGCGCCCTTCTATCCCCGCGAAGTTATCAAGCGCGCGCTTGAGATGAGCGCCTCAGCACTGGTGGTGGTTCACAATCATCCGTCAGGCGACCCGACCCCAAGCACAGGCGATATTGCCCTGACCCGACATTTGGGAGAGGCAAGCAAAATGATGGGTCTGACCCTGCATGACTATATCATCATCACGCCAAGCCGCGAGGTCAGCTTTCGCGCGGAGGGTCTGATTTAAAATCAGGCCAAACGCCCGTGACAATGCTTGAACTTCTTTCCCGATCCACAGGGGCAGGCATCATTGCGGCCAAGATTGCCCCATGTTTCAGGACGCGTCTCATCAAAGCCTGTATCATTACCGCTTGCTTTCGCTTCAGCCTCATCCGCGGCTTTCAAGGCGGCTTGCTGCTGCGCTGCGGCCTGTGCTTGCAATTGACGGATCAATTCTGCCTGCTGCTCGGGGCTGAGCGGTTGGATGCGGCCAAGTTTCTGCGTCACTTCCTGACGAAGCCCATCTAACAGGCCCTCGAACAATTGGAACGCCTCGGATTTATATTCGTTCAACGGGTCGCGCTGCGCATAACCACGGAATGCCACGACTGAGCGCAAATGTTCCAATTTCAATAGGTGATCGCGCCATTTCTGGTCGATTGTCTGCAACAATACCTGTTTTTCGATATTGCGCATCTGCTCGGCACCAAAGGCAGTGGCTTTGTCGCTCATGAATTTTTCGGCGGCTTCCTCAAGGCGTTCAATCACCACGTCCTGATCTACGCCGTCTTCTTCGGCCCATGCGGGGATCGGAAGATCGAGTGACAATGTCTCACGGCAGGCCTGTGCCATCGCCTCAACATCCCACTGATCTGCATAGGATCGCGGTGGCATATAAGTGTCGACCATATCAGTGATCACCTCATAGCGCATATCCTTGACGATATCCTCAATATCATCGGAGGCCATGATATCCATGCGCTGGCCAAAGATGACTTTGCGCTGTTCATTCATCACATCATCGAATTTCAGCAACTGCTTGCGGATGTCGAAGTTGCGCCCTTCAACCTTGGCCTGCGCGCGCTCCAAGGATTTGTTGACCCAAGGATGCACAATTGCCTCACCTTCGGCCAGACCGAGCGTGGTCAACATCTTTTCAAGACGTTCTGACCCAAAAATCCGCATCAGATCATCTTCGAGCGATAGGTAAAACGCTGAACGACCCGGATCGCCCTGACGGCCCGAACGACCGCGCAACTGGTTGTCGATACGGCGGCTTTCATGACGCTCTGTTGCCAGAACATACAGACCACCTGCCGCCTTCACGGCTTCTTCATCGGCTTTGTGGGTTTCTTCAATTTCAGCGCGCAGTTTTTCAGGGTCAGCATCAGGATTTGCGGCGATGGCATCCATCACCTTCAACTCGACATTGCCGCCCAGTTTAATATCGGTGCCGCGCCCCGCCATATTGGTCGCAATAGTGATCGCGCCCAATTTGCCCGCATCTGCCACAATCTGCGCTTCCTGCTCATGCTGACGCGCGTTCAAAACATTATGCGGCAACTTTGCCTTGGTCAAAAGGCCGCTCAGCATCTCAGATTTCTCAATCGAGGTTGTGCCGACCAAAACAGGTTGACCCTTTTCATGCGCTTCGCGGATCGACTCTACGATGGCGTTATATTTCTCGGCGGCGGTGCGATAGACCTGATCATGGTCATCAATCCGCGCCACAGGGCGGTTGGTTGGAACCTCAACAACGCCAAGTTTGTAAATTTCAAAAAATTCTTCGGCTTCGGTTGCCGCTGTGCCCGTCATGCCGCCCAATTTTTTGTAGAGGCGGAAGTAATTTTGGAATGTCACCGAAGCCAAGGTCACATTCTCAGGTTGGATCGCAACGCCTTCCTTGGCTTCGATGGCCTGATGCAGCCCATCAGACAGGCGCCGACCTGGCATCATACGGCCCGTGAATTCATCGACCAAGACCACCTCATCGCCGCGCAACAGATAATCGCGATCTTTTAGATACACCTTTTGCGCCCGCAACGCGCAGGTCGCGTGATGCACAAGCGATGTGCTTTCAGGGTCATAGAGGCTTTGCCCCTCAGGCAAGAGGCCCGCTTCGGCAAGGCGCTGTTCGAGAAAGTCATTGCCTTCCTCGGTCAGGGTCGCGTTGCGCGTTTTCTCGTCCAGCGTATAGTGCTCTTCGGTCAGCTCAGGGATCACCTTGTCAATCGCCACATAAAGATCGGAACGATCTTGAGATGGGCCAGAAATGATCAATGGCGTACGCGCCTCATCGATGAGGATCGAGTCAACCTCGTCCACAATCGCGAAATTGTGACCACGTTGCGCCATCTCAGGCAGCGATCCGCGCATATTGTCCCGCAAATAATCGAACCCAAGCTCGTTATTGGTGGCGTAGGTGATGTCGGCGGCATAAGCCTCGCGCTTTTCAGCTTCGGGCTGGCGCGGGTAAACCACGCCCGTTGTCATGCCAAGCGCGGCGAAAACCTTGCTCATCCATTCCGCATCTCGCCGTGCAAGGTAATCGTTCACAGTGACAACATGCACGCCTTCGCCACTCAGAGCGTTGAGATAGGCGGGAAAGGTCGCAACCAAAGTTTTCCCTTCGCCTGTCTTCATCTCGGCAATATTCCCTTGGTGAAGGAAAATGCCGCCCATCAACTGCACATCAAAGGCGCGTAAACCCAAAGCGCGCTTGGCGGCTTCGCGGCAATTGGCAAAGGCCTCGGGCAATAGCGTATCAAGGCTCTCACCATTGGCATGGCGCTGACGAAATTCTTCCGTTTTTGCTATCAGCCCTGCATCATCGAGGGCGACAAACTCAGGCTCAAGTGCGTTGATCTTTGCAATAAGCGGCCTTTGAGCTTTGACCAATCGATCATTTGAACTGCCAAAAATCTTCTTTGCGATAGATCCAAGCCCAAGCATGCAAAACGCCTTATGTCAGAATTGATCCACGCGATGGCAGACCCAAAAGAATGTGATCTCCGCTCGGGTTGTTTGCATCCGCGCGGCGGTCTAGAAGACCCATCAAGGAAGCTGTGCCAACGTCCCCAACCGCAATGGGACATAAGCGCCCGCTTTTGGCCTGTCAACGTGGGCGCGAAGGATTACGCCCGTAATAAAAGGACTGTTCTATGAAACGCCTGCTTGTCTCCGCCGCAATTTCCCTCTCCCTCGCAGCCCCAGTGGCGGCGCAAGACGCCAGCACAGTCTTGGCAACGGTCAACGGCACCGACATCACTTTGGGTCATTTGATTGCAATGCGCGCGATGCTGCCCGCGCAATATCAAGAATTGCCAGACGAGGTTCTCTATAATGGAATGTTGGATCAGCTGATCCAACAGGAGGTTGTCGCAGACTCGCTGCGCGGCTCGGAAGACGCGCGCACAAAACTGACCATGGAAAACGAAGATCGTGCGTTTTTGGCCAGTGTCGCCATTGATGCGATTGCCTTTGACACAATCGCAGATGCGGATGTCCAAGCCCTCTATGACGCAAATTTCGCGGATGCAGGCGGTGATCAGGAATGGAATGCAAGCCATATTCTGGTCGCAACCGAAGAAGAGGCGCAAAGCCTGATTGATCAATTGAATGATGGCGCTGATTTTGTTGCTTTGGCGCAAGAATTCTCAACAGGCCCCTCTGGCCCAAATGGCGGCGCTTTGGGGTGGTTCGGCACGGGCATGATGGTGCCAGAATTTGAAACTGCCGTAGCAGGCCTAGAGGCGGGGGAAATTTCCGCGCCTGTCCAAACCCAATTTGGTTGGCACGTTGTGAAACTGAACGAGTCGCGCATCAGTGCGCCCCCCGCGCTAGAAGATGTGCGCGCCGATCTTGAGGAAGAACTGCGCCGTCAGCGCGTTGACGCCTATCTTGCGGAATTGACCGAAGCGGCCGAGATCGCGCGGCCAGAGGTTGAGATTGACATGAGCCTCATCCGCAACATTGATCTTTTGACACAGTAACCCCTCTCACATAGGCCCGATCATGGCAAAAGCCCCGCTTCCTGTCTCCCCCCTCGCCCCAAAAGGTGGGTTTCCTGCATTGCCCCGCATTGATGGGGTGCGCTTTGCCAGTGGCGCGGCGGGGGTGCGGTATCAAAACCGCACCGATGTCATGTTGGTCGAGATTTGTGCAGGGGCATCAGTCGCAGGTGCCTTTACCCGATCCTCCACGCGCTCCGCACCTGTCCTCGATTGTGAGCGCAAGTTGGCCGCTTTGGGGAAAAGCAGCGATCAAGGCTTTGGAATTGTTGTAAATTCTGGAAATTCCAACGCCTTTACAGGCCGCGCCGGCGATCAAACGGTCGAGGCGGTAACCGCCGAGGCGGGCCGTGTTTTGGGTATTCCTGCCACTCATGTGTTCAGCGCGTCAACGGGGGTGATTGGTGAGCCCTTCGCCCCCGAAAAAATTACGCATATCTTGGCGGAATTGGCGGGCAAACTGGATGCTGACGGGGCAGATGGTGCGGCGCGGGCGATTATGACCACCGACACTTTCCCCAAAGGCGCGACAGAAACCCTGACCCTCTCGGGCCATGAGGTGAAAATCGCGGGCTTTGCCAAAGGCTCGGGCATGATCGCGCCAGATATGGCCACAATGTTGGCCTATGTCTTTACCGATGCCGCGATTTCGCGTGGCGCGCTGCAATCCATGTTATCGCAAGCCACCAAACGCAGCTTTAACGCGGTGACAGTGGACAGCGACACCTCAACCTCGGACAGTTTGATGGTGGCCGCGACAGGCAAGGCAGGCAATCCCCAGATTGCCGATTTGGACAGCACAGATGCAAAGGCGTTTTATGCGGCCCTTGAGGCGGTTCTCAAAGACCTTGCCTTGCAATTGGTGCGCGATGGGGAAGGCGCAACCAAACTGATTGAAGTGCAGGTCACAGGCGCGGCAAATGACGCGGATGCAGATCGTGTTGCCCGCGCGATTGCCAACAGCCCACTTGTGAAAACCGCGGCGGCAGGCGAGGACCCAAATTGGGGTCGTGTTGTCATGGCGGTCGGCAAATCTGGCGCAGTCGCAGATCGTGACCGCCTGACCATCAAGTTCGGTGATATTTTGGTGGCTGAAAATGGCTGGGTCAGCCCCGATTACAGAGAAGAGCAAGGGGCCGCCTATATGAAACAGCAGGAATTGCGCATCACCGTGGATATGGGCCTTGGCATGGGGGCGGCCACAGTTTGGACCTGCGACCTGACCCATGGCTATATCAGCATCAATGCGGATTATCGCTCATGAAAACGGTGCTTGTCTCTGCAGCGGCGTTGATTGATGGCGAGGGCCGTGTGCTTTTGGCGCAACGGCCTCAGGGGAAATCCATGGCCGGTCTTTGGGAGTTTCCGGGCGGTAAGGTTGAAGAGGGCGAAACCCCCGAGGCTGCCTTGATCCGAGAATTGCACGAGGAATTGGGCATTGAAACGTGGCAAAGCTGCCTTGCGCCGTTATGCTTTGCCAGCCACAGCTACGAGAAATTCCATCTGCTTATGCCGCTTTTTGCCTGCCGCAAATGGGGCGGTATCCCGCAATCGCGCGAAGGGCAGGCGCTGAAATGGGTACGCGCAAAAGATTTGCGCGACTACCTGATGCCACCTGCAGATATCCCTTTGATTCCGATCCTGCGCGACTGGCTTTAGCCGCCAATCCACCCTTTGAGGTGATCCTGCGCGACAGCAACCAATGCCTTGATATGCGCGTCATCATCGTTGAGGCAGGGGATATAGGTAAACTGCTCGCCGCCTGCCTCTTCAAAGCTTTCGTGGATTTCTTCGTTGATCTCTTCCAAAGTCTCGATGCAATCGGCCGAGAATGCAGGGGCAATCACCGCAATCTTTTTCTTGCCCGCTTCGGCCAACCGCGCCACTTCTTCGACTGTGTAGGGCTTGAGCCACTCTTCGGGGCCAAAACGGCTTTGGAATGTCGTGACAATCTCACCGTCAGACCAACCCAAACGCTCTTTCAGCAGGCGTGAGGTTTTTTGGCACTGGCAATGATAGGGATCGCCCTCCATCAAATAACGCTTGGGGACGCCGTGATAGGAGGCCACCAAGACATCGGGGCGGTCTTCAATCTTTGCGTAGGACCGCTCAACCGACTGCGCCAAAGCCTCAATATAGAGCGGATGCTCGTAATAGGCCTCGACTGTGCGCACGGTCGGTTGCCATTTGATATCCGTCAGTGCGCGAAAGAATTGGTCGCAAGCTGTGGCCGAAGTCGCGCCCGCATATTGAGGATAAAGGGGGAAAAACAAGATTTTCGTGCAACCTTTTGCAACCATTTCATCCACTTTGGATTTGGTCGATGGGTTGCCATACCGCATACAGAAATCCACCTCGACCTGATCGCCATAAAGCGCCGCCATTTCAGACTTAATCTTTGCGGTCTGATCTTTGGTAATGGTCATCAGCGGGCTTTCGTCCTGCTCTTCATTCCAAATAGATTTATAAGCCGCCCCCGAAGAAAACGGACGCTTGGTCAAAATCACCAATTGCAAAAGCGGTTGCCAAATCCACGGGCTGTAATCAATCACGCGGCGATCTGAGAGGAATTCGTTCAAATAGCGGCGCATTGACCAGTAATCATAATGATCTGGCGTGCCCAAATTTGCCAAAAGCACACCGATCTTGCCGAACTTCACCTTTGGGTGATCAGCGGGTGCGTGCGGCGTAGCAGCTTCAGTCGCGTTTTGCATCATATTCATCTTTTATCGCACTTCTTTCTTCAGCCTGACTAACCCAGACAACAAAAAACGGCCACCCTTTTACGACCCGTTTTCCACAGGTCGGGCGGTTTCATCAAATTCGGTCACGCCAAGCGCGTCTGCCAATCTCGCCTGCGCCGAACCAGGTCGAAGCGGCTTTTGTTGACTGGCATCTGGTTTCCATCCTGAAAGGAATACGATCTCAACAGTGGATCGGATGCGATTTTCTTCGAATGGATAAGTTTTTTTGTAAATTTCATCGGCGCACGTGAATAAATCACGCGGGGGGGCGGCGCGGTGACGCGCGTCAAGCACATTGGTTTCCCCCATATCGCGCAAATCGCCAATCAGGTGAAAAATATCTCGATAACTGATGGTTTTGCGCAATGTATCGGCCACAGGCAGGGCAAAACCCGCACGCCCCAAGAGCCCGCCCATATCACGCAAGTCCCCCATCGGGGCCACGCGCGGCGACAAGCCGCCCATTACAGCAATTTCGGCTTGGCGCAGAACATCTCGCAATTCGGTCAGGCTTTCACCGCCAAAAAACACCCCGAGAAACAGCCCATCAGGTTTCAGCGCACGGGCCGCTTGCACAAGTTGCCCCACGGGATCATCGGCCCAATGCAACGCCATCGCGTGGATCACCAGATCATGGGCCCCTTCGGTCAAGCCCAAGTCCTCTTGGGGCAGAACGCGAGGGGCTTCGGGCATAAAATCTGCCCAATACGCCACAAAAGGCGCAATCAAAACGGGCGCGGTAAAGCGCCTGTTAACGTCTGCCAGTCTTTCTTCAAGCTCAAGCTTGACCTCGTCATGCAAGAACCCAGCCCGATCCAATCGCGCACGGGCGCGGGCACGGGCCAAGGCCTGCGGGTCGGTCAATTTTGGCGGAAGGGGTTCAGTCACGACTATGGTCTCAGGCTTTTTGAAAACTTAGAGGGGTTATGTAAGTGTTCGCGTCCCGTTTGCAAATCCTTGATCGGGCCAAAACATGGGCCTTTCCACCTGATTGCCTGCGCTGCGGTGACAGGGTTGAAATCCCTTATGGTCTTTGTGGCCCCTGTTGGGCGGAGGCTCAATTTATTGGCAAATCCTGCTGTCACGCCTGCGGCGATGAATTGATTGGAGAGGAGGCTGCGCCGAGTGATCTTTGTGATGCATGTCTCATGCGCCCGCCGCCATGGGATGCAGGCCGCGCCGTGCTGCGATATGAGGGGACAGGACGCGCGCTTGTGCTTGCGCTCAAACATGGCGACCGCGCCGATATTTGCCGTGCGGCCAGTTCTTGGATGGCCGAGAAGGCGCAAGAGTGGCTTGGTCAAAACCCACTTCTGGTTCCCATCCCCCTACACACGTTGCGTTTGCTGCAGCGGCGGTTCAATCAATCCGCTCTCCTCGCGCAGCATATCTGTAGAACGCCCCAGTTCCGTGAACACGCAATCACCTGCCTGCCTGATGCGTTATATCGTCTGCGCAGAACGGCCTCCCAAGATGGGCTGGGCGCGGAAGCCCGTTTTGCCAATTTAGACGAGGCGCTGGCCCTAACCCCGCGCCATAGTGAAAGGTTGCGGGGACGGGCGGTCATTTTGATTGATGATGTGATGACCTCAGGCACGACCCTTTGGTCTGCAACCCACGCCTTGCGCTTGGGCGGCGCAGGGCCGATATATGTGCTGGTTATGGCCCGCGCGACAAAAGCAGCGTAGCAGATAGGAGACAGGCAGATGGCACAGATTGAAATCTACACAAGCCCACTTTGCGGCTATTGCCACGCTGCCAAACGCCTTTTAGCAAGCAAGGATGTCAGCTTTGTCGAGACTGATGTCAGCCGTGACCCAAAACTGCGCCAAGATATGATGGCACGCGCCCATGATCGTCACACTGTGCCGCAGATTTTTATCAATGACCAACACATAGGCGGTTATGATGATCTCGCGGCACTTGAGCGTCAGGGCAAGCTTGATCCATTGCTTTCTGCTTAAATTTCTAGTGTTTTTAACGATTTCCCTTGCACCAAAAGGCTGGCATAGGGTCTAGTCCGCGCCATGAGTGACACCAGTGATCCCCTCTCTATCGCGCTGTTCAGCGAATTGTTCATGGCTGATCAATTGGCCCGAAACCGCCTGTCCAAGGCGCTGCCAAAAGGTATGGAACTGAGCCATTTTTCTGTGCTGAACCACTTGGCCCGTGCCAATGAGGAGCGCACACCTGCTCAGCTTGCGCGGCTGTTTCACGTCACCCGTGGTGCGATGACCAACACGCTGAACCGCTTGGAATGGGCGGGACATATCCATATCCGTCCCGATTGGGACGATGCCCGCCGTAAATTTGTGACCATCAGCCCCGCGGGGCGTTCCGCGCGCGATGCCGCGCTACAGGCGATTGCACCTATTTTGTCGGATACGATCGAAGCCATCGGTGCGGCCAAAGTTCGCGCAGCCCTGCCTGTTTTGCGCGAGATGCGGGTGCGCCTTGAAGATGATACCGACCTGCGCGGTTAGGGGCGAATGGATGCGGTGACGTAATTCACTGACAAATCGCGATCCGAGATCGACCAACCCCAAGAAATCGGATTGAACACATAGCCCTTGCGATCCACGGGCCTCAGCCCTGCAATCTCGATCATTTTGAATAACTCATCGGGCGTGATGAATTTTGACCATTCATGCGTGCCTTTTGGCAGCCAACGCATGATATATTCCGCGCCCACAATCGCCATGGCAAAGCTTTTGGGATTGCGGTTGATGGTTGAGCACAGCATCAGCCCGCCTGATTTCAGCAAATCATGGCAAGCAGTCAAATAGGCCTGTGGATCGGCCACATGTTCAACCACTTCCATATTGAGGACGACATCGAATTGCTCACCTGCTGCGGCAAGGGCCTCAGCGCTTGTGTGGCGATAATCAATCGTCAGGCCTGATTGCTCGGCATGAACCCGTGCCACAGGAATGTTGCGCTCAGCCGCATCTGCACCCACCACATCGGCGCCAAGCCGTGCCATGGGTTCAGATAGAAGCCCACCCCCACAGCCAATATCCAAGAGACGCAGCCCCTCTAAGGGTCGCTCAACCGTTAGATCCCGCCCGAATTCGGCCGCGATCTGGCGCGTGATATAGTCAAGCCGCACAGGGTTCATCATGTGCAACGGTCGGAATTTCCCGTTTGGATCCCACCATTCGGCGGCCATCGCCTCGAATTTTGCGATTTCCGCAGGGTCAATTGTGCCAGTCTTGTCCGTCATTCTATGCTCAAAGCCTTGCCAAGGGGTTTGGGACTGTTAGGTTGGGTCTTATGTCCTATATAGGAAGCTTATGGATAAGTTCACGGGCCAAAAGCGCGCAGTGCAGCATCTCTTTCCGCCGATCGACCCGTTCGATCAGCGAATGTTGGATGTTGGCGAAGGTCACCAGATTTATATGGAGCAATGCGGAAACCCAAACGGCCCTGCCGTTGTGGTGTTGCATGGCGGCCCAGGCGGCGGGTGTAGCCCTGCCATGCGGCGCTATTTTGACCCTTCGGTCTGGCGAATTATCCTGTTTGACCAGCGCGGTTGTGGCCGCTCGCGGCCCCATGCGGCTATCCGAGGCAACAGCACATGGCATCTGGTCGAAGATATTGAGCGCATCCGCAACACACTTGGCATTGAAAAATGGGCCGTATTTGGCGGCTCTTGGGGTGCGACCCTTGCCTTGATCTATGCGCAAACCCATCCGCAATCTGTGGCCTATTTGGCCTTGCGCGGTGTATTTTTGTCGATGCAACGCGAGTTGGATTGGTTTTATGGCGGCGGCGCGGGTCAATTCTGGCCAGAACAATGGCAGCGCTTCGTTTCGCTGATCCCCGAAGATGAGCGTGGCGATTTAATTACCGCCTATAACCGCCGCCTTTTCTCAGGCGATATGATGGTGGAAACCCGTTATGCGCGGGCTTGGGCCGCATGGGAAAACGCACTGGCGTCTATCGAAAGCGATGGCCAAGGGGGCGATTGCCCCGCCGATTACGCCCGCGCCTTCGCGCGGCTTGAGAACCATTATTTCGTCAATCGCGGCTTTCTCGAAGAAGACGGACAGATTTTAAAGAATATGCATCGCATCGCCCATATTCACGGCGTGATCGTGCAAGGGCGCTATGACATGATTTGTCCGCCCCAATCCGCCTATAGCCTTTCCGCGCGTTGGCCTTCGGGTCGTTTGCAGATGGTCAAGGCTGCGGGCCATGCCCTGTCTGAGCCTGGTATCAGCCAAGAATTGGTGCGGGTGATGAAATCTGTGGGCGCGCACGCCACAAAATTCGGCCTATAAGCGCGCCACCCAATTTGGGCTCAGTTTTCCACGCAAAAACGCAACGGGGTGACGTTTCAACGTCAACCGCAGGCTCGCGTAATCTTCGATCACGGCTTCACCTTCGGTCATCTGTGGCAAATTTGGCGTGGCCTCGTTATGCGCCTCGCCCTCAAGGTCACGGGCAAAAAGCGGCAAATCTTGTGCAGGGCCAAGCCCGCGCAATTCCCAAAGTGCCGCGCGGCGATCAAACCCAAGCGCGGCAAAAGCATCTGCCTCGGCCAAGGCCCGCAAAGGTTTTTGCGACAGACCCGCACGACGCCATAAATCACGCGGACTGAGATAGCCGTTGCCACGCGCGGCAATGACCCAATGCGCGTCCTCCTCGGACAGGCTTCTGATCTGCCGCAGCCCCAATCTTAGTGCAAGCGCGCCTGTCCCCTCTGGTTCGAGCGTGTGATCCCATGCGCTGAGATTGACACAGACAGGTCGCACCTCCACGCCATGCGCCTGTGCATCACGCACAATCTGTGCAGGCGAATAGAACCCCATCGGTTGGCTGTTCAGCAAAGCGCAGGCAAAAACGGCAGGGTAATGGCATTTGATCCATGCGCTGGCATAAACCAAAAGCGCGAAACTTGCGGCATGGCTTTCAGGAAAACCATAGGCGCCGAACCCTTCGATCTGCGCAAAGCAGCGCGCGGCGAAATCGGGATCATATCCGTTATTCTGCATGCCTCGCAAAAACCGCGCCCGAAATTCCGAGACATGACCCTTTTTCTTGAACGTGGCCAAGGCACGGCGCAGCGCATCGGCCTCGGTCGGGGTGAAACTGGCCCCGACAATTGCGATTTGCATTGCCTGTTCTTGAAACAAGGGCACGCCCAAGGTCTTGCGCAACACTGCGCCCAACGCATCAGAGGGAAACTCGACCGCCTCCTCCCCATTGCGGCGGCGAATGAAGGGATGCACCATATCGCCCTGAATAGGCCCAGGTCGGATGATCGCCACTTGGATCACCAGATCATAGAAAGAACGTGGGCGCATACGCGGCAAAAAATTCATCTGCGCGCGCGATTCCACCTGAAACACACCCAGACTGTCTGCTTTGCACAGCATATCATAGACGCGGCCATCCTCGGCGGGCAGGGTGGCCAGATCAAAATCCCGCCCATAATGACCCCGCAAAAGATCAAAGGATTTGCGCAAACAACTGAGCATTCCCAAGGCCAAAACATCGACCTTCAAAATGCCCAAGGCGTCAATATCATCCTTATCCCATGCGATGATGGTGCGATCCTCCATCGTGGCATTTTCTATGGGCACAAGCGCATCAAGCCGCCCTTCGGTAATCACAAAGCCCCCCACATGCTGGCTGAGATGGCGGGGGAAGCCGATAATCTGGCCCACCAAATCCATCACCAAGCGCAAATGGGGGTTATCAGGATCAAGACCGATTTCGCGCAGTCGGGCATCCTGCAATTCACCTGACCCCCATGATCCCCAAATCTGGCTTGAAAGTGCGGATAGGATATCTTCGCTCAAACCCATTGCGCGGCCAACTTCACGAATGGCACGCTTGCCGCGATAATGGATCACTGTGGCGCAAATCCCTGCACGGTGACGACCATAGCGGGTGTAAATCCATTGAATCACCTCCTCGCGGCGTTCATGCTCGAAATCAACATCAATATCGGGTGGCTCATCACGAGCCTCTGAGACAAATCGCTCAAACACCATCGTGCCAATTTCAGGAGAGACAGAGGTCACGCCCAAAGCATAACACGTGATGGAATTGGCCGCAGACCCGCGCCCTTGACACAAAATCCCACGCCCGCGCGCGAAAGCGACAATATCATGCACTGTCAAAAAATAGGGCGCATAACCAAGCTTATCGATCAGCGCCAATTCATGGGTCATGAGGGTCTGCGCACGCTCAGGGATACCCCTTGGATAGCGCCATGCAAGCCCCTTCCACGCCAATCGTTCAAGGCGGGACTGTGGGGTTTCGCCATCAGAAATCTCGGATGGGTATTCATAGCGCAATTGATCCAGTTGAAACTGGCAGCGCCGCGCGATCAAGCGCGTTGCCGCAAGAGCGCGGGGATAATCGTGAAACAAGCGGCGCATCTGCGACAGGCTGCGCAACCGCTGTTCGGCATTGACCTGCGCATGACGTCCGAGATCAACCAAACGAATGCCTTTGCGAATGGCGCTAAGGACATCCACCAAACGGCGGCGGCGGGCGTGATGCATCATCGGCGCACCAGAGGCCACAAGCGGCAGGGATAACGCCTCTGCCCGCCGTGCAATCGCGGCAAAACGTAACGCGTCCTGCCCGTCATAATAGGGGCTAAGGGCAAGCCAAATATGCCCCGCGAACCGCGCCGCCAATTGGGGCAGCGCATTATGCCAAGCCCCTGCATGATGCGGTGGGAAATGGGCGTTTCGATCACTGAGCACAACCAATTCCAGCCCTGCTGCATGCGAAAGCAAATCCTCGAGAGCAAGCAAGCACTGCCCTTTTTCTGCGCGCAACTGACCCTTGGACAGAATACGGCACAGATTTCCCCAACCTTCCCGCGTGCGGGCGAGGGCAACAATCTCTAGCCCATCAGGGAAAACCAATCGCGCGGCAGGCAAAAGCCGCGGACAGGTGAAAATTGGTGCGCGCGGGGCGGAGGGAATATGGGCGGGGCGCGGTGGCCCGTGCAAATCAGCATCCGCCGCGCGCCGCGCCGCAATCTCACGCGCGATACGGCGCAATTCGCTATGCGCCCGCACGATGCCCGAAACCGAATTCACATCAGCAATCGCCAAAGCATGAAGCCCCAAATCTGCCGCGCGCACAGTATATTCTTCAGGATGCGATCCACCCTGAAGAAAAGAAAAATTGGACAATGCGGCAAGCTCTGCGAATCCCATACCGCAAAGATATTCACGTTTTGTTCTTTTTTCGAGAGGGATTTTTGAGGCCAGCCTTAGCCTTCGAAATAGCGGCGCAAAATGTCGGAATAGATCACGGTCAGGCCTTGGATATCTTGACAAGATACCCGCTCATCAACCTCATGCATCCGATGGCCGACAAGACCAAATTCCACCACGGGGCAATGGCGCTGCACAAATCGGGCATCCGATGTGCCGCCTGTGGTCGACAAAATAGGCTGAAGTCCAGTTTGCTGCGCCACTGCCGCCGCGATCAGGTCAGAGAACGCGCCAGGCTCGGTCAAAAACGCCTCGCCCGAAATACGGGTTTCGCAGGCAATATGAACGCCATGCACAGCCGCAACTTCGGCGCATTCACGTTGCAACCATGCATCCAAAGATGCGCCTGAATGCAAATCATTAAAACGAATGTTGAGCCGCATTTCACTGCGCGCAGGGATCACATTGCTGGCGGGATTCCCTGTCTCAATCGCCGTAATTTGTAGGTTGGACGGGTCAAAATGCGCTGTCCCCTCATCCAGAACATGGCGCGACAGACGATCCGCAAGCGCGGCCATGGCAGGCATTGGATTTTGCGCCTTATGCGGATAGGCGACATGGCCTTGCTTGCCCGCCACTGTAATCTGCGCATTGATTGACCCGCGCCGCCCGATTTTGATCATATCGCCCAAGGTTTCTGGACAAGTCGGCTCGCCCACAAGGCAAACCGACATCGCTTCGCCTTGAGACTCCATCCACTCCAAAAGCGCCACTGTTCCATCCGTGGCGGGGCCTTCCTCATCGCCCGTAATGGCCAGAATAATCGCGCCATCAGGCGGGGCGGTTTGCACCATATCGACCGCAGCCGCGACAAAGGCCGCAACGCCCGATTTCATATCGGTCGCGCCACGCCCATAAAGCCAATCCCCCTCGCGCACCGCGTCAAAGGGCGGGTGGCTCCAATCCGCTTCGGCCCCAATTGGCACAACATCGGTATGTCCATTAAAGCCAAAACTGCGCGCATGACCTTTGGGCCCAAAGCGCGCAAAAAGATTTGCTGTGCCATTTCGATCTACGCGGCGGCACTCAAACCCTGCCGCCTCTAACACAGTTTGCAACAGCGCCAATGCGCCGCCCTCCTCTGGCGTGACAGAGGGGCAACGCAGCAAATCTGCGGTCAATAGAACAGGATCAAGGCGGGTGTCGGCCATATCCGATTTCTCCAAAGGCGTCAGGCGTTAGGGTTACGCGCCCCTTGGCCAAGAGACAAACAGAAAACTGATATCTTGGTCAAACCACTATATGCAGAAGAATTACAGGGCGCATCGCATAAATATATTAACAATAGAGATAATTTTGTGATAGCATCATACCAATAACAATAAGCCGAGGCAGGCCGAGCGGAAAATCCGCTGTAAATCAGACGGACATGAAGGTGCTTAGGGGCGCCTGATTTGCCTGAATTTACCATGCCTTGGCATGGGCTAGGGGTATGGGAAGCGCACAGGAACTGGCGCTCAATACAGGCGCATCTGCGCTCAAAATGGCGTATACCATCTTCCACGATGACGTTTCCATCCTGGATGCCCGCTATTATGGCAATAATGCCTCGTCAGCGATTTGGATGGGGGGTGACAGCACCTCATCGCGCCTGACCTCATCCGATACGGGCGTTGTTCTGTCTACGGGCTTTGTCAGCGATTTAACCAATGGCTCAGGGGCCACCAACCAATCCCTTGATACGACAGGCATAACGGGCGGCGGGCGTGATACCGATTTTGAAACCATCGCCGCGCGGCGCACATATGACGCAAGCATCTTGGAGGTGGATTTTATCCCCGACAATGCGCAAATGTCGCTGCAATTTACCTTCGCCTCAGAAGAATATCTTGAATTTGTAGGCTCGATTTTCAATGATCAGGTCGGCATTTGGATCAACGGCACCAAGGTCACGTCCCCTGTCTTTACCTTGGCCTCAATCAATTCTGTTTCTGACAACTCTAACAGCACGCTCTACATCGACAATGCCAGCGGCACCTATAATACCGAAATGGATGGGTTCACCGCCACGCTTCGCGTGAGTTTCCCTGTCTCGGTCGGTGCGATCAATACGCTCAAAATTGGCATCACCGATGTTGGTGATCCAACCCTTGATTCAGCAATCCTCATCGCGGGTGGCAGTATTCAAGGCATGGCGCTGAGTGCTGATGACAGCCTGCGCATCGCACAGCGCGCCACCAGCACTTTAGATGTTTTGGCCAATGACAGCGCAACAATGGCTGTCACCCAAATCAACGGCCAAGACATTCGCGCGGGGGAAACAATAACCCTTGCCTCTGGTCATCAGATCACACTCTTGCCCGATGGCAAATTGTCGGTCACAGCACCCGCCCTTCCCAAGGGTGACACAGTTATCCGCAATTTCACCTATACCGCGACCAATTCAGACGGCATCACCGACACCGCCTTTGTCACAATCACCACTGTGCCTTGCTTTGCCCGCGGCACAAAAATCAGAACGACCGAGGGGGATATTGCGATTGAAAAGCTAAGGGTCGGTATGATGGTCGAAACCCATGATGATGGCCCGCATCCAATCCGTTGGATTGGATGCCGCAAAGTGCCCGCGATCGGCAATCACGCCCCAATTGTCATTGAGGAAGGCAGCCTTAGGTTTCACGGCACGCTGGTGTTATCGCACCAACACCGTGTGCTTGTGCGCGATATTCGCGCACAATTAATGTTCGGCGAGGAGGAGGTCTTGGTTGCGGCCAAAGATTTGATCAATGATGTCACGATCTATCGCCACGAAGGCGGGGATGTGGAATATTTTCACATCCTGTTTGACCACCACCAGATCATCACATCCGAGGGGCTTTTGACCGAAAGCTTTTACCTCGGAAAACAGGTCTTGCCCGAATTTGATGATGCGATCCGCGCCGAATTGTTCGACCTCTTTCCTGCCCTGCAAGAGAGCTGTGGCGCGGGTTATGGCGAATTGGTGCGGATGCCGCTGCGCAGCTATGAGGCGCGGGCAATGATGGCCTAGCGGGCCAGATCAAAAATGGCATCAACATCCAAATGCGTCTCCAGATGCTGTGCCAAATCATCCAAGACTGCACCGATCTGCGCCCGATAGCCGCCCGTGCTAATCTTGGCACCAAGACCCGCGAAGAACGCGGTGCGAAACCCGTCCTCTTGGAAAAGCCCGTGCAGGTAACTGCCCATTACCCGCCCATCGGCACTTATCGCGCCATCCTGGTGACCGGCCAAAGCAGCGAAGGGACGGGTGCAATCAGGGCCTGAGGTTTCGCCCATATGGATTTCATAGCCCAAAACGGCGGCCCCCGTTGGAACATGGTGCGCCGCGCTGAGCGCCAGACGCTTTTGGGGTCGCATGAGGGTTTCAATCTCTAACAGACCCAAGCCGTCAGTCACCCCAACCGCGCCATCAAGCCCCTCAGGGTCGCTGATCCTGCAGCCAAGCATTTGATAGCCGCCACATAGGCCCAAGATCGCGCCGCCGCGCCGCCGATGTGCGGCCAGATCAACATCCCAACCCTGCGCGCGCAAAAATTCCAAATCGGCCCGCGTGCTTTTTGATCCAGGCAGGATGACCAAATCAGCATCCGCTGGAATCACACGCCCCGCTTCAACCCAAGTGAGGCGCAGCTTGGGATCTTGGGCAATCGGATCAAGATCATCGAAATTTGATATCCGTGGAAATGCGAGGGCCGCAACATGAAACGCGCCATCATGGGTCGGGGTTTTGCCCAGACCTACACCATCCTCGGCGGGTAATTTCCAAGCATCCCCAAACCAAGGCACCACTCCAAACCCAGGCCATCCTGTTTGCTCGGCAATATAGCGATAGCCCTCATCAAAGAGGCGCGGATCACCCCGAAAGCGGTTGATCAAGAACCCCGCAATTTGAGCGCGATCTTGGTCATCCAATACGGCTTTCGTCCCAACGATCTGTGCAATCACCCCACCACGATCAATATCGCCTGCGAGGATCACGGGGATATTTTCAGCACAGGCAAAGCCCATATTGGCTATATCACCTTTACGCAAATTGACCTCGGCAGCGCTGCCTGCCCCTTCGACAATCACAAGATCATGCTGCGCGGACAGCCGCGCAAAACTGTCTTGCACGGCCGCCAAGAGGCGCGGCTTCAACCCTTGGTAATCCTGCGCCTCGGCGCGGGTCAGACGCGCGCCTTGCACCACAATCTGCGCGCCTGTGCTGCTTTCGGGTTTGATCAGAACAGGGTTCATATCAACATGAGGCGCAAGATCTGCGGCCTCAGCCTGCACCGCCTGTGCGCGACCAATCTCGCCCCCTTCAGGGCAGACAGCCGCATTGTTCGACATATTTTGTGGCTTAAACGGCGCAACATTGATACCGCGCTTGCGCGCAGCACGGCACAGCCCCGCAACAAGCAATGATTTGCCCACATTCGACCCTGTGCCTTGGATCATGACAGCGGGCATAAGACCTTAGAACTCCACGCCTTTTTGCGCAACAATGCCTTGCTCACGGAATGGATGCTTGACCTCGGTCATCTCGGTCACAAGATCGGCAATCTCAATCAATTCGGGCTTGGCATTGCGACCCGTCAAAACAACATGGGTCATTTCTGGCTTCTCCGTGACCAAAAACTCTACCACCTCTAGGATCGGAAGATAATCATAGCGCAGAGCGATATTGATCTCGTCTAGAACAACCAATGACATATTGGGGTCTTTGATCATCGCTTTGGCTTCTTCCCAACCCGCACGCGCCGCTGCAATATCGCGCTCGCGGTCTTGGGTGTCCCACGTAAATCCTTCGCCCGACACAACAAACTTGCATTCATTCGCGAAATGTTTGCGTAGGAATTCCTTTTCGCCTGTCACCCATGTGCCTTTGATGAATTGCACGACACCGCAAGTCATCCCATGGGCGATACAGCGCATAATCATCCCAAAAGCAGACGAGCTTTTGCCCTTGCCATTGCCTGTATGAACAATCACCAGACCTTTCTTCTCGCGCTTTTTCCCCGCCATCATACGATCGCGCGCGGCCTTAATCTTCTGCATCTTTGCCTTGTGGCGCGCGTTAAGGTCTTCCTCGCTCATGTCTCATCATCCTCGGCAAAATAAGGTGTCATCTGCGCGACTATGACCGAGTTTTCTTCCAAAGCGCGCATCATCAAAGCGCGTTCTTCTTCATCAATCTCAAGCCCCTGCGCCTCGCGTTCGGTCAAGGTGCCATAGCCCGTGACCTCAAGCGGGTTCATATCCGCCGTTTTCAGCACTGCAACCGTCTCGCGCACCGCTTCGGCCTCGTCCACGCCTGACGCATAGCACAACAGCCCCGCCCCCGTTGCGCTGGCAGGCAGGCCATCCCCCTCGCGGCGACCTAGTTCAACAACAAGCGTATAAACATCCTGCGCGCGCTTAGGCTTGGCAGCGGCATCTTTGCTTGGCTTTGGTGTATTCTCTTTGCTCATGGCTGCGGCATGGCCTGATTTCACAGCACAAGTCAAGCAAACCAGCGCATGTGACATGGTCACAGACCATCAGGGGCCAGTATGCGATGATCTCGCGTCGGCTATAGAAAGGAGTTTATATATGACTCGCAATGCTGGGATGATCGACCGCGCGCTTCGCGTGATCGTAGGCGTGGCTCTTATTGCCATTGTATTTGATGGCCCGCAAACCGCTTGGGGTTGGGTGGGTCTGGTACCTCTCTTGACAGGTTTGGTGGGCAATTGCCCTCTTTATACGATCTTGGGCATCAAGACCTGTAAGGCCTGCTAGGGCGTTTTCCGCCAGACGAGACAAGGTAAAACTGTTTTACCTTGCGGGCTGATCCGCGTAGTTTGCCCAAAACCAGATAAATTGGCAGAGCAAGCAGGTTGGCCCGCAAACGCAAAGATAAAAAATCCCACGAAGATCGTGGCCTGACGCGGCGCGTGGGTCGCGTTTTGTGGCGTGTTGGGTTTTGGGCGGTCGCCCTAGTGCTGCTGTGGATCATTGCCTATCGCTTTCTTCCTGTGCCAACCACGGCCTATATGCTCAGTGAGGCGCGGCGCATCGGCACAATCGACCAGACATGGCGTCCGCTAGAAGAGATTTCCCCAAATTTACAACGGGCCGTGGTCGCGGCAGAGGATGCAAATTTTTGCGCCCATTGGGGGTTCGACATGAGCGCAATTCGTGACGCAATTTCAGATGGCGCACAGCGCGGCGCATCCACGCTCAGCCAACAAACTGTGAAAAATGCGTTTTTGTGGCATGGCCGAAATTGGGGGCGCAAGGCGCTTGAAGCGGCGCTGACCCCCGCGGTCGAGCTGATCTGGCCAAAATCGCGGGTGTTAGAGGTCTATCTCAATATCGCGGAATTTGATGCGGGCATTTTCGGGGCAGAGGCCGCCGCACAGCATTATTTTGGGGTGAGTGCCGCTGATTTGACATTGGCACAAGCCGCGCGCCTCGCAGCGGTGCTGCCAGCACCAAAGGATCGATCTGCTGCAAACCCCTCCCCATGGCTGTTGGAGCGCGCTGCAAGCATTGCCGATGGGGCGGCGACCATCGCCAATGATGGGCGCGATGATTGCTTTGCGAATTGAATTCCCCACCCAGACAGGGCAAAACCTTCGCAACCAATGAGTTAGAGCAAAACCCAAATGAACACGCCGCGCCTCTACCACTTCGCCCTATCGCCCTTTTGCCGCAAAGTGCGCTTGGTTCTGGCGGAGAAAAAAATCGAAGTCGAATTGGTGGAAGAACGCTATTGGGAAGGCTCGCCGGATCACATGCGCCGCAACCCTGCAGGTAAGGTGCCCGTTCTCAAGATTGACGGCGTCTTCCTGAGTGAAAGCCAAGCCATTTGCGAATATCTCGAGGAAAAGCATCCTGAGCCAGAACTGATCCCAGAAGACATCAAAGCCCGCGCCGAAGTGCGCCGCCTGTGTTTCTGGTTTGATGATAAATTCCACCATGATGTGACCAAGAACCTCGTCTATGAACGCGTGAACAAAAAGCTGATGCGCGCGGGATACCCTGATGGGCGGGCGGTCAAAACTGGCGCAAGCCAGATCAAATTCCATCTGGATTACATGGCATGGCTGCTAGATCATCGCCGTTGGTTGGCGGGAGATCGCATGACCTTGGCCGATTTCACCGCAGCGGCGCACCTATCTTGTCTTGATTACATCTCCGATGTGGATTGGAACCGATCTGAGATCGTCAAAGACTGGTATGCAAAGGTCAAATCGCGGCCTGCATTTCGTTCCATTTTGGCGGATCAAATCTCGGGTTTCCCGCAGCCGCCCCATTACGCGAATTTGGACTTTTGAGCGCACTGAAGCAGACCCTAATGACCGAGGCCAAAGCCATAGGTTTTGCCAAAATTGGTGTTTGTCGACCCACAGATATCGCTGAAGCAGGGGCGCGGTTGCACGCGTTTGTGGCGGCAGGGCATCATGGCCAAATGGAATGGTTGGCGGATCGCATTGAGTGGCGTTCTGATCCAAGCGCGCTTTGGCCCGAAGCGAAATCGATGATCATGTTGGCTGATCTTTACACGCCAAACCATGACCCACTTGCGATTTTGCAAGAGAAATCTCGCGCTGCGATTTCGGTCTATGCGCAAAACAAAGACTATCATGATGTCGTCAAGAAACGGCTCAAACGCCTCGGGCGGTGGCTGCTGGAACAAGCAGGCGAAGACCATCAGATCAAGGTATTTGTTGATACGGCCCCCGTGATGGAGAAACCACTTGCGCAGGCTGCAGGGCTGGGGTGGCAGGGCAAACATACCAATCTCTTGGCGCGGGATTTGGGCAATTTCTTTTTCTTGGGTGCGATTTTCACAACGGTTCCTCTCGAACCAGACAGCCCAGACGTCAGCCATTGCGGAAGTTGCACAGCCTGCCTTGATATTTGCCCAACACAGGCCTTCCCCGCGCCCTACCAATTGGATGCGCGGCGGTGCATTTCTTACCTCACAATCGAACATAAAGGCCCGATTGATCCTGACCTGAGATCAGCTTTGGGAAATCGTATTTATGGCTGCGATGATTGTCTGGCCGTTTGCCCTTGGAATAAATTTGCTCAAACGGCGACCGAGATGCGCTATGCCCCGCGCGATGATCTGCGCGCGCCCAATTTAGCGGAGTTGGTGCAGCTCGATGATCAAGGGTTCCGCGATAGGTTTTCAGGATCACCGATTAAACGCATTGGGCGGGATCGGTTTGTGCGCAATGTGCTTTATGCAATTGGCAATAGCGGCGATTCAGGCTTGATTGAAATGGCGCGCAGTTTGGTGGATGATCCTGACGCGGCCGTATCGGATGCCGCCAAATGGGCTTTGGAGCAACGACCATGATCCTCTTGTCTTTTGGCCACGGCTATAGCGCAAGCGCGCTTGAACGACGATTGCTGCCACAAGGCTGGGAGATTATCGCCACGACCCGCGACCCCAAAAAGGCAGGGGCACTGCGCGCGCGGGGGTTATCTGCTCGGGTTTGGGGGCACGATGATCTCTCTGGCGATATCGCGCGTGCTACTCATATTCTATCATCCATTGCCCCTGAGGGAGGTCGAGATCCTGTTTTGGGCGCATGGGGCGGGGCGCTTGCACCTTGCTTGGATGGAAAAGCATGGATTGGGTATCTGTCGACCACGGGCGTTTATGGCGATCACGGGGGGGCGTGGGTGGATGAAACCAGCCCGCTCACCCCCAACACGGATCGCGGACGCGCCCGCATTGCGGCGGAAAGCGAATGGGCCGCCGTTTGCCGCCAAACCAAGGCGCCGTTACATATTTTCCGTCTTGCAGGAATTTACGGCCCCCATCGTGGCCCGTTTGAAAAACTGCGAAACGGTACAGCGCGGCGCATTATCAAAGAGGGACAAGTGTTTTCACGGATCCATGTTGAGGATATCGCGATGGCGCTAGAGGCCTCGATGACGGCGCAAAAGCGTGGGGCTGTTTACAATATATGCGATGACATGCCCGCCCCTCCCGAAGATGTGATTGCCTATGGCGCCGAGTTACTGGGCCTGCCAATTCCACCTGCAATCGCGTTTGAACACGCCGATTTGGGGCCGATGGCAGCCAGTTTTTATTCAGAAAATAAGCGGGTCAAGAATGACCATGTCAAAACTGATCTTGGCCTTTCATGGCTTTATCCCGACTATAAATCAGGGCTAAAGGCCATTCTTGCGGCGGGGGGGTAATCTTTAGCGCGCAAAATTTCAGTTTTGCGAGCGCCCAAATTCAAGTATGCGCAGCCACAAGAGCAGCTTTTCATATTTCAGGCCCGTCATGAGTATACGCCGCGGTTTTATCGTGTTTGTCTTTGCCACTGCCCTGAGCGGGTGTGTGTCAAAATCAATTCCGACTTATACAGGCCCTGAGGTAACGCGCATTGTCCTCGACAAAAACGAGCGCGAATTGACGCTGTTCCATAATGACCAAGTGCTGCGCAGCTATGATGTGGAACTGGGCTTTGCACCCGAAGGGCATAAGCAATTCGAAGGCGATGGTCGCACGCCAGAAGGGCGATATTACATCGATCGCCGTAATCCCAATTCAGCCTTTTACCTGTCAATCGGGCTAAGTTATCCGAACGCCCAAGACCGCGCCTTCGCGCGCGCGCGTGGCCGATCACCTGGGGGCGATATCTTCATCCACGGAACCCCAGCGGGCGTGATGTTTCGCAATGATTGGACGGCGGGGTGTATTGCTGTCTCAAACGCTGAAATGCGCGAGATTTACTCAATGGTGAACTTGCGCACGCCAATTGATATCCTCCGTTGAGGCAAGAACCATTTATGTGTTGGTTTAGTGGCATGCAGGGGCGCCATAGATCGAAAATGTCATCTCTGATACTTCCGCCCCCCTAACACTCAAACGGTCTAACCAGGAAAACTTGAAACACAGGTCAAATTGACACTCTATTGAAAACGCTGTTGCTAATTTGACGACGCGCAACACTATAGGTGGTTTTTTGCCAAAATTACGTTGATAATTATGTGTGTTCATGTACGTATAACGCTGGAATTAGCGTTAATAACAGGTCTGATGCGTCACAACACCCATTTAAGCGTAAGTTTGAACATAATATGACAAAACTCGCATTCGCAGCATTTCTCTTATTTGTTGCAGGTGGCGCTGTTGCAAATAGTACTTCCGCTCCATCAATGGACCCTCGAGCTATTGCGAATGACACTTCGTCTTCTGCTGGTGGCGTTCTCGTTCCAGTTCTTTCTCTGATTTTGCTTGCAGCAGCAGCTTCAAACTAATTTTGCCTTCGGCTGCAGAACAAAGGGCGGCTTCCTGGTCAGGGAGCCGTCTTTTTTTGTGCCTTAGGCTTCGCCAATCTCGGCGGCAATTTCAGCGCGTGATTTGCGCGCGCGTTCAGTTGCAGATTTCAACTGACCACAGGCCGCCATGATGTCTTCACCACGGGGCGTGCGAATGGGGCTGGCATAGCCCGCCTTGTAAATAATATCTGCAAACCGCTTAATCCGCGCCCAATCTGACCGCTGATAAGGTGCGCCAGGCCATTCGTTGAACGGGATCAAATTGATCTTCGCGGGGATGCCTTTGATCAGCTTGATCAACCGGTGCGCATCTTCATCACTGTCGTTCACATCCTTGAGCATCACATATTCAAACGTAATCCGCTCAGAATTCGAGGCCTTTGGATATTTCCGCAAGGCCTCAAGCAACTCCGCGATAGGCCATTTCTTGTTAATCGGAACAAGACGATCGCGCACCTCGTCTGTCGTTGCATGAAAGCTGATGGCCAACATACAGCCGATTTCCTCGGCACAGCGTGCAATTTCTGGCACAACGCCACTGGTCGAAAGGGTAATGCGGCGGCGGCTTAGGCTGATCCCTTCGCCGTCCATTGCGATTTTCATCGCATCGCGCACCGCATCGAAATTATAGAGCGGCTCACCCATGCCCATCAGCACGATATTTGAGATCAAACGCGGCCGCTCGCCATAGGCCTCGCCTGGACGCGGCCAATCATCCAAATCATCGCGCGCCATCATGATCTGCCCAACAATCTCAGCCGCCGTCAGATTGCGCACCAGTTTCTGCGTGCCCGTGTGACAGAAAGAACATGTCAGGGTGCAGCCAACTTGGCTTGAGATACACAATGTGCCGCGATCTTCTTCGGGGATATAGACGACCTCAACCTCATGGCCGCCCGCAATCCGCGCCAGATATTTCTGCGTGCCATCGCTTGAGATTTGACGGCTGACCATTTCAGGCAGGCCAATGTAAAAATTTTCCGCCAATTCAGCGCGATAAGACTTGGCGAGATTGGTCATCCCGTCAAAATCCCGCGCCCCCCAGACGTAGACCCATTGCCAGATTTGATTAACCCGCATCTTGGCCTGTTTCTCGGGCGTGCCTGCTGCGATTAACGCCGCGCGCAATGCATCACGGCCGAGGCCAACGATATTTGTCAGGCCTGGTTCAGGCAGTTTGCGAGGAATGGTCAAAACATCCTGCGTGATCGGGGCGCTGGCTTGGGTCATTTTCTTTGTCCTTTGAGGCGGCGGCACACATAGCCGCAAATCCGCCTCAAAGCAAATCAAAGAACATGTTTGGCTTAATTGCCTTGGCAGCGTGTTTCCGCATCCTCAACCGCAGCGGTAAAGCCCAAGAGCGAAAATGTGTCCTCTGTCTGCGTGCCGCGGCTAGAACGAGCTGTCAAAACCGCTTCTGCGCCGCGCTTCATCGCGGTTACAATGGATTGGTCATCCTGCGGGGATGCGGCCCATGCCATCTCACCTTGGGTAAACAGCGAATAGGAAGCATCGCCAATTTCCATCTCAACAGTGGAATTTTCGGCAAAAGGATAGCCGCCGGTAAAGGATACCTCAAACCGGCGATCTTGATTCGGCCAGAAACTGACAAACAGCAAAATTTCGCCGCGGTTCACCGAAACTGGGTTTCCGTCACGCGTATTGACGGTTTCGCGCGGCGCACTCACAACCCAACACAAGGCAGGGTCAGATTGGACAAAGACACTCCAATCCGTTTGCGCGTTAACACGGTTATCCGATGTCTCTTGTGCGATGGCTGCGGGCGTGAAAGCCAATGCTGCTGCCACCAAAACTGCTATTATACGACCAGCCATTGCCGATACGCCTCCTGATCTGCTTGTTACTGCCTCAAGCGCGAGATGTATGTCGCCATCATCCCTTCTATTGCGCCTTTACCATTACTCGGACGCAGAATAACCTGAAATCACGATCACGCGAAAGCCCTTCGCGCGTGAAACTCCAAAATCTTGATCAAAAGGAAGCGCTCATGCCCCAGCCAGATGATACGGCGGAAATTCTCGTTGAATTGCATCGCGGCCCTTTTGCCGAAAGCCAACATCGCGGCCATGCTGTTGTGGTGGATCATGCAGGGACAATTTTGGGGGCGTGGGGCGATCCGTCCAAAATTATTTTGCCCCGCTCAAGCAGCAAGATGATCCAAGCCTTACCTCTCATTGAAAGCGGTGCGGCGGATCACTTTGGCCTGAGCCAAGCGCATCTGGCTTTGTCTTGTGCCTCCCATAATGGGGCAAAGGTGCATACAGATATGGTCGCAGGATGGTTGGATCATTTGGGCCTTCAAGAGGCAGATTTGCGCTGTGGCCCACAAATGCCCGATGATCGCGCCGCGCGAGAGGATTTGATCAAATGCGACTGTGCGCCAGATCAGGGGCATAATAATTGCTCGGGCAAACATTCAGGATTCTTGACTCTGAACAAACATTTGGGCGGCGGCAGCGAATATATTGAAGCTGATCATCCCGTGCAAAAAGCGGTTCTTGAAGCCTTTGAAGATGTGACAGGCGAAACCAGCGCAGGCTATGGGATTGATGGCTGCTCTGCCCCAAATTTTGCCTGCTCCCTTTTGGGGCTTGCTCGGGCGATGGCGCGTTATGCAGGTGCAAACCCTGATGGCGCGGCCCGCGAGGCGGCAATGGCAAAACTGCATCGCGCTATGGCCACCCACCCCATTTTGGTTGCGGGTGAAGGGCGCGCCTGCACGAACCTGATGGAGGCGATGGGGGGCCGCGTTGCGGTGAAAACAGGGGCCGAGGCCGTTTTTGTGGCAATCATTCCCGAAAAGAAAATCGGCATTGCATTGAAAATTGAAGATGGTGGCACCCGCGCCTCAGAAGCCGTAATCACGCAATTGCTGATCGGGGCGGGTGTGTTGGATGCAGCCAGCCCCGTTGCAAAGCGCTTAACCCATGGCCCAATCACCAATCGCCGTGATGTCGAAACAGGTTTTATTCGCCCTGTCGCAAGCGTCAAAGATTGGCGGTTATCCTGAGCCTTTGCCCAATTTTTAGGTAAAAAGGTCTGCGTTGGTTTGTACAGATTTATACAAAAAACTACTGAAAAACCCGCCTCCCAAGACGGGAGGCGGGACAGAAATTTCCAGATATCTAGTGCAGATTAATGTGCGCTGAAGCGAAGTGGGCGCACCTGTTGGAACAACCCAGTCGCTTTGAGTGCGTTAACCGCAGCAGCGGGGGGTTGTTCGTCCAGATACAGCATCGCAATCGCCTGATGCCCTTTTGAGGCGCGGCCCAAGGTGAAATTGGCGATATTGACGTTCATCTCACCCATCGTGCGGCCCAATGTGCCGATGATGCCTGGAACGTCCTCATTGGTGGTATAGAGCATATGTTCACCGATCTCAGCATCAATGTTGATGCCTTTGATCTGAATGAAACGTGGCTTTCCATCCGAGAACACCGTGCCTGCAATAGACCGCTCTTTCGAGGCTGATTTCACATTGAGGCGAATATAGCCGTCAAACACACCCGATTTATCCTGTGTGACAGTCGATAACTCAATGCCGCGCTCTTTGGCGATAATCGGTGCGGACACCATATTCACGTCAGGGTTGGTCGCCTTCATGACACCTGCAATCGCGCCACAATTCAGTGCCTTGAGGTTCATATCTTTTACAACGCCATTATAGGTGACTTCGATTGTCTCAATCGCGTCTTCGGTCAACTGACCGACAAAGCTGCCCAAATGCTCGGCCAGCTTCAACCATGGCCCCATGACACGCGCTTCTTCCGCCGTCACAGAGGGCATGTTCAGCGCATTGGTCACGGCACCTGTCAGCAGATAATCAGCCATCTGTTCGGCCACTTGCAGCGCCACATTTTCCTGTGCCTCAGTCGTGGCAGCGCCCAAGTGCGGGGTCACGACCACGTTTTCAAGATTGAACAATGGGTTCTCGGTTGCAGGTTCTTCTTTGAAAACGTCAAAGGCGGCGCCTGCCACATGGCTTGATTTAATCAATTCAGCCAAAGCAGCCTCATCCACCAAACCACCGCGGGCGCAGTTGATGATGCGCACACCTTTCTTGGTTTTGGCCAAATTCTCAGCCGATAGGATATTTGCCGTCTTTTCGGTGAAGGGCACATGCAGCGTGATGAAATCAGCGCGCGCCAACAGCTCGTCCAGTTCTACCTTGGTGACACCGATTTGCGTGGCGCGTTCTTCAGAGAGGAACGGGTCATAAGCCACAACCTTCATCTTGAGGCCAAGCGCACGTGAGCAGACGATCGCCCCAATATTACCCGCGCCAATAACGCCCAAGGTTTTGCCTGTCAGCTCAACCCCCATAAAACGGGATTTCTCCCATTTGCCAGCATGGGTTGAGGCGTTGGCCTCAGGGATTTGACGGGCAACGGCAAACATCATCGCAACCGCATGCTCTGCAGTGGTGATGGAGTTGCCGAACGGCGTATTCATCACGATGATGCCTTTTTTCGAGGCTTCGGGGATATCCACATTATCTACGCCAATCCCTGCACGGCCAATGACCTTTAGGTTATCGGCAGCCGCGATGATCTTTTCAGTAACTTTGGTCACAGAACGAATTGCCAAACCATCATATTGGCCGATGACCTCAAGCAGCTTGTCTTTGTCTTTGCCAATGCTTGGGTCAAAGGTCACATCAATGCCGCGATCTTTGAAAATCTGAACGGCTGCATCCGAGAGTTTATCGGAAATCAATACTTTAGGAGCCATGATAGGGCCTCATATGTTCGAAATGGGAAAGGGTCTGGCCGCAGGGATCACACCCGCATTGCGGCCAGAAAAAGGGGTTTAAGCCGCAGCAAAAAGCGCCGCGATTTCGGTTTCAAACGCCCAATCAAGCCATGGCAGCATGGCTTCGATATCGGCGGTTTCCACCGTGGCACCGCACCAAATACGCAGACCCGCAGGCGCGTCTCGGTAGGCCCCGATATCGAGCGCGATACCTTCTCCTTCGAGACATTTTGCAACCGCCTTGGCGAAGGCTGCGCCATCCGTGATGCGCGGATCCGTGAATTTCAGGCAAACGCTGGTGTTCGAGCGTGTCGCAGGATCTTCGGCCAGATTGTCAATCCAATCGCGAGACGCGCAGAAATCGAAAATCGCCTGCGCATTCGCGTTGGCCCGTGCCATCAAGGCAGGCAGCCCACCGATGGATTTGGCCCAATCAAGCGCGACCAAATAATCTTCAACGGCGAGCATGGACGGGGTGTTGATCGTTTCCCCCTTAAAGATACCCTCAATCAATTTGCCGCCTTTTGTCATGCGGAAAATCTTGGGCAATGGCCATGCAGGTGTGTAGCTTTCAAGCCGCTCAACCGCGCGCGGGCTGAGGATCAACATGCCATGGGCCGCTTCACCGCCCATGACCTTCTGCCAAGAGAAGGTGGTGACATCGAGCTTGTCCCACGGCAAATCCTGCGCAAAGGCCGCCGAGGTTGCATCGCAAATGGTCAAGCCCGTGCGATTGGCAGGGATCATGTCGCCATTGGGCATCTTTACACCCGAGGTCGTGCCGTTCCATGTGAACACAACATCCGTGTGATAATCGACCGCGCCCATGTCAACGATCTGGCCATAATCGGCGTTCAGAACAGTCGCATCGAGTTTCAGTTGTTTGACAACATCACTGACCCAACCTGCACCGAAGCTTTCCCAAGCGACCATTGTGCAGGGGCGCGCACCCAAGAGCGACCACATGGCCATCTCAACCGCGCCTGTGTCAGAAGCGGGCACGATGCCAATGCGATAGTCAGCAGGCACGCCCAGAATTTCACGAGTCTGGTCAATCGCGGCGGCAAGCTTTGCCTTGCCAATCGCAGCACGGTGCGACCGACCCAAAGGGGCGTCAACCAGTTTATCCAATGTCCAGACGGGGGGTTTGGCGCAGGGGCCAGACGAAAAACGCGGATTAGCCGGCCGCGTTGCCGGAGTGGTCAAAGCCATGATGTGATACCCTCACAGATATATGCCCCTCGTTGGGGAGGGGTGTCCCACCCGCGCTGCTATACCTATGTTGCACGGCGTGCAAGTCGGAAAATAAATCAAAAGAGTCGCAGTTGATGACTGGCGCAAACGGCCAAAAGCGGAGATACGCAGCGCAAAAATAAACAAGTAACCCAATGTCTCTAAATTGTGACAATCATATGTCAGATTTAATTTACAGTTTTTCCTTGCGCCAACGGGGTATTTCGCGCTAAAGATGAGTAGTAGATGCTTATTCACGCCTTGGGTGCAAAGTGGAAGATTTCTCACAAACACGCCAGTTTAGCCTCAAAGATTTTGTGCCTTTCCAAATGGCTGTCATCGCAAGCGCCCTGTTTCAGAACCTGATGCGGGATGTAGATTTACAGGTTCCAGAATGGCGCATCATGATGGCTTTGCCTGAGAATCAACCCTGTTCCTCGCATGATCTATGCATTTTGACCGCGATGGATGCCGCACGCGTCAGCCGCGCACAGCGCCGCCTCGAAGATCTCGATATGATTAATGTTTCGACCGATGCAGTGGATCGCCGCCGTTTGGTGGTGCGCCTGTCCGAAAAAGGGAATGAAGAAATCCGCCGCCTTCAAGCCGCCGCTCTAGAAGCCGAAACCGATCTTCTAGACCGCCTCGGCCCAGATGAACGCGCCCAATTGCGCACAGCCGTCTCTGATCTTTACGCGCGCGGCTAATCAGCCAAGATTTGCTGCAACAGCCGCCCGTCTGGCCGCTCCAATTCCTCGATCACATCGAAATGATGCAAGCCCGCTAGATGCATCGCTTCAATGTCAACACCAGCGCCATGCCAAATATTCGCCAAAAGATCATTTTGACGGATGAATTCGGGCCGCTCATCGCCCCCCACGGCGGCAACGAATCGCGCGGTCTTTCGCGGCAGCAACAATGCGGGGCTTTCGCGCATGGCTTCCTCTAGGGTCAAACGCAGGTCTTGGTTGATCTCTGTGTTCAGCAGAGGGCGTAAATCATGCACGCCCGAGATTGCCATCACCTGAACCACGCGAGCGGCGACTGTGTCGGGCAAAACGCCTTCGCACATCATGCGAGTGGCCAAATGCCCACCTGCCGAATGGCCCGTGATTCGGATTGGCCCCTCCACCAAACCCGCTGCATGGCAAACAGCGCGCATCATTTCATCGGCGATTTGAGCAATCCGCGCCTCGGGTGCGAGCGTATATGACGGCAGGGCCACCGCTTGCCCCGCGTCTCGCAGGGCGCGGGCCAAATGGCTAAATTCACGCGGCGAAAACCGCCGCCAATAGCCGCCGTGAATAAAAATTGTCAGACCTTTGGGGGCGCCATCGGGCATGAACAGATCAAAATACTGGCGCGGGCCTGTCCCATAGTGATGCGTGACGGGCGGATAGGCCGCGCGAAAACTGGCTGCGGCCTCTGTCCAACGTGTGATGAACCCATCTGCATCGGGAATATAGGCCCCGTTTTGATAGGCATCATCGAAATCTGTAATCTTAACCATGGCCGCCTCGTCTGCGTGAATTCGCCTCACTTTTGCACAGGATAAGAAATTGGCAAGGGCAAGCACTAGTTGCGAGTCATTCGCAACCTCTTGACTTTTTGCGAATGATTATCAATATCATCTTTTGTAGCAGCAATGATGGCCCGCAAGGGCCTATGTCTTTCGATACTGGAGAAACCTTCATGCGTTTCCTACGCATTTTGACAGTGATGCTGCCCTTTCTGGCCACCCCCGCCCTTGCGCAATCTGCACCCATCAAAGTGGTCGCTACCACAGGGATGATCGCAGATGCCGCCAGTCAGATCGGGGGGGATTTGATCGAACTAAAAACCCTCATGGGTGCGGGCGTTGATCCGCATTCTTTTCGGCAAACCCGTTCGGATATTCTAGCATTAATGAATGCGGATCTGATCCTATGGAATGGGCTTTATCTTGAGGCGCAACTTGAGCCGCTCCTGCTTGATCTTGCGCAATCCCGCACCGTTGTCGCGGTAGCAGAGGCTATCCCACAAGACAGATTGCGCAGTCATCCAGAGTATGAGGATCGATTTGACCCGCATGTCTGGATGGATCCGACCCTATGGCGCACAGTTGTTTTAGCCGTGCGCGATGCATTGAGCGCGTCATATCCCGAAGGCGCGGCGATATTCGAAGCGAATGCCATACAGCATTTGGCCGAAATTGATCGCCTAACCGCATATGCCCAAAGCAGCCTCTCAAGCGTTCCCGAAGCAACACGGGTTCTGGTCACAGCCCATGATGCCTTTGGCTATTTTGGCCGCGCTTTTGATTTAGAGGTTTTGGGCATCCAAGGCATCTCGACCGCATCAGAAGCAGGGCTTTTGCAAATCTCAACCTTGGTCGATACGCTGGTGATGCGCCAGATTGGGGCCATTTTTGTTGAAAGCTCTGTATCTGACCGCAATATTCGCGCCCTCCAAGAAGGTGCGGCTGCCCAGGGTCACGCGGTCGCCATCGGGGGCGAGCTTTATTCAGACGCGATGGGGCCAGAAGGCAGCTATGAAGGCGCCTATATCGGGATGTTGGATCATAACATCACCACCATCACCCGCGCCCTTGGGGGCACAGCCCCTGAAGGTGGGATGAATGGCGCATTAACCCCTTAGCGGCAAGGAATTGACCATGTTACGGCTTCATCAGAACGACCAACCCCTCGACCCGCAAAGCCCGCTGGCCATACGCGGCCTCAGCGTCAGCTATGGGGAAAAGCCCGCGCTTTTCTCGGTCGATCTCACGGTGGCGCCCCGCTCGATGACGGCCATCATCGGGCCAAATGGCGCGGGCAAATCGACCTTACTTAAAGCTGCGCTGGGGGTCGTTCCGCGTCTCTCGGGGCAAGTGTCGATTTTCGGACGCGCACTGGCCTCTGAACGCCACCGCATTGCCTATGTGCCACAGCGCGCCAGTGTCGATTGGGATTTTCCTGCGAATGTGCGCGATGTGGTCTTGATGGGCCTTTATGGAAAAATAGGGCTTATGCGCCGTATCCGCCGTGACGATCAGGCCATAGCCGAAGATGCTTTGGCACGGGTCGGGATGCAGGGCTTTGCCCATCGTCAAATCGGCCAATTGTCAGGTGGACAACAGCAGCGGGTCTTTCTGGCCCGCTCCTTGGCCCAGAATGCTGATCTTTACCTTTTGGATGAGCCTTTTGCAGGCGTTGATGCTGCGACCGAAGCGGCCATCATTTCGGTTCTCAAAAAGCTGAAAGATGAGGGAAAAACGGTTGTTGCGGTGCATCATGATCTTTCAACTATAACCGCATACTTTGACCATGTCGCGATGATCAACACACGCCTCATTGCAGAAGGGCCTGTGGCCCAAGCCTTTACCACCGCCCATTTGCAAGAGGCCTATGGCGGGCGATTGGCGACAGCGCAAATTGATCGATTGCGGGAAGCGGGTCACTATTAGACATGGGTATCATGGCCTTCACACTGACCTATAATGTCGCTTTGGTGATGTTTGGCGCGGGCGTGTTGGGCCTTGCCGCAGGGGTGACAGGAACATTTATGTTTCTGCGCAAACGCGCCTTGCTATCAGACGCGATCAGCCACGCCACCCTGCCTGGCCTCTGCGGGGGGTTTATGGTGATGGTCGCCTTGGGCGGCACTGGGCGCGCATTAGAGGGCTTATTGCTTGGCTCTGCGATCAGCGCGGCACTTGGCCTATTGGCGGTTAATTTTCTGAAATCCCGAACAAGATTATCCGAGGACGCCGCAATTGGCGCTGTCCTGTCGAGCTTCTTTGGGTTGGGGGTCGTCATGTTGACCCTGATCCAAAACATGAGCGCGGGCCGCCAAGCAGGCTTAGACCAACTCTTACTTGGCTCGACCGCTGCAATGCTGCGTGAAGATGCTGAAATGATTGCAATCGGGGCAGCGTTGGTTTTCATGGTGGGTCTTGTTCTTCATCGGGCGATGACCCTCACGGCGTTCGATGAAAACTTTGCCCGCGCGTTGGGATTGAACGTGCCCCTGATTGATGCGGCGGCCATGGCATTGGTTTTAGCCGTAACTGTTGCGGGGTTGAAAATCGTGGGTCTGATCTTGATCGTTGCGTTGCTGATCATCCCCCCTGTCACCGCGCGTCTCTGGAGCAACCGCGCCGCTTATATCTGGCCCATTGCAGGCGCAATTGGCGGGGCATCGGGCGTGATTGGCGCGGGCCTTTCAAGCCTTGCTCCCGATTTGCCCACTGGCGCCATTATCGTTTTGGTAGCAGCCGGATTTTTTCTCATTTCGCTTTTGGTTGCGCCGGCACGCGGGGTCTTGGCCTCCGCGATGCGGCACCGCAAATTTCAACGCCGCGTGCATCGCAGACAGGGCTTGCTTGCCTTAGCCCAAGGCTATCGCATTCTGGAGCCCTATACCCGCAAGCTTTTACAGCGCGAAGGTTATGTGCGTGCCGATGGGGTGATGACCGAACGCGGCCAGTCTGCAGCCACAGCAGCACAGCGCGATGAGGCGCGTCTGGCCTATTTGCGCAGCAAACCCGATTATGCCGAATTTTTGTCGCGCCATGACGGATTGAGCGACCTATCCCGCGCCTTCACCCGCGATGAGTTGGCCCATATCGACACGAGACTGGAGGGCGCGTCATGAGCGGCGCTGAATTCGTGCCCCTTTCGCTTCCACCGATTCTCATCGGCATTTTGGCGGCAATCGCCTGCGCCCTGCCTGGAAATTTTTTGGTGCTGCGCAAGCAGGCCTTGATTGGCGATGCCATCAGCCATGTGGTTCTGCCAGGGATCGTGCTGGCCTTTTTGGTGACACAAGCCCTAGACGCTTGGGCGATGCTTTTGGGTGCAGGTGCTGCGGCCCTCTTCGCGGTCGTGATGATTGATGTGATCAAACGTGTCTCGCGCATTGAGGTGAGCGCAATCATGGGCGTGGTATTCACCACCTTATTTGCGCTTGGTGTTTTACTTCTCGAGCAAAGCAGCGCGTCTTCTGTTCATTTGGATGTCGAACACGCACTGATGGGAAACCTTGAAAGCCTGATCTGGCTTGAGGCGCGGGGATGGGCCTCGCTGCTTGATCCTGTAGCGCTTGCGGGCCTGCCACCAGAACTGCCTCGTCTGGCCCTGACTTTGGCGCTGATTATTGTGCTTTTGATCCTCTTTTGGCGGCCTTTGACCCTATCAACCTTTGATGAAGGCTACGCCGAAAGCCTTGGCTTACCCGTGCGCGCCATCAGTCTTGGCCTTGTGATGGTCGCTGCTTTGGCCGCCGTCACGGCTTTTGATGCCGTAGGCTCTATCATCGTGATCGCGATGTTCATATGCCCCGCCGCCGCTGCACGTTTGATGACCGATCGTTTACGCAGTCAAATTTGGTGGAGCGTGGGTTTTGCCACGCTCTCGGCAAGTCTGGGATATGTTTTGGCGGGATATGGCCCGCTTTGGATCGGCCTCGAGAACTCCGTCAGCGCCGCGGGTATGATTGCAGCAGTTTCGGGATTGATCTTGGCGCTTACCGCCGTGTTCGGCCCAAAACGGCGCGCAGCAACAGCCTAAGCCTAAGACAGTTTGCCGCCGCTTTCCCGAGGCAGACAGTCGCTTTCACCCTTGAGTTGCAGGGCTCCAAAGGTTACACCGATCTCGCTTCGGTCTCAGTGTTAGTGACAACATTGGGTGAAAAGGGAACGCGGTGTAAATCCGCGACTGCCCCCGCAACTGTAAGCGGCGAGTGCGATCGGCATATGCCACTGCGGCCCCAGATGGGCCACGGGAAGGCCCGATCAAACAATGACCCGCGAGTCAGGAGACCTGCCGAGGTGATCACCCTGTCCAAGCGCGGTGGGCGCAGCGGGCAACGGACAATTCCGTAGTGGTGGCACAAATCGCCGTCTGCGGAAGGGCCAACCCTCCAATGACCATTCACTTTTGCGCAAGGCATGTGCCTTGCCACCCATTTGTAATTGGAGAGCCAACATGCGCCCCTCTTCCACTCTGAGCCTCGCCGCGCTTTGTGCAGGTCTCGCAGCCACACCCTTGGCCGCACAAAATGTATTCACCCTTGATGAATTGGTCTTTTCTGCAAGCCTCACAGATGTAGCGCGGGATCGGACGGGGGTGCGCGTCAACCGGATCTCAAGCACAGAAATGTTTAGACGCGGACGGCTGCAATTCTCTGAGTTTTTAGAATCTTTACCTGGCGTAAACATAACGCAAAATGGCCCCATTGGCACCTCGGCAACTATACGGGTTCGAGGACTGGACTGGAATTATATCCCCGTAAGAATTAACGGAATTGACGTGACGGACCCGTCTTCAGTGCAAAGCCGATTTGATTTTGGAAAGCTAACTTCAGCCGGTATCGCATCTGCAGAAGTCCTTTATGGAGCCCAATCTGCGATCCTCGGCTCTGGCGCAATCGCAGGTGCGGTCAATATTACCACAGTCGAGGCACCAGAAGAGATTGGTAGTGAACTAGGCTACAGCGCCGAAGTGGGCAGTTACAATACGGCCCGCACTGGGCTTACCTACGGTACTCGTTTCGAAAGTGGGTTTTTAGCGATGAGCCTCAGTCATATCAGTACTGAGGGATTCTCTGCAGCTGATGAAAATGTTGGAAACACAGAAGCCGATGGATTTGACTCGATTGACTTTAGCCTGCGAGGTGAGTTTCAAGCTTCAGAAATTTTTACCCTTGGTGCAAGCCTAGTCCTGCAAAATTCTAATTTTGAATTTGATAGTTCGGGCGGCGCTGGAGGAGATGCGCCACGTTATCAAGATTTTCAAATGAACGCAGGGCGTATATTTGCAACGGCCGCTCTAGACAGGTCCGTGCACGAATTTGGGATTGAGGGATCAAGAACTTCAAGAACTGATCCACTCTCAGGAAGTCGAATAATCTTTGAGGGCGAACGAGATAAAGCTACATATCTTGGTTCATACGATTTGAGTGCGGGAAATGTTTTAAGCATTGGAGCTGAGACAATGTCTGAACGATACTACTCAGCTACGGCTTCATCCCCGACCTACGCGGATTATCAAACACACTCAATATTTGGGGAATTACTATTTTCTCCAGTTTCAGCGATCGATATGTCTATCTCTGCTCGGCTTACAGACAACACAGATTTCGGCTCCAAGACGACTGGCCGTGTTGCCGTTGCCTGGCGAGCAGGTTCCAACACACTTGTTCGCACATCCATATCTACGGGTTTTCGGGCTCCATCTCTAAATGAAATGTACGGACCATTTGACAGTACACCCAACCCCGACCTGCAGCCAGAGACAAGCCAGTCCCTTGAATTTGGAGTTGAACATCAATTGGGGCACCTGACAGCCGATTTCGCAGTTTTTCAAACAAAGATCACCGACTTAATTTCTTGGAGCAGCGGCTATTCGCAAGTACCCGGCACAAGCCGTTCTGATGGCTACGAACTTGGGTTGTCCTATTCTTTTGTAAATGATGCTCAGATCGGGGCGAATTTCACTTCGACCGATGCACGGGCTGCTAATGGCAGCAGACTTAATCGGGTGCCGCGCCGAGATCTAAGCTTGTCTGCATCTACTCCGATCAACCATAACATGAATGCAGCAATTTCTCTACAATCTGTATCCGATCGACTTGAATCAGGAATACGGTTTGAAGATTATACTGTTGTAAACGCAAACATCAGCCACAGCTTGGCCAACGGTGCGGAACTTTTCTTGCGTATCGACAACGTTTTTGACGAAGAATACCAAACCACTCGCGGTTACGGCACATCGGACCGCGCACTCTATATCGGGGTTCGTGGCACGTTTTAGGCTGATATCGCTTTGCATGGCGGCGCTGATGGTTACCAGTGCCGCCGATGCCCAAACCGCACCTTTGCGTGTGGTGTCTATGAACCTTTGCACCGATCAGCTGGCCATGATGCTTGCTGATGAGGGGCAGTTGATCTCGGTGTCCGATATCGCGACCGATCCCAATATGTCACCTATGGCAGAGGCGGCGCGGGCCTATCCAATCAACCACGGGCAGGCAGAGGAAATCTTCCTCATGCGCCCTGATCTGGTCGTGGCGGGGCGATATTCCGATCCTGTGGTCTTGGATATGCTGCGCCGCCTTGGCATTGCCACAGCGCAGATTGATATTGTCTCCAATCTTGATCAGGTCAGCGACCGCATTCGCGAGATGGGGGAAATTCTTCACCAAACCGCCCGCGCGGGCGAGTTGGCAGGTGCATTCGAGGCAGATTTGGCACGATTACGCGCGGCCCCGACTGGCCCGCGTGCAGCGTTTTACTACCCCAACAGCTATAGCCTTGGCACAGGCACGCTCAGCCATGAAATCATCACGATTGCAGGGTTTCGTCACATTGCCGAAGAAATGGGGCGCAGCCGATCAGGGCGGCTTGATCTGGAATTGTTAACATTGGCGCAGCCCGATCTGCTCATCCATGCCGAGCTTTATTCAGGCAACTCCCGTTCCGAAGAGGTCATGTCACATCCCGCCCTCGCCCATCTTGGCGCGATGCGCACGCAATCCAATGCGGATTGGGTCTGTGGCACCCCTGTCGTCCTGCGCGCGATCCAAGATTTGCGCGGCTTTCGCGCGAGGATGGAGGGATGAGCGGGGTGTCGCAAAAACTGCTTTTCACGGGTCTTGGCCTGATTGTGGGGCTTTTGACCTTGGCTTCGCTCTTGATCGGCCCCGCCGGGTTTTCTATGGCCGACAGCCTTTCCGCGCTCTTTGGCGGCACAGGCGATGCTGTCAGCCTTGTCATGCAAGAAATCCGCCTGCCGCGCGCCTTACTTGCGATCATGGTTGGGATAAGTTTGGGGCTCTCAGGGGCAGCCTTGCAGGGCTATCTGCGCAATCCCTTGGCCGAACCTGGATTGATCGGTGTATCCTCCTCGGCCGCGTTGGGGGCAGTGGTCACCTTACAAACGGGTCTGGCCACACGGATGATGTTTGCTTTGCCGTTTTTTGGCCTGTTCGGGGCGGGCGTTGCCGTGGTGCTGCTGCTGCTTTTGGCGGGGCCACGGGGTGGGTCACTTACCCTTATCCTTGCGGGGATCGCAATCAGCGCTTTGGCGGCGGCCCTCACATCACTTGTTTTGAACCTGTCACCCAACCCCTTTGCAACTTCTGAAATCGTCTTTTGGATGTTGGGATCACTGGCAGACCGCAGCTTTTCTCATATCACCATTGCCCTGCCCTTTATGGCATTGGGATGGATATTGATCTTGTCAACGTCACGCGGGCTAGACGCGCTGATCTTAGGCGAAGATGCGGCCGCATCCTTAGGGATCAACCTGAACCGCTTGCGGTGGGTTTTGGTTTTGGGGGTCGCAGCCTGCACAGGGGCGGCGACATCCGTGGTTGGGGCGATTGGGTTTGTCGGGCTTGTTGTCCCGCATATCCTTAGGCCATTTGTGGGCGCACGCCCCTCACGGCTTCTGCCCGCATCGGCGCTTGGGGGCGCGGCACTTGTCTTGGCAGCAGATATCGCCGCGCGCATCATCTTGCCTGATCGTGACCTAAAATTGGGTGTGGTCATGGCCATCATCGGCGCGCCCGTTTTCCTGCATTTGATCTATCGCACAAGGCGGGCCGAGCTATGACCACATCATGTCTCAGCTTGCAGGGTTTTACGGTCTATCGCGGGGAATGCCCTGTTGTGGATCAGGTCAGCACTGAATTGCGGGCAGGCGATTTGGTTGGCCTGATTGGCCCCAATGGCGCAGGAAAGACCACCTTGATGCGCGGCGCGCTTGGACTTTTGCCGCATCAAGGCCACTCATCGCTGAGCGCATTGCCCGCCAATGCGCGCGCCCGTGCTGTCGCATGGCTGCCGCAAACCCGCGAAATTGCATGGCCTGTATCAGTGGAAACCTTGGTCATGTTGGGCCGCGTTCCACATTTGGGCGCGGGGCAATCCCCACGCGGCGAAGATCACGCCGCCGTCTCTGAGGCCTTGGCCGCAATGGATTTGACGGGGTTTGCCACCCGCCCCGCCACGGCGCTGTCAGGCGGTGAGCAGGCGCGCGTGCTCATGGCGCGGGCACTTGCACAAAACTGCCCGCTGATCATGGCCGATGAACCCGTTGCAGGGCTTGATCCGCGTCACCAGATTGCCACGCTGGCGCATCTGCAAAGCCTGACGCAAAGCGGCAAGGCCGCGCTGGTCTCGCTGCATGATCTGGGCCTTGCGGCGCGGTTTTGTGACCGATTGATACTCATGGATCGCGGCCAAAAAATTGCCGAAGGCCCGCCCGAGGATGTGTTGACCGAAGATCATCTTCGCCGTGTTTTCGGCATCACCGCGCATATTACCCAATCAGAACAGGGACTGATCTTCCAAGCCTTGGAGGTTGTCGAATGACCGCGACCCTGACCCATCCATGGCTGATTTGGGATCTCGGCAAACCGCATGCCTGTCTCAGCTTTGCCCCCTATCGGGGCGGTTTCGTCTCTGCCCAACAGATTGCGTGGCGCGAGGTGCGCAATGCAGATTTGCCGCCCGATTTTGATGTGATCTCGTGGTTGGAGGGCCAAGTTGACGAGAGACTCGACCAAGCGGATCAGGCAATCGCGATGCTGACATCGCGCGATATCCGCTTTCACCATTTTGACACGGCAGTGGTTGGTCAGACAAAAGCAGAGGCATTGGTGACCCTTGGCCTATCAAATGCCGAACGCATCGGCCACCGCCGCCTTGCCCGCCCCGAAGAGTATGGCACGATCAACGTTGCTGCCCGTCTCAATCGGTGCCTAAGCGAAACCGCGATGATTGAAGCACTGACCATCATGGCCGAGGCGCGCACAGCCGCCGTCATGGAGGCACGCTATGAGGTCATGGTCAGCGGCGCGCCCGTCATTGCCACAGGAACAGGCACGGATTGCCTGACCTTGGCCTGCGTCCAAGGCGAAGATCTGCAACACACGTATGCAGGACTGCACACAGAAATCGGTCACGCATTGGGACGCGTGGTTTATGATGCCGTGCGGACAGCCTGCGACACCTATCTCAGCGAAGAGGCAACGGCATGATCGAATTACTTCTCAAAGGCGGCCCAATCCTTATGTTGATTGCAGCGCTTTCGGTGGTCAGCCTCGCGGTGATCCTGTGGAAGATCAGTCAGCTCTTGCGCCTTGGCGCGCTTCGCTCAGGGCAAAACACCGATGCGGCAATCTCGCGGTGGTGCGCAGATGAGGATGTCAGCGCCGTGCTTGCGGCGCGCAGCGGGATGCGCGCAGAATTTGCCCGTGATGCAATCCGCCTGCGCGAAAGCCCCGACTGGGATGAAAGCAGCCGCAAGGAAGAAATTGCCCGCATCGCCCGCGCGCGGCTTCAAGAGATCAGCGCAGGGTTGCGTGCCCTGGAACTGGTTGTGACGATTGCGCCACTTTTGGGGCTGTTGGGCACGGTTTTGGGCATGATTGACGCGTTCCAAGCCCTTCAGCTTGAGGGCGGGAATGCCGACCCTGCCACGCTTGCAGGGGGGATTTGGGCCGCCCTTTTAACCACCGCCGCAGGCATGGCCGTGGCGATCCCAGTTGCGATGTGCCTGACATGGTTCGACACCATCCATGACAAAATGCGCCACAGCTTTGAAGATATCGCCACGCGTATTTTTGCAATCAAAAGCCCCGCGGCATGAGGTTAGACTTTCACCAACCCCGCATCGGCAGACGCAAGGTTAGCCTTGCGCCGATGATTGATGTGGTGTTCCTGTTGTTGATTTTTTTCATGCTCGCCGCACAAATGGGCCGCGACAGCACCGTATCTATGCGTCCCGCCGCACCCGCCGCAAGCACCACCATGATTTATGAAGGCCCGCCGCGTTTGGTTACACTCGGGGCCGATCATCTAATGCTAAATGGGCAGGTCATAGATGCCGTTGGTCTCATCCCCGCATTGCACAACCTGATCCAAGAAGATGCATCCGAAGCCGCACAAAAAATCATTCTGCGTCCTGAGGCGGGTGCAACGGTTCAACAGTTGTTATCCTTGATGGCCGCGTTGCGGGCGGGCGGTTTAGACAATCTTGCGGTGATTGAATGAGACTTGACCCCGCACAAGGCCGCAGCAGACGACACTTGGCCGATCTTGATATGGTGCCGATGATCAATGTCGTCTTTTTGCTTTTGATTTTCTTTCTCACCAGCGCAACCTTACGCGCCAAGGCGCCTGTGGAACTGACCCTGCCCGTGTCACCCTTAGCCGAAGCATCAGATTCCGCGCGCGAGGCGGTGCTGTATATCGCGGCGGATGGTTTGTGGCACTATGGTGCCGAACAGGGCCGCGCGGCTGTGTTGGCGGAACTTCGGTCGGCTCTGTTACAGGGTGCAGAGACTGAATTTACCCTGAAACTTGCGCTGGATGCCACCTTACCTGCCCAAGATTTGGCGCGCGCTTTGGTGGATTTTGCCGCGATTGGTGTGGGGCGTGTCGACCTCATCACCCGCGCAGGGGGTGCCCCATGATCCGACTTGGCGCGCAAATATTTGGGTTTCTTACCCTATCGCTTGGGCTGCATCTGGGTGCTGCAACTTGGATTGGCGCAGGGGCGCCGCAAAACATGGTCGGGGATGAAGCGGCAGGCGATCACGGGCATGCGCAACTGTCGCTTTCGGCGGCCCCACAAGATTTGGCGGCCCTTGTTGATCAATGGTCACGGCCGCCCGAACTCAGCCAAGTCATACCAGACGTCCCACCGATGGCCGCACCGCTTGCGCCCATGCGCCCAGAAATTGCTCCGCTTGCACCGCCAAACCTGACCGAAAGCCGTCCTGATTTGGCACCGCAACTGCAAGAAGCGGCACCCGCGCTAGAACCTGAGGTTCCAAACGCACCAACGCCCACCGCCCCCGCACCGCGCCCTGCAACACGCGCAAGCGGTGGGGCCGAGACCGCACCAACCACCACAACCGCCGCCACAAGCAGCGAAGATCAGGATGTGATCATGCGCTTGATGTCCCATTGGGGCAGCGGAATTTTGCGTCAATTGGAACGCAGCCCTAGCCGCCCACGCGGACGCGGCGCAGCAACCTTGCGGCTTGTGATTGATGCCGATGGCCGACTTCACGATGTTCGAATTCTGGCAGGCACGGGCCAAGCTGATTTGGACACAGCCCTCTTGGCTTTTGTGGCAGAGGCAAGCCCATATCCACCCGCCCCAGATGGGATTAGCGCCGCACGATATAATTTCGATCTGCCCTTGCGCCTGCGCTAGCCCGCCGCGCTGTGCAACGGGGCAAAACGGCCTATGTTTTGTCACGACAGCTCACGGGTGAATTATGCTATTAGAACTGCGCAATGTCTCAAAATCCTTTGAGAGCGGTGAAGGTCCGGTCACTGTCTTGAACGACCTGTCCTTACAACTGCGCGCAGGCAAGAGCCTTGCATTGACGGGGGAAAGCGGGGCGGGAAAGTCTACCCTGCTTCACTTGGTGGCAGGTCTAGAACGGCCCGATCACGGCGAAATTCTGATCAAGGGCCAAGATATTACGAAATTGGATGATGGGGGCTTGGCCGCCATTCGGCGTCAGTCGATTGGTCTGGTCTTTCAACAGTTCAACCTGATCCCCGCTTTGACCATTGGTGACAACCTTTCCTTTCAAGCGCGGCTCGCGGGTCGATATGATCGCGATTGGATCGCGCATCTGTCACAAAACCTAGGCTTAGAGACGCTTTTGACGCGCTATCCAGAGGAGATTTCAGGCGGGCAACAACAGCGTGTTGCCGTTGGCCGTGCCTTGGCACTGCGCCCTGACCTTATCCTTGCGGATGAGCCAACGGGAAACCTTGACGAAGAAAATGGCCAAGCGGTGCTATCACTTTTTTTACGACTGATCGCAGAAAGCGGGGCGGGTCTTTTGATGGTCACCCATTCAGCACGGATTGCCGCCGCCTGCGAGACGCGCCGACATCTCTCACGCGGGCAGTTGCAGGCATTCGATCCATGAACCGCGCCTTGATCCTGACCACCCTATCGGCGCTTTTGGGCCATTGGCGCAGACATCCTTTGCAGGTTTTTGCGCTGATTGCGGGGCTTGCACTGGCAACGGCACTGTGGTCGGGGGTTCAGGCCCTCAACGCTGAAGCGCGCGCAAGCTATGCCCGCGCCGCGAATTTATTGGGACAAGATCAATTTGACCGCATCTTGCGCCAAGATGGCCGCGCTATGGATCAAGCGATCTTTTCCGAATTGCGCCGCGCAGGCTATCTTGTTTCACCGATTCTTGAGGCACGGCTTGGCTCTGGCCCGAATGCCTTACGTGTGCTTGGGATTGACCCGCTAACCTTGCCAGTCGCAGCACTTCCCGAACGCCTGCAATCTGGCAGCATCCCCGTGACGGATATTCTTCTGGGCGGTCAGGTGTTGATGACATCAGACACGGCATCCCGCGGCCTGCCCCCTGATTTGACCGAACACGCGCGCACAATCTTGGGCAATGCCAGCTATGATGACACGCTCGCAACGGCCTTGGTCATCGGCGACATCGCAACAATCGCACAGCTTGTGGGTGAGATGGGGCCAACCGCGTTGATTGTCTCAGCACCCCAGCCTTTTGGCCTTGTGTCGATTGACACTTGGCTTGCCTTACGCGGTGACTTGATCCTTCAGCAGGCCGAAACCAGCAATGATCTGGCACGGCTGACAGATAGCTTTCATCTCAACCTAACGGCCTTTGGCTTTCTTGCCTTTGCTGTGGGTTTGTTCATCACCCACGCCACCATTGGTCTGGCCTTTGAGCAACGCCGCACAAGCCTGCGGGCCTTGCGCGCGCTTGGCGTGCCATTGGGTGGGTTGATTGTGCTTTTGGCTGCGGAACTTGGGGTTTTCGCACTTGGGTCAGGCATCCTTGGTCTTGGTTTAGGGTATGGTTTGGCCGCAACTCTTTTGCCAGAGGTTTCCGCAAGCCTTCGGGGGCTATACGGCGCCGATATCGGCGCAGTGATGCAATTTGATCCGATGTGGGCCGTTGCTGCCCTAGCCATGTCCGTGATCGGGGCCGCGATTGCGGGGGCATCTGCGCTTTGGCGGGTGGCGCGCTTGCCGATCTTGCGATCAGCGACACCGAATTCATGGGCACAAACCAGTGCCGCCTTACGCCTTATCCAAGCCCTTTTAGGGCTAGGCCTTTTGGCCCTATCTGGCCTTGTTGTGATCTTTGGCAGCGGCCTGATGATGGGTTTTATCGGTTTGGCTGCGCTCTTATTGGGGGGCGCATTGGTTTTGCCCTTTGGCCTATCGGTGCTTTTGGCGGGCATCGCAACACGGGTCAGGGCCCCGTTCATGCACTGGGCCTTAGCTGATATGCGTCTGTCTTTGCCTGCCTTATCCCTATCTTTGATGGCGCTTTTATTGGCGCTTTCAACGAATATTGGCGTATCCACCATGGTTGGCTCGTTTCGAGCAACCTTTACAGGCTGGTTGGATCAACGGTTGGCGTCCGAGTTGTATTTGACCACCGCTTCACCCGAACAAGCAGCGCGTGTCACCGACTATCTAACACCGCGTGTTGACGCGATTTTGCCCTTCGCCCTAGCAGATACGCGATTTAGAGGATTGCCCGCCGAATTGCATGGGCTGGTGGATCACGCCACATATCGGGATCACTGGCCATTTCTCGAGGCCCTGCCTGACGCGTGGTCACAGATGGCCGAAGGCCAAGCTGTTGTGATCAACGAACAACTCGCCCGCCGCGAAGGGTTGGAGCTGGGTCAAGATTTTGATGTAACCCCAAGCCTCACCCTGCCAATCCTTGGGATTTATTCAGATTATGGAAACCCCGAGGGGCAGGCGATCATTGGACTTGATCTGTTTAAGACGCTCTTCCCCGAATCCCCGCCTTTACGCTTTGCGCTGCGCACTGATCCTGCAACGGTCACAGATTTAGCGGCTGACATAACAGAGGCTACAGGCCTCTCTCCGCAATCCATGATCAATCAAGCGGCGGTGAAAGACATCTCGCTGCGGGTGTTCGAACAAACCTTTCAAGTGACCTACGCGCTGAATGCGCTGACCCTTGGGGTGGCAGGGTTCGCCATGTTCACAAGCCTCTTGACCCTGTCTGAAATGCGTCTTGCGCAAATAGCCCCGATTTGGGCTGCAGGACAACGGCGGCGGAACCTTGCCTGGGCCGAATTTTTGCGGGTTATCGCCTTTGCCAGCTTCTGCACCATTTTCGCGCTGCCTTTGGGTCTTGCTTTGGCACATTACCTTTTGGCCATCATCAATGTTGAGGCCTTTGGATGGCGCCTGCCACTGCAAATCTTTCCTGCGGATCTGATCAAACTATGCGCTTTGGCGGCAGCGGCTGCCGCGATTGCCGCCCTATGGCCCGCATGGCAATTGGCGCGTCTCTCACCCCATCGGTTGCTTGGACTATTCGCCCATGAACGCTAGGTCGCTACTTGCATTGGTTTTTATATGGATTGCCCCTGTCGCCCATGCTCAGGGTTTCGCGGGGCTTGGCCTCAGCGCCGAAGGATATGCGGCGGTCGATCCGAACCGACCGATCACATTTCCACAGGATCACACGGCTCACCCCGATTATCGTATCGAGTGGTGGTATCTGACCGCCAATCTAACCGATGCCGCAGGAAACCCGCTTGGGGCGCAATGGACTGTGTTTCGCAATGCAACCCGCCCCGCTGATGGCCAAAGCAATGTGTGGGAAGACGGGCAAATCTGGCTCGGCCATGCCGCTGTCACCCTGCCTGATCAGCATTACCACAGCGAACGCTATGCCCGTGGTGGCACAGGCCAAGCGGGGGAATTACTAACCAAAAATCTGCTTGAGGTCTGGATTGATGATTGGGGGTTACAGTCTCTAAACACTGCATCAGAGACAGATGTACTTGACCAGATCATTGTCAGCGCGCGCGGCGACACATTCGCATATGACCTCACCCTCACGGCTCATGGCCCGCTCGTGCGCCACGGGGTGAATGGGTTTTCGGTGAAATCGAATGAAGGTCAGGCAAGCTATTACTACTCACAACCGTTTTACGAGGTCAGCGGAACTATCACCTTGCCCGATGGGGCAAGGCAAGTGTCAGGACAAGCATGGCTTGATCGCGAATGGTCATCGCAACCATTGGCGGCGGATCAAGCGGGATGGGATTGGGTGTCGCTTCATTTTGAAACGGGTGAAAAGCTCATGGGTTTCTCATTGCGCAGCCGCGATGAGACCCGATTTACCTCGGCCACATGGATCTCGGCAAATGGCCAACCCACCGCTTATGGTGATGGCGCACTCCGCATGACGCCTATTGTGACACATGAGGTGGCAGGGCGGATTTTGCCTGTCGGGTGGCACATCACCCTGCCAGAACAGGGTCTAGATATCCGCACGAACGCGCTCAATCCCGATGCATGGATGGGCGGAACAATCCCTTACTGGGAAGGGCCGATTTTTAGCACAGGCAGCCATCTAGGGCGCGGATATCTGGAGATGACGGGGTATTAACCCACCTGAAACAGCGGGAAGCTGGCTGCCAGCGCCCAAGCCAAAGACAGCCCAAGCGCCAAACCCATGCCAAGAACTGCCGCCTGTCCCCGCCCCAATCGGCCATAGACAAAGCCAAAACTGGCATAAAACAATAGGATCACAGGCAAGATCAGGATCAAAAACAACATCCGATCAAAATCCAATGCGACCGCAAGGCTAAGCGATGCCAAAAAGACAAAACGCACCAAAATCCGTTTCCATATCGGCGCACGGGCGGCGGAAATCAGCGCCGCATCCGCAATCATCGCGGGCAATGCGCCGAATAAAATCATCACAAATGGCAACAGGCGTGCGCCCCCTGCCCAAAAACTGCCGACATAGCGATCCAGGTAAAGACCCATAAGACCAAGTGCGACAGCGCCAAACCCGATCCCAATCCACAGGCTGCGCAAAACCCGGCGCGGCGTTAGAAAAATCACCGAACCATGACCTGTGATCAACAAAATCGCAATCGCAAGTCCCCCATAAAGGGCAAGGTGCAGCGCAAGGTAATCGGCAAGAATGACAGGCAAAAATGGCAGAGATGCCCCCCGTAAAACCACAGGCGTTATGAGGGCGGGCAGAAGCGCCGCCAACCAAAAGGCGCGCGGCGCAATTGGCAAAACCCGCCTTGGTTTTCCGCTAAATCCCAATGTCGCAAGCCCACTGAGGGCCATCACAATCCCCGCAAACCCGCCCAAAATTATTGCACCATAGGGCGCGATAGAGGGCGGGCTTGCGCGGGTGATGCCAAATTCTGCATCATACCACGCAATCACCTCGGCAATGGCCGCGCGGGAATAGAGAATGCCGACATGCCCGGTCATCGGCGCAACAAGGGCCGCGCGGGCAAAACCTGTCACATCGCGAATGCGATCACCTTCGCTTGCTCCGATTTGTTGCATCATCGATTGCGCCGCCGCGCGCAATCCTGCCTCCCATTGGCCATTGATAATTAGGAGCGAGCGCGGCTCGTCAGGCGTAATCGCCAAGGAAAAGACCGATAATGCAGCGGTGGTCGCAACACGCGGATCCTCTATCGCTTGGCGGATGATGATATCACTGGCCATCGAATGGCCCAAATAGGCCAGCCGGTTTGCCTGCCCGACCGCGTCAATGGCGCGATCCGTGACGCGGGCCAGTTCCTCCATCAAATAACGGGTTGTGCCATCTATCGCGGTGACATCGCCGCGCATCGGTTGGCGATTGCGGCCATGCCCCTCAAAATCGAAACTAAAGGTCACATAACCCGCTTTGGCCAAAGATATTTGGTCGGCCTGCATCAGTTGGCGTGACCCTGCAAAACCATGCGCAATTATAATGACCGGCCCGGTGGATGCAGGGCGCTGCATCCAAGTCACTGGGGTATCACCCCATAGCATCTGCTGCTGCACGATATCTGCGCGATCCCGCTCGAGGACGATCACGGCGCTCAATGCGAGAAGCGCGCCCAGTATCAGGCCAATCACAGCGCGGATCATGCCAAGTCTGCCCCTTACCAAGCCAATCTTTGGCCCAAGCTAACGCAAAATTGCCGCTTGCGCACCCAAAGTGATTGTTGACTGGCCAAGACCAAGGACATTTCCTATAGGGTCAATGGACTTTCGCCATATCCCCAAAGAGACAAAGCCATGTTTGTTGTCACATTAATCACCAATCCCGCAATCCATTTGGAACCAGAATTGGTGGCAAGCCTCCGCAATGCATTGGGCGGCGGTGATGCGGTGTGGCTGAACCCAAACACTGCGGCAGAATTCACTATTTCGCAAGCGCCCACCAATTTCGAAGACATCTGGGCCAGCCTTCAGGCCGAAGGTGTGGATATGGTTTTGCAACCCCAAGAAGGGCGGCGCAAGAAAATGCTGCTGGCGGATATGGATTCGACCATGATCCGCCAAGAATGCATTGATGAATTGGCCGCCGAGGCGGGTGTTGGCCCGCGCGTGGCCCAGATTACCGCCCGCGCGATGAATGGCGAATTGGATTTCGAAGGCGCGCTTCGCGAACGTGTGAGCCTGCTCAAGGGCCTCGATGTCGCGGTGATCAACCATGTTTTAGAAAAGCGCATTCACCTTATGCCGGGCGGCCCCGTTCTTTTGGCTACTATGAAGGCAAATGGCGCCTATGCCGCGCTTGTATCTGGAGGGTTTACGGCCTTCACGGCGGCCATTGCAGATAGGCTTGGGTTTGACGAACACCGCGCAAACACGCTTTGCGCCGAAGGCGGTCAGCTAACAGGCAAGGTGACTGACCCAATCTTGGGACGCGAGGCCAAAGTGGAGGCCTTGAATGACATCACAGCACGGCTTGGGATTACCCCTGCCGATGTCTTGGCGGTCGGCGATGGCGCAAATGATTTGGGGATGCTGCAACTTGCAGGGGCGGGGGTCGCATTACACGCGAAACCTACAGTGCAAGCGCAAGCCAAGCATCGGATCAATCACGGTGATCTAACGGCGCTTCTTTACATGCAAGGCTACGCGGCAACAGATTTTATCAAGGCCTAAAGTAAAACCGCGCGCAAATCTCTTTGCGCGCGGTTTTTTTGGTTTATTCAGCAGGCACAGCCGCCGCTTCAAGGCTGATCGGATGGGCCAGCTTATTGAGCATTTCCTTGGGGCAAACCTGCAAGAATTTTGCCTTCTCACTCTCCCAATTCTTAAGGATCATATCCGCTTTCTGCGAGGCCGTTTCCGCATGATGGCGGGTGATCAGATCAAGCAACTGCTCTTCCCAATGTGCGACTGTGACAGGGCAAGTCACCAATGTCTCAGGGTTCATATTTATCAAAGCCTCGCCGCTTTGGTCATAGAGATAGGCCATACCGCCCGTCATACCCGCGCCGAAATTGGCCCCAATTGACCCAAGGATCACGGCAACGCCGCCCGTCATATATTCACACCCGTTCGAGCCACAGCCCTCAACCACGACTTTGGCGCCTGAGTTACGCACCGCAAAGCGCTCACCCGCGCGACCCGCTGCAAAGAGATAGCCATCGGTGGCGCCATAAAGAACAGTGTTGCCGATGATGACGTTTTCAGAGGCCTTCAGAGGGCTGACTTGAGCGGGTTTCACGACAATCGTGCCACCCGACAGGCCCTTACCCACATAGTCATTGGCATCACCCGACACCTCAAGCTTCAATCCGGGCGCTGCAAAGGCCCCTAAGGACTGCCCTGCCGAACCCTCCAATTTCACCGTCAGGTGATTTGGTTGAAGGCTGTTGCGCATCCCGAATTTCTGCACGATGTGGCTAGATGTCCGCGTGCCAATGGTGCGTAGCGTGTTCTGCACAGCGTAGGACAGTTGCATCTTTTCGCCATCTTGCAAAAAGCGCGCGGCATCCGCCACGATCTGTGCGTCCAACGTGTCAGGCACAGAGTTGCGCGGCTTATTGCGATCATAAACAATCTTATCCGCCCCATCGATTGTGATCAGCATGGGGTTAAGATCAAGATCATCAAGATGCGCCGAACCACGGCTGACCTGTGTCAACAAATCGGCGCGGCCAATGACGTCATCAAGACTGCGCGCACCAATCTCTGCCAGAATCTCGCGCACTTCTTGCGCGTAGAACGTGATCAGATTGACAACCTTATCTGCGTTTCCTGTGAATTTTGCGCGCAAGCTTTCGTCTTGCGTGCAAACGCCCACGGGGCAGGTGTTCGACTGGCACTGGCGCACCATGATACATCCCATGGCAATCAACGCAGCCGTGCCGATACCATATTCCTCGGCCCCCATCATGGCTGCCATGACAATGTCACGACCTGTGCGCAGGCCACCATCGGTGCGCAAGGTGATTCGATCGCGCAGGTTGTTCATCGACAAGACCTGATGCGCCTCGGTCAGGCCCATCTCCCATGGCAGACCCGCATATTTGATCGAGGTCGCGGGGCTTGCACCCGTTCCACCATTGTGGCCTGAGATTAAGATGACATCCGCCTTTGCCTTGGCGACACCCGCCGCAATCGTGCCAACGCCCGATGAGGCCACCAATTTCACGGTGACTTTCGCGCGGGGGTTGATCTGCTTGAGGTCATAGATCAGCTGCGCCAAATCTTCGATGGAATAGATATCGTGATGCGGCGGCGGCGAGATCAGCGTCACACCTTTGGTCGAGTGACGAAGGCGCGCAATCAAATCTGTCACCTTCATACCAGGCAACTGACCGCCTTCACCCGGCTTGGCGCCTTGTGCGACCTTGATCTCCAACTCCTCGCAATGGTTCAGATATTCCGCTGTAACGCCAAAGCGGCCCGATGCGACCTGTTTGATCTTGGCGCTTGGGTTGTCGCCATTGGGCTCTGGTGTGAAATGTGCGGGATCTTCACCGCCTTCACCACTATCAGATTTCGCGCCAATACGATTCATCGCCACGTTGAGCGTCTTATGGGCCTCGGGGCTAAGCGCCCCAAGGCTCATGCCCGGCGTGACAAAGCGCTTGCGGATTGAGGTGATGGATTCCACTTCTTCAATCGCAATGGGCCGACCCAAAGGCTTAATGTCCAACAAGTCGCGCAAATGAATGGGCGGGTTGGCGCGCATCTTGGCGGAATATTGTTTCCACAATTCAAACGAGGCTTTGTTGCAAGCCATCTGCATCATATGCATCGACTGCGCTTCCCAAGCGTGGGTTTCCCCCGAACGGCGGGATTTATAGAAACCGCCAATTGGAAGGATTCCATCGCCCTGCAACCAACCAAGCGCGTGAACTTCTTCACATTTTTTCTGAAGACCCGAAACTCCAATGCCCGAAATGCGGCTCGTCATGCCGGGGAAATATTCCGCAACCATGGCGCGGCTCAGACCCACAGCCTCGAAGTTCAAACCACCACGATATGAGGAAATCACTGAAATCCCCATTTTGGCCATGATTTTCAACAAGCCTTGGTCAATCGCGTTACGATAGCGTGCGACCGCTTCGGTCAAAGTGCCCTCCAACAGACCGCGCTCAATGCGATCCGCCAGCGAATCCTCTGCCAAATAGGCGTTCACTGTAGTTGCCCCACAGCCCACCAGAACCGCAAAATAATGAGGGTCAATACATTCCGCTGATCGGATGTTGAGCGAGCAGAATGTGCGCAAACCCTTGCGCGTCAGCCACGAATGCACCGCGCTTGTCGCCAAGATCATTGGCATCGCGACTTTTTCTGCGCTTTGGAACCGGTCAGTCAACACGATATGCGCAGCACCCGAACGCACTGCATCCTCGGCCTCTTGGCGAATGCGCTCCAGCCCATCACGCAAGCCATTTTTATCCGCACCCGCAGCAAAGGTCGCGTCGATCGTCACCACGGCATCGCCAAAATGCTTCACCATCGCGTCAAATTGCGCATTGCCCACGAAAGGACTGTCGAGAACCAAAATCTCGGTTTGGCTGCTATCTTCGTCCAACACATTCTTCAGGTTGCCGAAGCGCGTCTTAAGGCTCATCACCCGATATTCGCGCAAACTGTCAATCGGAGGGTTCGTCACCTGACTGAAATTCTGGCGGAAGAAGTGGCTCAATGGGCGATATTTCTTCGACAAAACCGCGCTTGGCGTATCATCGCCCATAGAGGCCAAGGCCTCTTTGCCATCTTCGGCCATTGGTGCAAGGATATGTTCCAATTCCTCAATCGTATAGCCCGCGGCCACCTGACGGCGGCGCAGATCTTCGCCTGAGAAAATCGCTGTTTCCGTAAGGCCTTCGGTTTCCTTGGCCAAATCCGTGATCTTGCCAACCCAGTCGCCAAACGGGCGCGCCGCAGCCAAGGCATCCTTGATCTCGGTATCGTGGAATAGCTTTTGCGTTTCCATATCGACCGCAATCATCTGACCAGGCCCAAGCGCGCCTTTTTCGATCACGCGCGCCTCGTCAACAGGCACCATGCCTGCCTCGGAGCCCGCAATCAGCATCCCATCGCCCGTCACCACATAGCGCATTGGACGCAGACCGTTTCGGTCAAGACCCGCACAAACCCAACGTCCATCGGTCATTGCAAGGGCGGCGGGGCCATCCCATGGCTCCATCACCGAATTGCAATAGGAATACATATCCTGCCATGCCTGCGGTAATTCGCTGGCGGTTTGGCTCCAAGCCTCGGGAACGAGCATGGTTTTTGCCATTGGCGCGTTGCGACCTGCGCGCACCAAAACCTCGAACACAGCGTCCAAAGCGGCAGAGTCAGACGACCCTTGCGGGATAATCGGCTTAATATCTTCGGCCATATCCCCAAAATAGGTGGATGCCATGCGAATCTCATGGCTCTTCATCCAGTTCACATTACCCTTGAGCGTGTTGATTTCGCCATTATGGGCCAACATGCGGAATGGCTGCGCCAACCACCATTGTGGGAATGTGTTGGTTGAATATCGCTGGTGGTAAATCGCGAAGGCGGATTCAAACCGCTCATCCTGAAGGTCGGGATAGAATTCCGATACCTGTTCCGCCAACATCATACCTTTGTAGATGATGGAACGGCAGGAAAGAGAGCACAGATAAAGTTGTCCCACGCCTGCGGCCGCAGCAGCTTTTTCAATGCGGCGGCGGATGACGTAAAGCTCGCGCTCGAATTGTTCGTGATCGATGCCCTTTTCGTTCCGGATCAAGATTTGCTCAATCTCGGGCCGCGTTGCATTGGCCTTTTCACCAAGGCAAGCGGTATCAACAGGCACATGACGCCAGCCGTAAATATAGTGCCCCATCCGCAAAACTTCGGTTTCGACAATCGTGCGGCACCGCTCTTGCGCGCCAAAATCCGAACGCGGCAAGAACACCTGACCGACAGCAATCAATTTGTCAGAAGCAGGCTCATGGCCTGTGCGGCGAATTTGATCATAGAAAAACTGCACAGGGATTTGCATATGGATGCCTGCGCCATCACCTGTCTTTCCATCGGCGTCCACAGCGCCGCGATGCCAAACGGCCCTAAGCGCGTTGATCCCGTTTTCCACCACGCAGCGTGAAGGTTTGCCATCGACAGCAACGACCAAACCTACGCCACAAGAGGAATGTTCCTCCTCAAGGGAATACATACCATGCTCAGCCATAAACGCGCGCTTGGCCTCTTCTGCGGCCACCCATTCGGCATCAAACTTGGTCATCACTCATACCTTTCTTTCGGAAGGGGCATCTTCGGGATGCGCGAAACGGGCCGAGGCCCTAGGATAAAACATCACCGCAATCATAAAGCGGCAGTGCATTCAGAAATCCCACCTCATTGGGACGGGCAAAATCAACGGGGCTTGCATCATAGGAGATTTCTTCCCCGCTTGGCAGGATCAGTGTCTCGGTGCCGCCAAAGAACATCCGCAAAGAAGGGCTTACATATTGGTTGCCCACAGTGCTGCGTGTGCCGTCTGGCGTGGTTTCGGTATAGGCAAATTCCGTGCGTGCCAAAACTTCACCGTCAATCTCAACTGGGTCTCCCGTAAGAGCGTCAAAACCGCTGTAATCGCGGGTAAAGGGCGCGTCCCTTTCTGAGACAGACAGCGAAAACGTGAAACTGTCCCGCCCTGTCTCAAGCAATTCGCTAAGGCTTGCGGGGTCAATTTCAGGTTGGACCAAGTGCGACCGAAGGCCCGTGCGAAGATCAAGCGATTCAAGCCACCGAAACTCACGATCCGTATGGGATAGCGACATTGGCCCATCGACATCTAGGCTGAGGCGCCAATGCTCGCCCGCAGGATCACCCTCACAGGTCCAATAATGCGAGACCATGCATCCGCGGCTTTGAACCGTGAGGAAGGCTTCGCACCCCGCAGGCGGTGTGATTTGCGCCGCTTGCGCCATCGCCGCAACACCAATGACCCCGCCTGCCGATGCGAGAAGGGTCAAGTGACGTGCGATGCTATGCGCAAGACGGGCCATATCGGATCACTCAGCCGCTATCACGCCGTGGCCTGCAACTTTTGCGAGGATCGCATCCGCCGCTTCACGGCCATCACGGATCGCCCAAACAACAAGGCTCGCCCCGCGCGCAATATCGCCAACGGCATAGACGTTTTCCAATGCCGTTTCATGGCTACGGAAATCGGTCTTTACCGTCCCCCAACGGGTGACAGGCAAATCTGCGCAATTCCAAAGCGTGGGAAGATCTTCTGGCTCAAAGCCCAAGGCCATGATCACCAGTTCCGCGTCCTCAACATAATCGGCACCCTCAATCACCTCGGGGCTTTGACGGCCTGTCGCATCAGGCGCGCCGAGGCGCATTTTGTGAACCTCGACACCTTTTACAGGATTGCCAACAAAACCTTTTGGCGCGGACAACCAGACAAATTCCACGCCCTCTTCTTCGGCGTTCTGAACTTCGCGTTGGCTGCCGGGCATATTCGCGCGGTCACGGCGATATAGGCATTTCACAGAGGTCGCACCCTGACGAATCGCACTGCGCACACAGTCCATCGCAGTATCACCACCGCCGATTACGACAACATTTTTGCCTTCGGCATTCAATGCGCCAGTGTCAAAATCAGGCACAGCATCGCCAAAGCTTTTGCGGTTGGACGCGGTGAGATAATCCAATGCTTTGACGATCCCCGAAGCCTCATGCCCCGCAACGTCCAAGTCGCGCGATTTATAGACGCCTGTCGCGATCACGATGAAGTCGTGCTTTTCGCGCAGCGCCTCAAAGGTGATGTCGCGGCCAATATCGGTGTTCAACTCGAACTTGACCCCGCCTTTTTGTAAAAGCTCATTGCGGCGCATCACCACGGGCTTTTCCAATTTAAACCCTGGAATCCCGTAGGTCAAAAGCCCGCCTGCGCGGTCATAACGATCATAGACTGTCACCTGAAGCCCTGCGCGGCGCAGACGATCTGCGGCCGCCAAACCGCCTGGCCCTGCGCCAATGATGCCCACGGATTCTGCCCGTTCGGTTGTGGCGGCAATGGGCATCACCCAACCTTCATCCCATGCGGTATCGGTGATATATTTCTCGACCGAGCCGATGGTGACCGTGCCATGCCCGGATTGTTCGATCACGCAATTGCCTTCGCACAGGCGATCTTGCGGGCAGATACGCCCACAAATTTCAGGGAATGTGTTTGTGGCTTGGCTGATCTCATAGGCCTCGCGTAAGCGCCCTTCGGCAGTCATGCGAAGCCAGTCGGGAATATTGTTGTGAAGCGGGCAATGCGACTGGCAATAGGGCACGCCGCATTGGCTGCAACGGCCTGCTTGCTCCGCGGCTTTTTGCTCGGCATACTCGGCATAGATCTCGCGAAAATCCGCACGGCGTTCTTCGGCGGATCTCTTCTCGGGCGTTTCTTTAGCCACGGAGACAAATTTTAACATCGGTTGCTTAGCCACGGAACTTCTCCCACCTTCAACGCGCTTCTCATATTCCGAAAGCGCACCACATAAAAGACAGCAATACTAACCTAAATAATGCTGTTTTCATTTCTGGCGGCCAATTTGCAACTTTGATTTACGAAAATAGGTATTGCACCATTACCTATTTCAAAAAACATCACATTAATTCAAGTCTTTAGAGAAGACTCGTTTTTATTGGGACATAGAACTCATGAGCCTGTTTTATCTTTTTATTCTCGCTACCATCCAAGGGATCACGGAATTTCTGCCGATATCCTCCTCTGGTCACCTGATTCTATTGCCCGCGCTGATGAATCATGCCGACCAAGGTCAGGTGATTGATGTCGCCGTGCATGTCGGCACCTTGGGCGCCGTAATCTTGTATTTCTGGGCCGATGTAAAAGAGGCGCTGTTTGGATTTTTCCGCCTCCTGCGCGGCCAGATTGACACACGCGGCGCGTTTCTCGCGCTGTGCCTAATCATATCCACAGTGCCCGTGGTTGTGGCAGGATTGGTGTTCAAGCTTACAGGCCTCTCTGACCTGCTGCGCTCAACTGCGGTCATCGGATGGACGATGCTCGGATTCGGAATTTTGCTTTATTGGGCAGACCGCACAGGCACAGAAACGAAGCCTGCCACGGCATGGACGCTAAAAGATGCGCTGGTTATGGGGTGTGCGCAAATTCTTGCACTAATCCCCGGCACATCGCGCTCGGGCATCACCATCACTGCCGCACGAAAACTAGGCTACGGGCGCGAAGATGCGGCACGGTTGTCGATGCTCATGTCAATTCCAGTGATCATCGCCTCAGGCGCACTATTGGGGCTCGAGGTCATTGGCACAGCTGACATGGCCGCCGCACGCGATGGTGCCATCGCCGCAGGGTTCGCCTTTGTCGCGGCGCTTTTGGCCCTGTCTGTGATGATGCGCCTTTTGAAAACCATCAGCTACACGCCCTATGTGATCTATCGGGTGATCTTGGGCGTGGTGCTGTTGATGATCGCGTATAGCTAGGGCTTATCGCAGCTTAGATGCGCTATCGCGGATTGCTGCATATTGGCCGCCATCGCGATAAGGCCACAAATATTCTGGCAAAACCGTATCAAGCGCAGTCGGTGTAACGCCAAAATCTGCCAAGGTTTTTGCCTTTGGCGACACGACATTATCCCGCTTGAGCTGACGGAGCTGATCACGGGTGAGGACACCGTTGGTGAAAAGGCCAAATGTCACCGCCTGCGCCATATCAAGGCCAAAGGCCAAAGGCGCCGCAGCAAGGCTTGGGACACTCAAGATCACACGGCGGCGGCCAATCACCTTGAGCATCTTTTCAATCAACGCGCGGAAGCTCAGCTGCTCTGGCCCGCCCAATTCGTAAATTCCGCTAAACCGATCATTAAGAATGGCGGTCACAGCCGCTTGGGCCACATCATCCACATAGACAGGCTGAAATTTGCTGCCCGCCCCCATCAAAGGCACGAAAGGCGACAGCCGCGCCATGGCGGCAAAGCGGTTAAAAAACTGATCTTCAGGCCCGAACACAATCGAAGGCCGCAAGATCACCGCCTTTGAGAAAGCCGCCTTAACGCCTGCTTCACCTTGGGCTTTGGATTGCGCGTAAAGGCTATCGCTGTCTGCATCCGCACCGATAGCGGACACATGGACAAGCCGCGCGGCGCGCTCCTCTTTCGCAATCCGCGCAATGCGTGCAGCCCCTTCGGCCTGAACGGCATCAAACTTGTTTTTCCCTGATTCAACGAGAATACCCACGCAATTCACAACCGCATCGGCCCCTTTGATCGCGGCACGCACCGAAGCATCATCGCGGATATTGGCCAAGACAGGCTCGACCTGACCAACCACACCATAAGGGCGCACAAAACCTGCTTCATTAGGGCGGCGCACGGCAACACGCACGCGCCAACCTTCCTTAGCCATACGTCTTGCGATGTAGCGCCCCACAAAACCTGAGCCGCCAAAAATTGTCACAAGCTTGGACATCGTTCTGCCTTTCGGTCGTCTGGTCTGGATTTGCGCGATTGATACGCGGCAAACCCAAGCGAAACAAGGCGCAATTATATCACGCTCAAGCGTCACATGCGCGCAATCCACATCACCCCATCCAAATCTGCCACAGCCATGCAACAGCCGTTGACAGCACCCATGCCGATATATAACAGACAGCCTCACGACACTGGCCCAGGTGGCGGAATTGGTAGACGCGCTAGCTTCAGGTGCTAGTGTCTGTATGGACGTGGAGGTTCGAGTCCTCTCCTGGGCACCAAAAAACGATTGAAAATATAATAAAACCAATTTTTTATAGGTTTATTAACTCCATACATCCACCCTTTTATCCACCTTTTTTGTTGCGCGTCCCACGCGCGCGCGGCTGCGTGTTTGCTCCCGCGCGCGTGCGCGCCGCTCCCGTTTGTGTGCAGTAGGTTAGTTTCATGCGGGGCTTATTTTGGCCAAAGGCCACCCAAAGCGCGCAAGTAGCGCTTGTGCCGTGGGAAGCCCCAGATAAACAAACCTGAAAATCCAAAAATAATCAGGGCCCAAGCGGTTATATCCGCTAAGATTGTGCCAAAGCGTGTATCGACCCAACCCAGATTGTGGAAGGTTGATAAAAATCGGCCCCAATAGATTTTGCGATGCAATCGGGTGCCATCAGGCGCAAAGGTTGTGCGGGTGAGACGGGTTTTGTGGTAGAAATGCCCTGTATCAGCGGCGACAATCAACTGTGCCCGTTCACCCAAAAACTGATAGGCACGAAAGCCATGATAGGTGGTTTGGTTGGCATCTGTGATGACAAGATCGGGAAAGTGATCTTCCACCACGGCCAGCGCCTGCGCCGCTGACATCGGTGCGTCAAGCATAGCTTCGGACAGGGCGGTCTCGTCATATGCGCCTGAGGGCAGCAGAGTTAACACCGCTTGTTGGTGATTGAAATAAAACCCCGAAAACCCAAACAAGATGATCCACGGCAAAATCAGCAACCCAAGCCAACTATGTATAGTTCGAATGAAGCGAAAAACACGCATTGGATTTACCCCTCTAGGGTTTCAGAGTGAAAATTCGTCAGCGATTTCGAGACTGAAAAGGCTTTGATCCGGGCCAAGAGTTGCGTCAAAGGAACTGGCGCAGGGGTCGGGGTCAGCTCGACAATTTCATCGGGGAAAAAGGCGAAGCCTGCAGGCGCGATGTCAAAAGCATCCCGCCGCGAATAGGCGATGGATTTGCCGGCGATGAAGCGCCGCCCAAGATTAGTGTCAAGTTTGGGCAGGGGGCGGCGCATCCTGAGCGGCAGACCAAGACAAATGAAGCGATTTTTGCTGCGATCCCAGAGCAGGAGGTCATCCGCGAATATGCGATCCCCGCAATAGGCGTGGTGAAAGGATAGGGTGGATTTACCAACGCCCTTTTTGCCGAATGCGATTTGTGTTGCCCCCTTTATCCCAAATGCGGCGCAATGCAAAAGCGTGGCATTTGGGGATTGTGCGGCACAACAATAGGCAAGATCCAAACAAAGATAATTCAGCGCATCAATCGGGTCTGAGCTGTGATTGATAATCGTCTGGGTGCGACCAGAAATCTTAAGCACCGCATCACTCTTGGTCACTATGATGTCCAATCGTGGTGGGTTTGTCGCCTCCACGATCTGCCAACCCGTAAGGCAGGTTTCAATTAACTGTAAGAAGGGGGCAGGGCAGCGCAAGTAAAGGCAAAAATCCCCGCCTTTGATCTTCGCTGTCCTTATAGTGCCCCAGTCTAGTGTCACGGCAGATTATCTCCACTCGCCGCCGCGGATCTTGCAGAAACTTTCTGTGTGAAAACGACCTTCCGTTTCGACATTGACAACACGGCAGAGGCGGCTCCCATCTGTTCGCGTAGACACAATTTCAAAGCGGCCCGCGCCTGATGCGAGGGCCCCGCTATAGCCATCAAGTTGGCTGTCCAATGCGGTGTAGAGGTTGGGCGTGGCGCTGCGATTAAATGTCGTTGCGACACATGCCGACAAAAGCGCCACGCTTAGGATCAGGACAGCCGCCCTCATTGGAAATCCGCCAAGACATTGGCCAGATTATCCATCGAAACAGGTTCAAGCCCGTCATCATTCAGGGACTGGTCAATATTTTGTGTTTGTCGAAGGCGCAAAAGATCGTCATTGGACGAACTGCCGCTAAGCGTGTCATCAGGGCCAGAGGGGCTATTAGGTGCAGAGCCGCCAAAGCTACCAGAGGTTCCATTGCTACTGTCACTTGAGAAACTACCAGAGGTGCCATCATCATTGCCACCAAAGCTGCCTGACGAGCTGCTGTCAGTTCCACCAGAGCTACCTGACGAACTGCTGTCAGTTCCACCAGAACTGCCGCCGCCATCGGAACTTGCGCGGGCTTGGCCTGCCAACATTGCTGTTATAGGCAAGGCTGCTGCGCCGCCCAAGAGAAGTTGTAAAGCTGTGCGTCTGATCATTTTGATACCTCGTAAATTACGTGCCTCGCGGCAAATTGATAGGTATTGAGTTAGAACCCACATTGAATTTTGTCGTTAAACTTTAGTTTAATGGCGTCTAACTAGAGTTTGATTGAGCTATGAGCCTTAGCAATCGGCGCGAGAATGCAAGTAAAGGTAATGAATATGAAAAATAACAAAATCCTGATCCTGGCCTCTGGTGCTTTGATGGCGATTAGCAGCATATTTTTCATTACCGATGTGGTAGAAGATTTTAATTCGCGTTTAGGTGCCAACTTGCCTTACTCTGACGCTGAGTTAGTGCATCTAATATTTGAGCTCACAGCCGTTTTGGCACTTGTGCTTGGGTTAGTCCAAATGGCGATGCATCTTCGAAGCTTGCAGCGCATAAACCGTGACCAAGCTAATTCCCTTCACCATTTGCGTGAAGATTTTGATGCGTTAATCCGCCAGAAATTTGATAATTGGGGCCTTTCTAAAACAGAGGCTGATATCGGTCTCTTGATAGTGCGTGGTATGAATAATGACGAGATTGCTGAAGCCCGCGGCGTGAAATTGGGGACTATCAAGTCACAGACCCACTCCTTGATGGGTAAGGCGGGTGTAAAGTCACGGGTTGAGCTTTTATCACTTTTCGTAGACGAGTTTATTGAGGTTGGCGTAAGTCCAAGAAAGTAGCCTCTTTTCTTGCACATTTGGCTACTCGACCCGCACCCATTCTCCGCCATTACGGCAGATCAAGCCACCAAGGACGCAGCCGTTTACAGTGATCTGGTTCGTCGCCAATTCAAGCCGCGATTTATATTCTTTACCGCGATCAGGTGCGTAGATGCGTCCCTCATAGGTGCCATTGGCCGCAGGGGTTAGATCCCATACTATCATCGTGCCGATCGTGTCGGGCGTAATGGCTTGGCCTGCGCTGTTTTCGGCCCGCTCCAACCTGCCGCAATAGGCCGCATCGCAGGCACTAATTCTGATATAGCCAACATCCCCATGATCATCGGGAGCGGTGCGCCATAGCCCTTCGATCGGGTCAGCGGCGGCCACACCTGTGGCCAAAAGAAAGATCATTGTCGCGTGTTTAAGGTATTTCATGTTGGGAAGTCTCCTAAGGCTAAAGGTCGAGCTCTGCGCGTGTCAAACGCTACCCATTCCAATAAAGAGTTGGCGGTTTGTATCCACGATCGCGCGCCGCCCATGCATCACGCGGGTGTTGTCCAAGATGGCAATATCGCCATCTTGCCAGTTAATCTCGTGGGTATGCGTCTCAGCCAGCTCAGCCAATTGGCCAATTTCCTCTGCGCTGACCACGTCATCTGCTGCGAAGTAGTAGCGTGGGGGGGCATAGTTATGAGATGGGCCAAGCACTGCATTGGCAAATCCCTGACCCCCGGACAGGTTTGAGGGGCGCACGGGCGATACGGTCAGGCGGTAATTCATACCGCCATCTTTCAAGAGGTCAAAATCTTGGTTTGGAATAAAGGCGCGGAATTCCTCAATATGACGTTCGGTCACTTCGTCAGGGCTAGAAATTGCGGGATGCTCGTTAGCAAGATAGCGTTTCCAAAGAGCCTCAGGCAAATAGCGTTCAACCACCATCGGTTGTTGCCAACGGGCTTTTTGATCCTCGGTCATGTCTTCAAACACGGCACGCCCGTCACAAATTGTTGTTTGCGAGCCTTCAAAGGCGGCGATTGGGCTGTAGAAGGCAACAATATCAGGGCAAACAGGTGTGTTGCCGTTTTCCGTATGCAGACCGATAGGCCCCGTGCCTGCATCAACCTTTTGCGTGTTTTTGTCGCCATATTCGCGGGCGGGGTCAAACGTGATCTTCTTGCACAAGGCGGTCGTGAGGGCACTGAATTTGGACATATCAGCGTCAAACCCGCGGAGAATGACCCACCCGTCACGGGTGAGATCTTCGCGCAGCTGTGTCAGAACAGCTGGGTCGGTGAGGGTTTGCGCCTCGGCTGTGGGGCGGATGATATTATAGCTCATGGATCAGACCTTTTCGTTTTCTGACGGCACATAGGGCAAGGGATGCGTGGGGATCCGTTTGGACTGCTTGATGAGGGCGTTATCCACCACCGCGGGAATGAGCGCATTGAGCCCTGCAAAAATCCGTTCAGCCATGCCTGGGTAAACAGTGCTGCGCCGTTTGGTGATGCCGCGCCATGCTTTGCGCGCGACGTGTTCGGGACTATCTAATTTCATCTCAAAGGGTGCGATGAGGTGGTCAAATTGCGATTGTGCCGGTGTCCGTGTGGCGCGCGGCGCGATATAGCTGACGGTGATGGAATATTCCTCTAATTCGCGGCGAAGTGCATCGGACAGGCCGCGCAAGGCAAATTTGCTCGCGGAATAGCTGGTAAAATAAGGAAACGCGATCATCCCAAACATTGAGCCAATATTGGCGATATGCCCTTTACGGCGCGCCAAGGTGGGGATCAGGTCACGCGTGAGCAAGATGGGCGCGATTAGGTTTGTATTCATCAGGCGCGTAATGTCTTCATCTTGTTGATCGGTGATCCGTCCTACGCTCAGGCAACCGGCATTGTTGATCAGTAGATCCAACCCATCCCCGATTGCATCACAGAGACGAAGGCGATCTTCGGGGCGGGTGATGTCAGCATCGATCACAGCCACAGAAACGCCTCGGATCTGTGCCGCTGTTTCCTCAAGTGCATAAAGACGGCGACCAACCAAAACCAGATCGTAGCCTGCTCGCCCCGCTTCGAGGGCAAGTGCGCGGCCAATGCCAGAACCTGCGCCTGTGATGACAGCTAAGGGTGGATGGGACGACATTAAGCATATTCCTTTGCTGGGTAGGTGAGGGGAAATTTCGGGGCGGTTTTCGACAAGTCCGACAGCATATTACGGGCAATGCCGCCGCCTGCTTTCAATAGATTTGGTAGATTGGCAGGAACTATGATCACCGAAGTTGGGCGGGCGTAGCTTGGCAATGCTGCGAGATGGGTTGCGATATGCTCTGGGGTGATGTCCCCGCGCAAAGCAGCAAGAATTTCCAACTCGCCTTGTGGGGTCTGCCATAAACCTGCTGCAACAATGCGCGGATCTGCACCAAGGCAGGCTTCGACCCATTCGGGGTTTATATTGCGGCCCGCCGGGGTGACGATCAGCCAGTCCTTGCGGCCCTCGATGATAAGATGCCCATCTTCAATGCGCCCCAAATCGCCTGTGCGCCATGGGGTTTCAGGGGCAGGGGCGCCAAGATAGCCCTCCATCACGCTTGGGCCAGACACAACGATTTCACCGTTATCAATCCAAGCGTTCACACCTGATAGGATTTTTCCAACTGTGCCGTGACGCAAAGCGCCCACACGGTTCATCGCCACGACCGAGCCGCATTCTGACAGGCCGTAACCTTCGTAGACGGGAAGTCCGAGATCGGCAGCCTGTTCGAGCAATGTGGGGGCAGTATGCGCGCCCCCGACTGCGACAAAGCGAAAGCTGTCGGGCGCTTTGATGCCTTTGGATTTTAGATATGCCACGAGGACTGATAGCAGAGCAGGCACGAGAATGGTTGTGCTGGGTTTGCTGGTTGTCATCGCCGTGATCACGGGCTGTGGATCGCCGCCCGACAGGGCTCCGAGCGCCGCTGCGCAAAATTCAATGCGCGCGCCACATAAGAGCGGCAAATAAAGACCCGCGATTTGCTCCAAAAGCTGCGCCATTGGCAAAAGTGAAAGATGCACATCCCGCGCATCAGGCGCGATCGCATCGCGTAGCCCTGTGATCACGGTTTGCATTTGTGTTTCGCCGATAACCACACCTTTAGGCGTCCCTGAAGAGCCTGAGGTGAAGATGATCCGCTTCGCGCCCTCGATTGGCTGAAAATCCTCCAGATAATCATGCGCGGCAGGTGGCGCGGGTAGGGTAATCTGCGGAAGGTCAGGCTGGTCTTGCCCAATAACCGCGGTCAGGCCTGCGGCTTGGATGATATGCGCTTTTTGCGTGGCGGAGAAAAACGGGGGCAGATGCACGCTGATGTGACCGCACGCGGTTAGCGCCAGATCTGCTAATGCAGCCTCTATTGGATCATATGTGGCAATGCCAATCACCTGTTGTGGCCCCTGCAAATAGGGGCGGCAGGCGGCAAGGAAACCCTGCAAAGCGCCATAAGTAATTGTTCGCGCCCCTTGCCCAAGTGCGATGGCCTCAGGCCTTTGTCTGGCCGTGGTGGCGATGGCTGCAAAGACTGACGCGACCATTACACAGCCCTCGCCGTGGTCAGGTCGTGACCCGCGACTTGGGCAGGATCACGGAACGCACAGACCCAAGGGTCTTGCTCGTAATAGCTGCCCCATTGGGACGCATGCGGCACGCAGGTAGCTTCAGCTTTGCTGAGCAGGATTGGGGTGATTTTAGCGCGCGACAAAAGCCGCCTAATCTGGCGGGTGGCCGTGAATATACCCCATCCAATCTGCTGTGACTGACCCCATTGGAACACTGTGCGCAAGGTTGGATAAATGGCGAAAGGTGACCGACAGGCAAGCCCCCCGACCTCTAGGACATCGTGCGGTTGAACATTGCATCCCGTTTGCAGGCTCAGGCGTTCATGAATGGGTTGGTCAAGATAATGCTGTGAAAAGAACCCTTCGTCATGGGTGCGAATGCCCGCTGCACAGGTGATTTGGTCGGCGTCGGCCATGGTTAAAACCAAGCGCGGCGGTCGAAAGGATATCTCTGCGCCAAATGCCGCACGATAGCTGTCACGCATATGCACGAGCCCGGATTCATAAAGCGGTGCAGTGCGGATATTATTTTGTTCAATCAAAAGTGAATTCACGACATGGCCTCCATTTGGCCGAAAAACTCATCGGTTGAGTTGCGTCGTATTGATTTGACGATTGAGAGTGAATTTGGCTATTGGACTGTGGTTATGTTTTGATCAAATATTCAAATTTATAACTTCAGTTCATACGTTGTGAAATTTGGTTGGCGACGTTACTATGTTTGTAAATCGTCCACCCTGCCAACCTTACCAAATCTGCCAACCAATAGTTGGCAGGTATCTTCAAGACGTTGCCATCGACGCGTCACGCTGATCTTTCTCCACCAATCCTCGTTCGATTAGCTTGGCGACCGCCCGAGAGACCGATCCTTTATCTGTGTCCAGGGCGTCAACGATTGCCTTTTGCATGCATCTTGGATGCTGCTTGATGAAGGCGTAGCATTTCTCTTGAAACGACCCGAGCGTTGCAACCTCTGGAGTGCCTTGGAAACTGAAGCCAGGGCTGTCCCAGCGGTATGCAAACTCACCGCCTTCAACTTCCTTGCCTACAACATGGGCGATTATATCTTTGGACCCAGGCCGCTGTTCTAAAACAATAGCGGTTTCAATCGTGGCACCAATCCCTTGCGAGCCCATTATGCGTTCGATCGGTGTTGACGGATTGCCGCTATCTTTGCGTGTGTGGTGAACATCCATGAGCGCGAGGTCGAGATCGTGTGCTAGCCGCCGCATAGGAGCAATTTCAGCCTCTGTCTCCTCATAGTTTTTTTCTGACAAGCTGGCGCGGCGGATAGAGGCTACTGTATCAACGATGATGCATTTTAGATCAGGCATTTCCGTTTTGATTGCCCTTAAAAACTCCAGACCGCTTTCGCCTCGCGGTAATGATACGTCGTTTACGAGGCAAGCCATCAGATACAGAGTGTGAAGCGGGAATGGACATAGGGCTTTGATCCGATCGCTCAGCGTGTAGCCTCTGCATCACTGGGCATAAATTCACAGATCATTGCCTTGACCCCAATGGGCACCGCCTATACCCAATTTTTATTCGTAATCAGATGGGAAATGGGCAAAGATGGCCGCTAGAGGGCATCACCATATCCGCCCGTGAAAGGCTAGACACGTGACCATCCATACTTATCTTGGCGACCTTCCTGACGGTCTGAAACTGGGGCCGATTGTGGCGATTGATTGCGAGACAATGGGGTTAAACCCACATCGTGACCGCCTGTGTTTGGTGCAATTGTCTGACGGGGATGGAAACGCGCATCTGGTGCAGATCACCCAGGATCAAACAGCAGCCCCAAATCTTTGCGCGCTTTTGACGGATCCGAACACGCTGAAATTATTTCATTTCGGGCGTTTCGATATCGCGGCAATGTATCATCGCTTTGGTGCTTTGGCCGCCCCTGTCTATTGCACAAAGATCGCCTCAAAACTGGTGCGCACCTTCACAGATCGGCACGGGCTGAAGAACCTCGCTCAAGAATTGATTGGCGTGGATATGTCAAAATATCAACAATCCTCTGATTGGGGGGCAAGCCATTTGACCGATGCCCAAAAGGATTACGCGGCCTCGGATGTGCTGTATCTGCACCAGATCAAGGATAAACTTGACGCCATGCTCGCCCGTGAGAACCGCCAAGAGATGGCGCAGGCGTGTTTTGATTTCCTGCCAACCCGTGCCAAGCTTGATTTGGCGGGATGGCCAGAGATTGACATCTTTGCGCATTGATCCAACCCCATGCCCCAAGGTGCCACCTATTCTCGGATCATAACATTCAGCAAGTTGGTTCTTCCGCTTGCTGCTTTGGTGGTGTTATCTCTGATGTTTCTGTTTTCGGGGCGCCCTGATCCGAACCAAGCTTTGCCTCTTGCCACGCAAAGCGCCGATGGCCAATTGGGCCAGAAAGGGATGACCAACCCCCGATTTGCGATGGTTACAGGATCTGGCGCTGAGGTGGAATTGATCGCATCTTCCGCTGAGCCAAGTGATGGAGATGCCAATCAAATTCTTGCCACCAATGTAACGGCAGAAATAACGCGGTTAACAGGCGGGCGCGATCAAATCACGGCTGATCAAGCCTTGTGGAATAGCCAAACCTCTGACACACGTTTAACTGGAAATATTGTTGCAACATCACCCGAAGGCTATAGGCTAGACACTGAGGAATTATCTATAAATGCCGCATCTGGTGACATTATCGCGCCCGCAGCGGTTTTGATCACATCGGACGGGATTCGCCTTGAAGCGGGGCAAATGGCAATCACTGGCCCGTCAGATCATCAGGTTGTGCATTTTCAGGGTGGCGTGCGGCTGCTATATGAGGGGAAATAGGGGGGCATATGCGGCAATTCTTCATCGCTATTTTCTTGATGGCCATAGGCCTACCTGCGCAGTCGCAGACACACGTGGGCTTTGGCGGCACCCCGCATGACAGCAGCGCCCCAATCGAAGTTGTCTCCGACAGTCTTGAGGTCGATGACACTAACGGAAATGCAATATTTCGCGGCAATGTGATCGCTGTGCAGGGCGATTTGCGCATCTCAGCGGCTGAAATCCACGTCCTCTATCAAACCAATGCCGAAACCGGCGGTCAAAACGATATCGACCAAGTGCAAGCTCTGGGTGGGGTTTTGATTACCCGCGGTGTGGACGCGGCCGAGGCTGAAACCGCCACCTATTTCGTAGCTCGCAACGAAATGGAAATGATTGGCAATGTTTTGGTCAGTCAACAAAGCGGTGTTATTGCGGGCGAGCGGATGCTACTTGATATTGCCACGGGGCAAGGCACGGTGGATGGGCGTGTGCGCACAACTTTGCAGGGGGCAAACCAGTAAGTCATGGCAAAGCGGGTGTCATTAAAGGTCGAAGAGGGCGCAGCGGGTTTGATCGTTTCAAGCCTCCGCAAAAGCTATCGCCGCAGACCCGTCATTCGTGATGTTTCCATGGAATTGCGCAGAGGTGAGGTCGTGGCATTGCTTGGGCCAAACGGGTCGGGCAAAACCACAAGTTTCTATGCAATCGCGGGCTTGGTCACGCCTGATGGTGGCAAAGTAATGTTGGATGGCCACGATGTGACGCGGTTGCCAATGTATCGCCGCGCACGGGCGGGCATCGGATATTTGCCACAGGAAATGTCGATTTTCCGCGGCCTATCAGTTGAGGCAAACATTCTATCAATCTTGGAGATATCCGAGAAAGACGCCGTAACACGGCGCAAACGGCTTGAAGATTTGCTGAGCGATTTCTCGATTGAACATTTGCGCCGCGCGCCCGCCCTATCCTTGTCAGGTGGGGAACGGCGGCGGGTGGAGATCGCGCGCTGCTTAGCATCAAATCCGCGCTATGTGTTGCTGGATGAGCCCTTCGCGGGCGTTGATCCGATTGCCGTGAACGATATCCGCAGCCTTGTTGCCGATCTCAAAACGCGCGGCATTGGCGTTTTGATCACCGACCATAATGTGCGTGAGACGCTGCAAATTGTGGATCGCGCCTATATCCTGCATGACGGCAAAATCTTAATGAGCGGCACCTCCAAAGATGTCGTGCAAGACGAGAATGTGCGCCGCGTTTATTTGGGCCAAAATTTCAAAATCGGCTGATCGTCTTCTGCTTTACGTTGACAGATGGCGGGGATTCGTCGCCAAATAGGGGTGATGTTTGACAGAGCCAACACCCTCTTCTTTCCTGTCGCGCTGCTGACCGCAGGCAGAAATAGATTTGGGCAGGCGGTATCCCTGACATCTTCTTTTATAGTGTAGCGTTGCAGCCTCGCTCCAACGCTATCTTTACATAATGGAGGTAACATGCGCTATCAAATCAGTGGGAAACAAATCGATATTGGCGAAGCACTCCAAACATATGTGAAAGACGGGCTTGGCGGGGCAGTTGCAAAATATGCTGAAAGACCAACGGATTCACATGTCGTTTTCTCAAAAAGTGGGCATGAGTTCGTGTGCGAATCCAATGTTCACCTTTCCACTGGACTCAGCGCATCTGCCAAGGGCAGCGATACAGAAATCTACGCGGCCTTTGATAAGTGCTGTGAGAAAATGGAAAAGCAACTGCGCAGATACAAGCGCAGATTGAAAGATCATCACCGCGAACGCGCAGAACCCGTTGAACATTTCGCTGCGGCCTCGTATATCCTCGCTTCAACAGACAAAGACGAAGATGATGCGGATGACACCTTGCAGCCCATCATCATCGCAGAAACCGAAACTAAAATCCCTTCGCTCTCTGTGGGTGAGGCGGTAATGCAGATGGAATTGGCGGGCGCCCCTGTCTTGGTATTCCGAAACGAAGCGAGCGCAGGCGTAAACATCGTCTATCGCCGCGAAGACGGAAATATCGGCTGGATTGATCCCCGCTAGACTGAAATAAAGACCCTGACGGGTAAGGAATACACGCGAATGGAACTTTCGATGCTCCTTGAGCCGCAAGGCGTGAAGGTTGTTTCTGATGTGACAAGCAAAAAGCGGCTTCTGCAGTCTCTTGCAGATGTGGCTGAGGGTTTGCTTGACGTCAGCGCCTCGGAAATTTTCGAAGCTCTGCAGGAGCGTGAAAGCCTAGGGCCAACAGGCGTGGGGCATGGCGTGGCCTTGCCCCATGCGCGTTTGTCGGCGCTCACGAAAATCACAGGCGTATTTTTCCGTCTCGAACGTCCCGTCAACTTTAATTCCGCAGACAGACGGCCTGTTGATCTGGTTTTTGCGCTATTTGCGCCTGCCGATACGGGCGTGGATCACCTCAAGGCGCTGGCGCGCGTGTCGCGCACATTGCGAGATGCGGAACTTTGCGAAAAATTGCGGGCAAATTCTGACCCAATGACACTGCACACCTTTTTGACAGGCGGCGCAGAAAGCCAAGCGGCCTAGGCCCAAGACCCAAATCCAAAACTGACATAGTCGCGCCGATAGGCCTCGGCGCAGACATCCTCAATTTCGGTCGTGTATACCTCAGAAAGCGAAATTGGATCGCAGGGATTGGGCAGAACGAAGGCCTGATCTTGTCCCGCCAAAGCAGGAAGGGCATTTGGCAATTCTTCGGCCCGCAACAAGAGATCAAGCAATTTCACCTGCGCCATGCCTTGCAAAATTGCAGTCTGGCTGGCCCAAGCAGGATCAACAGGAAGGCCCGTTTGCCCCGCCAGATTGCCCCGTAGAAATTTTAGAAATTGCAAGAATCCTGCGCGCTGCGCCTCAAGTGACCAATCTTGCACCCCACTTTGACTTGGCAAAACAAGCCCGTAGGTTTTGCTTAAAACGCGCCGCGCCGTTGCAAAATGAGGGCGTCCGTGGCTGACCACGATCACGCTGACGCGCGGCTGGCTCATTCTTTGCCCATCTCCGCAAGCATGACTTCGATCCGTGACACATCTTCAGGGTTGTTCAATTCCCAGAATTTCCGCCCTTTTGCTTCGACCTCGACACATAACACACGGCGACCAGACTCGAGGAAGCGCAATTGTTCTAACCCCTCAAGTGTCTCTAGCGGCCCTGTCGGCCATGTCGGATAGGCCAATAGCGCCTCGGGGCGATAAGCGTAAACACCCACATGATGAAAGACGGGGGTTTCTTCGGCGTCCTCAGAAATACCCGTGGTGTAGGGGATCACTTCCTTTGAAAAATAGAGTGCTTGGTGCGCGTTGCCAAAAACGGCCGTGGTCCCGCCAACGCGGCCTGCCTTACGATCCGCTTTGAATGCGGCCAAGGTTTCACCATCACAGCGCAAAACGGGCGTAGCAATGTCCGCAGATGGATCAGCGCGCAGGCCTGTGATCAACTCCTCCAAGAACCATGCAGGTGTCAGCGGCGCATCCCCCTGAAGGTTCACCACCATCTCAACATTTTGTCCAAGATTATTGAGGGCCTCTGCGCAGCGCTCCGTCCCATTCACACAATCGGACGAGGTCATCACAACCTGCGCGCCAAAACCTTGGGCCGCGTCTCGAATACGATCATCATCCGTGGCCACATAGACCGCGTCAAAACCGCTTACGGCACAAGCGGCGCGCCAACTGCGCTCAATCAGGCTCATAGATTTGCCCGAAACCCCGCGCAACTGCACCAAGGGTTTACCCGGATAGCGTGAGGATTGATACCGCGCGGGTATTACACAAATGACGCTCATGGCTCGATCAACTCCACGGTTGGGGCATAGGCGATGAAGAAGCTATTCTCAAAACCTGCCTTGCCATAGGTAAATTCCTGATGGGTTGAAAACTCCACCATCTGGCCGCCCGCACCGCGCAACACTGCATCGCCCGCAGCCGTATCCCATTCCATTGTGCGGCCAAGGCGCGGATAAAAATCCGCCTCACCCGAAGCAACCAAACAGAATTTCAAGGATGAGCCTGCGCTGCGCAAATCTGAAATTTCATAGGCACTGATATAGGCATCCGTGGCGGCATCGCGATGTGATTTCGAGGCGACAACGCGCAAGGCACTATTGTCGGCCTCTGCCACAGAAAGCAATTTCTGCGGGCCAATTTCATCGTGGTTAAAGGGCGTGAGTTCCTCAACCGATTTGCCATCCGCACGAGTGTAAAATAATCGCTGCTTCGCGGGCGCATAAACAACACCACGCTGAGGGCGACCATCCAAAACAAGGGCAATGTTGACTGTAAAATCCCCACGGCGCTGCACAAATTCCTTTGTGCCATCAAGCGGGTCAACAATGATGAAATCCCGCAAGGATTGCCGATGGGTTTCGGCCTGTTCTTCGGTCACAAGCGCAAGATCGGGAAAGGCTGCGCGCAGACCCGCAGAGATATAGGCATCCGCCGCCTGATCAGCGCGGGTCACGGGACTGTCATCTGATTTGCTTTCAACACCAAAATCATCTGAGGCATAAACCTCCATGATTTTTTCACCGGCCCCCAAGGCCAGACTTCGAAACACGCGCTCGATCTTGTCAAAATCCATTTTGTAACAATTTCCTTGACCAGATTGCCTTAAATGGCCTTTTGCGGTTATCCTAATCTCGTTGGATGGGGCAAGTAGATCATATATATCTTGCCAAACAAACCGACATCTATGGATCAAGGCCAGCATCCATGTTTGAAGCGCGACAAACGAATACGATGAGGCGTAGCCTCTTTTCCATGCTTGAGGTGACCTATCACGCCTCGGTTCAAAAGGTGCGTTCATCGCACCGCAATGCCGTTTGGGCCATCATGACCAGCATTTTACACGCGGGCATGTTTGTCGGCGGATTTTATCTGATGTTCTATATTCATCGGCGCGCGCGAGGCGAAACTGCGCGGCGATTTCATGATGTATCTCTTGTCAGGGATTTATTTATACCTCTGCCATATCCGCGCGGTGGCTGCTGTCTCTGCCGCAAAAGGCGGCACCTCATCCCTGATGCAACATGGGCCCATGAATCCAATTGTGGCGATTGCATCCTCGCTGATCTCGGCATTTTACGTGCAAACCATTTCGCTCTTGGTGATTTTATTCGCGCTGCACACGTTCAGCGGCACGGTGACCTTCCACAACTGGAAAGCCGCTTTGATGATTTACCTTTTGGCGTGGGGCTTGTGTTTCGCGCGATGCGCCCATGGTCCCCCGAAGTGACCCGATTTGTGCAACAGGCCTATATGCGGATCAATATGGTCGCGTCAGGCAAGATGTTTGTCGCCAATATGGTGCCGGGATTCATCATTTCGATGTTTGATTGGAACCCTTTGTTTCACATTGTCGACCAAATGCGCGGCGCCGTGTTCGTGAATTACTTTCCGCATCATACGAATTGGGAATACCCGCTTTATGTTGCCTGTGGCCTGTTGATTATTGGCCTGATGGCTGAGTTTTTCACAACCAAGCGGGCCTCAATGTCGTGGGATATGGGGCGCTAGCCAAGAATTTCGCAGAATTCCTTGTGATCTTTCCCAAATTCCTAGCGTTGCGCTGCTTGCAGGGGGCGATGTGCCTGCCTATATAGCCACCGAAACAGGCTGTTCTAAGCAGCCTATACATAAGCAGTGACGGAGCCGAGATCGGGCCGTTGCCGCATGTTCGCTTGAAGAAAAGGGACCAGAAAAGATGGCTAAAGTAATTGGCATTGACCTCGGCACCACAAACTCTTGTGTTGCGATTATGGACGGCGCGCAGCCGCGCGTGATTGAAAACGCTGAAGGCGCACGCACCACACCATCGATTGTTGGCTACACCGATGACGAACGTCTGGTGGGTCAATCGGCAAAGCGCCAAGCTGTTACCAATCCTGAAAACACAATTTTTGCTGTAAAGCGCCTGATCGGGCGTCGTTTGACCGATGCCGAAGTGGAAAAGGACAAGAACCTTGTTCCCTACAATATCATTGACGGCGGCAATGGTGACGCATGGGTCGAGGTAAAGGGCGAGAAATTCAGCCCCAGCCAAATTTCTGCACAAATCCTGACCAAGATGAAGGAAACTGCCGAGAATTATCTGGGCGAAGATGTGACACAGGCCGTGATCACTGTGCCTGCCTATTTCAACGATGCACAGCGTCAGGCGACCAAAGATGCGGGTAAAATCGCAGGCCTTGAGGTGCTGCGCATCATTAACGAGCCAACAGCGGCCGCTTTGGCCTATGGGTTGGACAAAAAAGACACCAAGACCATCGCGGTTTATGACCTTGGCGGCGGCACATTCGACATCACAATCCTTGAGATTGACGATGGCCTGTTTGAGGTAAAATCCACCAATGGGGACACGTTCCTTGGCGGTGAAGATTTCGACATGGCGATTGTGAATTACCTCGCGCAGGAATTCAAAAAGGAAAACAATGTCGATCTGACGCAAGACAAAATGGCGCTTCAGCGTCTCAAGGAAGCGGCGGAGAAAGCAAAGATTGAACTTTCCTCTTCGACCCAGACCGAGATCAACCAACCGTTCATCTCGATGGGGTCAAACGGCCAGCCCTTGCACCTTGTGCTGAAACTGACCCGCGCGAAATTGGAAAGCCTTGTAGGTGATCTGATCAAACGCTCGCTGAAACCATGTCAGGCCGCGTTGAAAGATGCGGGCCTCTCAAAAGGTGATATTGACGAGGTGGTTTTGGTCGGCGGCATGACCCGTATGCCTAAGGTAATCGAAGAAGTGTCTAACTTCTTTGGCAAGGAACCCCATAAAGGCGTGAACCCTGATGAGGTTGTGGCCATGGGCGCGGCCATTCAAGCGGGCGTATTGCAGGGCGATGTGAAGGATGTTGTTCTTTTGGACGTCACCCCGCTAAGCCTTGGGATTGAAACCTTGGGCGGTGTCTTTACCCGTCTGATCGACCGCAACACGACCATCCCAACCAAGAAAAGCCAGATTTTCTCGACCGCTGAGGACAATCAAAACGCGGTGACAATCCGCGTCTTCCAAGGCGAGCGGGAAATGGCCGCTGACAACAAAATGTTGGGCCAATTCAATCTGGAAAATATCCCACCTGCACCGCGCGGCATGCCACAGATCGAAGTGACCTTTGACATTGACGCGAACGGGATTGTCTCGGTTTCTGCGAAAGACAAAGGCACGGGCAAAGAGCAAAAGATCACCATCCAAGCATCAGGCGGCCTCAGCGATGAGGACATTGATCGCATGATCAAAGAGGCTGAGGAAAACTCTGATGCCGATAAGCAGCGCAAGGAATTGGTGGAAACCAAGAACCAAGCGGAAAGCCTGATCCACTCGACCCAGAAATCCTTGGAAGAACACTCTGACAAGGTTGATCCGACCACAGTCGAAGCAATCGAGTTGGCTATCAAAAACTTGGAAGAACAGATCGCGACCGATGATGCGGGCAAGATCAAATCTGGCATCCAAAACGTGACCGAAGCTGCAATGAAGCTTGGTGAGGCCATTTACAAAGCCCAAGCCGAGGATGGCGAAGGCGGTGATGAGCCATCTGGTGTCGATGATGACATCGTAGATGCCGATTTCGAAGATCTGGACGACAGAAAGCGCTCCTAATCGGGAAATTTGATCCCGATAGACCAGCTGGGGTGCGCCTTGGCTGGTCTGTGCGTTAAGAAAAGGGTGTCTACCGATGTCGAAGCGCGATTATTACGATGTTTTGGGTGTGGCGCGTGGCGCTTCACCTGAAGAAATCAAGAAAGCCTATCGTCAAAAGGCGAAAGAACTGCACCCCGACCGCAATTCTGACAATCCGAATGCGGAAGCGCAGTTCAAAGAAGCGAATGAAGCCTACGAAGTTCTGAAAGATGCTGATAAAAAAGCGGCTTATGATCGTTTTGGTCATGCGGCGTTTGATGGCGGTATGGCAGGTGGGCCCCGTGCAGGCGGCCCTCACGCAGGCGGTGATTTCGCCAGCGCCTTTTCGGATGTCTTCGAAGACCTTTTTGGCGATTTCATGGGCGGTGGCGGTGGCCGCGGTGGGCGTCAGCGCAGCACGCGCGGCTCTGATCTGCGCTATAATATGCGGATCACCTTGGAGGAAGCCTATGCGGGTTTCAGCCGCGAGATTACCGTTCCTACTGCCGTAACTTGTTCAAGCTGCTCGGGCAGCGGGTCAGAGGGCGGATCTGAACCCGTCACTTGCCCCACTTGTTCGGGCATGGGCAAAGTCCGCGCGCAACAAGGCTTTTTCACTGTGGAACGCACTTGCCCCACCTGTTCAGGCGTGGGTCAAATTGTGAAAAACCCCTGTCGATCCTGCGGGGGCGCGGGTCGCGAACAAAAAGATCGTCATCTTTCCATCAAAGTGCCCCCTGGTGTCGAAACAGGAACGCGCATTCGCCGCTCGGGCGAGGGCGAAGCAGGTCTACGCGGCGGGCCAGCGGGCGATCTCTATATTTTCATCGAAGTCGCCGAACACCCAATTTTCAAACGCGATGGCATTGATCTTTACTGCCGCGTGCCCGTGTCGATGGTCACCGCTGCCTTGGGTGGGGATGTCGAGGTGCCTTGCATTGATGGCGGACGCAGCCGCGTGAAGGTGGCCGAAGGCGCGCAATCTGGTCGCCAAATGCGTTTGCGCGGCAAAGGTATGCCCGCACTTCGCGGCAATGGCACAGGTGATATGTATATCGAATTGGCGCTTGAGACGCCTGTGAACTTGAATTCTGAGCAAAAAGACCTGCTTCGAAAGTTCGAGGAAAGCCTGAATAAGGGGAATAACCCCCACGCGTCAGGCTTTTTCGACAAGGTCAAAAGCTTTTTCGATGATCTGAAAAACTAATGTAAACCCCCGCTGTCGCGGGGGTTTTTGTTATTTTCCGATTTCGCAAGCCGCCATGACTGCCATATTCAAAATGTCATTCGCGGTCGACACAGTTGAACAAATCTGCACAGGCCGATCTGGCCCTGTCAAAATCGGGCCAATGACTGTAGCCCCCGCCATTTCTTGCATCAATTTCACTGAAATCGAGGCGGAGTGACGCGCAGGAACAACCAAAACATTGGCAGGGCCAGAGAGTTTGCAGAATGGATATTGCTGCATCGCGTCCCGATTAAGCGCAACATCCACCGCCATTTCACCATCAAATTCGAAATCGACCCCCTCGCGCGCCAAGATCGCAGGGGCATCCCCCATTTTTACAGCGCGCTCAGAGATTGGATAGCCAAATGTTGAAAAGCTGACAAAAGCTACACGCGGCTCAAGGCCCAAGATACGCGCAACATTTGCCCCGCGCTTGGCGATCAGGGCCAGATCCTCGGCTTCTGGCCATTCATGCACAAGCGTGTCGCCCACCAAAACAACACGACCCTTATGCATAAGCACTGTGATTCCAACCGCTCCATCCTTGGCGGAGGCGTCAAAAACATGATTGATCAAGCCCAAAGCATGCGCAGACTTTCGCGTGGCTCCTGTGACCAGACCATCCCCGTGTCCATGTGCAAGCATCAATGCCGAGAACACATGACGATCCCGCGCGGCCAGTCGATGGATGTCTTGGCGATCAAAGCCTTTGCGTTGGAGGCGGTTGTAAAGGAAATCCTTATAGGCATCTAAGTGGCGCGTTTTTGCGGCATTCACAATCTCAAGCTCGCTCACGGCATCCGCCAAACCCGCCGCTGAGAGTTTTTCCGCAACATCTGCCTCACGCCCAACGACCAGTGCTTTACCCAAACCATTGCGCTGATAGGCCACAGCGGCGCGCAAAACGCGAATATCGTCCCCTTCAGCAAAAATCATACGCGCCTGCGCATTACGGGCGCGGGCATAAATGCCCTGCATAATGGAAGAGGTCGGATCCATCCGTGCCTGCAAGTCATTGGCATAGGCATCGAGATCCAAAATTGGCCGCCGCGCTGCGCCCGTATCCATACCCGCGCGCGCAACAGCGAGCGGAATCGTATAGATCAATCGCGGGTCAAAAGGTGTGGGGATGATGTAATCGCGGCCAAAAGACAGCTTTTCACCATAGGCCATTGCGACCTCATCCGGCACATCTTCACGCGCAAGTTCGGCCAAGGCGCGCGCGCAGGCGATTTTCATTTCATCATTGATGGCGCGGGCGTGAATATCCAACGCACCGCGGAACAAATACGGGAAACCAAGAACGTTATTCACCTGATTGGGGTAATCACTGCGCCCCGTGGCCACGATCGCGTCAGGGCGCACCTCATGGGCTTCTTCTGGCGTGATTTCTGGGTCAGGATTTGCCATGGCGAAAATCACTGGGTTTTCGGCCATGGATTTCACCATGTCTTGCGTGACCGCCCCTTTTGCCGAAACACCAAGAAAAACATCAGCGCCGCGCATCGCGTCTTCAAGGCTGCGCAAGTCGGTTTGCACCGCATGGGCCGATTTCCACTGGTTCATCCCTTCCGTGCGGCCTTGGTAAACCACACCTTTCGTGTCGCAAATAATACAATTCTGATGCTGCGCCCCCATGGATTTCAGCAGCTCAAGGCAGGCGATCCCTGCCGCGCCTGCACCGTTCAAAACGATACGGACATCTTCGATTTTTTTGCCCGTCAAATGCAGCGCGTTGATCAAACCCGCCGCACAGATCACTGCTGTTCCGTGTTGGTCATCATGAAAGACAGGAATATCCATTTCTTCCTTGAGACGCTGTTCAATCATGAAACATTCGGGGGCCTTGATATCCTCAAGATTAATCCCGCCAAAGGTGGGCCCCATCAGGCGCACGGCGTTCACGAATTCATCGACATCTTCCGTGGCAAGCTCAATATCAATCGAGTTGATATCGGCAAAGCGTTTGAACAAGACCGCTTTACCTTCCATCACGGGCTTTGAGGCGAGTGCGCCTAGATTTCCAAGACCTAGAACGGCTGTCCCGTTTGAGATCACAGCAACCAGATTGCCCTTAGTCGTATAATCATACGCGGTTTCGGGGTTTTGCGCGATCACCTCGCAGGGAACGGCCACACCTGGCGAATAGGCAAGGCTGAGATCCCGTTGGGTCGACATCGCGGTTGACGCGGAAATGTCAATTTTTCCCGGGCGGGGTTCCAAGTGATAAGCCAAAGCCTCTTCACGCGTGACCTTTGGTTTATTTGCCATAAATTCGCCTCCTCTTTCATTCGGTTTACAATCCCTTGACCGTGGCGACAACGCATCTCTTTTGTCCCTTCAAACAATGCCGCAGAGACAGTAGGGTAAGCCCAAAGAAGGGGGCAGGAATGACAGGCCAAGTCACGCCAATGATGGCGCAATATCTTGAGGTGAAAGCCCGCCACGCGGATGCGTTATTGTTTTACCGCATGGGCGATTTCTATGAGATGTTTTTTGATGATGCTGTCGCCGCCGCCGAGGCATTGGACATCGCCCTAACAAAGCGCGGTCAACATCTGGGCGAAGACATTCCTATGTGCGGTGTCCCCGTTCATGCCGCTGAAAACTATTTGCTAACATTGATCCGCAAGGGATTTCGCGTTGCCGTCTGTGAACAGCTCGAAGACCCCGCCGAGGCGAAAAAGCGCGGGTCGAAATCGGTTGTTAAGCGCGATGTCGTGCGGGTTGTCACCCCAGGCACTTTAACCGAGGACAGCCTGCTGGACGCGCGGCGCCACAATTATCTAACGGCTTATTTTGAATCACGGGACGGATCAGCCGCGCTTGCATGGTGCGATATGTCGACTGGAGGGTTTTGGGTGATGCCCGTAACCCCCGCACGGCTTGGCCCAGAATTGGCGCGCCTTACACCGCGCGAAATTCTTATCTCGGAAAATCTTGATCCAAGCCGCATTGCCTTAATCGAAGAGACAGGCGCAAGCGTGACACGCCTTGCACCGTCAAGCTTTGACAGCAGATCCGCAGAAACACGGCTTACCGATTTGTTCAAGGTCGACAGCCTAGAGGCCTTTGGCCAGTTTGAGCGTCCTGATCTCTCCGCCATGGGGGCGGTGGTCGATTATTTGGACATCACGCAAAAGGGCAATCTGCCCCGCTTGCAGCGGCCACAGCGGCAATCTTTGACGCGGGTGATGTTGATTGATGCCGCAACGCGGAAAAATTTGGAAATTACACGATCGCTGTCGGGCGGGCGCAAAGGCAGTCTTTTGGCGGTGATCGACAAAACTGTGACCAGTGCAGGTGGGCGTTTGTTGGAGCGGCGCCTTTCCGCCCCGTCCACCGATTTTGACGAAATCACAGCCCGACATGATGCGGTCACCTTCGCGCTGTCGAATTCTTCGATTTCGGAAAGACTGCGCGAGATTTTGCGAAAAGTGCCTGACATGGAACGCGCGCTGTCACGCCTATCCTTGGATCGAGCCAGTCCACGGGATTTGGCCGCAATCCGTTCGGGTCTACGCCAAGCACAGGAGGTAGCAGCACAGCTTGGCGGGATCGAACTTTCCTCGTTATGGCTGAATTTAGTGACTGATCTGGTCGGTCATGAACCCTTGATTAGGCTGCTGACAGATGCCCTGATAGAGGAGCCGCCCCTACTCGCCCGCGATGGGGGATTCGTTGCGTCAGGCTATCACCCTGAGCTGGATGAGATGCGCGCCCTTCGGGATGAGGGGCGTGGAATTGTCGCAAAAATGCAAGCCGACTACGTCAGCACGACAGGCATTCCATCCCTAAAGATCAAACACAATAATGTGCTTGGCTATTTCATAGAAACGACCGCCACCCACGCGGAAAAGATGCTATCTGCCCCCCTGTCCGAGCAGTTTATCCATCGCCAGACCACGGCCAATGCGGTGCGCTTTACCACTGTTGACTTGTCCGAACTCGAAACGAAGATCCTTAATTCTGGCGCGCGGGCGATTGAAATTGAGAAACAAATCTTTGAGACGCTGCGCCAAGAGGTTTTAGCACAGTTTGATCCCGTCATGCGTGCCGCATTTGCCCTCGCATCAGCGGATTTTTATCTGGCCTTGGCGCATATTGCGCGGGCACAAGATTGGGTACGACCAGAGATCACAAAAGATCGCGATTTTGATATTGTCGCAGGTCGCCATCCCGTGGTTGAGGACGCGCTTCGCGGCAGCAAAGATCGCTTTGTTCCAAATGACTGCGCGCTATCTCCGCAGAGTGATGCCGCCGCCATACAATTGCTGACTGGCCCCAATATGGCGGGTAAGTCGACCTATTTGCGGCAAAACGCATTGATTGTGATTTTGGCTCAAATGGGCGGTTTTGTGCCTGCAAGATCGGCAAAACTGGGGTTGATCAGCCAAGTTTTCAGTCGCGTTGGGGCCTCAGATGATCTTGCGCGCGGCAGGTCGACCTTCATGGTCGAGATGGTGGAAACAGCCGCGATTTTGAACCAAGCCGATCATCGCGCCTTAGTAATCCTTGATGAAATAGGGCGCGGGACAGCCACCTATGACGGGCTGTCGATCGCATGGGCCACGTTCGAATTTCTACATGATGTTAATAAGTGCCGCGCACTTTTTGCGACCCACTACCACGAATTAACCGCGCTTGCGAGCACCCTATCAGGCGCGCGCAATGCAACCGTTGCGGTCAAAGAATTTGAAGGTGAGATCGTCTTTCTTCACGAATTACGCGAAGGCGCCGCGGATCGATCCTATGGGGTTCAGGTTGCGAAACTTGCAGGATTGCCGCCTGCGGTGATCCATCGCTCCGAAGAGGTTTTGAAGAAACTGGAAAAGAATGATCGTGAGGGCGGCGCGCAGAAATCGCTGATTGATGATTTGCCGCTCTTTACCGCGCAGCCTGCGCCACAAGCCCCCAAATCATCCCCGCTTGAGGATCGCCTCCATGCCGTGCATCCCGATGAGATGACGGCGCGCGAGGCACTCGACTTGATTTACGACCTAAAGGCGTTGATGAAGGATTAGGATTTTGGTGTTGATGACACACCCACCTGCGCAGGCCGCAAAAGGCGATCATGCAACAGGAATCCTTCGGTCATAACCTGAATGATCTGGCCCGCTGTCGTGCCTGGAACGGGGGCCTCAAACATCGCCTGATGCATTTGCGGGTCGAATTGGTCGCCCTCTTCGGGTTTCACGACTGTCACGCCATGTTTTGAGAAAACATTCAAAAGCTCGCGCAAGGTCAGCTCAATACCTTCGATCACGCTGCCCGCAACATCACGTTGCTCATCACCAACAGCAGATAAAGCGCGGTTGAGGTTGTCATAAACAGGCAACAAATCGCGCGCGAGGCGGGTGCCGCCATAATGCTCGGCTTCGCGGCGATCCCGCTCGGCACGTTTGCGCAGATTTTCGGAATCCGCCATGACGCGCAACAAACGATCGCGCAGTTGATCCCGCTCCTCAGTCAGTGCAGCAATAACGCCTTCGGGGCTTGTATCAACATCCTCGCCAATGCCTTCGGCAAGGTCGATATCTTCCTCAGGCGCGTCAATATCATCAAGGAATTGCTCTTCCTGTGGCTCTGCCATCTTTCACCTCTTATGCACGATCAGAGATTAATTTCCCAACCAACTGTGCCGTGTAATCCACAATCGGCACGATCCGACCGTAATTGATGCGCGTTGGCCCAATCACGCCCACAGCGCCGATAATTTTCCGTTCCGAGTTCATATAGGGAGAGACAACCAAAGAGGAACCCGTAAGTGAGAATAACTTGTTCTCAGACCCAATAAAAATGCGCACACCATCGCCGCGATCGGTCAAATCAAGAAATTCCGCGATGTCGCGCTTGCGTTCGAGATCATCAAACAAGGATTTGATCCGTTCGAGATCTGCAATTTCTGGCGCATTGTCCAACAGATTCGCCCGCCCGCGAACAATAAGGCGCTCGCCCCGATGACCAGAATTTTCCCAAATCGCCAAACCCTGTTCAATTAGGGATTTTGCAATTTCATCAATCTCGCGGCGGCGTGTTTTAACCTCTTGCTCCATCACCGCACGCAAATCTGTGACGGTGCGCCCTTCTGCCCATGCGTTCACAAAATTCGCAGCCTCGCGCATCGCACTTGGCGTCAATCCAGGCGGTGGGGTGAATAGCCGATTTTCAACATGGCCATCGGCGAACACCAAAACAACAAGGGCTTTTTCGGTTGAGAGGGATACAAACTCAACATGTTTGATCGGCGCCTCGTGTTTCGGGGCAAGCACCAAACTGGCGCCATGGGTGATGCCCGACAATGCCTTTCCAATTCGATCCAAGGCCGTTGAAACCGTGTTGGAATTGCTTTGAACGGTCGCATCAAGGTGGGTTTTGTCGTCTTCGCCGAGTTCGGTAACCTCAAGCAGCCCATCCACGAACATGCGCAGTCCCAAATGGGTCGGAACTCGCCCCGCCGAAATATGGGGGCTGTCGAGCAGGCCGAGATATTCCAAGTCCTGCATCACATTGCGAATAGTGGCGGCTGAAATCTGTTCGGTCATATTGCGGGTCAGGCTGCGTGATCCAACGGGCTCACCGGTGGAAAGATAGCCCTCAACCACGCGGCGAAAAACTTCGCGCGATCTCTCGTTCAACTCAGCGAGAATTTGTGATGTTTCACTCATTCTTCAGCCCCAAATCATCACCTAATTTCGCCGCATGGGCCGCAGATGGTCAATCCTGCTTGCAACTGCCCCTTTACTGCGACTATCCCACAGAGGTGGATCACAAGGAGATATTTATGCGTCCTTCAGGCAGAAACCTAGATGAAATGCGGAAAATTTCTATTGAAACTGCCGTGATGCGCCATGCGGAAGGGTCGTGTTTGATCAAATGCGGCGATACCCATGTTCTGTGTTCCGCCACAATCGAAGAGCGCGTGCCGCCATTTTTGAAAAATTCTGGTTTGGGATGGGTCACCGCAGAATATGGGATGCTGCCACGCGCCACGCATACGCGGGGGCGGCGTGAAGCTGCGGTTGGCAAACAATCGGGCCGCACACAGGAAATTCAGCGTCTCATTGGTCGCGCGTTAAGGGCAGGCGTGGATCGCTCCGCCTTGGGTGAACGTCAAATTACCATCGACTGCGATGTTATGCAGGCGGATGGTGGAACGCGCTGCGCCTCTATCACAGGGGGCTGGGTCGCATTGCGGCTTGCTGTGAACAAGCTGCTTGCCTCTGGCGCCATTAAATCTGACCCGATTTTGGATAATGTCGCCGCCGTCTCTTGCGGCATTTACGCGGGCCAACCTGTTCTAGATCTCGATTATCCCGAAGATTCAGAGGCTGGAACCGATAGTAACTTTGTTATGACTGGCGCAGGCAAGCTGATCGAGATTCAAGCCAGCGCAGAGTCAGCGACTTTTTCCTTGGACGAGTTCGCAGAATTGCAAAAACTTGCTCAAAAAGGCGTTACAGAGCTTGTTTTGGCGCAAAACGCGGCGGTTGCGTGATGCGGAAATTCACCTCAAACACTTTGCTTGTGGCGACCCATAATCAAGGCAAACTTGAAGAAATATCTGCGCTTTTGACCCCATTTGGCATCAAGACCGTGTCCGCCAATGATCACGATCTGCCCGAACCCGAAGAAACAGGCACAACTTTTGTCGAGAATGCGCGGATCAAGGCCCATGCTGCCGCCAAGGCAACAGGCCTACCCGCTTTGGCCGATGACAGCGGTATTGAAATTGACGCGCTTGGCAATGCACCTGGGGTTTATACGGCTGATTGGGCCGAAACCCCGAACGGGCGCGATTTTGTAATGGCCATGCAGCGCGCCCATGATGAGCTAGAGGCTGCAGATGCCCCACATCCACGCCTTGCGCGGTTTTGTTGCACACTTGTGCTTGCATGGCCCGATGGCCATGACGAGATATTCGAAGGCGTGATGGCGGGCCAGGTGGTTTGGCCAATGCGCGGTGACCAAGGTCACGGCTACGACCCGATTTTCCAACCCGAGGGCTATGACATCACTTTTGGCGAGATGGATCGTTGGGAAAAAAATAAGATCAGTCACCGCGCTGATGCATTTGCGAAATTGGTGAGCCTGTTTGAACAAGCGTGAAGATTGGGAAAATGGCGGCTTTGGGATTTATATCCACTGGCCCTTCTGTCAGGCTAAATGCCCCTATTGCGATTTTAACTCGCATGTATCGCAGTCCATTGATCAATCACGCTGGAAACATGCCTATCTGATTGAAATTGATCGATTGGCGGCTGAGTGCGGCGGGCGCGTTCTAAAGTCGGTGTTTTTTGGCGGCGGGACGCCATCTTTGATGGATGGGGATCTGGTCAACGCCATTATCGTGCGAATTTTACAACACTGGCCCGCGGCAAATAATCTGGAGATTACCCTAGAGGCCAATCCGACCTCTGCGGAGGCAAGTCGATTTAAACAGTATCACGAAGCGGGCGTTTCGAGACTATCTATGGGCATCCAAGCCCTAAATGACCCCGATCTCAAAGCGCTGGGTCGCCTGCATAGCGCCGAGGAAGCCTTGCGCGCCTTTGACATCGCGCGCGGCATCTTTCCCCGTGTCAGTTTTGATTTAATCTATGCGCGGCAGCATCAAAGCCTAGATGATTGGCGCGCAGAGTTACACCGCGCCCTCTCTTTAGGGTTAGATCACTTATCCGCCTATCAGCTCACAATCGAAGAAGGCACCGCCTTCGGCGCTCGTGCCAAGATCGGCAAGCTCGATGGCCTACCCACTGAAGACTTGGCCGTTGATATGTATGATGTGACGCAAGAACTCTGCGATAGTGCGGGATTGCCGGCATATGAGGTGTCCAACCATGCGAGCGATTTGGCGCAGTCTCGGCATAACTTGGTTTATTGGCGCTACGGCGATTATCTCGGCATAGGGCCTGGGGCCCATGGGCGTTTAACGCTCGGTGGTGTGAAATACGCGACAGCGACACAGCTTTCGCCAAATCTGTGGCTGGATCAAGTGAACCAAACGGGTTCAGGTGAAACCGCACGGGAAGAAATTTCCTCGTATGATCAAGCCGTTGAGGCGCTAATGATGGGGTTACGCCTCAGCGAAGGCGTATCTCTTGCACGGATCAGAAACCTATCAAATACTGCGGTTAATATAGAAAAGTTAAATGAATTCAAAGATTTAGGATTAATCGACCTAAATGGAGACAGGCTGAGTTGCACTGCGTCTGGACGGCCCGTGCTGAATGGGGTGTTGCGCGGCTTATTGGCCTAGGCCCCGCCACCCAAAAGGCGCATCAGCTCGTCCAACGCTTCGAGATCTTTATAGCTGATTGAGATCTTACCAGCCCCAGACCCTGAATCATGACTGATATCCACCTTCATGCCCAAAGCGGCTGACAAATCCGCCTCAATCGCGCGGGTATCAGCGTCTTTGGTTGGTGCTGTTGGGCGCGGAGATTTAGGTTTATCGCCTGCCGCGCTTGCCAGTTTCTCTGCCTCACGCACCGATAACCCTTTGGCAATGATCTCGCGTGCCAGTTCCGAAGCATTGGGTGTTGTGATCAGGGCGCGCGCGTGACCCGCTGACAGGCGGCCTTGGCGCAGCATGGCCTGCACATCATCAGGCAACTGCAAAAGACGCATTAAGTTTGCGATGTGACTGCGGCTTTTCCCCATCGCCTCAGCCAGTTTTTCTTGGGTATGGCCAAAACGATCAATCAGCTGCCGATACCCCATCGCCTCTTCGATTGGATTGAGATCAGCGCGCTGAATATTCTCGATAATCGCAATCTCGAGAACCTCAACATCTGTGAAATCCCGAATAATGACGGGCAATTCATGCAATTGCGCCATTTGCGAGGCGCGCCAGCGGCGTTCGCCAGCAACAATCTGATAATCACCATCGTGGTTTGGATCGGCGCGGACGATAAGGGGCTGAATAATGCCCTTTTCCTTAATCGATGCGGCCAGCTCCTCTAGCGCTTCTGGGGTGAAATTACGGCGCGGCTGTTCGGGATTGGGGCGAATACGCTCAATCGGCAGTTTGGTATCTGCACGGCGCACTGGGGCGGGCTGCGATCCCTCGATATCTTGCGCTGGCGCGGCATTTACAGCTGGGCTCGTCCCCACATCAATGTCTTGCATCAACGCAGACAGACCACGCCCCAAACCGCGTTTATCCCGTTTACTCATTATCTTCTCCTAGCGCGACTTTACCACATCGTGGCGCGCCACGATTTCTTCTGCAAGCGCCTTATAGGCCAGAGCGCCCGTTGAGGCTGCATCATAATCCAAAACAGTTTGCGCAAAGGATGGCGCTTCGGACAGGCGAACATTGCGCGGGATTTTGGTTTCATAAACCAATTCCCCTAAGGTTTGCCGTGCATCATCTTCAACCAATTTTGAAAGGTTATTGCGCAAATCATACATCGTCAAAACCACACCTTCGATGCGCAATTCCAAATTTGCACCTTCACGCACTTGGCGCACGGTCAACATGAGCTGTGACAAACCTTCCAATGCGAAAAATTCAGCCTGGAGCGGCACCAACACAGAATCCGCAGCGACCAAAGCGTTCACTGTCAGAAGACTTAAGGATGGCGGGCAATCCATAAAAACATAATCATAGGCACGCAAATCCGCCGCGCTAAACGCATTGCGCAATAGGACAATACGTTTTTCATTATCGCTGAGTTCAACATCCGCGGAGCTGAGATCGGTTGTTGCGGGGACAACATCAATGCCATCAACCTTGGTTTTCTGGGTCACATCCGCAAGTTTCGCGCCCTCAATCAGCAAATCATAGCTTGAGAGATCACGATCTTCGACACCCAAGCCAGTCGAAGCGTTGCCCTGTGGGTCAAGGTCAATGAGCAAAACGCGTTTGCCCATTGCGGCCAATGCGGCGCCAAGATTGATTGTTGTGGTTGTTTTTCCAACCCCGCCCTTTTGGTTGGCAATCGCGATAATTCGTGGTGAGGCGCGTTCAGACACGGCGTAATTCCTTTATTTCTATGATTTGACCGTCGTCACTGGTTACGCTCGGATGAGTCTTGATCGACGTCTGCCACGATTCCTTTGCGGTGTCGATTTCTTGCGCGGCAGATTGGCCCTTTAAAAACAAACATTGGCCATCTGTTGCTAAATGGCGATAGGACAGCGTGCAAAGCTTGGACAAATCGCTAAGCGCACGGGCTGAAATGATGTCGGCATTTTGGGGCGGCGCGTCTTCGATCCTGCGGGACATCACATTTATTGATATCCCGGCCTGCCGGGCGACATCCCGCAAGAACGCGCATTTGCGCAAATCGGATTCAATGAAATGAAAGCTGATATCTGGGGATTTTTCTGCTGCAATAATTGCACAAACCAACCCAGGAAAACCGCCGCCACTACCCATATCTAGCCATTTTCCACTGGTTTTTGCCGCCAATGGAAAGATTTGTGCAGAATCTACAATATGGCGCGACCACGCATCAGGTAATGTTGCAGGGGCAACCAAATTGATCGCCTTTTGCCATTTCACCAACATATCAACGTAAATCTGCAATCGATCCAATGTTTCACGTGAAACAAAGGTGCTAAGATATGCCTGCGCTTCGCCTTCGGTCATGCGGATTTCCGTTGAATTTGGCGCAGTTTTGTCAGGATCAATGTCAAGGCGGCTGGGGTCATACCATCAATTCGGCCCGCTTGCCCTAAATCGCGAGGCTGCACTTTGGTCAATTTCTGCCGCAATTCTGTTGATAGCCCCTCGATCTCCATAAAATTAAGGGTTTCGGGGATTAATTGCGCCTCGTCCCGCTTGAGCGCCTGAACATCGCGTTCTTGGCGCTCAATATAGGCGGCATATTGCGCCTCTCGGTTAATCTGCGCCTTTGTCGCCGCGCTGTAGTCGATTAATTCGGGCCAAATGGCCTCAAGATCGGAGAATTCTATGTCCGGGAAGGCCAAAAGCTCGACCCCGTTGCGGCGCTGACCATCCTGGTTCATATTTAGCCCGTACTTCTTTCCCTCAGATGGCGTCAGATTATGGTTCCGCAGGACGGTGTAGCAGGCGTCAATCTGGGCCATCTTATCTTCGAATAAACGCTTGCGCGTCTCGTCCACTGTGCCGAGATCAATACCAAGCGGTGTAAGACGCTGATCCGCATTGTCCGCGCGTAAAGAAAGACGAAATTCGGCGCGAGAGGTGAACATGCGATAGGGTTCGCTGACACCGCGGGTCACCAAGTCATCAATCATCACGCCGATATAGCTTTCACGGCGCGAGAGTATCACGGCATCCCGCCCCTGCGCGGAACGCGCTGCATTAACACCCGCAACAAACCCCTGTGCGGCCGCCTCTTCATATCCCGTTGTGCCGTTGATTTGACCTGCGAAATAAAGGTTTTTTACAGTCTTAACCTGCAAATCGGCCCCAAGCGCGCGGGGGTCTACAAAGTCATATTCAATCGCATATCCTGGTTGAAGGATCTTAACCGCCTCTAACCCAACCATCGAGCGGACATAATCCACCTGAACGTCGGCGGGAAGCGAGGTTGAAATCCCGTTTGGATAAATAGTGTGATCCTCTAGACCTTCAGGCTCAAGGAACACTTGATGCGAGGTTTTATCGGCAAAGCGCACAATCTTATCTTCAATAGAAGGGCAATACCGTGGCCCGATCCCCTCAATATGCCCGCCATACATCGCCGAGCGCCCAAGATTGTTGCGGATAATCTCATGCGTTTTTTCATTGGTATGCGTAATACCGCAGGCAATTTGGCGCACATGTGGCTTATCCGATAGGAAAGAGAATAGAACAGGATCATCATCCGCGGGTTGGGTTTCCAAAATATCCCAATTAATCGTGCGCCCATCCAAACGTGGCGGCGTTCCTGTCTTCAAGCGGCCAAGTGGCAGGGCAAAACTGTCGATCCTCTCCGCCAATTTAACCGAAGGCTTGTCACCCATTCGGCCGCCAGGCATGCTTTTGTCGCCAATATGGATAACCCCACGCAGGAATGTGCCTGTTGTCAAAACCACTGATTTCGCTGAAATCTCGGCACCATCCACCAAAACAACGCCTGACACGGCCTCGTCAGTGCCAAGAAAATCGGCTACCTCGCCTGCAATAATTGACAAATTCTCGGTTTGGGCGAGCAGATCTTGCATCGCAGCACGGTATAGTTTGCGGTCAGATTGCGTGCGCGGGCCCTGAACCGCGGGGCCTTTACGGCGATTCAGCAAGCGAAACTGAATACCTGATCGATCCGCAGCCAAACCCATAACACCTCCTAGGGCATCAATCTCACGCACCAGATGGCCTTTACCCAAGCCGCCAATGGCTGGATTACAGGACATAACGCCAATATTATCGAAGGATAATGTGACAAGCGCGGTTTTTGCGCCCGCCCGCGCGGCTGTATGAGCGGCCTCTGCACCTGCATGGCCGCCCCCAATCACAACAACATCGAAATCATGATGTTTCACGTGAAACACTCCGCTTTTCTCATTTACCGAGGCAAAACTGCGAAAAGATTTCGCCCAAGACCATTTCAACATCGACACGGCCAATCAGCGAATCCAGCTTTCTTATAGCATATCGCACATATTCCGCAGCAATGTCTGTGTGACTGTCGCCTTTTCCGAGGGCAATCAACGCATCAGCCAGACCTTGCCGCGCATCAAGCATCGCTTGGCGATGGCGCATATGCGTTGCTGTGGCAACATTCGCGGCGCGATCCGATAAGCGCGCTGAAACTAGCGCGATCAACTCATCCACGCCCTGACCCGTCTGTCCTGACACAGAAATCCCGCCGCCGCTCTGCATGTCGGCCTTACCCAATATGGATATATCATCAGCACCCAAATCAAAGGGCGGCTGTTCGTCTGGGTTAGATTTCAGAAAAACCCGCAAATCTGCGGATTTTGCGCGATTTATTGCTCGCTCAACACCGATGGATTCAATCGTATCCGTGCTATCACGAATCCCCGCGGTATCGAGTAACGTCACAGGCAGGCCACCAAGATCAAGGCGCACCTCTATCACATCGCGGGTTGTTCCCGCGATTTCTGAGGTAATGGCGATGTCCCGCCCAGAAATAGCGTTCAACAGCGTGGATTTCCCTGCGTTTGGCGCACCGATTATAGCAACCTCAAACCCATCACGGATACGTTCAGCCACCAAACTGCCCGCAATTTCGACATCCAAACTCTGCACCACCTGCGTGATAAGGCCCTGCACCTCAGGGGTCACATCAGTGGGCACATCCTCATCCGCGAAATCAATCGTGACTTCAATAAGTGCTGTCGCGCGCAACAAATGCTGCCGCCACGCTTCAACCAGCTTTCCCAAATGTCCCGAAAAAACACGGCTAGCTTGGCGTCTTTGCGCCTCTGTTTCTGCATTAATCAGATCGCCCAGACCTTCAACCTGAGCGAGATCAAGCTTGTTATTTTCAAGGGCGCGGCGGGTAAACTCGCCAGGTTCGGCCATACGGGCGCGGCCAGTTTCTGACAAAGCCGCAAGAACGGCTTTCACAACTGCGGGGCTGCCATGGCAATGCAGCTCAATCACATCCTCGCCTGTAAAACTATGCGGCGCCTGAAATCGCAACGCCAAAACATGGTCAATAATTTGGCCTTTGTCCTTGAAGGGTCGAAGCCGAAATTGACTAACATCTGGAAGGCCGCCGAGAAATTTTGCGCATAAATCGACAGCCTCCGCACCCGATACCCGAATAACGGAAACGCCCGCCCGACCATTGGCCGAGGCGAGCGCGAAGATGGTATCCGCAATGAAGCCTGACATCTTAGGTGTTCATGGAGTCGAAGAATTCCGAGTTCGTTTTGGTCTGTTTCAATTTAGAAATCAGGAATTCAATCGCGTCTGTAGTGCCCATTGGGTTCAAGATGCGGCGCAAGACATAGGTCTTTTGCAAATCGCCCTTATCGACCAAAAGGTCTTCCTTACGGGTGCCAGATTTCAAGATATCCATAGCTGGGAAGACCCGCTTATCCGCCACTTTACGATCCAGAACGATTTCCGAGTTACCCGTGCCCTTAAATTCTTCAAAGATCACTTCATCCATACGGCTGCCCGTATCGATCAAGGCGGTTGCGATAATTGTCAGCGATCCACCTTCTTCGATGTTACGCGCCGCACCAAAGAAACGCTTAGGGCGTTGCAGAGCGTTCGCGTCAACGCCGCCTGTCAAAACCTTGCCCGACGATGGGACAACAGTGTTATACGCGCGCCCCAAACGGGTAATAGAATCGAGCAAAATAACAACATCGCGTTTATGCTCGACAAGCCGCTTTGCTTTTTCGATGACCATTTCCGCCACCGCAACGTGACGCGTTGCAGGTTCGTCAAAGGTTGACGATACAACCTCACCCTTAACCGACCGCTGCATATCCGTCACTTCCTCGGGGCGTTCATCAATCAGCAAAACAATCAAATAGCACTCTGGATGGTTCGTTTCGATAGAATGTGCAATGTTCTGCAAAAGCACGGTTTTACCCGTGCGTGGGGGGGCAACAATCAGGGCACGCTGGCCTTTACCAATGGGCGATACCAAATCAATGATGCGTGCAGAACGATCTTTGATTGTTGGATCTTCGATCTCCATCTTCAACCGCTCATCAGGATAAAGCGGCGTCAAGTTATCAAAGGCAACCTTATGGCGCGCCTTTTCTGGCACCTCAAAATTGATCTTGGAAACTTTGGTGAGGCCAAAGTAATTCTCTGTCTCGCGTGGTGCAGCAATCACACCCTCGACTGTGTCACCCGTGCGCAAGCTGTGCTGACGGATCATGTCAGGCGATACGTAAATATCGTCCGGGCCTGGGAGATAATTGGCCTCGGGTGAGCGTAAGAACCCGAACCCGTCTTGTAAAACTTCCAGAACACCATCGCCGTAAACATCCCACCCTTCTTCAGCGCGCTCTTTGAGAATGGCGAACATCATGTCGCCTTTGCGCATGGTCGAGGCGTTCTCGATCTCCAGCTCTTCTGCCATAGACAGAAGATCTTTAGGTGATTTTGCCTTTAGATCAGCAAGGTTGAGAGAGTTAACTGTCATGAGAGTTCCATATGCCTCTTGAGACGCATCGCGTTTAAGGGCTCTTGCACAATTGGGAAGGATAGAGATCGGACGACCGCTTAGCCTGTCTTCTACGCACAGATGGAACTCAAGTCAATCTGCAGCTGAGCGTGTAGAATTTTGCCAATGTAAAAAAGAAAATAATAATTTTAAGAAAAGGGTGATGATTTAGTTGTGCGGTGCAAAACCTTGGAAACTTAGTTATCATTATCTTATCAACAAGCTCTCCATTGGGGATGATATTTACCCCCACAAATCTAAATTCTATAAAAATAAATAATATCAGTTAGTAAGCGAAAAAATGCGAATGAAAAGCTGTGGAAAAAATTGGGATATGTCCGTGTCTGTCGCATTTTCTCCGATCCACTAGGATAGAAATTACACCCGTGGATAACCGAAAGATAATTTTTCGCCTCGCAGCAATGACCTGTGGTTGAAGCGGCGCATGCGACTATGTCATCACTTGATCCAAAGGGTTATCCCCAAGACTTCCCACGGAATTATCCAATGCAAAAAATCATCTTGGCGTCCCAATCGGCAATCCGACAGCAGCTTTTGCAGAACGCTGGGGTGTCATTTATCGCAGAAAATGCGCGAATCGATGAATCGTTATTAAAGACATCATTGTTGGCCGAAGGTGCCCCGCCACGCGATTTGGTAGATCAATTGGCCGAGGCGAAAGCCGCCAAACTTGCGCGAAAAAATTCTGACGCTGTTGTTATTGGCTGCGATCAGGTTTTGGAATTTGAGGGTAATGTTCTATCAAAACCAGACAGTCTGGAGGACGCGCGCGCGCAATTGACGATGCTCCGTGGAAAATCGCACAAACTTATGTCCGCCGCGGTGATCTATCACGAGGCTCATCCAATTTGGCGCCATATTGGTGTCGTGCGTCTCTTTATGGCAGAATTTAGTGACAGCTATCTTGACGCCTACCTTTCCCGCAATTGGCCCGATATCGCACAGGCAGTTGGCGCTTATATGCTTGAATCAGAGGGCATTCGCCTGTTTTCTCGGATCGAGGGCAGCTATTTTGACGTTCTGGGCCTGCCACTCACCGAGGTTTTGAACTTCTTGGCACTGCGAGGTTTTATAGAAAGATGACAGCATCGGTGCCACTTGCGGCCGTTATTGGTGACCCAATTGGTCATAGCAAATCCCCCGTGTTGCATGGGTTTTGGCTGCGGGCCTATCAGATTTCGGGCCATTATGTGCCGCTGCATGTAACATCTGCCGACTTAGAACAGGTTCTGGCTGCGATGCCGCGGATGGGGTTTGTTGGCGCAAATGTGACGATTCCCCATAAAGAAACCGTTTTGGATTTGGCCGATATTGTCACTGATCGCGCGCGTGCGATTGGCGCCGCCAATACCCTAACCTTTCACAAAGATGGCAAAATCGAGGCTGATAACACCGATGGCTACGGATTTCTTGCCAATATTCAACAAAACGCGCCCGCATTCGATGCAAAGGATGGCCCTGCTGTTATTCTTGGCGCGGGCGGGGCGGCAAAAGCGGTCATCTATGCTTTGCTAGAGGCAGGCGCACCGCAGGTGCGGGTGCTGAACCGTAATCTTGATCGTGCGAAAAACCTATCTGCCCGATTTGGGGATCGTGTTTCTCTGCATGAGGTGTCAGATCTTCCAAACCTTCTTGGGGATTGTAACCTTCTGGTGAACTGCACATCCCTGGGCATGATAGGCCAGCCACCCCTTGCGGCGGATTTGAGTAATTTGCTAAAAACCGCCGTTGTGAACGATATCGTTTATGCCCCTCTTGAAACGGATCTCTTAAAACAAGCGCGCGCCATGGGCGCAGTCGCAGTTGATGGTTTGGGGATGCTGTTGCACCAAGCCGCGCCTGGTTTTGCGAAATGGTTCGGAAAAGAGCCCGCTGTGACCGATGATCTGCGCCGCGCGGTTTTGGCGAAATGAGTTTTCTTCTTGGTCTTACGGGCTCAATCGGGATGGGCAAAAGCACCACCGCAGATATGTTTCGTGAGGCGGGTGTTCCTGTGTGGGATGCCGATGCGACAGTAGCCAAACTATATGCCAAAGGTGGCGCTGCGGTGGCACCGCTTTCAGCGTTGAATATGGGGTTGATTCAAAATGACGCGGTGGATCGTGTAGCATTGAAAAATTGGGTCAAAATAGACCCGAACGCGCTCAATCGGCTAGAATCTCTTATTCACCCCCTCGTCGCCGCAGATCGGGCTAAATTCATTGACGACCATGCAGAGCAGTCCCTGATCGTTTGTGACATTCCGCTTCTTTATGAAACAGGTGCGGATCAATGGCTGGATGCCGTTTTGGTTGTGACCACTGATGCCCAAACGCAGAAAGCCCGCGTCATGGCACGGGCGGGAATGGATCCTGAGCTATTTGATCAAATTCTTGTGCGCCAGATGCCAAGTTCTGAAAAAACTGCCCGCGCGGATTATGTGATAGAAACAAATAGCTTTGAGGGCGCGCGCAAAGCCGTGCATGATTTGATCAACGATTTAACGGCAAGGGCAACGTGATGCGCGAGATTGTTCTAGACACCGAAACCACAGGGTTTGAGCCGTCTGAAGGCCACCGCATTGTCGAAATTGGCGCGGTTGAATTGTGGAACCACCTGCCAACAGGCAAGACATACCACCAATACATCAACCCCGAACGCGCGATGCCGCAAGAGGCGTTTAACGTGCATGGATTGGGCGATGAGTTTTTAGCCGATAAACCAGTTTTTGCCGCCATTGCGCAAGATTTTCTGGATTTTGTCGGTGATGCAAAGCTGGTCATTCACAATGCAAGCTTCGATATGAAGTTTTTGAATGCAGAACTTGGATGGGTGAACAAACCGCTTTTGCCAAATGATCAGGCGATCGACACTTTGGCTATAGCGCGGCGCAAATTCCCTGGATCACCCGCAAGTCTTGATTCCCTATGTCGCCGTTTTGGTATCGATAATTCTATGCGCGAAAAACACGGCGCGCTTTTGGATTCGGAAATCTTGGCCGAGGTCTATCTCGAGTTGATCGGGGGCAAGCAGCCTGACTTTGCCCTCTCGCCAGATGATCAAGACAAAGATCGTGATGTTGTGCGGCCAATGCGGCGCGCCTCTGCGCGGCCAGAACCCCTTAAGCCGCGTTTAACAGATGAGGAAACCGCCGCCCATCAAGACTTTATCTCCGAGATGGGCGACAAGGCTGTTTGGATGCGTTAACGCTTAGGCATCTGCCTTTTGTTCGGTCATTTTGCGCGCCAATTCATTGCGATAAAGCGCAACAAAATCAATTGTGTCGAGGTTCAGCGGCAAATACCCACCGTCTCGCGTGACGTCTGAAACGATGCGGCGGATGAACGGGAAAAGCATCCGAGGGCATTCGATCATCAGATACGGGTGGAGCTGTTCTTCGGGCACGTTGTCGATGTGGAAAATGCCAGCATAATCAAGGTCTACGCGAAAGATTGGTTCAGGGGCGTCCCCTTTGGTTTTCGCTTCAATCGTCACTTTTACGATGACGTCATACTGCTTTTCCGTGGGCCGCTTTCCGCCATCGAGCGCGACACGCAATTGAATGTCGGGCTGACCCGCGCCTTGAACCGATTTTTGCGCTGCGATGTTCTCAAACGACAAATCTCGCACGAATTGCCCCAAGATTTTCATTTGCGGCATTACGGGTTGTTGTTGTGCTGCGCTGTCCTGCGCTGCATCCGCATCTTTTTTCGCCATCTTTCATCTCCCAAAGGCAAATTTTAAGGCGTCTTAACAGCCCGATCCAAAAGCCTCAATGCCGTGTCCACCCCGATGGGTCATGCGGGTCTGTATCTAAGATCTCGCCATCTTCATCTATGATTGTGCCAGATTGGCTGCGAAAATTGGCTTGGCTTTGAAAACTGGTGGTTTTTATGCGTGATTTGACCTGAAGGATCAAAAATTGTCGAACGGGCGGCACCAACAAGGAAAATCCAATCGCATCGGTGAAAAATCCAGGTGTTAGCAACAGGGCGCCCGCAATTAGGATCATCGCCCCATGGGCCAGCGGTTCGGTTGGGTCATTTAATTCGTTAAAGCTGGTGCGGATTTGCGACAGCGCCAGTGATCCTTGTGATCTGACCAACCATGTCCCCAAAATTGCCGTTAAAACGACCACAGCCAAGGTTGGCCATAACCCAATAAATCCGCCAATTTGTATGAACAAGCCAATCTCAATCAGCGGAATCGCTAGAAAAAGAACAAATAACCACATTTTTTCAGCCTTTCCCGCAGATAGTCGGTAAAACCGCGCCCAGCTTCATGGACTTGGCCCCCTTCCCTCCCTACATATGAACCTCAAGCGCAGTCTAAAACCCCTGCGGCAACATTAGCCTGTATCAAAATTGGATTGAGACCCACATGAACTCATCATTTCTTTCCCTTTTGGTTCTCGCGGCAATCGCGATCTTTTTGATCCTGCGGTTGCGCGCCGTTCTTGGCACGCGTGAGGGGTTTGAGAAATCGCCCGGAGTCGTAAAAACCTCAAAATCTGCACAATCCCGTAATTTTGAGGTGATCGAGGGCGGCCCTGATCGGGATATCACCGATCATGTTCCCGAAGGATCAGAAAGCGCCCGTGCCTTGGCCGCGATGAAATCCGCAGAGCCCAGTTTCGCGGTGGGAGAATTTTTGACTGGTGCGCGCGGCGCCTATGAAATGATTCTCATGGCGTTTGAACGTGGCGATATTTCCGAAGTGCGCGATTTCCTATCCCCCGAGGTTGCCGAGAGCTTTGACGAGGTTATTGAAGCGCGCCGTGCGCAAGGCCTTGAGATTGAAGCAAACTTTGTGGGCCTCAATGATATCGCTGTTCAAGAAGCCCAGTTTGACGTCACCTCGCGCGAGGGTGAGGTCACGGTTCGCTTCGCTGCAGAACTGACCTCTGTGGTGCGCAACTCCGATGGTGAAATTGTCGAAGGCAGCGCAACCGAAATCAAACGCCAGCGGGACGTTTGGACCTTCGCCCGCGAAATGGGCAGCCGCAATCCAAATTGGGTTTTGGTTGCCACAGGCGGCTGATCCTAGCGTAAGGACTGCGTGGTGACTTATCCCCAACCCATAGGATTTTCCGATCTTTTGGGTTGGGATGACGAGGATTACGCCGAAATCCTTTCAATTTTCCAATCTCAAACGGATTTGGCGATAGCTGATCTTGTGACAGCCGCCCGCAGTGTTCGCCCCTCACACGCCCGCGCGTTTTTTCAATCAAATTTTCAGCCTCTCAGACTTGGCCCCGCCTTTGCAGGACATATCACGGGATATTACGAACCCGTTTTGCCCGCCCGCGCCGCGCCAGATGCTGAATACAGGTTCCCGCTCTACGCCGCCCCAAAAGATATGCCGGAGATTTGGGCGACACGCGCCGAAATCGAAGCGGGCAATTTGCTTTCGGGGCAAGGATTGGAACTGGTCTATCTCAACTCGCGCATAGACCAGTTTTTTTGCCATATCCAAGGATCTGTTGCCGTGACCTACCCAGATGGTGAGACGCGCCGCTTTGGGTTTTCGGCAAAAAACGGACATCCCTATCGTTCCATTGGGGCTGAATTGGTCGCGATGGGCGAAATCAGTGCGAAACAGATCACCGCAGATTGGGTCAAAGATTGGCTGAGGCACCATCCCGACCAAATGGACGCGCTTTTACAGAAAAACCCCTCCTATATCTTCTTTGAACCGCGTCACAAAAATGGCGCGGTCGGTGCCACAGGGCAGGTTTTGACCGCGAACCGCTCGCTTGCGATTGATCCCGCATATATCCCTTATGGTCTGCCCGTCATGGTTGTGGGCGAGACGTGTGCGGCGCGGATTTATTTTGCCCAAGATTGTGGTTCTGCCATTAAAGGCGCGCAGCGGGCCGATATTTTCTGTGGATCAGGTGATGCTGCGGGCAGGAGTGCGGGCGAAATAAATGAACCCGCCAGCTTGACCGTGCTTTGGCCCAAGGGTCATGATTTGCCCAATGGATGGGCAGGATAAGCCATGGCAAAAAAACCAAAAAACCTAAGCAGCGAAGACCGCGTTTTATGGGATCGCGTTGCACGCAGTGCTAAGCCATTGAAACGTGCCGCCGCCAATTTCTATCTTGCAAAACCTGACACGGCGGCCATTCCCCCGCGTGAGATTGTCGATTTTACGCCAAAGTTGGATCTCAGTGACTTTGACATTGGGCTGACAGCCCCATCTGAGAAACCGCAAAACCCGCCTGAAAAGCGCCCCGTTCGTATGGATAAAAAATTGCATGGCCGCATGGTGCGGGGAAAGTTGCAGCCAGAGGCGAAAATTGACCTTCACGGCATGACACAGGCCCAAGCCCATCCTGCGTTGCAGCGATTTATCCTTGATTGCCATGCGCATGGATATCGTTTGGCCCTTGTGATTACGGGTAAGGGCAATCTGTCTAGCGGCCCCCATTATGACCCGATTGTGCCCGCCCGTGGGGTATTGCGGCAAAACGTGCCACGGTGGCTGCGCCACCCATCAATCGCGGGCTATATCCTTGATATTCGTGAGGCGCATATTCGCCATGGCGGGGCGGGTGCGCTCTATGTCTATCTCAGGAAATAGAGACTATAGCACATAGCGGCTAAGATCGGCCTTACCTGCCAAGTCGGCGAGATAGGTTTGCACATATTTTTCATCAACGACCACGCTTTCGCCGCTTCTGTCAGGCGCGGTAAAGCTCAGCTCCTCGAAAACACGCTCCAGCACGGTATAAAGGCGCCGCGCACCGATATTCTCGACCGATTTATTCACATCTGCCGCGATTTTGGCCAAGGCTTTGATCCCATCTTCGGTGAACTCAACAGTCACGTTTTCGGTCGCCATCAAAGCGGAATATTGGCGGGTCAGGGCATTATCGGTTTCTGTCAAAATGCGGGTGAAATCATCCTCAGTCAGTGCCTGCAATTCCACCCGTATGGGCAAACGCCCCTGAAGTTCTGGCAACAGGTCAGAGGGTTTTGCGATGTGAAATGCGCCAGAGGCAATGAACAGGATATGGTCTGTTTTCACTGGCCCATGTTTTGTCGAGACTGTTGTCCCTTCAATCAGAGGCAATAGATCACGCTGCACCCCTTCGCGGCTGACATCCGCCCCGCGGGTTTCCGCGCGCGCGGCGACTTTGTCAATTTCGTCAATAAAGACGATGCCATTTTCTTCAACGGCCCGAATGGCCTCTTTCGTGACTGTTTCTTGATCCAAAAGCTTATCAGCTTCTTCACCGATAAGGATTTCATAGCTCGCCGCCACAGTCATCTTCTTGCGGATTTTCCGCCCGCCAAAGGCCTTGCCGAATATATCGCCAAGGTTCATGCCGCCGCCCATTGGCCCCATTTGCGGCTGGCCTGGAACTTCAAACACGGCCATTGGGTTAGATTGATCCGCAACTTCCAATTCAATGACAGTGTCGTCCAATTCCCCTGAGCGAAGTTTTTTGCGGAACATCTCGCGGGTTTGGTCGCGCGCATCGGTGCCTGCAAGCGCCTCGATCACACGATCTTCGGCGGCTTTGTGCGCTTTGGCGGTAACTTCTTCGCGCATATGGTCGCGCACCATAATTTGCGCGGCATCGACCAGATCACGGATGATCTGCTCGACATCACGACCGACATAGCCCACCTCTGTAAATTTTGTCGCCTCAACTTTGAGAAACGGGGCGCGGGCCAGTTTCGCCAAACGGCGGCTGATTTCTGTTTTACCCACCCCAGTCGGCCCGATCATTAGAATATTTTTTGGGTAAACTTCATCACGCAAATCATCCCCGAGTTGCTTGCGCCGCCACCGATTGCGCAGGGCAACCGCCACCGCGCGCTTTGCATCGGCTTGCCCAATGATGAAACGATCCAATTCCGATACGATTTCGCGGGGGGTCAGGTCGGTCATTTTGTGATCCGCTCTACTGTGAGGTTGCCATTGGTATAGACGCAAATATCAGCCGCAATTTCCATTGCGCGGCGGGCCACATCTTCGGCGGACTTATCGCTATCCATCATCGCGCGGGCCGCGGCCAATGCGTAATTTCCGCCCGACCCAATCGCGGCAATCCCGTGTTCTGGTTCTAAAACATCGCCCGCGCCCGTGATGACATAGAGCTCGGATCCATCTGTGACGATCAACATCGCCTCGAGCTTTTGTAAATACTTATCCGTGCGCCAATCTTTCGCCAATTCAACACTGGCGCGCTGTAATTGGCCTGGTGTTGCCTCAAGCTTTGTTTCGAGACGCTCAAGCAGGGTAAACGCATCTGCTGTCGACCCTGCAAATCCTGCGACCACCTCATACCCGCCCGGGGAAAGGCGGCGGACTTTGCGTGCTGTGCCTTTGATCACGGTTTGGCCAAGACTGACTTGACCATCACCTGCAACCACAACCTCGTTACCCTTGCGCACACCGATAATGGTTGTGCCATGCCAATCTGGAAAACTATTCGACATGTTTGCCCTTTCATGTTCCGCCCAATATGGAAGCGGCACGATCAGATCACAACCACCGCTTCGGCCAATTTTTGCGGCGGGGCACACGAAAGGCCAGCATCGGCATCATCCATGCTTTGCGAAATCTATTAAGATCAAGCGATTCATGAACCCCTGTCACGGTCTCAGCATTGATTTTGGTTCGCACCATAGCACGGTTGTAAAATGGGGCGTCCAACATGGGCCGAACCTCATGTGGGGCAAAATCTGGATCCGCGCGGGTTTCACGGCGCACCCCCCAAAATGCGGATTTAAACCTTGCAGTGCGCGGCGCATCAACGGGTGATGCCTTGCCCGTTTCATCAAAGGCAATGGCGGCCGCAAGATTGCTGCCATCGCAGCGCGTTGCATCATAGAAGCAACAAGCGCCCTCTCGCGTTGGAAAGCGGCCCCATGTCCAGTAATCAAAATCTTCCTCTAAGGCGCGAGTGCCAAAATTGGCATCAAAATATCCATGCCCAGACCATGACCAACCTGCATTTTCGAGACGAACCTGGATATCGGCAACGGGTGCGAAAGGGCGCCAAATATGCGCACCATCATCGCAGAGCGGCAATTCCACATTCGTCACTGCGCGTGGGGTTAGTGTCACTTTGCCGCGCAACCGCCCGCCATGTGGTGTTGTGCGTTCATCAATATGAATGGTGAGGGCTGAACCGTCCCAAGACAGGTGACTAGGGCCTATTTTCATTTCTGTTTCCGAAAGCTCTAGCGCATCTCGGCCCCGATCTGTCATCGTCCAACGGCCGCCTTTGCCATAGGTGACAACATTCAAGCAGCAATGATCTTCGGGGTCTTTGCGCCCCGACCAACGATACCACGGCGAGAAAACTGAACCGATGAAGGCGATGATCGAAATAGCCTTGGTTCCGTCATCGCTTATGCCGTCGATATACCACCACGCATAGCCGTTGGGCGGGACGGCAAGGTTAAAGCATGGTCCGTCAAGATCGCCTCGGCCGCGTGCCGTCCTGAGAGGCAGGCCATCGGAATTCCCGCCCCCGGATGGGTGCCGCCCCCCGCCAAGTATAGACCCTTGAGAGAGGTCCGCGCCCGTGGCCGTTTCAATGCTGCCGTCATTCCATGTGGGCTCAGCCCGTAAAGGGATCCGCGCGAGGCGGGAAACATCGTTGCGAAATCCTGTGGTGTCATCAATGCGCTGTCGGGGATCGGGTCGGGAAAGATCAACCCGCGATCCGCTAATGTTTGGAATGTCAGATGACGACATGCGGCCACCTCCCTTTCTGTTGGGGCCTCGGTCGGCGCGCCGTTCATGATAATTTCAAATCTTTGCAGCGCCGTATCTGTGTTAGAGTTGAGCCCAGAATCCTGAGCGCAGATATAAAGCGTTGGATCACGCGGCAGCGCACCATTTTCGATAGGGTCAAATTCGCTGCGTTGGTCATCACCAAAAAATACGTTGTGATGGGCCAGGGTCTTGCCCCAAGCGCGGGAGGCGAAACTCCAAACATAGGCAGATAGGCTGCGCGGTTCGACCTGTGCGCGGGTGACACGCGGCGCGTGGTCTTGGCCCAAAAGCCCAATATGAATCGCGCGCGGGTCACCATTAAACACCACAATATCTGCCGCAACATGCCGACCATCTGAAAGGGTGACGCCAGTGACATGATCCGCATCTTTTGTAACGGCCTCGATGGATTGCCCAAGCTGAAACTCGATACCCATGGATTGCCCGATATTTTGCATCGCGCGGGCCAGTTGATGCACGCCGCCTTTGACCCGCCACACACCCGCCGCCTCGGATTGCCAAATCAGCGAAAGCAGCGCGGGGCTAAGATAAGGGTTGCCGCCGACATAAGTGGAATAGCGCGCAAAAACTTGTGCCAAACGGGGATCGCTGAACCGCTTAAAAACCGCTTGCGCCAAAGTTTGGTGCGGGGCCATTGCGCGCATCAGATGGGGTGATTTCAAGACCGTGAGCGTCAAATCCGTTTGTCGCGGATGAGCGCGCAGCATCATTGGCCCCTCGAATGCCGAAAAAAGCGCGGCCGTATCTTGGTGGAATTTGAGAAACTCGCCGCGTGCCTTGGAACCTGAAAAGTGATCAATAGCTGTAAGCGTTTCTTCGAGATTAGCATGAAAATCTAACTCGCTGCCATCTGGCCAGAAATGGCGGGCAAGGATGTCATCCTGTGTTAGGGTCACATGATCCTCAAGCCTCAAGCCTAATGTTTGAAACAGCTCGTCAAACACATGGCGCATCGTCACCACTGTTGGCCCCGCATCAATCGGCCCCGCAGCAGATGGCACTTGCCGCATTTTGCCGCCGACATGGGGCATCGCATCAAAGACTGCGACCTGACATCCCGCATGCGCGAGGCGCAGCGCGGTTGAAAGACCGCCCATACCTGCACCGATCACCACGGCGCGGGGCCTGACAGGTGCAATAGGGCGGGTCACAGTGTTGCGTCTTTCATTAGGGCCACTCTCGAGATTATGTCAGATATTGTTGACATATTCCCGTAAACTGTCCAGTCTAATTTACATATGCGTGGGATCCTCCGCGCAAACCTCGATTAAGGCTGAGTGACCATGTCCCTGTCCGCCCGCATAGAATCAGCGATCTCTTCTGCCCTCTCTTTAGCCATGAAAGAGCCTGCACCGCGCAAATTGGCGCAAGCCTTGGATCATGCCGTCAATCCGGGCGGTGCGCGGATCAGGCCGACAATCTCCCTTTCTGTGGCGAAGGCCTGTGGGGATGATAAGCCGAATCTTTCCAATGCGGCATGCGCGGCGATTGAGCTTATCCACTGCGCGAGCCTCGTTCATGATGACCTGCCCTGTTTTGACAATGCGGATTTGCGGCGCGGAAAGCCCACGGTGCATATCGCTTATTCGCAACCCATTGCGGTTCTCGCAGGTGATGCGCTGATTGTTTTGGCCTTTGAGGTCTTGGCTCGTGCCGCGGTGGATGATCCATTGCGGGCAGTTGAGATGATCAAAATCCTAAGCCAAGCCACAGGCATGCCCAATGGAATTTGCGCAGGCCAAGGCTGGGAAAGCGAAGATAATATAGACCTGTCCGCCTATCATCGGTCGAAAACAGGCGCGCTGTTTGTTGCCGCCACCAAAATGGGTGCCGCTGCTGCGGGGGAAGATCCCGAACCTTGGACAGAACTGGGCGCTCGGATTGGCGAAGCATTCCAAGTTGCCGATGATCTGCGTGATGCGCTTTACGATGAAAAAACCTTGGGTAAGCCTGTGGGTCAGGATGATCTCAACGGGCGACCCAATGCTGTTTCACAACTGGGCGTGCGCGGCGCTGTTTCGCGGTTGGAGGATATTTTATCTGGCGCGATTGCCTCGATCCCGTCTTGTGCGGGTGAAGCGGCGCTGTGTGATATGGTGCGCGTATATGCAGAGCGGCTTACGCCTGTTTTGCCCGCACATCACGCGGCCGAATGAGATATGGCCGCTATTTCCCCAAGTGACGAACCGCCCCCAAAATTTTGGGATAAATGGCGCGCGCGCTATCTGGATTTGGTGGGTACGGCTGCATTTCAATCATGGGCCGCGCGTTCCCTCTTTACGCGTGGGACTGCAAAACGGGATGGCGAGCGGCTCTTTGATTTGGTGGCAGGCTTTACTTATAGCCAGATTTTGCAGGCTTTTGTTGCGCTTGATCTGCAACGCCATTTGCGCGCCCGCCCTGCCTATCCTTCTGAATTGGCCGCAAAGATTGATGCGCCCGAAAGACGGATTTCTGTTTTATGTCAGGCCGCTGCCAGTCTTGGGCTTTTGACCCGTTTGCGGGATGGGCGCTATGCCTTGGCGCGGTTAGGCGCAGCGATCAATGGCGTGGGTGGCCTGCGCGACATGATCTTGCACCACGATATTCTATATCGCGATTTGGGCCCTGCCGAAGGGTTTTTTCGGGGGGAAACAGACCCAGACCTTGCACGGTTTTGGCCTTATGTTTTTGGGGCCGCCGCCGCGGAAGATCCTGCTACGGCAGAGCGCTATTCGCATTTGATGTCAGAGACGCAAAATCTTGTAAGTGACGAAATCCTCTCAAGCCTGTCCTTTGGGAAGGCGCAGCATGTCATGGATATCGGGGGTGGCACGGGTGTGTTCTTGGCGGCCTGTGCCAAGGCGCATCCAGATGTTCAGGTGACCCTTTTTGATTTGCCGCAGGTGGCGGCACTGGCCCAAGATCGGTTTGAGCGCGCAGGCATTGCCGCGCGGGCCACGATTGTCTCGGGCAGTTTCCGCGATGATCCTTTGCCACTTGGGCCAGATCTTATTACCCTCATCCGCGTTCTTTACGATCACGAAGATGAAACCGTCCTTCGATTGCTGAAATCGGTTCACGCCGCTTTGCCTGAAGGCGGTAAGATCGTCATCGCCGAGCCGATGTCGGGCGGGGAAGCGCCAGATCGCAGCGCGGATGCGTATTTCGCGCTCTATTGTATGGCGATGGGCACAGGCACAGTCCGCAGTGCCGCCCAAATTGGCGAATTATTGTCGAAAGCAGGGTTTGCGCGGGTTTCGCCCGTCAAAACGGGGCGTCCATTTGTGACGCGGATCGTTACAGCTGAAAAGACTGTCAACAAAAGCTGACAATCTTTTTGTATAAACTGTCCATTTTAATTGACATACAGTGCTGTAATATTAAACTGACACATGACTCACAGTGGAATCTCATTGCGCCTTGAGGCGCGATTTGATCCGAAAACCAAGGGGAAGTGCGACCGTGCACGCGACCGCCGTCATACTCGAAGGGCCAAAGAAAATAGGGCTCGGACAGGTTAGCCTCGTGGCGCCTTCGCCAGAGGATATGGTTGTGCGCGTGTGTCACTCTGGCATTTCCACTGGAACCGAAAAACTGTTCTGGTCTGGCCGCATGCCGCCCTTCCCAGGCATGGGTTACCCCCTCATCCCGGGCTATGAAGCCGCTGGTGAGGTCGTTTCAACACCGAAAAATTGCGAATTTTCAGTTGGTGATCATGTTTTTGTACCGGGCGCGAATTGCTATGGCGATGTGCGTGGCCTGTTTGGCGGCGCGTCTTCCATGTTGGTTACAGCGCCAGAGCGCGCCGTGCGCATTGATCGTGCCAGCGGCCCTGAAGGCGCGCTTTTGGCTTTGGCTGCCACAGCCTATCATGCGCTCTCGGGCCATGACTTGCCTGATTTAATCGTGGGTCATGGCGTCTTTGGTCGTCTCTTGGCGCGTCTTACTTTGGCGCTGGGCGGCCCTGCCCCGACTGTATGGGAGGTTAATCCTGCCCGGGTTTCAGGCGCAGAGGGATATCTCGTTACCAATTCCACCGATGATACGCGCCGTGATTATCGCTGCATCTACGATGCTTCGGGCGTGGCGGCGTTGTTGGATGAAATGATCGGGCGCCTGACCAAGGGCGGTGAAGTCGTCTTGGCAGGTTTCTATCCCGAATCTCTCGAATTCGCCTTTCCGCCTGCCTTCATGCGTGAAGCGCGGCTGCGGATCGCGGCGGAATGGACGCGCGCCGACTTGGTTGCCACCCGCGATTTGATCGAAGCGGGACAGCTCAGCCTTGGTGGTTTGATCACGCATCAACTGCCCGCCGCAGAGGCAAGCCTCGCTTATCCTCAAGCCTTTAAAGATGCCGCTTGCCTGAAAATGATTTTGAATTGGGAGAAGCCAGAATGACCCTCGATGTTCCCAATCTTAAGGATTTCGATGCCCGCCTGCGCGATGAGGCGCAGCAAGAGCCGACCCTCGAAGTGCCTCAGGGCGAACCCACTAAGAAAACGCAGATCATTGCGATTTATGGGAAAGGCGGCATCGGTAAAAGTTTCACCCTTGCCAATCTCAGCCATATCATGGCCGAGCAAGGAAAGCGGGTTCTGTTGATTGGTTGTGATCCGAAATCCGATACGACCAGCCTACTTTTTGGCGGCAAAGCCTGCCCAACGATCATCGAAACCTCGACCAAAAAGAAATTGGCGGGCGAGGAGGTGAAAATTGGGGATGTCTGCTTTAAGCGTGGCGGTGTCTACGCGATGGAGCTTGGCGGGCCAGAAGTTGGCCGCGGCTGTGGTGGGCGTGGGATCATCCACGGCTTTGAGCTGCTTGAGAAGCTGGGCTTCCATGACTGGGATTTTGACTATGTCCTGCTCGACTTCTTGGGCGATGTGGTCTGCGGCGGGTTTGGCCTGCCGATTGCCCGTGATATGGCGCAGAAGGTGATTCTGGTTGGATCAAATGATCTGCAATCTCTGTATGTGGCGAATAATGTTTGCTCGGCGGTGGAATATTTCCGCAAAATGGGTGGCAATGTAGGTGTCGCGGGTTTGGTCATCAACAAAGATGACGGCACGGGCGAGGCTCAGGCCTTTGCCAATGCGGTAAATATACCCGTTTTGGCCTCGATCCCTGCGGATGATGATCTGCGCAAGAAATCTGCGAATTACCAAATCGTTGGGACGAACCAAAGCCAATGGGGCGCCCTCTTTGCGGCTTTGGGTGAAAATGTCGGCGAAGCGCCGCCGTTACGACCAACGGCACTGAGCCAAGATGAATTGATCGGCCTTTTCGATGGCAAGGATACAGGTGCGGGCATTGTCCTAGAGCCTGCAACCGAAGCCGATATGCGCGGCAAGAACGCCGCGCCGAAAAAGTCGCTTGAAGTAATTTATGACGAGGTCTGAGGAAGAATGTCCGAAGAAGTGAGATATGATGCTGCCGATGAGGCCGAGGTAATCCTCGGCCAAGATCGCGCTGATGCATCTGCCGCTTCGGATGGGCAGACTCCGCCCGAATTGGGGCAGGGTATGGGTTGCCACGCAGGGGCGGCCGAAATGGAAGCCGCCGCACGCATGGCGGGGAAATCCGAAATCCTTGATCAATATGCCCGCGATTACCCGCAGGGGCCGCATGACAAACCCCAAAGCATGTGCCCTGCCTTTGGCAGTTTGCGCGTAGGGTTGCGGATGCGCCGCGTGGCATCGGTTTTGTCTGGCTCGGCCTGCTGTGTCTATGGCCTCAGCTTTGTCAGCCATTTTTATGGCGCGCGCCGTTCAGTCGGCTATGTGCCTTTCAACTCGGAAAGTTTGGTTACGGGCAAACTCTTCGAGGATATTCGGGATGCTGTTCACGAGATGGCAGATCCCGCGCGCTATGATGCGATTGTGGTGACCAATCTTTGCGTTCCGACCGCCTCTGGTGTTCCGCTGCGTCTCCTGCCGCAGGAGATTAACGGTGTTCGGATCGTGGGCATTGATGTGCCAGGATTTGGAATTCCCACCCATGCCGAAGCCAAAGATGTGCTTGCAGGCGCTATGTTGAATTATGCCCGTAAAGAGGTGGAGGCTGGCCCCGTCCAAGCCCCTGTTTCGGGCAAATCAGATCGCCCGACAGTGACCCTGTTGGGCGAGATGTTCCCAGCCGATCCCATTGGGATTGGTGGGATGCTCGCGCCGCTCGGTCTGGCGGCAGGTCCGGTCGTTCCCTGCCGTGAGTGGCGCGAGCTCTATTCTGCCTTGGATAGCGAAGTGGTGGCAGCAATCCACCCGTTTTACACATCCGCCATCCGAGAATTTCAGGCCGCAGGCCGCACGATTATTGGCAGCGCCCCCGTTGGATATGACGGAACAGCCGCATGGCTGTCTGCGATTGGTGCGGCTTATGGTGTTGCGGCGGATCAGATTGCTGCTGCGCAAAACGCCTTTTTGCCCGCGATCAAGGGTGCGCTTGCCGCCCAAAAGATCAACGGAATGATCACCTTGTCGGGCTATGAGGGGTCAGAGCTTTTGGTCGCGCGCCTGTTGATCGAGAGTGGGGCCGATGTGCCCTATGTTGGCACGGCCTGCCCGAAAACACCTTGGTCAGAGCCTGATTTGGACTGGCTAACAGCCAAGGGTGTTAAGGTTAAATTCCGCGCAAGTCTCGAAGATGACTGCGCCGCGATGGAAGCAATCAAACCTGATCTTGCCATCGGCACGACCCCTGTTGTGCAGAAGGGCAAAGAGCTTGGCATCCCAAGCCTGTATTTCACCAATTTGATTTCCGCGCGTCCTTTGATGGGGCCAGCGGGTGCGGGGTCTTTGGCGCAGGTGGTCAACGCTGCCATGTCCAACAAAGATCGCATGGATCATATGCGCGCCTTCTTTGAAGGTGTCGGTCACGCGGATACGGCAGGCATTTGGGAAGGCAGCCCAAATGAGCGGCCTGATTTCCGCGCCACGCATCAGAAAAAACTCGACAAAGCGGCCCGTGCCGCCAAAGCGCAGGAGATGATCTGATGTTGATCCAAGATCATGATCGCGCGGGCGGATATTGGGGGGCGGTTTACGCCTTTACCGCCGTCAAAGGGTTGCAGGTGGTCATCGATGGCCCAGTGGGTTGTGAAAACCTGCCCGTCACATCGGTTCTGCATTACACCGATGCGTTGCCACCCCATGAATTGCCGATTGTGACCACGGGTCTTGGCGAGGAAGAATTGGGCCGTGATGGCACTGAGGGCGCGATGAAACGCGCTTGGGGCACGCTAGACCCCGCGCTTCCTGCCGTTGTTGTCACGGGCTCGATTGCCGAGATGATTGGCGGGGGGGTCACACCGCAAGGCACCAATATTCAACGCTTTTTGCCGCGCACCATTGATGAAGATCAATGGGAGGCCGCAGATCGTGCCATGACGTGGATTTTCACGGAATTTGGCATGACCAAGGGGCGTATGCCGCCCGAGAAACAGCGTGAAGAAGGTTCTGCGCCGCGGGTCAATATTCTTGGGCCGATGTATGGCACCTTTAATATGGCTTCTGATCTGCATGAAATTCGCCGCCTTGTGGAAGGTATCGGGGCCGAAGTGAATATGGTCATGCCATTGGGCAGCCATTTGGCCGAAATGCGCAACTTGGTTAATGTCGATGCCAATATCGTGATGTATCGCGAATTTGGGCGCGGTTTGGCCGAGGTTTTGGGCAAGCCCTATTTGCAAGCGCCCATTGGGGTTGAGTCGACCACGAAATTCCTGCGACAATTGGGCGAGATGCTTGGCCTAGATCCCGAGCCTTTTATCACCCGCGAAAAGCATTCGACCCTCAAGCCTGTTTGGGATCTGTGGCGGTCGGTCACGCAAGATTTCTTTGCAACGGCCAATTTTGGCATCGTGGCGAATGAAACCTATACCCGTGGCATTCGGCATTTCCTTGAAAGTGATCTTGGTCTGCCCTGTGCCTTTGCGGTGGCACGCACAGCAGGCAAAAAAACCAACAATGACGAAGTGCGCAGCCTGATTTCTGCAAAGCGTCCCTTGGTCTTGATGGGATCCATCAACGAGAAGATGTATCTCGCGGAAATGAGCGCGGGCCATGGCCCTCGCCCGTCTTTCATCCCTGCAAGTTTCCCTGGCGCCGCAATCCGCCGCGCCACAGGCACGCCCTTCATGGGATATGCAGGCGCGACTTATCTTTTGCAGGAAATCTGCAACAGTCTGTTTGATGCCCTGTTCCATATTCTTCCGCTTGGCAGCGAGATGGACAGCGCCAAAGCAACCCCGACAACACTGCGCCGCGATTTCCCATGGGACGCTGATGCGCAGGCGTTGCTTGATAAAATTGTTGCCGAACACCCCGTTTTGACACGGATTTCGGCGGCCAAAACCTTACGCGATGCCGCAGAAAAAGCCGCGCTTGAAAGCGGGGCTGAGCGGGTCGTGAAAGAAACGGTGGCGCAACTCGCGCCGCGCCGTTTTGAGACGCTGAACGAGGGAGGCGTATAATGACAGATATTAGCTCCAACACCCAGATTGCGCGGTCAAAGCCGCCCAAAACGGAGTTCATGATTTACTTCGGGATCATTTTTCTCGCGACCTTGCCGCTTGCCACGCTCACTTGGGGCTTGGCTGCGCTGCGCACAGGAAGCTTGACGGAAAAAGGCCCCGTAAAGCGCGCTTGGAGCCAAGCGCGGATTATCACGCCGATGATTTTTTCGGCCTGATCCTCTCGCTAAGCCGCCGTTCGAGACCGATTAGACCCGGTCGAGGCACATAGGTGAGACGATAAAATTTTCGGCGTGACGACCGGAGCCGACACAAGTTCGCCAATGCGGGTTGACTACCCGCGTGGGTGGAATGCCGACAAGACAATGAGGTTTTGTCGGGGCCCGGCCGCAGGGTGTGCGGCACTAGTCAAACGTTCCGGAGGAAAGTTCATGGCTGGTAACACCGATCTGTCCTTTACAGGTCTGACCGACGAGCAGGCGCAAGAGCTCCACTCGGTGTATATGAGCGGCCTTTGGCTGTTCGCAGGTATCGCCCTGCTTGCTCATATCGCCACGTATATCTGGCGCCCGTGGTTCGGCTGAGGAGTAAGACATGTCCAAATTTTACAAAATCTGGCTGATCTTCGACCCGCGCCGCGTCTTCGTGGCTCAGGGCGTCTTTCTCTTCTTGCTCGCTGCAATGATCCACTTGGTGGTTCTGAGCTCGGGTCTCAACTGGTTTGAGAGTGCAGCTGCAGCAGGCATGTAAGAGTTAGGCCTGCCGCCTGCGGCGCGCCTGATATGCCTTATGACATCGCTGCGGGCGGGCTGCCCGCCCGCAGCTAACCGACCAATAACGGACGGCTCAGTGGAGATGATCCAAAGCCGCCAAACGCGGAGACAGACGCATGGCTTTGCTAAGCTTCGAAAGAAAATATCGCATCCGTGGAGGGACGCTGATTGGCGGCGATCTGTTCGACTTCTGGGTTGGCCCTTTCTATGTGGGCTTCTTTGGGGTGACTACGATCTTCTTCGCTGCCCTTGGAACCATCCTGATCTTCTGGGGGGCGGCCACGCAAGGCACGTTCAACCCTTGGACGATCAATATTGCCCCACCTGATCTCTCTTACGGGTTGGGCATGGCCCCGCTGCTCGAAGGCGGCCTTTGGCAAATCATAACGATTTGTGCCGTTGGCGCCTTTGTATCCTGGGCCTTAAGAGAAGTTGAAATCAGTCGAAAGCTTGGCATGGGCTATCATGTTCCATTTGCCTTTAGCTTCGCGATTTTGGCTTATGTTACATTGGTTGTTGTGCGCCCCTTGTTGCTTGGCGCATGGGGCCATGGCTTCCCTTACGGCATCTTTAGCCACCTCGATTGGGTATCCAACGTTGGGTATTCCTATCTGCATTTCCACTATAACCCAGCCCATATGATTGCGGTGACCTTCTTCTTCACCACGACCCTCGCATTGGCGCTGCATGGTGGTTTGATCCTATCCGCGGCGAATCCTGAAAAAGGTGAAGAAGCGAAAAGCCCTGATCATGAAGATACGTTCTTCCGTGATTTCATCGGCTATTCTATTGGCACTTTAGGGATACACCGCTTGGGTCTGTTGCTGGCTTTGAATGCTGGTTTCTGGAGCGCGGTTTGTATCGTGATCTCTGGCCCCGTTTGGACAAGCGGTTGGCCTGAATGGTGGAATTGGTGGCTGACACTGCCGATCTGGCCAGATCCAAGCCCGATCCACGCGGTTTCGGGAGGGATGTAAACCATGGCGTATTTCGAATATCAAAATATCTTCACGCAGGTGCAGGTGCAAGGCCGTCCCGAGATGGGGATGGACAATGAAAACAATCTGGCGGCTGAGCGCACTAAGTCGGCCTCCTTCTCGACCCTTGCAGGTTTGATCGGCAACGCGCAGCTTGGCCCCGTATATCTGGGTTGGGCAGGGACCATCAGCTTGGCGACAGGTTTGCTGTGGTTCAATATCGTTGGCCTCAACATGCTGTCCCAAGTGGGTTGGTCGATCCCCGAGTTTATTCGTCAACTGTTCTGGTTGGCGCTTGAACCTCCTGGGCCTGAATATGGTCTGAGCATTCCACCGCTAAACGAAGGCGGCTGGTATATAATCGCAAGCTTCTTTCTACTTGTTTCGGTAATGTCATGGTGGTTGCGCACCTATCTTTTGGCTGAACAGCATAAGATGGGCAAACATATCGCTTGGGCCTTTTTGGCAGCGATTTGGTTGTTCCTTGTGTTGGGTCTGTTCCGCCCCGTTTTGATGGGCCAGTGGAGTGAGGCGGTGCCTTATGGCATTTTCCCACACCTAGATTGGACGACAGCCTTCTCAATCCGCTATGGGAACCTCTATTATAATCCGTTCCACGCACTTTCGATTGTGTTTCTTTATGGCTCGGTTCTGCTCTTTGCGATGCATGGCGCGACCATTCTGGCGGTGTCGCGCTTTGGTGGCGACCGTGAATTGGAACAGATCTATGATCGTGGCACGGCATCCGAACGCGCCGCTTTGTTCTGGCGCTGGACGATGGGCTTTAACGCCACAATGGAGGGGATTCACCGTTGGGCTTGGTGGTTTGCGGTCTTAACCCCGATCACAGGTGGCATCGGCATCCTTTTGACAGGAACCGTGGTGGATAATTGGTTCATCTGGGCGCAGGAGCATAATTTTGCACCAGAGTATCTCGCGCCCTATGGTTATGAAGCTTACGGTAGCTACGAGGGCTTCCTTGGTCAAACCACGGGAGGAAACTAAGATGTTGCCTAAATGGTTCAACGAATGGAACGAGAAAAATCCAACTAATGTATTTGGCCCTGCCATTTTAGTTGGTGCGGCCGGAGCTGCGGTCTTTGTAGCAGCAATGCTGGTGAATTTCGGTCAGCCGTTCAAAACAGACACGCTGCAAACTGGCCCGCGCGGGACAGGGATGGGCGTGCCTGAATTCCAAGCTGACTTGGCGGCCTCTTATCCTGACGCGGATAATTTCTACACCACCGAGCCAATTGTTCCCGAAGCCAATGCGCGTCCGATCCGTATCGTGCGTGCAGATGCAGAGCCAACCTTGGGTTATTTGACACCTGAGAATTATGATCGATTGGTCGAGGCAATGCGTATTTGGACAGGTATCCCCGACCTCTTTGCAGGCGAGGAAAACTACCAAACTGTGGTGGCGCGGAACATGATCGAGATGACCCAGAATATTAATGAATTCTGGGGGGGTCACGTTAACGCCAATGCGGAAGTGGGTGTCACCTGCTACACCTGTCACCGTGGTCAGCCCGTGCCAAATAATATCTGGTTCGAAGTGTCGCCTGTGAATGAAAACGCAGGCGGTTGGTCAGCAAACCAGAACCGCGTGACGATGGTGTCAAACTCGACATCATTGCCCTCGGATTATCTGGAAACCTACCTGCTCTTGAACGAAGATGGCCAGTATAACCGCATCGGTGTGCATGATCTAGCTTCGCGCGTGCAGCAGATGGACGGGGATCCGCTGATCCAACATGCAGAACGCACTTATGCCTTCATGAATTACATTGCGAATTCTTTGGGCGCGAACTGCACCTTCTGTCACAACACGCGGGCCTTTTACGATGCGGCACAGGTCACCCCACAATGGGCGACCGCAACGCTTGGCATTCAGATGGTGCAAGAGGCGCTTGACCTTTACGTCCTGCCATTGGCTGATGTTCTGCCTGCAGAACGACTTGGGCCTGTGCATGGTGATGTGCCTAAACTGGCCTGTCGCACCTGTCACCAAGGGCAGCAGCGTCCACTGCGTGGCTTGAACGTGATCGCGAATTGGCCTGAGCTTGCCACAACATCAGGCGAGCCTGACTATTCGGCCTTTCAGTGATGTTTGGCTGCGGCCAAAATAAAACCCTGTTCTGCGGTATAGATACTATATCGCAGAACAGATCAGACCATCAGAACTCACCTATCGTCCCTTCGTAGGTGCGCCTTACCACGGGTTTGGGGTTTACCCACCCGTGGTTTTTTCTGGCTTGGGAGGGCTGGAAAGATGACACGACCAACGACCGAGCTTCTAAACCGCATTCATAGCCCCGCAGATTTGCGCCGCATGAGCGATGACGAATTGGCCCGCCTTGCGGATGAGTTGCGCGCTGAGACGATTTCCGCTGTGTCGGAAACGGGTGGCCATCTGGGATCAAGCCTTGGTGTCGTTGAGATCACTGTGGCAATCCACGCGGTGTTCAACACTCCTTATGACAAGCTAATCTGGGATGTCGGGCATCAATGCTATCCGCATAAGATCCTGACAGGTCGGCGTGATCGCATCCGCACCTTGCGCCAAGAGGGTGGTTTGTCGGGTTTTACAAAACGCAGTGAATCGGCTTTTGACCCGTTTGGTGCGGCACATAGCTCCACCTCAATTTCTGCTGCGCTGGGCTTTGCCATGGCGCGTGAATTGGGTGAGGCCACTGGAGACGCTATTGCCGTCATCGGCGATGGATCGATTTCCGCAGGTATGGCCTATGAGGCCATGAACAACGCGGGCGATTTAGGGCGGCGCTTATTCGTGATCCTGAATGACAATGATATGAGCATTGCGCCCCCAGTTGGGGCTATGTCCCGCTATCTGCAAGATTTGGCGAAACATTCGCCGCTTTCGGCATTAAAGGATATTGCCGATGGCGTGGTGCCCCTTTTGCCCGAGCCATTTCGTGCGGGCGCGACCCGTGCGCGAGAATTGGTAAAAGCGCAAATTGGCGATCTGCCGCATGGGGAAAACCTGTTTGAGCATTTGGGTTTTGACTATATCGGCCCGATTGATGGTCATGATATGAGTGCGCTCCTAGAGACGCTGCGCCATGCGAAAACCCATGCTACTTGCCCTGTTTTAATCCATGCGGTGACAGTAAAGGGCAAGGGATATGCGCCTGCCGAAATGGCGAATGATTGCTATCATGGTGTGGCGAAATTTGACCCGAAAACTGGTGTTCAGCAAAAGGCTACCGCCAATGCGCCTAGTTATACGGGCGTCTTTGGCAAACGCCTTTTGGCTGAGGCGCAAAATGACCCCAAAGTCGTTGGTGTCACAGCGGCCATGCCAGGCGGCACTGGTCTGAACGTAATGCAGCAGGCCATGCCACATCGTATTTTCGATGTGGGTATTGCTGAACAACATGCGGTGACATTTTCCGCCGCTTTGGCCGCAGGTGGCCTCAAGCCATTTTGTGCGATTTATTCTAGCTTCCTTCAGCGCGGTTATGATCAGATTGTGCATGATGTGGCGCTGCAAAATTTACCTGTGCGATTTATGATTGATCGCGCAGGATTGGTGGGCGCCGATGGCCCGACACATGCAGGCGCATTTGACATCAATTACCTCGCGGCCCTGCCCAATATGGTGGTGATGGCTTGTGCGGATGAGGCGGAGTTGGTCGATATGATCGCGACTGCTGTCGCCTATGACGATGGGCCAATTGCGCTGCGTTATCCGCGCGGTGAGGGCACTGGCGTTGCCATGCCTGAAAACGGGCAGATATTGGAAATTGGTAAGGGTCGCATTCTGCAAGAAGGCAGTGATATTGCCCTGCTGAGCCTTGGGGCGCATTTGTCCGAAGTGCAGGAAGCTGCCGCCGCCTTGGCCGCGCGCGGCATCTCTGTCACCATCGCGGATGCAAGATTTGCCAAGCCGCTGGATACAGATTTGGTGAATGATCTGGTCGCCCATCACAAGGCTATTGTCACCGTTGAACAAGGCTCTGCACTCGGGTTTGGTGCCTTGGTTTTACATCATCTTGCCGCCACAGGCCGTTTGGATGGTGGCGTGTCTATCCGCACCATGCATCTGCCTGATCGGTTCATTGAACATGCAAGCCCCAAGGCGATGTATCGCGATGCGGGATTGGCGGCTGATGATATTATGCGCGCAGGCTTGGCCGCGCTTGGCATTGCCGCGCCGAATTTTGAGCAAGACAGCAAAGTCGCAAAATTGAAACGCTAGACCTTTGCGTCAGCGCCAAAAATCTTTGCCGCGTGTTCCTCAAGATAGATCCTGAGCCAAGGGGTAAAGCTCTGCGGCGCTGCTTTGACGCGGGCGGATAGACCATCGAGATCCATCCAAGCAATATCGACCACCTCATCGGGATTGGGTGTTGGCTCAATCTGAGGGGGCAACGCGCCGACAAATATATCGACAAGTTCATGCTCGATGAGCCCGCCGCCAACATCCGCGCGGTATTCCACGCGATCGCGTTTTTCCAACGCAATGATGGGTAGGCCCAGTTCCTCGCCCAATCGGCGTTGCGCACAGCTAAGTGCATCTTCGTTCCAATGTGGGTGGGTGCAGCAGGTGTTCGTCCAAAGTCCAGGTGTATGGTATTTGGACAAGGCGCGCCGCTGCATCAATACCTTTGTCCCGCGCATCAGAAAGACGGAAATCGCCTTATGACGCAGTCCGCGCTGATGCGCCAACAGCTTGTCTACGGGTTTTAGCTCATCCCCGATCCATGCAGGGATCATGACATCATCCATCGCTACACACGTGTCGCAGAAATTAAACCCGTCAAATGGGCCAGATTTTTAACACCGATCTTGATATGCGCCAAAGGCCGCGCTTTGACCAGCTTCTTGTTCATATAGGCCTCGAAGGTCAGGCGCTGCACATCAATATCGTGACACAGGCTGACAAACCGCTCACGCCGCTCATCGGATCGGTAATAGGCGTTTTGCATCGCACCCAAAACTTTGAACACGCCCTTATGTTCGCGCATGAACAACCGCCGCGCCAGATCTAGGTCTTTGATACGGCCTGATTGCAGCTTTGCTGTGGCGGCTGTGGCCGCCACACGGCCACCCACCATGGCATAATAAATTCCCTCGCCCGAAGAGGGGGCAACCACCCCTGCTGCATCGCCCGCAAGCACGACATCGCGCCCATTGTCCCAACGGTCGAGCGGTTTGAGGGGAATAGGCGCCCCCTCGCGGCGAATGGTTTTACAATTGGCCAGATGTGAAAACGCGCGCAAATCAGCGGTGGCTTTTTTCAAATCAACCTCTTTATCCATCGACCCCATACCAATGGATGCGGATTTCCCATGTGGGAAAACCCAACCATAGAAGTCAGGGCTGATCCGTCCGTCATAGACCACATCACAACGATCCGGGTCATAAGCATCGGTGCCGCCTTCGGGGGCCTGGACAATTTCGTGATAGGCAATGACGTAAGGAATGCGATCACCGCCCTTGACCTCGTCCCGCGCTACGTTCGAGCGCGCGCCATCCGCCCCAATGACCACCGCACAGGTCAAACGGCGGGTGTCGCCTGTTTCTTTGTCGCGATAGATGACATGTGTGCCTTGTGCATCGCGTTCGATCTTTGTGTAGGTACCTGTGAAACGCTCGGCCCCTGCGTCGGCGGCGCGGACACGCAGAAATTCATCGAAATTTTCCCGATCCACCATGCCAACAAAGCCGTTTTCAATCGGGATATCCACTTTGCGCCCTGTTGGTGAGATCATCCGCGCCGTTGTGATCTTCGCAACGATCTGCGCGTCTGGAATGTCGAAATCAGCGATTAAGCGGGGTGGGATTGCGCCGCCGCAGGGCTTGATCCGTCCTGCGCGATCCAACAAAGCAACACGATGGCCGGACAGCGCCAGATCATGTGCGGCGGTCGCCCCTGATGGGCCACCCCCTACTACTACAACATCATAATCCATTTTATTCTCCTGGCACTGAAAGGGGCGTGGAAAGTCTTGGTTGCGCGGGCCCTGTAATCACGCGTGCCGCCATAAGGGCGGATGCGATATAAAGCGCGGCCTCGAATAAAAACACGGCGGCAAACCCATCGGCATCGCCCATCACAGGGCGCGCCAGATCAACAAGGGCGGCGCCGATCAGACCACCAAACCCTGCGGCAATTGCTTGGGCTGCCCCCCAAAGGCCCATTCTTGTGCCTTCGCGGGCGGTGCGGCCTTCGCCTGCAAGCGCCATCATAGATCCGATGGCCGCAACAGCGAAAACGCCGTTGAAAAACCCCATGGCCACCACAGTGGGCAAAAGCGGTGCGCTTGGCCCGATTTGACCAAGCCATGCAATCACGAGGAGCGCGGCAGCAGACCCTAAACACCCCCCCACCACCCATTGGCGGAGGCTGCCAAGGCGCAGCGCGGTTCCCGCAACGCCCACTAAGACCATACCCAAAAACACGCCGCCATTTTGTGCGCCAGAGAGGGAGGTTGATTGACCTGGGGTGAAGTGAAACACGAGGCCCGAATAGGGTTCTAGGATCAATTCCTGCATGAAATAGGCAGACATGCTGAGGAACACGAAGATCGTGAAATGGCGCGCTTTGCGCTCGGCCCAAATTTCGCGCACGCCCTCCAAAAAGGGCGCGGATTGTTCTTCGGCGCGGGCGGTGACCCTCGCTTCAATACCCCAGATCGACAAAATCGTCAGACTCACCGCGCCAAATGATACCACGCTGACCACAGCCATCAGTCGCGTATGGCTATAGGGGTCGAGGAATTGACCAGCGACCCCAGCGGTTACGGCAATGCCGAATATCATCAAAAGCCATGTGATGGTGGCCGCAGCAGGACGGCGCGCAGGGTCGGTTGCGGTTGCCAAAAGCGCCAAAAGTGATGTGCCAGATGCCCCAACCCCAACACCGATCATCACATAGGCCAAGATGGAGACGGATAGGCCGAGCATGTAATGGCTTGCAAAAAGCGACAGCGCATAAGCCGCCAAAACTGCGCCGCTCGCCAAAATAGCCATGCCCCCGATGATCCAACGGCTACGTGACCGGCCTGTATCGGAGCGATAACCCCATTGGGGTCGAGTGATTTGAATGGCGTAATGCAACCCAACCAAGAGGCCGGGCAGGATCGCAGGCAGGGCCAATTCCACAACCATTAGGCGGTTTAGGGTCGAGGTTGTTAAAACCACAATTGCGCCAAGACACAGCTGAATAAACCCAAGTCGAATAATCTGCACCCATGTCAGGCTCATGCCGCTATCCCCCCAAGCCGCGCAGGCCAAAGGCCGTAATCATCATGCCCGAGACATAAAGCGAGACGCCTGTGGCATTATACCAAGGCGCGCGTTCTTTTGGGTTTTGCATTAAAACCTGCATCGCGGCGATTTGCGCCAACAGCGAGGCCGTTATGAAAAAGCCGAACCAAGGCCTGTCCCAGTGGAACATCAAAAGAATGACGATGAATTGGGGAATGGCCATCACCCATGCCGCCACCAATGCGGCGCGGCGTGGGCCAAGGGTTACGGGCAGCGAATTCACGCCCATTTGGCGGTCGCCTTCCAAGGCCTTAAAATCGTTGAGCGTCATGATCCCATGCGCGCCAATCCCGTATAGAAGCGCCGTTATCACGATGGGCCAAGACGGCGCACCTGCCGATAAAACCGCAGCGCCCGTGAACCAAGGCAAGCTTTCATAGGACAGACCAACCAATCCAGGCCCCAAAATGCCAGATCTTTTCAGGCGCACAGGCTCGGCGGAGTAGGCCCAAGCAGCGGCGATCGCCACAAGCGTTGCGCCAAATCCCCAAGGGCCAAGCGCAAGCCCGATGATAGCGGCGGCGCCTGACATGAGAATTGCAATCCACAATCCCCATTTTCCAGGGATGCGCCCCGAAGGGATGGGGCGATAGGGTTCGTTGATCGCGTCCACATGTCGGTCGCACCAATCATTGGCTGCTTGGCTCATCCCGCAGACAATCGGCCCTGCCAAGATAATACCCAAAGCCAAGCCCAACCAATGGCCCGAAGTTGCCGCTCCTGCGGAAATTGCCCCGCAAAGATAAGCCCACATTGGGGGAAACCATGTAATGGGTTTAAGGAGCGTCAAGACGGCGCGTGGTTCAGGAAAGGCACGCGGGGTCTGGCGGGTATGCGTGTCGGTCGTTACGCTCATACTGTCAAGTTACACTGACAGTAAGCGACTCGGCAAGTGTAAACTATACTTGACGCACGCGCCAAAAGGCGCGCTATGCCCAAGTTTTAAGGCGGATTTACTGGCCGTTCTTGTTCAAAAGCCCGTATTTGCGCAGTTTCACATAGAGTGACTGACGCGACAGGCCTAACATCTCGGCGGCTGCAACGCGGTTGTTATCCGTCAATTCTACGGCGGTTTCGATGCACATCTTCTCAACCACATCGGTGGTTGCTGCGACAATTTCTTTGAGGGGTGCGGAGCCCACCAAGTCCATCACATTGCGCATCGCATCATCACCTACAGGCGCGCCTGCAGGAAGCGGTGATCTTGGCTCGCGCACAACTTCCATTCGAGATGTGTCACGGATCACAAAGGCAAAACCGCCCATGGATTGACCCATCATGTGGGTTGCAGAAATCTCGACCGAAAGCTCTGAGCCATAGCTGCCCTCAAGCCGCGTGGAATAAACTCGCATTTTCCCCGCGCGCGAGGCGTTGTCGATCAACACTTTCATGTCAACGCTGCCGCGGATCAAAAACTCACTGAGGGATTTTCCGCGAATATCGCTCAGCCGCGCTGTATCGCAGAGGCCAAGGAACGCGTCATTCGCAGATTTTATGGTGCCGTGGTTATCTGTAAAGACAATCGCATCTGCACCATGTTGATAGAGGATTGCCATCGCCTCAGACAGCTCGGCAGCGATCACCTCAGAGGTGCCATCAACTTCAATCCGACAGAGCAATGTATTGTCGCCCGCAGCACGGAACAGCGATGGATAAAGCGATACAGATTTATTCTGTCGCTTGGTCGTGACAATCATCGGCCCACCGATGCTGTCACCTGCGCGCGCCACCAAGGTTTCGATGAATTCAACCCGCCGTTTGCCTTCAAATTCAGTGGCAAAGGTGGCGCCAGTTAGACTATCAGCTGTGCCACCCAGCGCCTGCGCGGCGGCGGTGTTAAGATCGGTGATCCGACCAGAATTCACATCCACCAAAATAAGCGCATCGCGCGCGGCTTCCATGATCACGCGGTAGCGTGTTTCGTAATCGCGGTGGGTTTCGTAATCTTTTTCAAGGGCAAGCTGTGCTTTGACCAAGCGGTGCTGCAATTCCGCAATTGGACGCAGATCGCGGCCAAGCATGAGAATAACATCATCCCGCCCCGTTTTGTGGAGCGTGTAGCGAATTGGGAATTCCCAACTGGCATTGTCGTAGTGATTGACCTCAATCGCTTCGACTTTGTTTTTCTTGCCGCCCCGATAGGCCTCGAGCTGTGCCTCTAGTTTGGATAGCGAATCTTCGGCCATGAATTCGCGAATATCGCGGTCTTTCCAATGGTCGAGACGGCCCAAACTGGGGTTCAGGGGATTGGTGATAACCGAACGCACAAGACCAGATGTGTCTAGCACAATCGCTAAATCCGCCGCAGTCGCGACAATATCGTTAAAATGCTCAGGCGCGATAGGCGAGCCTGCGGGCTGATCCCAAAAATCTGTTCCGCGCGTGTTCATACGACGTTCCGTCCGTTTCCGTTACCTGTTCTCGGTCGCATCGTTTCGTTCAGTGCCTTGCAACGCTTCGGCGGGCCCAACGTCTGTTTTTGTTAGCCCACAAAATTCAAGCGCAGCTTCGATATCAGCGGTCGCGAAGTCCGCCCCTGTGATGCCGACCGTATCGAGGCCAGAGTCAATAATAGACCCCCCCACGATGATGGGCGTTATACAAGGAACGCTCTGCTTTATTATTTCCACCAAATCCCTTACGGATGCAAGCGTTCTGCGTCCAGCCGCCGTGACACCTATCATGTCATACTTAAAACGCTTCACCCGCTCGGCAACCTGCCTTGCGTGTTGAGACACGGAAATATGAACATCGTAACCACGCCGTCTAAGCTGATCGGTAACAACAAATACACCGAGCGTATGATGCTCAGGATACGGAACAACCAATAGAATCGTGCCGCGGTTTTTGACAATTTCGCGGCGTTGCTGCGTGGTCAATCCACGCACTGTTTCCTGCAATCGGGCCGAGCCGATGGAAACCTCGGCAAAGCTCAAACTGTCATTCGCCCATCGGAACCCCATCAAACGGGCGGTCGCTGGAATGACATAGTCAATGGTATCCTCGATGCTGACACCTTCTTGTGCCAGCTTGGTGAGGGCGTCGTGACGATGCGCCTCTTCGGGCGAGATGAATGCCTCTGATAAGGTTTCAAGGCGGCGCGCGAGGCCCTCGGGGGTGGGTGCTGATTGACGCGCCAAAACAGAAATCGCGGCCTTGGCCAGCGAAGTAATTTCTGCCTTGCGTTTTTCCGTCCCTTTGCGGGACGTAGTGTCACCGTCTTGGGTCATTCGGCTCCTCACCACCAACAAGACTGAAGAGAAGGCAGTCTTACTGGCCTGTGTTAAAAGATCGGGGCGATCTTTTTCCTTGTATTGGCCGCTATAGTCGCGGCCCGTCATCTGTCTGCCGCGTGTGTTGCACAACCGCTGCCCTGTCTCAAGGGCAGTTGTTTCGCCTGCAAGTGTCTCGCAAACGACCGCATCTGTCAAAGAAAATTGACAATTCCCTTGCGTCAACAAGCGCCAAAGCGCCGATGGGCGCCTTGGATGCAAAAAATATTGGGAAATTAGCGCTCGTGTCACAGGGCCATTGCCCTTGCAAAACTGGCGACTGTCAAGTTCAAGACTGTAAGTTTTAATTGACACTTTACCCCTTTGAGGGCTAGCCTTTCCTTAATTGACAGACTGGAATCAAAGACAAATGCCATCGGATAGTCTGACAGCAAGCCCGTCACGCAAGCTTTACAGCGTGGATGAGCGCGCAAGGCGTGACGCAACCATCTGGACATTGGTTCAGGGGATTCTTGCGCCGATTCAGTTTGTTGTCTTTCTTGTATCGCTTGCGCTGGTCGGACGATTCTTGATCACGGGCGCGGGCTATGACCTCGCCACATATTCCATCATTGCCAAAACGGCGGTGCTTTTGACCATCATGGTGACAGGCGCGATTTGGGAAAAAGTGGTGTTTGGCCAATATCTTTTCGCCCCCGCATTCTTTTGGGAGGATGTGGTCAGCTTTCTCGTGATCGCATTGCATTTGGCCTATGTGGCGGCTTTGATCCAAGGGGTGCCTGCGGTTCAGCAAATGTGGACCGCGCTCGCGGCCTACGCGGCCTATGTAATCAACGCGGCGCAGTTCCTCTATAAGCTGCGCCGAGCACGGCTGGAGGGGGACAGATGAACACCCCTGCACCAATCAAGACCCAAAGCTGCGCCGATGCGCCCGTTCTAAAAGAGCGCGGACAGCGCGAGGTATTCTGCGGCCTCACGGGCATCATCTGGCTTCACCGTAAAATGCAGGATGCGTTTTTCCTCGTTGTCGGCAGCCGCACCTGCGCGCATCTTTTGCAATCTGCCGCGGGTGTGATGATTTTTGCCGAACCCCGTTTTGGCACAGCAATCCTCGAAGAAACCGATTTGGCGGGTATGGCAGATGCCAATGACGAATTGGATCGCGAGGTCGCACGGCTGTTGTCGCGCCGTCCCGATATAAAGCAGCTTTTCCTTGTGGGCTCGTGTCCTTCTGAGGTGATTAAGTTGGATCTCGCCCGCGCGGCCGAGCGTTTGACGACCGCCCACGCCCCCCATGTGCGGGTGCTGAATTATTCGGGCAGCGGGATTGAAACCACATTTACCCAAGGCGAGGATGCTTGCCTTGCCGCGATGGTGCCTGTTCTGAAGGAAAGCAAAGCGCGGGAATTGGTCTTGGTTGGCGCCTTGCCCGATGTGGTCGAAGATCAGGCGATCACGCTTTTGTCGGAGATGGGCATTGGCCCGATCCGTGTTCTGCCGTCCTCGCGTGCTGAGGGTGCGCCTGAGATTGGTGAAAATACCGTCTTTGCCTGCCTCCAACCGTTTTTGGGCGACACGACAGCCGCACTTGAGCGGCGCGGCGCGCGGCGGATTACGGCGCCGTTTCCCTTTGGGGAGGAAGGCACAACCCTATGGCTGCGCGCCATCGCCGATGAGTTTAGCGTAGATGACGCCACATTTGCCCGTGTTACGGAGGCCCCCCGCGCGCGCGCGCTCAAGGCCATTGAGAATGCAGGCGCGGCTTTGCGTGGGAAATCCGTGTTCTTCATGCCCGACAGCCAGTTGGAAATCCCACTTGCGCGTTTCTTGACCCGTGAATGTGGAATGGAGGCCGTTGAGATCGGCGCGCCCTATATCCATCGTGGCTTGGTTGGCCCTGATTTGGCGTTGATCCCTGAGGGGCCGCGCATTTCAGAAGGGCAGGATGTTGATGTCCAACTTGACCGCGTGCGCGCTGCGCGACCCGATTTGACGGTTTGCGGTCTGGGTTTGGCAAATCCCCTTGAGGCCGAAGGTCTGAGCACAAAATGGGCGATTGAGCTGGTCTTTACCCCCGTCCATTTCTACGAACAGGCGGGGGATTTGGCAGGGCTCTTTTCACGCCCCTTGCGCCGCCGCGCGATCCTCGAGCAGGGGGCCGCGCGATGAAATTGACCGTCTGGACATATGAAGGCCCACCCCATGTTGGTGCCATGCGTGTCGCGACCGCGATGCGCGGTCTGCATTATGTGCTGCACGCGCCGCAAGGTGATACCTATGCGGATTTGTTATTCACGATGATTGAGCGGCGCGACCACCGCCCGCCTGTCACATATACAACATTTGAGGGGCGCGACTTGGGCGCAGATACCGCGGGTATCTTCCGCGATACCTGCCGCGCGGCCTATGAGCGGTTTGTGCCTCAAGCCATGATTGTGGGGGCCTCTTGCACCGCGGAATTGATTCAAGATGATCCCGGTGGCTTGGCTGAAACCATGGGTCTGCCTATCCCTGTGATCCCATTGGAACTGCCGTCTTATCAGCGCAAAGAAAACTTCGGCACCGATGAGACGTTCTTTCAAATCGTAAAAGCCTTGGCCAAACCTATGCCGCGCAGTGCGGAGGTTTCGGTCAATCTTATTGGCCCCTTGGCGCTTGGGTTTCGGCATCGAGACGATATTGACGAAATCAAACATCTTCTGGCACAAATGGGCATTGCCGTGAATGTTGTTGCCCCATTTGGTGCAACGCCTAAGGATATCACGCGATTGGGCGCGGCCCATGCCAATATCCTGATGTATCCTGAACATGCCGAGGCTGCGGCACGGCATCTTGAGCGGGTCTGCGATCAACCTTACACAAAAACTGTGCCGATTGGCGTAGGCGCGACCCATGATTTCGTGAATGAACTGGCTCAAATCTGCGGTGTAGAGCCACAAATCGACACAACCCGCCTGCGCCAACCTTGGTGGAGTAAGTCAGTCGATAGCACCTATCTGACCGGCAAGCGCGTGTTTCTATTCGGGGATGCGACCCATGTGCACGCCGCCGCCCGCATCGCCCGTGATGAGATGGGGTTCGAGGTGGTTGGGCTTGGCTGCTACAACCGCGAATTTGCCCGCCCCATCCGTGCTTTGGCCAAAGAGTTTGGTCTAGAGGCCCTGATCAGTGACGATTATCTCGCCGTTGAGCAAGCCATCGAAGAAGCCGCGCCCGAGATGATCCTTGGCACGCAGATGGAGCGCCATATCGGCAAGCGTTTGGGTATCCCCTGCGCCGTGATCTCGGCCCCGGTTCATGTGCAAGATTTCCCTGCCCGCTATTCGCCCCAGATGGGATGGGAAGGCGCAAATGTCATTTTCGATACATGGATTCACCCCCTTGTGATGGGTCTTGAGGAACATTTGCTGACCATGTTCCGCGAGGATTTCGAATTCCATGATGACGCAGGCGCCAGTCACCACGGGGGTAAGGCTGTGGCCCCCACTGCCCCTACGCCAGAGGTTCACGAGCGCGCACAAGACACGGGCTCCGATGTCATGGTTTGGCTCGCTTGTGCGGAAAAAGAATTGAAGAAAATCCCGTTCTTTGTGCGGGGTAAGGCCAAGCGGAATACCGAAAAATTCGCAGCCGAGCGCGGCATGTCTGAGATCAGCGTAGATACGCTTTATGAGGCGAAGGCCCATTATGCGCGGTGATGGCGATCATATCCCCGGCTATCGCGTGGTCATTGTCACGTTGGATAGCCACGCGGCAGGCCCTGCCGCCCGCGTCAGCGAACGGTTGTCGGGCGAGTTTCCAGGGCTGTCTGTCTCCGTCCATGCCAGTGCCGAATGGGCCGAAAACCCCGCCGCCTTGGAAGAGGCGCGTTTGGCTGTGCGCCATGGCGATATCATTGTCGCCAATCTTTTGTTCATTGAGGAACATATCACCGCAATCTTGCCCGACTTGCAGGCCCGCCGTGATGCCTGTGATGCGATGATTGGGGTGATCTCGGCTAAAGAGGTCGTATCGCTGACCCGTATGGGCGAGTTGGATATGCTCAAGCCCGCCTCAGGCGCGATGAAGCTTTTGAAAAAGCTGCGTGGCTCATCCAAACCAAACGCGAATTCTGGGCATAAGCAGATGACTATGCTGCGCCGATTGCCGAAAATTCTGCGCTTTATTCCCGGCAAGGCGCAGGATTTGCGCGCATGGTTTTTGACGATGCAATATTGGTTGGGTGGCTCGGATGATAATGTCGAGCAAATGATCCGCTTCTTGGTGGGTCGCTATTCCAGCCAATCTGATCTCCATGGCGCAGAGGCTGAAGCGCCGATTGATTACCCAGAACTTGGGCTCTATCACCCTGACTTGCCGCATAATGGCATCACCACCGATCTTGCTGATTTGCCCCAGCCTGAAAATCCGATTGCGACAGTCGGCTTGTTGATGATGCGCTCTTACATTCTGGCGTCTGACACCGCCCATTATGATGGCGTGATCCGTCAAATGCAGGCCGCAGGTTTGGCCGTGGTTCCCGCCTTTGCGGGTGGGTTGGATGGCCGTCCTGCAATTTCCGAGTATTTCACGAATGATCGCGTGGATGCGATGGTGTCGTTGACGGGCTTTAGCCTCATTGGTGGCCCTGCCTATAATGACAGCGCGGCGGCGGTTGAGGTGCTGCGCGATCTCGATCTGCCCTATATCGCGGCGCATCCGATTGAATTTCAGACATTGGGCCAATGGGCAGCATCAGGTGGCGGGCTTGGCCCAGTTGAGACTACGATGCTGGTTGCGCTGCCCGAGATTGATGGCGCGACAAATCCCACTGTTTTTGGTGGTCGCCATGGTGCGGAAGGCTGCCAAGGGTGCAGCCATATGTGCCAAGCCAGTGCCTGTCAAAAGGCGATGGCCCCGTGCCATGAGCGTATCGCGTCATTGGTTGAAAAAACCGCACGTCTGGCGGTTTTGCGGCGTAAGGCGAACCGCGACAAACGGATTTCGGTTGTTCTCTTTGGTTTTCCGCCCAATGCGGGCGCTGTGGGCACCGCGGCCCATCTCAGTGTCTTTGAAAGTCTCTATAACACACTTTCGACCCTGAAATCCGAAGGCTATCGGGTCGACCTGCCCGCTTCGGTCGATGATCTGCGCGCAGCGGTTCTCAAGGGCAACGCGGCGCAATATGGGCAAGAGGCCAATGTAGCCGATATTGTTGATGCAGACACGATCTTGCGCAACACACCTCCCTTGGCTGCGATTGAGGCGGCGTGGGGCCCCGCGCCCGGTAAGGTGCAGTCAAACGGCCGCGGTGTGTTCATTTTAGGCGCCCATTTCGGCAATGTCTTTGTCGGTGTGCAGCCCACCTTTGGCTATGAAGGTGATCCAATGCGCCTGTTGTTTGAGACAGGTTTTGCGCCCACCCATGCCTTTGCGCAATTTTATCTTTGGTTGCGCAACACGTTTAAGACAGATGCGATTTTGCATTTTGGCATGCATGGCGCGCTTGAGTTCATGCCTGGAAAACAGGCGGGGCTTGGCGCGCGTGATTGGCCTGATCGTTTAATTGGCGAAGTGCCGAACATTTATCTTTACGCGTCAAATAACCCGTCCGAGGCAACTTTGGCCAAGCGGCGCTCTAATGCCGTTACAGTCACGCATTTGACCCCGCCTTTGGCGGCTTCGGGTCTGTATAAGGGCCTGTCCGAGCTAAAAGACAGCCTGTCGCGCTATCGCAGTCTTGCCCCTGATGCGCATGAGCGTGCCGACCTTGCCGCGCTGATTGCGATGCAGGCCGAAGCGGTTGATTTGGATGGCAGCGACCCCGATCATCTGTGGTTGACCCTGCTTGAAACGGAAACGGCGCTGATCCCAGACGGCTTGCATGTCATGGGCCGCTCCATTGGGGATGCGGAGCGGGCCGAACATTTGCGCGTGATGGCCGAAACAGACCCTGAAACGCTGGCTCGGGTCGATCAATTGCTGCAAGAGGATCACGAATTGCCTGCGCTGATGCGCGCCCTATCGGCGCGCTATATCGCGCCTGTTGCAGGTGGCGACATCATCCGCAGCCCTGATGTTTTGCCAACGGGGCGCAATATTCACGCCTTTGACCCGTTCCGTATGCCCACCGCGTTTGCGATGCAGGACGGTGCGAAACAAGCGCAGCGTTTGCTCGATGCGGCGGGTGATTTACCCCGTTCGGTGGCGATTGTTCTTTGGGGGTCTGATAACATTAAATCTGATGGTGGGCCGATTGCGCAGGCGATGGCGCTCATGGGCGCTGCCCCCCGATTTGATGGATATGGGCGCCTCTGCGGGGCTGATTTGATCCCGCTTGCCGAATTGGGCCGTCCGCGCATTGATGTTGTGATGACGCTGTCGGGTATCTTCCGCGACCTTCTCCCCCTTCAGACACGGATGTTGGCAGAAGCGGCCTATAAGGCCGCAACGGCGGATGAGCCTTGCGCAGAAAATTTCATCCGCGCCCATGCCCTCGATTATGCGCAGAAAATGGGCTGCGATATCGAAGACGCTGCCTTGCGCGTGTTCTCAAATGCCGAAGGGGCCTATGGGTCGAATGTCAACGCCTTGGTCGATAGTGGCGCATGGGGTGAAGAGGACGAACTGGCCGATGCCTATGAGGCCCGCAAAAGTTTTGCCTATGGCCGTGACGGGAAAGCCAAGAAAAACGCAAGCCTCCTTCAGGCCGCTTTGGGCGATGTTGATTTGGCCTATCAGAACCTTGAATCGGTCGAATTGGGGGTCACCACGGTTGATCACTACTTCGACACTTTGGGCGGCATTTCGCGTGCTGTTAAACGCGCAAAAGGCAGCGATGCGCCCGTGTTCATCGGCGATCAAACCCGCGGTGCGGGCATCGTGCGCAGCCTGCAAGACCAAGTGGCGCTTGAGACGCGGTCGCGCAGTCTGAACCCGAAATGGTTCGAAGGGATGTTGAAACACGGCCACGAAGGCGTGCGCCAGATTGAAGCGCAAGTGACCAACACACTTGGGTGGTCGGCGACCACAGGACAGGTCGAGCCTTGGGTGTATCAACGCCTGTCCGAAACATTTGTGTTGGATGAAGAGATGCGGCGGCGTTTGTCGGCGCTGAACCCGCAGGCTTCTGTGCGGATGGCAAACCGCCTTCTTGAGGCGTTTGAACGCAATTACTGGCAGCCCGATGATGAAACTTTGGCCGCGCTTCAGGCCAGTGCCGATGAGTTGGAAGACCGACTCGAAGGCCTGGATGTTGCAGCGGAATAGGAGAGACCACGATGCTTGACCATAAAAATCCCCCAGCCGCCCGCGCGAACGCGCGAGAGGCCGAAGGACTGGCCAAGCGGGGCTTGGCCACCCCCCCAATTTTGCGCAAGGGCGAGGATGGGGATGGCTCTGTGCAGGTGCATCAGGATGCAAGCCTGAAGATCGAAGGCGCGCAGGTCTTTGCGGTTTATGGCAAGGGTGGGATTGGCAAATCCACAACCTCCTCAAACCTATCCGCTGCGTTCAGCAAATTGGGCAAGCGTGTTCTGCAAATCGGCTGTGATCCAAAACATGACAGCACATTTACCCTGACGGGGCATTTGCAGCCGACTGTGATTGATATCTTGAAGGATGTCGATTTTCACGCCGAAGAACTGCGCCCCGAGGATTTCGTGACCACGGGTTACAATGGCGTGATGTGTGTCGAGGCGGGCGGCCCCCCCGCTGGCACGGGCTGCGGCGGTTATGTTGTGGGTCAAACAGTGAAACTGCTGAAACAGCACCACATGTTAGACGATACGGATGTCGTCTTGTTTGATGTTCTAGGCGATGTGGTCTGCGGCGGTTTTGCAGCCCCTTTGCAGCACGCAGATCGTGCCTTGATCGTCACAGCGAATGATTTTGACAGTATCTATGCGATGAACCGCATCATTGCGGCTGTGCAGGCCAAATCCAAGAATTACAACGTCCGCCTTGCGGGGTGTGTCGCGAACCGCTCGCGCGACACCGATGAGGTGGATCGTTACTGTTCAGAGGTCGGGTTCCGCCGCATTGGCCATATGCCTGATGTGGATGCCATTCGCCGTTCCCGCCTCAAGAAAAAGACACTGTTCGAGATGCCCGATGACGAGGATATTGTGCAATGCCGTGCAGAATATATCCGTTTGGCTGAAACGCTTTGGGCTGGCACAGAACCACTTGCGCCTGAACCCTTGGAGGATCGGCGTATCTTCGAATTGCTAGGGTTTGATTGATGGTCGCAACGCCGACATATGGCGCGACCCGCGCCCGTGTTGAAGAATATTTCGACAGAACCGCCACCAAAACATGGGAGCGGCTGACCTCGGATGCGCCTGTCTCGCGCGTGCGCCAAACTGTGCGCGAAGGGCGTGATCAGATGCGCGCGATAATGCTTGGGCAATTGCCTAAGGATTTGACGGGATTGCGCATTTTGGATGCGGGCTGTGGTGCGGGGCAGATGACCGCTGAACTGGCTGCGCGGGGTGCATATGTAGTCGCGATTGATATCTCGCCCTCTTTGGTTGAAATCGCGAAAAAGCGCCTTCCAGAAACTTTGCAATCTCAGGTCGAGTTCCGCGCAGGCGATATGCTGTCCCCTGATTTGGGCAGCTTTGATCATGTGATCGCGATGGACTCGATGATCTATTACGAGGCGCCAGATTTGGGCCGCGCCTTGGCGCAGCTCTGTCCGCGCGTTTCTGGTAAGGTGGTGTTCACTGTTGCGCCGCGCACAGCGTTCCTAATGGCCTTTTGGGGTTTGGGAAAATTGTTCCCGCGCTCAGATCGCTCGCCTATGATGATCCCGCACACGGCAAAATATTTGCGTCATCATACGTCACAAACAGGGGCAACAGGCTCGATTTCCGAGGTCGCGCGGGTCTCGCGCGGGTTTTATATCTCCTCTTGTTTGGAGTATGTGAAATGAGCGCCTTGTCTCGCATCTCCACAAAATTCTTGCCCTTTGCAGATGCCGCGAGTGACGCGTTGCCTTTGGCACAATTGCTACGCTTGTCCCTGTTTCAGATCTCGGTTGGGATGGCGGGGGTCATGCTTTTGGGCACGCTGAACCGCGTGATGATCGTAGAGCTGTCATTGCCTGCAACATTGGTGGCGATCATGGTCGCCTTGCCTGTGTTGATTGCGCCGTTTCGTGCCTTTTTGGGTCACAAATCGGATCACCATCGCAGCGCGTTGGGGTGGAAGCGGATACCTTATTTGTGGTTTGGCACGCTGTGGCAGTTTGGTGGTCTCGCGATCATGCCTGCAAGCCTGTTGGTTTTGGGCGGTGATGTTGTGCACGAGTTACCCTTTGCGGGTGAGGTTCTTGCGGGGCTTGCCTTTGTCATGACGGGGTTGGGGATGCATATGACCCAAACCGCAGGGCTTGCTTTGGCTGCAGATCGCGCGACCGAGGACACACGGCCACGGGTCGTGGCGTTGCTCTATGTCATGTATCTGGTGGGCATGGCGATTTCAGCCCTCGTGATTGGCTGGCTGCTGCGCGATTTCTCGGGCTTGACCCTGATCCGTGTCGTGCAAGGCGCGGCTGTTGCGACCTTGGTTCTGAATATGATTGCCCTTTGGAAGCAGGAAAGAGTCCGCCTGATGACCAGGGCCGAGCGGGAAGAGCCTGCGCCAAGTTTTGGCGATGCATGGCGCGATTTTGCGCGCGGTGGCCCTGCGGGCAGGCTTTTGGTTGTGGTGTTCCTTGGCACCATGGCCTTCAACATGCAGGATGTCTTGCTCGAACCTTATGGCGGCGAAATCCTTGGGTTGAGCGTATCGAAAACAACGCTTTTGACCGCGACATGGTCAGCGGGGGCCTTGGTTGGTTTCGCGTTGGCCGCGCGGTGGCTGTCAGATGGCATCAACCCCTATCGGATGGGCGCGCGCGGGATATTGGCGGGGCTTGCCGCGTTTTCCGCTGTGATTTTTGCAAATCCGATGGCGTCTGAATTTATGTTCTTCTTGGGCGCCTGCCTCATTGGTTTTGGCGGCGGCTTGTTTTCAGTTTCAATGCTCACCGCCGCAATGACCATGCCCGCCGAGGGCAGCGCGGGCCGTGGCTTGGCGCTTGGCGCATGGGGCGCGGCTCAGGCAACGGCCGCAGGTTTGTCCATCGCAATCGGGGGTAGCCTGCGTGACACGATTAACCAGATCGCCATCTCTGGCGGCTTGGGCGAGGCGTTGAATAGCCCCGCCACGGGCTATTCGGTCGTCTATCATTTTGAAATTTTGCTTCTGTTTTTCACCCTTGTCGCTTTGGGCCCGCTTGTGCGGACGCAAAGCACATACTCGCGCGGGGAGGCCGGCAAGATCGGGCTCGCCGACCTGCCCACGTAACCGCCGAACCTAGGAGGATAAAATCCATGGAAAATGCATTTTTCGGCAATTTTGATCTGGCCAGCCTGTCTATATGGCTGTTTTGGATCTTCTTCGCTCTACTGATTTACTATCTGCAAACTGAAAATATGCGGGAAGGTTATCCGCTGGAAAATGATGATGGCAGCGTTGCCGCTAATCAGGGGCCTTTTCCTTTGCCAAAGGAAAAGACGTTCAAACTGATGCATGGCCGCGGTGAAGTCACTGTTCCAGGCAAGGATGTGCAAGCGCGTGACAATCTGGCCCTGCGTCAGACCAATGCTGCGAATGGCTATCCGTTTGAGCCCACTGGCGATCCAATGGTTGATGGTGTTGGCCCTGCAAGTTGGGCAAAGCGCCGTGACCTGCCCGAATTGGACGGCCACGGTCATCCGAAAATTGTCCCTATGGGGCAGATGGACGATTACCGCGTTTCAGCGGGTCGTGATCCGCGTGGCCTTACAGTTATCGCGGGGGATGGCGCTTCAGCAGGCACTGTGACTGATATGTGGGTCGATGCGCCCGAGCAATTGGTGCGGTATCTTGAGGTTGAAGTTGCTGACGGAACCGCCCGCTTGGTTCCAATCCAGATGGCCAAGATCAAATCTGACCGCGTTGTCGTCAATTCGATCTTTGCAGAGCATTTCACTAAAGTCCCTGTCACCAAGTCACCCAATCAAGTGACCTTGCTTGAGGAAGATAAAATCTCAGGCTTCTTCGGTGGCGGCACGCTCTACGCTTCCCAAGAGCGGACAGACCCGCTTTTGTAATTTCTTACCACCTCTAAAGGAGGACGACCCATGCCACATGACGACTTTCAGACCGAGCCTGTTCGTGGTTTGCCCGAAAAGCCCCCTGCTGGAGAAGAAATTCTTTGGCAGGGCGCACCCCATTGGTTTGCTCTGGCGAAAGATGCGCTGAGTTTCTGGTGGGTCGTTGGATATTTCCTATTCCTCTTCGCTTGGCGCACCACATCTGGGGCGGCCGTCACCTCATGGGCCGACAGTGCGATTGCTGCATCCTTCTTCTTGGTGCTTGGCGCGATTGTGGCGGTTCTGCTTTTAGGTGTGGCCTATGTCCAAGCCAAAGCAACGGTTTACACCATCACAAACCGCCGTGTTGCCATGCGGATTGGTGCGGCTTTGACGATGACGTTGAACCTGCCCTACCGTCAGGTGGCCAATGCGAATTTGGGATTGCGCAAGGATGGGACTGGCACGATTGCCTTGGAATTGATGCCATCCAATGTGCGGTTATCCTATTTGAATACATGGCCCCATGTGCGGCCATGGGTGATGAAAAACACCCAACCTGCGTTGCGTTGCATTCCTGATGCGCAAAACGTGGCTGCGATCCTGTCTGAGGCGGCAGAAACCGTGGTCAGCCAACCCGTTGTCAAACGTGATCCTGCGCCAAGTGGCGCGGTTGCGGCAGAATAAGGGGGATCTGATTATGGCAATGAGCCCTGAAGATAAACTGGTCGAACGTGACCGCGAAATGGTGCCCAAGGTTCTGGTGCGCGCAATGTTTGTGCTGTGCATGAGCGTTCTTGTCATCGTGACCTATGCCAAGCTGACGGATCGCCCGCTCGCGGCAATGCCCCCATCCGCGGATGAACTGCCCGTTGTGGAGGAGCGGTTGATCCAGATTTTCGGCTCTATGGATGGATCAGCACGCGTGATGGATACCGAAGGCAATGTGATTGTCACCTTGAGCAAAGAGGAAGGTGGCTTTGTCGCGGGGATTTATCGCGTGCTTGAACGCCGCCGCGGCGCTGTTGGCGCATCTGGCAGCGATCCAATCCGTTTGGTTCGGATGGCCGATGGCCGCCTCGCCCTACGCGATGATCTGACGGATTTCCGCGCCGAGCTTTATGGCTTTGGCGCGGATAACGAGCGGGTTTTTGCCCGCATCATGGAGGAATGACCCATGGGATGGATGACCAGAACGACCGAAACGGCCCCTTGCGAGGTTGAGGTGAGCCACAAATTCGAAAGCCTGCACGCGCATGTGAAATTCTTGAACGGCGCAACCATTAATCCAGGTGACGAGGTATTGGTGCATGGCGCGCCGGTAATGGCGCCTTATGGCGAGGTGGTGTGTGAAACCCGCACCGCCACGATCACCCGCGCCAGCAAAATCGAACAGCTTTGGACAAAAATGACAGGTGATTTCGAGTTCATGGAACTGTGCGAATTTAGTTTCTCAGAGGAGGTTTCGCTATGAATGTCCAAGTAAAACATTCCGCAGATGCGACCACCGTTGAAGACGCTTTGGCGGCACGCAATTACGAACAAGCGGTGGTTGACAGTGAAAGCGCAACCGCGCTTGCGATGCAAAACACGCTTTTGACCCCGCGGTTTTACACGACCAATTTTGACGAATTGGATGCGATTGATGTTTCATCAGTCCGCAGCGATTGGGATCAGCTGATTGATCAAATGAAATCCGACCCCAATAAGGGCCATTTCAAGAAAAACGAAGATTGGGATCACATCGATTGGGATGGGATGGAGCCAAAGCTGAAAAAGGAATTCATTGATTTCCTTGTTTCCTCCTGCACGGCCGAATTCTCGGGCTGTGTTCTCTACAAAGAAATGAAACGGCGCGGCAGCAATGAGGATATCACCACATTGTTCCAGCTGATGGCCCGTGATGAAGCCCGCCATGCAGGTTTTATCAATGACGCGCTGCGGGAAGCTGGGATTGCGGTGAATTTGGGCTTTTTGACCCAAGCCAAGAAATACACCTATTTCCAGCCGAAATTCATTTATTACGCCACATATCTGTCCGAAAAGATCGGCTATGCGCGCTATATCACCATCTTCCGCCATCTTGAGGCGCATCCTGAACATCGGTTCCATCCGATTTTCAAATGGTTCAAGGAATGGTGCAATGATGAGTTTAGCCATGGCGAGGCATTCGCGCTGTTGATGAAAACTGATCCCAAGCTGACGCGCGGCGTGAATGTCTTGTGGATCAAATTCTTCCTCACCGCCGTTTTCGCAACGATGTATGTGCGCGACCACCAACGCCCCGCCTTTCACGAGGCTTTGGGTGTAGATACCGATTGGTATGGCCACGAAGTGTTCCGCAAGACTAGTGACATCTCAAAGCAGATTTTCCCAATCACTTTGGACATTGATCATCCCCGTTGGCAGAAAGGTCTAACGGCCTTGCAAGCCGCTAATGCGGATTTGGCCGATGCCAAGGCGCATGGCAAATTCTTCAAGCGAATTGGCGCTAGCATTCGTGCGGGTCTGGCCTTTGTGAACCTGTTCACGATCCCTGCGAAATCTCATGCCGTGCCTGTCAGCACGCGGATGGAGCCTGTCTATTGATCGCGGCTGCGCTGCATAACCCTTGGGTGGCGGCCTTGGTCGCCTTGTTCCTGTGGTGGTTTTCCACAGGGGCAATCCTTTTGGTTGTGCGGCGCGCAGATCAGGCAGGCCGTCAGGCCCGAATTTGGGCCGTTTTGATGAACCTGCCCTTTTTGATCTTGGGGGTGGTTGGGTTCTTGGAATCCCGCTATGACGAGAGCCTAGCCGGGGTTTATGTAGCGTTTTTATCTGCTATCGCGCTTTGGGGGTGGATCGAGCTTGCCTTTTTGACGGGTGTCATCACGGGCCCCAATCGCAACCGCCTGAGGGATGGGGTTCCTGAATGGGAACGCTTTATCCGCGCATGGGGCACCATTGCCTATCATGAGCTTCTGTTGGTGTTCATGATGGTGACGATGATCCTGTTTAGTCTGGACGCCGTGAACCCCTTTGGGATGTGGACATTCGCAATTCTGTTTTTCGCGCGGATCAGCGCCAAGCTGAACCTTTATCTTGGGGTGCGAAAAATCAATGTGGAATTCATTCCCGAACCCTTGAACCATTTGCCAAGTCACTTTCGCACCGCGCGGATGAATTGGCTGTTTCCGCTCTCGATCACGGGCCTCAGCTTTGCCGCTGCCTGTTGGATGGAGCGGATTTGGAGCGCGCAAACCATGTCGCAAGAGATTGGTTTCGCTTTATTGGCAGCCCTGACCGTGCTCGCTTTGTTAGAGCATTGGTTCATGGTTCTGCCCCTTCCTGATGAACGGCTGTGGCGGTGGATGCTTCCGTCTCGCCAAAGCAATGGCCAAGACGGCCCCCAGATCGCCATTTTGCAAAATGAGGACGTGCGATGAATTTTGACAAACTCTTTCAGAGCCAGTTGGACACCCTGAAACAAGAGGGCAATTATCGCGTCTTCGCAGAATTGCAGCGCAAATGTGGAGATTTCCCCCGCGTCCAAAATCACGGCGAAGGTCAAGAAGAAGTCACTGTTTGGTGCTCGAATGACTATTTGGGCATGGGCCAACACCCCGATGTGATCAAGGCAATGATCGACACAGTCGAGGCCTGCGGCACAGGTGCAGGCGGCACGCGCAATATCTCGGGCAATGCCTATCACCACAAATTGCTCGAGGCGGAATTGGCTGACCTGCACGGTAAGGAAGCGGCCCTTCTGTTCACTTCGGGCTATGTTTCAAATTGGGCCGCCTTGTCGACTTTGGGCAGCCGTCTTCCGAATGCGGTGATTTTGTCGGATGCGTTGAACCACGCCTCGATGATTGAGGGCATCCGTCATGCACGATGCGAAAAGCGGGTTTGGAAGCACAACGATGTCGCCGATTTGGATCGGCAATTGGCAGAATTGCCTGCCAATGCGACCAAGATTGTCGCGTTTGAGTCGGTCTATTCGATGGATGGCGACATTGCGCCGATCCGCGAGATCGTTGAAGTGGCGGAAAAGCATGGCGCGATGACCTATATTGACGAGGTTCACGCGGTCGGCATGTATGGCCCGCGCGGCGGCGGTGTGGCCGAGCGCGAAGGATTGATGGATCGTATCACCCTGGTCGAAGGCACGCTTGGCAAGGCCTATGGTGTGGTCGGTGGCTATATCACGGGCAGCCATGCCTTGGTGGATTTCATCCGCAGCTTTGCTAGCGGGTTTATCTTTACAACGGCGCTGCCCCCTGCTGTTGCGGCGGCTGCGCGCGCCTCGATTCATCATCTGAAAAACTCAAGCTATGAGCGCGAGATGCAGCAACGCCAAGTTGCCCGTTTGCGCGCCCGCCTTGATGCCGAAGGCATTCCGCATGTCAACAATGCCAGCCACATCATTCCTGTGATGGTGAAAGATCCCGTGAAATGCAAAATGCTGTCGGATATTTTGATGGAACAATTCGGCATTTATGTGCAGCCGATCAATTACCCCACAGTTCCCAAAGGCACCGAGCGCCTGCGCTTTACCCCTGGCCCTTTGCACACGGATGAGGACATCGAATATCTTGTTTTGGCCCTGAAAACACTCTGGAAACAATGCGCTGTTTCGCATGCAGTCGCGTAGATGTGACAAGTTTTCTGCAAATTGCCCTTGGAGCGGCTTGAAAAAGGGCTAGGTTGCTGAGCGGTTACCTTTAACCGAGGGAGAGAGAACCATGAAAAAATCTGCAATCATCGCAGCAGTCGCAGGACTATGCGCTGCAACGTCCGCCTTCGCGGATGGCCATGGCGCATCGGGTGATGCGGCTGCAGGTGAGCGTGTCTTCAATCAATGTGTCGCCTGCCACATGGTGGTAAACGATGCAGGTGAAACTCTGGCAGGCCGCAATGGCCGCACAGGCCCAAATCTTTACGGCGTTGCAGGTCGTCCTGTGGCATCGATCGAAGATTTCCGTTATTCTCCATCTATCACCGCGGCAGGTGAAGCAGGGGTTGTTTGGACGGAAGAGGCGTTTGTGAGCTATGTGCAAGACCCAACCGCCTTTTTGAAAGAAGCAACCGGTGACAACCGCGCACGCAGTGCTATGGCGTTCCGTGCTCGTAACGAAGATGACGCGAAAAACGTCTATGCATATCTCGCAAGCCTTGCGGCGCAGTAACCGCATCGTTTTGTGACGGCATTGAGAAGGGCAGACATTGATCTGCCCTTTTTCATTTTTTGCGAAGCGATTGGACGAAGTCGGTGATCGCAGCAACCGCCTCGGCGGGATGTGATTCAGGCAAAAGATGCCCTGCATCCGAAATCACCTTCATGGTGCCCTGCGGCACCATCCCTTGGGCGCGCTTGGCGACCTCTAGTGCAACTGCTTGATCCTTAGCGCCATGCAAGAACAGGATTGGCGCAGTGATCTGGGGAAGGCTGCGGTGCAGCGCCTCTAAATCCCACTGCGCCATCATTGCTAAAGTTGCCTCGATATGCGCGCGCCTGCGCATCAATTTGTGATAATGGCCCAAGGTTTCGGCGTCAGGTTCTGAGCCTGTTGTTTGCAAAATGGCAATCAGCCTGCGGTCACTCATCCCCGAGCCTAAGAAAAGCCCCGTAAGCGGGTTCATCGCCATCATTTTTGCCATGATCGGAAAGAGCCAACCCGCAGCACCAGAGAAATTCTCAAGCGCCCCGTTGATCGCCACGACCCCTTGTGCAGTATCAGGCGCAAGCAGCATCAGTTGCAAGGCAATCGCGGCCCCCGCAGAATGGCCAATAATCACCTCAGGCGTGATGGCTTGGCCCTGCAGCAGCCGCAAAACGTCTTGCGCCATCAAGGACAGGGATGACCGACTGCGGGTGCCAGCACGGCTAAAGCCCTGACCTGGTAGATCAAAGGCAATGACGCGATGAGTTTGTGCCAAAAGTGGCATCATGGCCCGCCAAGAATGCGTAGATGCGCCTGCACCATGGATCAAAACCAGATCAGGGCCTGTGCCCATAATCTGCACATGCCACCGATGCGGATGTGACGCGATGATTTGGCTATCGGCGCGCCATGGCCAGTTGCTTGGAATATCCGCAAGCCCGCTCATGCGCTTGGCAGTGCCGCCTCGACAGCGGCGCTGAGGGATTTGGCATCTGCGCGCGGAAGCGGCACATAGGCCGCGCCCATCACCTTGGCCAGATCATCCAGCACTCGCGTTGGGCGTTGCCCCGTGTCGATGACAATCGCGCGAACACCGCGACCGCGCAGGGCCTTTGCCATACTGTTTGCATCTTCGCCCGCCTGCGCGCGATTTGCGCTGCCATCAAGACTGACATTCGCGCGCCCATCCGTCAGAACCGCGATGGACGGTGTCATTCCCTTTCCACTTGTGAGAACCGCCAGATCAAGGGCCGATTTCAGCCCTGCGGCAAGCGGTGTGCCCCCCCCACCTGGTAAGTCTTCTAAGCGGCGTTTGGTCTGCACGAGGGATCGCGTGGGGTTCAGCAAAATATCTGCACCTGCGCCGCGAAACGCAACCAAGGCCACATGATCGCGCCGCGCATAGGCCTCTGCCAACATCAACTCAATCGCCCCCTTGGCCTCGGCCATGCGCGACATCGCGCTAGAGCCAGACGCATCCACCACAAAGATAATCACCCTGTCAGAGCTTTGTTCAAACTGCTTTACGCGGATGTCACTTTTGCGGATATGGAGGCCGCGCGGCTTGGGCGCTGTCGTTTGGGCGCGCAGCCCTTGCCATGGGGCAGCGGAGCGCAAGGTTGCCATTAAATCAATCCGCGCGCCGCCCCCCAATTCGCCACTGCGCGAGGCAACGGGGCGGCCACGATGATTGCCCTTCTTGCGGTTGCCCGTTCCTGAGCTGCCCTTGCTTTGCCGTGCGGCGCGCTGTGCTGCCAATCGTGCCAAGAGGTCGGGCGGAAGCATGGCTTTTGCCGCCTCGATCAACGCCTCAAAGGGAGGAAGATCCTCCCCCTCCTTTTGCGGATCTTCGGGGTCGGACGGGTTTTCTTGCGCCTCTGGTTCTTGTGGTTGTGGTGGGGGCGCTTGTTCAGGCGGGGCTGGTTCTGGGATTTGCGTGGCGCGTGGGGCAAGGGCCAATTCCACAGCCAGTTGCAAATCCGCCTGTTCGACCTGATCCGACCCGATCAAGGCCGCCGAATGGCGGGCAAGGCGCAGTGCGTGCTGAACGGCGCGCAAGGATGTGACGCCAAGCGCCTCAGCCACCAAGCAGAGATCACGATAATCGTCAGGCGCATGTCGCACATGGGGTAAGCGCGCACGCGCCCCGGCCAAAGCTGCGCTGTCAAATTCCATTTCCTGCGCCGCCGATTGTGGAATGGCATCAAGCTGCAGATGCAGCGCAAGGCGATCACTAAGGCTATGCCCCAACCCTTCGCCTTCTTCGGCGGCTTCATCTAGGGCAATAATTGATAGGCCCGTCTCAGCATCCAACGCCCCCGCCAATCGTGCCAAAAGCGCGGATTCGGCACGTTCGGCCATTGTCAGGATTACTGTGCCGCCCTTGTTGAGAAGTCCCTCTGTTTGAATAGGGCGGCCGGTTGCCAAGGTTGCGCTTAGGTCTAACCCGCCAAACAGGGCCTCATCACTGATATTTGGATGGATACGCGGAAAAAAATCAGTTTCTAACGCCTTGTTTAGAGCCTGAATAATCCGATCCCGAACGGGGCCAACGCGGGCCCGAAGCCAAATACCCCCAAGGGGTGCGGGATCAATCGCAAACAGGGCGATGGCCAGATTGAAACTGGCCCATCTGTCCTGTGCTGGTGTCATGGGAGCACAGCCTCAACTGTGCGCATCACGCGCGTGGTTGAGCCTGCCTCATCGAGCGGGTCGCGGCGCAAGCGGTGTGACAGCGCCATCGGTGCAACGGCCCGCAAATGCGCGCGTGTGATTTCGGAGGATCCCTCGAACGCGGCTTGCGCGCGGGCGGCGCGCAACAGGGTTAATTCGCCGCGCAACCCGTCTGACCCAAGTTCAAGGCACAGGGCGGCGCAATCCTTCAAGATCTCATCACTTGTGCGGATTTTTGACACGCGTTTGCGCGCGGCAATGATGGATTTGCGGATAGCCTCATCCGATTTCGCCCATGATTTCACAAATTTTGCACGATCTTGATCAAAGGCATCGCGGCGCTTGATGACCTCAATGCGTGTGTCGATATCCTTTGGGCTTTTCACTTCGACTGAAAGGCCGAAACGATCCAAAAGTTGGGGCCGCAATTCACCTTCTTCTGGGTTGCCCGAACCCACCAAAACAAATCGGGCAGGGTGGCGGATTGAGAGGCCCTCTCGCTCGACCAGATTTTCGCCAGACTGCGCCACATCCAACAAAAGATCGACCAAGTGATCTTCGAGCAGGTTGACCTCGTCAATATAGAGATAGCCGCGATTGGCCCGTGCAAGAAGCCCTGCTTCAAAGGCCTTTTCACCTTTCGCGAGCGCCTTTTCGATATCCAAGGCCCCGACCACACGATCCTCTGTGGCGCCAAGCGGCAGGTCGACCACGGGTGTGGGTTTTTCGACCACCTCGCGATCCGCAACATTGGCCCAATCAGGTATGTCAGCCTCACTGGCAGAATTCACAGGGCACCCCTTTATCGCCGCAATCGGAGGAAGCAAAGCGGCCAAGCCCCGCACAGCGGTTGATTTCCCCGTGCCGCGATCCCCGAAAACCAAAACGCCGCCAATACCCACATCAATAGCGGTCAAAAGCATGGCTTGTTTCATCGTATCTTGGCCTACGATGGCAGAAAAAGGAAAAGCGTGGCTCATATAATGGGCCTTTCATAGGTCGGGATACGGGATTGCAGGGGACAGCCGCCCTCCCACGTGCCTTCTATATTATTTAGGGCAAAGCGGGCGTAGAGTTCTTCTTTGAACCATGCGCCATCGCGCACGGCTTTTATGGCGCGGGCATGCGGGCCGTCATGCCGTGCAAAACGCGCCATGGTTTGCGTGTCTGGCCAAATTGAAAACGTGACCTGATGCAGGAGAGGCACTTCGCCAACGCCGATCTTGAACAGAACGTTAGGATCATCGCCAATGACCTGCGAAATATCGGGGACGCGCCGCCAAAAGCGCAGCGCATTTAGGGGCTTTACTGTGGCGCGGGTCAACGCCGCAATCGGGCCGTTTGTTGGCTCAGCATCGGTCACAAACGGCGCTTGCCCATCCCATTCCCCCCGCGCTGTGCTGGGGGTGAGATACAGGGTGCAATCTTCGACTGCATGTGCGCGATAGCGGCGGAAGGTTGGACTTTTTGCAATCTGAGATTGTGCGGTCACATGGTCGGGCCAAGTGGCAAGAATGGCATAAACCGAAACATTCGGAATGGGCGTAAATCCCTCACCCGTGCCTGAGCCAAGCAATTTGAAAAAGCCGATCCCTACCTCACGGCGCAAGGCGAATCGTGCCGTTGCCATTTGGGCAAAGGCCCACATCCGTGCGGAGACGGTTCCAAATCGAAATAAGCTTAGCGTTACAGATTGCATGGTCGATCTTTTTATCTGTCAACTAATAGTGACAGATTTAGCCAATAAAGGAAAGAGAACAATATATTTCAATGATTTCTTTTGTTTAATTGGGCGCTTCTATTCGTGATCAACTTTAGCTGTGAATTCGTGTTGTAAATTAAACTAGACAGTTTACGATAGGGCCTATGATGGATGACCACCGAGTGCATAGCGATCCTCAATCAGGCTTTGCCCCAAATGCGGGTGATGCTCGCCCCCATGCGATTGTGATTGGTGCGGGGTTGGGTGGATTGGCCTCGGCTATGCGGTTGGGGGCGAAGGGCTATCGCGTCACGGTCATTGATAAATTGGATATGGCGGGGGGGCGTGGTTCTGCGCTCTACCAGAACGGGCATCGCTTTGACCTCGGCCCGACCATTGTCACAGTGCCGCAAGTGTTTCGGGAATTATGGGCGGCCTGCGGGCGCGATTTCGATCAGGATGTTGATCTGCGCCCGATTGAGCCATTTTACGAAATCCGTTGGCCAGACGGGTCACATTTTACCGCCAGCCAAAACACCGATGCGATGCGCGCCGAAGTGGCGCGCCTCTCGCCGCAAGATGCCAAGGGCTATGAGCGGTTCTTGCAAGACAGCGCCGCGCGATATTGGTTTGGGTTCGAAGATCTTGGCCGCCGTTCCATGCACAAGCTGTGGGATTTGATCAAGGTTTTGCCAAAATTCGGCATGCTGCGCGCGGATCGCTCGGTTTATGCGCATGCGGCAAAGCGGTTTAAGGATGAACGACTGCGGATGGCGTTTAGCTTCCATCCGCTCTTTATCGGGGGGGATCCGTTTAACGTGACCTCGATGTATATCTTGGTCAGCCATCTCGAAAAGGAATTCGGTGTCCATTATGCGATGGGCGGTGTCGCTGCGATTGCCAAGGCCATGGCCCGCGTTGTTCAGGATCAAGGCGGCGCGCTTCGCTTTCATCACGTTGTGGATGAAATCACCTTTCACGATAACCGCGCCACTGGTGTGCGCCTTGCCACGGGCGAGACTGTTGCGGCGGATATTGTCGTCTCAAACGCGGATGCGGGCCATACCTACAAGCATTTGATGCGCAATCGCCCCCGCCGCCGTTGGACGGATGGAAAATTAACCCGCGCGCGTTGGTCGATGGGTCTTTTTGTGTGGTATTTCGGAACACGCGGCACGCGCAACAAATGGGCGGATGTGGGTCATCATACGATCCTCAACGGCCCGCGGTATCGTGGGTTGGTCAAAGATATCTTTATCAAAGGCAAACTTAGCGAAGATATGAGCCTTTATGTTCATCGCCCCTCGGTGACTGACCCAAGCTGCGCGCCAGAGGGGGATGATACGTTCTACGCCCTTTCACCTGTGCCGCATCTGGGATTTGATGATCCTGTGGATTGGGCCAAGATGGGCGAAGCCTATCGCCAAAAGGTGCAGCAGGTTGTGGAAGATCAACTTTTGCCTGATTTGGGCGCGCATCTTTCCGCCTCCGAGGTGCTGACCCCCGCAGATTTTGAAAGTCGCTATCTTTCCCCCAACGGGTCTGGCTTCTCAATCGAGCCGCGTATCCTGCAAAGCGCCTATTTTCGTCCCCATAACGTGTCGGAGGAGGCGGAGGGTCTCTATCTCGTTGGGGCAGGCACGCATCCTGGGGCGGGTTTGCCTGGGGTCATTTCATCGGCTGAAGTGTTGGCAAAACTGGTGCCAGATGCGGTCTCCGTCTCATCTGGCCATGAGATAAAGATGGCCGCAGAATGATTGACGATCAGGATCTTGCCTATTGCCGCGAGGCAATTGCCGAAGGGTCACATTCCTTCGATATTGCATCGCGCATCTTGCCGCGCACTGTGCGCGATCCTGCGCTGGCACTTTATGCTTTCTGTCGCATTTCCGATGATGCAGTGGATTTCAGTCAGAACAAGGCACATGCCGTTCTTGATCTTAGTAATCGGTTGGATCGTATCTATCGTGGGCGGCCTGTCGACTGTCCCGCTGATCGTGCCTTTGCTGCGGTGGTGCAGGATTTCGAAATGCCACGCGCCTTGCCCGAAGCCCTGCTTGAGGGCCTCGCATGGGATGCAACCGAGCGGCGCTATGACACGCTGTCAGATTTGCGTGGTTACTCGGCACGGGTTGCCTCGGCTGTCGGGGCGATGATGTGCGTATTGATGGGGGTGCGTTCGGGCGATGCATTGGCGCGCGCCTGTGATTTGGGCGTCGCCATGCAATTAACAAATATCGCCCGCGATGTGGGCGAAGATGCCCGCGCGGGGCGCGTTTATTTGCCCCTAGATTGGCTTGAGGAAGAAGGTGTTAACCTTGATCGCTTTCTCTCCGATCCGCGTATTTCGCCGGCCCTTCGGCGGATCAATCGCAGGCTCTTGGCTGAGGCGCGCAGGCTTTATGAACGCTCCGAGGCGGGTGTGTCCCAACTGCCCTTGATCAGCCGTGCGGGGATTTTGGCGGCGCGGCACTGCTATGATGCGATTGGCGGTGCTGTGGCGCGGCGCGGGTATGATGGTGTCACGCAACGCGCTTTCACAACGGCGCGACAAAAATTTGGGTTGCTCAGCTATTCTGCGATTCAGGCCGCAATCATCACTTTGGCGCCGCGCAGCCCGATGCTTTATGCCCCCCCTTTGGAAGAAACCCGATTTTTGGTCGATGCCGCCGCCAAGCGGCAACCAGATCGCACAGGATGGAGTGATCAGGTCATATCCGTTCTGACGCAATTAGAGGCGCAAGATCGCGTGCGCATACTGGAACCGAACCCATAACGCGCTAACTGACCCATCATGGATTGGTCTGTTTTCATATTATTTTTTGCCGCCTGCGCTGCTGCTGCGGTCACGGGGTCGATGTTTCCCCCAGGCGCTTGGTATCGGGATTTGCGAAAGCCATTTTTCACGCCGCCGAATTGGCTCTTTCCCGTTGCTTGGACAGTGCTTTATATCGCCTCCGCCTATGCAGCGGCGCGCGTGGCATTGGTGGCGGAGAATGGCCATGCGATGGGGTTTTGGGCGCTGCAAATCGCGCTGAACACGCTATGGAGCCCCGTTTTCTTTGGTTTGCGCCGCATTCGTGCGGGCATGGTCATCCTCGGCGCGCTGTGGGTTGCGGTTTGCGGCACAATGCTGAGTTTCTGGGCGCTTGATCCGGTCGCGGGCGTATTGATTGCGCCCTATCTGCTTTGGGTCACTATTGCAGGCGCTTTGAATTTTGAGGTTTGGCGGTTGAACCCTGAGGTTGCCAAAGGATCGGCATAAAAAAACGCGCCTCGGGGGGCGCGCTTTTTTGTCATGTTCCGAACAGCTTAGCTGAGCTTACGCTCGACTTCTTCGCGTTCGAAAATCTCGATCACATCGCCTTTGCGGATGTCATCGTAATTCTCAAAGGCCATGCCGCATTCCTGACCCGATTGCACTTCTTTGACTTCGTCTTTGAAGCGCTTCAGCGTTTTCAGCGTGCCTTCATGGATCACGACATCATCGCGCAACAGGCGCACACCCGCCGAGCGGCGCGCGACACCTTCGGTGACCAGACAGCCCGCAACCGAGCCAACACCAGAGACGCGGAACACCTCTTTGATCTGGGCATAGCCGATGAAGTTTTCACGAATTTCAGCACCAAGCAGACCTGAGGCTGCCGCCTTCACATCATCCACAAGGTCATAGATCACGCTGTAATAGCGGATTTCCACTCCCTTTTGGTTGGCGGAATTGCGCGCAGGGGCATTAGCACGGACGTTAAAGCCCATGACAGGCGCACCGGAAGCCTCGGCCAAGCCGATATCGGATTCTGTGATCGCGCCCACCCCGTAATGCAGAACGCGCACGCGCACTTCGTCATTGCCGATTTTTTCCATCGCCTGAACGATGGCTTCGGCCGAACCTTGAACGTCAGCTTTGACCACGATGGGCAATTCTTTGACGTTTTCATCCGCCTTGGCCTTCGCCAAAAGCTGATCCAAGGTTGTTGCAGCACCTGCTGCGGCGCGTTTGTCTTTGGCAACTTGGATGCGGTAATCCGCAATCTCGCGGGCTTGTGCTTCGGTTTGCACCACGTTCAAAACGTCACCCGCTTCGGGTGCGCCGTTCAGGCCCAGAACCTCAACAGGAACGGATGGCCCCGCTTCTTTAACGCGCTCGCCCTGATCGTTGATCAGCGCGCGGACTTTACCCCATTGCTCGCCCACAACGAAGATATCGCCTTGTTTCAGCGTGCCGCGTTGCACCAGAACAGTCGCAACAGGGCCACGGCCCACATCCAACTGCGCCTCGATGACGGCCCCTTCGGCTCCGCGGTCAGGGTTCGCCTTCAGGTCAAGCAATTCGGCCTGAAGTGCGATGGATTCAAGCAATTGATCCAAACCTTGGCCAGTGGCGGCGGAAACTTCGACATCCTGCACCTCACCTGACATCTTCTCAACGATCACCTCATGTTGAAGCAAATCGGTGCGCACTTTGTCAGGATTGGCAGCGGGTTTGTCGATTTTGTTAATCGCCACGATCATCGGCACTTTGGCCGCCTTGGCGTGGTTAATCGCTTCGATGGTCTGCGGCATCACCGCGTCATCGGCGGCAACCACAAGCACCACGATATCCGTGACATTCGCCCCACGCGCCCGCATGGAGGTAAAGGCCGCGTGACCCGGCGTATCAAGGAAGGTCAAAAGCGCGCCGCTTTCGGTGCGCACCTGATAGGCCCCGATATGCTGCGTGATCCCGCCTGCTTCGCCAGAGACGACATTTGCCTTGCGAATGCGGTCAAGCAACGAGGTCTTGCCGTGGTCAACATGGCCCATGATGGTGATGACGGGTGGCCGTGGTTGCAGCTCGGTTGGGCTGTCCTCTTCGACCTTGATCACATCTTCCACATCCGCGTCAGATACACGCTGCACGCGGTGACCGAATTCGCTGACGATCAATTCCGCCGTATCGGCATCGATGGATTGGTTCTGCGTGACCATCATGCCCATTTGCATCAGCGATTTAACCACATCGGCCACGCGCTCGGCCATGCGGTTGGCCAATTCGGAAACCACGATGGTTTCTGGAATTTGCACATCGCGAACGATTTTTTCGCGGTCACCTTGGGACGCCATCGCCTTTTGGCGCTGACGCTCCTGCTTGCGTTTCATGGCAGCAAGGCTGCGCTGACGCCCGCCTTCGCCATCAGAGAAAACCTGATTGACGCTCAGCTTGCCAGAACGGCGGCCATCATTGGCGCGATCACCCTTCGAGACGCGCTCGCGCTTATCGTCCCGATCCGTATCGCGGCGCGCAGGCGCTGCGGCTGATTTCGCGCGGGCAGCCGCGACCGCAGGATCAGGCAGATCTGCGGGGGATGTCACCACAGGGGCACTGTCCGCTTTACGGGACTTTGCGGCCTTTGATTCCTCAAGGCGGCGGCGCTCTTCTTCTTCCTTGGCGCGGATGGCCTCTTCGCGTTCACGCTCCTCGCGTTCGCGGGCTTCGGCCTCGGCGCGGCGGCGTAGACGCTCTTCTTCGCGTTCTTGCTCTTCGCGCTGGCGCTGTTCTTCTTCGTCGGCCTCACGGGCCTTGGCGGCCATTACGGCCTTCATACGGCGTTCGAGTTCTGGATTGGCGGAAGCGTTGCCCCCCTCCATATCACCCGTGCCATCGTCTTTGCCGCCTGCACCCGATTTGGGAACCATCACGCGCTTGCGCTTGGTCTCCACAACAACCGTTTTCGTGCGTCCACGCGAAAAGCTCTGGTTCACGCGTCCGCTGCGGGCGCCGCCAGATAGTCCGAGTGGTTTTTTTCCGTCTTGATCGCTCATGCGTCTTTCTTGTCCTTCCCAACGGTCTTGCCGTTGTTCAAGCTGGTTTTGGGCCTCAGCCCTTGCAGCTTTGCTGCTTCCTCTACAACACGATCGCCGAGTCCGCCAGTCGCCAGCGCGCCATGTATCACAGTTTCTCGCCCAAATGCCAAACCTAATTCAAAAGCGGTCAGGCAATCGAAGTAACGCGCGCCCTCAGGCGTCCAAAGCTTGGACTTGCCTCGTTCAGACCCGTCCGAAGCTTGCAGCAGCACCCGCACAGGGCGCGTGGCAAGCCAATCTTTGACCTTTTCGAACCCTGCAACGGCATCGCCAGATTTGCGCGCCAAGGCAATCAAATCGCCAATGCGCCGCGCAAGCAGGGTTTCAAGCGTGCCCACCAAATCATCTGGCACAGTCACCTGCGCTTTGGCTGAGCGGGAGAAGAGGTTTTTCTTGACCGCCAATTCCACCGCCACGCGATCAGCGCTGCACCATATGCCTCGGCCTGGTAGGCGTTCTAGGATATCGGGCGTCACCACATTCTCAGGGCTGACCACAAAACGCAACAGCCCCGCCTTTGGCGCTGTGTCGCCTGTTGCGATACAGCGCCGCTCGGACGTGTCTTTGGTTTTGGTGGCACCGCCACGGGACATGGTTTTGGCTCCTGAAATCGGGCTTACTCTTCTTCTTCGCCTGCGTCTTCTTGATCAGATGCAAGGTCTTCTTCGGTCACCCAACCCAAGGCCAAACGGGCGGACATGACCATATTCTGGGCTTCTTCGAGGCTGACATCGAATTTCTCAAGCACGCCTTCATCTTTGACGCGCTCGCCGTTTACGGTTGTCCAACCGCCTGCCAATTCCCAATCAGCACAGGTTGCGAAGTCTTCCAGCGTTTTGACCCCATCTTGGCCAAGCGCCTCAAGCATCTGTGGCGTTAGCCCTTCGAAATCGATCAAGCTTTGCTCGACACCAAGCGCCTTGGCGCTTTCGAGGACTTTGCGATTTTGCTCTTCGATATAGTCACGCGCACGGGCCTGAAGCTCGTCTGCGGTTGCTTCATCGACACCATCAATGCCAAGCAATTCTTCTTGCTCGACATAGGCAACCTCTTCCAAAGAGGTGAAGCCTTCGGATACCAGAAGTTGGGCAAAGAATTCGTCCAAATCCAATGTGTCCATGAACAGCTTGGTGCGTTCAGCGAATTCGGCCTGACGGCGCGCGCTTTCTTCTTCTTCGGTGAGGATGTCGATATCAAGGCCTGTCAACTGGCTTGCCAAACGCACGTTTTGACCACGGCGCCCGATGGCAAGAGACAGCTGTTCGTCAGGAACAACAACTTCGATTTTCCCTGCATCTTCGTCCAAAACCACCTTGGTCACTTCGGCAGGTTGCAGCGCGTTCACAAGGAAGGTTGGGGCGTCCTCATTCCATGGAATGATGTCAATTTTTTCGCCCTGCAACTCGTTCACCACGGCCTGCACGCGGCTGCCGCGCATACCCACACAAGCACCAACGGGATCAATTGAGTTATCATAGGAGATCACCGCGATCTTCGCGCGAGAGCCTGGGTCACGGGCAACGGCCTTGATATCGATGATGCCATCGTAAATTTCAGGCACTTCCATCTTAAACAATTCCGCCATGAATTCGGGCGCGGTGCGGCTGAGGAAAACCTGAGGGCCGCGCGCTTCGCGGCGGACATCTTTGATATAGCAGCGGATGCGCTCATTGGGGCGATAGCTTTCGCGCCCAATTTTTTCATTACGGCGCAAAACGGCTTCGCCACGGCCAATATCGACAATCACATTGCCATATTCTTCGCGCTTTACCATACCATTAATGATTGTGCCTGCGCGGTCTTTGAATTCTTCATATTGGCGATCACGCTCAGCTTCGCGCACTTTTTGCAGGATCACCTGCTTGGCGCTTTGCGCGGCGATACGGCCCATTTCAACAGGGGGCACTTCGTCAATGATCTCGTCACCGATTTCTGCATCCGCCTTATAGGCACGCGCATCGCGCAGTGTCATTTCAACGAAATGGTTTTCGATTTCCTCAACCACAGTGCGGACGCGGGAAAATGTCGCGCGGCCTGTCTTGCGATCAATCGAAACGCGGATATCCAGTTCCGAGCCGTAACGCGATTTCGCGGCGCGGGCGAGGCTTTCTTCCATTGCCACGATGACCAGATCGGGGTCGATCATCTTTTCGCGGGCAACGGCCTCTGCTGTTTGCAACAGCTCAAGTTGGTTTGCTGATGTAATAGCCATGGATTTTCAGTCCTCCGCCTCTTCGGGCTCTTGCGTGATTTCATCAAATTGGGTTTCGTCAATGACCCCCGAGGCTTTGCGCTGGCGCAGCATCTCGGCGATCAGGTCATCGGTCAGAACGAGCTTCGCATCTGAAAGCCAATCAAAATTGAGGCCAAGGGTGACTGTCTCGCCACCTTGTTCAACATTGATAAGCACTTCATCGTTTTCGATCCCCGCCAAAACACCCTTAAAGCGTTTACGGCCATCGATCATTTCGCTTGTTTCAAGTTTGGCTTCATAGCCCTGCCAGATATCGAAATCCTTCAACCGCGTCAGCGGGCGGTCGATACCGGGGCTAGAAACTTCGAGGTTATAGGCCCCCTCAATCGGGTCTTCGACATCAAGGCTTGCCGAAATCGCCGTTGAGATATCGGCGCAATCATCCACATTGATCCCGCCATCAGGGCGGTCTGCCATCACCTGCAGGGTTTTTGTCTCGCCGCCCATCAGGCGCACGCGCACCAGTTCAAACCCCATATCTTCGATGACAGGGGTAATGATCTCAGCCATGCGGCGATCAATGCTCGATTTTGCGATCAGGTTGGACATAAGACCTATGGACATAAAAAAACGGGCCACAGGGCCCGCGGAAGCATCTAGGGTGGAGCGTGGAGTTTGGACCCCCAAGCACCTGTTGAGCTGTCATATAGAGAGAATCGGGGGTTATAGCAAGCTGCCATCTTGCGCTTTGGGGCGCGGCGTGGCCATTTGCACAACATGAACGCGAAAACCGAAATCACAATTCGACCAAAAACGGCCCAAGATGATGCGGCGCTTGTTTCCCTGTTGCTGCCCGTGTTTCGGGCGGGTGATACATATACAGTCGACCCAGACATATCCGAGGCCGATGCCTTGGCCTTTTGGACGGCCCCCGAAAAGTCCGTATTCATAGCGGAACAGGGGGGTGAGGTCGTTGGCACCTATTACATCCGTCCCAACCAGGCGGGCGGCGGCGCCCATATCTGCAATTGCGGCTATATCACTGCCACAGCAGCGCAGGGGCGCGGGATTGCGCGCGTGATGTTGGCGCATTCGCTGCAGACTGCCCGCGCCGAAGGTTATCGCGGGATGCAGTATAACTTTGTCGTCTCCGAAAACAGGCGCGCGGTTGCGACATGGCAAAAGGCAGGTTTCGGGATTGTGGGACGTTTGCCACAAGCCTTTGATCATCCAAGCAAAGGATTGGTGGACGCCCTTGTGATGTTCAAATCTCTTGTAGATTAGGCCTTGCGATACCGTGCCATAAATGTAGCCACCACCTCATCTGCGGCTTCGGACACTTCTTGATGGGTGGCTTCGCTGCTGACACATAAAAGACGGCGCAGCATCAGATCACCACGGCACAGCTTCATGAACAAATCCGCCGCCTTCATCGGGTCATCTATATCAAGCATATTGTCCACCTTTGGCGTGCTGAGATAGCCTGCGACATGGGACATGGCCGTTGAAGGGCCTGTTTCATAGAAAGCACGCCCCAATTCGGGGAACCTTTGGGCCTCAGCCACGCAGACGCGGAAGATCGAGACACCTTCGTCTGACATCAGGAATTCAAGCATCGAATAGGCCAAATGGTGCAAGGCATCGCGCACATCGCGCTGCAGAAATTCGATATCCATTTGCGCGCGGCGTTGCAGGTCGCATTCTTGGTTCAGAACCGCCATAAACAACGCTTGCTTGTCGGGGAAATACGAATAAAGCGTGGCTTTGGACACGCCCGCTTGGCGCGCGATCACATCGACACTTGCCCCTTCGAACCCTTGGCTTAGGAAAATATTACGCGCGCCATTAATGACTTGATCGAATTTCCGACCTTTGCGTGTCTGTGCTTGCATGTTCATGGCGCATACTCCCTGACCTGATTGTAAACCGATCAGTTCAGTTTTTGCAAGCCTTGCCGCAATCTATTGGCCCCAATCCGCCGATTGCATCTCGCGCAGGCGGCTGGCGGTGCGTTCAAATTCGAAACTGCCCGTGCCCTCGGCGTAAAGATGTTCTGGCACATCATCGGCAGATAGGATCACCCGGATACCTGCCTCGTAAAGCGCATCGATGAGGGTGACAAAGCGTTTTGCCTCGTTGAAATTGTCGATGCCAAGACGCGGGACGTTTTCCAACATCAGCAATTTCACCGCCCCAGTGAGCGCCAGATAATCACCCGCGCCTAAAGGTTTGCCGCACAGCTCCCAGAAATCGGCGCGGGCCATGCCCGCCCAATAATGCGGGATGACGACATGGCGGCCTTTGATCTCTAAATCGAGGGGTTCTTCCTGCCCATGGGTCAGATCGTGCCAAATCTTATCAAGGCTTTGGCGCGTGGCCGCGGTGATGGGCGTGAAATAGGTGGTTTCGCCTGACAATCTGTCTTGGCGGTAATCGGTGGGTGATTGCATTTCAATCACCTCTAATTCCTGCTCTAATAGCGTGATGAACGGAACAAACAGCTGTCGGTTCAACCCGTCTTTATACAAATCTTTTGGGGGGCGATTGGAGGTGGTGACGATGCTCACCCCTGCCTTGAACAATGCCTCAAAAAGGCGGCCTACGATCATGGCATCGGTGATATCGGTGATTTGCATCTCATCAAAACACAGCAGGCGCAGGTCTTTTGAAATCGCCTCAGCCACGGGTTTCAACGCATCATCTGTGCCTGTTTTGCGCGCCTCGTGCAGGGCTGATTGGATTTCTTGCATAAAGGCGTGAAAATGGACGCGGCGTTTCCCTTTAATCGCCGTGTGCGCAAAGAACAAATCCATAATCATAGATTTCCCGCGCCCAACCCCGCCCCAGACATAAAATCCGCGACTATGTTGGCCAGATTGCGGTTTTTCCTGAAAGAAACGCGCAAGAAGCCCTGATTTTGGCCGCGCCTCAAGCGTTTCGCGTAACGCTTCAAAGCGGTGCAAAACCTCGCGTTGGGCGGGGTCTGCGCGCAGTAAGCCTTCGCTGACGCGGGTGTCGTATATGGCGGTTAAATGTTGCGACATAAGCGCCTCATAGGACATCTCTGGCCCCTCTGGCCAGAGGGATTGCGTGCGCAATCAGCATTGACGCCCTTGGGCTTGCGGCGCAATCTCTGTCGCAGCACGACAGGCCTGCGGCCTTTGACAGGACAAATGAAGATGCAGCGCAATTCGATTTTCACCCCCGTCCTCATCGGGGGCTGTTTTATCATTATGATCAGCTTTGCCATTCGGGCAAGTTTTGGGGTTTTTCAAATTCCCATAGCGGACGAATTTGGTTGGCTGCGCGCCGAATTTTCCTTGGCCATTGCCATTCAAGGCCTAGCTTGGGGCGTGGGGCAGCCGATTTTTGGCGCGATTGCTGAGAAATTCGGGGATCGCAAAGCCATTATCATTGGCGCTTTGATGTATGCGGCGGGTTTGGTGTTTTCGGCTTATGCAATTACGCCCGGCGCGCATCAGCTTTTGGAAATTCTTGTGGGCTTTGGCGTTGCGGGCACGGGCTTCGGCGTGATCTTGGCGATTGTGGGCCGCGCCGCATCGGATGAGCATCGCTCACTCGCGCTTGGGATTGCGACTGCAGCGGGCTCTGCGGGTCAGGTCTTTGGCGCGCCTGTGGCTGAGGCGCTGTTGGCGGTGATGCCATGGCAAAGCGTCTTTTTGATCTTTGCAGCGGCAATTTTGGCTGCGCTTTTGTTTCTCCCCATGCTGCGCGCGCCTGCTCCCCGATCCAAGGCAGAACTTGAAGAAAGCATGAGCGCGATTTTGGGCAAAGCATTTCGCGATCCCTCTTTCAGTCTGATTTTTATCGGCTTCTTTTCCTGTGGGTATCAGCTTGCCTTTGTCACCGCGCATTTTCCCGCCTTTGTGACCGAACTTTGCGGCCCGATCGAGCCTGGATCTTTCCTACATTCTTTGGGCATCACGACCACATCTGCGCTTGGGGCGGTGTCGATCTCGCTCATTGGCTTGGCCAATATTGGTGGCACGATTTTGGCGGGCTATTTGGGCAAACGCTATTCTAAGAAATACCTGCTTGCGGGAATCTATTTTGGCCGCACCATTATTGCGGCAGCGTTCATTTTAATGCCGATCACGCCACTGACCGTGATTGTGTTTTCGGTCACGATGGGCGCGTTGTGGTTGGCCACAGTGCCGCTCACCTCAGGACTTGTGGGGTATATTTATGGGCTGCGCTATATGGGCACGCTTTATGGTATCGTGTTCTTTAGCCATCAATTGGGCAGCTTCATCGGGGTTTGGCTTGGCGGTTGGATGTATGACCTGCATGGCACCTATACCACGGTTTGGTGGGTGGGTGTTGGCGTGGGGCTGCTTTCGGCCATTGTCCATTTGCCCGTGAAAGAAAGCCCCCTGCGCGAGCGGGCGCTGGCCGCCTAACCCTTCACCGCGTCACGGATATAGGCGGCGGTCATCAGGTCAAGATGTGCGCCGCCGCCGTTTTTGAACAGCGTTATTTCTGCGTCATTGCCCCGCGCAAAGGTGCCAGAGGCGATGTCGTAATAATCGGCCACAACATCATCTGCTGTGATGACCCCCGCCGCGATGGGGCGTTTCAATTCGCCAATATGCTCAATCGTGGTGGCACGGCTGTCGACAAAGATACGCGCCTTTTTGAGCGCAGCATCATCCGCCTCGCGCATGTCGGGGCGATAGGCCCCGATGAGGTCAATATGCTGTCCCGCCTTGAGCCATTCACCCCGCAAGATGGGCTCTGTCACCATGGTTGCACAGGTGACAATATCGGCCTGCTGCACGGCATCCGCTAGGCTTTCGGCGACATCCGTATTGGAGAAATCGCGGGCAAGGGCCTCGGCCCGCGATGTATTGCGGTTCCAGATCAGGAAACGCGCTTCAGGAAACCCCGCGCCATATGCCGCGCGCAGAGAGCGGCCAACTGTGCCTGCGCCAACGATCAAAATGGTTTCAATCCCAGGTCGCGCCAGTTTCATCGCGGCAAACAGGCTATCGCCTGCGGTCTTATATTTGGTCAAAAGATGGAAATCGACCAAAGCCTCAAGAAGGCCATTCTTATCGTTGTAAAGCGCCGCACCGCCATTCACAGCCGGCAAATTTTGCGCGGCGTTCTCAGGAAAGATTGTGGCTGATTTCACCAAGAGGCCAAGCCCGTCAATCCATGCGGCACGATTGAGCAACGTGTCCTTGCCGCGATAGAGAAAACTATCCGAAATTTCCGCACGCGGTAGCATATGCCCCGCTTCCAACGCCACGCCAAGTTTGAGCCAATCAAGCTTGGCTTCGGCGTCAGGCCCGATGATTTGGAAGGGGCTTTGTGTCATAGTCCTGCTTCATCCTTGGTGAGAAGGCCATGGTCGACCAAGACTTCGGCCCATCCGTGCGGCGCTGTAAACAGATGCGCATTCCATCCGCGCGCCTTGGCCGCGGTGATGTTGTCAGGGCGGTCATCTGCAAACAAAAGCGCCTCTGGTGCGATTTTGCAATGATCCTCGACCATTTGATAAATGGTTGGGTTGGGTTTGATCACCCCCATAAGGCCAGAGACATAGGCGTGGTCGAATTCGTTCAGAAAATCGAAATGCTCTTGCGCATAGGCAAAGCTTTCGATCCCGAAATTGGTCAATGCGAAGACGGTCACATTCTTGGAACGCAGGCGGCGCAAGAGCATCACGGAATGATCAATCACAGGGTTTGCCAATTCCAACCAGTGATCATGCCACATCCGAATTTCCGCGCGAAACTCAGGATAGGCTTCTGCCATTTCATAAATGATATCGCGGAACCCTTCACCTAAATCCACGCGGTCATTCATGCCGTGCAAATCCACAGTGGCAAACATCTCGCGGCGGCGCGCTTCCCCGATGGTGCGGTCGTAGAACCGCTCGGGCTGCCATTCGATCAGCACATTGCCGATGTCAAAAATCACCGCTTCAATCTTGGACATGATCAAACCTTTCGCGATCAAGGCAGGCTTAGGCCCGCCATTTGAGACAGCCATCCGATCACAAGTGACACAGTGAGGATGGAAATGGTGGTCGACATCAGAATCGAGGCAGACACCCGTTGCGGGGCCACGTTGTAATGCTGCGCCAGCATGTAGATATTTCCTGCCACAGGCAGCGAGGAGGCCGCGATCATCACCGCAGCCGCATAGGGATCAACCTCGAAAATTATAAGCGCACCAATGGCGACAGCGGCAGGGTGTAAGATCAGCTTGGCGAATGACAGCCAAAGCGCGACCGAAGCCCGCTCGGTTGATTTGCCTGCCAATGACGCCCCAATTGCGAAGAGCGCACATGGGGTCGCCGCCGCGCCCAAAAGCGTCATAAATTCATCCACAGGTGCAGGAAGGCTTAGCCCCGCGGCAGAGACGGATAGCCCCGCGACCATCGACACAATCATCGGATTTTTTACCAACCCAATCGCGATTGAGCGGAAAATTGTCAGGCTCATGCGGCCATCGCGGCTTGCCGTGATAATGATCACGATCAAGCTTGAGAAAACGATCAAATCAGTGGCCAAGATCATCAAGACAGGCCCCGCCGCCGCAGGCCCCATCAAAACCACCAACATCGGCACGCCCAAGAACCCTGTATTCCCGATCACGGCACATTGCGCTTCAATCGCAGCTTCCGAAGTGGGCCGCTTTCGGATCAAGGCAACGACAGTCGCAAGCGCATAAATCGCGAAACATCCAAACAGATAGGCCCCGATGAAATTCCAATCAAAAATATCGCCAAGCGATAAGGTCGAGGCAAAGCGAAACAACATGGCCGATAGCGCGAAGTAAAACACGAATTTTGTCAGATAGGCGGTCGCGCTTTGCGTGAAAAACCCACGATACGCGGCGAGGAAACCCACACCGATCAGCGCAAAAAATGGAAGTGTTTTGAGGAATATCGCGAGCATGAAATAGGGCTAGGCCAGAGTGCAGGCGCTGTCTAGTAGCCTAGCCGTTTTCTTTTAGAATTTCGCCCGCCAAGTAAAGGGAACCACAGATCAAAACCCGCGCATTCGGGGTTGTGGCGCAGATGTCGCGCAAGGCGCTGATCACATCTGGTGCGGTTTGGGCCGCTATACCTGCACGGGTTGCGGCTGCCTTTGTGTCCTCGGCACTCAGTGTTGCGGCTTGGCCGTGGATTGAGACAGCGTGCAGCGATGAGGCGAAGGGCGCAAGCGGGGCCATGAAGCCTGTCACATCTTTTGTGTTCAGCATGCCGCAAATCAAATGCGTCTCGCGTTGGGGCAAGCCTTTGAGCGTGGCCGCAATGGCAAGCGCGGCATGGGGGTTGTGCCCCCCATCAAGCCAAAGTTCAGCATCGGGTGCAGTGTCAAACAGCGGCCCTTGGCGCAGGCGCTGCATGCGCGCGGGCCAAGTGACGTTGCGCATGGCACCCTCGCAGGCCGCCTCGTCCAAACCCAATGCCCGCATTGCGGCAAGGGCCGTGCCTGCATTTTGGATTTGATGCGGGCCCGCAAGGGCGGGCAGCGGCAAGTCTAAAAGGCCTGTTTCATCTTGGAAAATCAATCGCCCCGCTTCGGTCGTAACATGCCAGTGTTGGCCATAGGCATAGATGGGCGCGCCAAGCCGCGCGGCGCGTGCCTCGATCACCTCCAGTGCGGCCTCTTGCTGCGGGGCAACAATTACGGGGCGCCCGCGCTTGATAATGCCTGCCTTTTCGCCCGCGATGTCCTCGATTGTATCGCCAAGATATTGTTGATGGTCGAGATCAACGGGGGTGATCACGCTTAATGCGGGGCTGTCGATGACATTGGTTGCATCTAAACGTCCGCCCAAACCCACCTCTAACAGCGTGTAATCAGCAGGATTTCTGGCAAATGCCAAAAGCGCGGCGGCGGTGGTGATTTCGAAATAGGTAATCGCATCTGGGCCATTGGCCGCCAAACATTCATCAAGAATGTCAGATAGGTGGTTTTCGTCAATCAGCGTTCCCGCCAACCGAATGCGTTCATGAAACCGTGCCAAATGCGGTGATGTATAGGCATGTGCGCTTTTCCCTGCCGCCTCAAGCCCCGCGCGAATATAGGCGAGGGTCGACCCTTTGCCATTGGTGCCCGCGATATGAATGACAGGCGGCAACGCCTGTTGCGGATCACCAAGGGCGGCCAAGATCCGCCACATTCTATCGAGCGTCAGGTCAATGATCTTTGGGTGAAGCGCCATCATGCGCTCCAACAAGAGATCCGAGCGGGGGGTGCTCACTTTTATTTTGCCTCCGCCTCGTTTGGCGCAGCCTCAGTTGGGGCGGGCAGATCCCCTTTGACTGGGGGTTCCATGCCCATCAGCATCCGAAGGATCGAGATCAACTCATCGCGCAACGCGGTGCGATGGGTCACGCGGTCAAGCATCCCGTGATCCAACAGATATTCGGCGCGTTGGAACCCTTCGGGCAATTTTTCACGAATGGTTTGCTCAATCACTCGTGGCCCAGCAAAGCAGATCAGCGCATTTGGTTCGGCAATCTGCACATCGCCAAGCATCGCATAAGAGGCGGTTACGCCCCCAGTGGTTGGATGGGTCAGAACCACGATATAAGGCAGGTTCGCCTCTTTGAGCATATTTACTGCAACTGTGGTGCGGGGCATTTGCATCAGGCTGAGGATACCCTCTTGCATCCGCGCGCCACCTGCGGCGGAGAACAGGATCAGAGGGCGCTTTAATTTAACCGCGCGCTCGGCAGCAGCAATGATGGCATTGCCAACATACATCCCCATCGAGCCGCCCATGAAGCTGAAATCTTGCGCACAGGCCACGATGGGCGTGCGCCCCATTTCACCCTCGGCCACAAGCATCGCATCGGTTTCGCCCGTGGATTTCTGTGCCGCCTTCATGCGGTCGGGATAGCGCTTTTGGTCGCGGAATTGCAGCGGGTCTGCAATTGGCTTTGGCACTTCGACCTCGGTGAAAATACCACCATCGAACAAGGCATTGAACCGCTCTCGCGGGGTGATGACCATGTGATGATCGCAATTTGTGCAGACATTCAGATTGTCGCTCAATTCACGATGGAACAGCATGGTTCCGCATTCATCGCATTTCGTCCAAAGGTTCTCGGGCATATCGCGCTTCGAGAACATCGAATTGATCCTTGGGCGGACGTAGTTGGTGATCCAGTTCATTGGGTCTTTTCCATTGGCCGATCCTTACACTCGCAATAGGCAATGGCGCGGCAGATTGCAATCAGCGATGGGCATTTTCGCGCCTTATCAGGGCAAAACGGATGCCCAGCCAAATCACAATTGTAACAGCAATGTCGCGCAAGATGAGGGGAACCATGGCCTCGGCATCATTGGCTGCAATCGGTAAATGATAAAGGGCAAGCCCCCCCAAAGCACCGGGCAGCGAAACAGCCAACATTGCCATCACATTATTCGCAAAGTGAAATCCCCACGCTGGCCCGATTGTGCCAAAGCGATGGGTCAAATCAGCGGCGCAAAGCCCGAAAACGCCTGTGGCCAACACAAGATACCACGCCGCGCTGCCATGTACTTCTGGTGCAAAATGGGCAAGACCAAACAGAACGGACGGCAAAACCGCCCAGATGATTGGGGATTTGAACCGCGCGGCCAGTTGGCTTTGAAGATAGCCGCGAAACAGAAGTTCTTCAGCCCCTGTCTGGATGGCAATCAGCCCAAGGGCGAGAGGCAGCACAAGCAACCATTGTTTGAGGCCCAGACTTTTCACAAGGGCAAAATCGGTCGGGATCAGCGCGCTGAGTGTCGCGAGGGCAGAAAACACCGCCACCGCAATCCAGACCTGTCGGTGCATTTGGCGCAATGGGCCAAATAGTGACAATGGGCTACGATCATGCAGCAGCCATGCCACAAAAAACGGGCCGACCAGCATGGTCACGAAACTGCCCAGAAGGATCAGCGTCAGGCTCGGGCCAGATGTTTGCGGATCAGCCGTCCATACGGCTTCGAATTTTGTGCCGATCACATGCGACATTGCATAGAAATAGGCTAACAGCCCCAAGACATAGGTCAAAAGGCAGATGACCATGCCCACAATCACCCGCCACAAAGCAGGTTGCGCCCGCGCGGCTTCGACCATCAAGTTGGGCTGATTTTGTGGTGCAAAAAATCCCCGAAGCATCAGCGCTTTAAATCCCCATTCCGCTTGAACCCATAAATGGCCCTTCTATAGTCTGAAACTTAGGTTTCATGGGTCTTTTTCCAATCGCGCTTGTGCCGCAGGGGCCCAAAGTTTATGCCGAGTGTAACATTTCTATCGACCCCAAGGGAGGCTGCCATGTCGCAGAGCAAATTCAATAAGTCCAAGCTGCCAAGCCGTCACGTGACGCAAGGGCCTGCGCGCGCACCGCATCGCTCGTATTACTATGCGATGGGCTTGACCGAGGACGAAATCGCGCAGCCTTTTGTGGGTGTCGCCACCTGCTGGAACGAAGCAGCGCCTTGTAACATTGCGCTCAGCCGTCAGGCGCAGGCGGTGAAATTGGGTGTAAAGCACGCCAATGGCACGCCGCGCGAATTTACCACCATCACTGTGACCGATGGGATCGCGATGGGGCATGAGGGGATGCGTTCCTCTTTGGCATCGCGTGAAGCGATTGCGGATACTGTCGAATTGACCATGCGCGGGCATTGCTATGACGCGCTGGTGGGTTTGGCGGGCTGTGATAAATCCCTGCCTGGTATGATGATGGCCATGGTGCGCCTCAATGTGCCATCGGTGTTTATCTATGGCGGGTCCATCCTGCCGGGTCGGTTGGACGGCAAAGATGTGACCGTGCAAGACGTTTTTGAGGCGGTGGGTCAACATCAGGCGGGCAATTACTCTGACGAACAGCTCGCTATTTTGGAACGTGTGGCCTGTCCTTCGGCAGGTGCCTGTGGCGGTCAGTTTACGGCAAACACCATGGCCTGTGTATCTGAGGCCATCGGTTTGGCCCTGCCCAATTCAGCAGGTGCGCCTGCGCCTTACGAGTCCCGCGACCAATATGGCGTGGCTTCGGGCGAAGCTGTGATGAAGCTTATCGAAAAGAACATCCGCGCCCGCGATATCGTGACCCGCAAAAGTCTTGAGAACGCGGCGCGCGTTGTGGCTTGCACAGGTGGCTCGACCAATGCAGGCCTTCATTTGCCTGCCATCGCCCATGAGGCGGGTATTGATTTCGACCTGTTTGATGTCTGCGAGATTTTCAAAGACACCCCCTACTTTGTCGACCTCAAACCCGGTGGCCAATATGTGGCCAAAGATATGTATGAGGCGGGCGGCGTTCCTGTCGTTCTCAAAGAATTGTGGAAAGCAGGTCTGATCCATGAGGATTGCTTGACCGTAACAGGCCGCAGCATTGGTGAAGAGATCGACATCATCACCCGCGAAGCAGATGGTCGCGTGATCTATCCCATCGAGAAACCCCTGTCGCCAACAGGCGGCGTGGTCGGCCTGAAAGGGAACCTTGCCCCAGATGGCGCCATCGTCAAGGTTGCGGGTATGGCAAAAGAGCAGCTTGTATTCACAGGCCCTGCCCGCGTGTTTGAATCAGAAGAAGACGCTTTCGCGGCTGTTCAAACCCGCGATTACAAAGAAGGCGAAGTCATTGTTATCCGCAATGAAGGCCCATCTGGCGGGCCAGGTATGCGTGAGATGTTGGCAACCACGGCGGCCCTGTCTGGTCAGGGCATGGGTAAGAAAGTGGCGCTGATCACTGATGGCCGCTTCTCGGGTGCGACCCGTGGTTTCTGTGTCGGTCACGTTGGGCCAGAGGCCGCCCATGGTGGGCCAATCGGTCTCTTGAAAAACGGGGATATGATCACGATTGACGCGATCAATGGGGAGATCAGCGTTGATCTGTCTGACGCCGAATTGGAAGCCCGCCGCACCGATTGGCAAGGCGCAAAGCCAACAATCTACGCCACAGGTGCGCTTTGGAAATATGCGCAGCAGGTGGGTTCAGCGCGCTATGGGGCGGTCACGCATCCAGGCGGCAAAGAGGAGAAGCATGTCTATATGGACATCTAAATCCGTTCAGGCCTGCACCCTCTTGGGTGCGGGCCTTTTTCTTTTCGGCTGCTCGGGCGGTGGGGCGCCTTATGCTGGGCCCCCTCCAGATGTGGATACAGAAATTGCTGTAACCAGTGACCGCTTGGTGGTCACTGGGCCTGATGGGTTTTGCATAGATCCGGCGGCGACCCAAGATCGCGGCATAAGCGCCTTTGTGCTTTTGGGAAATTGCGCTGCTATTGGAAATTCACCGCGCCTGCCACAGCCAGAACATCCCTCAATCCTGACGGCCGCCATTTCCGAGGCAGGGCCAGAGGGCAGTTTGCGCAGCAATATCCCTGCAATGGCTGCATTTTTCACCTCCGAGCAAGGGCGTGGCTTGTTAAGCCGTGACCAAGATCCAAATTCGGTTGAAATTCTGGATATGTTTCATCAAGGAGATGTGTTTTTCTTGAATGCGCGCGACAGTTCGGCCAGCAGCATTCGGGGTGTGAAAGAGGATTACTGGCGCGTCTATATGGATGTGGGCAACCGCATCGCCACGCTCAGTGTTCTTGCGCTCGAAGACAGTAACCTCACCGAGGCGCAAAGCCTTGAGACGTTGCGCGCGTTTGCGGGTCAAATCGCTACGGCCAATAATCAAACAAGTTTACAGCCCGCGATTCTGGCCGAGGCGGAACCAACCCCTTTGCCTGATGGCCCGTATGATAGCGATCAAGCCACCGCGCAAAGTGGCGATGGTTCAGGAAGCAGTGCCCAAACCCGCCCAACCACCCGCACCGTGTCACCCGCACGGGCCGCGCGCACCGTTGTGCGCACACTTGATACGGTTGGATTGCTGCGTAGGCTTTTCAATTAGAGAAAATCCCCTTACCTCTATCTCTGCTAAACTGGAAAAAGGCCCCCCTCTGACTGGGAGGGGCGGGCCAAGCTTGAGGGCAATCGGATGGGGTTCTGGCGCAGGCCGTCATTTTCGCAGGCCAGATGGATAAAATTCAACGCCGATATTACGGCTTTGAAAGCGCGGCTTGGCAAACTGTCCCTATCGGATTTGCAAAAGCGCCGCGCTGAGGCCATCGCCTATGCAGGTGATTTGATGACTTTGGCGCGATTGGCGGATCAGGATTTGCGCCGCCGCGCCATTGGACAAGACCGCCAAGAGGGTTTGCCTGAAATTGCGCATTGGGGGTATCGCCCTGATGCCTTGTTTCAAACGATTGAACCCGCGACCACAGTTGCGGTGCAAAGCCCCTTTGATCTGATAGGGGGGCTCAAGATTTTTCATGATTGCACGCAATCAGAGATTATTTTGCGCCAAACGCCGCGCAATGATCCTCACGCAAGCGCCCTTTTTGCCATTTCCTTAGAAGTTTTTCGGTTTGATGGATCGTTTTTATCCATGGCCCTTGATGTGCCCCGCGCGCGGGCGGCGAGCGTTAAGCTGTCGGATATTCTTCAAGTTTCGCTCGATATCAGCATGGATTTCCCGATTGATCTTTATGCGCGGGTCAATGTGATCCATGGCCCGAATTCCGAGCAAATGGAGCGCAAAATGGAATGGCACAACGGCAGGCTCAGTGCCGAATTCGACATGGCCTATTCCAAAGTAAACGACAAACGGATCGAAAAAATCAGGATTGATCTGATTTTTGAGCGCCCCAGCATGAACTTATTGCAGATGGGCGATTTTCTCGTGGTATGCATGCCGCGCGCCGAACTTTGAGTAAGGGGATCAAAGCATGACGGAACTGACGCTTGCGGGGTTGGGCCTTAAAGATGGGGTTTATGAGGCCACAGTGGCCCATGTGACCGAGGACGCATTGCGCTTTGAGGCTGTTGTGAACGGGCAGGCCATTGCCATTGGAACAGCCACGCGTGGCACGGGTCAAGCCTGTCTATTGCGCCTTGAGCTGCCAGCACATCTGATTGGGGCGCAGGTGCAAATTGTCGACATCCGCCACGAGACAGGGGCGGTGTTAGATCGGTTTTCTGTGGTCTGTGATCCGTAGATTGCGGGGGATCTGCGCGCAGAATTTGATTTGCTGAAATCCGCCTTTCGCCGCCATTGCAGCGAAACGGGCGCAGATTAACCGCGCAAGGTTGCCCCTGTCGCCTTACCCACTTTTTCAATGATTTTGGCGGCAGTGGCTTCGATTTCGTCCTCGGTCAATGTTTTGTCGCGCGGCTGCATCCGCACAGTCAGCGCGATTGACTTGCGCCCTTCCCCAAGTGAGCCGCCGATGAATTCGTCAAAGACGCTAACATCGGTGATCAAAGCCTTATCTGCACCAAGGGCCGCATTGACCAGATCAAGAGCAGCGGTCGTGACATCGGTGACAAAGGCGAAATCGCGCTCCACGGGTTGTAGATCGCTGATTTCCAAGGCGCCACGGCTGGCCGAAACGTTCTTGGGCAATGGAATTTCAGCTGGATAAAGAACAAACCCCATCGCAGGGCCTTTCACATCCATCTCGCGCAAGATTTTGGGGTGAATTTCACCAAATACGCCCAAGATTTTCTTAGGGCCAAGGCACAGAACCCCATGCCGTCCGGGATGCCACCAAGGATCATCGCTGCGCATGATTTGCATCCGCGCAGGCGCACCCATGGCCGAAAGGGCGGCTTCAGCATCGGCTTTGGCATCAAACACATCCACAGCGCGGCGTGCCCCATGCGGATCACGCGGGCCCGTTTGACCGATTAAAAGACCAGCGGCCTGCGTATGCTGTTCTTCGGGTTCCCCGCCATGGAACGCGGCCCCCATTTCAAACAAGGCCAAATCTGTCATGCCGCGCGCCTGATTGCGGGCCGCTGCCTGCAAAAGGCCAGGCAAAAGCGCGGGACGCATATGGCTCATTTCCGAAGAAATCGGATTTTCCAAACGCACCGCATCCGTGCCGCCGCCAAAGAGCGCCGCAGATTTTTGATCAATAAAGCTATAGGTGACACATTCATTATACCCCAAAGCGGCAAGGGTGCGCCGCCCTGTGGCTTCACGTTTTTGCATTGGGGTTAGGACGGCGCGGGTCACGCCTGTGCTGAGGCGGGGCAAGGGCTTAGGCGCCAGTTTGGTGAGCGAAGCGACACGCGCCACTTCTTCCACCAAATCCGCCTCACCTTGAACATCGCGCCGCCACGAGGGCACCCAAACCTCAAGTGTCTCGCCACTGCCGCTGGCCGAAAAACCAAGCGCGGTCAGGATGCGCACCTGTTCCTCGCGCGGGATGTCCATACCGACAAGGCTGATCACGCGCGCAGGGTTCAAGCTGTAGCTGCGCGCCGTTTTCAACGCCGCGCCCGCCTCAACCACATCTGAGGCTTCACCGCCGCAGAGATCAACAATCATCTGCGTTGCCGCCTCAAGCCCGTCACGGGTGAATTCAGGGTCAACCCCCCGCTCAAAGCGATACCGCGCATCCGAATGGATTTTCAGATCACGCCCTGTATAGGCGATTTGCACAGGATCCCACCAAGCCGATTCAAGAAACACGTTCACGGTTTCATCCGTGCATCCCGTTTCTTCACCGCCCATGATGCCCGCGATGCTTTCGGGACCATTGTCATCGGAAATCACCATATGGCCCGCGCCGAAGCGGTAGGTTTTCTCGTCCAAGGCCAATAATTCTTCGCCACCTTTGGCGCGATGAACACGCAAGCCGCCTTTGACCTTATCGGCATCAAAAACGTGCAAGGGTCGGTTTTGGTCATAGGTGAAGAAATTGGTGATATCGACCAAGGCGGAGATGGGGCGCAGGCCGATGGCTTTGAGCTGCGCTTGCAACCATGCGGGCGATGGCCCGTTCTTTACGCCACGGATCACGCGGCCTGTGAAATGCGGCGCGCCATCAAGCGTATCGGTGTCAATCGTCACGGAGATCGGGCAGGGGTAACTGCCTTTGACGGGGGCGACCTCATAGGGTTTCAACGTGCCAAGACCGCGCGCGGCCAAATCCCGCGCCACGCCACGCACGCCAAGCGCATCTTGGCGGTTCGGGGTGATGGCAATTTCAATCACAGGGTCAATCTTTTCTGGATCATGCTCTGCCAACCAATCCGCAAAGCTTTGACCCACCTCGCCTGAGGGCAATTCGATGATGCCGTTATGTTCGTCCGAAAGCTCTAATTCCCGCTCGGAACACATCATCCCGTGGCTTTCGACCCCGCGGATTTTACCAACCGAAAGCGTCACATCAATGCCCGGCACATAGTCACCAGGGCGTGCGACAACCACAGTGATGCCCGCACGCGCATTTGGCGCGCCGCAGACAATTTGCTTGTCCCCCTCATCGGTGGCCACAGTGCAGACGCGCAGACGATCCGCATCTGGGTGCTGTTCGGCATGGGTGACGCGGCCCAGACGAAACCCTGCCAATTTCGCGGCGGGGTTTTCGACCCCTTCCACCTCAAGCCCAAGATCGGTCAGCGCATCGGCGATGTCCTCAACCGAAGCGGTGGTGTCGAGATGGGTTTTCAGCCAAGACAGCGTGAATTTCATGGCGTGGGCCTCCGTTTAAGCGGTCGGATGTCGATTAAACCACGGCGCGCGTGATTGGAAGGGTGGAATGAGGGCGCGCGCCTGCCCGTGGGGTGGCGCTGATCCGTTTTGGGGTCAGCACTTTATCGTTTCAAGATCGGGCGACCCCTGAGCGCGCGAAGGCGGTGCCATAGCGCCAGCCCGGTGGGGCGGGCAGGCGCTCGCCCGGCGCCTTCGGCGCTATTCGGGCGGGGCGTGGGGATTGATCCCCCTCACCCCCGATGCAAATTCGGCATATCCAAGGCGGCAAAGCCATAATGGCGCAGCCAGCGCAGGTCTGAGTCGAAAAACGCGCGCAGATCGGGGATGCCGTATTTCAGCATTGCCAAGCGGTCGATCCCGATGCCAAAGGCAAAGCCCTGCCATTCATTGGGGTCAATCCCGCCTGCTTGCAGAACCTTAGGATGCACCATGCCTGACCCCAACACCTCGAGCCAGTCATTGCCTTCGCCCACTTTGACCGTGCCGCCTTCCCATGAACATTGGATGTCCACCTCGGCAGAGGGTTCGGTGAAGGGGAAATGCGAGGCGCGGAAGCGCGTTTTGACTGCCGTGCCGAAGAAGGCCGAGAAGAACTCCTCCAAAACCCATTTCAGATTGGCCATGGAGATATCTTTATCAATTGCTAAGCCCTCGACCTGATGGAACATCGGTGTATGGGTCTGGTCGTAATCGGCGCGATAGACGCGACCAGGTGCAATGATGCGGCAAGGCGCGCCATTGGCCTCCATATAACGAATTTGCACGGGGCTTGTATGCGTGCGCAGCACATGGGGCGGGCGGTCATCCCCTTCGGCGCGGTGGGTGTAGAATGTGTCCATCTCAGCGCGGGCAGGGTGATGGCCTGGAATATTCAGCGAATCGAAATTGTAGAAATCCGTTTCAATCTGCGGACCTTCTGCCACGGCAAAGCCCATATCTGCGAAAATCGCGGTGACTTCTTCGGTGACTTGGCTCACGGGGTGGATGCTGCCCTGACGGCGATGGCGGGCGGGCAGGGTCACATCTAGCCATTCTGCCTTGAGCCGTTCATCTAGTGCGGCATCGCCAAGCGCGGATTTCTTCGCCACAAGCGCGCTGTTGACCTCATCCTTCAGCGCGTTCAGCGCGGGGCCTGCAACCTGACGCTCTTCGGCGCTCATCTGCCCAAGCTCGCGCATCTTCAGGCTGATCTCACCTTTTTTGCCAAGGGCAGCCACACGCAACTCTTCAAGCGAGGCTTCGTCTGAGGCCTGAGCAATGCGATCAAGCCAAAGGTGGCGCAGGTCATCAAATGCGGTCATGGGTTTGTCTCCGTAGAATTGCCGCTTGAGCTATCACAAGAACCCTCAAATGCAAGGCCTGCAACAGGGGCAACGGCTTTTGGCTGCGTGTTGAGCAAAGAAAAACCCCCGCCAAATCGTTGGCAGGGGCTTCACTGACCAAATTTTGGCGCAGATTAGAGCGCGGCTTTCGCCTGTGCAACAATCGCCCCAAACGCTTCTGGCTCATGCACAGCGAGATCAGCCAGAACCTTGCGGTCGACTTCAATCCCTGCTTTTGCAAGGCCATTGATGAAGCGCGAATAGCTCAGATCGGCGTCAAAGCTGCGCACGGCAGCGTTAATGCGCTGAATCCACAAAGCGCGGAATTGACGCTTACGCGCCTTGCGGTCGCGGGTTGCGTATTGGTTGGCTTTATCGACCGCCTGCGTTGCAGTGCGGAAGTTGCGCGAACGCGCGCCATAATAACCTTTTGCCGCGTCAAGAACCTTCTTGTGACGGCGATGGGTGACGGTACCACCTTTTGTGCGGGACATCTCAGCGCCTCCTTAACGAGCGTATGGCATGTAGGTTTTGACGATCTTCGCGTCAGGGGCCGACAATGTTGTCGTGCCGCGCGCGTCGCGGATGAACTTGGTTGTCCGCTTGATCATGCCGTGGCGCTTGCCAGCTTGGCCAGCTTTGACCTTGCCACTCGCCGTCATTTTGAAGCGCTTTTTGGCGCTCGACTTCGTCTTCATCTTGGGCATTTTCGTCTCCTTCTTAGGCAACGTTCAAGCGCGATTCGGCATGCCACTTTTGGCCGATCGCACCGTTGGAAAGCGCCGCTTACCCCCAAAACGGTGAAAGCGCAACCCCTCTTCAGCGGAGTATAAGTGCCGCCACCTCAACAAAACTTGCTGCAAATGGCGCCCATCCGATGGGAAGGCCGCCGAGGGTATAAACCGCAATCAGCATCGCCAGCCCTGCCCCCAAAACGCCCGCCGCGGTGACTTTTCGTTTGCGATTTGCCCAAGCTGAGATCACCGCAACCGCGCCGAACCCTGCACACAGTGTCCCCGTCACCAAAAGTAGGTTTGCAAGGGCCATTCAAATTTACTCAGGATCGGCAGAATAAATCAGCCGTTCATCACAAGGGGCGACCCGCAGAATATTTGTTGTGCCTTGCACGTTAAACGGCACGCCTGCGGTCACCACAATCTGATCCGTAGCCTCGGCAAACCCACCTTCACGCGCGGCGCGCGCGGCGCTGATGACGGCGCCTTTGAACCGCTCGACCTTTTCGGTCAGCACGCAGGTTGTTCCCCATGTCAAACACATCCGCCGCGCCACGCGTAAGACGGGCGTCAGGCCAATCACGGGCACGCAAGGCCGCTCGCGCGCCACAAGGGCGGCGGTGGTGCCTGATTGGGTGAAGCAGCAAATCGCTTTGATGTTGGTGGTTTCGGCGATTTCCCGCGCGGCCACCACGATTGCATCCGCAACACTGGCGCGGTTCACACGGCGGGACGCGTCAATAACTTCGCGATAGGTCTGATCACTTTCCACTTCGTGCGCGACCGCGTCCATCGTGCGCACGGCCTCAATCGGATATTGGCCCGCCGCTGATTCAGCGCTGAGCATGACAGCATCCGCACCCTCATAAATCGCGGTTGCCACATCCGAGACTTCGGCGCGGGTTGGCACGGGGCTTTCGATCATGGATTCAAGCATCTGGGTTGCCACAATCACCGGCTTGGCCGCAGAGCGGCATTTGCGCACCAGACGTTTTTGGATGGGCGGCACGTTTTGCACTGGCAATTCCACGCCCAAATCCCCGCGTGCCACCATGATCCCATCTGAAGCGGCAAGGATTTCATCAAACGCCTTCACGGCCGCGGGCTTTTCAATTTTCGACAAGATCGCCGCACGGCCCTTCGCCAATCCACGGGCCTCTTCAACGTCAGCGGCACGCTGCACAAAGGACAGCGCCAACCAATCCACCCCCAATTCGCAAGCAAATTCCAGATCACTGCGGTCTTTTGCCGAAAGCGCCGCCAAAGGCAGCACCACATCAGGCACGTTCACGCCCTTGCGGTTCGAAATTGTGCCTGCATTGAGCGCGACACAATCGGCAAAATCCTTGCCGCATTTGGTGACGCGCAGTTTAAGCTTGCCATCATTGACCAAAAGATGCGCGCCAACTTCCAAGGCTTCGAAAATTTCTGGATGGGGTAGACAAACGCGGGTCGCATCGCCCGGTGTTTTGTCGAGGTCAAAACGGAAGGCAGCCCCCTCTTCGAGATCTTGCGCGGCATCGTCCTCAAACACGCCGCAGCGTAGTTTTGGCCCTTGCAAATCGGCCAAGATTGCTATGGGGCGGCCTGTTTTTTCTTCGATACGGCGAATGATCGCATGGCGGGCGGCGATGTCGTCCTGCGTGCCATGACTCATATTAAGGCGGAACACATCCGCGCCTGCTTCAAACAGCGCCTCAATTGTCGCTTCGTCACTGGAGGCAGGCCCCAATGTCGCAACAATTTTCACATTCCGCATCCGTTTCATCCGATCTTCCCCTCTGGCCGCTCTCTTGGTTTGGTTCTGCTTTGCGCGAATGTTAGCGCTCACATCTTGCGCCTCTTATAGACGAAGCGCGAATAAGAGCAATCTATCTTCAATTCGAATTGATGACCTAGCCCTTTGTCAGTTCGATTGATATTCAACCCCAATCTGACAAACAAGTGTGAGCATTTCGTGACGATGGCTAAGTCAAACCTGCAAATATCGGATCCTGATTTTGTGCCTGTCACAGTCGAGGGGGAAATGCGTCCCTCTCGTTGGGTAATTTCGGTGGATCATGCGTCCAATACGGTGCCGCCTTGTGTCAACGGCGGTGATCTTCAAATCGCGCCCGAAGATATGGCGCGCCATATCGCCTATGATGTCGGTGCTTTGGGTGTCGCGCGCCATTTGGGTGTGCTGATAGATGCGCCCGTTGTCGCCTCGACTTTTTCACGTTTGGTGATTGATCCCAATCGGGGCGAGGATGATCCGACCTTGGTGATGAAACTGTATGATGGAACCATTATTCCGACCAATCGCCATGTGGACGAAGTTGAAGTTGAGCGCCGCTTGGCGAAGTTCCACCGCCCCTATCACAACGCTTTGGCCCAAGTGATTGCGGGGCGGCCCAATCCTGTGCTTTTGGCGGTGCATTCCTTTACCCCGAAATTCCGCGGTCGCGCCCTGCGCCCGTGGCAAGTTGGGGTGCTCTATGCACAAGACACGCGCTTGGCTGCGCCACTGCTTGATCTATTGCGTGGCGAAGCGGATCTTTGTGTGGGTGATAACCAACCCTATTCAGGGGCCTTGGGTGGGGATGCAATGGATCGCCATGGCCTACAGACAGGGCGACCCCATGTGTTGATTGAATTGCGCAATGATTTGATTGAACGCCCTGAGGATCAAAAAGCATGGGCCGTGCGATTGGCCCCTTTGCTTGACCAAGCCCTTCGGGATGCCCAAGTTTAGTGTAAGATAAAGGAGAGGGCAGAATGGATCAGCATACCCGCACCGAACTTGAAGCCGCCGCATTTCGCCGCCTGTTGGCGCATCTTGATAGCCGCAAAGATGTTCAGAATATTGATATGATGAACCTGACAGGGTTCTGCCGCAATTGCCTCTCGCGGTGGTATCAAGAAGCGGCTGAGGAACAGGGTCTTTCCATCGACAAAGAAACGGCCCGCGAAGCAATTTACGGAATGCCCTACGACGATTGGAAAGCGCAGTATCAATCCGATGCGAGCGCCGCGCAATTGGCTGATTTCGAAAAGAACAAACCCGCCGATTAAGCCGCCTTTGCAGCGGCCTCATCCCGCAGGAAAGTCGGCTTTTCTGCTGTGCTGAGCTCTGGCGCGAATTTATAGCCGCCAAGATCAAAATCCTTGAGGCCTTCAGGGTCGGTGATGCGGTTTTCAACAATAAACCGTGCCATTGCACCGCGTGCTTTTTTCGCGAAAAAACTCACAATTTTTGGCCCTGCGGGTTTGTCCTCCATGAAAACGGGGGTGATGACCTTCAGGGCGAGGCTGCTTTCATCCACCGCGCCGAAATATTCGACCGAGGCGCAGTTAACCAAATATGTGCTGCCAGTGGCTTGTGCCTGCTCGTTTAAGGCTTGTGCCAAACGATCGCCCCAATAGGCATAGAGGTTGGCCCCTTTGGCGTTTTTCATGCGGCTGCCCATCTCAAGGCGATAGGGCGCAATGGCGTCCAGCGGGCGCAGAACACCATAAAGCCCCGATAAAATTCGCAAATGGTCTTGGGCATAGCGCAAACCATCGTCAGAGAGGCTTTGCGCCTCTAGTCCCGTATAAGTGTCCCCTGCAAAAGCATAGATTGCGGGGCGCAGATCGGTTTCGGCCTCAAAATTCTGGAACCTCTCATGGTTCAGCTTTGCCAAATCGTCAGAGATGGACATCAGCTTTTTCAGATCAGCGGGTTTCAGTTTCTTAGCCACGGCCGCCAATTCGCGCGCGTTCGCGGCAAAGGCAGGTGTGGTTGTGGCTGCCTCTTGCGCAGCCCAATCAAGACGCTTTGCGGGGGAAATGACGACCAGCATATCAAACCTCCTGAACCAGAACTTGACCCTAACTTAGGCTTAGGTGCGGTGATTATCCACCCGTGCGCAAAATTTCGAGAAAAGCGTCACCAAATCGTGCGATACGCTTTTCATCCAGAATCCGCGACAGGCTCTGCGAATCTCGCGGACGCATTTGCGCAATTTTCGCGATTTGCGCAGCGGTGCAGCTTAAGGGTTTTTCGGTGTTATCTGCCCCGTAATAGAGCCCCGCCTGACACTCGAGCAATTGATCATAGAGATCAGCCCCTGCCTGTCCCGCCAATTTGCGGCGTGCAGGATGCAGCTTGGCGCTGCTTTCCCCTGTAATGATGGCCAGAAAATCTGTGCCATAGCGTTCCAGTTTAACCGCGCCTACGCCTGAGATGCGTGCCATAGCGTCAAGGTCTTGGGGCCGCGTTTGCGCCATTTCGATCAGGGTTTTGTCGGTGAAAATGACATAGGGTGGCACGCCGCCCGCCTCGGCCAATGCACGGCGCTTGGCCTTGAGGGCAGATAATAGGGGCGCATCATCCTCGGAAACGAGTGTTTTGACCTGTGGTTGGCGCGTTGTTTTTTGCACGGTATCGCGGCGCAGTGTGATGCCCTGTTCCCCGCGCAATATCGGTCGCGCGGCCTCAGTCATCCGCAAAGCGCCCATCCGTGTCGGGTCAGGGCGCACCAAATCATGGCCCATCATTTGCCGAAAAACGGCTGACCATCCCCGCGTATCAAATTCGCGCCCGACCCCAAATGTGGGCAAACTGTCATGGCCCCGCTCGCGCACTTTTTCGGTGGGATTGCCGACCAGAATATCGGTTAGATGGCCAACGCCGAAACTTTCGCCTGTGCGCAAAATTGCCGATAGCGCCTTTTGAACGGCCTCGCCCGCTTCGAATAACGCGGGCGGGGTTTGGCACAGATCGCAATTCTGGCAAGGCGCGCTATCTTCCCCAAAATAACGCAGCAAGACCTGCCTGCGGCAAGAAATAGCCTCAGCCAAACCCAAAAGCGCGTTCAGCCGTGCGTGATCTGCCGCTTTGCGGTCTGGCGGGGCAAGCCCCTCGTCAATTTGGGTGCGGCGAAATCGGATATCATCGGGGCCGTAAAGTGTGAGCGTATCCGCAGGTGCGCCATCGCGACCTGCGCGCCCAATTTCTTGGTAATAGCCTTCAATGGATTTGGGCAGATCGGCATGGGCCACCCAACGGATATCGGGTTTATCGACCCCCATTCCAAAGGCGATGGTGGCAACCACAACCAAACCATCCTCATTGGCGAAGCGGCTTTCAACGATGCGCCGATCTTCGGCCTCCATCCCGCCATGATAAAAGCAGGCATTGTGTCCCGCCTCGCGCATGGCTTGTGCCAAGGTTTCTGTCTTTGCGCGTGTGCCGCTATAGACAATGCCTGACTGTCCTTTGCGCGCTGCTGCAAAAGATAAGATTTGTTGACGTGGTTGATTTTTCACCTCGAAGGCAAGGCTCAAATTTGGCCTGTCAAAGCCGCGCAAAAAAGTTTGGGGGGCTTGGTCATCAAAGAGCCGCGTCACAATCTCGGCACGGGTTTCGGCATCCGCTGTCGCGGTGAAGGCAGCAAGCGGCACATCAAGGCTGCGCCTGAGAGCGCCAATTTTCAGATAATCAGGCCGAAAGTCATGGCCCCACTGGCTGACACAATGGGCCTCATCCACGGCAATCAAGCTGACATTCGATTTTGCCAAAACCCGCTCCATCCCGCCCGAGGCCAAGCGTTCTGGCGCGATATAGAGAAGTTTCAATTCGCCTTTGGACAGACTGTCCCAGACCGCATCGGTTTCTTCGGCCGTATTGCCTGAGGTGAGCGCGCCTGCATTGATCCCTGCCTCGCGCAAGCCCCGCACTTGGTCTCGCATCAATGCAATCAGGGGCGAAATGACCAAAGTGACGCCATCACGCATCAAGGCGGGCAACTGAAAGCAAAGGGATTTCCCCCCACCTGTCGGCATAATGGCAAGGACGTTTTCACCTTTGGCCACGGCCTCGACAATCTCCGCCTGTCCAAGGCGGAAACTTTGGAAGCCGAATACACGGGATAAAAGGGCCTCTGCGCTGCTCATGCCTGATTATTTTTTGCTGCTTTGGTCCTTCTGTCCCATATCGGGGCCAAAGGCACAAGGTTAAGGCAAGCGCAAAAGCGCAGGCAAATCCGCCATATCGTGGAACACATAGGCCCCTTCCGCAGCAAGGCGCGCGCCGTCATCATGTTCCGCATAGCCAAAGCAGGGAATATGCGCCCGCGCGGCCGCTTTTGCGCCTGTGGGGCTGTCTTCGATCACTGCGGCATGGGCGGCATCGCCCCCCATTTTCTCAGCCGCAATCAAAAACAAGCGCGGATCAGGTTTGGCCACGCCAAGCGTATGGGCCGAAAAGCGATTGCCCTCAAAGCGGCGCGCAAGCCCCGTTGCGCCAAGGGTGATCTTCATCTTTTCCTCACTGCCATTTGAGGCCACACAATAGGGAATATCTGCCGCCTCTAGCCGATCAAGCACGGCTTCGATTCCGCGAACGGATGGCAGGCCTTGGCGCAGGCGCGCGTAAATATCGCCGTAAATCTCATCAATCCAATTTTTGGGCAAGTCAGCCCCCAATTCGCGCGCGCGGGTCTCTACCCCCCGCATCGTGCCGCCCACAAAAAGCGTCATGCAATCGGCAAGGGACACCTGCAAACCATAACGCGCCAGATTGTCGACCAAGATTTGGTTCGTGATTGGCTCACTATCCACCAAGACGCCATCGCAGTCGAAAATCACAAGATGAGGGGCAGCAGAGAGGGACATGATTTAATTCTTTGGGCTAGGGTAATCAGCGTGCCACCATAGCTGCGCTGATCAAGAAGGGTGAATTCTGGTGGCAAAACAGGGGGGGTGCTTTCCTCCCAAACCACAATGGCCTCGGGCGCGATCCAACCGCCCGACAGGGCTGCGGCAAGGGCTTCTTCACCCATGGATTTTCCATAGGGCGGATCAAGGAAGATAAGGGTCGAGGGGGGCAATGCCGCGCGCCCCAGTTTCAGCGCATCCATTCGGTGAAGGTGGGTGGTCGCTTCGGCGCGGCAGGCAGTGACATTCTCGCGCAGAATGGCGTTTGATTTTGCGCCATTTTCCACAAATTGCACATAGCTTGCACCGCGACTATGCGCCTCCAACCCCAAGGCGCCCGTCCCCGCAAAAAGATCAAGGACGCGGGCCTCCGACACAAGATTTCCGCGCGCCCCGTTGATCAAAAGATTGAACAGGCTTTCGCGGACGCGGTCAGAGGTCGGTCGCAAATGTGCGGCCAGATCACCCGCGCCAAGCTCGGCCAATTTCTTGCCGCGCAATGTCCCGCCAATAATCCGCATCAGCGCAGGAGCGATTTTATATCGCCGCTTGTATCTTGAATGGCTGCTGAATCGGGGCTTTTGCCCGCTTCAATCAATCGCTTGCCCACCATATAAGCGCGGGGGTCATTCATCGCGTCCACCGCCAAGAGCGTGTCGCCCTGATAATACCAATGCGAGCACGCACCCTCGCCATTGTCGCGAATGACAATGCGATCATAGCCCGTGTTCAATCCTGCAATTTGCAGTTTCGTGTCATATTGATCCGACCAGAACCAAGGCTTTGGGACATAAGGTGTTGCGGCCCCAAGCATGTTACAGGCCACGGCCTCGGCCTGATCAATCGCGTTTTGCACCGATTCAAGGCGGATACGTTCCCCCCGATAGGGTAGGCTTGTGCAATCCCCAGCGGCCCAAATATGCGGAAGCGAGGTTGCCCCCATCTCGTCTGTTGCGATCCCCCGATCCAGCGCAACCCCTGCGGCTTCGGCCAGTTGGGTTTCAGGTATGATCCCGATGCCAACCAAAACCAAATCCGCCGCCAAAGTCTCGCCCGAGGTGAGATGCACCGCCTGCACCACATCGGTGCCACTGAGCCGATCAAGTCCCACGCCTTCGCGGATGGTGACACCATTGCCCTCATGCAAATCGCGGAAATAGGTGGCGGTTTCTTCACAAGCGACACGGCCCAAGATGCGTGGGGCGGCCTCGATCACGGTAACCTGCATCCCGCGCTTGGCGCAGACGGCGGCGGCCTCTAAACCGATATATCCGCCTCCGATAATCACAGCGCGTTTGCCGTCCTCCAATAGGGGCGCAAGCCTATCGGCATCATCCATGCTGCGCATGGTCAAGACATTACCCAAACCGCCCCCTTGTTCGGCACTAAGGCGGCGGGGTTCTGCACCCGTGGTAAAGGCAAGTTGGTCATAGGTGAAAACCGCCCCCTCAGCAGTGGTGATGCTTTGTGCTGCGGCATCAATTTTGGTGATGGTCTGGCCAAGATGCAGGCTGATGTTCTGATCGGCGTAGAAGGTTTCAGGGCGAAGAAAGAGGCGCTCTTTTGGGCTTTCTCCCAAAAGATAGGCCTTTGACAACGGCGGACGCTGATACGGAGGCACGCGCTCACGGCCAAAGAGCGCAATTTCTCCCTCATACCCTTCGCTGCGCAGTTTCGCGGCAAGCGCCGCCCCTGCCTGCCCGGCCCCGATAATTGCAATCCCTGCCATTTACGCGCCCTTCATCAGATTTGGTCTGGCGTTGTTTTGACTTCACCCTATAAAGTTACGTAGAAATTTTACAAGCGAAGGACGCCTAAAAAATGTCGATCACCGTTGGCTCTAAACTACCACCAGCAACCCTTCTGCAAATTGGTGGAAATGGTCCTGAAACTATCGCTTTGACCGATAAACTGGTGGATCGAAAAGTTGTGATCTTCGGTCTGCCTGGCGCATATACTGGCACCTGTACCTCTGCCCATGTGCCGAGCTTTATTCGCACTAAGGCAGAATTTGATAAAAAAGGTGTGGACGAGATCATCTGCATCTCTGTGAATGATCCTTTCGTGGTCAAAGCATGGGCAGAGACAACCGGGGCAAAGGCCGCAGGTTTGACAATGCTTGCTGATCCAGCAGCAACATTTACCAAATCAGTCGGTATGAATTTTACTGCTGAACCTGTGGGCTTTTACGACCGCTCAAAACGTTATGCGCTTTATGCGGAAGACGGCATCGTGAAAGTATTTCATCCCGAAGAAAGCCCTGGCACCTGCGAAATCTCAGGTGGCGAAGCCCTTTTGGCGGCGATCTAAAAGACAAGCGCGCCCTGCCTCGCGTTGGGCAGGGCGTTCAGCTTGCAAGGCGATCCATGGCGCGGGCCAATTTGATATCCAAACCTGTCAGGCCGCCTGCATCATGGGTGGACAGAACCACTTCGACACGGTTGTAAACGTTGAACCATTCGGGGTGATGATCCAGTTTCTCCGCCTGTAGCGCAGCGCGGGTCATCCAACCGAAAGCGGCAATAAAATTGGAAAATTGATAGGTTTTCGCGATTGCATCGCGGTTATCCACAAGTGACCATCCGTTTTCTATAAGGCTAGCCAGATCACTATCGCGCTCGGCTTGGGTCAGTTTTGCAATGCTCATTCCTGTTCCTCCACGGCTGTTTTCCGAAACGGGCCATAGCTGGTGAGGATCTCGATCTCCTCCTCCATCGCGCGGGCCTCGGCCTTGAGATATTCCGCCACAGCGCGCGAAAAACTGGGCTCGCGCATCGCATGCAGCGAATAGGTTTCAACGGGCAGATATCCGCGCGCCAGTTTATGCCCGCCCTGTGCACCCGCCTCGACCCGTGACAGACCTTGCGCAATTGCCCAGTCAATCGCCTGATAATAGCACAGCTCAAAATGAAGGCAGGGATGGTCTTCGACACAGCCCCAATAGCGGCCATAAAGCGTCTCGCGTCCGATGAAATTCAGCGCCCCCGCCACGGGCTGCCCCGCGCGCATGGCAAGGGCCAACAGCATATCGTCACGCAGGGTTTCATGGGCGATATCGAAAAAGCGCCGTGTTAGATAGGGCTGCCCCCATTTGCGCGCTCCCGTGTCTTGGTAAAATTCCCAGAATGCATTCCAGTGATGCGGTTCGATCTGATCACCCGTCAAAAGCACAATCTCGCCCCCAAAATTCTGTGCTTCTGCCCGTTCTTTGCGGATGTTCTTACGCTTGCGCGAGGAGAGCGCGGAAAGAAAATCATCGAAGGTTTGATAGCCCTGATTGTGCCAATGAAATTGCTGGGTCTTGCGTGGCAGGAGGGTTGCATCGGCATGGGCGGCCACCTCGTCCTTGGTGCAAAAGGTGATATGAAGCGAAGATAGGTGGTGATCTTCCATCACCGAAAGCGCACCCGTGATCAGCGCGCGATCCCCAACACCTTCTGCTTCTGGGGCGACAAGCAATCTCCGACCTGTGGCGGGGGTAAAAGGCACGGCGATTTGCAGCTTGGGGTAATAGCGTCCACCCGCCCGCATATAGGCATCGGCAAAGGCATGGTCGAAGATATATTCGCCTTGGCTGTGCGACTTGGCATAGATCGGCGCGCAGGCGATGATTTTTCCCTCAGATTTGACGCTGAGATAGAGCGGCTGCCATCCTGTACCCGTCCCAACGGAGCCGCTATCTTCAAGCGCCGCAAGAAATCTGTGGGTTGTAAAAGGGTCGAGGGGCCTGCCTCCATCGCGCGCTTCTGGGCAGGCGCAACGATCCCAATCTTCGGCATCAATTGCGCTGATCCGATCATGCGTTTCGATGGTGAGATTGTCGTTGCTCATTGCGCGCGCTGTGACCCTGTTGTCAGAGTATGAGATGTGGCGCATGGCCCGCGTGGGTCAAGGCAGACCCGCGCAGCACGAGTCCGCTTTAGGCGGAGATTTCGAAAATCGCTTCGATTTCAACCGCCACATTCAACGGCAAAGCCGCAGCGGAAACCGCAGAGCGGGCATGACGCCCTGCATCCCCCAAGGCCTCAACCAGAAAATCCGAGGCGCCATTTACGACTTTGGGCTGATCGGTGAAATCTGGGGTAGAGTTTACAAACCCCGTCAGTTTCACCACGCGGCGTAGACGCTGAAGATCACCGCCACAGGCCGCCTTAAGTTGGGCCAATAGGGCAATGGCGCAGCATTTGGCGGCAGCCGCGCCTTCGGTCACATCAAGATCGGCACCCAATTTGCCGGTAATCAGCGCGCCATCTTTCATCGAGATTTGGCCCGATACATAGACCATGTTGCCCGATTGCACGAATGGCACATAATTGGCGGCAGGGGCGGGCGCGTCTGGAAGGGTCACGCCCAGTTCGGCAAGACGGGCTTCGTAGGTTTGGCTCATTGCAGTATCCCTTGTGATAACATTGCTTTGACCCTACCGCTGCCACAGCCGCCGCCAATTGGCAATTGCGATGCATTTTAGTGCAGCTGCAAATAACTTGGCCAAATGGGCACACATTGGTGATTAAATCTAAAAAATATTGTTTCTGACCTTGGGCTGGTCAACAGGCAGCACTAATCTATTATCCTCATGATGCGACTCATAGGATTTTGGTAAGTGGCGGCTGTGAAGACCTTTACATCGCAAAAGCGGGGAGCAAGAGCTGTGCTTGCCGCAGGTCTTTTTGCCATTCTGGCAGGCTGCTCGACCGTGGGCGATGGTGCAGCAAGCCGCAGCGCAAATGATCCTTTGGAACCCGTTAATCGCGGAATGCACGCGGTTAACAAAGGTGTCGATACGGTTGTTTTACGCCCTGTTTCGATGGTCTATGGCACGGTTATCCCTGCGCCTGTGCGCACGGGTATCGGTAATATGGCCTCGAATTTGGGCGAGCCTTCGAATTTCGTGAATAATCTTCTTCAGGCCCGTTTTGATCAGGCGGCAACCAATGGGGCGCGGTTTTTGATCAACTCGACCATCGGCGTGGTCGGTCTGTTTGATGTCGCAACCCTAATGGGGATCGAGGGGCAACCCGCCGATTTCGGTGAGACCCTCCATGTTTGGGGCACGGGCGAGGGGGCGTATTTGGAATTGCCTTTGTTCGGCCCGTCAACCACACGGGATGCAACGGGGCTTATTGTTGACTTTGCTATTAATCCCTTGGGGCATCTCAGCCCCAGTGATGATGCCCTGTCTGCTGCGCGGCGGGTGCGCGTGGCTGACACTGTTGGCTTGCGCTACGCGTTGCGCGGCCCAATTGATACAGTGCTTTATGACAGCGCGGATAGCTATGCGCAGTCACGACTAATTTATCTGCAGAACAGACGGTTTGAGTTGAACGATTTCGCAAGTGGTGATTTGGAAACCGTGAGTGGCGAGGGGGAGGCTGCATCCGCATCTGACCCCCATGCTGATTCATATCTGGATCCCTACGCGGATCCTTATGCACAGTGAAAGGTGGCCGCGCTATGTTTGACCGTCCAAACCGCCGTGCTGTGTTGACAGCCTTGATTGCGGCCTCGTCCTTTGCGCTTTTCACAGCGCATATGGCGCAAGCCGCGATGACCGAGGGCGATGCGGCTGCATTGATCCAGACAGTCAGCGCCGATTTAAACGCCATTGCATCGGGCAGTGCCGCGGCTTCGCCCGCACAATTCGAGCGCATTTTGGATCGCTATGCGGATATGCCGATTATTGCCCAAACTGTCTTGGGGGTGGATTGGCGCAGTGCGTCAGATGCGCAGCGGCGCGGGTTCACACAGGCCTTGCGCGGGTACCTTGCCCGTAAATACGGCGCGCGTTTCCATGAATTTGAGGGCGGCTCAATCGAAGTGACGGGTGCGCGTCCGATCCGCAGCTTTTTCGAAGTGCGCTCCCGCGCGCGTCTTGCGGGGCAATCACCTGTTGAGGTAATTTGGCTTGTGTCTGATGGATCTGGGCAGCCGCGCATCTTTAATATCTTGATTGAAGGCATCGACCTTCGCAGCACCGAAGGCCAAGAAATGCGCTCGATTCTCGATGCCAATGGCGGCAGCATTGACGCCCTCATTGCGGCGCTCAACGCCAGCTGATTATTGGTCGCCGCGCCCCAAAAGTCCGCCCAAAACCTGCATCAAAATTTGCTCTGCGAGATCAGCCGCGCCGTCTAGGACTTGGCCTGTGCCCTCATTGGTGCTCAACACACGACTTGGCCCGCGGCTGCCTTCGGCGATTGGGTCAATCATTGGCAAAGGCGAGGCGGGTTGATTTGCTTGGATACGCTCCATTGTTTGGCGCCACAACTCAGCGGGTAATCCGCCGCCTGTGACACCTGTTAGAGGGCGGTTATCGTCATAACCCATCCAAACGCCTGCGACATAATCGGAGGTAAAGCCAATAAACCAAGCATCCCGCGCTGAGTTGGTGGTGCCCGTCTTTCCCGCCACTTCAACATCGGCAAGATTGGCCCGTTGCCCTGTGCCATTTTCGACCACTTGGTTCATCATATAGATCAATTGGCGCGCTGCATTATCCGTGATCACGCGCTCACGAATACCGCCTGTTTGGCCCATTAAGGGAGTGTCCTCCCCCATGAGGCGCAATTCCAACAAGCCATAAGGCGTAACCGCAGAGCCACCATTCAAAATACCTGCATAGGCGCCCGACATTTCCAAGAGGCTTGATTCAGAAGCCCCAAGCGCCAAGGCAGGGCCAGCCGCCAAATCGCTGTCTATGCCGAATTCACTGGCCACCTGCCGCACCAAATCGCGGCCCACCTGTTCAGACAAACGCACTGCAGCGGTGTTGAGCGAGGCTTGAAGCGCCTCGGTCAGGGTGACCTCGCCATAAAATTCCCCCGAGTAATTCTCAGGTGACCATGCGCCAGAGCCTGGAATGTTCAATGTCAGCGGCGCATCAAGAATAAGGTCGTCAAAACGCCATCCCAAATCCAGCGCGGTTGCGTAGACAAAGGGCTTGAACGCCGAGCCTGTCTGGCGCTGTGCCTGTGTTGCGCGGTTGAACAAACCTGCCCCCCGCAGATCGCGCCCCCCGACCATGGCACGCACAGCCCCATCGGCGCTCATCACAACAATTGCGGCTTGCGCCTCTGATCCTTCGCGGACTTGGTTGGTAAAGACATCATTGATTGCGTCTTCAGCGGCGCGCTGCATGGCGGGGTCAAAGGTGGTGCGCAGGATCACATCTTCTGTGGTGTCGCGTGTCAGAAAGCTTGGCCCTTCGGACATGATCCAATCGGCGAAATATCCCCCCATATTGTCGCGGGCTGCATCCGAAAGCGTGGCAGGGTTGGCTCGCGCGGCGGACAATCCAGAAGCCGTCAAATAATCTTCGCGCGCCATGAGGCCCAAAATCACATTGGCCCGCTCTTGCGCACGCTCCAAGTTGCGGGTGGGCGCGAAATAGGAAGGTGCCACCAAAAGCCCTGCCAACATTGCGGCTTGGGGTGCGTTAACTTCGGCGGCGGATATTCCAAAATACCGCTGCGCTGCCGCCTCAAACCCCCGAGTGCCCGCACCCAGATAGGCGCGATTGAAATAGATGCTCAGGATTTCATCTTTGCTGTAGCGCCACTCCATTGCGAGGGCGAAGGGCACTTCTTGCAGTTTACGGGCGATGGTTGTTTCGCGGCAATCCGCCTCATAGGCGGCTTCGCTGTCCCAGAGTTCTGGATCATAGGGTGTGCCCAAACACATCAGCTTGGCCACCTGCTGCGTGATGGTTGAGCCACCATGCCCCTGCAAGGGCCCGCGCCCCTCGCGCATATTAATGATCATTGCGCCCAAAATGCCGCGCGGGCTCACGCCAAAATGATTGTAAAAACGGCGATCTTCGGTTGCGACAACCGCATGCAAGAGGTGAGGGCTGACAGTGTCACGTGTGATTGCGCCGCCAAATTGCTCGCCGCGCCATGCGAAAACTTCGCCGTAGCGATCCAACATCGTCACGGAGCCGCGCGCGCGCGCGTCTAACAGGTCGGACACGGGGGGCAGCTTGCTGTAATAGTAGAAGGTGAAGCCAAATAGGATCAGCGCAAGGAAAAGCGCGCCACGCCACGCCACGGCAAACACCATACGCCCAATCCAACGGAAAAACCGCCCAAGCAGCGAATGATTGCCGCTTGGTTTTTTCTTCTTCTTGGAACTGCGCCGCGCAGGCCGAGCTGCACCGCTCCCACTGCGTAATGCAGAAGCGGAATTGCGGCGTGGGGCCACGAGGGGCCGTCTGCCTGAAGGGAGTTTGCTCATTTTGACCTGCCAATTTTCTACAAAATAGGCCTTTTCGACTCACTTGTGGAGGGGGGAGGGGCCAAAGAAGTCATAAATCATGTGATTAATAATTGGGCAGATACCAAAATTTGCGCAAAATTTTTGCATTTTTCCCGTTCCAGCCCCTTGGAAACCGCCCGTTTTATTGTCGCCACCCCCGTCTCACAGTGTTGTGAGAGCCGTGACGTCCTTAGGGGACAGCATCAACCGCAAGGGGTAAATGACGTGAAACTCATCATTGCAGCAATTAAACCGTTCAAGCTGGAAGAAGTGCGCGAGGCGCTCACTTCGATCGGCGTGCGCGGCATGATGGTGACCGAGATCAAAGGCTTTGGCTCGCAATCTGGTCATACTGAAATCTATCGCGGCGCGGAATATGCCGTGAACTTCGTGCCGAAAGTCAAACTGGAAATCGTGGTCGCTGATGGTCTTGCTGACCAGGTGGTCGACACCATCCACAAAACCGCCAAAACCGACAAAATCGGCGATGGCAAGATTTTCGTTCTGGACGTTGCGTCTTCGTTGCGCGTGCGCACGGGCGAAACAGGCGACGATGCGCTTTGAGCGCTCTTTCGACAAGAAGGACATCATTTCAATGAATACCAAATTCCTCTTTCCCATCGCCGCCGTGGCCGCTTCGGTCGCGCTGCCTTCGATGGGGCTTGCACAGGACGCCACCGTTGCTACGGGTGAACCTGCGCTTCACACATCTTATATTTTGACGACCCTTCTTTTCTTGATGGGTGGTTTCCTCGTGTTCTGGATGGCGGCAGGTTTCGCCATGTTGGAAGCGGGTCTGGTGCGTTCCAAGAATGTCACCATGCAGCTGACCAAAAATATCGCGCTCTTTTCTTTGGCTGCGATCATGTATTGGTTGGTTGGCTTTAACCTGATGTATCCAGGCGATGGTTGGAGCATCGGCGGTTGGCTTGGGGCCTTTGCGCCAACCTCACTTGAGCCTGTCGGCGTGTCCCCCGAAGATACCGCATTGGATTACGCATCTGTCGGTTCCGACTTCTTCTTTCAGTTGATGTTCTGCGCCACGACGGCTTCGATTGTTTCGGGCACATTGGCCGAGCGCATTAAACTATGGCCGTTTTTGGTCTTCGTTGTCGTGCTGACTGGCTTCATCTACCCGATTGAAGCATCTTGGCAGTGGGGCGGTGGCTGGTTGTCTGAACTTGGGTTCTCCGACTTCGCAGGCTCGACCCTTGTGCACGCAGCAGGTGGCTTTGCCGCACTAGCAGGTGCTATCGTCCTTGGCCCCCGTTTGGGCAAGTTCAAAGACGGCAAGACGAACCCAATGCCTGGTTCTAACCTTGCCTTGGCCACGCTCGGCACATTCATCCTGTGGTTGGGTTGGTTTGGCTTTAACGGTGGTTCGCAGTTGGCCATGGGCACTGTGGGTGACGTTGCGGATGTAAGCCGTATCTTCGCCAACACCAATATGGCCGCAGCAGCAGGTGCCGTTGCCGCCCTGATCCTGACACAGGTTCTATTTGGTAAGGTTGACTTGACCATGGTGCTTAACGGCGCTCTCGCAGGTCTGGTGTCGATCACTGCCGAGCCTCTCGCTCCGTCCTTGTTCGGCGCTCTGCTGACTGGTGCTGTGGGTGGTGTCATTGTGGTCTTTGCGGTGCCAATGCTCGACAAAATGAAGATCGACGATGTCGTGGGTGCAATCCCTGTTCACCTTGTAGCAGGTATCTGGGGCACACTTGCCGTTGCCTTCTACACAGGAAACTGGGGCGCGCAGATCATCGGTATCGCGGCAATCGGTGCCTTCGTCTTTGTAACCTCGCTGATCGTCTGGATCATCCTCAAAGGCATCATGGGTCTGCGCCCATCCGAGGAGGACGAGATCCGTGGCCTTGATGTGGCAGAGCTGGGCATGGAAGCCTATCCTGACTTCACCAAAGGCTGAGTAAAGAACGCTACCTCTGCCTGATCCTCCCTCCCTTCAGGCAGAGGCATACGAAAAAGGGCGCCCCATCAGGGCGCCCTTTTGATCATATCTGAGAAGTGAATTAGATCGTGTCTTCGATCCATTTCTGAAGCGCGGCTTTAGGCGCTGCGCCGACCTTGTTTGAAATCACTTCGCCATCTTTGAACATGAACAATGCAGGGATGCCGCGCACGCCCAGCTCCATCGGCGAGGATGGGTTCTCATCAACATTCACTTTGACGATTTTCACCTTGCCCTCAAACTCAGACGAAAGTTCTTCCAAAGCGGGGCCAATTTGGCGGCAAGGGCCACACCATTCTGCCCAAAAATCAACAATGACGGGGAGAGAGGATTGGCGAACTTCGCTATCGAAGGTCGCATCGGTAACTGCGGTCGTGGCCATGATATAGCCCTCCTTGGGATGACAGTGGTTAACACGGAACCTATGAATGCCGTTGCCCCGCGTCAAGAACCCACGCCTTTCCCTGCGGCTCTTTGCAGCGCTTGTTCTAAAAGATTATCGGGCAGCTCCATCAAGCTTGGCCCACTTGTCCACAAAATAGCCAATTTCACGACCCGTGTGGGATATAGCGCCCTTAGCATTTCGCCATAGGCCGCCATTTGGCGCAAATAACCTTCGGAAACCTCAGCAGGGCTTTGCGGCACGATTTGATTGGATTTGAAATCCACCGCCAACACTTCTGCATCGCGCAGGATCAAGCGGTCGATTACGCCATAGACCTGATGGTTCAATGTTTTGTTAAAGGCTGTCAGCGGCACTTCGGCCAAGGCATCCTCTACAAACAGCTCACGCAAATTGGGGTGGGTCAAGACGCGCTCTGCCTCTCTCAAGAGGGCGGCGCATTCCTCTGGGCTGTAATCGCCCTCAGCCGCCAAAATCATGGGCGCGGTTGCAGCCCATGCGGCGGGTGTTGTTTTGGGCAAATGCTCTAACAACAGATGCAGACGCCGCCCCCGCAGTTTGGCTGCCTCCGCATCGCGCCATTGGGTCTTGAGGGCGGCCTCTTGCGGGCTAGGTGCGGGTGTCTCCCCCAAATCTGAAGGGCTGAGCGCAGGTTTGTCTTTTGCCTTTGGAGGCGGTGCTTGTCGCACCCATGAGGCGAGGGCTGCTTTCACCTGTGCAGAAACACCTTGAGGCGAGGCGGGTTCAGATGTTTCGAGAGCGTGACTATCCCAGTTGCCATTCTCCAGTCGCAGCCCCGTTTGCCCCGCCATGTCTATGGCTTTCACATTGGGCAGGTTTTCTGCGGCGGCGCGAATTTGATCATACCAACATAGTTTGTCCCCCGACTTTGCTGATAAATCACCTGCGGCTGCGACGACCAACCAAGTCTCTGCACGGGTCATTGCAACGTAAAGCAGGCGGTTTTCTTCCTCATTCTGCGCGGCTTTGCGCGCCTCGTGGACTTCGCGCAGATCGGTATCGAGGTCGTCTGACGAATTCGCCCAAATCAGTGGCCCGTCTTTGGGTTGAAGCAGATTAACCCCACCCCCGCCACGACTATTCTGTCGCGCTGTATCGGGCAGGATCACAATCGGGGCTTCTAAACCCTTGGCCCCGTGAATGGACATGACGCGGATTTGTTCATCATCCCCTGACATGTCCCGCTTGATGGTCACATCCCCGCGCCGAAGCCATGCAGCAAAGCCCGCAATGCTAGGCACATCGTGGCGCTCATAGCTCATCGCCTGTTGCAGCAGGCTGTTGATCCCATCCTCGGCCTCTTGACCCAACCGCGCAATCAAAGCGCGCCGGCCATCTTTTTGGGTGAGGATATTTTCCAGAATCTCGTAGGGCCTCTCAAAATCAGCTTTGTTCCGCAACTCCCGCAGCGTGGACACGATCCCCGCGTAAGCAGAGTGGTTAGAGAGCGCCTGCCACAGCGTGCCCGCCCTGCCATGGGCTAACACGTAAAGTTGGTCTTCGCTCAAACCGCCAAGGGGAGAGCGCAAAAAAGCAGCCAGTGAAAGATCGTCTTCTGGTGTCGCAAGAAAGTTCATCAATGCCGTGAGATCGCGCACAGCCAGTTCTGCGCTGATGCGCAGGCGATCCGCGCCCATGATGGGCAAATTCCGTGACTTGAGCGCGCGGATGATTTGGTGAAACAAATCACTGCGCTTGCGCAGCAAGATCAAAAAATCACGCGGTCGCACAGGACGCGGGTCTACCCCTTTCAGGCGGATCATCTGCTTTGAATTGATTTTCTGCGAGATGAAATCAGCGATTTGATCAGCCAAAATCACGGTGTGGTGGCTGTCATGAACCAAATCCACGGGGCTGTCCCACTCGGGGATATCCGCTTTTTCGGTTTTTGGAATTGCGGGCCAAATATCCACCCGCCCGGGAAGGTCGCTAAAATAGGCCGCGTGTTCCACATCTTGACCCAAACCTGCATAGGCTTGATCGGCGGCTACGCGGTCAACCAATTGCAAAATGCTTGGCGCCGAGCGGAAGGAATATTTCAGCACGTTTTTATGGAGTTTCGACTGCACTGCGGCAAGGCGATGATCAAACTCATCGCGCATGCGATCAAACCCTTCGGGATCGGCCCCTTGGAAAGAATAGATGGATTGCTTTTTGTCCCCCACAACGAAAATTGTGCGGGTCAAACCATCGCGCGCGGATTGGCCCGCCGCAAATTCTTCTGCCAGTTTTGCAATGATCTGCCATTGCGCGGGAGAGGTATCTTGCGCCTCGTCGACAAGCATATGGTCGATGCCGCCATCAAGGCGGAACAACACCCATTGGGCCAGACTGGTTTTGGTCAAAAGTCGATTGGTCAGACGGATCAGGTCGTCAAAATCAAGCCAACCGCGCCGTTCCTTGGCGCGATCATATCTGGTGAGAAACTCTGCCGCAAATTGATGAAGCGCGTTTGATTTTTCAAACATGGTCAAGGCGCGGCGGGTCTGCCGCGCTGTTGCAAGGCGCTCCATGAAATCGCAGAGCGCAGGGAAATCATCCCCCATTGCCTTGCGCACATCTGTGTTGAAAATTGTGGCGCCTTTGGCCTGATCTGGATTGGTTTTCGCCGTTGATCCGTTGACGAAAACATCTTCTATCGCAGCGATGGAAGCAAGGCTGTGTTTTGACCAATCATAGGTTTCGAGCGTGATCTTGGCCCTTTTTTGGCGAGTGTTGTCATAGGTCAACAGCTTGGCCAATTTATCGCAAAGTGCCTGTTCATCCCCCATGAATGTCTCAGCGATCAGATCTGCAAAGGTCTTGGTTCCAAGCTCAAAAAACTGGCGCAGTTGGGCTTCTGTGGCGGCAGGATCAAACGCCTCTCGCTTGTTGATGACCGCCTTGGCCAGTTCGTGCCCATCGAGGTCAGACACAAACGGGGCGACCGCATCCAATGCGATACGGCCATGTCCAAGACTATCGGTGGCCATATCTTCGAGGATTTCCGAAATGAGGTCGGTCTGGTCGCGATCGTCCATTTCCTCAAAGGCGGGCGAAATGTGCGCCTCAACAGGAAAGCGCCGCAAAACTGAGGCGCAAAAGGAGTGGATTGTCTGGATTTTCAAACCGCCCGGTGCCTCAACCGCCCGCGCAAACAGCGTGCGGGCATGGGCGAGCGTGTCTGTGCCAAGGTCGTCTTCGGCTACCCCTAATTTTGCCAAGGCTTTGATTAACTCGGCATCGGCTAACATCGCCCATTTGCCAAGTTGCGCGAAAAGGCGGTTTTGCATCTCCGCCGCGGCAGCCTTGGTATAGGTTAGGCATAAAATCCGTTCAGGCGGCACAGATTGCAGCAAGAGGCGCGATACGCGATCTGTCAGAACCCGCGTCTTTCCGGATCCAGCATTGGCCGACAGCCAGGTCGAGCGCAAAGGATCCGCTGAAATCACCTGAGCCAGTGTGGCTTCATCAAATTTTTGCGGGGTCAGGGTCATTCTGGGTCAGCCTCCTGTGGTGGAAGTTCTGTTTCGTCCCATTCCCCGTAGCGTGCGAGGTGATCATAATCGCCGCCAAAATTCTGATCAAACACAGCGCGCCGTGAGATATAGCCTTTATCGGGCGACTGATAGGCGCGGATGAGTGTCAGGAAGCTTTCATACATGCCGCGCAGATCATCTGCAGTGATGTAATCGCTGCCATCCGATTGTTTCCCAAGTGCAAGATAGCCATGCCCTACAACGGTTTCAGGTTTGCCCGTAAACGCGCCCGCTTCGGCCATCAAAGCCTCAAGCCAAAGTTGCTTCGTAAAGTTCGCTTCTTGCTTGGGCGTTGGAGCGGATCCTGTCTTATAGTCGTAAATCCATAAATTCCCGTTTTGATCGCGGTCAATTCGATCTGCACTGCCGGTGAGGGTGAAATCAATCTCGGCAATCGGCCAAGATCCTTTGGCCTCAAGCAATTCAGGCGTTTGGGTTTGGCGCCGCTTCGCTTCTCCTTCAAGAAACCAATCGGCGAATTTAACGAGCTTGGCGCGCCACATCCGTTGGGCCGAGGGCCATGGGACATCTATGGCAAATACCTCATCGGCCATGGTCAAAAGGTTTGTTCGGGCGGATGTCAGGTCGCCGAAATCTTCGGCACTGCGGCATTGGTCAACGAAGCGCTCCAACACGCGGTGCAGCGCGGTTCCCCGATCTGCGGCATTGGGCAGGGCGTTTAATTCGCCCAATTTATACAGACCCAATACATAGCGGGCGTAAATCGCATAAGGGTCGCGCACGAGGGTCTCTATGCGCGTCACCGAAAGGGATTTTGGTCGCGCATCGGCGGGGGGCTTCGGGGCAGGTCGTTTGGCGCGTGGCTTTAGGTCTTGTGCCTCTGGTCTGTCGATCTCTGCGGCAAGGCTTAACCAAAACGCGCCTCGTTCGGTCATTTCACTCAAGGCCGCGCGGCTTGCATCGCTGCTGCCACGAAGGAGGTTCACCAAGCGGTTGAGCCATCGGGACGGGATGGTGGCGGACTCTGCATCGCGTTTTGCACGGGTGAGCCAAACTTCTTGCGCGCCGAGTGCCTGTTGGAAATCATGCGCGGCAAGGCCGATGCGCCGATCTGGGAGGCGCAACCCCGCCTCAGCCCGCATGGCGCGATTAAGCCATGGATCAGCGCCGCTTGAATTGGGCCAAACCCCTTCGTTCAAGCCTGCAAGGATTAAAAGATCTGCGCCTTGCACCCGCGCCTCCATCGGCCCCCAGATCAACAGATCTGCATGTGGTCGGACGGGGTTGCGCAAAAGGGCCTCGCTGAGGATGCCAGAAAAGAGGTCACGATAATCACGCAAGCTCACTGCGCCTGCGGCATCGGCTTCTTCGCCTAAGCGGTTCATCAGGCGTAGCGCCTCTTCGCCCGCATTTTGGCGCCAAAGTGCGCCCGATGCTTCGGCCTCGGTTGTAGCCTGAGGGCCCGCTGCCAAACGCTCGGCCCAGGCGATATGTGCGCGCACGAACTCAACCATCGCACCTGATTGTGGCAAGACGGGCCGATCTATCAATTCGCGGCAAACCCAGTCCGCCCAGATCATCAGGTCTGGATCATCGGTTTGCTCAGCCGCCCAATCCATAATCTGAGATCGTTTTGGGAACGCCCACAGACACCGCCGCATCTTTTGTTCTAGCTCACGGGTGCGGCGCAGATGCGCGCCCCGATCTTCGCCGCCAGAATGACAAAGCGGGTGTTTGAGCATGATCAACAACTGCTCGCCCGTCAAAGGCGCAAGCATCAGATCACTGACATGGCGCAAGAAGCGCCCCGATGCTGTTTCCCCCAAGGGCACGCCCGCAGAATCATCAGGGTAGAGCGACCATCTGGCAAGGATGGCACAGGCCTGACGCACCAAAATCCGATCAGGGCATATTAACGCGACCCGTTTGTCCGCCTCGATGGCGTGACGCAGTCCGAGGGCGATGCTCATCGCCTCCTCGCGCGGGGTTTCAGCTTCAATCAAGTTCACATCGCGCAGAGCGCCTTGGGGATCGTTAAGTTTTGGCCCTTCCTCAAGCCATTGATCCGTTTGTGGGGCAGGTCTCAGGGCAAGGGATACAAGGCGATTGCGGTTTTCATTATGGGGCGTGGTTTCAATCCAACGGGGGATTTCCCAAGGGTTCACATTCAAGTCATGCGCAAATTTTGCCAATCGGTATTGCGGATGGTCTTGCCCCGTCAGGCCGCCCGTGGGGCCATCGCCCGACAAAAGCGCCTGCCAAATGTCATGCGGCAGATCATAATCCAATCCTGGCAGAACCACCGCGCCGTGATTAAGCCCTGCAACCACCTTCATCAGACGCGCGGTGGCCCCGCGTGACCCTGTTGAGCCCGCAATAATCACGGGATGGTCAGGTGGGTTATCCTGCCAATGTTGCGCTAAACGATCAATCAAACTGCTTTGGCGTGCAGCTTGGGTGAGCAGCTCGGGGTTGTCCTCAAAATAGTGCCGTAGGATTTTGATGAACTCTAGATTGCGCTGCCAATGTTCTGAATGTCCTTCGACATTCAGACGCTCTAGTACCTCGGGCGCGACCCGTTCTTCGTGCATTTCCGCCAATAAATCGGCAAGGCTATCGGCAAGCGACCAGATTGAGGCACGCGGTGCTAAATCAGGGGCTGCATCCAAAAGCCGTCCGACCAGTTGCGCCAGATGCAAACGCAGCCGCAAATCTGAGGCGGGTTGTGCCATACCACCCAAATCAGGCAGATGCGCCATGGCCTCGAAGGGCCGAATGCGGGGCAAAAATGCCGCCTCCTTGCGCAGATATTGGGCGCGCAGATTTCGTTCCATTCGGGCGGAGTTCACCCAAATTTCCACGCGTGCAATCCCCTCGAGTGGCTGCCCTGCAAGCCGTGCGTCCAGCCCTGCAATCAATGCTGAGGTAAACTCTACCCCAATGGGGGTGGCAAAGAGGTTTCGCCCGCTCATGTGAGGGCGATCTTTTCGGTGGCAAGCAATTCTTCTGCTGACGTGATCCCCTCTGGATGCCCAACATCGGCCCATCCGCCCTGATGGATGACACCAAACAGCCGCGCCTTTCGCGCAAGGGTTTCCCACAGCATCCGGAGTCCGAACTTGGGGATATCCATTGCGGCGATTGGTGCGGTCTTTAGGATTTGTGCGCCTGTGAACACATAGGGCTTTTGGGGATCGTCAAACAAAATCCGCCCCGATGCATCAAGGCCCAAGTCACCATCCCCCTGACGGCCTGTGGCCTTGTCCCGTGGGATGAGCAGCATCAGCGCATCCATTTCTGTGGGCCGCCAAGCAGCAGACAGCGTGGCAAAGGGGTTTAGGCCCGTCCAAACATTGTCAGAATTCAGTGTAAAAATCGCAGTATCCGAGAAGTAGCGCAGGGCATAGCGAATACCGCCGCCTGACTCCAAAATCTCTGGCTGCTCTTCGCTGAGGATGACCTCGTCTTTGCGCAGATGGTGGCGCATTTGATTGGCGTGATAATGGGTGTTGATCACACATGGCGCTGCATGCCCCGCGTGTGCAACATCAAGCGCATGGTCAATCAAGGCTCGTCCCGCCACCCGCAGCAACGGCTTTGGCGTGGTTTTGGTTAACGCCCCCATACGCGTGCCAAACCCTGCGGCCATGATCATTGCACCGCGGGGGGCGTGATTGGCGGTGGATTGCAGATAATGCGCGCAGATCGCACGCGCTGTTGCGGCCAAGGGCGCAAGCGTTGGATGGTCTAAAGCGCGAAGAATATGGGCGGCAACCCGTGGCATATGCCGCAGATACCCTGGTTTCCCTGTCCGCGCGAGGCGGTGGAACAGCCCCAAAATACGGAAGTTGCGTTGCAGCGAGAGCAGGCTTGTCCTCAGGATCATATCATCTTCGCTGATGTTCAAAATATGCGCATGATCGCGGATCAATGTGGTGCGCAATTCCAGCGACAGATCGCGCCGTGCATCATCAATCAGCGAGACGAGATCATAGCCTTTGGGGCCGCAGAGTGCGTCTTGAAAATCAATCACGCCCGCACGTTGCAGCCCTGTGCGGTCAGGTAGCCAAATCAAATTTCCTGCATGGAAATCGCGCAACACCGTCACAGGCACGCCCCGCAAGATCCATGTTGCAAGGCCTTGTAGGTCGTTTTGAAAGGCGGCTTGTTCAGATTTCAGCGCGTGGTCTTCGGGCAATTCTTCAAAGGTGACTGCGGTCAATCGCGCCAATTCAGCGGCGGCCAAAATGGGTAACCCACCCATTGCGCCCGTCCGCGCCAAAACCGCCAAAAGATCATGCGTGGTGCGATAAAGCTCAACCTCAAGGGTCAGGCCTTGATCCAAAATTGCGCTGTAGGTTTGATCACCAAAATCCTCAACCAAGAGGAGGCCTGCATCAGCATCTTCGCCAAAAACTGTGGGCGCCGACAAGCCCAAGCCGCGCAAATGGGCGGCCACATCGCGAAACGCCGCTTGGCTTTTGATTTTGCTTTTAGGCGTCTGCATCAGAACCGCACTATAGTCGTCTGAGAGATGCAGGCGGGTATAGCTGCGCGCCGAAGCATCGCCTGCAACTGGGCTTGGCTTGGCCATGCCCCATCCCATGCGGTCGAGAAAAGCGCGTGCCTCTGGTGAGAGCATGGTCATGGATACCTCTCAGCCAAGGCGCAAAGTTGCGGAAGTTTGGGATGATCTTGGGACGCACAGAGCCTGATGTGACGCTGATCAGGGGCGCTTTGGTCATATATAAACGAAAGCCAGATTGTGCGCGTTGGGAGATCGGCCATCATCCGTTCGGGCCATTCGATCAGGCATATTTCGGTTTCAAACGCATCTCTAAGGCCCAACTCATCCACATCACGCGGATCACCGAGGCGATACAGATCAACATGCCAAACCTCACAGGGGCGGGCCTCGTAGATTTGCACCAGCGTAAAACTTGGGGAGGGGATGTCCTCCACGCGTCCGATTTGCGCGAGTCGGGTTCGGATCACCCCACGCGCGAAATGGGTTTTACCTGCGCCAAGATCACCAGAAAGCGCCAAAACATCACCTGGCTCCAAAAGCGGTGCGAGGGCCTCTGCAAATTCTGACATGGCTTTGGGCGAAGCCAAGCGCAGATGCGCATGGCAAGGCGGCAAATCAGAGAGGGGTGCAGCGGATCCATCAGACATTGCGCCAAGTTTACAAGGGATCAGACGGGGCGCAAGCCATAGAGAAGGGATCGGCCTTCGATATTTACCCGTTTTGTGATGTGGCGTAATTCATCAGCATTGTGATTGGTGCAGATGCTCTAAGCCTAGGGCAAGATTGCGCCAAGCGCCTGCGCGATCCTCGGGATCGGCCAAATACCAATCAGTCGCTTCGACATCTGAAATCAGGTAATTTTCGCGAAACACATATTTCCGCATTGCATCTTGCGGGATGCGATCCATCCGCTCCCCCAGTTTGCGGCCTTGTTGCAAAATGACAAACTGAACCATCAGGCTAGCCACCAAAGCCGCCAAGAAGCTGACACCACCGACCATGAATAGCGGGTTTGCGCCGATTGCGGCCATACCCTTACCCCCCAGAGATGTGCATCGTCCAATTAATATTGGCGCGCTCACTGTTCAGAATGAACGCGCGCTGCGTGAAGGGCATAAACACCCCTTGTGGATAACACTGGGGATTAAATCTTAATATTCTGTTAATTATCGTAAATTTTGAGGGTTTTTCACGGAGAAAAAGGTTTGTTTTGTCCTAGGGGCGTATTTCGTTCCTCTTCAGACAAACAAATCCGCGACTTTGGCCAAACAACTTCAACCACCGCGCCGCGCTTGGCGCCTTTTTCCGCTGCTGTCAGGAATGGGTCGCTGGAATTGCGAAAGCTAACCCGCGCGCCCGAACGCTCTAATAGGGTTTTGGCGATAAATAGGCCAAGTCCCATGCCTTCATACCCGACACGTTGCGGGCTGTTGGATTGTCTGGTGCGGCGGCGTAAAAATGGATCGCCCAGCCTGCTTAACACCTCAGGGGGAAAACCCGCGCCATCGTCAATGACGCAAAGACGGATTTCGGCCAAATCCCATGTTGCCTCAATCCAGACTGTCGCATTGGCAAAGTCTACGGCGTTTTGGACAAGATTGCGAAGGCCGTGGATGATTTCAGGCTTGCGATAGATCACAAGCGGGGTACTGTCCTCATCGCCGACATCGGGTAGGGCGGGTGCCAGATCATAGAGCAGGTCAATACCCCGATCAGCATGGGGTTCCGCCGCTTCGCGGAGCACTTCGCCAAAGGGGGCGGACCGCATTTGCAAATCATCCTTGCCCGCTCGCCCCATGGAATGAAGGATATCACGGCACCGATCCGCTTGGTCACGGATCAATTTTGCATCCTCGAACAGATCGGGCCGGCTTGATAACGCCTCAGCCAGTTCATCGGCCAATTCGCTAGAGACAAGTTTTATCGTGGCTAAGGGTGTGCCCAGTTCATGGGCCGCTGCAGCGACCACGCCCCCAAGATCGGTGAGCTTTTGTTCCCGCGCAAGGGCCATTTGCGTGGCCAAGAGAGCCTGATTCATCGAATGCGTTTCTTTGGTCACGCGCCGCGCATAGGAGGATAGAAAGACGATGCCGATGACAATCGCAATCCAAAACCCAAGCAAAAAAAGCTGGGGGATTTGTAGAACTGATCCGTCCAAACTGCGTAGTGGCACATGGTAAAAGGCCAAAACTGTAATCAAACCAATGGCAATCCCGCCAAGCATGACGGTTGAACCTAGCGTCAGTGCGGTGGCCGAAATGGTTACAGGCGCCAAGATCAACAAGGCGAAAGGATTGTTTAACCCCCCTGTCAGAAACAGCAAAAACCCCAACTGTGTAAGGTCAAAAAGAAGGGTAAGCATCGCATCGCGATCAGACAATCTCTGGCTGCGTGGGAAAATAGCCATCGCGACAAGATTGGAGATGACACTCGCGCCAATGGCCAAAAAGCACAGGCCCAATTCCACCCGAAGGCCAATGAAATAGGCGGCAATGGCGACAGTGATCGTCTGGCCAATGATCGCCAACCAGCGCAACAGCAACAGCGTCTCTAATCGCACCCAATCGCTGCGCGCATCATCGGCAAATAATCTTTGGGCGGGGTCTTTGGTCATTGGGGCTTTCTGTCACAGTCAGGTGGGGATGAATTTCTGCGGGTCTCGCAATAGATTGCTCCACATGGGACTAACGCGGTGAAAGGCTGCTTCATGACACGGTATTTTGCAATTGGTGCCTTTGCAATTCTCGTTCTGGTTTTGGGTGGGACAACGGCATTGATCTTGCAAGGGCGCTCGCCTTTGACATTGTTTCAACAACCAAGCGCGCTTGGCGGCACGGGGCTTGTTCAAAACGAGGATGCCTATGCGCAATGCCGCTCAACCGTTATCGCGGGCGGGTCTGATACCATTGGCGGCCCGTTTGAATTGATCACTGAGGACGGCGCGTTGGTCACAAGCGAGGCGCTGATCACTGAGCCAACCTTGCTTTATTTTGGCTACACGTTTTGTCCTGATGTTTGCCCGCTGGACACGGTGCGCAATGCAGAAGTGGTGGATATTCTCGCCGCACGCGGTGAAGCCGTCTTGCCGGTTTTTATTTCAATTGATCCCAAGCGCGACACGCCCGAAAGGCTGCGCGAATTTACCGAAAACATTCACCCCGATATGATCGGCCTGACGGGGAGTGATGCACAAGTTGCCGCTGCAAGCCGTGCGTATCGCACCTATTACAACAGCCATGACGATGGGAGCGATCCATATTATTTGGTGGATCATTCGACTTTTACCTATTTGGTGTTGCCTGATGCAGGGTTTGTCGAATTCTTCCGCCGCGATACTGCCCCTGCAGAGATGGCAGATGCGGTGCAGTGTTTCCTCGATGCAAGCAGCTAAACCATTGCTTGCAAATCACTTTGCGTGGGTCACGGACATCGTGCATTTGACCCGCGCAGATTTTCTCCCTAATTAAGCTATATAGACCAATTTTGGCCGCCAGAGCCTTGGGCAGACTGGCTCCATGGGAGGAACGCCAATGTCGCAAGAGCGCAGTTTACGGGATATCGGGCCTGATAAGTCACTTCTCTTGGTGGATGATGACGAGCCGTTTCTGCGCCGATTGCAGCGCGCCATGGAAAAGCGTGGCTTTGAGGTCGAAGCCGCCGAAACTGTGACAGCAGGGAAAGCCATCGCGATGGCCCGCCCGCCTGCTTATGCGGTTGTCGATTTGCGGCTTGAAGATGGCAATGGCTTGGATGTTGTGGAAACACTCCGCGCGAAACGGCCCGATGCGCGAATTGTCGTCTTGACGGGTTATGGCGCGATTGCAACTGCGGTCGCTGCGGTAAAGATTGGCGCGACTGATTATCTGTCGAAACCAGCGGACGCAAATGACATTACCGCCGCGCTTTTGGCCAGTGATGATGATCTCCCCCCACCGCCCGAAAACCCGATGAGCGCTGACCGCGTGCGTTGGGAGCATATTCAACGCGTGTATGAGCTCTGTGATCGCAATGTGTCCGAGACGGCACGGCGCTTGAATATGCATCGCCGCACGTTGCAACGGATTTTGGCGAAGCGCAGCCCTAAGTAAGTCTTAAATCCGCGCGATGAGAGCGTTGTACCGTGCGGTGAAATCTGCGCGCACCTCTGCGGGTGGGCGCAGCGCAAGGGTGATTTGCGACAGAAGCTTGGCTTCGGGCTTGCCAAAAAATTGATCTGCTTCGGCTTCTGAAAAGCCTGCGATTTGCACGGCTTCGATCCACGCGCTGATGCGATCCGCTTGTTTGATCCGTGTTTTGACAGTTCTGGGCAATTCAGCAGGCAGGCCAAACCGCAGATGAATTGCAGCGGTTAAGCGTGCGTCCAACTCCCCATATCCGGGCCCTACGGCGGATTTAACGGGGCTTATCATATCGCCAATCACATATTCGGGCGCATCGTGCAAAAGCGCAGCCAGATTCCATTTCACGGGGCCGTTGGGATGTTGCAGGTCGTAAATCTGTTCAACCAACAGCGAATGCTCAGCCACGGAATACGGATAATCGCCGCGCGTTTGGCCGTTCCAACGCGCTACGAACGCGAGGCCATGGGCAATGTCCTCGATCTCGATATCAACGGGTGTGGGATCAAGCAGGTCTAGCCTTCGACCCGATAGCATTCGTTGCCAAGCACGGATGGGTGTTGAGCGCGGCATAGGTTCTTTTGTCCTTCACGTTTTGCGAAACCATAAAGCCCCTCGCTTCAGATGCAACGCATCCCGCGCGAATGGGCGCAGCGCCATTGCCGTGCGGCCGCAAGGCTGCTATGGCCACGCCAAATTAGAGACATGATTATCCGCCCTCAAGGAGGCTGCACTCGTGATCGATTACATCGTCAAAGATATCGCCCTTGCCGATTATGGCCGCAAAGAATTGGACATTGCTGAAACGGAAATGCCAGGCTTGATGGCATTGCGTGCAGAATATGGCGCAGAAAAGCCCCTCAAAGGCGCGCGCATTGTCGGCTCCTTGCATATGACCATTCAGACCGCCGTTTTGATTGAAACATTGGCGGCTTTGGGTGCCGATGTGCGTTGGGCAAGCTGCAATATCTTCTCGACCCAAGATCACGCGGCCGCCGCGATTGCCAAGGCCGGCATTCCTGTTTTCGCGATCAAAGGCCAAACCTTGGAAGAGCATTGGGATTATCTTGATAAATCCTTCCTCTTTGAGGATGGCCCCAACATGATCTTGGACGATGGCGGCGATGCGACCCTTTACGTTCTTTTGGGCGCGCGCGCTGAAGCGGGCGAGGACATCATCCCCGTCCCGCAATCTGAAGAAGAAGAAGTGATCAAAGCGCAGATCAAAAAGCGCATGGCGCAAAGCCCGGGCTGGTTTACCAAAGTGCGCGACCAGATCAAGGGCGTGTCTGAGGAAACCACCACAGGCGTGAACCGCCTTTATCAATTGGTGCGTGAGGGTCAGTTGCCCTTCCCTGCGATCAACGTCAATGACAGCGTCACAAAGTCGAAATTCGACAATAAATACGGCTGTAAGGAATCGCTCGTTGACGGCATCCGCCGCGCGACTGACACGATGATGGCGGGTAAGGTTGCTGTCGTCTGTGGGTATGGCGATGTGGGCAAAGGTTCCGCCGCGAGTTTGCGCGGCGCGGGCGCGCGCGTCAAAGTCACCGAGGTTGACCCGATTTGTGCGCTGCAAGCGGCCATGGATGGCTTTGAAGTGGTGCTTTTGGAAGATGTGGTCGCAAGTGCCGACATCTTTATCACCACCACGGGCAATAAGGACGTCATCCGCATCGAACATATGCGTGAGATGAAGGATATGGCCATTGTGGGCAATATCGGCCATTTCGACAATGAGATCCAAGTTGCGGCTTTGAAAAACCACAAATGGACGAATATCAAAGAGCAAGTGGATATGATCGAAATGCCCTCGGGCAGCCGCATCATTCTTTTGTCTGAAGGCCGCTTGTTGAACCTTGGCAATGCTACAGGCCACCCCTCTTTCGTGATGTCCGCCTCTTTCACCAATCAGGTGCTTGCGCAGATTGAACTGTGGAAGAATGGCGGGAATTATAAGAACGAGGTTTACATTCTGCCCAAGCATTTGGACGAGAAAGTGGCCCGTCTGCATTTGGATCGGATTGGCGTGAAGCTGACCAAGCTGGATAAATCCCAAGCGGATTATATCGGCGTTCAGCCTGAAGGTCCGTTCAAGCCAGAGCATTACCGCTACTGACGCGCGACCCCGCGCGATATGGCTGAAAAGATTGAAAGATCGAGCAAAACGCCCGATCTTTTATTTTTAGGTTTATTTTCTATATGCGACTTGCCAGTCTACCCTTAGCCCGATGGGATTACCCTTCGGGCCAATGTGTCTTTAGGGGGAGTTTGTGATGGGCAAACGTGATGATTTAATCGCACATATGCGGGCGATTTGAAAAACAAATGTGGCATGGATGCGGATATGGATCTTCTGACAAAGGTGACGATTGGTCTAGGGCCATCCATTTACAATGCGGATGCCTCAACAGTGGCAGGCAGCCAACCGTCCGAATTGGAAACGGTGAAGAATAATTTTTTGATCAAGAAACTGGGTCTGGCCGATGGCCCTCAGTTGATGGATGCGATCAATAGCGTCATCGAAATCTATGGTCGCTCAGAGCGGAACAAATACCGCGCTGTGATTTATTACATGCTGGTCAAGCATTTTGGCAAAGAAAGCGTCTATCGCTGACCCTGACCGCTTTATCAGTCAAACAGGCCCCCAACTGCCACGGCGCTGTTGGGGGTCTTCATATGTGATCGATAAAATTCGAGGTGCTTTTTCTTTGATTGCTTGCAGGCGGTTATGTTATCCACACCCTGCCTGATCAGTATGGCGGGCCCTCATTCGAACACGTGCGGAGCGAGAAGAGCGCGTGGGTGGCGGAGGGTTCCGATCTGATCGGGGCCCTCCTTTTTTATTCCAGCCCACCCATTTTACAGATGATATCCCAAGCCTCTGGTGTCACGGGTTGCACTGAGAGGCGCGATTGGCGCAGCAAGGCCATTTCTGCAAGACGGGGCTCGGCTTTAACCATTTCCAAACTCACAGGTCGGGGCATGGGATGGAGGGCTTTTATGTCCACGCAGTCCCAACGCGGGTCGTCCGTGGTGCTGTCGGGGTGGCTTGTGGCGATGACTTCGACAAGGCCCACCACGGCCTTTTCGGTCTGGGAATGATAGAAAAACCCCTGATCCCCAATTTCCATTTGCCGCATGAAGTTACGCGCCTGATAATTGCGCACGCCGTTCCATTCCTCTCCTTGATCCCCGCGGGCACATTGCTGCGCCCAACTCCACGTGTCGGGTTCGGATTTGAACAGCCAATACGCCATCAGCCGATGACCTTTTTCCATGCTTCGATGCGGGTTTTCGCAAAAAGACCTGCTTTTGCGTAAGGATCATTTGTGGCCCAAGCTTCGGCATCTGCGCGGGTTTCGACCTCGATGATGATGAGCGATCCGATCATCTTGCCCGCCTCATCCAAAAGTGGGCCTGCCATTTCAACCACGCCTGTCTCGGCGATATAGGCCAAATGGGACTCGCGGTTATCAAGGCGGGTTTGTAGGGCTTCGGCCTTGTCTGTGCACATCAACGCGTAACGCATTTTCTTTACTCCATTGTCAAAGGGCGCGCCAAAAGCGCCTCTGTTATTTCGTCAAACTCTACTTCACCTGCGCTCAGCTTAGCCACAGCATCGACAAGGGGTGTGTCAATCTCAGCCCGCGCGGCCAAGCCCCGCGCGGTCGCAACCCCCTCAACTGTGCTGTCCTCCGACCAAGCTGTGCCTTGGGTCAGGGAGAGGCCAAAGCGCATATTGCGCGATTTTTCCGAAGTGCAGGTCAGGATTAAGTCGCCAAGTCCCGACAGTCCTGAAAGCGTTTCATCTATCGCGCCAAACCCGTGTGCGATCCTACGCATTTCGGCAAAGCCGCGGGCCATAAAGGCGGCGCGCGCGCTCTCGCCCAAGCCCCGCCCTATGACTGCACCTGCCCCAATGGCGATTACATTTTTAAGGGCGCCCCCCATCTCTGCCCCGATAACATCTGTGCTTCCATAAAGGCGCAAATTGGGCGTGGATAGCGCCTTTTGCAGCGCAGTCACGGCGGTCGCATCCTGACACGCCAAGGTCAGGGCAGTTGGCAGGCCGCGCGCGATATCGACCGCGAAACTGGGACCCGTGAGCTGTGACGCAACTTTGTCTGGAAATCGTGCGCTCAGCAGGGATGCAGGGCCAAGACCCGTGGTCAAATCAATCCCCTTCGCGCAGGAGACAAGATGACCCGCGCGCGGCCTATAGCCATCTAAAAATAACCCAAGCTTTTGCGTGGGAATGGCCACTAGCAAAATATCGCTTCTCAGCGCGTCTAAATCCTCCGTGACCTCTACTTGGTCAGGCAAGCGGATATCGGGCAGACGTTTCGCATTTTCGCGGGATTGGCGCATGTTTTCGGCACCATTGCGAGCCCAAAGGCGAACGGGCCGACCCGCACGGGCCAATGCTATGGCAAGGCTTGTGCCAAAGGCGCCTGCGCCTGCGATATCAATCATGCCTTCGCCCCCTTTTTTCCTGAGCCAAGCATGGCATGGGCGCTTTGGTCCAAGGGCCAGCGTGGGCGTGCGGATAACGTCATGTCATCCCGCGCCCCTTCGAGATAGCGTTCTAGCCCCGCCATAGCGATCATAGCAGCATTGTCTGTGCATAGGGCCAATGGTGGCGCGACAAATGGCGTATTGGCCTCATCCGAGACAGCCTCAAGCGCCTTGCGCAGGGTTTGATTTGCGGCCACCCCACCCGCCACAGCGAAGCCCGTGATCCTATCTGCCAAGGCCAAGGCGCGGCGTGATTTCTCGGCCAAAACATCACGCATTGCAGCTTGGAAACTGGCACAAATATCCGCGCGGTCTTGTTCAAAAAGCCCATCTTGGGCGGCAACCAATTGATCACGTTGGCGCAGCACAGCCGTTTTTAGGCCTGAGAATGACATATCGCAGCCCTCGCGATCCAAGAGCGGACGGGGAAGTGAAAATCGGCGGGCATCCCCAGATTGTGCCGCCTTTTCCACTGATGGCCCACCAGGTTGAGGCAATCCCATGATCCGTGCAACCTTATCGAAGGCTTCGCCTGGGGCATCGTCAATTGTGCTCCCGAGGCGCGTGAAATTGTCAGGGCCTTTGACATGTAAAAACTGGCAATGCCCCCCTGAAACCAAGAGCATCATATAGGGGTAACGCATCCCATCTGTCAGGCGTGGGGTCAGGGCGTGGCCTGCCAAATGATTGACCCCAATCAAGGGCTTGCCGAGACCATAAGCCAATCCTTTGGCGGCCATCACGCCTGACAAAACGCCGCCAATGAGACCAGGGCCCGCAGTGACCGCGATGGCGTCTATGTCGGCTAAGGGGATATCTGTCTGCGCCAAAGCCTCTTCGACCATGTGATCCAATTTTTCAGCATGGGCGCGCGCGGCCAGTTCGGGAACCACGCCACCGAATTCGGCGTGCAGGGACGTTTGACCTGCCACAACAGAAGACAGAAGAACAAGATCCCCCGAAGCCTCGCGGCGCAGCACCGCAGCGGCCGTATCATCGCAGCTCGATTCCAGCCCCAAGATGGTTAGTCTTTGCCCTGCGGTCATGCCCCGTGGATCCTTCGCCCATTGCAGACCAAAGATATCTGCGATGGAAGCCAATTGTAAGCGCTCCGTAAGGCAGGTATCATTGCAGACTATGGCTGACAATGCTTGCCCCTTGATCCTTCTGACCCGTTCTGCTGCGCAATCGCAGCGGTTTGCTGATGAGATGACGGCGGCTTTGGGTCAGCGGCCCGCGCTTTCGATCCATCCGCTGATGACGATGTCTGTGATCCCAGTGGATGTGGATATCTCGCGCTATGATGCGGTCGTGTTCACCTCGGAAAACGGCGTTTCTGCCTTTGCTGAATTGTCAAAGGAACCTGACGCAGCTTTGGGGGTCACAGCCTATTGTGTTGGGCAAAAAACCGCGCACGCGGCGCAGGCTTTGGGTTTCGTGGCGCGATCTGCGGAGGGTGATGTCACCGATCTTTCAGCGTTGATCTTGGCCGATCTGCCGCGCTCGGCGCGGGTGATCCATCTGCATGGGCGCCACCAAGCGGGCGATCTGTGCGAGGTCTTGCAAGCTGCAGGCCAGACTGCTGATCACTTGGCGATATACGAGCAGGTTGCACTGGCGCCTGATATTGAATTTACCTCACTTTTTCAAAGTGATAGGTCGATTGTTGTCCCGCTGTTTTCACCCCGCTCTGCAGCCTTGTTTTTTGCGGCTTTGCCAGAAAACATGCGTGCGGATTTGCGGCTTGTTGCGATCAGTGCAGCGACTGCTGACGCCATCCCTGCCGCGTTTCAAGCGCGGGTATCTGTGGCGCAATCCCCTAATGCAGGCGCGATGATTGATGCGCTAGCGAGATATCTTCGCTAGAGGCGCGATCGGGTCGCCTGCAAGGCTTGAGCGCATGGGATGGCTGCTCTAAGCTGCTGAAAAACGCTGTCAATGTAACTGGACAGCATGATTCTGACGGGTAAGAGGTCTGTATGGCGGAAAAAAAATCAACATCTTCGCAGGCTTCGACAGGGTCGCGTTCAAAGCGAACACCATCACAGGCGCGCAAATCGACCTCAGCGAAGGCGACACCCAAAGCGGCTGTAAAGACCACGACAAAGGCCACTGCAAAACCTGCGCCGAAAGCGACAGCGAGACCCGCAACGGATGCTGTTCCAAGCCAATCCGATACAGCGCCTGCTGCCCCGCCTTTACCAAAGCCGCGCAATTCGGTCTGGCCGATGGTTTTAGGGGGTGGCCTTGCTGCAGGGCTTGGCTTCGTTACGGCCAGTCTTTTGCCAAGCGCGGAGCCCTCCAATGATATTGCTGCGCGTCTCTCTGCTATTGAGGCAACACAGGATGAACTGCGCGCAGGCCTCGCAGGCCAAGGGGCAGCCACAGTCGATCTTGCTCCGCTTGAGGCGGGTTTGGCCGATCTTCGTACGGATCTTGATGCAGTCTCGGTGCCGCAGGTTGATTTGACCCCAATCACCGCCAAGCTTGATGCGCTTGACGCCGATCTTGCGGCGCAAGCCAATGCGCTCTCCGATCTGCAATCGCGCATTGCCATGCTTGAAGCCCGCCCCGAAGGTATAGATGTTTCACTTTTAGGGGCAAATGGTGTCGCGTTGGATCAGCAGATTGCCACATTGCAGGCCCTAGTAGACAGCCAGCGGGGCGCGCTTGAGGCCGTTTCAGAAGATGCTGAAACCGAACTCGCCGCGTTGCGTGAGACGATCACCAGTGAAGTGGCACGCCTGCAGGCCAGCAGCGCGATTGTGCGCCTGACATTGGCGATGGAAAGCGGTGCGCCATTCGCAGCGGCGCTATCTGATGCGGAGGCAGGATCAGGCATCTCCGCCCCCGCCCTGTTGCACGCTGCGGCCGAGACGGGGCTAGTGCGCCTGTCGCAGCTCCGCACGGAATTTGCGTCCTTTGCGCGCGATGCGCTGCCAATTGCCTTGCGCGAAACGGCAGGCGATACAATGAGCGCGCGCGTCGGGGCGTTCCTGCAAGGCCAAATTGGTGGTCGGTCGCTCAGCCCGCGTGATGGGGATGACCCAGATGCAATCTTGTCCCGTGCGCAAGGGGCCGTTGATCAAGGCGATTTGTCTTTGTCTTTGGCCGAACTTTCGGCCCTGCCTGCCCCTGCCCAAGCCGTATTTTCGGATTGGGTCGCTCAGGTTGAGGCGCGTCTCTCTGTGACTGAGGCCTTCGAAACCTATCGCGCCGCAATCGGTCAAGCGGGTTAAGGGGGGCGATGTGATGTTGTGGTCCATGCTCAAGGCGCTGATTTTCGTAGCCGCCACCGCCGTTTTGGCGATTGGGGCCACCTATCTCCTTGAGATCGGTGATGTGGCGCTAATCACGGTGGCAGGGCGCGAATTTGTTCTGACACCTTTTGTCTCGGTGTTGTTGGCGCTGGCCGCTTTGGTTTTGGTGTGGATCTTGATGCGCCTCACGGGCTTGATCGTGGCGGGTATCCGTTTCCTCAATGGCGATGAAACTGCATTGACCCGTTATTTCAATCGCCGCAGTGAAAAACGTGGGTTTGAGGCATTGTCCGACTCGATCCTCGCCCTTGCAGCGGGTGAAGGGCATTTGGCCATCCGTAAAGCAGAGCGCGCGGCGAAGCTGCTGGCGCGGCCAGAGGTGACGAATTTATTGATTGCCCAAGGGGCGGAAATGGCGGACGACAAGGCCCGCGCGACCGAAGCATTCAAAGCCTTGGTTCAAGATGAGCGCACCCGTTTTGTCGGTGTTCGGGGCTTGTTGCAGCAGAAATTGGCCGCAGGAGACACCGACACCGCTTTGAAACTCGCCGAAAAGGCCCTCGCCCTGCGACCCAAAAATGCGGATATGCAGGACACCTTGCTGCGTCTTCAGGCGCAATATGAAGATTGGGCAGGGGCACGGGCCACATTGAATGCAAAACTGCGGTCAGGCACTTTGCCGCGCGATGTGCATAAGCGCCGTGATGCTGTCTTGGCCCTTGCCGATGCGCGTGAGGCTTTGGCAGATGGCCAAATTGCCCGCGCGACAGAGCTGGCAAAATCCGCCAATCGGCAATCTCCAAGCCTTGTGCCCGCCGCAGTGATGGCGGCGCGCATGTCGATTGCCGAGGGTAAGGCAAAGCAGGCCGCATCGGTGATCCAAAAAGCATGGGGTCTTGTGCCGCACCCTGATCTAGCCGCGGCCTTTGCCGAAATCGTTCCCGAAGAAACGCCAGAGGCGCGGATCAAACGCTTCCGTCCTTTGTTAAAGCAGCATCAAGGCCACCGTGAGGCGCGCCTTTTGGAGGCGGAATTGCAAATCGCCGCCAAGGAATTTGATGAGGCCCGCAAGGCCCTTGGCAGTTTGGCACAGGATGAGCCAGATGCGCGTAGCCTGACTGTTATGGCTGCCATTGAGCGCGGCGAAGGCGGTGAAGATCGTCTGGTGCGGGCTTGGCTTGCAAAAGCAGTTACAGCATCGCGTGGGCCGCAATGGTTGTGCGAGGCCTGTGGCCATGTTCATGCCGAATGGCGCCCAACCTGCACCCATTGTGATGGGTTCGATACATTGCATTGGGCGGTGCCACCGCAAAGTGAGGCCGCGCTCCAAGGGCCTGAACAGATGCTGCCTTTGATCGTGGGTGCCTTGGATGGCCCAAGCCCTGCTGCGGTGGAAACGCCTGAAACAGTTGCAACCCCGCAGCAGACAGCCCCATCTGAGCCTATCGTCGAGCCCGTATCGGGCGAGGATACGTTAACTTTGGGCCCTGAATTCCGCATTGATGATGAGGAGGACGCCAGTAAGGGCGCAGACGCGGTGCAGGCCGCCCGTGGCGTAAATTAAACACGGATCACATTAAGGTCTACACAAGCGCGCGCAACCTTGCTAAGAGCGCGCCCGTGGCCGCTGTAGCTCAGCTGGTAGAGCACGTCATTCGTAATGATGGGGTCGGGGGTTCGAGTCCCTTCAGCGGCACCACTCTCAGACCAATTATCATTAAATATCATTGTCTTCGTGGTTGATGCGTGGCGATCATCCACCCTTTTATCCACCTTTTTTGTTGCGCGTCCCACGCTCGCGTGGCTGCGTGTTTGCTCCCGCGCGCGCGCGTTGCTCCCGTTAACTAATTCGGCTATCCAACAACATCCTTTTTATTTTTGTTAATGGAATTGGTTTGAAAACCCCAACACTTTTAGCGAACAAAATTTCTTCGGGAATAAAAACATAACCTGCGGGTGCTATGGCGATAATTGAATTTCGAGTGTATGCGAGGTGCTTACCTGCAATGACACCTTTTTTGACTAGTCCGGCGTTACCATGCCAACGGACTGGACGCCTGAGCCGCACTGGCAGACCTAAACATTCAAATTCACCAGTTAATTGGTCCCACAGTAAAATATCATCCGCTAAAACCGTGCCGCCGTAGCACGCATTTTTCCAAGTTAAAGATGACTTGCCTACTTTTTTAGAGCCTAGGACTAGAGTGCTAACACCGCTATCCGTAACGAAAGCGGCACAATGAATCATCGTCTTCGTAGAAATACGCTGCCAGTAAATTTTGGCTAGGATGTTAAATAAAACGTTTAAGACGTCCATTAGATCTGAGTATCTAGAAACAATACCCAGCCGTTCTGAAGCTACCCGAAAGACGCCATCGGAAAACGTTATCGTGACGTCCGGCTTTTTTTCAATTCTTGCCCGCTCAATTTCCCAGCCCGATAATGTCGCCGAAAGTAGTCGCGCGAAAAGAGGCGGACAGCTAACTTGGATTTCACCGCCGCTCGACCTTAATTGATATCTCTCTACTGACTGAGCGACTCCGCTCAGCGCCACTCGCCGCCCCTCACTTTACAAAAACTTTCTGTAACGAAACGGTCGGGTTGATCTATGTTTACAACGCGGCAAAGCCGCGTACCATCAGTGTGTGTTGATACGATTTCGAACGATGAGCTACTGCTTAACGATGCTGTGTAACCGTCACGCTGTGTATCTAAAGCCGAGTAAAGCTCCGGAGTAGAAGAGCGGGAGAAGTTTGAGGATACGCAGCCTGCCAACAGTAATCCTGCAAAAAGAAGAGAGAAGTGCCTCACTGGAAGTCCTCCAACACTGCATCAATATTATCTTGTGAGACGACCTCGAGGCCATCATCTGCAAGCTCTGCTTCAATGCCATCAAGTTGTCTTTGCCTCAGTAGAAGATCGTTAGCATCCTCACCTTCAAGCTCATCGTCCGGACCAGATGGCGCACTCGGGGAAGATGGTGCACTTGGTGCGGATGGCGCGCTTGGTGCAGATGGCGCGCTTGGTGCAGATGGCGCGCTTGGCGCGCTTGGTGCGGATGGCGCGCTTGGAGCCGACTGCGCCCACAAACTTGATGCTGCGACTGTGCTGATGGAAGTAGTCGTTAGCGCCAGTTTTACGAATTTCCTACGAAACATGATTGCCTCCAATTTTTTCATCAAAAAGAGCATAAATATTCGTTGTATGTTTTCAAGTAAACTATCCGTCAACCCTATCAACCTTGTCCACCACCGTTGATAGGGTTGATAGAGTTGATAAGCTAAGTGTTAGGAGTCAATGTCCCATCGTCTAATCGCTGAACCAAACCAGATTGAATCAACCGTCTCATACGCGCGTGGCTGCGTGTTTGCTCCCGCCCGCGCGCGCGCGCTTTGCCTTCAAATATTTACACTCCAGGCCACCACGCAGATAAATCAATTGGATATAACTATACGCGAATGAGAAATTCGGCCTTGTTCGGACGTTCTTAAACGCCAAGTTGCTATCGGCCCGCCATTATTTTGTTCAATCAGAAGTGTATTCACGAGATGGCCTCCATCTGGCCGAAAGACTCAAAGCTTGAGTCGCCTCGTGTAGATTTGCGGCTTAGGCCTGCCGTGGGCTATTGGACTATGGTTATGTTTTGATCCAAACTTTGAATTTATAACTTCGGTTTACGGCGGCCTGAAAGTGATATGGCCCACATATTCGCCGCCCCCAATCCAAAGCCCCAGTTGGACGGGTTGGAAGGCGGCGTTAGATATTGCCTTCATCGCTTGACGCGGGTCTTGATTGAGTGGTGGCGGTTACAGTGTGGGGCGTTTGTCCTTCCACGGATTGACGCTGTGATAGGCATTGGCGAGCGCCAGAAGCTGCGCGTCTGATCCTTTTGGCCCGATGATTTGAATGCCCGCGGGAAGGCCTGTTTCACCAAAACCAGCTGGCAGGGTTAGGGCGGGTAAGCCGCCAAGGCTTGCGGGTGTGACGACCGCCATCCAGTGGTGATAGGTATCCATTGCACGGCCATTGATCGCCTCGGGATAGCGTAGCTCTGCCGCAAAGGGCCATGTCTGCGTTGCGGGGAGGGCTAGGAAATCAAAGCTTTCAAAGCTGCGCGCAGCGGCGCGTAGCCAGTCAGATCGATCCGCACTTGCGGCGAGAATATCGGCAGGGGTTAGAGATTGACCGCCCTCAATCTCCCAAATCGCTTCGGGTTTTAGCAGGTCGCGTTGGAGAGGATTGGACGCATAGCCCCCCAATTTTCCCAAGATTGCAAAATGCCGAAGCCTGCACCATGAGGCCCAAATCTTCTCGAATGGGAAAGGTGGTTTGTCTGGCGCAACTGTGGCACCTGCTTCGGACAGAATTGCCAAAGAGGCCTCGAGATGGGTGATTAGGCTAGGCTCCAAAGCTAAGGCCCCACCCCAATCGCCAAGCCATGCAATTTTGGCCCCAGAGAAATGCGGCAGGTTTTGAAAGTCACATTTGGGCCAATGATACGGCACGCGCGGATCAGGCCCTGCAAGGACATTCAACAAAAGTGCCAAATCTTGTGGGTTGCGTGCCATTGGCCCATCGGTAGACAAGGGATGCATGACCATTTCGCCTTGGGGTTCGGCGGGCACCAGACCATGCGTGGGCCTTAGGCTATATAGATTATTCCATGCGGCCGGATTGCGCAGGCTGCCCATCATGTCTGATCCATCGGCAAGACTGACCAAACCCGCCGCCAAAGCCGCACCTGCGCCGCCCGATGACCCGCCTGCCGATTTTTCTAAATCATACGGGTTTTTGGTTGTGCCGTAGAGGGGATTAAAGCTGTGCGATCCTAAACCGAACTCAGGCACATTCGTCTTGCCGATTAAAATCGCACCAGCGGCCCTGAGGCGCGCTGCAAGAAGGTCGTCTTTGCTCGGTACGAAATCTTTGAAAATCGGTGATCCCCAGCTGCTTGTGATCCCTTTGGTGGCAACCAAATCTTTCACAGCAAAAGGCAGGCCATGCAGTGGCCCTTTTAGAGGGGCCGCGTCCATGGCGCGGGCCTCGTCCATCAAGGCAGCTTCATCACGGAGCGCCACGATGGCATTGATCTTGGGATTGATCGCCGCGATGCGCGCCAAGCTTTCTTCCATCAGCGCGCTTGGAGAAAGACTGCCTTTGGCGATTTCATCCATCAATTCATGGGCGGGGCGATAAGCTGTCGTCATGATCCATCTCGCAAAATATGGTTGCCCCATAAAGACCGAAGCCTGCGCTGTTGTGAAGATATAGAAAATCTCAGAAATTTTTGGCTTTTTGCACAAGTTGACACGCACCTGTCACAAAGACGCGCCATCTGGGACGAAGTTTGATGGCGGATCAGCGGGGCGACTATGGGCGGCACCTCAACAGCGCCAATGCCAAAACGTGTTTTGATCATTTCGGACGCATGGGGCGGCCAGATCAATGGTGTGGTGCGCACTTACCAAAATATCATCGCTGCGCTTGAAGCGCGCAATGTGGATGTTCAGGTCATTGGCCCAGAAGATTTTCGGCGGATTGCGCTGCCGTTTTACAAAGAGATTGAACTGGCAATCTTACCCGCGCGCCCTTTGCGCCGATTGATTGAAGAGTATGCGCCAGATGCAATCCATATCGCGGTTGAAGGCCCACTGGGTTGGGCGGCTTGGCGCTATTGCACGGCGCGCGGCGTTCCATTCACCACGGCCTTCCACACCGATTTTGCCCGATATATTGCGCTGCGCGTTCCCAAATTTTTGAGCAGTTTCGCTGAGCGGAGTGTCATGTCCGTTTTGCGTAAATTTCACAATGCCTCGACCTGTGTATTTGTTGCGACTGCGCGGATTGAGCAGCAGTTGCGAGATAGCGGGTTTACCGCGCCGATGGTGCGGTTGTTGCGTGGTGTAGATTATGATCTGTTCTATCCCGTCCCCCATCCAAAGCGCGCCGAGCCTCCAAGGCTTCTCTATGTGGGGCGCGTATCTAAAGAGAAGAATATCGAAGCTTTCCTTGCGCTTCCCATTGCAGCGGAAAAAATCGTTGTGGGGGATGGCCCGCTTTTGTCACATCTCCGCAAAGCCTATGGCAGCGTGCGGTTTACAGGCAGCTTAACAGGGCGCGCTTTGGCCGATGCCTATCGGGATGCGGATGTTTTCGTATTTCCTTCGCGCACTGACACGTTTGGAATTGTTTTGATTGAGGCGTTGGCCTCAGGCTTGCCAATTGCGGCCTTTGACGAACCAGGCCCATCCGACATTATGGGTCACGATCCGACCCTTGGGGCGATCAGTGACACTGATCTTGCTGATGCTGTGCGCCGCGCTCTTGCTGCCAAAGGTAGCCCGCAAGAACGGCATGACAAAACCAAGGCGCGCTATTCATGGCCGGAAGTGGCCGATGTGTTCCACAAGAACCTTGTCTGCGAGAGCCATGGCTGATCCGCGCCGTCAGCCAATCAAGATCAGAAGTTTGTTTCTCTCTGATCTGCATATGGGCCACAAAGCGGCTGATCTTGCAGCCGTTCGGAGGCTCTTGGCGCGCTATGAATTCCGCAACCTGTTTTTGGTTGGCGATGTGATTGATGGCTGGAAATTAGAAAAGCGTTGGTTCTGGAATGACGATTGTCAGAACGTGTTGAGCGAGATATTACGCCTGCGCCGCGATGAACGTGTGCGGGTGACGGTCATCACGGGCAATCATGACGAAAAGTTGCGCGAGATTTTACCCACGGTTCTCCGACCATTGATTTTGCGAAAATTCGGGCTTCGGATTGAGGAGCGGGTGATCCATTTGGCGGCTGATGGGCGGCGGTATTTGGTCATGCACGGCGATCAATTTGACAATCGTCTGGTCAAAGGGTCGTCTAAATCCTTGGATAATCTTTGGTCGTGGTTGACTGAGAAAGGCTATGTTCAGCCTATCAACCCGCGCCGTATCTCAGAGGTGGCCAGCCGAAAAAAACGATGGTCTTTGCGCAAATCCATTGAAGGGGGGATGCCGCTTTTGGGTCAGTCCTTCAAACGGCTCGCGCTTGAGCGCGCTGCGCGTGACGGGTTGGACGGCATCATTTGCGGCCACAGTCATATGCCTGAATTGAACCAAGCCGGCGGGGGTGTGTTCGCCAATTGTGGCTCATGGGTGCGCCGTGACGGGCCGCATCACGCGATTGCCGAACATGAAAATGGCCAGCTTGAGTTGATTGAAACAGCGCCAACAGGGGACACGCAGTCAGATTTGCCCCGCCGCAATGATATGCTTGGCGCGACTGTGGAAACCTATATCCGAAAGCTATGGCATGACCGTCGCGTGGGCTAATTACGCGCCATTTAGGGTCACGATGCGCCGCGTGGCGGCCTCATATCCGTCAAGCCCAAGCCCTGCGATCACGCCTTCGGCACGCCCAGAGACATAGGAATGATGGCGAAACGCTTCACGTTTATGAACATTCGATATATGCACCTCAATCACTGGCCCCTCATAGGCACAAAGCGCATCATAAATTGCGATTGAGGTATGGGTATAAGCGCCTGGATTGATGACAATACCACAGGCGGCTTCGCGCGCCTCATGGATCCAGTCAATGAGTTGGCCTTCGTGATTTGATTGGCGCAAAGAGAGATCAAACCCTTCGGGAAGCAGCGCCTTACACCGCCGTTCAACATCTTCAAGGGTTTCATGCCCGTAAATATGCGGCTCTCGCTTGCCCAAGAGATTAAGGTTTGGGCCATTGAGAATGTAAATCATCCGCGCCATCGTTATGCCATCCTATATGAGCAGATTGTTCTTTCGCGCAGTTAACCACGGCTTAGGGGGAAGTGCAAAAGCCGTTTACCCGATCCTAAAGTTTCTCGCATTACGCTATGGGCTCGTGAGGCTTTGTCTTTGGGAATGTGGATGCCGCCTATGGCTGATGATCTGAAAAATCGCCCCATTATCATTAAACGGAAAAAGGTTGTTGGCGGGGATGGTCATCACGGCGGCGCGTGGAAAGTGGCCTATGCGGATTTTGTGACCGCGATAATGGCGTTCTTTATGTTGATGTGGCTTTTGAACGCCACAACCGAGCAGCAGCGCAAGGGTATCGCAGATTATTTTAGCCCCAATGTTCCAATTGCCTGAGTTTCTGGTGGTGGCGAGGGCGCATTTGGCGGCGAAAGCCCCTTTTCCGAGCTCTCCGTGGCGCAAAATGATCGTGCCGCGCGGATGGAATTGGTGGTGATGAATTCCGGGGGCCAAGTTGTGCAAACCCAAGCAATTGACCCTGCAGGGGGACGGCTCAGATGGACGGGTGAAACAGAGGCAGGCGCCGCTTTGCCGAATGGCACCTATCGATTTGAGACGCGCGCCTATATCGAGGGGGAGGAGGTTCCAAAAACCGAACCTGTCCCCGTATTTGCCCGCATTCATGAAGCGCGGATGGAGGGGGATCAACTGCGCCTGGTTATGGCAGGTGGGGTTGAAATCGCCGCCGATCAGGTTGAGGCGCTGCGCATGCCATAAAGACGCCTATAGAAATTCAGCGATTGCCAAAATTCCCCCCGCCAAACCAAAGCCGAGCGCGCCATAGGCCACACGCTCCTTCCACCTTGAGACAGGCTTTGTGGGTTTGGTGTTGACCTGCGCAAGCAGCGCCGCCTCAGCTAAATCTGGCAAGCGTGGCCCGAACCGCGCGAGCACCTTTGCCGTTTTCAGAAGGTCGGCGATTACGGCTTTAGGCCCAATGTTGCGGGCGATGTAATCTTCGACCACGGGCTTTGCCACATCCCAAATATTGATATGTGGATCAAGGGAGCGCGCAACCCCCTCAACAACAACCATTGTGCGTTGCAGCAAGATCAGTTCAGTGCGCGTTTCCATGCCAAATTTTTCAGTCACATCAAAGAGATATGACAGAAGTCGTGCCATGGAAATGCGGCTTGCATCCATGCCGAAAATTGGCTCGCCAACCGATCTGAGGGCTTGCGCGAATTGATCAACATCGCGATCGGCGGGCACATATCCCGCTTCAAAATGCACCTCTGCCACGCGGCGGTAATCTTTGCGAATAAAGCCCATCAAAATTTCGGCGTAGACGCGGCGCGTGTATTCATCGAGCCGCCCCATGATTCCGAAATCCAAGGCCACAATGTCACCCACAGGTGAAACTTTGAGATTTCCTTGGTGCATATCGGCATGGAAATAGCCATCCCGCAGAGCGTGGCGTAGGAACATCTGCAGCACGCGCGCAGCTAAGGCGCGGCGGTCAAAGCCTGCCGCGTCAATCGCTGCGACATCGCCAAGCGGCACACCTTTGGCCCAACTCATCGTCATCACCTGCCGCGATGACAGGCCCCATTGAATTTGAGGCACATCAAAGCCTTCGTCATTTGCCGTGTTGGCCGCAAATTCCCCTGCTGCGGCAGCTTCGATCCTCAGATCAAGTTCCTGCAGAACCACACCTTCGAAATGCTCGACCACTTCACGTGGACGCAACCGCCGCGTGGCAGGTGCAAGGGTTTCGACCAGCCACGCGATCAGGTAAAAGGCATCGATATCTTTGCGAAAGGCGCGCACGATTTGGGGGCGTAACACCTTAACTGCAACCTCTTGTCCTGTCTCAGCCAAGGTCGCTTGATGCACTTGCGCGATAGAGGCGGCTGCGACTGGCTCGGAAAAGGCGCTGAATAATTGGTCGACAGGAATTTCCAATTCATCGGAAATGACCTTTTTGGCGCGCTCTGTCGAGAAGGGTGGCAGCTTATCTTGCAGCACGCGCAATTGTTGCGCCAATTCTGAACCCACCACATCAGGGCGGGTCGATAGAATTTGCCCAAATTTGATATAGGCAGGGCCAAGGGCCGTCAGCGCCCGTGTTACAGGTGGTAGGGCGGGGTCACCGCGATGCCCCAGCCATGTAAACGGCAGGCCCAAAACCCTTGCTGCAATGCGCAAGGATCGCGGCGCCTTCAGCGCCTCAAGCGCCACACGCATCGCACCTGTGCGCTCGAATGTGGCGCCTGTGCGGATAACACGCCAAATATTATGTGGCCCGCGCATCGGTTAAATTTTCCAACCAGAATGCAGCGCGGCGATGCCAAAGCTGAGATTACGATAGGATACTTGCTCAAACCCAGCGGTGCGGATCATCCCTGCAAAGGTCTCTTGATCGGGAAATTTACGGATCGACTCGACCAAATATTGATAGCTGTCGCGATCATTGGCAATCATCTGACCCATGCGCGGGATCACATTGAATGAATAGAGATCATATAGCTTTTGCAAGCCCGTATTCGGCAATTGGCTGAATTCCAAAACCATCAGGCGTCCACCAGATTTGAGGACACGAAACGCCTCATTCAGCGCATCCTGCACTCGGGTCACGTTACGGATGCCGAAGCTGATGGTGTAGACGTCAAAACGATTGTTTTCAAAGGGCAGCGCCATGGCATCGCCCACAATCCAATTCAGGCTGTCGGCCATATGCTCGGCTTCAGCGCGCTTTTGCCCCTCGATCAGCATGGATTGCGTCATATCAAGCACTGTTGCCTTCGCAGAAGGCGCGCGTTTGAGAAAGCGGAAAGCGATATCGCCCGTCCCGCCCGCAACATCGAGCAAGTCCTGACCCGCGCGCGGGGCAAGCCAATCCATCATCGCATCTTTCCAAACGCGGTGAATACCTGCGGACATGACATCATTCATCACATCATAGCGGCTTGCCACATTGGAAAACACGCCATGCACCATGCCTGCCTTTTCATCCTCGCCCACGGTTTGGAAACCGAAATGGGTGGTGCGGCTGTCTTGGCTTTCATCTTTCGATGTCATCGGGCCTTGCCCTCCTTCTCAACTCCCCTCTCTTATAGGCAGCAAGGGCCGGCTGACAATGCGACGCTTGGAACAAGGAGTGAAGAATTTGCCAGAACTTCCCGAAGTGGAAACAGTGCGTCGTGGTCTTATCCCCGTCATGGAGGGGCAGGTGATCACAGAATTGCGCCTCAATCGTGAGGGTTTGCGTTGGCCATTCCCTGCCAATATGGCGCGGGATGTTTCTGGAGCGCGTATCCTGCGTTTGCGGCGGCGGTCGAAATACATCTTAATGGATTTAGATCGCGGCACGACTGTCTTGATCCATTTGGGCATGTCGGGGCGAATGTTGATTTCGCTGGCTGAAGGCGCGCGCGAGACACTTGCGCAGTTCGTGCATGGCCATCCTGCCCCTCAAAAACATGATCACGTTGTTTTCGAAATGGCACAAGGCGCGCGTGTCACCTTTAACGATCCACGCCGATTTGGTGCGATGGATTTGTTTGCGACTGCGGGTGAGGCGGATCATTGGTTGATCCGCGAGATCGGCCCAGAACCTTTGGGTAACCAGTTTGATGAACGCTATTTGGTCGATGCGCTGTCTGGGCGCAAAACACCGATCAAGGCGGCATTGCTCGACCAGCGGATCGTGGCGGGCTTGGGAAATATCTATGTTTGCGAATCCCTGTTTCGCGCGGGGATATCCCCAACCCGTCAAGCAGGTCGAATTGCACCCGCGCGTGTTGCGTCTCTTGTCCCAATCATTTGCGAGGTTTTATCCGAGGCACTTGAAGCGGGCGGGTCATCCTTGCGTGACTATCGCCAAGCAGATGGGGAATTAGGATATTTCCAGCATGGATTCCAAGCCTATGACCGCGAAGGCCAGCCTTGCCTCAAGTCGGGATGCGCGGGCGTGATCCGCCGTATTGTGCAATCGGGGCGGTCAAGTTTCTACTGCCCTGCCTGCCAAAGGTAGTTTCAACTTTTGGCTTATCCTGTTAACCCTGCCGCGAATGCGAACCTGCGAGGATTGACTGGCGATGGCCTATGAAACCCTGATTGTGGACATTGAAAACCATGTCTGCCTAATCAAGCTGAACAGACCTGATGCGTTGAACGCGCTGAACATTCAGTTGCTCGGCGAATTGTCCAAGGTCATTAAATCCGCCAATTCTAATGATAAGGTTCGTGTAATCGTTATTACTGGCTCGGATAAGGCCTTTGCCGCTGGGGCAGATGTCAAAGAAATGTCCGAGAAAAGCTTTGTCGATGTATTCGCAGGCGATTTATTCACAACTGAGACCGAAGAATTACTGCGCTGTCGCAAGCCCATTATTGCCGCCGTTGCGGGTTATGCCTTGGGCGGGGGATGCGAATTGGCGATGATGTGCGACTTCATCATTGCCGCGGACACGGCAAAATTCGGACAGCCTGAGATCAATTTGGGCATTGTCGCGGGGATCGGCGGCACGCAGCGCCTCACCCGTTTTGTAGGTAAGTCGAAAGCGATGGATATGCATCTGACAGGCCGCTTCATGACCGCTGAAGAAGCAGAGCGGGCAGGTCTTGTCAGCCGTGTTGTCCCTGCCAAAAAATTGATGGAAGAGGTCATGGGGGCGGCGGCCAAGATTGCTGAGAAATCCATGGTCACTGTGATGGCTGTCAAAGAATCGGTCAATCGCAGCTATGAAACCACGCTTCGTGAAGGCGTTTTGTTTGAACGCCGCCTGTTTCATGCGCTATTTGCCACTGAAGATCAAAAGGAAGGCATGGCAGCCTTTCTTGAAAAGCGCGAAGCCCAGTTTCGCGACAAGTGATTCAGGGCTTCACATTCTGTCAGAATTCCCGTAATGCGCGCCTTAGACATGCGTGTGAGGCCCGCTTTGGCCAGAGGACCCGGTTATAAACCCGTGGTTGGTGCTGGGCAGGCGCGCGTTGCATTTTAATTGATACGAGCCTGAGAGAAGGGATCAACCGATGGCAAATACGCCTCAGTCCAAAAAACGCGCCCGCCAGAATGAGCGCCGCTATGAAGTAAATAAAGCGCGCCGTTCGCGTATTCGCACTTACCTGCGCAAAGTTGAAGAAGCGATTGCAACAGGCGATGCATCTGTTGCTGCAGCCGCGTTGCGCGATGCACAGCCTGAGCTGATGCGCGGTGTGACAAAAGGTGTCCTGCATAAAAACACGGTTGCGCGGAAAATGTCGCGTCTGTCGGCCCGTGTTAAGGCGCTTTCGGCCAAGTAATATTGGGCTTTGACCTAATTATTATGACAAATTCGCCCGCCTGTGCGGGCGTTTTTTTTGGAAAAATCTTTGTCGATCAAGGCCGTTCTGCGGATGCATCAGATTCGGGTTTGAAAAAGAATTGTGTCAAGCGTGAAGTTCTATTGCGAGGGGGGCGCGACTCCCGCTAGCCTTGCAAGGTGATTCAGATTGTCTGGGGGGACAGCTGACAGGTGTAAAAACCAAAGCGCGCAAATTTTTGTGCGCGGCGCAGGGTGGATTAATCTGCCTAGAGGTTGAGTGATGCTATTGCGTTTCTACGCATGGTTATCGCTCTGATCTATGGCTGAGTTGCCAAGCGTCTGCACCGAACGTATTTGTGTTCCCTCGAGAGAGTGACCGTATTTTAAGAACGGCAAAATAGGATCTCGCAAACTGCGAGTGGGCACCTTTTTTGCAAAAATCGTTCAAGACGGTTCGCTGTCGCGGTTTGGACGTTGCAAGCGGGCATAATTATGCCGTTGGACTTGCAATGGGTCAGGCAGATTTTCTGAAAACGTTAAGCGGGGATGATCCGCGTGGGAGCTGCCAGAAAGGCGGTTCTCATGCGGCAAAATTAAAAATAAGCGTAGGTGCATAATGACGAACGACAAGTGGGTGGATGTGTGTAATGAACTGCAATCGGCGATTGGAAAAAATAACTTCAAATCTTGGATTGAGCCGATTGAGTTTGACCGCATCGATGCCCGCATCGCGCGTTTCCGTGTCCCCACGAATTTCTTTGGCACTTGGGTTTCGCAAAAATTTGGGGATGTAATTTTGCGCCACCTGCATGGCGCAGGGCTTGCAGTAGACCGCTTGGAATTCTTGGTGCAGAGCACGCCCCAAACACCTAATACACCGCAAACGCCTGCAGTTGGGGCGCCAGTGCAATCTGCGCCTGACCTCTCGGCCGCGATCAGCGCCGATGCGGACATTCCTTTGTCTAATTTGAACCCTGCCTATACGTTCGAGAATTTTATCGTGGGCAAACCGAATGAGTTGGCCCATGCCGCAGCGCGCCGTGTTGCCGAAGGTGGCCCCGTGGCGTTTAACCCGCTGTTTCTTTACGGCGGTGTTGGCCTTGGCAAGACCCACTTGATGCACGCGATTGCTTGGGAGTTGACCAAAAACAAGCCCAACCAGCGCATTCATTACTTATCTGCTGAACAGTTCATGTATCGCTTTGTCCGTGCGCTGCGGGAAAAAGATACGATCGGCTTTAAGCAGATGTTCCGTTCGGTTGATGTTTTGATGGTTGATGATGTGCAATTCATCGCGGGCAAGAATTCTACGCAAGAAGAGTTCTTTCACACGTTCAACGCTTTGGTGGAACTTGGTAAACAGATTATCATTTCAGGGGATCGTGCGCCTGTTGATATGGAGGATCTCGACAGTCGGATCGCCTCGCGTTTGCAATGCGGCTTGGTGGTGGATTTACATCCAACCGATTACGAATTGCGCCTTGGTATTCTGCAATCCAAACTGGAGACACAGCGCCAACGCTATCGTGATTTGAAAATCGCAGACGGGGTTTTGGAATTCATTGCGCATCGTGTCTCATCGAATGTGCGGGTGCTTGAAGGAGCCTTGACGCGTCTTTGCGCCTTTGCTGATCTGGTTGGTGCCGAGATCACGCTAGATCTGACCCAAGAATGCCTTTCTGACATTTTGCGCGCGACCAGCCGCAAGGTGACGATGGATGAAATCATCAAAAAAACCTGCGACTATTACAAAGTGCGTCCAGCAGATTTGATGAGCCCCAATCGCGCGCGCAATATTGTGCGCCCTCGGCAAATGGCGATGTATTTGTGTAAGAAATACACAACGCGATCCTTGCCAGAAATCGGGCGCAAATTTGGGGGCCGTGATCATACGACCATTTTGCATGGCGTCCGTAAAATCGAAGAATTGATGAGCACGGATAGCCAATTCGTGGAAGATGCAGAATTGCTGCGCCGTCTTTTGGAGGCGTGATTTTCCGCACTAAGCCATGCCAATCGAAAGATTGTCATTGACCCCGGCTGTGCCAATCGAAACATTGCTGATAAAATACTTGTGCTGCGGCGCAGAGATAGTAACCTCTGCGCCCCGCTATATGTTGGAGACGAGGCTATGAAATTTTCGATCGAGCGCGCGGCCCTGCTCAAAGCTGTCAGCCAAGCCCAATCTGTTGTCGAACGCCGTAACACGATCCCTATTTTGGCGAATGTGTTGATCGAGGCGGATGGTAGCCATGTTTCCTTTCGTGCCACCGACCTTGATATTGAGGTGGTGGACAAGGTGGATGCCCATGTTGAACAAGCGGGTGCCACCACGGTTTCGGCGGTCACACTGCATGAAATTACGCGCAAACTGCCTGACGGGGCCTTGGTGCAAATCAGTGATGATGCAGCCTCGGGTCGCTTAATCGTACAGGCGGGCCGATCGAATTTCTCTTTGGCGACATTGCCCAAGGAAGATTTTCCTGTGATGTCCTCGTCCGAATATAGTGCAAATTTCTCGGCCAAAGCGCCGGCGCTGCGCCGCTTGTTCGATAAATCCAAATTCGCGATTTCGACTGAGGAAACACGCTATTATCTCAACGGCGTTTATTTCCATATTGCCGAAGGTGAAGAGGGACGGATGCTGCGCGCGGTTGCCACAGATGGTCACCGCTTGGCGCGCGTGGATACCGAGTTGCCCACAGGTGCCGAGGCCATGCCCGGCGTGATCGTTCCGCGCAAAACCGTGGGTGAAATCCGCAAATTGTTGGAAGATGACGATGCGGTGATTGCGGTTTCCGTATCTGAGACGAAAATTCGGTTCGCTACACCTGAGATCACGCTGACCTCGAAGGTGATTGATGGAACCTTCCCTGATTATCAGCGCGTGATCCCATCGGGAAACACTCGCAAATTGGAGGTGGATGCCTCTGAATTCGCGCGTGCAGTTGATCGTGTTGCCACAGTGTCGTCCGAGCGCTCACGCGCGGTGAAACTGTCCCTTGATGAGGATCGTTTGGTTCTGTCGGTGAATGCCCCAGATGCAGGCGCGGCCGAGGAAGAGTTGGCGGTTGCCTATGCGGATGAAAAGCTTGAGATCGGCTTTAACGCTAAATACCTGCTTGAAATCGCCAGCCAAGTGGATCGCGAGAACGCTGTGTTCATGTTCAATTCATCGGGTGATCCAACCTTGATGCGCGAAGGGAACGACACCAGCGCGATCTATGTTGTAATGCCGATGCGGGTCTGAGGCGCCGCGCGCGCCAAGTAGATTGAAAGAGCGCGCGGGATGAGTGCCTATATCTCGAATTTACATCTGTCGCATTTTCGCAGCCATCGTGGTTTGCGGCTGTCTTTCGATGGGCGGCCTGTTGCGATTTATGGGCCAAATGGGGCGGGTAAGACAAATATCTTAGAAGCGATTTCGATGCTGTCCCCTGGTCGGGGGCTGCGGCGCGCCCCGTCCGAGGATTTGATCCGCCGCCCAGAGGTGATTGGGTGGCGCGTGGCGGCGACCCTGCAGATTGACGAAACTGTGCATGAGATCATCACCCGCGCCGAGCCAAGCAGCCCCCGTCAGGTCGAGATAGATGAGAAATCCGCGCCCCAATTGGCGCTTGCGCGCCTTTTGCGGATGGTTTGGCTGGTGCCATCGCAAGATCGGCTTTGGATTGAAGGAGCCGAAGGGCGCAGGCGGTTTTTGGATCGCATTACGCTGAGCTTCTTTCCAGATCATGGTGAGGCGGTTCTGGCCTATGAAAAATCCATGCGGGATCGCAATCGCTTGCTAAAGGATCAGGTGCGCGATGCGGGTTGGTATGCGGCGCTTGAACGTCAGATGATGAGTGCCGCAGAGCAAATATGTGCCAATCGCAACGCCGCCTTGACCCGCATTGCTGCCGCGCAAGAGGAGGCGGAAACCAGTTTCCCTATCGCAGATCTGACCTTGGAGGAGGGAGAGGGTTTTACCGCGCCCACCGATTTGGTCACGTTGTGGTCTGACACGCGGTCACGGGACATGGCAGCAGGGCGCACGTTGGTAGGCCCGCATCGCACTGATCTTGGCGCGATTTATCGCGTCAAGGATGCCCCAGCGCGGCAATGCTCCACGGGTGAGCAAAAGGCCCTTTTGGTTTCTCTTATTTTGGCCAATGCCCGCGCATTAAAGCAGGACACGGGCCGTGCACCTTTGGTGCTGTTGGATGAAGTGGCGGCACATCTTGATGCAGACAGGCGAGCAGCCCTCTTTGACGAAATATGCGCGCTAAATGCCCAAGCTTTCTTGACAGGCACAGGCGCAGAATTGTTCATGGAATTTGGCGCGCGTGCGCAAGAGGTGCCGCTCGGGGTGGAGGCGGCCAATTAGGTAGGACAATGACAATAACGCTGGCCCAAACGGCGCTCTATGCGGGCGCGCTTTTCGTGCTGTTTCTCACCCCTGGCCCTGTGTGGTTGGCCTTGACCGCGCGCACATTGGCGCATGGGATGCGTGGGGCGTTTCCCCTGATGCTGGGGGTGGCACTGGGGGATACCGCATGGTCAGTTCTGGCCTTGGTCGGGCTTGCATGGTTTGTCGCAAGCTATGATTGGGTGATGGAGGCGCTGCGTTGGCTCGCTGTGGTTGTTTTTGCAGGTATGGGGGTCATGCTAATCCGTCATGCAGGCCACCAAATCAGTGCCGATAGCCGCCTTAATCGCAATGGGGTCTGGGCAGGGTTCATTGCAGGCCTTGCTGTGATTTTAGCCAACCCCAAAGCGATTTTATTCTACATGGGGATGCTGCCGGGGTTCTTTGATCTCAGCACGATTAACGCGACCGATATCGCCCTGATTGGGGTCATCTCCATGTTTGTGCCATTGGTTGGAAATACGTTTTTTGCGCTTTTTGTGGATCGTGCGCGCCGCCTTGTGACGAACCCAGTGGCGCTGACACGGATTAACAAGATCGCGGGCGGCCTGCTGATCTTGGTGGCTATAGCGATTGCGGTGTTCAACCGCTAAATATTGTGGCAAAGGCGTGACATTCCCACAATAACGCGTTATAAAACCGCGTAAGAAACAGGCAGAGGTCCCCATGGCCGAAAACGCGCCCGCGCCGCAGGAATACGGCGCAGATTCCATCAAAGTTCTCAAGGGCTTAGAGGCAGTTCGCAAGCGTCCCGGTATGTATATCGGTGACACTGATGATGGCTCTGGCCTGCACCATATGGTGTATGAGGTTGTCGATAACGGCATTGACGAGGCATTGGCAGGTCACGCCACGCAAGTTTCCGTCAAAATTCATGCCGATAATTCAGTTTCTGTGCGCGATAATGGCCGTGGTATCCCTGTGGATATGCATGCTGAGGAAGGCGTATCTGCTGCCGAAGTGATTATGACCCAGCTGCACGCAGGCGGCAAATTTGACCAGAACTCTTATAAGGTTTCTGGCGGTCTGCATGGTGTCGGCGTGTCGGTTGTAAACGCCCTTTCCGATTGGCTGGAACTGCGCATTTGGCGCAATGGCAAAGAGCATTACGCCAAGTTCGAACGTGGCGAAACGGTCGAGCATTTGCGCGTTGTGGGGGACTCCGATGGTGAAAAGGGCACGGAAGTGCGTTTTCTCGCCTCGCTGACCACATTTTCGAACTTGGAATATAGTTTCAAAACCCTAGAGACGCGTCTGCGTGAATTGGCTTTTTTGAACTCGGGCGTCAAAATCGTGCTTGAGGATGAACGCCCAGCCGAACCTTTGCGCAGCGAGATGGTCTATGAGGGCGGTGTGCGCGAATTCGTGAAATATATCGACCGCTCCAAATCAGGAATGCTGGAAGATCCAATTTTTATGTCGGGCGAACGCGATGGCATCGGCGTTGAGGTCGCGATGTGGTGGAATGACAGCTATCATGAGAACGTGCTGCCCTTCACCAATAACATCCCACAACGTGATGGCGGCACGCATTTGGCAGGTTTTCGTGGTGCGCTGACCCGCACGATCAACCACTACGCCAATACATCGGGTATCGCTAAGCGCGAAAAGGTCAATTTCACAGGCGATGATGCGCGCGAGGGGCTGACCTGCGTGTTGTCTGTCAAAGTGCCTGATCCAAAATTCTCAAGCCAGACCAAAGACAAATTGGTGTCCTCAGAAGTGCGCCCTGCGGTGGAGAATTTGGTCAACGAAAAGCTTGGCGAATGGTTTGAAGAACATCCCCAAGAGGCCCGTAATATCGTGGGCAAGATTGTCGAAGCGGCTTTGGCCCGCGAAGCCGCGCGTAAAGCGCGCGAGTTGACCCGCCGCAAAACGGCAATGGATGTGGCCAGCCTGCCCGGTAAATTGGCGGATTGTCAGGAAAAAGATCCCGCCAAATCTGAATTGTTCTTGGTCGAGGGTGACAGCGCCGGCGGTTCCGCCAAACAGGGCCGGTCGCGGCACAATCAGGCGGTTCTGCCTCTGCGCGGGAAAATCCTTAACGTGGAACGCGCGCGCTTTGATCGCATGTTGTCAAGCCAAGAGATCGGCACGCTGATCACCGCGCTTGGCACAGGCATCGGGCGGGACGAGTTTGACCTATCAAAACTGCGCTACCACAAGATCGTCATCATGACGGATGCCGATGTTGATGGCGCGCATATCCGCACGCTGTTGTTGACCTTCTTCTTCCGCCAGATGCCGCAGATCATTGAGGCGGGAAATCTCTTTATTGCGCAGCCGCCGCTTTACAAGGTGGCGCGCGGTAAATCCGAGGTCTATTTGAAAGATCAAGCAGCGCTTGATGATTACCTGATCCAAATGGGCGTTGATGGCGCGGTTCTGCGTATGCCCTCTGGCGAAGAAATTGCAGGCGCAGATTTAGCGCGTGTTGTTGATGGCGCGCGTGCCTTCCGCCGTGTTCTTGAGGCCTTCCCAACCCATTATCCCCGTCACATCCTTGAACAGGCCGCGCTTGCGGGCGGCTTTGATCAAGACCGCTTGAACAGCGATCTTCAGGGTGTTGCGGATCAAATCGCGGCGCGCCTTGATTTGGTCGCCGTGGAATACGAGCGCGGATGGCAAGGGCGTATCACCCAAGATCATGGGATCCGCCTTAGCCGCGTTTTGCGCGGGGTGGAAGAAATCAGAAACCTTGATGGTGCGGTTCTGCGCTCTGGCGAGGCGCGCAAGCTCTCCTCCGTCAGCGCCGAAACACGCGAGATTTTTGCAAAGCCAGCGCATCTTGCCCGTAAAGAACGTAGCCAAATCATCCATGGCCCGACCGAATTGCTGGATGCCATTTTGGCGGAAGGTGAAAAGGGCCTGACCCTGCAACGCTATAAGGGTTTGGGTGAGATGAACCCAGGCCAGCTGTGGGAGACAACCCTTGACCCAGAGGCGCGCACCTTGTTGCAGGTCAAAATTGACGATCTGGCCGATGCGGATGACATTTTCACCAAACTGATGGGCGATGTCGTAGAACCCCGCCGCGAATTCATCCAAGCCAACGCTCTGAGTGTTGAGAACTTAGATTTTTAAACTCTCCCCCAAAGCCCCCAAGCGCGGGGTCTTTGGGTTATCCGTCTAGGCCCGAAGGGCCGAATTTTAGAATGACGGGAACCACCAGTTCCTCTTCATCTTGCAAATGCCGATCTAACAGACGGGACAGGCGGGCCATCTCTCGCTCAAGAGGGGCAATTGCATCTGGTCCTTTACCCGCAAGCGCGCCCCTAATCGCCCCATTCGCTGCCGTAGCAAAATCCGCCAACAGCGGATCAAGCGCGTGGTGGTCACGGTCAAGAATATCAAAACCACGTTCAAGTTTGGGCTCTTTTTGCACAAGCAACGGAAAATAATGCTGATCTTCGATCGTGTGATGGCCGTGCAATTGCTCAAGAAGCATCCCACCAAAGCGAGACAGGTTGCGCGCAAAGTTTTGCGGATCATTGTTGCGATCTAGCGCCTGTTGCACAGCATCGGTCAACATGGCGTCAAGTCTGCGGAACATAAGGTGGCGATCCAACCAGAATGCGACCAAGCCACCAAAATTTGGATGCGCTTGCCATGTCTCGCGCGGGTAATCCTGCAACAGAATGCGCAGCGCATCGGGCAGGCCCTCGCGGTGGGCCAATGCAAGATGATCTATCTCAGTCATGGGAAACCTCTCATCGAAAAGGGCCGCTCTTGCAAGCGGCCCTTCGAGAAATCAGGAGGTGGGCGCGGTTAGGAAATCATCGCCCAGCCATTTCGGTTATCACCCTTAAGGCTGCTTAAAGGCGCACCTCCATCGCTGTCCCGAACCCTTTCTCCAATACCTCTCTAGACACTGGATCACCTCCTTTCATTACGTTACTGTTATACACAGGTTGCCACATATTTTGTGTTTGTCAAAAGTTTTTACGCAACCTGTGCCAAAACTTTGCGGGTAATCAGGCGGAATGGCACAAGCGCTATCAGCGCGAGCGCGAGCTTGACCAACCAGTCAGCAATGGCAAGGGATACCCACAGCGGCGCTTCGGGGCCGTGGCCCAAGATGGGCAAGATATCGCCCGCCCAAGAGACATCATTGGCAGGTTCAAGGAAGCTGAGGCTTGCTGAAAATGCGATGGTGAAGAACAGCGCGGTATCAAGGCTAGACCCAACCAAGGTCGAGACGACAGGCGCGCGCCACCATGCGCCTGCGCGCAGGCGGTCAAATATGGCCACATCCATCAACTGCGCCACGAGGAACGCAAGGCCAGAACCAAGAGCAATACGCAACGTCACCAATGGCCCAAACTCGCCCATGATTTGCGTGCCGATGAGAGAGCAGATCACGCCCGTCACAAAACCCGCAAACACAACGCGCCGCGCGGCGGCGACACCATAGACGCGGTTCATGATGTCAGTGACCAAAAAGGCCAGTGGATAGGTAAAGGCACCCCATGTCAGCCAATTTCCGAATAGAAACTGCACAAGGATATTTGAGGCCAAAACGATGGCCGCCATGGCAAGGATGCCAGGAAGATAGGAAGATTTCATAATGTTCATCCGTTTTGACAAGGTAGTCGGAGACTTGGCCCCGCGCGCATCGCGGGACAGGGCGCGCTCTATTCTGATTGCCCAGCTTGTGCAAGCGTTGAAATGGCTTCTGCCACGATGCGGCTGGCCGTGGGTGTCATTGCCGCAAGATTGACGCGACTGTCCTCAACCAGATAAATCCCCCGCGTTTCGTGCAGCTGACGCACGTCATCGGGGCTGAGGCCCAGCAGCGAGAACATCCCGCGTTGTTCCGCGATTTGATCTGCGAGGCGACCCATTTGGTGCTGACGTAAATCATTGGCAAAGCATTGGCGGTTCGCGTCGATCTCGTGACGCATCGCCGATAGCTCGGCCACCCAGTTGGCACGCAGTTCGGGATCATCCAAAATCACTTGCACCACCCGCGCCCCATGATCTGGGGGAAAGGCGTAATTCTGGCGATTAAGCCATGTCAGCAAGCCTTGCATCTCAGATTGAATGGCAGGGCTGTGGCATTGAGCCAGAACCGCACCCACGCGATCCCGATACAGCCCAAAGGATTTAGAGGCTGAAAACCCCACCAAAACTTCAGGGCATTCAGCGCAGATCACATCTAAACCTGCACGATCTTGTTCAATCCCACTGCCAAATCCCAGATAGGCCATATCAATCACGGGCAAGGCCCCGCGCTTGGCCAGTGTCACGGCGATGTCGTGCCATGTGTCTGGGGTTGGTTCAATCCCCGTTGGATTGTGACAGCAGCCGTGGATGACCACGGCATCCCCTTGTGCCACTTGTGCCAGATCCGCCATCAGGCCTGCGTGATCCAACCCGCCTGTTGCCTCATCGCGGAAGCGATAGGTCTGAACCTGCAGACCCAAATAGCGCAGGATTGAGGCGTGGTTGGGCCATGTTGGTTCTGGCAGCCATACCGTCAGGTCTGGGCGCAGATATTTGAGCGCCTCAAAACATTGGCGCAACGCCCCCGTTCCACCAGGTGTTGCAATCGTGGCTTTCGCCCCGCGTGTGGAAAATAGCAACTCTTCGACCGCCTCAAGATAGGCCTTATCGCCTGCAAGCGAGACGTAGGATTTGCTGTTCTGTGCGTCCCAAATCCGCCGCTCGGCATCTTTGACCGCTGCCATGATTGGGGTCTGTCCTTGGCCGTTTCTGTAGACCCCTACGCCAAGGTCGATTTTTTCAGGGCGCGGGTCAGCGGCAAAAATTCCCATCAGACGGATGATTTTATCAGCCTCGGGGGCGGTCAGCGTTTCAAACATCATAGGCCTTTAGGCAGGGTGAAGCGATGTGTCTCTGTCGCGGGTCAGAATGCGACTGCGATCCTCGAACCGCTCAGCCATGAAACCCGCCGATTGATAGAGCGCCAGTGCGCGTGGATGGTCAAGCGTGCAGGTGTTTATTGTGACGGATGTGACGCCTGCGCCATCCCATGCTTGTGCCAATGCTTGGTTAAGAAGGGCGCGGCCCAACCCTTGGCCAACGGCATTTGGCATAAGGCCAAAATACGCCAGATCGCAGATCGGCGGGTCGGTGAAATCAAGCATGAAAAACCCATGCGGCACGCCGCCACGTTTGGCGACCCACAGCTCGACCAATGGGCTTTCGAGAAAGGCGCGCAGTTCAGCCTCGGGGCGATTATGTTGATCTACCCATTCGTAATCGCGTCCCACCGCGTCATAGAGCGCAAAAAAATACCAAAGTGGCGGATCCATAACGCGCTCAAGCGTGATGTCTTGGGGCAGCGCTGTTTGGGTGTCAGGCCGCGCGGTCATACGCAAAAAAGTGACGCGATAGGGAACCTCGGTTCCTGCCTTAATCAGGCTCATCCCGTCTCAACTTTCAGCTGATCGAATTGGCCCCATTCGGCCCAAGATCCATCATAAAGCGCATGATCGCGATGCCCAAGGATCTCTAGCCCCAAGGACAAAATAGCCGCCGTTACGCCAGAGCCGCAGCTTGTGATAATCCGCCGCTCCAGATCAACGCCTTGATTGGTAAAAGCGGCGCGCAAAGCCTCGCCTTTTTTCATGGTGCCATCGGAATTGAGCAGCGTGGCATAATGCACGTTCAATGCACCTGGAATATGGCCAGCGCGCAGTCCTGCCCGCGGTTCAGGTTCATCACCGCGGAACCGCGCGGGACCGCGCGCATCAACAATCTGCCAATCGCGCAATTTCACGGCAGCAGCGACTTGGGTCACATCCTTGACCAAATTTGCTTGGCGTTGTGCGGTCATGTGGCGGTCGCGCAGGATTGGTGCCATATCCTCCAATGGGCGACCCTCGGCCTTCCATTTTTTCAATCCCCCATCAAGAACGGCGATGTCCGTTTTGCCCATCAGGCGGAAAAGCCACCACACGCGGGCGGCTGAAAATATGCCCGCCCCGTCATAGACCACGACCTGATGCCCATCACCCACACCCATCGCGCGCATCCGTGACATGAATTTCTCAGAGGGTGGTGCCATATGGGGCAAGGCAGATTGGGTGTCGCTAATCTCGTCAATATCAAAGAAACGAGCACCGGGAATATGGCCCGCGTCATATTCCGCGCGGGCATCGCGGTTCATATCTGGCAAATACCAAGATGCATCCAAAATCCGCAGGTCAGGATCCGACAGATGGGCCGCAAGCCATTCGGTTGAGACAAGGGTTTTAGGATCATCAGTCATAGCAAACTCCACGGCGCGGTTGGGTCAAGGCGACCTCCAAAAAGACCTAGCCCAAATTGGTGATCAGGCAAAGGGCGCATGACAGCTTACCCGTTTTGTTTAAGAATCCGCTGCTTTTGGCGGTTCCAATCACGCTTGGCGCTGGTTTCGCGTTTATCGGCGACTTTTTTACCTTTGGCGATGCCAATCTTGAGCTTCACAATGCCGCGATCGTTGAAATACATGACCAAGGGCACAAGGGTCATGCCTTCGCGTTGCGAGGCGTTCCACAGACGCGTGACCTCCCGTTTTGAGCAAAGAAGTTTGCGTTTGCGCCGCTCTTCATGACCCCAAGTTTTGGCTTGGGCATATGGTGCGATATAGGCGGCCACCAACCACAATTCGCCATCCTCAACCGCCGCATAGCTGTCGGCGATGTTGGATTGGCCTTGGCGTAGCGACTTCACCTCGGAGCCTTGCAAGACGATTCCAACCTCAAGGTCAGATTCAACAGCATAGTCAAACCGCGCGCGGCGGTTCTCGGCAATGACCTTGTAGTTTTTATTTTCGTCTTTCTTTGCCATACCGGCCCTTCTTGCCGATCAGGCGATCAGACCCGCGTGCTGCATGGCCGATTTGACCCGCGCTTTTGTCGCATCGCTCAGCGTGGTCAATGGCAGCCGTACCTCATCATTTGCGCGCCCCAACAGAGACAGCCCATATTTTGCACCGGCGACACCTGGCTCAAGGAAAATGGCCTCATGCAGCGGCATGAGCTTGTCTTGATATTCAAGCGCTGCCGCGTAATCGCCGCGGAGAGTTGCCTCTTGCATCGCGGCACAGAGCGCGGGCGCAACATTCGCTGTGACGGAAATACAGCCCACGCCGCCTTGTGCGTTAAAGCCTATGGCAGTGGCATCCTCACCTGACAACTGCACGAAATCCGTGCCACAGGTAATGCGTTGCTTGGGCACACGGCTGAGATCACCAGTGGCATCCTTCACCCCGATAATATTTGGCAACTTGGCGAGTGCGCCCATCGTATCAGGCATCATATCCACCACAGAGCGGGGTGGAATGTTATAGATAATGATCGGAATGCCGACTTCATTTAATGCCTCGAAATGGGCAATCATGCCTCTTTGCGTGGGCTTGTTGTAATAGGGCGTTACCACCAAAGCGGCCTCCGCCCCCACATCCTTGGCGAATTGCACAAAGCGCAATGCCTCGACTGTGTTGTTGGATCCTGCCCCTGCAATAACGGGCACGCGCCCTGCGGCGGTTTTCACAACCGCCTTGATCACGGCCTCATGTTCTTCATGGCTCAGGGTTGGGCTTTCGCCTGTGGTGCCAACAGGCACAAGCCCGTGGCTGCCTTCGGTGATTTGCCAGTCCACGAGTTTTTCAAGCGTGCCGAAATCAACAGCGCCGTTTGTGAACGGCGTTACCAATGCGGGCATAGAGCCTTTGAACATGACACGCTTCCTTTTTTCGTTTCTGGACAGATGATCTGTCTTGCCGTCCCAACATAAGCGCAAGACCGCGCGGACACTAGCGATCTTCGACAGAATTGCCAAGTTACTCTCTTGCAGATGTCGAGGGAAGATATAGCTTGGGGGTCAAAGAGGCGCATAACAGCGCTCGAGCAGGTTTTGATCTTTTAAAATATAGGGGTTCACCCGTGACAGGCGCGATAGGCACAGGACGTAGATGGCATAAGATCATTATGGCCGTTGGTTTGGCTTTGGTCGCATTCGCGATGCCAATTCGCGCTGCGTTGGCCCAAAGCCCCCTCAGCGAGGCTATTGCGGCGGCAACAGAGCGCGATTTTGAGCGCGCGCGCGCGCTTCAATCGGGTCTGGCTGACGCTGTTGCCCGCGATGTTGTGCAATGGGTTATTTTGCGCGCCGAAGGGGGCACAGCGGCAGAATATCCCAATTTTCTAGAGCGCCGTAGCGATTGGCCAGGTCTGCCATATCTTCACCAACAAGGTGAGGGGGCCATGGCCGAGGGGGGCAGCCCTGATCAGGTTATTGCTTATTTTGGCGGTGCTATGCCCCTGACCACCGATGGGCTGCGCGGTTTGTTGGCGGCCCATGAGGCGCGTGGAAACAACACAGCCTATCAGCAAGTGCTGCGTGAGGCTTGGGTGACCATGCCACTGTCCCGCGATTTGGTTGCAGATCTCTTGGTGCGGCATCGTTCGGATCTGGCCGCGCTGAGTTTTTCGCGGCTTGATATGTTGCTCTGGGAGGGTGAAACCGCCCTTGCCGAGCAGATGATGGCCGAAGTGGAAAGTGGGGCGCGTGCCTTGGCGGTGGCGCGTTTGGCCCTTCGGGCTGGGCGCAGTGATGGGATCAACGCGCTGATTGATGCTGTTCCAGCGCAATATGCAGATGATGCAGGGCTTGCTTTTGAGCGGTTTCGATGGCGCGTGGAGGCGGGGCTTTGGGATGGCGCGCGTGAGATGATGTTAGCGCGCTCAAACTCGCAAGACGGATTGGGTCGCCCTGAATATTGGTCGTGGCGGCGTGCCTCATTGGCCCGTGATGTGATGCGCGAAGGGGATTTTGCGCAGGCCTACCAATTGGCCGCGCCGCATTTCCTCTCGCCCGAACGCGATGCAAGCGATTACGCGGAATTGGAATGGTTGGCGGGATATAATGCCCTGAAATCTGGCAATGCTGCCCGCGCCTTGACCCATTTTGAGGCCATGAGATCGGTTGTGGATTCACCCATTTCGTCAGGGCGTGCGGGCTATTGGATTGGACGCGCGCATGAGGCCTTGGGCAACACAGAGGCGGCCCGTTCTGCCTATGCCCATGGCGCTGAATTCCAATCGAGTTTTTATGGTCAATTGGCCGCAGAGCGCGGAGGTTTCCCGCAAGATGAAGGGTTCCTAGGCCGCGAGCAATTTGGCGATTGGCGGCAGGCTTCCTTTGCGAATTCTTCGGTGTTTCACGCGGCGTTGTTGCTACATCAGGCCGGCGAGGGGGATTTGGCGGAACGCTTTATGACCCATTTGACCGAAAGCCTGAGCCGTGCCGAGGCGGGTGCGCTGGCGCAATTCGCGCTTGAACTGCGCGAGCCGCATTATGCGGTCATGATTGCAAAACGCGCGGCTTTGGATGGGCATGAGATCATGCCTGCCTATTTTCCCGTGACCGATTTGGCATCGGCAGATTTGGGGTTTGACCCTGCTTTTGTTCTGTCTATCGCGCGGCGCGAGTCCGAGTTTAACCCCACAGTTATCAGCCCTGCAGGGGCGCGCGGTTTGATGCAGGTGATGCCGCGAACGGCCCAATCCGAGGCGCGCCGACAAGGCATTGCTTATGAAGAGCAGCGCTTGCTGAGCGACCCCGCCTATAACGCGCGGCTTGGCGCAGGATATTTGCAATATCTCAGCGAAGATTTCGGGACGAACCCCGTGCTTTTGGCTGTAGCCTATAATGCGGGGCCTTCACGCGCGACTTCTTGGATCGAGCGATTTGGTGATCCGCGCGATCCCTCCGTTGATATTGTGGATTGGATCGAAGCCGTGCCTTTTACCGAAACGCGCAATTACATCATGCGCGTCACGGAGAGCCTTCAGATTTACGAGGCGCGTCTGACGGGGGCGTTGCAGCGTCCGCATTTGTCGGAACTGCTGCAACGGCGTTGATTTGCTCCGCTTTTTCTTTGACGCGGGCGCGGAAGAGGGTGAACAACCCTGCCGCAACCACAAGCCCTGCGCCCAGTGCCACGTTTTCCCGCAGCACATCGCCGAAGATTAATATCCCGATGATCGAGGAAAACGGCATCTGCAAATAGGCGAAAGGCTGCACGGCACTGGCTTCGGCCACTTCATAAGCGCGGATCAGTAAATAATGCCCAAGCGCGCCTGTCATGCACAAAAAACCCATCCAGATCCAATCGGTTGGGGCCATGGCCTCCCAAAACCAGATGCCCACTGCGGTCATAAAGATCGCACCCGTGATCCCCGTCCAAAAGAAACTGGTTGCCGCGCTGTCTTGGCGGGACACATAGCGCGTCAAAAGCCCATAGACCGCGAACATCAGCGCCGATGCCAATGGGATTAGCGCCTCAATGGCAAAAACAGTCACGCCAGGTTCAAGGATGATGAGGATGCCGATAAAGCCCGTGCCAATGGCCACCCATCTGCGCCAGCCCACCTTTTCACCAAGGATTGGCCCAGATAGGGCCGCGACCAAAAGCGGATAGCAGGCAAAGATCGCGTGGCTTTCGACCAGACCGAGAAGCGTGAAGGACAACACCGCCACGCAAACTTCGGCTGCCAACAGAATCCCACGGAAGGCCTGCAAAAAAGGTTGGTTGGTGGCGGCAGCCGCCTTGAGCCCGCCTGCCTTGCGGGCGGATATGGCGATGACGAATGCCGCAAAGAACCAATAGCGGATCATCACGACCATCATGACATTGTATTCACCCGCCAAATGGCGGCTGATCCCGTCTTGAATGGCAAAGACGATGGTCGTGGCAATCATCAGGAAAATGCCCTTGCGGGTGTTCTGCTCGATCAATTCTTGCGCCCCTTCGTCATATGGCGTTTGCGGCCAAACCCTTGCGCCCTCGTGATAGAAAACCCCGCGCACTCAAGGGCGCGGCGCACTGCGCCTGCGGCGGTGTAGGTCGCACAAGTGCCGCCCTGTTTGGTATGCTCTGCCACGGTTTGCATAAGATCATCTTCCCAAAGCTCGGGGTTTTTGGCAGGTGAAAACCCGTCAAGAAACCACGCATCTGCGACCCCATCCCATTGGGGCAATGTCATGCGCGCATCCCCGAAAACAAGCTGCAAAACGTAGTCAGGGCCTATGATTTGTGGTGGCAAATTAGGGGTTTGGGTCAGCGCGGCACAGGCATCGGCGGGCAAATTCGCGCGATGCGCCCCCCATGCGCGGGTCAAGTCATCACTTTGCAGCGGGAAGGCTTCAAACGATGTGAAATGTAAAACGCCCGCGGTCTTGGCCGCGCGAAACGCGGCAAGGCTGGCCAGAAAATTCAAGCCGGTGCCAAAGCCAAGTTCCGCAATGTGAAACCCATCGCAAAACCGTTCGGGTAGGTCATTGCCGCTGAGGAAGACATAGGTGGTTTCCGCCAATCCGTTATCGAGCGAAAAGAACGGATCATCGAATTGGCGCGAGACGGGAACATCACCCGTCCGCCATTCAAGGGGATGTGGCTGGCTCTTATTCATGGCTTGCCTTAAAAGACCCGCGACATTGCGGGCTTGTGGCAAACTGAGCCTGTCGCCGAAATTTGGCAAGGGGCGAAATCATGCGCTACGATGTGACAGTTTTGGGGGCAGGGATCTTTGGGCTTGCCATTGCATGGGCCTGTGCCGCGCGCGGCGCAAAGGTGCAAGTTATCGATCCTAACGGCATTGGCGCAGGTTCTTCTGGCGGTGTTGTGGGGGCCTTGGCCCCTCACGTGCCCGAACAATGGAACGCGAAAAAACAATTCCAATTCGAAGCTCTTGATGGGGCAGCCGTATTTTGGGCAGGTGTCGCTGATGCCGCAAACCTGCCTTCTGGCTATGCGCGGGTCGGACGCGTGCAGCCGATCATGGATCAGGCAGGGCTTGATCTAGCGCGCGTGCGTCAAAGCGGGGCCAAGACCCATTGGCAGGGCCGTTATATCTGGGACATCCGCCCTGCCGCCGATTATGCGCCATGGATCACAAGCCCCACCGCGCAGGTTATTTTCGACAGTCTCAGCGCAAGGCTTGCTCCGCGTCAGGGTTTGGTCGCCTTGGCCGCAGCTTTGCGGGCCAAGGGTGGGCAGATCGTCAGTGATGCCCCGCTGATGGGGGCCGTGGTTGAGGCTACAGGTGCCGCAGGTTTGGCAGAGCTATCCGATGCTTTTGGCGCGGTGGTGGGCGCGGGCCAAAAGGGACAGGCGGCAATCCTTGATGCGGATATGGGCAGCCTTCCACAGCTTTTTATAGATGGGGTGCATTTCGTGCCGCATGAAGGGCCGCAGGGGCGCGGGCAGGTTGCCATCGGGTCAACGTCAGAGCGCTACTTTAACGACCCATCCACCACGGACGCCAATCTAGATCTTTTGATTGAAAAGGCGCGCAGCCTGTGCCCTGCGTTGGCAAAGGCGCAGGTTGTCACGCGTTGGGCGGGTCTGCGCCCCCGCGCCAAAAGTCGCGCGCCAATGTTGGGGCGGCATCCGCTTCGGACGGATCACTTTATTGCCAATGGTGGCTTTAAGATTGGGTTCGGCATTGCCCCCCGTGTTGCCGATGTCATAGCAGATTTGGTGCTAGAGGGGCGCGATACTATCCCCTCTGATTTCGCACCCGTTGTGTCCTTGCCAGCACAGGCCTAAAGCCCCGCTGCACGCCGCAATTCACCCATCAATTCATAAAGGGTTTTTTGAGCGCGCGCATTGATTAGAACCTCGCCATCAAATTGATCTGGCCCTTGCGCCAAACAAAGCTCGGGCCCAGTCAAAAGATGTGGACGAAATGGCGTTAGACAGAGGCGCAGTGAATATTGCGCCCGCTCACCGCCTGCGCGCCCTGCTGCTGAAGACATAATCGCAACGGGTTTATCACGCCACGGGTTGCTGTCGGTGCGACTGATCCAATCAAGCGCATTTTTCAAAACGCCTGACAACGCCTTGTTATATTCAGGGGTCGAGATGATCACCGCATCCGCCGCTGCGATTTGATCGCGCAGGCGGATCACCGCGTCAGGGATGCCTTGGCTGCCTTCAACATCCCCATCATAGAGCGGAAGCTGCAAATTCGCCTCAATAAATTCAGCGGGGTCAAAGCTCTGCGCAGCCGCGTTCATCAGTTTTCGATTGCTTGATCCTTTGCGCAACGCCCCGCACAGCCCGATTAATCTTCCTCTGGACATCTCGCACCCTTCTTCGTCTATGCTCCTCGCAAAGATAGTTAGGATAGAGATTGAAACAATGACCCCCACTTCACGCCATGGTGGCAAAATCCTTGCAGATCAACTTGCAGCGCATGGGGTGCGGCGTGTTTTCTCTGTTCCAGGTGAAAGTTTTCTGGCCGCATTGGATGGGCTTTACGATCGCAAAATCGAGAACATCGTGTGTCGCCAAGAGGGGGGTGCGGCCATGATGGCCGAGGCCCATGCAAAAACCACTGGCGAGGTGGGCGTTTTATTCGTTACCCGTGGGCCTGGGGCCAGCAATGCCGCCTCTGGTCTGCATGTGGCCATGCATGACAGCACCCCGTTGGTCTGTTTTGTCGGGCAGGTTCCGCTGGCGCATCGGGATCGCGCAGCTTTCCAAGAGGTTGATTATCGTGCGTTTTTCGGCCCGCTCGTGAAATGGGTCGCGGAGGTGGAGCAAACTGACCGATTGCCAGAATATATCGCGCGCGCTTTTCGCGTGGCGCAATCGGGCCGCAAGGGGCCCGTGGTTTTGGCTCTGCCCGAGGATATTCTTTCGGCGGTGGCGGACTGTGTTGATTTGGTCCCTTCGGGTGTTTCGTCCTCTTTGCCTGATCCGCAGATTGTTCGGGAATGGCTTGGCGCCCTCGCCGCGTGCAAATCACCCATGATGGTGGTGGGTGGCAGCGATTGGTCACAACAGACCCGCGCGGATGCTGAAACGATTGCAGCACATTTGGACATCCCAATCGCCACCAGTTTCAGGCGGCAGGATTACGTTGATAATCATCACCCTTGCTTCGCGGGGTATTTGGGTGTCGGGGCCTGTCCCGCAACCATGCAAAGTTTTGCCAAGGCGGATCGGGTTCTGGCCCTAGGCACCCGCATGGGTGAGGTGGTGACAGGCGGATATGTATTGCGCGATCCGCGCAAGGGTTGGCAGGGGCGGCTTTATCACGCGCATACTGATCCGGATGAATTGGGTCGCGTCTATCGCCCTGATGCAAGTATGGTTTGTGACATCCCCGCTTTTCTGCGGGTGGCGCGGGCGGTTCTAGATGATATCCCCGCACAAGATCAGGGTCGCGCCGCGCGCGCGCATGCGGCCTATCGCGCGTGGCAAAACCCCCAAACCACAACGGGTGATGTGCGCCTTGAGGAAGTCGTGCTTGAGATGTCCCGTATTCTTGGGGGGCGTGGGATCGTGACCAATGGCGCAGGCAATTACGCGGCTTTTGTGCATCGCTATTTCTCTTATCGCCGCTACGGTCAACAGCTTGCGCCGACTTCTGGCTCGATGGGATATGGATTGCCTGCGGCGGTCGCGGCCAAATTGGCGCATCGTGAAACCCCTGTGATTTGCATGGCGGGGGATGGTTGCTTGCAAATGACCTTGCAGGAGCTGTCGACCGCGCGGCAATTTGGGGCGGATATTGTCGTCGTGATCGCCAATAATGGCCGCTACGGCACCATTCGGATGCACCAAGAGAAAACCTATCCAGCGCGCGTGTCTGGCACGGATTTATTCAACCCTGATTATGTCGCCTTGGCAAAGGCCTATGGCGGGACGGGTCATTTGGTGACCCGCACAGCTGAATTTGCGCCTGCCTTTGAGGCGGCTTTGGAGGGAGGCTTGCATCTGATCGAATTGCGGCTTGACCCAGATATGCTGGCGCCATCCTTTAACCTCTCTGATCTCAAAGGCTAGGTGGCGCGCTCACCGCTTGCGCCGCAGCCTCAAGCGCAGTAAATGGCCCATATGACACGGGTGTTTGACATGGATGATCGCGCGCGCCTGCCGTGGCGCTTTTTTGGGCGTGCCTCTGGCGACAGGGGGCGTTTGCCGTCCTTGTGACGCAAACCGATTTCCCTGATCCAATCGCCCGTAAGGAGTAAAGACATGACCGCAGGAAAAACGCTTTATGACAAAATCTGGGATGCCCATCTCGTCCATGAGGCTGAGGATGGCACCTGCCTTTTGTATATTGATCGCCACCTTGTGCATGAGGTGACAAGCCCACAGGCCTTCGAGGGTCTGCGTATGGCAGGGCGCACTGTGCGTGCGCCAGAGAAAACCATCGCTGTGCCAGATCATAACGTCCCCACCACACCTGATCGTTTGAAAGGTGGGATGAATGAGGAAAGCCGCATTCAGGTTGAGGCGCTTGATAAAAACGCCAAGGATTTCGGGATACACTATTACCCCGTTTCTGATGTGCGTCAGGGCATTGTGCATATTGTTGGCCCTGAACAGGGCTGGACATTGCCAGGCATGACCGTGGTTTGTGGCGACAGCCATACCGCGACCCATGGGGCCTTTGGGGCGCTTGCGCATGGGATCGGCACATCTGAGGTTGAGCATGTTCTGGCCACCCAGACCCTGATTCAGAAAAAATCCAAGAATATGAAGGTCGAGATCACAGGCAGTCTGCGCCCAGGCGTGACGGCCAAGGACATTACCCTATCCGTCATCGGCCATACGGGCACGGCGGGCGGCACAGGCTATGTGATCGAATATTGTGGCCAAGCCATTCGCGAATTGTCGATGGAAGGGCGCATGACGGTCTGCAACATGGCGATTGAGGGCGGCGCGCGCGCGGGCCTGATCGCGCCTGATCAAAAGACCTTTGACTATGTCATGGGCCGCCCCCACGCGCCAAAGGGCGCGCAATGGGAGGCCGCTTTGACATGGTGGAAGACCCTGTTCTCGGATGAGGACGCACATTGGGATCAGGTCATCACCATCAAGGGCGAGGACATTGCGCCCGTGGTGACATGGGGCACTAGCCCTGAGGATGTATTGCCAATTACCGATTTTGTCCCTGCACCCGAAGATTTCAAAGGCGGCAAGGTCGATGCTGCGCGCCGTTCCTTGGAATATATGGGCCTCAAACCGGGTCAGCGTTTGCAGGATGTCGAGATTGACACGGTGTTTATCGGGTCTTGCACAAATGGCCGCATCGAAGATTTACGCGCGGCAGCTGAAATTCTCAAGGGTAAGAAAATCGCTGTAAAGCGCGCGATGGTTGTGCCCGGCTCTGGCCTTGTGCGCGCGCAGGCTGAAGAAGAAGGTTTGGCTGATATCTTCATCGAGGCAGGTTTTGAATGGCGTCTCGCGGGATGCTCCATGTGTCTTGCGATGAACCCTGACCAACTTCAGCCCGGTGAACGCTGTGCAGCAACATCAAACCGCAACTTTGAGGGGCGTCAGGGGCGCGGTGGTCGCACCCATTTGATGAGCCCTGCAATGGCTGCGGCTGCGGCGATAACAGGACGCCTCACTGATGTGCGCGAGATGATGTAATTTCGCCCTTTGTGAATTTCGAAAAAGCCCCGCCGATTTGGCGGGGCTTTTTTGCTGCCTCAAAGCAAGGTGCGCTCGACCACCCAATAGGCCCCAATGGCGGAGATGACGACCGAGGCGGGGATTGCGATGAAGGGGCGATACCAATCGCGCTTGCCAAACCAGAGGCCAACCGCAAGGAAGGCCAGACCGATTACCGCAAGCTGACCAAATTCGACTCCAATATTGAACCCGACCAATGCCACGCCAAAGCGGTCTGCGGTGATCCCAAAATCCCCAAGAACCGAAGCGAAGCCAAGCCCGTGCAGCAGGCCAAACCCGAACACCAAAGCCGTGCGGGCGCGTAGGTTTTCACGGTCAAGAATGTTTTCGACACCCACATAGACGATTGAAGCAGCAATTAATGGCTCGACCACCGAGGCGGGGACGCGCACAATCTCAAGACTTGCAAGGGCGAGCGTAATGGTATGGGCCAAGGTAAATGCGCTGACCTGAAGCAACAAAGGCTTGAGGCGCAGTGAGAAGAAAAACAGGCCCAAAACAAACAGAATATGATCTATCCCCAAGGGGATAATATGCTCAAACCCAGCAACAACATATCGGGTAAAGACGGGCCATGCCCCCTCGCTGAGGGCAGTCCCGCGGGGCAAAGGTGCTGATAATTCGCCATTGGTGAGAAAGCCTTGATAGGCATCCGCGCCGCCGCCCACCTGACGCAGCACCAATTCGCCATAAGAAGCGCTCCAGCCAATTTGAACGGGCGCATCCCCCATAGGTAAATCGGCGCGCAGGGTCAAAGTGGTGTCGCGTGGTAGTTCCAAATCGGGATTGGGGGTGATGCTGACACCCACAAATTCAGGGGGCAGTGTCACCCCATCCACGATAATCTGGATATTGTCCTGAATGCGCGGCCATGCCCCCTCGAACGCGGCGCGCAGGGCCTCGGGCGATTGCGCGCGCAATTGGTCATAGATCAAAGCCTCTGGCGCGTCATTGGTATTTTCTAGACCCGCTAGATTAATACCTGCAATCAGCGGCTCTAGCGTCAGGGAGATGCTCATCTCCACCGCATCGGCGGTGACAGACACATCGGCCACTGCGGGGCGAATTTCATGGGCCCGCGCTGATGTGCTGAACATCAAGCACAGCATCGCCAACAAAAAAGTGATTTGGGAACTGTTTGACAAAACGCGTCTTAAGATCATGGTCAGTGCCTAGGTTCAGGGGGAGAGATGCAATGAAACTGGCCGTTTGTTTGAACATTGGCGCAATTTTGTTGGCGGGCAAGCTATTTGCGCATGAATTTTGGATTGATCCCCTCGAATACATGGTTCCGTCTGGCGGGGAAATTCGCGCTGACTTGCGTGTGGGCACTGAATTTCGAGGTGCGCCGATGGTATATCTGCCGCGAGATTTCACGCGGTTTGAAATTGCTGATGCCAATGGCTTGCAGCCCGTTGAGGGGCGTTTTGGGGATCGCCCTGCTGCCCATGTTGCGGGTGTTGCTGATGGTTTGGTGGTGATGATCCACGAAAGCACGCCGAAATTGGTCACATGGTCAGAGTGGGAAACATTTGCAGCATTTGCCGCGCATAAAGATTTTGGCGCGGCCGAAGCGCGCCACAATGCGCGCGGCCTGCCCCGTTCGGGTTTTTCCGAGGCCTATACCCGCCATGTAAAGGCGCTGTTCGCCGTAGGAGAGGGGGCAGGACAAGATCAGCGATTTGGTCTGTCGACCGAATTCGTTGCATTGGAGAACCCCTATCTTGACGATGTGAGCGATGGGTTCTTGCTTCAGCTTTTTGATCAAGACACGCCGCGCGCCGCTGTTCAGGTTGAGCTGTTTGCCCGCAGCCCTGAAGGTGAGGTCACGATCACGCTGCATCGCACCAATGATCAAGGCGAGGTGAACTTGCCTGTCATGTCAGGTTACGCCTATTTCGCCGATGCTGTGGTTTTGGATGAGATTACACCCCAAGAAGATGGCCCCGTGTGGGGCACGCGTTGGGCAGGTACGAGTTTTATGATCCCATGAGCGCGGGGTGTGAGTATGGCTTGCCCCTGCGGGCCAGATTGGCTAAAGCCTGATCGATCTCAAGGAGAGGCCCATGGATAAGTTTACAACCCTGACGGGGATTGCAGCCCCGCTTCCGCTGATCAATATCGACACAGATATGATCATCCCCAAGCAGTTTTTGAAAACGATCAAACGCTCTGGTTTGGGTAAAAACCTCTTTGACGAGATGCGCTTTGATCAGTCAGGCAATGAACTCCCTGAGTTCGTTCTGAATAAACCCGCCTATCGGGACGCGCAGATTTTGGTCGCTGGCGACAATTTTGGCTGCGGCTCCTCGCGCGAACACGCGCCTTGGGCCTTGTTGGATTTTGGCATTCGTTGCGTGATTGCACCGAGCTTTGCTGATATTTTCTTCAACAACTGCTTTAAGAACGGAATTTTGCCGATCCCTCTGCCGCAGGAAGATGTCGATAAACTGATGGATGACGCGTCAAACGGCGCGAATGCCACTTTGACCATCGACCTTGAGGCTCAAGAGATCACCCGCCCCGATGGCCAGAAGATCGCCTTCGAAATCGACCCGTTCCGCAAACACTGCTTGCTCAATGGCTTGGATGATATCGGGCTGTCCTTGACCAAGGTTGAGGCCATTGACGCCTTTGAAGCAACCGCGCAATCCGCGCGTCCTTGGGTCTAGTTTCAAGCGCGCCTGCGCTTTTGCCCTGATCTGACTGGATAAATTTCAGACCCCTGCATCCTTATCGGTGTGAGGGTCTTTTTTAATGTGTTTTATTAGGTATTAAATTTAGGCAATATTGTGGAAATTGAGGCGGCCTTATCGTCAGAATGAGGCGAAATTGTGGAATAAGGGGCAGGCACGAACCGACCCCATCCAGAACGAGGAAGAGCAGGTGCTTTCACAGCTTTTTGGCGCTGTGCTTAGCGCAGTATTGGTGTTTTTTGTTATCGCGACACCATCGCTTGTCCTTGGCGATACATCCCGCGGGGATGTGGAAGGCGTTATGCTGTTTGGATTGATTGCGGCCCTCTTTGTGGTGTTTGAATATAGCGCTCGTCATCCCGCTATCATCGAGTTTCGAGATGCGCCCCCCTATAATCGTCTGCGCATTTTGGCCTTGTTTTCGATGTTATTCTTGCTGAGCCTTGTTTCAGCTGACCCTGTTCATTTGCAGCAGTTCAACGGGCCAGAGGGTGCAGTCAGTGCAATGGCCAATAGAGCGCACCATTGGGGTGGAGTGATGTTTGACAGCGGGCTTTCGCACCTTAGCCCTGACTATTTGTTGCAACGCTTGTTTGGGGCAGCGCCCCGGTCCGTGCAGGCCATGGATCACGTCCGGATCATGGCCCCTTTAGCCCTGACCATCGCCCTTGGCACATTGTTCATATTCGCCCTGTTCATACGTTTTAGCAAATGGCCTGGTCGGGGAATGTCGATCAACATGTGGGTAAACCTGCCCATGTTCGACCCGACAGTGGGCAGCGATGTGACCCATCGTTTATAATGTGATGCGCGCAGAAATATCATATGGGGCTTGGGCCTGCCGCTGATATTGCCGCCTGTCTTGGGTTCTGTGTTTTCGCAGACAGGCAGCACCCTTGCCTATGATGGGCAAGGCGCGGTTTGGGTTGTGACCCTATGGGCCTTTTTGCCAATGTGCCTGTTGGTCAGGGCAATGGCCCTGCTGCGGTCGCGCTACATGATCCGCAGCTATCAAAAGAGGATCATCGCGGCGCTGACACCTGATGAAAGACTGGCCCTTTCTTGACCCAGACGCAGTCAAAGGATAGGGCGTGTGCAATCAGGATTTTCAAGACGGATTAGTTCCATGAGCAACCCATCGCTTCTCATTCTTCCCGGTGACGGGATCGGCCCCGAGGTTATGACCGAGGTGCGCAAAATCATCGACTGGTATGGCGCAAAGCGTGGCCTGACTTTTGATGTCACCGAAGATTTGGTGGGCGGTTGCTCATATGATGCGCATGGCACGCCTTTGACCGATGAGACGATGGAAAAAGCGCAAAGCGTTGATGCGGTATTGCTTGGCGCGGTCGGCGGCCCGAAATATGACAATCTCGATTTCAGCGTAAAGCCCGAGCGCGGCCTGCTGCGCCTGCGCAAAGAGATGGATCTCTATGCGAACCTTCGGCCTGCGCAGTGTTTCGATGCCCTCGCGGATTTTTCTTCGTTGAAGGCGGATGTGGTCGGCGGTCTGGACATCATGATCATCCGCGAACTGACCAGTGGGGTATATTTCGGTGAGCCACGCGGCATCCATAAAGAAGGCAATGAGCGCGTTGGCGTGAACACCCAGCGTTACACCGAGAGCGAAATCGCCCGCGTGGCGCGGTCGGCCTTCGAGCTGGCGCGCCGCCGCAACAACAAGGTCTGCTCAATGGAGAAGGCCAATGTTATGGAATCGGGCGTGTTGTGGCGTCAGGTTGTGACCGAAGTGCATGCTGCTGAATATTCTGATGTGGAATTGTCGCATATGTATGCTGACGCTGGCGCAATGCAGCTGACCCGTTGGCCAAAGCAGTTTGATGTGATCGTGACTGATAACCTCTTTGGTGATCTGCTGTCGGATTTGGCAGCAATGTTGACAGGGTCTTTGGGCATGTTGCCTTCGGCAAGTCTGGGTGCGCCGATGGCAAATGGCCGCCCCAAAGCATTGTATGAGCCCGTTCATGGCTCTGCACCTGATATTGCAGGCCAAGGCAAAGCAAACCCGATTGCGTGCATTCTCAGCTTTGCGATGGCGCTGCGCTATAGCTTTGATCAAGGGGATGAGGCGACTCGTTTGGAAAAAGCGGTTGAGGCCGTTTTGGCCGATGGCCTGCGCACAGCCGATTTGATGGGGCCAGAGGGCGGATCACCCGTTTCGACCGCTCAGATGGGCGATGCCATTGTCAAAGCGCTAGACGCGTCTTTGTAAGTTTCGGCTCTGTTCTGATTTTCACCCGCTTGACCGCAAGGTTGAGCGGGTGTTTTTGTGCATATACGCCACCCGATGCAAAGCTGCAGCATCGGGGGCAGGAATATCGCCATCTCTCATATTCAATCTTGGCAAGCGGCTGTGCCGATGCCTTGATTGAGGAAGAAGCCAAGGAAATGCCATGTCGAAAGATCGCAACAGCACCAATATCAAAGGCGCATTGATCGCATTGGCGGCATTCGGAATCTACGCTACCCACGATGTGGTGATCAAATATCTCGGCGCAAGCTATTCGGTTTTTCAGATCGTGTTCTTCTCGGTTTTGTTTGGCTTTCCCGTCACAATGTTGTTGCTGATGGGCGAGCCCAAGCCAGAAACATTGCGGCCCAAATACCCGTTCTGGACAGCATTGCGGTCAATTGCGGTGGTGTTTACGGGGGCGACTGCATTTTACGCATTCTCAGCCCTGCCCTTGACCCAGACCTATGCGATCATTTTTGCGATGCCAGTTCTGATCACATTGCTGGCCATCCCTATGTTGGGCGAACGCATTGGCATTCGGCGCGCAAGCGCGGTGGTTCTGGGGCTTGTCGGTGTTTTGATCGTGCTTCGACCAGGGGCGGCGGATTTGAACCTTGGGCATTTATCGGCGTTGGCGGCGGCATTTGGCGGCGCCTTAGTCTCGGTGATTTTGCGCAAGATCGGGTCTGAGGAACGCTCCGTGACCCTGATGCTTTATCCGATGATGGCCAATTTTATCGTCATGGGCGCGCTTTTGCCTTTCGTCTACGAGCCGATGCCGCTGTTGGATATGGCGTTGATGGCGTTGGTCGCAATTTTGGCCTTGCTTGCGATGTGGCTTGTGATTTTGGCATATCGCATGGCGGATGCGGTGATCGTTGCGCCCATGCAATATTCGCAGATCCTTTGGGCCGTGTTCTTTGGCACAATGTTTTTCGGCGAAGGGGTGGATCAAGCCACAGTAATCGGTGCAGCCGTTATCATAACGTCAGGTGTTTATATCGTGCTGCGCGAAGATAGCCGTCCGGCGGATAGCCAAAAGCCTGTCTTACGCACCCATGGCCGCATTGGGGCACCAAGCGTGCCGCGGATGACGGCAATTTTGCGCGGCAAGGAAGAAACAGACTAGCGGTGCATATTTCCGACTGTTTTAATCGGATGTCTTCCCTCAGGTCTGAAAATCACATAAGCCCTCTCTCATGACTGAGAAAATGCGCATCACGGGGGATCATTGGTTTGGCCTTTTGGGCAAGCTTGTGGTCGCAATATGCCTTCTGCCGATGATTGCTGTGGCGATTGCCGCGCTTTCGGGTGGTTTCGACACAATTGTTAGTCTTAGCCAAAGCGTTCTGCCCCGCTATGTCGGGGCGACCTTGCAACTCAGTGTGATCGTAGGGCTAGGAACGGCTGTAATTGGGACGGGTGCCGCATGGCTTGTCACCATGACGCGGTTTTTTGGGCGGCGGGTGTTGGAAATTGCCCTCGCCCTGCCTTTGGCCTTCCCAGCCTATGTTCTGGCTTATGCCTATACGGATTTGCTTGATCATCCAGGACTCGTGCAGTCCACCTTGCGCGCCTTTATGGGATGGGGCCCTCGCGATTACTGGTTCCCTGAAATCAGATCACTTGGTGGCGCGGCGGCAATGTTGGTCTTGGTGCTTTACCCTTATGTATATCTTCTGGCGCGCGCAGCGTTTCTGCGCCAAAGCGCTACCGCCTATATCGCGGCGCGCACGTTGGGGCAGGGGCCATGGGGCGCATTCTGGCGCGTCAGTCTGCCTGTTGCCCGCCCGGCGATTGCAGGGGGTGTGCTGCTTGCTTTGATGGAAACCTTGGCTGACTACGGAACCACCGCCTATTTCGGTGTGCAGACCTTTGCCACGGGCATCTATGTCAGTTGGTTTGGCTTGTTTGACCGCGCGGCGGCTGCGCAGCTTGCCCTGTGCCTGTTGGTTGTGGCCTTGACCCTTGCGACATTAGAACGCCGACAGCGCCGCCATTCCCGTCATCATGACGCGGGCCGTAGATTTGAGGTGATGGAGCCTGTCACCCTCAATGGCCGCGCTGCTTTGGGGGCTATTTTATTCTGCGGTTTGCCCGTTCTCTTTGGCTTTGTTTTGCCCGTGTGGATCTTGATCTCACTTGCGGCTGACCAAGCGCATATCCTTTTCACAGAGCGCTATTTGGGCTTCTTGCGGCATTCTTTGACACTTGCAGCGATTGCGGCTTTCCTGACTGTAGGGGCGGCCATCGCGCTTGGATTTCGAGCGCGCTTGCGGCCCACGCCGATGTCAAAGACGGCCCTTAGGGTTGCGGGCATTGGGTATGCGGTGCCCGGTGGTGTGATTGCGGTGGGCCTGCTGTTTCCCTTTGCGGCCTTTGACAATGCGCTTGACCATTTTATGGAGACGAATTTTGGCATTGATACGGGCCTTTTGATCAGCGGGTCGATCTGGCTGATGATCATGGCCTATATGGTGCGATTTATGGCGGTGGCGCTAAACACCTATGAGGCGGGCATGGCCACCCTGAACCCGAATATGGACGCGGTGGCGCGCACATTGGGGCATGGGCCTGCACCTATGTTGCGGCGGATCCATGTGCCGATCCTACAGCCTTCGATCTTGACTGCGCTGCTGATTGTTTTCGTGGATGTGATGAAGGAGCTGCCCGCCACCTTAATCCTGCGCCCCTTCAACTATGATACGCTCGCCGTGCAAGCGCACCGATTGGCAGCGGATGAACGACTGGCTGAGGCCGCAGTTCCCAGTCTGATCATTGGCGCCGTTGGTTTGATCCCAGTTGCCATCTTATGTTGGAGCCTGAGCCGAGAAGATAGGTGAACGGGTTAGTCATACCCCGCGCCCATAGGTGGGCAATGTGGGGTCAGGACATAACACGCCTCAGCGCCCCAAAAGCAAACGAGCGCCACTTGATAGGGCGCTCGTGAGTTGTTTGGTGGTTCGTGGTCTGTTGCGCGAACCTATTCCCAACCTGCGGTGTTCAGAACCTCAACCGCTGCGCCGACATTTTCGGCAATATCCGACAGATCAATCGCATCAGGGCGGAAGATGCCCAGTGCCGCGACCGATGGGGCGAGGCCAACACCTGGAACGGCAGGGTATTCATCATTGCCCGCTGAGAAATACTGTTGAGCCTGATCCGAGGTCAGATATTCCAGAAAGGCAATCGCGTTCTCGCGGTTCGGAGCATGGGCCACGACCCCGCCGCCAGACACGTTCATATGCGCGCCGATATCGTTCTGGTTTGGAAAGACCCATCCGATATTTGCTAGTTGCTCGGGGGTGATTTGGTCATCCCCTTGGCGCAGGATACGGGCGAAATAGTAGGTGTTCGACATCGCAATATCACATTCACCAGAGGCAATGCCGCGCAACTGATCCGTGTCGCCGCCTTGTGGCGCGCGGGCGAAATTTTCAACCACGGCGTTGGCCCAGTCCTGCACAGCATCGACACCCAAATGTGCGATCAAGGCTGCTGTGAAGTTCTGTGTATAGACGTTCGTGGCAGAGCGGATGCAGATCTGGCCTGCATATTCGGGCTTCGCCAAGTCCTGATAGGTTTGGGGCGGGTTGGCGACATCGGTTTTGTCATAGAACAAAATCCGTGCGCGCTGCGAGAACGCGAACCATTGGTTGCTGTCATCTTGAAGATAAGAAGGAATGCGGGCTTCTAGCACATCGCTTTCCACGGGCTGCAACAGTCCCATTTCGGCAGCCCGCGCCAAGCGCACTGTGTCAACAGTCAAAAACACATCTGCAGGGCTATTGGCGCCCTCGGCCTGCATCCGCGCGATCAGCTCATCTGCATTGCCTTCGATGCGGTTGATGGTGATGCCTGTTGCAGCGGTGAAATCAGAATATAGCCGCTCATCCGTGTCGTAATGGCGGGATGAATACAGATTCAATTCCTGCGCCTGTGCCGCGGTTAGGGTGGTTAGAAAAACGACGCTGCCAAGCAGCAGGGAGAGGGGTCGCGTCATCCTAAAGCTCCTGTTCGAGTTATTCCGACAATTTTAGTCGGGATGCCGCTTTTGACCACGATTCACGCAACGGGTCAAATAAATTCTGACAAAAATTATCAGATTTAACTTCTGGCTTGCCCTTGCCTTGGTGCTGCGGCATCAGTTTGCCTTAGGGATGAGGAGGACAGACAGCCATGAAAGCGGGCATTGCTTTTCTTGTGCTCGCCTATGTGCTGAGCCAGTTTTATCGTGCGTTTTTGGCCGTCATGGCCCCTGTTTTGGCATCGGATATCGGGGCTACGCCGCAAAGCTTGGCGACAGCTTCGGGCGTTTGGTTCGCCGTTTTTGCCGCGATGCAAATTCCTGTGGGTATCGCACTTGACCGCATTGGGTCGCGCCTGACCGCATCGGTGTTGCTGCTTGTTGGCGGTGCGGGGGGTGCTGCCCTGTTTGCGACTGCGGCGGATGTGCGCGATGTGCAAATTGCAATGGGGTTGATCGGATTGGGCTGTTCGCCCGTTTTGATGGCAACCTATTACATCTTTGCGCGGGTTTATTCTGCGGCCATCTTTGCCACGCTGGCAGGTGTGACGATTGGCATTGGATCAATGGGCAACTTGGCAGCTGCAACACCCATGGCTTGGGCGGTTGAGGCCGTGGGGTGGCGCGAAACCGTTTGGGGCTTGGCGCTTGTGACGGGTCTTGTTGCGCTGGCTTTGCTTCTCTTGATCAAAGACCCCGCCAAACCAGAAGGGGATCAAAAAGGCAGCTTGATGGATCTGCTGCGCATTCCTGCGCTTTGGCTTATCTTCCCGTTGATGTTCGTGGGCTATGCCCCGTCAGCGGGGGTGCGTGGCCTGTGGGTTGGGCCTTATATGGGGGATGTCTTTGGCCTAACTGTTGCTGAGATCGGCACAGTGAGCCTGATCATGGGGGTTGCGATGGTGGTGGGCAGTTTTGCCTATGGCCCGCTGGATCGGTTCTTTGGCACGCGCAAATGGGTTATCTTGATTGGGAACCTGTTGGGGGCCTTCGCCTGTTTGGCGATTTGGGCTGTGCCCGAAAGTAGTATTTTGACAGCCACCATCTTGGTTGTGGCCTTGGGGTTGTTCGGGGCGTCCTTCCCTGCCCTTGTTGCCCATGGACGTAGCTTCTTTCCCCCGCATTTGGTTGGGCGTGGTGTGACCTTGATGAATTTGTTTGGCATCGGTGGGGTGGGTGTGATGCAATTCGCCTCAGCCCCTTTCTTCACCGCGCTGTCAGGCACGATGCCCTTGCCTGCCGCCTATGGGGCCTTGTTTGGGGTCTTTGGGCTTGCCGTTCTGATCGGATGCGCAATTTACCTCTTTAGCGAAGATCGCCTTGACTAAGCGCGACCAGATTGCGCGCCAAGTGCCCCTTTCGCTTTGGTCGCACATGATTTAAGGGCATGCGCAGTCGTAAGCCTGAAGGATATGGAACATGGGTTACAAAGTTGTCGTTGTCGGCGCCACGGGCAATGTGGGCCGCGAAATGCTCAACATTCTGGACGAGCGTCAATTCCCCGTTGACGAGATCGCCGTGCTTGCCTCGCGTAAATCGCTTGGCACAGAATGCAGCTTTGGTGACAAGACCCTAAAGACCAAGGATCTCGATACATTCGATTTCACAGGCTGGGATATCGCATTTTTCGCGGTTGGGTCTGAAGCCACAAAAACCTATGCACCTATTGCGGCATCGCAAGGTTGTATCGTGATCGATAATTCCTCGCTCTATCGCTATGATCCTGATGTGCCTTTGGTTGTCCCTGAGGTGAACCCTGAGGCGGTTGAGGGCTATGCGAAGAAGAATATTATCGCGAACCCCAATTGCTCCACCGCTCAGATGGTTGTTGCATTGAAGCCGCTTCATGACCGCGCGCGGATCAAGCGTGTTGTGGTGTCGACCTATCAGTCTGTGTCTGGCACAGGCAAAGATGCGATGGATGAGCTGTGGAACCAGACCAAGGGAATGTTCGTTCCAGGTCAGGAAGTTGCCCCGAGCGTTTACCCCAAGCAGATTGCCTTCAACGTGATCCCGCATATTGATGTGTTCATGGAAGATGGGTCTACTAAGGAAGAGTGGAAAATGGTCGCTGAGACCAAGAAAATCCTCGATCCTTCGGTTAAGGTAACTGCAACCTGCGTGCGTGTGCCTGTCTTTGTGGGCCATTCCGAGGCGATCAACCTTGAGTTTGAAGATTTCCTAGACGAGGAAGAAGCCCGTGACATCCTGCGCGAGGCCCCAGGTGTGATGGTGGTCGATAAGCGTGAGGAGGGCGGTTATGTGACCCCCGTGGAATGTGTCGGCGATTATGCCACCTTCATCAGCCGTATCCGTCAGGACAGCACGATTGAGAATGGTCTAAATATTTGGTGCGTCAGTGACAACTTGCGCAAAGGTGCTGCGTTGAATGCGGTTCAGATTGCAGAAACCTTGGGCAATCGGGTTCTGAAAAAAGGCTGACGCACGGCGTTGCGCATCAGATATATCGGGGGGCCATTGGCCCCCGTTTTTCTTAAAATCGCTCGGCGCGGAGGACTTCGCAGTCAGTCACGCTGACCACGCCGATATGCCGCTCCACCACCGCGAATGCCGCTTTGAGCAGCGCCTCTAGCTTTTCTGGGCGAATGATGCAGACCACGTTGATCATTCCGCCTGCGCGGCTGACCTGACCCTCGCGGCTCCATTGTCCTGAACGGCCCGACCCGCCCAACACGGGCAGGATGGTGAAGCCTGTCACCCCCGCCTTGACCAATGCATCCGTGAGGCGGGTTTCCATGACCGCTTCAATTGTGATCTCGACCCGCTTTGCCTTATGCGTTTCCATTGCCTTAGCCTCCCGTGGCGGCGCGCGCCAATGCCAGATAAATCGGTATGCCCAATGTCAAATTGAACGGGAACGTAATCCCAAGTGACAGGGTGAGATAGATTGAAGGATTGGCCTCAGGCAGGGCCACGCGCATTGCAGCAGGCACCGCGATGTAAGAGGCCGAGGCGGAGAGCGTCATCATCAACATCACGCCGCCTGTCGACAGACCCAAGAGCAACCCGGCTCCAAGGCCAAGACAACTGCCAATTAAGGGCATCAGCACGCCAAAGGTAAAAAGCCCTGGCTTCAGCAAATGCCGCGCATCCCGCAGGCCGCGCCCCGCTACAAGGCCCATATCCAAAAGGAAAAGGCACAGCACCCCTTGGAAGGGGGATACGATGAAAGAGGCGATTTTATCCAAGCCCTCTTGGCCCGTGACCCCGCCAATAATGAAGGATCCGATGAGCAAAACAATAGAGCCATTCAGCAGGATTTCCCGCAGCAGACCCGCATCCATACCGCCGCCTTGACCCGCTTTTGCATCCGCCCGTGCCACAAGCCACAGGGCTGCTAAGATTGCAGGGGCCTCCATCGCGGCGGCGACCGCGACCATATAGCCTTCGCTCATCAAACCTGCGGTTTGCAGCACTGAACTTGCCGCGACAAAGGTCACGATCGAGATCGAGCCGTAATGTGCCGCCACTGCGGCGGCATCAATGGCCGTTAGCCCCGTCATCACGCGCAGCAAAGCGAAGGCTATGAAAGGCAGAACAAATGACAAAATCACCCCAGCCAAAATTGAGAAGATCAGCGTTTGGTCAATGCCATGCGCGGCCACGCTGGCCCCGCCTTTGAAGCCAATGGCAAAGAGCAAATAGAGCGACATCCCTTTCGCTACGGCCTCAGGTACGCTGAGGTCAGAGCGCGCAAAAGCAGCTGCAAATCCTAAGATGAAAAACAAGATGATGGGCGAGATCAGGTTCTGCGCCGCGAGCGACAGGATCGAGTCCATGAACACCTCCAGATTTTGCTCAGCGTTGCCTAACGAAGCGGGGCCAAGTGGTAAAGTTCAGACTTTGACAAAATGGCGCAATGTGCCGTCATAGCTCTCGATCTCCATCTCCGCGATATCGGCCCAAATCCCATGCAAGGTCAGGTTTTTTGAACCTACAGCCTCGGCCACCACGGGATAGCTCATCAGGTTTTCAAGCGAGACTTGTATCCCCTCTTTTTCAAGCATGGTTTGTTGAACCTCAGGCGGGGTGATATCTTTGACCCTCTCAAATCCTGGCCGCAAAACATCCAACCAACGGCCCACAAAGCTTTCTTTCTTTTCCAAATCGGGGGCGCGGCCTTGGCACATATCAATACACCCCCGCACGCCGCCGCAATTGGAATGGCCCATGATGATGAGATGCTCGATTTTGAGGTTCTTGATTGCAAACTCGACCGCGGCAGCGGTGCCGTGATGCTGCCCGTCAGGGGTAAAAGGGGGCACCAGATTGGCGATGTTGCGGTGAATGAATAATTCACCTGTGCGTTGTCCAAACACGGATGTCACAGCAACGCGGCTGTCGCAGCAGGCTATGACCATGGCCTTTGGATTCTGCCCTTCGGTTGCCAATTTGCGAAACCAATCACGGTTCTCAGGAAAGGATTTCACTTTCCAATCCTGATAGCGTTCAAGCAAATAACTTGGCAGTGATTTAATGCGGTGCATCCATAACGTCCCTTCAGAGCACTTGATCACAATCTCTGATATTTTTCTATAAACTGTCTTTTCATTCCTGCCTCAAATCAACCTTTTCTTCACCCCCAAATATCACCCTGTGACCACATGCAGCGCATGGTGGGATGGGAAAATGACGGATGTGGTGACCGTCTTGCGTTTTGAAGAACCTGCGCGGTTTGATCCCGACAGGTTAGAGCGGCTTTGTCGCGATATTGGCGAGACGCAAGTAGAATATGAAGTGGCTGTGGGGCTTGAGCGTATCATGATCGCGCTCGCGCAGATTGACTGTGTCGACAGCACGCTTGAACGGAAAAAGATTGTTGCTGAGATTGCCGACTCTGCCAACAAGATCGGTATGGCGACCTTGGCGCGGGTGGCGCGCGATGTTCATATCGTGATGGCGCGCCAAGATATGGCCGCAATCGGCGCGACTTTGGCCCGTTTACGCCGTGTGGGTGAGCGATCTGTCTATGCGATTTACGATATTGAGGATATGAGCGTGTGATCGCCCTTGCGGCGCGGGATGGTGTTGTTACTTTGCGGTGCAGCGATATTGCCCTGACCTCAAAGGAATGACGGAATGTCCCACGCGCTGCGATTTGCCCGCCCAGATGAATTTCCTGATACGGACGCAATCCCTGTTCACGTGATCAGCGCCGATGGGGCTGATGCAGCTTTGGCTCAGTTGGGCGCTGCCTTACGGCAATGGGCCGTGACCCATGGCTTTAGCGGGGCACTGGGCAAAACCTGTCTTCTGCCCAATGAGGCGGGTGGAGTTGCCGCCGTTTTGTTGGGGGTAGGAACGTCCGCTGATCGGATCAGGAAACGGTTCGCTGCAGGTGCCGCGATTTCTGATTTGCCAAAAGGTCTTTATGAGGTGGCCTCAGCCTCATTGGAGGGCCACCCGCAAAACCTTCGCGAAGAAATTGCACTGGGGTATTTATTGGCGGGATATCGGTTTGACCGCTATCGTAAAAAATCGGGTCGCGAGGCGGCCTTGGTGGCGCTTGCGGGCATAGATGCCCCGCATTTCGAACGGCTCGCCCAAGCCGAGGCCATGGTGCGTGATCTGGTCAACACCCCTGCGCAAGACATGGGCCCCGAAGAATTGGAGGGGGCCGCCCGCGAGTTGGCGGCGCGCTATAACGCAAAGATTTCCGTGATCCTTGGGGACGATCTATTGGCGCAGAATTTCCCGATGATCCATGCGGTCGGTCGGGCCAGTCCCCGCGCGCCTCGTTTGATTGATATGACTTGGGGCGAAGGCGGGCCGCAAATCACCTTGGTGGGCAAGGGCGTGTGTTTTGACACAGGCGGTTTGAACCTGAAACCTGGATCATCCATGGGCACGATGAAAAAGGATATGGGGGGGGCTGCCAATGTTTTGGGCCTTGCTCAGATGATCATGGATGCAGGTCTGAAGCTGCGGTTGCGGGTTTTGATCCCTGCAGTTGAAAATGCCGTTGATGGTTCGGCCTTCCGGCCAAGTGATATTTTGACCGCCCGCAACGGCATGACGGTCGAGATCAATAATACCGATGCAGAGGGGCGGCTGGTCTTGGCTGACGCCTTGGCGCTTGGGGCTGAAGGCGCCCCTGATCTTATGATTTCTATGGCAACATTAACTGGCGCTGCGCGGGTCGCAGTGGGGCCAGACCTTGCGCCATTTTACACAGATGATGAGGGTCTTGCCGCGCAGATTACTGCCAAAAGCCCTGATCAGTTCGACCCTGTTTGGCGTATGCCCTTTCACGCCCCTTATGAGGCTATGATTGAACCGGGCATTGCCGATCTGGATAACGCGCCCTCTGGGGGCATGGCGGGGTCGATTACGGCGGCCTTGTTTTTGCGCCGCTTCACCCAAGGCGCCGCGCGCTATTGTCACTTCGATATTTTTGCTTGGCAGCAAAGTGATGCACCTGCGCGCCCAAAAGGGGGTTTGGGTCAGGGCATTCGTGCGCTATACGCGGTGCTGTCTGAAGGGGTTTAAGACATGGCAAGCGATCCACGGATCACGGCAAGCAATGGACGGGTGGCGCTTCGGGCGTTGCAAGGTCAGGTTATGGCGGATGAATTCTTGGACGGCACATGGATGACGGTGCAGCAACCGTTGGCCAATATCATGACCGAACCAAAGGGCACGCGGGCGAGCCAATTGTTTTTTGGCGAGCGGTTTTTGGCGCTTGAAACGCGCGATGGGCAAGTTTTTGGTCAAGCAGAGCGGGACGGCCAAGTAGGTTATATTTTATTGCAGGCCCTTGCGGCAGAAACGCCCGTCACCCATTGGGTCACCGCCCCCGCAACCCATCTCTATCCGCGCCCCGATGTAAAATCGTCGCCCGATGTGTCGATCTTTTTCGGCGCACGTGTGAACGTGGTTGAGCCTGCGAAAGAGGGTGAAAGCTTTCATCGCATCCAGACGGGGCATCATGTTCCAAAATCCCACCTGCGCCCCTTAACGGCGCGGTTTTCGGATACGGTGGGCGTGGCTGATCTATTCCTTGGAACCCCCTATCTTTGGGGCGGCAGCAGCCGATGGGGCATTGATTGCTCTGGCCTGATCCAATTGGCGATGCGCGCCTGTGGTCAAGACTGTCCACGGGACAGTGACCAACAAGAGGCAGCGCTCGGCGCGCTTTTGCCCGAGGATGCACCACTGCGCCGCGGGGATTTGGTGTTTTGGAGGGGCCATGTCGGGATCATGGCCGATGAAGAGATGCTGTTGCACGCAAATGCCCATCACATGGCGGTGGCCTATGAGCCGCTTGCCCATGCCGAGGCGCGCATTCGCACGTCTGGCGGCGGCGAGATCACCGCGCGCAAACATGTTTTGATAGAATGACGGGGTATTAATCGTCTACGGCGCGGATCAATTTGCGCTCTAGCACGCGCAGCACATTGCGCAGATCATGCCCGCGCTTGAGAATGCGCCCGTCCATCCCAATCACGGAATACATTCCCTGCTTGCCTGCCAATTTGGGGCGCTTTTCAATCCGATAAATGGGGTGTTCGGCGGTGCGGCGGAAAACTGAGAAAATCGCAACATCACTCAGCAGCGACATTCCATAATCGCGCCATTCACCTGCAGCCACCATGCGGCCATAAATCGACAGGATCGCCGATAATTCGCCACGATCAAAGGCGACCTTTTCGGGAATATGGGAAGCGCCAAAGGATTGAGTAAGCATCACCATAGCCTGATGGTGGCATGAATTCTAAGAAATGCAAGGGAGATCATAAAAAGGCCCGCAAGGTCAGCTGATCTTGCGGGCCGTGATGCGTGTCGCTTAGGCGCGAACCAGTTTTTCGTAGGCGTCCGAGATGTCCCGCGTCAGGGCGCCAACCTCGAAATTATAGCTGCCAATCTGACCCACTGGAGTGACTTCTGCGGCGGTTCCCGTCAGCCAGCATTGTTCAAACCCTTCCAATTCTTCCGGCATGATATGACGCTCATGCACCTTGATTTGGCGATCGTTCAACATACCGATAACTGTCTGGCGGGTTAGGCCATTGAGGAAGCAATCTGGCTTTGGCGTATGCACTTCGCCATCTTTGACGAAGAAGATATTTGCGCCTGTCGCCTCGGCGACATAGCCGCGATAATCAAACATCATGGCATCCGAGCAGCCTTTGGCCTCGGCCTCATGCTTAGACATTGTGCAGATCATATACAGGCCTGCGGCCTTGGCATGGCTTGGCGCCGTTTCGGGCGAGGGGCGTTTCCAACGCGCTATATCAAGTTTGGCGCCTTTGGTTTTTGCATCCCCATAGTAATTGCCCCAGCCCCATGCCGCGATGGCCAAACGAACGGGGTTACGGCGAGAGGAGACACCCATATCCTCACCCGCGCCGCGCCACGCAACCGCGCGTACATAGGCATCGCTCAGGCCATTGGCCGCGAGAACCTCGGCCTTGGCTGCCTCAATTTGGTCAACAGTAAATGGAATTTCGAAGTCCAATTGGCCTGCGGAAAAATGCAGCCGTTCGGAATGAGCGCGGCTGAGGAAAATTTTGCCACCATAGGCGCGCTCGCCCTCAAAGACGGAAGATGCATAATGCATCGCATGGGTCAGAATATGCACATTGGCCTCGCGCCAATCGACCAAAGCCCCATCCAGCCAGATTTTCCCATCGCGGTTATCGTAGGTGCCGCTCATCTTTCCAATCCCATCTTTCCTTCAGGGCGCATATCTGCGCCAGTTTGCAAATGTTGTGCAAAATACGGCCGTTTCGGACATAATATTTCGCAAAACTGGCAATTCGGTAACAATTGATTCTTGGAAAGTCAACAAGGCTGACATAAACTGTGAAGTGTTCCTTGGTTCCGATGCCAAAGACCCAAAAAGATGCGGGAGATGAAGATGGCAGAACGTGCAGTCAATAACCCTATCGGCACGGGCGAAAGCTTGCTCTTTTTGACGGATGAGCAGCTGCGCCGCGGGATTGAGGCTATGTTCTTCGCCTATCGGGGATTTACCGCTGATCCTGATCGTATTTTACAAAATTACGAATATGGTCGCGCCCATCATCGTGCCATCCATTTCATCAACCGCACCCCTGGAACGACAGTCAATAACCTGCTGAATATTCTGGGCGTGACCAAGCAGTCCCTCAATCGCGTTCTGCGGAGTCTGATCGCTGATGGTTTGGTCGAAAGCCGCGTTGGGGTGCAGGATAAGCGCGAACGGCATCTTTATCTCACCGAAACAGGCGCCAAGCTTGAACGCGAATTGTCAGAGGCGCAGCGCAACCGCATGCGCGCGGCCTATCGCAATGCGGGGCCAGAGGCCGTGGCAGGATTTCGTGCTGTCCTTGAGCAGATGATGGATCCTGAGATGCTGCGCCATTTCCAAGCAGGTTTGGATACCTAAAATGGCAGACACCAACCCGCATATCCTGATCGTGGATGATGATGAACGCATCCGCGGGCTGTTGCAGAAATTTCTGATCCACAACGGGTTTCTGGCCAGTGTTGCGCGCGATGCTGCGCAAGCCCGCCGCCTGTTGCAGGGGTTGGATTTCGATTTGATTGTGCTTGATGTGATGATGCCGGGTGAGGATGGTATTACCCTGACACAAGATTTGCGCAAAACGATGGATTGCCCAATCTTGCTTTTGACGGCCAAGGGCGAGGCGCAAGATCGTATTGCAGGTTTTGAGGCGGGGGCAGATGATTATTTGCCAAAACCCTTTGAGCCCAAGGAATTGCTATTGCGTATCGGCGCGATCCTGCGCCGTATGCCGCAACCCGAAGCCAGCCAAAACCTGCCCAAATTGCTGCATCTTGGTGCCATGCGCTTTGACATTGATCGTGGCGAGTTGTGGCAGGGTGATCAGCCTTTTCGCCTGACTGCAACCGAGGCCGCATTGATGCGGATCTTTGCAACCCATGTGAACAGTTCTGTGACCCGTCAGCAGTTGGTCGAAGAATTGGGCCGTGACAAGATGGCAGGCGGCGCCCCTGCGCAAGAGCGCGCGATTGATGTGCAAATCACCCGTCTACGCCGCAAGATTGAAGCTGACCCGAAACAACCCCGTTATCTGCAAACTGTCCGCGGCGCGGGCTATATGTTGGTGCCTGACTGATGGCGACATGGCTATTTGAAAACCCATTTGCGCAAGATCATCTTACGCTAGAGGGCCATCCCGAACAGGTGGCGCGCATTGCGGCCATAAAGGCCCATTTGGATAGCGTAGATTTCGTGGGGCTTGAACGCCACGCGGCCCCATTGGCCACGGAAGAAGATCTGCGATTGTGCCACCCCCAAGCTTATATTGATCAACTAAAAGGGGCTTTGCCCACGCAAGGGCAAGTTGCGCTTGATGGCGATACCTTTTTGTCGCCCGCGTCATGGCAGGCCGCGCTTTCGGGTGTAGGGGGTATGATCGCAGCAATAGATGCCGTGATGGAGGGCCGCGCCAAAAACGCATTCGTCCTCACGCGGCCACCTGGACATCACGCCGAAACTGCAACAGCCATGGGGTTTTGTCTCTTTGGGTCAGTGGCGATTGGGGCCAAACATGCACTCGAGCGGGCGGGGGCCGAACGGGTGGCCGTGATAGATTTCGATGTGCATCACGGCAATGGCACGCAAGATTTGCTGTGGGATGAAACCCGCGCTTTGTTTGTCTCGTCACACCAGATGCCGCTTTATCCAGGATCGGGGGCGCGTGGCGAACGTGGCGTGGCGGGTAATATCCTGAATGTGCCCCTTCCACCCAATTCAGACGGGGCCTTGATGCAACAGGTCTATCTTCGCGATGTATTTCCGCGATTGGTTGAATTTGCGCCTGACCTTATCCTGATTTCCGCAGGTTTTGACGCGCATCAGGCCGATCCATTGGCCAATCTAAATTGGGATGAAACGGATTTTGCATGGCTGACGCGAGAAATTTGCGCATTTGCCGAAACCCAATGCGCGGGGCGGGTGGTCTCGGCGCTAGAGGGTGGTTATGATCTGCCCTCACTGGGGCGCAGTGTTGCGGCCCATGTCACAGAATTGATGGAAGCTTCGAAATGACAGATGACAACGACCTTGCGCAGATGAGTTTTGAAGACGCCTTGCGCGCCCTAGAGGAAGTCGTGGCCAAGCTTGAGCGTGGGGATGTGCCACTTGACCAATCTATCGCGCTCTATGAACGGGGGGCTGCGCTGCGCGCACGCTGTGAGGCCAAGCTCAAAGAGGCCGAAGAAAAAGTCTCCAAAATCACCCTAGATGGCACAGGCGCGCCAACGGGCAGCACCCCAGTTGAGGGGCTTTGAGCGCCTTTGGCCCCTATTGAGTTTCAAACCCGCCTCAGTACCCAGTCCCGCGTCATTGCTGCGTTCTTGACCGAGGCGCTTGCACAATATGGCTCAGGTGATGTTGCTGCGGCGATGGGCTATGCGTTGCAGGGTGGCAAGGGTTTGCGTGGGTTTTTGGTGCTTGAGGCATCGGCGCTATATGGCATTCCTGCGGCCTCCGCGCTTCCTGCGGCGGGTGCGGTTGAGGCCATCCACGCCTATAGTCTGATCCACGATGATCTGCCTTGCATGGACGATGACGACCTGCGCCGCGGTCAGCCCACTGTTCACAAGAAATGGAACGAGGCGATTGCGGTTCTCGCGGGGGATGCGCTGCAAAGTTTTGCATTCACGCTTTTGGCTGATCCTAATCTTGGGGCCGCGGAGGTGCGGATCAAATTGGTGTCGACCTTGGCTGAAGCCGCAGGTGCGCGCGGTATGGTTTTAGGGCAGGCGCAGGACATTGCTGCAGAAACCGCTGCGTCCCCCTTGACCCTTGAGCAAATCACGGAATTGCAAAGCAATAAAACGGGCGCGCTGTTGGAATGGCCCGCCCATGCCGCAGCGATCATAGCGGGCCAAGATCCTGCGCCGCTGAGGGCATATGCCCGTGTAATTGGCCTCGCCTTTCAGATTGCCGATGACATTTTGGATGTGGAGGGTGACAGCAGCAAGGCAGGTAAGGCCCTGCGCAAAGATGCCGATGCGGGTAAAGCGACCTTTGTCACGCTTCTGGGGCTAGACGGTGCCAAGGCTGAGGCAGCGCGCTTGGTCGCTGAGGCGGAAACGGCCCTCGCACCATTCGGGGATAAAGCCCAAAGCCTGCGCGACCTTGCCCGATTCATCATTGCCCGCGACAGATAGGCGTGATCCGTTGCCCTTGGCCCCTGTCATGGCTATATGGCGACCACTGGAGGGCCGATGACAGATAGACCTAAAACACCGCTTTTGGATCAAGTGACCACGCCGCGCGATTTGCAGCGGTTTTCTGATCATGATCTGACTCGCTTGGCCGATGAATTGCGCGCCGAGACGATTTCGGCTGTCTCTGAGACGGGTGGGCATTTGGGGGCTGGTCTGGGTGTGGTTGAGTTGACCGTGGCACTTCACGCCGTATTTGACGCCCCGCGTGACAAGATCATTTGGGATGTCAGCCACCAATGTTATCCGCATAAGATTTTGACAGGGCGGCGGGATCTTATCCGCAGTCTGCGCCAAAAGGGTGGCTTGTCAGGTTTCACGAAACGCAGCGAGTCGCCCTATGACCCATTTGGCGCTGCGCATAGTTCCACCTCTATTTCTGCGGCGCTCGGCTTTGCCGTTGCGCGCGATTTAAGCGCTGCCTGCGAGACAGGTTTGGGAGATGCGATTGCGATTATCGGTGATGGTTCGATTTCCGCAGGCATGGCCTATGAGGCCCTGAACAATGCGGGCCATCTGAAAAAGCGGTTGATTGTGATCCTCAACGACAATGAAATGTCGATTGCGCCGCCAACAGGTGCGATGTCGGCTTATTTGTCCCGCCTTTATGCAGGCGCGCCGTTTCAGGAATTCAAAGCCGCCGCCAAGGGCGCAGTATCGCTTTTGCCCGAGCCGTTCCAACACGGGGCGCGCCGCGCGAAAGAACTTCTGAAATCCGCGACAGTCGGCGGCACCTTGTTCGAAGAATTGGGCTTTGATTATATCGGCCCGATTGATGGACATGATATGGATCAGCTGCTTGCGGTTTTGCGCACCGTCAAGGCGCGGGCGGATGGGCCGATGCTCATTCATGCGATCACCAAGAAGGGCAAAGGCTATGCCGAAGATCGCCCAGATCGCGGCCACGCCACCGCGCGCTTCGATGTGGTCACGGGCAAGCAACACAAAGCGCCCTCAAACGCGCCCTCATATACGCGTGTCTTTGCAGATGCCCTGATTGCCGAGGCCGCCGAGGATCCGTTGGTGACGGCTATCACTGCGGCGATGCCAGACGGAACAGGCCTGAACCTATTTGCAGAACGCTTTCCCGAACGCTGTTTTGATGTGGGCATTGCCGAACAGCATGCGGTGACCTTTTCGGCTGGTATGGCGGCGGGTGGGTTGAAACCCTTCTGCGCGCTTTATTCGACCTTCTTGCAACGCGGCTATGATCAAGTTGTGCATGACGTGGCCATACAACGTCTGCCTGTGCGCTTTGCGATTGATCGCGCGGGGCTTGTTGGTGCCGATGGCGCCACCCATGCGGGCAGTTTTGACATCGCCTATCTGGCAAATTTGCCCGATTTCGTGGTGATGGCGGCTGCCGATGAAGCGGAATTGGTGCATATGGTGCGCACCGCCCTAGAGATTGGGGATCGCCCGTCTGCCTTCCGCTTTCCGCGCGGCGAAGGTGTTGGGGTCGAGTTACCTGCACGCGGTCAGGCGCTTGAAATCGGCAAGGGGCGGATGATCGCGGACGGCAATCGCGTGGCTCTCTTGAACTTTGGCACCCGCCTGAAAGAAGTGCGCGAAGCTGCGGAGATTTTGGCCCAGAAAGGGATCACGCCCACGATTGCTGACGCGCGTTTTGCCAAACCGTTGGATACAGATTTGATCGACCAACTCGCCCGTCATCACGAGGCGCTGATCACCATTGAAGAAGGGGCGATTGGCGGCTTTGGCAGCCATGTCGCGCATCATCTGGCGGAAACGGGCGTGTTTGATCGGGGGATCAAATACCGCTCCATGGTGCTGCCCGACATTTTCATCGACCAAGCCAGCCCGCGCGACATGTATGCGGTGGCAGGCATGAATGCCGAGGATATCGTGACCAAGGTTTTCGTGACCTTGGGCGTAGATGTTTTGGGGAAGCGGGCTTAAACGCCTACTTCCCCAACCGCTCCTCAATCTTGCGCAGTCGGTCTAGCACCTCATCACGATAGGCATCTGTGGCGGCATTGCTTTCTTCGGCATGAGCGTCTTGCATGGAATTGACGATCAGGCCAACCAGCAGGTTTACCACCGCAAAGGTCGTGACCATGATGAAAGGCACAAAGAACAGCCACGCATAAGGATAAACATCCATCACGGGGCGCACGATGCCCATGGACCAACTTTCCAACGTCATGATTTGGAACAGGGAATAGAAAGACGCGCCAAGCGTGCCGAACCATTCGGGGAAAGATGCCCCGAACAGTTTGGTTGCCATCACGGCACCGATGTAAAAGATGATCCCCATCAGCAAGAACACGCTGCCCATTCCTGGCAGGGCGGTCACAAACCCCTCGACCACGCGGCGCAATCGTGGCGCGGCTGAGATGACCCGCAATACCCGCAAGATGCGCAAGGCGCGCAGAACTGACAGCCCGTGGGTGGCGGGCATCAGCGCGATCCCAACAATCAAGAAATCAAAAACGTTCCATCCCGAGCGGAAAAACCGCGCGCCATGGGCCACCAGTTTCAGCGCAATTTCGATCACGAAAATCGCAAGGCAAATCCAGTCCAATGTCAGGATAATGGTGCCCGCCGTGCCCATAACTTCGGGCGGTGTCTCAAGGCCCAAAAGAATGGCGTTAAAAATGATCACGCCGATGATGAATTGGCGGATGTGAGGGCGGTCTAGCCAATCGGCAAGTATCTGTCGCGTGGTCGTAAAATCACGGGTCATAGCAGCCATCCTTGAGCGCGTTACCGCGTCATAAGGGGTCGGATAAAGCGGGCGGCAAGTTCTATATGCGGCGACCAACGGAATTGGTCGATGGGCTGCACCCATTCAAGGCAATAACCTGCGTCAAAGAGGGTTTTTGCGTCACGTGCAAAACTGATCGGGTTGCAGGATAGAAATGCAATCTGGGGGATGTCGGTTTTCGCCAATTCATGCACCTGTGCCTGTGCGCCTGCACGGGGCGGGTCGATGACCACCGCGTCATATTTGGCTAATTCGTCACTTAAAACGGGGCGGCGAAACAGGTCGCGGGTTTCGGCGGTAATGGGCTTTAATCCGTCCGCATAGCGGGCGGCGTTTTGCAAGCTCTTGACCATATCGGCGCTGCCTTCGACTGCGTGCACGGGCGCTGTTTCGGCCAGTGGAAAGGTAAAGGTTCCACATCCCGCAAAAAGGTCAATGATGCGTGTGGCCCCCGAAATCGCGCTGCGTGCAGTGGCCAAAAGCGCTGCTTCGCCCGCTTTGGTGGCTTGCAAAAATGCACCTGCGGGTGGGGTGACCCGCGCGTGCCCCATTTGGTGATAGGGTGAGGTTTCCATAAAGACGACCTCATCCCCCCATGTCAGGCGCAGAAATTCGGTGCGGAATTTTGGCAATTCAACCCGCAGCGCATGATCCAAGGGCTTGCCGCCCGTCACGTGGAGGTCAAGCCCGATTTCGGACTGGGTTAGGCTAAAGCCCAAAACCGCACTGCGCGATCCCCCCAAACGGGCGATCTCGGCCAATACGGGCAGCGTGGCCACCATCTCATCGGGCAAAAGGTGACATTCGCCGATCGGCACAAGGACGTCCGATTTTCGGGCATGAAATCCTACCATCGTCCCCGATTTTGTACGCCGCGCGGCAAAGGTGGCGCGCCTGCGTGAGTGCGCAGGCGAAGTTAGGGTTGCGCGGATATCAGTTGTGATCCCGTGCGCGGCAAGCGCAATTGCAATTTGGTCTGCCTTCCACGCACTGACAAATGTGTCCGAGGCATGTTGCAGGCTGCACCCGCCACAGGATTTATAATGCGCGCAGACAGGTTTTACCCGCGCGGGGGAAGGGGTCACAATTTTGGCCCCGTCCAATTGACCTTCGTTTACCACGCCGCGCACCACCTCGTCAGGCAGGGTAAGGGGGACAAGGATTTGGCCTCCGCCCGCGTTCTGTGCAATGCCATCGCCGCGATGTCCGAGGCGGGTGATGGTGAGGGTTTCTTCGCTCACGCGGAACCTCCGTCTGGATTAAGAAAGCCGCCCGATTGGCGGTTCCACAGCGAAGCATAGAGCCCGCCCTTTGCCAAAAGCACCTCATGTGGGCCATCTTCGATGATGTGGCCTTCATCTAAAACGATGATGCGATCCATCTGCGCAATGGTCGACAGTCTATGCGCAATCGCAATCACGGTTTTGCCTGCCATCAGGTCGCTCAGCGTGTTTTGGATGCTCGCTTCAATCTCGCTATCAAGCGCGCTTGTGGCCTCGTCTAAAATTAAAATCGGCGCATCTTTCAGAACCACCCGCGCAAGCGCAATGCGCTGTCTTTGTCCGCCTGAAAGTTTCACCCCGCGTTCGCCAACATGGGCCTCAAACCCTGTGCGGCCCTCTGGGTCTTCTAGATCATGGATGAACCCTAAGGCCTCGGCGCGTTCTGCGGCGCGGATTACGTCAGCATCACTTGTATCGGGGCGGCCATAGGCGATGTTGTCGCGCACGGAGCGGTGCAACAGGCTGCTGTCTTGCTGCACAACGCCGATTGTGGCGCGCAGGCTGTCTTGGGTCACATCGGCAATATTTTGGCCATCAATGCGGATTACGCCGCCTTCGCAATCATAAAATCGTAGCAAAAGTTTAACGAGGGTCGATTTCCCAGCGCCAGAGCGCCCGACAAGCCCGACCTTTTCGCCGGGCTGGATGGATAAATTGAGGCGATCTAAGCCACCCGCGCCGCGCCCATAATGGTGACTGACCGCATCAAATTCGATCAATCCTTTCTCGAATTTGAGCGCGGATGCGTTTTGGCGGTCACGCAATGTGATCGGTTGGGCGATGGTCTCCATCCCCTCCATCACCACCCCCAATTCTCGGAATAGGCTTGAGAGAGCCCACATGATCCAGCCCGTCATTGCATTGAGTTGTAAGGTGAGGGCGGCTGCCGCCGCCACAACGCCCACAGTCGCCGTTCCCGTATACCACAACCAGACCGACCAACCGACAACGGACACAATCAAAAGTCCATTCAAGGTCAATAGCGTGACGTCCATTATCGTGAATATCCGCATCTCGCGGGCGAATGTTTGGCGCGTATGCTCAATCGCCTCGTGGGCATAGTCCAGTTCGCGTGTTGTATGCGCGAAAAGCTTGACCGAGTGGATGTTGGTATAGCTGTCAACGACCCGTCCAGTTGTCATGGATCGCGCATCTGAACTGGCCTTGGAGGCGGGGGTGACATTGCGGATTGTCCAGCGCACCAACAGCCCATAGAGCCCGCACCAAATCACCAAGGGCACGGCAAGCCGTGGGTCTGACTGGGTCAGTAGGATCACCGCGCCGATGAAATAGGCGATTGAAAATGTGATGGCGTCAAAAATCTGAAACACCGCATCGCCTGCGGCGGGCGGGGTTTGCATAATCCGCCCTGCGATACGGCCCGCAAAATCATTTTCGAACCATCCGACCGATTGACGTAAAACATGCCGATGTGCCCGCCAACGGATCAGCGTGCCGAAATTCGGCAGGATCGCATTGTTCAAAAGCCCCACATCCAAAAGCTGCATCAAAGGGCGGACTAGCACCACAAAGAGCGCGACTAAGCCAAGCTCGAGCCCGTGATTTGCAAACAGTTCTGCGGGACTACTGACTGATAGCAGATCAACAACGCGCCCCAAATAGACGATCAGCCCCAATTCAATCGAAGCGACCACCATCGACATAAAGGCGGCTGCGATGAACACCCGTTTGAAGGGTTGCGCATAGCCGCGCAAAAACGGCCAGAGTCGATTGGGGGGCGTATCCTCATCGGCGTAGGGCGTATAGGGATCTACCAGTGTTTCGAAAAATCGGAACATTGCATCGGGCCTGATTGGTTGATTGGGTCGCAGCCTGACCCTGTGGCGCAATATAGGGCGGGGCTCACATAAAGACCATTGCGGCTGTCAGCGCGAGGGCGCTTGCCATGGTTTTGCGAAAAATATTCCATGCACGCGGCGTGGTCAGAAGCCGCGCCAAGGCCGTTCCTGCTGCTGCCCAAAACAGACAGACAAAAAGATTAATTCCTGAAAAGGCGGACGAAAGGCGCAAGGCTTCTGTCAAAAGCGTGCCACCCGCGCCAAAGCCCGCAGCAGCGGCAAGGCTAACGGCCCAAACCTTGGGATTGACCCATTGAAACATCACAGCCTGAAGAAAGGTAAACGGCTTTGCGACCTGTCGCGCCTTAGGATCTGCCGGTTTGGCCCGCCATAGGGTGGATGCCATATAAAGGATCCAAGATGCTGCGGCTATTTTCATCACTACGGCAGCCACTGGATAGGCCAATAAAATCGCGCTGACACCTAAGCTTGAGGCAGCAGCAATCACCCCCACCCCTGCGGCGACACCGAAAATATGCGGAATGGTCGCGCGAAACCCAAACAGCGCGCCTGATGTGGTCAAGAGGATAACATTTGGCCCAGGCGAAAACAGCCCTGCAAAAACAAATGGGTAAAGCGGATCCATGGGCGATGGTTAGGCAGGTTCACGTAGGATGCGCGGCACTTTGAACTCAACATTTTCCACGGCAGTCTCAACCTGTTCGACTGTCACATCATAGCGCGCCCGCACGGCATCAATCACCTCATTGACCAATAGCTCTGGCGCAGATGCGCCCGCCGTCAGACCAAGGCTGGTAATCCCCTCAAGCGCGCGCCAGTCAATATCAGTCGCCCGTTGCACAAGCTGCGCATAGTTGCAGCCCATTTTTGCCCCCACCTCGACCAAGCGTTTTGAATTTGAGGAATTGGGTGCGCCCACGACAAGCATGGCATCTGCCTTGACCGCCATCGCCTTGACGGCCTCTTGGCGGTTGGTGGTGGCGTAGCAAATGTCTTCTTTGTGCGGGCCGATAATCGCAGGGAACCGTGTCTTGAGGGCCGCAACAACATCGGCGGTGTCATCAATCGAAAGGGTGGTTTGCGTCACAAAGGCCAGTTTCAGGGGGTCGCGCACCGTGAGGGCCGCCACATCCGCTACTGTTTCAACCAAGACGACTTCGCCTTCGGGCAATTGGCCCATAGTGCCAATCGTTTCCGGATGGCCCGCGTGGCCGATCATCACGATCTGCAACCCCGCCTCATGATGCCGCGCCGCCTCGATATGCACTTTGGACACAAGCGGGCAGGTTGCATCAACATATATCATCTGCCGCCGCTCTGCGGTTGCGGGAACAGATTTGGGCACCCCATGGGCAGAAAAAATCACGGGTCGATCATTTGGGCACTCGTCCAATTCTTCGACAAAAACTGCGCCCTTTTCGCGTAGGGCATCCACCACGAATTTGTTATGCACGATTTCATGGCGCACAAAGACGGGTGCGCCCCATTTCTCGAGAGCCATTTCCACGATTTTAATTGCGCGATCTACACCTGCGCAAAATCCGCGCGGCGCGGCCAAATAGAGGGTGAGGGGCGGTTTTTGCATAGTATCTCTCCGATCACCCCACAGTTAAGTCTTTGTGGCCCCGCCGTCTAGCGTTTCTGCCTAAACGGCATCGGCGCAAACGCCTCACACATGCCACATTTCCTGCGCATCAATGGGCGCGAGGCGCTTGCAGCGCTGGATCAAGACTGTTTCGATCTGATCCTCACCGATTGTCACACGCCCACGATGAATGGTTTTGAAATGGCCCGCGAAATTCGGGCGCGTGAAAGTGCGTCAGGGTTCTCAAAAATCCCTATAATCGCCATCACGGCTGACGCCGTTGGCCATGACCGCCACAAGGGGATTTATGTCGGCATGGATGCCTATCTGACCAAGCCTGTGCGCTTGGGGGATTTGTCGAAGATGTTGTCGCTCTATCTGGTGGGGGAGGAAGAGGGGCGCGGTGCTGTGTGCGGGGCGCCTTAATAGCTTTCCTCAAAGTCATCCTCACCGCCATTTTCGCGCGGGGGGCGTCCTACTGCGTCTTTTAACTCGTCCAATTCAATGAAATTGTCCGCCTGCCGCCTTAGGTCATCGGCAATCATAGGTGGGTTCGAGCGGATGGTGGACACAACCGAAACCCGAACGCCCTTGCGTTGGATGGCAGCCACAAGCGGACGAAAATCGCCATCGCCAGAAAACAGCACGATATGATCGACATGGTCTGCGATTTCCATCGCATCGACCGCCAAATCAATATCCATATTCCCTTTGATCTTGCGCCGCCCTTGCGCATCTGTGAATTCCTTGGCGGCTTTCGTCACCATGGTGAACCCGTTGTAGTTCAACCAATCCACCAGAGGGCGAATCGGGGAATATTCGTCATTCTCAAGAAGGGCCGTATAGTAAAATGCGCGAAGAAGTTTTCCGCGTTGCATGAATTCTTGGCGTAAGAGTTTATAGTCGATATCAAAAGCCAAAGCCTTGGCTGCCGCATAAAGATTTGAGCCGTCAATAAAGAGCGCGAGGCGCTCATCACGATAAAACATTTGAAAGACCTTATAATAAACAGACCAATCGCGGCCTTGAATAATTCGTCAAAATATCACGATCAGCAATGCAGAGTAAAATAGGGAATAAATCATTTGGCGCAAGCTTTCCTTTCTAATCCGGAGCCGCGCAAAGCACTTGTAGCGCTTGGCTCAAATCTACCTGTCGAGGGGCAGGCGCCGCGCGTGGTTTTGGATCGTGCGATTGCACAGTTGCGGGACTATGTGACCGCGCAGGGTGGTGGCGATTTCAAATTGAGCCAACTCTATCGAACCCCTGCATTTCCTGCAGGTTCTGGCCCTGATTTTGTGAATGCAGCGATCTCCTTTGACTGGCCGTTAGGCCCAAATTTGCTGCTGGAAAAGCTGCATGCCATAGAGGCTGATTTTGGCCGCAGCCGTCTGCAACGCTGGGCCCCGCGTGGGTTGGATTTAGATCTTTTAGGCCTCGGCAATTTGGTTTTGCCAGATCCAGACACATGGCAAGTTTGGGCCAATCTTTCGACAAAAGAGGCGCAATCGCGCGCGCCTGATCAATTGATTTTACCCCACCCCCGCATGGCTGAGCGCGGCTTTGTTTTAATCCCGCTCTGTGATGTTGCCCCAAATTGGTGTCACCCGATCCTTGGCGAAACGGTTTCTGAATTGCGCGCAAAATTGCCGCCCGAAGAGTGTCGTGAGATCAATCCACTGTGAGGGCGTGCGCGGTCTTTTGCACTTGTATTTCGGGGGCGGTCTGCCTATTTACGAGCCTTGCGCCCCTCCTTTAACCAGCCTTGGAGAGTTTAGTATGGCCCGCGTGACGGTAGAAGATTGCGTAGACAAGGTTCCCAACCGCTTTGAATTGGTGATGCTTGCTGCACATCGCGCCCGCGAAATGGCGTCTGGCTCGCCGCTTACTGTGGATCGCGACAATGACAAGAATCCTGTCGTTGCGTTGCGCGAGATTGCAGAAGAGACACAATCAGCAGATGGCCTGCGTGAGCGTTTCATTGAATCGCATCAAACCCAGATTGAGGTTGATGAGCCTGAAGAAGACACGATGACATTGCTGCAAAGCGCCGATCAGGATCGTCCACAAGCGGATGACATGACCGAAGAACAGATGTTGCGTGCCCTGCTTGAAGCGCAGGGGCAGAACTAATTCAGGCGATTTATGGACGGAAATGGATCAGATCGAAGCGGCCTTCTCGATGCCGATGATCTGATCAGCCTTGTCCGAAACTACAATCCAAAATGCAATGAGGCCCTCCTGCGGGGGGCCTATTCCTATGCGCAGGATATGCATCAGGGGCAAATGCGCCAATCGGGTGAGGCCTATTTCACCCACCCTGTTGCGGTGGCCGCGATCCTGACCGAGATGCGGCTGGACGATGCCACAATCGCAACGGCGCTGCTGCATGACACGATCGAAGATACCAAGGGCACCTATTCCGAACTGGAAAGCCGTTTTGGGACGGATGTTGCGGAATTGGTCGATGGCGTGACCAAGCTGACTAATTTGCAGCTGTCCAATCGCGAATCAAAGCAGGCTGAGAACTTTCGCAAATTGTTCATGGCCATGTCCAAGGATCTGCGCGTGATCCTCGTGAAACTGGCCGACCGATTGCACAATATGCGCACCATCCGCTATATGCGCGCCGAAAAGCAGCTGCAAAAATCGCGCGAGACAATGGATATCTACGCGCCGCTTGCAGGCCGTATGGGGATGCAATGGATGCGCGAGGAGTTGGAAGACCTTGCCTTTCGCGTGGTCAATCCCGAAGCCCGCAATTCGATCATGCGCCGCTTTTTGACCCTGCAGAAAGAATCGGGCGATGTGATCCCAAAGATTACCGATGATATCGAAGCCGTTTTGGCCAAGCATGGCATTGCTGGCGATGTCTATGGCCGTGCCAAAAAGCCCTTTTCGATTTGGCGCAAAATGCAGGAAAAAGACCTCGCGTTTTCGCGTTTGTCTGACATTTACGGATTTCGCGTCATCGTTGAGACAGAGGATGAATGCTATCGCGTTTTAGGGGCGATCCATCAAAGATGGCGTTCGGTTCCGGGAAGATTCAAGGATTACATCAGCCAGCCCAAGTCGAACGGCTATCGTTCGATCCATACCTCTGTTTCAGGGCGAGATGGCAAGCGTGTTGAAATCCAAATCCGCACGCGCCAGATGCACGAAGTTGCTGAATCTGGTGTCGCAGCGCATTGGTCCTATCGAGACGGGGTGCGCGCGGCGAACCCGTTTGCGGTTGATCCTGCAAAATGGTTGTCCACGCTGACAGAACGCTTTGAGATGGCCGAGGATCATGATGAATTCCTCGAACACGTGAAGTTGGAAATGTATTCCGACCAAGTGTTCTGCTTCACGCCTAAAGGGGATGTTGTGAAGTTGCCGCGTGGGGCGACCCCGTTGGATCTCGCCTATTCGATTCACACGCGCATTGGCCATTCTTGCGTGGGGGCCAAGGTTGATGGCATTCGCGTGCCGCTTTGGACACGCCTGAAAAATGGCCAATCGGTCGAGGTTGTAACTGCCGAAGGTCAAAGCCCGCAGGCCACATGGATTGATATCGTGGTGACAGGTCGCGCCAAGGCCGCAATCCGCCGCCGCCTGCGCGAAGAGGATCGGGGGCGTTATATCAAATTGGGGCGCGAATTGGCGCGGGTGGCGTTTGAGCATGCCAATAAGAAATCCACCCCCAAGGCCTTGGATACAGCCGCCAAGGCCCTTGGCCTCGAAGATGGTGACGAGGTTTTGGCGCGGATCGGATCTGCTGAAATTTCGGCGCGCGATGTGGTGACCAAGCTTTATCCAGAACTCGCCACCAGTGGTGATTTTGTCGATGTCGATCAAAAGCGGGCTGTGATTGGTTTGCCTTCGGGGTCAGATGTGCAGCGTGCCCAATGTTGCCAGCCTGTGCCCGGTGAACGGATTGTGGGAATCACCTATCGCGGGCGTGGGCCAATGGTTCATGCGATTGACTGCGAATCTTTGGCTGAATTCGACAACGCGCCCGAGCGTTGGATTGACCTGCATTGGTCAGAAGGTCGGCACGCGGCGGTGCATAACGTCACGATCAACGTGACGATTTCAAATTTTAACGGTGTTTTGGGAAGAATCTGCACATTGATTGGCGAGCAAAATGCCAATATCTCTGATTTACATTTTATCGACCGAAAGCCAGACTTCTTTCGTTTATTAATTGATGTTGATGTAAGGAATGCTGAACATCTGCATGCGGTGATGATGGCATTGGAGGCTGATAGCGATGTCGCCAAGCTTGGCCGTTATCGAGATGTAGAAAGGCGTCCTTAGACCCGACACGGCGCGGGTGTAGCTACGCGAGTAAGGGAGAGGAACAATCCGTGGTGTTTAAGCGAAGGGATCAGCGACCCTTGCTTCGGATTGTGGCCGAATGGGTCTATCCGCGTGGCGGATGGATGCGTGCCTTCCAATATGTCACCCATCGTCTGAACCGCCTACCAGGATCGGCGGAATCGATTGGGCGCGGTGTTGCCGCTGGTGTATTTGCGGTCTTTACACCCTTTTTTGGGTTCCATTTTTTCATCGCAGCTCTGCTTGCATGGATTTTGCGGGGCAATGTGATTGCTTCGCTTCTGGCGACTTTTGTCGGCAACCCGCTGACCTATGTGCCGATTGCGATAATCTCGCTTGAAACAGGGCATTTCATGCTTGGCTCAACCATGCGCAGTGATGTGAATGCAGGGTTGATTGCGCGGTTTCGGGGGGCGGCGGGTGATTTGTTGTATAACCTGTGGTCGATCTTCTCAGGTGCGCCCGCGCATTGGCATGAACTCAAGATTTTCTATGACACGGCATTCTTCCCATGGATGATTGGGGCGATTATTCCGGGGATTTTATCATCAATCTTGGCCTATTTTATCAGTGTGCCCCTGATCCGTGCGTATCAAAAGCGCCGCATTGCCAAGCGCAGCGCGAAGATTGAGAAACGCCGCGAACAGGCTGGCACTTCGGGCGCAAAACGCTAGATTAGCACTCATTGTCCAATGGGTGGGAGGCACCAGATGACCCGCGATCTTAGGCTGGGTGTCAATATTGACCATGTCGCAACATTGCGAAACGCGCGCGGTGGTGCGCTTCCTGATCCTGTGCGGGCGGCCCTCTTAGCCGAAGCGGCGGGGGCTGATGGCATTACAGCGCATTTGCGCGAAGACCGCCGTCACATTCGGGACGAAGATATCGCGGGGCTGATGGCGGCGATTAAAACCCCGCTCAATTTCGAGATGGCCGCCACCGCGGAGATGCAAAAAATCGCCCTGTCTCATCGCCCACATGCCGCCTGTATCGTTCCTGAGCGGCGCGAAGAACGCACCACCGAAGGTGGCCTTGATGTGGCAGGGGACGAGGCGCGCCTTGCGGAATTCATTGCGCCTTTGCGCGATGCAGGCATACGTGTGTCGATGTTCATCGCCGCAGACCCGCTGCAAATTGCGGCAGCCGCGCGCATTGGGGCGCCTGTGATTGAACTGCATACGGGGGCCTATTGCGATTACCACGCCGAGGGTGAGATGGAGGCCCACAAAGCCGAACTTTCCCGCTTGATCGCAGGTGCGAAACAGGCGGCTGATCTGGGCCTTGAGGTGCATATGGGGCATGGCTTGAATTATGAGACAGTCACCCCGATTGCGGCCATCAAAGAGGTGCGCGAATTGAATATTGGTCATTTCTTGATCGGCGAGGCGGTGTTTACAGGGTTGTCTGCCGCCATCGGTGAAATGCGCCGCCTGATGGAGGAGGCCCGCGCGTGATTTTGGGGATCGGAACGGATCTGGCAAATATCGAACGCATCCAACGTGCGCTTGATCGGTTTGGTGATCGGTTCCGCAACCGCGTGTTCACCGAACATGAACAAAAACGTGCCGAACGCATGCAAAACCCCGCTGCGGTTTACGCCAAAAGATGGGCCGCCAAAGAGGCCTGTTCCAAGGCACTGGGAACGGGGCTGCGCATGGGGATTGCGTGGCGCGATATGACGGTGACGAATTTGGAAACGGGCCAGCCCGTGATGCACGTCACAGGATGGGCGCAAGAGCGGCTCAATGAAATGACCCCAAAAGGGTATGATGCCGTTATCCACGTTACATTGACCGATGATCACCCATGGGCGCAGGCATTCGTGGTGATTGAGGCGCTGCCAGATGGGATATCTGCGCAACTTCCCGCTATGCCAACCCCGCCAAACCGTTCGCTTGCTTGACAGCAGGGCGCGCGCGGCCCATGAGGGGCATGGGTCGGTTGACGTTTTGGCAATCCTGCCGCGATGCGACACAAGGGTGCCACAGGCGAAGGCCACCGCGATTTTTTAGCGGATGGGGCAAAACGCATGGCAAGCTATAAGGCAAAAAAAGAGGGAATTGGCGAGACGATCAAAACGATTGTCTACGCGCTGCTGATTGCAGGGGTCTTTCGCACCTTGTTCTTTCAGCCATTTTGGATCCCGTCCGGATCGATGAAAGACACGTTGCTGATCGGTGATTTCCTGTTTGTCAATAAAATGGCCTATGGCTATTCGCGTCACAGCTGCCCTTTCTCGATGTGTCCCTTCTCCGGCCGCATTTTCGAGACATTGCCCGAGCGTGGTGATATTGCCGTCTTCCGCCATCCCACCAATGATGCAGATTTCATCAAGCGTGTTATTGGTCTGCCCGGGGATGTGATCCAAGTTCAAGATGGCCAGTTGATCATCAACGGCACGCCCGTCCCACAAGAGCCAACAGCACCTTTCGTTGAGGCGTTCGAGCCACAAGGCCCGCTGGGCCACCTTCCGCGCTGTTCAAATGCGCCTGTTGGGGCGGGTGGGATCTGCGAAAAAGACCGCGCGATTGAGACGCTTCCCAATGGGGTATCGCATGCGGTGTTGAATATTGATGACCGCTCTTTCGCGGATAACACCCCCGAATTTACTGTGCCCGAGGGTCATGTTTTCGTGATGGGCGACAATCGTGACAACTCTCAAGATAGCCGTTTCCCTCGTTCTATTGGCGGGGTTGGGTTAGTGCCTGTTGAAAATCTTTTGGGCCGCGCAGATCGGGTGATCTTTTCTTCTGCAGGGGATCGCATGGTCTATTTCTGGACATGGCGCAGTGATCGGTTTTTTAGAGCATTACAGTGAAATTATCGCGTGAGATTAACGAGTTTTGCGCCCGTTTAGGGCATAGCTTTTCCCGCCCCGAATTGATTTTGCGGGCTTTGACCCATTCTTCGCTCTCCTCTCCGACCCGAGCGGATAATCAACGCTTGGAATTCTTGGGGGATCGCGTGTTGGGATTGGTCATTGCTGAGCTGTTGCTCGAACAGGATCAAGACGCGCCAGAGGGGCAACTGGCCCCCCGCTTTAACGCACTTGTGCGCAAGGAAACCTGTGCCGAAGTCGCGCGCAGCGTAGATTTGGGCGCGGTGTTGAAATTGGGCAAATCCGAAATGATGACGGGGGGGCGCCGCAAAGATGCCCTTTTGGGCGATGCGATGGAGGCTGTGATTGCCGCCGTTTACTTGGACGCAGGTTATGATGCGGTGCGTGGGCTGATCCGCCGTCTTTGGGCGGGCAAGGCCGATACAGTGGCCGATGATGCCCGCGATGCGAAAACCGCCTTGCAGGAATGGGCGCAGGCCAAGGGGAAAGGCTTGCCTCGCTATGCCGAGCTAAGCCGTGAAGGGCCAGATCATGCCCCTACCTTCACCATCGAAGTTACGCTCAGTTCGGGCGAGGCCGCGCAGGCCAGTGCCAAAGCCAAGCGTCACGCCGAACAAGAAGCCGCAAAAAAATTGCTTGCCGCCCTCGATGGTGGTTCCGCTTAATGCGTCTGGCGCTAGGGCTGATTTCCCGCTATGCCCAAAGATCGTTGAAAAAAGGAACTGCCCATGACCAGCCGCGCTGGATTTGTTGCCCTTATTGGTGAACCGAACGCAGGTAAATCTACCTTGCTTAATCATATGGTCGGGGCAAAAGTTTCGATTGTGACCCATAAGGTCCAGACCACCCGCGCGCGTATTCGTGGTGTGGCGCTTGAGGGCGAAAGCCAGATTGTTTTTGTCGACACGCCTGGTCTGTTTCGGCCGCGCCGCCGTTTGGATCGGGCGATGGTCGCGGCCGCTTGGACAGGGGCCGCGGATGCGGATGTGGTTGTCCTGCTCATCGAGGCCCATCGTGGATTGACCGAAGGGGTCAAGGAAATCTTAAGCGGTTTGCTTGAAAAGGCCTCGGGTCGGAAGATCGCTTTGGCGATTAATAAAATCGACCGCGTTGAGGCGCCTCAGTTGTTGAAGCTGACCGAAGTGGCCAACGCGGCTTTTCCATTTGTGAAAACCTTTATGATCTCAGCAGAGCGCGGCCATGGTGTGGGCGATTTGCGCGAATGGTTGGCGCAAGAGATGCCAGAGGGGCCGTGGCTTTACCCTGAGGATCAGATTGCGGATTTGCCAATGCGCATGATCGCGGCAGAGATGACCCGTGAGAAACTGACCCTGCGCCTGCATCAAGAATTGCCCTATCAATTAACGGTGGAAACCGAGAGCTGGCAGGAACGCGATGATGGCAGCGCGCGCATTGATCAAGTGATTTACGTCAGCCGTGACGGACATAAGGGCATTTTGTTGGGCCATCGGGGCGAAACAATTAAGGCCGTTTCGCGCGCCGCGCGCGAAGAATTGGCCGAGTTTCTTGGCCGCAAGGTGCATCTATTTTTGCAGGTCAAAGTGCGCCCGAATTGGCTCGAAGAATCTGAGCGCTATTCAGAAATGGGCCTCGATTTTAAGGACGGGAACACCAAGTGACCCCCCGTCTGCGCGCAGAGTTTTGGGTGCAAGCCTATCTGCGGCGGCTGTCTTTGTCCGAGATCCCCGCCTTTGTCGTGGCGCGGGGTGATAAGGATGCGGGTGCGGTCTTGGTTAAGCTGTCCTTGCTTGATGGCACCGCCTCCTTGTTTCATCGTGGGTTTGATCTAGAGACTGGTGCGCGGGTCTGGGATGTGCTGACGCAAGGGCCAGAGGCAGAGGTGGATGCAGCCATCGCCAAACAGCGCGAATTTGACCCTGATCTTTGGGTGATTGAGGTGGAAGATCGTGCGGGTCGGCATATGCTAGATCAAGAGGGATTGCTTTAGCCTCAGCAAAGGGTCTGATCTGATGGAATGGCACGCAGAAGGTGTATTGCTCGCGGCGCGGCGCCATGGGGAATCTGCCGCCATCCTTGAAATTTTCACGGCAGAGCAGGGCCGTTTCGTGGGCGTTTTGCGGGGTGGGGCCTCTCGCAAAATGGCCGCCCATTTGCAAGTTGGAACGCAGCTTCAGGCGACATGGCGCGCGCGCCTCGCGGATCATATGGGCGCCTTCACAATCGAGCCTTTGATCGCGCGCGCGGCCCCTGTGATGAGCGACCCTGTGCAGCTTGCAGGGCTCAACGCGGTTTGCGCACTTTTGTCTTTTGCCTTGCCTGAACGCAGCGCTTACCCCGCGCTTTATGCACATAGCCTTGCACTGCTGGATGGGCTTGGTGCGGATCATTGGCTCGATGCCTATGTGCAATGGGAATTGGCGCTGTTGTCTGAGTTGGGCTTTGGCCTCGATCTCAGCCACTGCGCCCGCACAGGCGTGTCGCAGGATTTGGCCTATGTGTCGCCGCGCACAGGGCGCGCTGTGGCGCGCGATGCGGCGGGTGAATGGGCAGATCGCCTTTTACCCTTGCCGCTTTTTTTGCAGGGGGTTGGCCCCGCTGATCACGCTGAACGGCAAGCAGGCTTGCGCCTGACAGGGCATTTCTTGGCCAATCATTTGGCCCCCAGTTTGGGGGATCGCCCACTTCCCGCCGCGCGTGGGCGCTTAGTGGATATCCTCAACCGTCAATGTTGATGGCTGAAAACGAGGGCTGCGCCCTCAGCACTGCGCAGAACCAATTGTCCATCCTCTACAGCCGTGCTGCGGGTCGCCTCAAGGGCGCTGAAATAGGCGAATTCTTGGTCGAGATTGGGACAGGCCATCAGCGTAGCGCCAATTGGGCCTGCACTGAGGCCAGTTTCCACCACTTCGAACCGACCAAAGTAACGGTTGCAGGGGCCTTGACCGTAAAAGTTAAATTCTGCGTCCACTTCCAAGGTTATGCTTGGATCAGATTGCAAGACCCATGCCCCGACAGGGGGCATGGGTGTGTCTTCATTGCAGGCGGCGAGTGCCAGAAGGGCGGCACATGCCCTCAAGGCGCGCATGATTAGCCTAGAAGGCGGCGCGCAATCACCTGAGCTTGGATCTCTGCCGCGCCTTCAAAGATGTTGAGTATACGGGCATCGCACAAAATACGGCTGATTTTATATTCAAGCGCAAACCCATTGCCGCCATGGATCTGCAATCCGTTATCCGCAGCGGCCCATGCCACTCGTGCGCCAAGCAATTTGGCCATTCCTGCCTCAAGGTCGCAACGGCGGTCATTGTCTTTTTCGCGAGCGGAGAAATAGGTCAATTGCCGCGCAATCATGATTTCTACGGCCATCATGGCCAATTTTGAGGCAACACGCGGGAATTCGATTAGGGATTTGCCGAATTGTTTGCGATCTTGGGCATATTGCATCGAAACATCCAAGGCGGATTGTGCCACGCCGATGGCGCGGGCAGCGGTTTGGATGCGCGCGCTTTCAAAAGTCTGCATCAGTTGCTTAAAGCCTTGCCCCTCTTGGCCGCCCAAAAGGTTCTCGCCCTTCACCTCGAAATTGTCGAAGCCAAGTTCATATTCTTTCATGCCGCGATAACCCAAGACCTCGATCTCGCCGCCCGTCATACCTGCGGTGGGGAAGGGGTTTTCGTCATCGCCCGGTGTTTTTTCGGCCAAGAACATCGACAGGCCACGGTAATCAGTGGTCGTGGGGTCAGTGCGGGCCAAGAGGGTCATGACATGGGTGCGTGACGCGTGCGTGATCCATGTCTTGTTACCCGTGATGCGGTAATTGCCCGCCTCATCCTTGACCGCGCGGGTGCGCAGGCTGCCCAGGTCTGAGCCAGTGTTGGGTTCGGTGAACACGGCTGTTGGCAGCTTCTCGGCGCTTGCCAAGGCGGGCAGCCATTTTTCCTTTTGCTCATCCGTTCCCCCAGCAAGGATCAACTCAGCCGCGATTTCTGAACGCGTTCCAAGGGAGCCCACACCAATATATCCGCGGCTAAGTTCCTCCGAGACGACACACATCGCCGCTTTGGACAGGCCAAAGCCACCATACTCCTCTGGAATGGTGAGGCCGAACACGCCCATCTCTGCCAGCTCTTCGATCACCGAGAGGGGGATCAGTTCGTCTTTCAGGTGCCAGTCATGTGCGAAAGGCTCGACCTTTTCCAGCGCATAGCGGCGGAATTGTTCGCGGATCATTTCCAATTCATCTTCAAGGCCTGAGGTGCCAACAGTGATTTCTGCGGCGCGTTCATGCATCAACTCAACAAGGCGCAAACGGGCTGCTTGGGTGTTGCCGCGTGTGACCAATGTGGCGATTGCATCTGTTTTCAGAAGATTTGCATCTGCGTCCCCAAGCCCAAGTTCAGACAGGCGCAGCACTTCGCCTTGGTTCATAGCAATCCCGCCCTGAAGTTGGGCCAGATATTCGCCAAAAGCAATTTGCAAGATTAATTGTTCAATATCACCAAACTTGCCTTCACTGCCCAAGAGTTCGGCCCATGTTTGCATCTGGCGCAGCGCCTCAACATAGGTGGCAAGCCAGGCCAGACCATGTGCGGCGGTCTGCTCCGCCTCAATCGCCGCGCCCGAGATTTTCCCGTCCACTGTCACCAAATCGCGCACGGCGTCTTTGGCACGGGCCAAAACCGCCTCGACTGGGGGCAGGGCCTCTGCCGTCAAAGCGGTGAGATTGGCCAAGATCACAGGGGCAGCGGTCATTTCGGCGTCACGGGGCATAGCGTCTCTCCAAATTGAGGGTGCGCAAGGGCAAGCTTATCCTTCGATTCTGCACCTGCTTCTAAATCATTTTGCAGATGCAGCGCAACATTAATTCGAAAAAATGCACCGAAAAGAATTAAAATGTCGCGCTTGTTTTGGTGTTGGATGTGCGCAATACCCTGACCAAGGCAGGGAGCAGCCATGACAGATTTCTTACACCTTATGCCATATTGGGCTTTCGCCCTCGCCCTTGGCGTGACTTTTGCGGCAGGTTTCGTGAAAGGTGCGGTTGGCTTTGCCATGCCTTTGATCATGATTTCGGGTTTGTCGATGTTTCTAGAGCCGCAATTGGCGATTGCAGGCATCATTTTCCCGATAGTCCTTTCCAACGGATTGCAGGTGGCCCGTTATGGCTGGGCTGAGGCCAAAACGGCGTTTGAGGAATATTGGCGGTATATCCTGATCGTCTGTGTGATGATCGTTATCGTTGCGCAATTTGTGACCGTCATACCAACCCAAACGATGTATCTGATCCTTGGTTTTCCTGTGGTGGTGTTAACCCTGATCCAGTTGATGGGCATCAAATTTCACATTCCACCGCAGCACCGCCGCAAGGCGGAATGGGGTGTCGGCACTTTGGCGGGGGCTTTGGGGGGGCTGACAGGCACATGGGGGCCGCCCACGGTTCTTTATCTCATTGCCCTTGATACCCCAAAGGCCCGCCAGATGTTGGTGCAGGGTGTGGTCTATGGTCTGGGGTCGGTCAGCCTGTTGACGGGGCATCTTTCCTCAGGGGTGCTGAACCTGACCACGGCACCGTTTTCGGTGGCGCTGCTCATCCCTGCCTTTCTGGGCATGCAGGTGGGGTTCAAGCTGTCTGATCGGCTTGAACCCGTCAAATTTCGCAAGATCACATTGATCGTTCTACTTGTGGCAGGGGCCAATTTGGTGCGCCGTGGTCTGATGGGCTGATAAAAAAACCGCCCCTGTGTCGGGAGCGGTTTTCGAAGCCTTGCTCTTGCGATGAGGTTTAGCTGATCGCGGCTGCTTTTACGTCTTCGTCTATGTAGGGCACATATTGCGCAAAGTTATCGGCGAACATCCCAACCAATTTTGCGGCCTGCGCATCATAGGCTGCGGCATCTGACCATGTGCTGCGTGGATCAAGCAGGGCATCATCTACCCCTTTAAGGCTGACAGGCACTTCGAAGCCGAAATTGGAGTCTTTGCGGAATTGGCCTTGATTGAGTGACCCATCCAGTGCCGCGGTCAAAAGGGCGCGGGTTGCTTTAATGGGCATGCGCGACCCTGTGCCATAGGCCCCGCCCGTCCAGCCCGTGTTCACAAGCCAGCAGGTCGACCCGTAAGTGGCGATTTTTTCGCGCAGAAGGTTGCCATAGGCCTCAGGGCGGCGCGGCATAAAGGGGGCGCCAAAACAAGTTGAGAAGGTTGGTTCTGGCTCGGTCACGCCGCGCTCTGTGCCGGCAACCTTAGAGGTGAAACCTGACAAGAAATGATACATCGCCTGCGCAGGGGTCAGGCGCGCAATCGGAGGCAAAACACCAAAAGCATCACAGGTCAGCATGATGATATTTTTCGGATGCCCGCCAAGCCCTGTGTCGGACGCGTTTGAGATCTGCTCCAACGGATAGGCGCAGCGGGTGTTTGCCGTCAGGCTTGCATCGTCAAAATCAAGTTCAAGCGTTTCTTCGTCATAGACCATATTTTCGATCACAGTGCCGAAACTATGGGTCGTGGCGTAGATTTCTGGTTCTGCCTCTTTGCGCAGGTTGATGGTCTTGGCGTAACAGCCACCCTCAAAATTGAAGATGCCATTTTCTGACCATCCATGCTCATCATCACCAATCAACACGCGAGCAGGATCAGCGGAAAGCGTGGTTTTTCCTGTGCCAGAAAGACCAAAGAACACCGCGCTATCATCAGGGTTACCCGTGGCGTGATTGGCCGAGCAATGCATCGGCATGAGGCCCTTCTCAGGCAAGAGATAGTTCAACAAGGTGAAAACCGATTTCTTGTTTTCGCCCGCATATTCGGTGCCACCGATCAAGATCAGTTTTTTGTCAAAATTCAGCGCGATCACTGTATCCGTGCGGCAGCCATGTTTCGCAGGATCCGCCTTAAAGCTAGGGCAATTGATGATTGTGAATTCGGGCACAAAGCTGTCCAGTTCTGTGCGCGATGGGCGGCGCAGCAGGTGACGGATGAACAGGTTGTGCCATGCCAACTCCGAGATCACGCGCACATCAAGGCGGTGGTCCGCATCCGCACCAGCATAGAGATCTTGCACGAAATATTCGCCGCCCTTCATATGCGCGACCATGTCGGAATAGAGGCGATCGAAGGCGTCCATTTCCATGCGGGCGTTGTTGTCCCACCAGATATGCGGCTCGACCGAAGGGGTTGCGACAACAAATTTATCTTTAGGAGAGCGGCCCGTATATTTTCCTGTGCTGACCAACAGAGTGCCGCCGTTGCCAAGGCGACCCTCATTGCGGGTCAAAGCGGCTTGGATCAGTGCAGGTTCAAGCAGGTTATAGTGAACCTGGCCCAGATTCGAAATGCCTTGATGCTCCAGCCGATGGGCGGGGTTCACGCGTCCTGTGCTCATGTTTTCTTGTGCTCCTGTGCCGATGCTGCCCGGCAGTGATGGAAATCAACGCGGGAACAGAGCTGCACTCAACCCCGCGTAAGCCCCGTATAACATGACGGTTTTATTACTGAACAGGACGCATCCGCACAGTTAGCGCAACCATTTCCCCGATTGGACAAATTTTGTCGAACTCGCGCGATTTGTTGAGGCGCTAACGGTTCGTTCACGCGCCGATGCCACATTCTGGCCGCAGAAAAACAGTGATTCGAAATATTTCGATTGTTTTGTCGCTTGTCTTGGCCTCAACCATTGCCAACCCTCTGTCCGACTTGTCCGATGCCGCCGAAATGGGCCGCGATAAAAATGCCCGCAAGCTTAGCCCCACCCGAGTGCGCATCCCTGATCTGACGGGGCGGCCAGATGAAATAGGCCGTCTCTCTGCGGCCCTGCGTGGTATGGTGGGCGCGCTCTATGATCGGATTGAATCAAACGAGCAGTTTGCCGCAGATGTCAGCCATGAGATCAAAAACCCATTGGACAGTTTGCGATCAGCGGTCAGCACTTTGCAGCGCGCCAATACGGATGATCAGCGCAGCAGGCTCTATGAGGTGATCACCCATGATGTGCAACGATTGGACAGGCTTGTGTCAGATATTTCGAATGCCTCGCGATTAGATGCTGATTTGGTCAAGGAGGAGGAAGAAGAATTTGATCTTCTGCGAACCTTGCGCAACATCTGCGGCTATCACGCGGGCGAGGCGCGCGCGAAAGATGTAAGTTTCATTACGGATTTGCCAGATGCGCCTATCCTGATCACCGGGCTAGAGGGGCGTTTGGCGCAGGTCTTTGTCAACCTCTTGTCCAATGCCTTGTCTTTCTGCGATGCTGGGGATGCCGTCCGTATCTGGGCGCGCAAAAGAGAGGATCGCATTTTGGTGGTGGTAGAAGATACAGGGCCAGGCATCCCTGATGACGCGCTGACGAAAGTGTTCACCCGTTTCTATTCAGAGCGGCCCCAAGCACAATTTGGCAATCACTCGGGCCTCGGCCTTGCGATTTCCAAGCAGATTGTTGAGGCGCATGGTGGGGTGATCTGGGCTGAAAATATTCGCCCCACTGAGGCTGATGTCACCTCCGACCCGCTTGGTGCGCGGTTCATCGTTGGCTTGCCGATTTAATCTATGGCTGAGGATCGTGGGAATTTTGCCAATGCGCTCGATTTGGCGCAGTTTGGCCATATGCATGGTGCTGCGCTACGTTTGCACGCCACGGCGGTGGCGTATGAAGGGCAGGGGGTGCTTATCTTGGGGGCATCTAGTGCAGGCAAATCCTCGCTTGCGCTTGATTTGATGACGTTTGGTGCAGAGCTGATCTGCGATGACGCGATCCTGCTTGAGGCCGATACCGAAGGTTTAACCTTGCGCGCGCCCCCAGAACGCCTGCCGATGATTGAGGCGCGGGGGATTGGGCTTTTGAATGCGGGGCCATTGGTGGATCAGGCGGCCCTTGCGCTTGTCTTACATCTGCAAGACATGCCGCAGCCTCGCCTGCCTGCCACCCGCATGGCGATGTGGCGCGGGCATTTTGCGCGTCTTTTGGGCGTCAATGCGCGCGTCCCGCAGACCAGCGCGGTGGTTCACGCCCTGCGACATGGCTTCGCCCCGCTCGCGTAATCGCTTGGATCGCAGCCCATTTGCGCTACAGTTGTGAGCAGGAGCCAATGCCACCCGTTCTTAACAAGTGCCAAGCCGATGGATCGCGAAGATAAAACAGGCCACCCACAGCACACGCGCCCCTCGGGAGATGACGAGGCGCAACGGGTGGTCTTTGTCACAGGGCCGTCTGGTGCGGGCCGCAGCAGCGCCATCCATACGTTAGAGGATTTGGGATACGAGGCGATTGATAACCTGCCATTGTCGCTCTTGCCCCGCCTATTGGAAGGCCCACCTTTGACGCGGCCTCTGGCGCTGGGCACAGATCCACGAAACCGCGATTTCTCCGCACAGACATTGATTGCTGCGGTCGATGGATTGGCCGCGCATGAGCAGGTTTTATCCGAACTGGTTTATCTCGACTGCGCCGATGATGTTCTTGTTTGCCGCTTTTCAGAGACGCGGCGGCGTCATCCAATGGCCCCCGCTGAGGATACACTGACAGGCATACGCCGTGAGAAGGAATTGCTTAGCCCCGTGCGCGCCCGCGCCACAAGCCTGATCGATACCAGCACCCTCAGCCCGCATGAGTTGCGCGAGGAGATTGCGCGCCATTTTAGCGCAACAACCCCGCATCGCTTGGCGCTGACGATCCAAAGCTTTTCTTACAAGCGCGGCCTGCCGACTGGCGCCGATATGGTGTTTGACTGTCGCTTTTTGGAAAATCCGTATTGGCACGACGATCTGCGCCGATCTGATGGGCGCGACCAAGCCGTGCGCGATTTCATTGCCAAAGATCCGCGGTTCGCGCCCTTCTCCACCCAAGTTTTGGGACTGATTGAAACGCTCCTTCCTGCTTATGTTGACGAAGGAAAAACGCATCTGACAGTTGCGTTTGGATGCACGGGGGGGCAACACCGCTCTGTTGCAATGACGGAAATCATCGTAAGCCACCTTGCACAAGCGGGCTGGCAAGTGTCAAAACGTCATAGAGAATTGGAGCGGCGCGGCCTCATCGCCACGCCCTGAAATACAATAGGGTCTTGCGGTTGATAGGGATTGTTATCGTTGCACATGGTGGATTGGCCCGCGAATTGTTGGCCGCGACTGAACATGTGGTGGGGCCTGTTCACGCGGCCCGCGCGATCCCCATCGGCCCCGAAGATGATCGCGCCACCTGCCAACGTGATATTTCTGCCGCCGCAGATGCCGTGGATACAGGCTATGGTGTGGTTGTGGTTACCGATATGTATGGTGGTTCACCCTCGAACTTATCCTTGCCTGCGTGCCGCAGTGCCAACCGCAAAATTCTGACCGGTGTTAATCTGCCGATGCTGATCAAATTGGCCAAATCGCGCCATTTGCCCTTGGATCAAGCGGTGGCGCGCGCCACCGAGGCGGGGCGGCGCTATATCAACAGCTTTGATGGAACCCCTGAATGACCGAGACGGTACGCTGCGTTCTGAAAATCGTGAATGAAAAAGGCCTACACGCGCGGGCCTCTGCGAAATTTGTCGAAACGGTCGAAAAATTCGATGCCGAAGCGACAGTGAGCAAAGATGGCATTTCTGCTTCGGGCGACTCGATTATGGGCCTTTTGATGCTTGCTGCCTCGATTGGCACTGAAATTGAGGTTGAAACAACTGGCACTCAAGCGCAATCTCTGGCAGGGGCGCTGATGGAGCTTGTCGCAGATAAATTTGGCGAAGGCCGTTAAGGCCCGTTTGCGACAAGCGGCTGGAGGGGACAGACTGCGTGACTGAGACGACAGAAACAAAATCTGGCGCAGCACCCATTGTGGCGGCCGAAGTGCCGCAAGGCCCCGTCTATGATCGGCGCAGCCTGACCTACTCCAACACATTCGACAGCCCCGTCACACGCACGATTATTCGCGCGATAGAATGGATGACGGGCAAGATCGCGATTATCCGCCGCGTGCGTGCATTTGAAACACTTGGTGCCCAGAAAGGGCAGGAGTTTTGGCCTGCTACGATGAAGGTCATGGGCATTGATTTGCTGACCCCAGAGGCACAGCTTGACCGTATTCCCGCAACAGGGCCCGTGGTGTTGGTGGCCAATCATCCGCATGGTTTGGTGGATGGCATGATCTTGGCTGATCTGATCGGGCGCAAAAGGCCAGATTACCGCATTTTGACCCGCGCGCTGTTGACTGGAATTGATGAAAGCGCGGCTCAATACATGATCCCCGTGCCGTTTCCCCATGAATCCGAGGCTCAGCGCAAAATGGTTGAAATGCGCGACAAAGCGATGAGTCATCTCAAGGCGGGCGGGTTGATTGCGCTTTTCCCATCAGGGGTGGTCGCCGCCGCAAAAACCGCCTTCGGCCCTGCGGTTGAAGCGGAATGGAATGTGTTTACCGCAAAGATGATCCGCACATCGGGGGCAACAATTTTGCCGCTCAATTTCCCTGGATCAAATTCGCGGTGGTATCAAATTGCCAATCGGATTTCGCCCATTTTGCGGCAGGGTCTTTTGCTGCATGAGGTGGCCCATGCGTTTGATAAACCGCAGGCCCCTGTAATCGGGCATCCGATCCTACCAGAAGACTGGAAGGAGGCCAGCGCCTCCCCGCGTCAATTTATGGCTGATTTGAGGGCGCATGTTTTGTCTTTGAAAGACAACCCTGACGCGCGATTTATGTCTAGGCCCTAGCGGGTGGGCACGGGCACTTCGCCCCGATAATCGTAAAAGCCACGCTCGGTCTTGCGTCCCAGCCACCCTGCCTCGACATATTTGGTCAAAAGCGGGCAAGGCCGATATTTCGTATCGGCCAATCCATCATGTAAGACATTCATAATGGCAAGGCAGGTGTCCAAACCGATAAAATCCGCCAATTCAAGCGGCCCCATTGGATGATTGGCGCCAAGCTTCATCGACTCGTCAATTGATTGCACGCTGCCGACACCTTCATAGAGCGTATAAACCGCCTCGTTGATCATCGGCATCAGGATGCGATTAACGATGAACGCAGGAAAATCTTCTGCTGTGGCCGATGTTTTCCCAAGGCGATCCACGACCGCCTTACAGGCCGTAAAGGTTTCGTCATCTGTTGCGATGCCGCGGATCAGTTCAACCAACTGCATCACGGGCACAGGGTTCATAAAGTGGAACCCCATAAATTTCTCAGGCCGATCCGTGCGACTGGCCAAGCGCGTGATGGAGATAGAGGAGGTGTTGGATGTCAAAATAGTATGCGGCTGCAAATGTGGAAGCAGATCTTCGAAGATGGCTTGCTTCACAGTTTCGCGTTCAGTCGCGGCCTCGATGACGAGATCAGTTTTGCCTAAGTCAGAGAGGTGCAATGTCGTATGGATGCGCGCCAAGGCATTTGCCTTATCTGCGGCCGAGATTTTCTCGCGGCTCACTTGGCGCTCAAGGTTGCGGTCAATCAGCGCTACGCCCTTGTCCAACTGATCTTGGCTGACATCGTTCAGCCAGATTTCATAACCTGCCAAGGCGCAGACATGCGCGATCCCATTGCCCATCTGGCCTGCGCCTACGATGCCGATTTTGCTGATTTCCATCGCTGAACCTTTGTCTTGAAAACGCGTGGTCTTTGCATGCTGCACCATAAAAGGCGAAGCCCCAAAGACACAAGCCGTAACCGCGCAAAAGCGCTGCAGCAGTTGAGAACGCAAAGCTGCAGGATCATTCAAAAATTAACATAAAATCTCGTAAAATCTGATGGTTAGGGAATTCGTAAGAGGCTTTGGCCATTCTTTCCCTTGGGTGAGACGAATCAAGGTGGGAGCAGGCAATGAGCTTTGCCTTCAAGGGGCATGGCCCCCTCGATTATAAACTTGTGACCTATGAGGGGTCACCGATGCGGTTTCGTGGGCCGCAAATTGATCTAACCAAGCCGTTTTTGCTGTGTTTGGGCGGCTCTGAGACATTCGGCAAATTCGTACCGCAGCCCTATCCTGACCGCTTGTCGGCGATGTTGGGGCGCCCCGTGGCGAATATGGCCGCAATGAATGCGGGGTTGGAATTGGCGCTTGGCGATGGGGCTATCGCCGATGCGATGAGTAGGGCCGAGGCGATTGTGTTGCAAATTACAGGTGCGCATCACCTGACCAACCGCTTTTATCAGGTGCATCCACGCCGCAATGATAGGTTCCTGCAACCCTCTGACATATTGCGGGTAATCTATCGCGAGGTTGATTTCACGGATTTCCATTTCTCGCGCCATATGTTGGAACATCTTTTAACCTGTTCCGAAGATCGGTTTCAGATCGTTGTGGATGAATTAAAGATGGCTTGGATGGCGCGTATGCGTAGCCTTTTGAACCGCGCTATTTGCCCAGTTCACTTGCTATGGATCGGGCACCTCCCGCCTGCGGAAACGGGCTATTGCCGTGAGTTGGGGGCAGACCCGCTTTTTGTCACCAGGGGATGTTGGAAGAAATAGCCGCCCAAGCGGCCTCATTGACGATATGCGTGACAACGCGTGAGGAACAAGAAAAACCAACGCGGGGCATGTTCTTTGGATTGGGAGAAGAGAAAATAGTGCGCGCTTTGCTTGGGCCTGATATCCATGTCCGCGCGGCGCGTGACCTCTCAGAGAAAATCCTCAAGCTGTAGAAAAAACAAAACCCGCGCCACCAATTCGCGGCGCGGGTCTATAGAGCCAAGTTTGATTGGATCAGAGCTTGCCTGTCAATTCAGGCACGACATCAAACAAATCCCCAACCAGCCCGTAATCCGCCACTTGGAAGATGGGGGCTTCTTCGTCTTTGTTGATTGCCACAATCACCTTGCTGTCCTTCATACCCGCAAGGTGCTGAATGGCACCTGAGATACCAACGGCAACATAGAGATCCGGCGCGACAACCTTACCCGTCTGGCCCACCTGCCAATCATTGGGGGCGTAGCCAGAATCGACAGCAGCACGGCTTGCACCAACCGCAGCGCCCAGCTTGTCGGCCAGTCCTTCAATGAGGGCGAATTGTTCTTTGCTGCCAACCCCGCGACCACCCGAAACAACGATCCCTGCAGAGGTCAGTTCGGGACGATCCGAAGCAGCCACTTTATCCTCAACCCATTGGGACAGGCCTGTTGTGGCGGCTGTGCCAAGGGCCTCAACAGGGGCCGAGTTGCCAGTGGCGGCGGCATCGAACCCTGCGGTGCGGATGGTCATGACCTTCACGCTGTCGTTTGATTTTACCGTTTGGATGGCGTTGCCAGCGTAGATGGGGCGCTCGAACGTGTCGGCATCCACAACGCCCACAACTTCGGAAATGATCATCACATCCAGCAAAGCGGCCACACGGGGCAGCACGTTTTTTGCGTCCGAGGTCGCCGCAGCAGCAATATGGCTATAGCCGCCCGCCATCGACACGATCAAATCGGCAACTGGTTCGGCCAACATGTGGCAAAAGCCGTGATCGCCCGCAAAGATTACTTTGGATGCGCCTGCAAGGGTCGCGGCCTCTGCAGCAGCGGCATCGCTACCTTCGCCTGCAACCAGAATATGAACATCGCTCAAGCCAGATACGGCTGTGAGGGCCTTGGACACCTGATCAACGGCAAGCTGGCCGTTGGTGACATCTGCAAGAAGAAGAACCGCCATCAGATTACCCCCGCTTCGTCTTTAAGTTTCGAGATAAGCTCTTCAACCGAAGCCACCTTGATGCCCGCTTTGCGGGTTTCTGGCTCGGTCGTTTTGATCACTGTCAAACGCGGGGTCACATCCACGCCGTAATCTGCCGCCGTTTTTTCATCGAGGGGCTTTTTCTTCGCCTTCATGATGTTTGGCAGTGACGCGTAACGCGGCTCGTTCAAGCGCAGGTCAACTGTGACGATTGCGGGCATTTTGACCTTAATTGTCTGCAAGCCGCCATCAACCTCGCGGGTCACAGTGGCGCTGTCGCCCTCGACCTCAAGGGCAGAGGCGAAGGTTGCTTGGCTCCATCCCAGAAGGGCGGCAAGCATCTGACCGGTTGCGTTCATGTCATTGTCGATGGCCTGCTTGCCTGCAACCACAAGGCTTGGGCCCTCGTCTGCAATCACAGCTTTCAGGATTTTGGCAACGGCCAGAGGCTCGATATCGTGATGCACATCATCGGCGGCTTCTACAAGGATCGCGCGATCTGCCCCCATAGCCAAAGCGGTGCGCAATGTGTCTTGCGCCTGTTTGACGCCGATGGACACAACCACCACTTCCTCAGCCTTGCCCGCTTCTTTCAGGCGGATTGCCTGTTCCACGGCAATCTCGTCAAACGGGTTCATCGACATTTTCACATTGGCGAGATCAACACCCGAGCCATCCGCTTTGACACGAACTTTTACGTTATAGTCGATCACGCGCTTGACCGGCACCAGAATTTTCATCCGCACGTTCTCCAGTTAAAGCATTTCGATCATGCGCCGCGGCGCGATTATTCAGACGCTGTTGTAATCGCTGATTCCCTGCGGCAACAGACCAAAAGCGGCATCTGAGACGCTCTAACGCGGCGCTGCTCTCGAGAAAACTAATTTTAAAAGCTTGTTTGCGGTAACCTACTCAGCCTCGCGATTGGCGCCTGGTGTCCACAAAATATCGGCTTTGCCACCCTCATTGGCCACGCGACCCGCAACGAAGAACCAATCAGAGAGGCGGTTTAGATATTTCACCGCCATAGGGTTGACCGATTCCATCGTTGCCAATTCCACGCAATTCCGCTCGGCACGGCGGCAGACGGTGCGACACATGTGCAGATGTGCCGACAAGGCGGTGCCACCTGGCAAAATGAAACTGCGCAGCGGTTCCAAATCGGCGTTCATCTTGTCGATTTCTTTTTCCAAACGCGTTACTTGCGCCTCAACAATACGTAGGGCGGGATAGGGGCGTTCGGCGTCTTTCTCGATATTTGGGGTGCAAAGATCAGCCCCTAGGTCGAAAAGATCGTTTTGAATGCGGGCAAGATGCGCACTCATCTCGTCACTGGCTTCAAGCCGCGCGATGCCCAAGGTCGCGTTTAACTCGTCCACGGTTCCATATGCTGTGACGCGCATGGAATGTTTCGCCACGCGGCTGCCATCACCCAAGGCGGTTTCACCGTCATCACCTGTTTTTGTGTAAATTTTGTTCAAAACAACCATGGGTCTGCTCCCTTAATTGGCTGGCTAGCCGCGCAAAATGACAAAAAGAACGATCAAAATCACCGCCACAAATTGCGCGATGATACGGGCTTGCATGAATTTATTGGATTGCTTCGCGCTTTCGGCGGTGCCTTTGCGGAAGGAATTAATGCCAAGAAACAAGATCGCCACAACGACCAGACAGGCCAAGGCGACAACAATAAAAAGTGGGTCGTTGATCATTTGGGTTTCCCTTCGGTCGTGGCGGTCTGTGATAGGCCACAGCTAGGGCGTTTTTCACAGAGGCGAATTATTTTTGCCAGAGGGCAGTGGACGGATGCGGCAATCTCACCCTTTTGCGATCAGCCAATCAAGGGCGCGGGTCGGTAACACCCGTTTCGCGGTCGACATGAAATAGCTTGGCGTTGTGATGTAATAGCGCGGCTTGGGGCGCGGTGCCTCAAGCGCATGAACAAGCTTCTTCAGAACCGCCTCGGGAGGCAGTTCAAAGGGGTCAGGCCCGCGCTCTTCGTAGAGGCGTTTCAACAAGCCGTTGCGATATTGATCCGCGCGTGCAGAATTTTCCCAATCAATCCATTTTTCGAAAAGCGGAATAGAATTCTGTCGGATTTTCGAGGTGACGGGCCCCGTGTTCAATGTGCTGATGCTGATATTTGTATCCCGCATCTCAAGGCGCAGTGTGTCGGTCAGCCCTTCAAGCGCGAATTTGGTCGACACATAAGCCGCGCGCCATTTCAAGGTCACAAGCCCTAAGATAGACGAATGTTGCACGATGCGGCCATGCCCCTGTGCGCGCATCACAGGGATCACGCGGCGCGTCAGATCATGAACGCCAAAGACATTGGTTTCGAAAATCTCGGCCAGAGCGCCGCGTGGCAAATCTTCGACTGCACCAGGGATGCCAAAGGCCCCGTTTGAGAAAAGCGCGTCAAGGGTGCCGCCCGTCAGCTCAAGGCAGTTTGCAAGCCCCGTCTCCACAGATGCAGGGTCGGCGTAATCCAATTGCACGGCTTCGAACCCATCGGCGCGCAGCGCCGCAACATCCGCCGTTTTGCGGGCGCTTGCGATGACCCGCCAACCGCGTGCCCGCAACCCGTGCGCGCAGCACGCCCCGATGCCTGACGAACAGCCTGTTATCAGAATAGATTTTGTCATGGTCTTTGCCTTCGCCCTGTCGCAGCCTTTGCCTATGTGTGACGCACAAAATGCGCAATCACGGATCACAGCGGTGACCTGCTATTCTGGCGATCTGGGGCAAAAAACCGCGCAGGCGAGGAATAATTTATCGCAATGGGCGCACGGGGCGCTTGTTTGGTCGGGGCAATTTGCCTATCAGGTTGTGCAATGAGCGAGCAGAATGACAGTTTTCACGAGAAGCGGGAAGTTGAGCCGCTCAGCCGTGCCATTGGCACGCGCTATCTGCAATATGCGCTGTCTACCATCATGCATCGAGCCCTGCCTGATGCGCGTGATGGCCTGAAACCTGTTCATCGCCGCATCCTGTTTGCAATGCGCGAGTTGCGTTTGGCCTCGAACGGGGGCTTCCGTAAATCTGCGAAAATCTCGGGCGATGTGATGGGGAATTACCACCCACATGGCGATGCCGCGATTTATGACGCAATGGCGCGTTTGGCCCAAGATTTTAACCTGCGCTATCCATTGGTCGATGGTCAGGGAAATTTTGGAAATATTGATGGCGATAACCCCGCGGCAAGCCGATATACTGAGGCGCGCATGACCGCGATGGCCGAGGCGCTGCTTGAAGGTTTGGACGAAAACGCCGTTGATTTCCGCCCCAATTACGATGGCACCTTGACGGAACCCGAGGTTCTGCCCGCAGCCTTCCCCAATCTTTTGGCGAACGGGGCGAGCGGGATTGCGGTGGGCATGGCCACAAACATTCCTCCGCATAATTTGGACGAGCTCATCGCCGCATGTTTGCATTTGATCAAAACCCCAGATGCCCGCGATGAAACACTCTTGAATTATATCCAAGGCCCCGATTTCCCCACAGGAGGCGTGATTGTCGAGCCGCGTGATAGTATCGCGGAAACATATCGCACGGGCCGTGGCGCGTTTCGCTTGCGTGCAAAATGGGAGGTCGAGGATCAAGGCCGCGGATCATGGGTGATCGTGGTTACAGAAATCCCGTTTCAGGTTCAAAAATCCAAGCTGATCGAAAAGCTGGCCGAACTGATCCAAACAAAAAAAGTGCCGATTTTGGCGGATCTTCGAGATGAATCGACCGAAGATATTCGCATCGTGCTTGAGCCGCGCTCGCGCAATGTAGACCCAGAAGTTTTGATGGGGATGCTGTTCCGCAATTCAGACCTTGAGACGCGGTTTTCGCTGAATATGAATGTGCTGATCGATGGGCGCGTGCCAAAAGTGTGCAGCCTCAAGGAAGTGCTGCGCGCCTTCCTCGACCATCGCCGCGATGTGTTGATTCGCCGTTCCGAGCATCGCGTGGCAAAAATCGATCACCGCTTAGAGGTTCTTGAAGGCTTTCTGATCGCCTTCCTCAACCTTGACCGCGTGATTGATATTATCCGCTATGACCAAGACCCCAAAGCTGCACTGATGCGCGAAGATTGGTCACGCACATTCGTGCGCGCCACCTCCGAATTGGATTATCAGACCCCGCCCGAAGGCGAGGGTGAACTGACCGAAACGCAAACCGATGCCATTCTCAACATGCGTCTGCGCAGTCTGCGCCGACTGGAGGAGATGGAATTGCAGCGCGAACGTGACGCGCTGATGGAGGAGCGTGCGGGCCTAGAGGATTTGTTGGAAACCGAAAGCTTGCAATGGGCGCGGATTGCCGATGAATTGCGTGAATTCCGCAAGAAATTTGGCGCAAGCGCCGAAGGTGGCGCACGCCGCACCGCCTTTGCCGAAGCGGGCGAGATTGAAGATGTGCCGCTTGAGGCGATGATTGAGCGCGAACCGATTACGGTGGTGTGTTCAGCCATGGGATGGGTGCGGGCAGTCAAAGGCCATGTTGATCTTGGCACAGAGATGAAGTTCCGCGATGGCGATGCGGGCCGTTTCCTGTTCCATGCGGAAACAACCGATAAGTTGCTGGCTTTTGCCTCCAACGGACGTTTCTACACGATCCAAGCCTCAAACCTGCCTGGCGGGCGCGGCTTGGGCGAGCCGTTGCGCCTGATGGTAGATTTGCCCAATGAGGCCGAGATTTTGGCGTTCTTCCCCTATCGTGAGGGGCAAAAGCTACTTTTGGCCTCCAGTGCGGGGGACGGGTTCCTCGTTGCTGAAGATGAGGTTTTGGCGCAGACGCGCACGGGGCGGCAAGTCTTAAACCTGCGCGAAGGTGTGCGCGCGGTTGTCTGCCATAGATTGGCGGCAGAGAATGATCACATCGCCGTTGTCGGTGAAAATCGCAAAGTGCTGATCTTCCCTCTTGACGAATTGCCCGAACTTGGGCGCGGTAAAGGTGTGCGGCTGCAAAAATACAAAGATGGCGGTTTGGTCGATGCGCGTGGCTTGCGTTTGGCCGATGGTCTAAGTTGGTCTGATCCTGCGGGACGCACCCGCACGGAAACAGAACTTGCCGATTGGATTGGCAAACGGGCCACAGCAGGGCGCATGGCACCGCGCGGTTTCCCAAGGGATAACCGCTTTACATAACCGCTTTGACAACACTGGGGGTCTGTCATGCGATTTTTAACATTCTCAAGGCGCAGTGTTGCGGCGGGAATGATGTCCCTGCTGCTAATTGGTTGTGCAGCCCCCGATCCTTTGGGGCAGGCGCAAATCCCGATGGGGGATTTTGCCTTGGGGTTCAATATTGTTGTTGCTGATAATATGCAGCAAGTCCCCCCCTCACGCGATGCCACACCTGAAGAGTGGATTGCGGTGATCTCCTCAGAGATTGATCGCCGATTTGGCGCATATGAGGGGGATAAGCTCTACCATATTGCGCTGAGTGTAGATGCCTATTCTCTGGCCCATCCTGGTATTCCCGTCCTTCTCAGCCCAAAATCGGTTTTGGTGATTTCTGCCAATATTTGGGACGATGCGGCAGGGGTGAAATTGCATCAGGCACCCAACCAAATCACCATTTTTGAGGGCGCGTCACCCGATACGATATTTGGGTCGGGCTTCACCCGTGACCGCGAAGAACAGATGCAGATTTTGGCCCGCAACGCGGCCAAGCGCGTGCAGGCATGGATGCTTGAAAACCCGCAATGGTTTGGCATTGACCCCGATGCGGCAAATGCGGCGCTTGAGGGATTAGATGTGCCCCCCGATCCTTTGGCTGAGGCGGATCTTACTGCCCTTGAGGTGCCCGAAATGGCCGTGACAGAAACCAGTGCCACGCCAACTGTCACGCCCGTTCCACGTCCTGCGCCCTAACCCAGTTAGCAACCATGGGCTGAATGATTTGAATGTCGTCTTGATTTTTTGTCTCAGGCCTCGTAACGAGCGCGCGTGTTGAACTCGGGCACAGATTTTGCCCCCCAAAAAATGAGGCGCCAGGGCTATGGCAAAGGAAAAGTTTGAACGTAATAAGCCGCACGTGAACATTGGCACGATTGGTCACGTTGACCACGGCAAGACGACACTGACAGCGGCGATCACGAAGTATTTTGGTGATTTCAAGGCGTATGATCAGATTGACGGCGCACCTGAAGAGAAGGCGCGTGGGATCACGATTTCGACTGCGCACGTTGAGTATGAGACAGATGCGCGTCACTACGCGCATGTGGACTGCCCTGGTCACGCTGACTATGTGAAGAACATGATCACCGGTGCGGCGCAGATGGACGGCGCGATCTTGGTTGTGAACGCGGCGGACGGCCCTATGCCACAGACGCGCGAGCACATTTTGCTTGGTCGTCAGGTTGGTATCCCTGCGATGGTTGTTTACATGAACAAAGTCGATCAGGTTGATGACGAAGAGTTGTTGGAACTTGTTGAGATGGAAATCCGCGAGCTTCTGTCTTCTTACGAATTCCCTGGCGATGACATTCCTGTTGTTAAAGGGTCTGCTTTGGCTGCGATGGAAGGCCGTGACGCAGAGATCGGTGAGAACTCGATCCGCGCGTTGATGGAAGCTGTTGACAGCTACATCCCAACGCCTGCACGCGCAGTTGACCAGCCATTCTTGATGCCAATTGAAGACGTGTTCTCGATTTCTGGCCGCGGTACAGTTGTGACGGGCCGTGTTGAGCGTGGTGTGATCAATGTGGGTGACGAGATTGAGATCGTTGGTATCCGCGACACCTCCAAGACGACCTGCACAGGCGTTGAGATGTTCCGCAAGCTGCTTGACCGTGGTGAAGCGGGCGACAATATCGGCGCGCTTCTGCGTGGTGTCGACCGTGAGGGCGTTGAGCGTGGTCAGGTTCTCTGCAAGCCAGGTTCTGTGAAGCCACACACGAAGTTCGAAGCTGAGGCCTATATCCTCACGAAAGAAGAAGGTGGTCGTCACACCCCATTCTTCGCGAACTACCGTCCTCAGTTCTACTTCCGCACCACGGACGTTACCGGCACTGTGACCCTGCCTTCTGGCACGGAAATGGTTATGCCCGGCGACAACCTGAAGTTCGAAGTTGAGCTGATCGCCCCCATCGCGATGGAAGATGGTCTGCGCTTCGCGATCCGCGAAGGCGGCCGCACAGTCGGCGCAGGCGTGGTCTCCAAAATCATCGCTTAATCGCTAGCGATTTTCTAAACTCAAAGAAAGCCGCGCCTTCGGGGGCGGCTTTCTTCATTAAAGCTGTGCGGTATTGTGACCTACTTTGTGATCTGCTGCGAGCGCCTCTGCATCCATGAAGGATTGCAGTCTTTCGGCCAGTGCGGCGGTCTCGGCCTCCGAGAGCTTCGGGGGCACAGTCTCCTCCCAAACCCGCCAACGCAGATGCAGTTTGGTAAAAGGCAGCGGGAAGATCAGCCGATCCCATGTTGGCCATTTGAGATAATGTTTGGCTGAAAACGTAAAACTGACCACAGGCACTTGGGCGGAGCGCGCCCATTGGATCGGGGTTGATTTTGCGACCCGCGCAGGCCCGCGTGGCCCATCTGGCGAAACGCCAATCGAGATGCCCTCGCGCAACCCTTTTAGGATCAGGCGCAATTCGGCGGCCCCAAGGATACCGCGCGGCATTGGCACGCTTTCATAGCCGAAATGGCGGTGGATATGGCCCACCAACCGCCCCGCCCGTGCATCAGACGTCAGGCTGCGACAGCGATATTTAGAAAGATCAAACATAAAAGGCGTCATCATCAGCCGTTGATGCCAACAAACGATGATCACAGCGCCGTGGGTGGCCAATGCCGTCTCAATCTGTGTCCAACCCTCTTCCTCTCGGCGCGAGGTTATGCGCACCAACCGCGCCCATGCCCCGAAAGCCGCTGCAACCGCGCGATTTGCAAAGGCGGAATTTGCGATCCTTTTGCGTAGGGTTGTGGCGGTCTTGGTCATAGCTAGGTTCCTTCGCGCAAACTGTCCCGCTGTGCAAGCATCAAGCGGGAGATAAACCATGGAAATCTGCGCAGCCTTCCTCTTGCATTGGGGGCCAAGCCCCGCTATCAGCATGCACGGCCTTAGGGGTATAGCTCAGTTGGTAGAGCAACGGATTCCAAATCCGTAGGCCGCGGGTTCGAATCCTGCTGCCCCTGCCACTTTCCTTGATTATCAACCTTGGACTGCACATAGCGTGCTTCGCGGCTTGCATCATCGGGCGCGCTTGCCTATATCAGCCGACAATCGAAAAAGGTAAAAGTCCATGGCCAACCCGATCCAATTTGTTCAACAAACCCGCGCCGAGATTGCCAAGATCGTTTGGCCGACCCGCCGCGAGCTTGTGACCACCACCGCGATGGTATTCGCGATGGCGGTTTTGGCGGCGTTGTTCTTTTTCATGGTCGATTGGCTGATCCGCCAAGGTTTGGAATTGCTGCTGACGGCGGTAGGCTAAGACCCTTGAACCCTTGATTTTCCCTATTTCGGGGGGTAGGGGGACGGAGAACATTTCCCGGTGGCGTGTATCGATTCGAGATACACGCTGATTTTTTGTTTCGGGACGGCACGCGCGGCATTATGCCAAGCGGTTGGACACTAAAATAACTGGCGCGCGATCGCGCCTTATGTCGAGGATGGAAGAAGCGGATGGCGAAACGGTGGTATTCGGTGAGCGTGCTGTCAAATTTTGAGAAGCGCATCGCCGAGCAGATCAGAAACGCCGTGGCCGAAAAGGGCCTCGAGGATGAGATCGAAGAAGTTCTCGTTCCTGAAGAGGAAGTGATCGAGATTCGCCGTGGCAAGAAAGTCACCGTCCCGCGCCGCTTTATGCCTGGCTATGTTCTGGTGCGCATGGAATTGACCGACCGCGCCTATCATGCTGTGTCTTCGATCCCGCGCGTCACAGGGTTCCTTGGGCCGCAGGGCCGCCCCATGCCGATGCGCGATGATGAAGTGAACGCGATCCTAAACCGTGTTGAAGAGGGCGAGGCCAGCCCCCGCTCGACCATCACCTTTGATGTTGGTGAAAAGGTTAAGGTTAATGACGGGCCGTTTGAAGATTTCGATGGCATGGTCGAAGAAGTTGATGATGAGAACCAGCGCCTCAAGGTGACGGTCTCGATTTTCGGGCGCGCAACGCCCGTGGAATTGGAATTCACGCAGGTGTCGAAAACCGCCTGATGTGGGTGCGGCGCGCAGGCGCCGCTCATTCGTGGGAGGCAGGATCATGCGCGCATGATGTGCCGAACCACGCTAGCGACTGGGAAAGGGACGCGTCCCGATCCTGATAGGGTGCAGCAAAGCTGTGCCGATGAAAAAAAGGAGAGGCCAGATGGCCAAGAAACTTGCTGGAACGATGAAGCTGCAGATCCCTGCAGGTCAAGCTAACCCATCCCCACCTGTTGGCCCTGCATTGGGTCAGCGCGGGATTAACATCATGGAATTCTGCAAGGCGTTCAACGCCAAGACCGCAGATATGGAGCAGGGCGCCCCTTGCCCCACCTTGATCACCTATTACCAAGACAAATCTTTTGCGATGGAAATCAAGACGCCGCCTGCGTCTTATTACCTGAAAAAGGCCGCAGGTTTGAAATCTGTTGGAAAGCGCAACCGCCCACGCGGTGCCGAAAATCCTGGTCGTGAGACTATCGCAACTGTGACTGTTGCTCAGGTTCGTGAAATCGCTGAAGCTAAGATGAAAGACCTCAGCGCGAACGATGTTGAAGCGGCAATGAAAATTATCCTCGGCTCTGCAAAGTCGATGGGTATCGAGGTGAAAGGGTAAGTTATGGGCAAGATTGGTAAGCGCGTAACGGCAGCCCGTGCCGCCTTCGCAGGAAAAGAAGACATCACAATCGAAGAAGCCGTTGAGCTGATCAAAGCCAATGCTTCGGCAAAATTCGATGAATCGGTTGATATTTCAATGAACTTGGGCGTTGACCCTCGTCACGCTGACCAAATGGTGCGCGGCACAGTGACCTTGCCAAATGGCACAGGCAAATCTGTGCGCGTTGCGGTTTTCGCACGCGGCCCTAAGGCAGATGAAGCCAAGGCTGCAGGCGCGGATATCGTTGGCGCGGAAGACCTGATGGAAATCGTTCAGGGCGGCAAGATCGAGTTTGATCGCTGCATCGCAACCCCTGACATGATGCCAATCGTGGGCCGTTTGGGTAAGGTTCTTGGGCCTCGTAACCTGATGCCAAACCCAAAAATCGGCACTGTGACCATGGACGTTAAAGAGGCAGTAGAAGCGGCCAAAGGCGGTCAGGTTCAGTTTAAGGTCGAGAAGGCGGGCATCGTTCATTGTGCAGTTGGCAAAGCCAGCTTTGACGCAGCGAAACTGGCGGAAAACATCCGCGCCTTTGTCGACGCTGTATCGAAGTCCAAGCCAGCAGGCGCAAAAGGCACTTATTTGAAGCGTATCACGCTCAGCTCCACCATGGGGCCTGGCGTGTCGGTTAGCGTTGAAAGCGCAACCAACGCGTAAACAGTTTTGGCCCTCTCTGTGCGAGGGGGCCGAAAACCGCGGGGTTTGACCGCAAGAACTCGGGTGGGACAACTTTGGTCACAAAGTGGTGTTCCCTCTTGGGTTTCTTTGCGTTCTGTCGTATGGCCCCGTCTCGACCCGTGTCTGCGATTCGCTCGTGGGTGCGGTCACCTGTCCGAGACGGAGGGTGGGCGCATGCCCGTAAATCCTTCCTGAGATGGGAAACGAGTTTCGGATTTCCGCAAGGCCACCGCGCCTTCGGGCGGTCTGGCTCGGGCCCCTCACTTGGACCCGAAGAGGTAGGGAAACCTGCCAAACTTGAGCCGGGGGGTGACCCCCTAATTGGAGTAGAACTGTGGATAGAGCCCAGAAAGAGAGAGTGGTCGAGGAACTCGGCCAAATCTTTGAAAGCTCTGGCGTTGTCGTGGTGTCTCACTACGCGGGCCTCACGGTTGCTGAGATGCAAGACCTGCGCGCGAAAATGCGCGAAGCTGGTGGGTCTGTACGCGTCGCCAAGAACAGGCTCGCCAAGATCGCCCTTCAAGGAACGCTTGCCGAAGGCATTGCTGACCTGATGACGGGTATGACTGTGTTGTCCTATTCCGAGGATCCTGTGGCTGCGGCCAAGGTTGCCGAGGACTACGCCAAGGCGAATGCTAAATTCGTTATCATTGGCGGTGCTATGGGTGGCACTGTGCTTGATCAAGCTGGCGTTAAAGCCGTTGCGTCCATGCCATCCCGTGAGCAGCTTATTGCTTCGATCGTGGGCTGCATTGGGGCACCTGCTTCCAACATCGCCGGCGCAATTGGCGCACCTGCTTCGAATATTGCGAACATCCTTTCGACCATCGAAGAGAAGGCAGAAGCCGCATAATGCAACCTTGAGACCCGTTATGTTTGGCTATGCCGCATGACGTTGGATCACAAATTTTAGATACGGAAACCGAAAAATGGCTGATATCAAAAAACTTGCCGAAGAGATCGTGGGCTTGACCCTTCTCGAAGCACAAGAACTGAAGAACTACCTAAAAGACGAATATGGCATCGAGCCTGCTGCAGGCGGCGCTGTCATGATGGCAGGCCCTGCTGCTGGTGGTGACGCCGGCGCAGCTGCTGAAGAGAAAACCGAATTTGACGTTATCCTGAAATCTGCTGGCGGCAATAAAATTGCTGTCATCAAAGAAGTTCGCGGCATCACAGGTCTTGGCCTCGTTGAAGCGAAGAACCTCGTTGAAGCAGGTGGCAAGGCCGTCAAAGAAGGCGTTGCAAAAGCAGAAGCAGACGACATCAAAGCCAAGCTCGAAGCAGCTGGCGCAGAAGTCGAACTCAAGTAATCATGGTAGGAATGCGCGTGGCGCATTCCCCATGTTGCGATGTGGCTGGGCGGGTTTTTCCTGTCCAGCCATCCTCACCTAGATGAGGGCCTTGGTGGCCAAGACCTTCTTCTAGGTGTGGTGCAGGATCGGGAGCTTGCCGGTGGGACGGCAGGCATGAATGGATCCTCCATCCGCTTGTTTCAAAGCCCCCCGTGCCGTGGCCCCAACGGTGCGCGTGGAGCGAAAGAAACGAAAGGTGTATCAGAGCATGGCTCAGACCTACGCAGGCCAGAAGCGCATTCGCAAATTCTATGGCAAAATCCGTGAAGTATTGGAAATGCCGAACCTCATCGAGGTTCAGAAATCTTCCTATGACCTTTTCCTGAAATCAGGCGACCAAGACGCGCCTTTGGATGGTGAAGGCATCAAGGGTGTTTTCCAGTCGGTTTTCCCGATCAAAGATTTCAACGAAACTTCGGTTTTGGAATTCGTTAAATACGAATTGGAAGCCCCGAAGTTTGATGTCGAGGAATGCCAAAGCCGCGATTTGACTTATGCTGCGCCGCTCAAGGTGACCTTGCGTTTGATCGTATTTGATGTTGACGAGGATACGGGCGCAAAATCCGTCAAAGACATCAAAGAGCAAGATGTGTTCATGGGCGATATGCCTTTGATGACGCCAAATGGCACGTTCATCGTGAACGGCACCGAGCGCGTGATCGTCAGCCAAATGCACCGTTCCCCTGGTGTGTTCTTCGACCATGACAAAGGCAAAACCCATTCTTCGGGCAAGCTTTTGTTTGCTTGCCGCATCATCCCTTATCGCGGCTCTTGGTTGGATTTCGAGTTTGACGCCAAGGACATCGTATTTGCGCGCATTGACCGCCGCCGCAAATTGCCAGTGACCACGCTGCTTTATGCACTTGGTTTGGATCAAGAAGGCATCATGGATGCCTATTATGACACTGTGATGTTCCGCTCTATTAAGAACAAAGGTTGGGCAACCAAGTTCTTCCCCGAGCGCGTGCGCGGCACCCGTCCTACATTTGATCTTGTTGATGCAGCCACGGGCGAAGTCATCGCTGAAGCAGGCAAGAAGATCACCCCGCGCGCTGTGAAGCAGCTGATTGACGAGGGTAAAGTCTCCGAGCTGTTGGTGCCTTTCGATCACATCGTGGGCCGCTTTGTTGCGAAGGATATCATCAACGAAGAAACTGGCGCGATTTATGTCGAAGCTGGGGACGAGTTGACATGGGAAACCGACAAGGATGGCAATGTCACGGGCGGCACGCTGATGGATCTGACGGATGCGGGCATCACCGACATCCCAGTTCTCGACATCGATAACATCAATGTTGGCGCCTATATCCGCAACACTATGGCCGTTGATAAGAACATGAGCCGCGAAGGCGCGTTGATGGATATCTATCGAGTCATGCGCCCAGGCGAGCCACCAACCGTTGAAGCGGCAAGCGCCCTCTTTGACACGCTGTTCTTCGACAGCGAGCGCTATGATCTGTCTGCCGTTGGTCGCGTGAAGATGAACATGCGCCTCGATCTCGATGCGCCTGACACAACCCGCATTCTGCGCCGCGAAGATATCGTTGCCTGCATCAAGGCCTTGGTTGAACTGCGCGATGGCAAGGGCGACATTGACGATATTGACCATTTGGGCAACCGCCGCGTGCGTTCGGTGGGTGAATTGATGGAGAACCAGTATCGCGTGGGCCTGCTTCGTATGGAGCGCGCGATCAAGGAACGTATGTCCTCGGTCGAAATCGATACTGTGATGCCACAGGATCTGATCAACGCGAAACCCGCCGCTGCGGCTGTTCGCGAATTCTTTGGCTCAAGCCAGTTGTCTCAGTTCATGGACCAGACCAACCCACTGTCGGAAGTCACCCATAAGCGCCGCTTGTCGGCTCTTGGGCCTGGCGGTCTGACGCGCGAGCGCGCAGGGTTTGAGGTTCGTGACGTTCACCCAACCCATTACGGCCGTATGTGCCCGATTGAAACGCCCGAAGGGCCGAATATTGGTCTGATCAACTCGCTTGCGACCTTCGCACGGGTGAACAAATACGGCTTCATCGAAACCCCATATCGCCGCGTTGTAGACACCAAAGTGACCGATGAGGTCGTCTACATGTCCGCGACCGAAGAAATGCGCCACACAGTTGCGCAGGCCAACGCGACTTTGGACGCAAGCGGCAAGTTCATCAATGATCTGGTGAACACCCGTCAATCGGGCGAATACACGCTTGCACCGCGCGATCAGGTTGACCTGATTGACGTATCGCCCAAGCAGTTGGTTTCGGTTGCTGCCTCGCTCATTCCATTCTTGGAAAACGATGACGCGAACCGCGCTTTGATGGGCTCTAACATGCAACGTCAGGCGGTTCCGCTGTTGCAAGCTGACGCGCCTTTCGTAGGCACAGGCATCGAAAGTGTTGTTGCACGCGATTCTGGTGCGGCGATCATGGCCAAACGTGGCGGGATCATCGACCAAGTGGATGCAGAACGTATCGTTGTGCGCGCCACCGAAGATCTGGAACTGGGCGATGCGGGCGTGGATATCTACCGCCTTCGTAAATTCCAGCGCTCAAATCAGAACACCTGCATCAACCAGCGCCCCTTGGTGAAAGTGGGTGATCGTGTTGGCAAAGGTGAAGTGATTGCCGATGGCCCCTCGACCGATATGGGCGAATTGGCCTTGGGTAAGAACGTGGTCGTGGCGTTTATGCCATGGAATGGCTACAACTACGAAGACTCGATCCTCATTTCCGAGCGCATCGTGCGTGATGACGTTTTCACCTCGATCCATATCGAGGAATTCGAAGTTGCTGCCCGTGACACCAAGCTTGGGCCTGAGGAAATCACCCGCGACATTCCAAACGTAGGGGAAGAAGCACTTCGCAACCTCGATGAGGCGGGCATCGTCTATATCGGCGCCGAAGTTGGGCCTGGTGACATTCTTGTTGGTAAGATCACGCCAAAGGGTGAAAGCCCAATGACCCCAGAAGAAAAACTTCTGCGGGCGATCTTTGGCGAAAAAGCGTCTGATGTGCGTGATACATCTTTGCGCCTGCCACCTGGTGATTTCGGAACAGTCGTGGAAGTGCGCGTTTTCAACCGCCATGGTGTCGACAAGGACGAGCGCGCGCTGCAAATCGAGCGCGAGATTGTCGAGCGTCTGGCACGCGACCGTGATGACGAGTTGGCAATTCTTGAGCGCAATATCTATGCGCGTCTCAAGTCCATGCTACTAGGCAAAACTGCAGTAAAAGGGCCAAAAGGCGTCAAAGCAGGGTCTGAGATCACGGAAGAGTTGCTTGAAACGCTCAGCCACGGCCAGTGGTGGCAGCTTGCCCTTGGTGATGAGAAAGACGCCGCTGAAGTAGAGGCGCTGAACCAACAGTTTGACGCACAGAAGCGCACCTTGGATCACCGTTTTGAGGATAAGGTCGAGAAAGTTCGCCGCGGCGATGACCTGCCTCCAGGCGTGATGAAAATGGTCAAAGTCTTTATCGCCGTGAAGCGCAAGCTTCAGCCAGGTGATAAGATGGCGGGCCGTCACGGCAACAAGGGTGTGATCTCGAAAGTGGTTCCGATGGAAGATATGCCTTTCCTTGCAGATGGCACCCCTGTCGATTTCGTTCTGAACCCTCTCGGTGTGCCTTCGCGTATGAACGTGGGTCAGATTTTGGAAACCCATATGGGTTGGGCCGCACGCGGTCTGGGTCTGAAGATTGACGAAGCCTTGGACGAATATCGCCGCTCTGGTGACATGACGCCTGTGCGCGATGCCCTCAAAATCGCTTATGGTGATGAGGTGTATGGCGAGGCCTTTGCTGATCTGGACGACGCAGCATTGGTTGAGTCCGCTTCAACCGTGACCCGCGGTGTTCCGATTGCAACGCCTGTATTTGACGGTGCAAAAGAGGCCGATGTAAACGATGCGCTGACCCGCGCGGGCTTTGACACATCGGGCCAATCGGTTCTTTACGATGGCCGCTCGGGTGAGCAATTCGCCCGTCCCGTCACCGTGGGTGTGAAATACCTGCTGAAACTGCATCACCTCGTGGATGACAAAATCCACGCGCGCTCGACAGGGCCATACAGCCTTGTCACCCAACAGCCGCTCGGCGGTAAGGCGCAATTCGGTGGGCAGCGCTTTGGTGAGATGGAGGTCTGGGCCTTGGAGGCTTATGGCGCTGCATACACCTTGCAGGAAATGCTCACTGTTAAGTCGGATGACGTTGCAGGCCGCACCAAGGTCTATGAATCGATCGTCAAAGGCGAGGACAATTTCGAAGCAGGCGTGCCTGAATCGTTCAACGTTCTCGTCAAGGAAGTGCGTGGCCTCGGCCTCAACATGGAACTCCTGGATGCGGAGGATGAAGAGTAAGCGGTTGGCGGGGCCCGTCCCCGCCGCTGCCTGATCCCCCATCTCTCTGCCCGAATTCAAGGATTTGAAAATGAACCAGGAACTCACGAACAACCCGTTCAACCCGCTTGTCGCGCCAAAAGCGTTTGACGAGATCAAAGTCTCGCTTGCCAGCCCTGAGCGTATTCTCAGCTGGTCGTATGGCGAGATCAAAAAGCCTGAGACGATCAACTACCGCACATTTAAGCCCGAGCGTGACGGCCTGTTCTGCGCGCGTATCTTTGGGCCTGTAAAAGATTACGAATGTCTGTGCGGCAAATATAAGCGCATGAAGTATCGTGGCGTTGTCTGCGAAAAATGCGGCGTTGAGGTGACCTTGCAGAAGGTGCGCCGCGAACGCATGGGCCATATTGAATTGGCTGCACCTGTTGCGCATATTTGGTTCCTGAAATCGCTGCCATCCCGCATTGGTCTGATGCTGGATATGACGCTGCGTGATCTGGAGCGGATCCTGTATTTCGAAAACTATGTGGTGATTGAGCCAGGTCTGACCGATCTGAGCTATGGTCAGCTCTTGTCCGAAGAAGAATTCCTGGATGCGCAGGACGCCTATGGGTCGGATGCGTTCCAAGCGAATATCGGCGCGGAAGCGATCCGCGAAATGCTTGCCAATATCGACCTTGAGGCCGAAGCAGCACAGTTGCGCGAAGACCTTAAGGAAGCCACCGGTGAGTTGAAGCCGAAGAAGATCATCAAGCGCCTCAAGATCGTTGAAAATTTCATCGAGTCTGGCAACCGCCCAGAATGGATGGTGCTGACAGTGATCCCCGTGATCCCACCAGAATTGCGTCCGCTTGTGCCGCTTGATGGTGGTCGTTTCGCGACATCGGATTTGAACGATCTTTATCGCCGCGTGATCAACCGCAACAACCGTCTGAAGCGTCTGATCGAATTGCGGGCACCTGACATCATCATCCGTAACGAAAAGCGGATGTTGCAGGAATCTGTGGATGCGTTGTTTGACAATGGCCGCCGTGGTCGCGTGATCACAGGTGCCAATAAGCGCCCGCTGAAATCGCTGTCTGATATGCTCAAGGGCAAGCAGGGTCGTTTCCGTCAAAACCTTTTGGGTAAGCGGGTCGACTTCTCGGGTCGTTCGGTCATTGTGACGGGCCCAGAGTTGAAACTGCACCAGTGTGGCCTGCCAAAGAAAATGGCGTTGGAACTGTTCAAGCCGTTTATCTATTCGCGCCTTGAAGCCAAGGGCCTGTCTTCGACAGTCAAGCAAGCCAAGAAATTGGTTGAAAAAGAGCGCCCCGAAGTTTGGGATATCTTGGACGAAGTGATCCGCGAGCATCCCGTTCTTTTGAACCGCGCGCCGACCTTGCACCGCTTGGGCATTCAGGCGTTCGAGCCTGTCTTGATTGAAGGTAAGGCTATTCAGCTGCACCCCTTGGTCTGTTCTGCGTTTAACGCAGACTTTGACGGCGACCAGATGGCCGTTCACGTTCCATTGAGCCTTGAAGCGCAGCTTGAAGCCCGCGTTTTGATGATGTCCACGAACAACGTTCTGTCGCCTGCAAACGGCGCACCGATTATTGTTCCGTCTCAGGACATGGTTTTGGGTCTTTACTATGTGACCATGGAACGCGAAGGCATGAAGGGTGAAGGCATGTCCTTCTCCTCCATCGAGGAGGTCGAGCACGCCCTGACCGCAGGTGAGGTGCATCTGCACGCCAAAGTGACCGCGCGCATCAAGCAAATTGATGACGAGGGCAACGAGGTTTATCAGCGGTTTGAAACCACGCCTGGCCGCTTGCGCATTGGCGCGCTTCTGCCGCTAAACGCAAAAGCGCCGTTTGAATTGGTGAACCGCTTGCTGCGCAAAAAAGAAGTGCAGCAGGTCATCGACACTGTCTATCGCTATTGCGGTCAAAAAGAGAGCGTCATTTTCTGTGACCAGATCATGAGCCTTGGTTTCCGTGAAGCGTTCCGTGCTGGTATCTCCTTCGGTAAGGACGACATGGTTGTTCCTGACACGAAATGGACGTTGGTTGATGAAACCCGCGACCAAGTGAAGGAATTCGAACAGCAATATATGGACGGTCTCATCACCCAAGGTGAGAAATACAACAAGGTGATTGATGCGTGGTCAAAGGCCAATGACAAAGTCACTGACGCGATGATGGCGACCATCTCTGCGAAGAAATTCGATGAGAATGGCGCAGAGTCTGAACCAAACTCCGTTTACATGATGGCCCACTCGGGCGCGCGGGGTTCTGTGACGCAGATGGAGCAGCTGGGTGGTATGCGCGGTCTGATGGCCAAACCATCGGGCGAGATCATCGAGACGCCAATCATCTCGAACTTTAAGGAAGGTCTGACCGTTCTTGAATACTTCAACTCGACCCACGGCGCCCGTAAGGGTCTGTCTGACACGGCGCTTAAAACGGCGAACTCGGGCTACTTGACCCGCCGGTTGGTGGACGTGGCGCAGGATTGTATCGTGCGTATGGTCGATTGCGGCACTGATGCCACAATCACCGCTGAAGCAGCGATCAATGATGGCGAGGTTGTCTCTTCATTGGCAGAGCGGATTTTGGGCCGTTCGGCTGGCGAAGACGTCATCGCACCTGCAACGGGCGAAGTGATCGTCTCCAAGGGTGAGCTGATTGACGAGCGCAAGGCAGATGCGGTGGAAGCCGCCGGTCTGGCTTCGATCAAAATCCGTTCGCCTTTGACCTGTGAGGCGGAAGAGGGTGTTTGCGCCGTCTGCTATGGTCGTGACCTTGCACGCGGCACCCGTGTAAACGTGGGTGAAGCGGTCGGTATCATCGCGGCTCAGTCCATTGGTGAACCTGGCACGCAGCTGACGATGCGCACATTCCACATTGGTGGGGTTGCACAAGGTGGCCAGCAGAGTTTCCAAGAAGCTGGTCAAGAAGGCAAAATTGAGTATCGCAACGCCAACACGCTGAAGAACGCCGCAGGCGATGTGATCGTTGTTGGCCGCAATATGCAGATTGCTATCATTGATGATAACGGGGTCGAGCGCGCCGCGTTCAAACTTGGATACGGCACCAAGGTGCATGTGGCCGAGGGCGCCAAAGTGTCTCGTGGCGACCGCTTGTTTGAGTGGGATCCATACACTCTTCCAATCATCGCCGAGAAATCGGGCACAGTGAAATATGTCGACCTCGTCAGCGGCATCGCAGTTCGCGATGAAACCGATGATGCGACTGGCATGACCCAGAAGATCGTGATGGATTGGCGCGCTGCGCCAAAGGGCAATGAACTTAAGCCCGAAATCTTGATCGTAGGTGCCGATGGCGAACCTGTGCGCAATGATCAGGGCAACCCTGTGACCTATCCGATGTCGGTGGACGCCATTCTTTCGGTGGAAGATGGCCAATCTGTTGAGGCGGGTGATGTTGTGGCCCGTATCCCGCGCGAAGGTGCAAAGACCAAGGACATTACCGGTGGTCTGCCGCGCGTTGCGGAATTGTTCGAAGCCCGCCGTCCAAAAGACCACGCCATCATCGCAGAGGTTGATGGGTATGTGCGCTTTGGCCGTGACTTCAAAAACAAGCGCCGCATCAGTGTTGTGCCTGTTGATGAGTCAATGGAGCCCGTGGAATACATGGTTCCAAAAGGCAAGCACATCCCCGTTGTCGAAGGTGATTTCGTTCAGAAGGGCGATTACATCATGGACGGCAACCCTGCGCCGCATGATATTTTGCGGATCATGGGGATCGAGGCTTTGGCAGATTACCTCATTGACGAGGTGCAGGACGTCTATCGTCTGCAAGGTGTGAAGATCAACGATAAGCATATCGAAGTGATCGTGCGCCAGATGCTGCAGAAGATTGAAATCCTCGACTCAGGCGAGACAACGCTGCTGAAGGGTGAGCATGTCGACAAGGCGGAATTCGATGAGGAGAACGCCAAGGTCGAAGCCCGTGGTGGTCGTCCAGCGACAGGTGAGCCCGTGTTGCTTGGTATCACCAAGGCCAGCTTGCAGACCCGTAGCTTTATCTCTGCGGCGTCCTTCCAAGAGACAACCCGCGTTCTCACCGAAGCTTCGGTGCAGGGCAAGCGCGACAAGTTGGTTGGCCTTAAGGAAAACGTCATCGTGGGTCGCTTGATCCCTGCGGGCACAGGCGGCGCGACACAGCGCGTTCGCCGCATCGCAGCCGAGCGTGACAACAAGGTGATTGAGGCGGCCCGCGCTGAGGCAGAAGCCGCTGCAGCCCTTGCTGCACCAAGCGAAGCAGATCTGGCCGATGCCGCGTCAGACGCTGCAAGCGAAGGCGAAGAGTAAGAGCGTTTTGCGCTGTGCGCAGTAAGCCATTGAAGCGCTCCGTTGCGATCTCGCAATGGGGCGTTTCCTTTTTTATACCGCCTCTTTCCCGATGCGCGCCCATCTCGTAAGCTTGGGGTCCTAAACTGGGAATGAAAGCGGCATATGGCCAAGGATTTATCCAATCAGATTGTGGGCGTCTGCCGTTTTTCCTATGCGGGCGAAGGTGGCTTTGCTTCGGCCACGATGGAGCAATGGGCGCTAGAGGCCATGCTCTATGATCCTGCGCGCATGAAGCAGCGATTTGTGTTCTTTGAACAAATCTGCCTCCCGTCCTTGGCCGCTCAAACGGATCAGGATTTCAAATTGATCGCTTTGATCGCGGATACGATGCCCTATCGGTGGCGGCGGCGTCTGAAGGATTTGATGGGCCCTTATCCCTTCCTGCAGGTTTGCACCCTTGAGGCAGCGGGGCCTTTAAACTCCACCCGCCGCGCCTTTCGGCGTGGGTGGGATCGGCATTCGAAATTCATCACGAGGTTTCGCATTGATGACCATGATGCCGTGGCCTGAGACTATATCGCCAAGACACGCGCGGTCGCAGATCAGTTGTTGAAACTGGGGTGGGCTGATGAAGACACGCCTGCCGCTATCGCCTTTCATCGTGGCATTTATTGGAACATGAATTCCCAAGAAAAACCCTACTGGGAATTTTCGGAAATCGGCCCTTTGGGATTGGCCAGCGCGATGGTCACGCATAATGACAGTCTCGCCAATGTTTATCGGTGGAACCATCGCAAGATTGCGGCCAATGTGCGCACATGGTGCGATCCAAATGATGTGATGTTCGTGCGCACGCTGCATGGGGTGAATGACAGTGATCGTTCTATCCCCCCACTGCCGAGTTGATGGAGATCACCAAAGCACAAACCCTGATGCGCGACCGCTTTGCGCTGCAACCGATCAAGACCCTTGCTGCGCTTGCACGATTGCGCGAAAGTGACCCCACTAGTGACGATGACTGAGCCTAGATTTTCGCTCAGACCACCAAGGAGCGCGGTTTTTGACACCCAATATCAAGGGCGCATTGCTGATGTCTGGCGCCATGGCCGCCTTTACGCTCAATGATACATTGGTGAAGCTGGTCACCCAGACTGTGCCACTGTTTCAGATGATCTTTTTGCGGGGGCTTCTGACAGCCATTATGATGGTGGCCTTGCTTTGGTGGATGGGGCAGCTGCGCTTTCACATTCCACCTGTGGATCGCGGCAAGGTGATCGGCCGCATATTGGCCGAAATAGCCGCCATGATTACGTTTATGATTGCATTGATCCATATGCCCTTGGCCAATGTTGCCGCAATTCTGGCGGCTCTGCCGCTAAGTGTGACATTGGTTGCCTTTCTCGTGTTCCGCGAACCTGTGGGGTGGCGGCGGATGCTGGCCATTACGGTTGGTTTTGCGGGTGTCATGCTGATCGTAAAACCCGGGGGTGAGGGGTTCACTATCTACTCCATCTATGCGCTGATGACTGTGGGTTTCGTGACCATTCGTGATCTTCTGACCCGCCGCTTGTCACCCGAGGCCCCCTCGATGGGTGTGGCCTTTATCACGGCCATTGCAGTTGGCCTATCGGGTGGGGTTTTGTCCATCAGTGAAGATTGGCAACCGATCAACATGATTGAGGCGACCTATATCATTGGCGCTGCAATCTGCATCATTGGGGGCTATCTTTTTTCTATCATGACCATGCGCGTGGGTGAAATTGGCGTGATCGCGCCGTTTCGCTATACAGCCCTTGTTTGGGCGCTGATTTTGGGGTTCTTCGTGTTTGGGGATTGGCCCGATCTTTTGACCTTAATTGGGGCTGCGATTGTCGTGGCCTCGGGCATTTTCACGCTACTGCGTGAACATCGAGTGGCGCGCCGTGCTGAACGGTTGGCGGCCTCGCTGACGGCAACCGCAGTGGCCGATGCCCCAATATCTGGCCCGTCTCAAATGCAGCGGGACTAGCGCAGACCCTGCCGCTGTTGACACCCTATACGATTCCCCCTATACGCCGCGCCATGAGTGGCATTTTGCGCCTTGCGCGAGCTTGCCCGAGATACAGAACTGAGTGGTCATGATCCAGGCGATTTGATGCCTCGATCCTCTGAGAATTCCACCGCGGCGGCCTCCAGGTAGGGAAAGGGCGCTTGCGGTTTTGGTGTTTTGCATACGCAAGATGCCGTTTGACATGAGCAAGACGGGGAACCGAATGCCTACGATTCAACAGCTGATCCGTAAACCACGGCAGCCCAAAGTAAAACGCTCCAAGTCGCAGCACTTGGAATCCTGCCCGCAGAAGCGCGGCGTATGCACACGCGTCTACACCACGACGCCAAAGAAGCCGAACTCGGCTATGCGTAAGGTTGCCAAGGTGCGCCTGACGAATGGTTTTGAGGTCATCAGCTACATTCCTGGTGAGAAGCACAACCTCCAAGAGCACTCTGTTGTTCTGATCCGTGGCGGCCGTGTGAAAGACCTTCCAGGTGTGCGTTATCACATTCTGCGCGGTGTGCTTGATACGCAGGGCGTTAAAGATCGCCGTCAGCGTCGTTCGAAATATGGCGCGAAGCGTCCGAAGTAAGAGGATACAGACATGTCCCGTCGTCACAGCGCTGAAAAACGCGAAGTTTTGCCCGACGCCAAATTTGGTGATCGTGTTCTGACAAAGTTCATGAATAATCTGATGATCGATGGTAAAAAATCGGTCGCAGAAAAGATCGTTTACAACGCGTTTGATCGCGTTGAGCAGCGTCTCAAGCGCGCGCCTGTGGAAGTGTTCCACGAAGCGCTCGACAACATCAAACCTGCTGTTGAAGTGCGCTCCCGCCGTGTGGGCGGTGCGACCTATCAGGTTCCCGTTGAAGTGCGCCCTGAGCGCCGTGAAGCGCTTGCGATCCGCTGGCTGATCAACGCGGCCCGTGCTCGTAACGAAAACACCATGGAAGAGCGCCTTGCAGGCGAATTGGTGGATGCGGTCAACGCACGCGGCGCAGCCGTCAAGAAACGTGAAGACACCCACAAGATGGCGGATGCGAACAAAGCGTTCAGCCATTATCGTTGGTAATTTTAATTCTAGCCTGAGGACCACCAGATGGCACGCGAATATCCGCTGGAGCGCTACCGCAACTTTGGGATTATGGCCCATATTGACGCGGGCAAAACCACAACCACAGAACGTATCCTGTATTACACAGGCCGCTCGCACAAGATCGGCGAAGTGCATGATGGCGCGGCCACCATGGACTGGATGGAGCAGGAGCAGGAGCGTGGGATCACCATTACCTCCGCTGCGACCACCACGTTCTGGCAGTGGCAAGAAGACCCATCCGCGGAAGGCACTTCGGACACGAAGTTCCGCTATAACATCATCGACACACCCGGACACGTTGACTTTACCATCGAAGTTGAGCGTTCTTTGGCTGTTCTCGATGGCGCGGTTTGCTTGCTTGATGGTAACGCAGGCGTTGAGCCTCAGACGGAAACCGTTTGGCGTCAGGCGGATCGCTACAAGGTTCCCCGTATCGTGTTCGTCAACAAGATGGACAAGATCGGCGCTGACTTCTTCAACTGCGTGAAGATGATCAAAGACCGCACAGGTGCAACACCTGTTCCTGTGAACTTCCCCATCGGTGCCGAAGACAAGCTGGAAGGCATTGTCGACCTGATCACGATGGAAGAATGGGTTTGGGAAGGCGAAGACCTTGGTGCATCTTGGAAGCGCCAGCCAATCCGCGCTGACTTGCAGGAAACGGCTGACGAGTGGCGCTCGATCCTGATCGAGAATGCGGTTGAGCAGGACGATGCGGCGATGGAAGCCTATCTCGAAGGCAACGAGCCAGACATCGCGACCCTGCGCAAGCTGATCCGTAAAGGCACCTTGTCCTTGAGCTTTGTGCCTGTATTGGCCGGCTCTGCGTTCAAGAACAAAGGCGTTCAGCCTTTGCTCAACGCTGTGATTGACTTCTTGCCCGGCCCTCTCGATGTGGTCGACTACATGGGCTTTAAGCCAGGCGATGAGACGGAAACTCGTAACATTGCACGCCGCGCAGATGACAACATGGCCTTTGCAGGTCTGGCGTTCAAAATCATGAACGACCCGTTTGTTGGCTCCTTGACCTTTACCCGTATCTACTCGGGCAAATTGGAAAAGGGCGGATCTATCCTCAATGCGACCAAAGGCAAAAAAGAGCGTGTTGGTCGTATGATGATGATGCACTCCAACAACCGCGAAGAGATTGATGAGGCCTTTGCAGGCGACATCATCGCCTTGGCAGGTCTGAAAGAAACCACAACAGGTGACACGCTTTGTGATGCGGCAGATCCTGTGGTTCTCGAAACCATGACCTTCCCCGATCCTGTGATCGAGATCGCGATTGAGCCAAAGACAAAGAACGACCAAGAGAAAATGTCTCAAGGTCTTCAGCGTTTGGCGGCAGAAGACCCCTCCTTTCGTGTGGAAACTGACCTTGAATCAGGCCAGACCATCATGAAGGGCATGGGCGAATTGCACCTCGACATTCTGGTGGATCGTCTGAAGCGTGAATTCAAAGTGGAAGCGAATATTGGTGCGCCTCAGGTGGCCTATCGCGAAACCATTGGTCACGCGGTTGAGCATACCTACACCCACAAGAAGCAGTCGGGTGGTTCGGGTCAATACGCCGAAGTTAAGTTGGAAATCACGCCAACTGAACCTGGCGAAGGCTATAGCTTTGAGTCGCGCATCGTTGGTGGTGCTGTTCCCAAGGAATACATCCCCGGTGTTGAAAAGGGCATCCAGTCTGTTATGGACTCTGGCCCGCTCGCAGGCTTCCCTGTGATCGACTTCAAAGTCGCGCTTTTGGACGGTAAATTCCACGATGTGGACTCCTCCGTTCTCGCCTTCGAAATCGCATCTCGTATGTGTATGCGCGAAGGTCTGAAAAAAGCAGGTGCGAAACTGCTTGAGCCGATGATGAAGGTCGAGGTGGTCACCCCTGAAGAATACACAGGGTCGATCATTGGCGATTTGACATCGCGCCGTGGTCAGGTTTCTGGCCAAGAGCCACGCGGTAACGCTGTTGCGATCAATGCCTTCGTTCCGTTGGCGAATATGTTTGGCTACATCAACACTCTGCGTTCGATGTCTTCGGGCCGCGCGCAGTTCACCATGCTGTTCGATCACTACAATCCTGTGCCGCAGAACATCTCGGACGAGATTCAATCGAAATACGCCTAAACCAGGGTGGCGGGGTGAACCCCGCCCTACCCACCAACCGTAGGGCGGGCAGTTTCCCGCCGCTCTGAACAAGACAAGGAGGCCATCATGGCAAAGGAAAAGTTTGAACGTAATAAGCCGCACGTGAACATTGGCACGATTGGTCACGTTGACCACGGCAAGACGACACTGACAGCGGCGATCACGAAGTATTTTGGTGATTTCAAGGCGTATGATCAGATTGACGGCGCACCTGAAGAGAAGGCGCGTGGGATCACGATTTCGACTGCGCACGTTGAGTATGAGACAGATGCGCGTCACTACGCGCATGTGGACTGCCCTGGTCACGCTGACTATGTGAAGAACATGATCACCGGTGCGGCGCAGATGGACGGCGCGATCTTGGTTGTGAACGCGGCGGACGGCCCTATGCCACAGACGCGCGAGCACATTTTGCTTGGTCGTCAGGTTGGTATCCCTGCGATGGTTGTTTACATGAACAAAGTCGATCAGGTTGATGACGAAGAGTTGTTGGAACTTGTTGAGATGGAAATCCGCGAGCTTCTGTCTTCTTACGAATTCCCTGGCGATGACATTCCTGTTGTTAAAGGGTCTGCTTTGGCTGCGATGGAAGGCCGTGACGCAGAGATCGGTGAGAACTCGATCCGCGCGTTGATGGAAGCTGTTGACAGCTACATCCCAACGCCTGCACGCGCAGTTGACCAGCCATTCTTGATGCCAATTGAAGACGTGTTCTCGATTTCTGGCCGCGGTACAGTTGTGACGGGCCGTGTTGAGCGTGGTGTGATCAATGTGGGTGACGAGATTGAGATCGTTGGTATCCGCGACACCTCCAAGACGACCTGCACAGGCGTTGAGATGTTCCGCAAGCTGCTTGACCGTGGTGAAGCGGGCGACAATATCGGCGCGCTTCTGCGTGGTGTCGACCGTGAGGGCGTTGAGCGTGGTCAGGTTCTCTGCAAGCCAGGTTCTGTGAAGCCACACACGAAGTTCGAAGCTGAGGCCTATATCCTCACGAAAGAAGAAGGTGGTCGTCACACCCCATTCTTCGCGAACTACCGTCCTCAGTTCTACTTCCGCACCACGGACGTTACCGGCACTGTGACCCTGCCTTCTGGCACGGAAATGGTTATGCCCGGCGACAACCTGAAGTTCGAAGTTGAGCTGATCGCCCCCATCGCGATGGAAGATGGTCTGCGCTTCGCGATCCGCGAAGGCGGCCGCACAGTCGGCGCAGGCGTGGTCTCCAAAATCATCGCTTAA